>CAVUPD010000001.1:0-551723 GCA_963743255.1 uncultured Chloroflexia bacterium
TTAGCTCAATGGCAGAGCAGGTGCCTTTTAAGCACAAGGTTACAGGTTCAAGTCCTGTACGGCCCACCAACCGATCCACGCTCAAGAGCCCGCCAGCCGGCGGGTTTCTTCATCCCCAGCGATGACCATGTGCCTGGGCGACACACACCGCATCTCTGGATTGGCCACACAATCGCTCCGGATACGCTCTCAAATCAACCTACAGTAGCTTGCGCGCTTCGCTTTCCAAAGTACCCTATCCATAGCGCGCAAGCATGCCTGACATGGAAGGGGGATTCCACGCGATGAGTTACGTCGATGACAACTTGCTTCCCGGCGAAGAGGTTAATTCCACGAGGCGGACCCACGGAGCATCTTCCTCTACCCCCTCGCATGGCTCCTCATCGGGATCGTGATCGGTGGTGTATGCGTTCGCAAGCAAGGACTTGCTGCTCAATGGATACCTCTGCTTTGGGTCGGGCATGTTCCTGTTGATGGCGGGAGTCGGCGCCGTCACCGCCGCACTTGTCACATCAACCACTGAGTTTGCGCTGACCGACAGGCGTATCATCGCCAAGCACGGGGTCATACAGCGTCGCTCCCTCGAGATCCAGCTCGCGAAGGTGGAGAGCATTCGCGTCATCCAACCCATTCTTGGCATGATCTTGAACTACGGGACCGTCTCTGTCGTCGGCACGGGCGGAACCCATGAGACCTTCAGGAACATCGCCAAGCCACAGGAGCTCCGGAAACAGGTTCAGGCGAGGCTCCAGGGCCCCTGAGAGATACCGCCTACCCCAGGTACGCACTTAGAAAGACCGGTTGGCTAAATGAGATGTCTGCCGGATCTAGGCGTGACGACGGAATAAGCGAGGGCACATGCAGAGAGGAAATGGAGACATCTCCGGGCCCGCCAGACGCCGCATTCCTGCCGGCCTGGGCATCGCAGTTTCTGTTCGCATTCGCAGCAGGCTGCATCGTCGGCGCGGGGGCCTGTTCGCCTATCAGCAACTGCAGTTACCCGCCATCAACACACTCGGCTCTCCGCAGAGCCCAGGCGAGGTCCCAGGCATCGGCCCCCAACCGCCCGCTGGCGAGCAGAACAGCCAGAGCGCCGACGGATCCGTTACGAGCGACCTACGCATTCCGCAGGACGGTGTCTTCATCGTCAGTTCGGATGGTTCGCTACTCCAGCTCGGAGGGTCTGCCAGACGAGAACAACGTGGACTTACGCACGCCTCCCTTCCACGACAGCGAACAAGCCAATCATCGCCATCAAGGGCAACGACCTTCCACTAGGCAATCTCAAGTTGATACGCTACATCGCAGGCATCGGCGCCAACTTCGATACGTCCCAAGCTGGCGCGATCGTCGCGAGCGTTATTACCAGGATCACCTGCTGAAGCAGCAGGCCTTGTGCCTGGAGACCTCGTCACTGGGGCAGACGGCCACGCGGTAGATGACGTGCCCGCAGTCATGTCGAACGTTATGGACATGCTTGGCCCACTCGGACAGAAGGTTGTTCTTGAGGTCGTGGCAGGTACAACCTCACGGACGGTCGAGGTCATGCGGACATACCAGGTCCTACCCTATCCAGTACCCCTTCAGCCTTGACACGACCGTGGCGTTTCACATCGAGCCCGCCACGGATTATGTCTTGCTGTATGTTGACCAAACGGTCGTGCCAGGAACCTACGGGGTCGTCTTCTCCAATGAGCGGCCTTCCTTCGGGGCCATCGCCTACCGACCAACGCCGACACCATCCTTGCCTCCGATCCTGCATAACGGGGCCATGTGGATCTTCGTCGTCAAATGAGCCACACGCTCATTCCCCGACTGCTTCACACCCACGGTGGGTGTGGCCGCAATGAGCATGGCCCTATAAATCGCCCAGGCGGTAGAAAGCCATGCAGCTAGAAGACATCCGCGCGAACCATAATCACTGCAGTCGCATCAGACGCGGTTCTGGGTGAAATTCTCGTCTTGAAGGGCGGGAATGCATTGGAGATCGTCCATAGAATCGGCACCCGGTCCTCACTTGACCTTGACTTCTCCCTGGAAACTGATGTCGACAACCCCCAAAGCATCGCTGCTCCACTGTTCAAGATCCTAAGGGCCAAGTTCGGCGACCTGGGCATGGTCGTTCTCGACGAAGTCTTCTTATCCCGTCCCTCCAACAGGTTACCTGGCTCGCGCTGGGGCGGATACACCGCCGAGTTCAAGCTTGTACCCCATGCGCTCTACGAGCGACTCAAGGGCGACGTCGATGCCATGAGGAGGCAGGCGACTGAAAGCGGCCCCCAGCACCGCCGGGTCTTCCGCATTGAGATGTCACCGTTTGAGTACTGCGATGACAAAGTGAGGATCGTGTTGAACGGCCAACCGGTCCTTGTCTACCCTATCTCGTTGATCGCCATAGAGAAACTACCGCGCCATCTGCCAGCAGGATCCGCAATACCCCAACCGTGCAAACCCAACGCCCAGGGCGCGGGACTTTTACGACATCTACCGAATAATTGAACAGGGGGCTTTCAATTTCGCTGATGCGGTGGTTCAAGAGACCATACGGAGAGTCTTCGCCGCCAAGGATGTCGACCTTTCACTCATCCCGCGAATACATATGCACCGCGAGTTCCACAGGGGTGATTGGGCTTCCGTCCTGAATGCGGTCCCTACGAGGTTACAGCAATTCGACTACTATTTCGAGTACTTGCTTGCCGAGACTGAGAAGCTAGAGGCCCTTTGGATAGAATAGCTTCCACCTCTCATCATACTCTGCGGTGGTCATCCCATAGTCGAGGTAGAACTTCCACCGGATCGGTGAAGCGGCTATTCTGCCTAGATCCACTTCCGGGTAGCCCGCCCGCTGCATGAGGAATCCAATTGCCTGGTGATACGGGTAGATGTAGTCGAGCTTCTGCAGCAACTTGGCGAGCCTTGATGCCGATACAGTCGCTCTGGCACGCTCATAAGCAAACAGGATTTCCCTAATCCCCCCGCGTAACCTGGGCGAACGACAATATCGATGAGAGTTCGCTCAAGGCCTGTGACCTCCAGGCTCTCCCCATCCGGGCCGGTCATTCTTGCGACGCCGGCCCTGCCGGAGTTCTTGCCGCTCAGGATGACATACCTGTTGGTCTCGGAGAGGAAGACATACTTCGACGTCCTTCCTCTCGTTCCAAATGCTCTATCGATAGCCGGCTGCGACAGGCGCGCCGGCCCCCTCGGCTTGGCTGTCTGCTCCCGATTCACGTAGATCGTCTTCGGGACCTGGTCGGTAAGCCCGTGGATGAAGAGTGCTGTGGCGTGTGACAGGTAGCTGCCGCCGGCCAGTGACAGCCCGAGTGAGTAGGCGGAGGGTTCCCCCCAGCCATACAAACTCTTCGCACCCCGTTTGGATCTCCGACCCTCTCTGCGGAGTTCAACGTGGCGCAGCTTTCCCTCGTCCTGAAGCGCAATGATGATCTGCCCCAGGCGAGCGCTCCCAGGTATTCCGATCGTCTCGCCTCGGTCCTTCAAGAACTCCGCCAAATCCCGACTGCCCCAGACTTTTGACAATTCGGAGTCTAACTGTCTGATTAGCTTCCTTAGCCAGGGCCTCATGTGGTCTCTCTCACTCATCACTATGCTGGTATATATACCAGCATAGTGATGATTGTCAAGAGCCCACGCCAAGCACGTTGCCCATAGACACGGCTCTCCGGGTATATATACCCGGAGAACCGTGTGAATTCATCGACTGCCCCCGCCGCCTGGCAGGACAACATTGGGGCTCTTAACCACAAGGTTACAGGTTCAAGTCCTGTACGGCCCACTAGAAGATCCACGCTCAACCGCCCGCCTCCCGGCGGGCTTCTTCGTCCCCGTCCTGGGGATCCAAATCCCACCAGCTGCACAGGGAAGCACCCGGGGGCTGGCTCTCCAATCTGGTCTTCGGGCGGCCATCCGACCTCCAGCCGGCCGCCACCCGTTGACTTCCCCATCTTTCGGGTGTATCAAGTGAGTGAACACAAGCACCACCCTCCGCCATTGCACGGCGCCCTTCGGTACCAAGTTCCCCCTCTCCAAGCGCCTTGACGAACGCACTTGCTATGCCGTAGGCCTGAGCTGCAGGCGTGCAGGTCGCTTGCCGCGACATCGGCCTCGGCGCCGCATCCCCCGGCCCACTTTCGGGCTGACCATACGATCGCGCGGCCACACCAGCCAGGACCAGTAACCAGACCGTCAACCCTCGTCTCATGCGCTCAGATGGAATGAGCACCTGAGGCCTGGACCCTGCGCGTTGAAGGAGGTGGTGCCCAGTGCCAATGGACCCAAGATGCGAATTTGGATGCCGACCGTAGGACAAGCCGTACTCGGGGAGAAGCACAGCCGAGATCACGACCCGGCTAGCCGGGAGGGGGTAAGCCGATGAAGAAGGTTCTTGCAGTGACCCTCATCGCTGTGATTGCACTTCTGCTCACATCCGGTGGGGTGCTTGCAGCGCAGTCGAATGGCCCGAAGATCATCAAGTGTGATCAGTTCATCGCGGTCTACTCCACCGATCCTGAGCCCCATTGGCGAGGGACGCTCAGCAATTGCGTCCTCGATGGGGCTCAAGTCCACTACTTCGGATCGGCGACAAAGACGGGCTGGGAGTCCGGCAAGGTCGCGCACTTCTACGAGGACTTCGTCATCTATCCCGAGACGGGAGGCTACATCAAGGGCTATGACGATGGCCTGTGGACCTTCTCGACCTGGAAGTTCCGAGCTGAAGGCCGGGTGACCGAAGCCTCGCCCGAATGGTCGCACCTGGTTGGATACAAGTTCCACGAAATGGGGACCACCGATGATCCCACGCTTCTTCCAACGGACCCGTCTGTAGACTGGGTTCTCAACGGACCAAGCACCATGTTCCTGGCCGGACCTTAGCGACGGGTCACCGAGATCGTTGCCCGCCCCGGTGTGCTTCCGAAGGCATCGGGGCGGTGCTCCATGCGCTTTCCCAGCCCGCCCCGTCGGGCGACGCGGCGAGCTGGCGCAAAGCGCAGGATGTCTCGCCGATCCGGCTGCGCATTGGGGAAGGAGACAGCGCCCGGGCCGGCTGGCGGACCGGGTTCTGGCCGTCATGCCACATCCCGCCCTGCACCTCGGTGTTGTCATTACTGTGGGGGATGTCCAATAAGCAGGGCCCGCATAGGCTCGACCTCTTCCAGTCTCTCCTATTCACCCTGGCCTAGTGCGATCTGAATCTCGACAGAGGAGGCAACAGCATGAAGTTCAGCAACCTTCTTCTCGTCAATGCCGTCGTCTCACTGGTCTACGGCGTTGGCCTCGTCCTTCTCCCTGCCACACTCCTGACTATGTATGGCGTCACGCCGGGACCCGCGGTCAATCTTGCCAGCCAACTCTTCGGCGTGGAACTCCTGCACGTTGGCTTGATCTGCTGGTTCGCCCGGAACGTCTCGGATGGCCCCGCACAGAAGGCCCTCATCGTTGCATCCCTGATCGGCCAGGTGTTCGGCCTGATCGTTGCCCTGATGGGCACGCTTTCAGGTGTGTTCAACGCAGTCGGCTGGTCCGCGGTTGCGATCTATCTTCTCCTGGGATTGGGCTACGCGTACCTGCAATTCATGAAGCCCAGCCACGCCTAGTCCTCAGCGTTCACTTCACGGCTCCCGCCGTCCGTCTGCTGGCGTCTCCCCCACCGCCAGCAGACTTTGTATCTGCTTGGGGCCTTCTGTCGGCACCGCATTCTGCCGCCTCGCCCGTCTTTGATACAATGCCAGACACTGGGGTCCTCAAGCCCCAGGTTACATTTCCAAGTCCTGCATAGCCCCGCCGGCGGCGGGCTCTTCATGACCTTCGGCCGCCGCCGATCTTCCCCGGCCGACCCAACCGGCGCCATGGACCCCACCCTGCTCGGTGAACTCGCCTCGCTCGCCACCGCCGTGTGCTGGACCGGCTCGGCGACGTTCTTCTCCATCGCCAGCCGGCGCCTCGGCTCGATCGTCCTCAACCGCACCCGCTTGCTGCTGGCGGTTGTGTTCCTCCTGATCACACACACGCTGGTGCTCGGCACGCCGCTCCCCCTCGACGCCGCGCCCGACCGCTGGCTGTGGCTCGGCCTCTCCGGCGTCGTCGGTCTGGCGATCGGCGATGCGATGCTCTTTCAGGCCTACGTGCTGATCGGACCGCGCCTGGGCATGCTGATGATGAGCACCGCACCGGTGATGAGCGCGCTTGCTCGCGCTGGCGCTGCTCGGCGAACGGCTGCGAAGCTCTGGAGTGGTTCGGCATCTTGCTGACCGTCGCCGGCATCGGTTGGGTCGTCACGCGCGGCGGCGGCCCGCTTCTCGATCGCCACAAGCCGCACTACGTGCGCGGCCTGATCCTGGGCTTCGGCGCGGCCGTCTGTCAGGCCGGCGGGCTGACGCTCTCCAAACTCGGCCTGGGCGGCGATTTCCCTGCCCTCTCCGGCGTCGTCATCCGCATGCTGGCGGCGTTCGTCGCGCTTTGGGGTTGGACGCTCGTCCGGCGCGAGATCGGCGCCACCTTCACGCGCCTCTCTCAGGAACGCTCCGCCCTGCTCCCGGCCGTCGCCGGCGCGATCGTCGGGCCGTTCCTCGGGGTTTGGCTCTCACTGATCGGCGTGCAGCTCGCCCGCGTCGGCGTCGCCAGCACGATCATGGCGCTGCCGCCGGTCTTCCTGCTTCCCATCGCGCACTTCGTCCTCAAAGAAGACATCAACTGGCAGGCGTGGGCCGGCACGTTCGTCGCCATGGCCGGCATCGCGCTGCTGTTCCTGATCTGACGCGTTGGGCCTCCGCGGGCTGCCTCGGCTCTCGCCTCGGCCGCCCGCTCCGGCTGACCCGCACGCGCGGTCCCCGGGCAAGCGCTCGCCGCCTGGCGCGGCGCGTTTCAAACCACCCCGCTGAACGCCGAGCCGCGATCGAACACCACGACGCACCCGCCCTCGATCACCTGCCGCGTGCCGGCATCCAACGGCACCGATGCCCAGGCGCGGTCGGCGATCGCGAACTCGACCTCCAGGCCGTCGGCATACCACACGCGCAGCGAGGTCACGCGCCCCCAGTCCTCGCGTGCCGTCCGCTGCGGCGTGCCGAAGACGCGGAGCCAGTCGGTGTTCCCAACTAGCTCCGACGGGGACGCGCACACGATGACCAGATCGACGTCCGACTCGGGTGTCGCCACCTGGCGGGCATGCGAGCCGACGAGCGCCACGCCATGGACGTCCGGCCGCGCCGCCGCCCAGGCTTGCACGCTCAGGATCAACTCGGCCACTCGTTCAGGAACAGCCGGTGACATCCCCTCGCCCTCCTGCCGCGGCGACCGCCCGACTTCGAGCTTCCGTACGCTGCGGCGCTAGGCGGCTCTGACCCCGGCCAGGCATGCAAGCGCGATCTCGAACACCCCCGAGCGTACACCCTCTCCGGGTGCGACCGCAGACGGTGCTGATCCCCCGATGGCTGGGTTCCCCTGCGCCGATCGGCGATCCACAACACTCCGTGACCCGTGGCAGAGCCACGGGTCACGGAGTGTTGCCTTCCGCGCCGGGATCAGGCGCCGGACCAGGGCGAGCGGTGCTACGCGCCGTCCGGCACCGTCGGCGGCTGCGGTCGCGGATGCGCCTCGCGCCAGGCCTGGACCGCAGCGCGCAGGTCCTTGGCTCGCGCCCGTCATCACCTGAGCGGCTTCACGCAGCGCGTTGCCTGCGCTCTTGACCGTCTCGAGGGCTTGAGCAGCGTCGGTCACCTTACCCCCGCCGTTGAAGCCGGCGTGAGCGTCGAGGATCGCGGCGGCCTCATCGTGCGACTGGTGTGCGCGGGCCATCTGGCCTTTGAAGTGCGCCAACGCCGCTTCGAGGTCGCTGGTATCGACGCCGTTGGCCTTGGCCTTCTCGATCAGCCCCGCCAGCTTGTCGGCACCTGCTTCGGCCTTGGCCAGGTTGTCGCCCTGCCGCGCCAGCCAGTCCTTCTCGTGCTCCAGTGCTTTCTCGAGCCGCGTGCCGCGGTCGCGGCTGCGCTCGGCCGACGGCGGCTGGCCCTCATCGGCGTAGGCCGGTGTCGCCGGCACCACCACGAACGCGGCCGCCGTCAGTGCCAGCACAAGCAGGCCGCTGGCTGTCGACCAGATCATCTTCCGGATACGGGAAATGGTATGCATCAGTGTGCCTCCTGGTCACTAGTCCTGCCTCGATTCTCCTCGCCGCTGTTATCCAGCCGGGGGAGCGATGTAAGAAGGTTGTAAAACGAAGTGGACGGGGGACTGTGTGCCGGTCGGCAGTCGGCTCCCGCACACTCGGCGCAGTCCGGTGCCGCCCTGTCGATCCGCAAACATGCGTCGGTGCGCCCGGTCCACGCGTGCAGGTAGCCAGGGGCCGGCAAGCGAGAGGGATAAGCAAAGCCCAGCGAGAGAGCCGCGCGGTCACCTGGCATGGATCGATCGCTCGCACGTGGGTCCATCGGTGCTCCCTCGCAAACGGCCGGGCGGCGCGAGAATACGGACATTGGCCGGTGGGGCTTGCCGGACCGCAAGCCCGGCTGAAGGCCGGCGAGGGCCTTCGACCGGCATCGACAACGGAGAGGTCAGACCGGGACCCGCAGCATCCAATGACCCCAACCGTCGCCTTACTCTTCATCGTGATTCTGATCCTGCCGCTCTCCGGTGTGGCGGTCCTTTTCGCTGTGCGCCGTTCGATCAGGCTGCGCGGACTGTTCCGTCCGCTCCTCCTGGCCGGAGTTGCCGGCGCCGGTCTGGCGGCCTGCGTCGGCTTCACTCGCACCACAGTCCCCATCGCCCCCTACGAATCGGGCGGCGCCTGGCCGACGCTCGTCACTTCCCTGACGGTCTTCCTCCCTTCGGGCTTCGGCCTGGCCGTCGTCGCAAGTGCGTTGCCGGCCATTCCGGTGACTCTCGTCGCTGCCAGATGGCGCTCCCGTTCGGGAGAGAAGCCCGCCGGCGACACAGGCCTCCCGGGCAGGTAGGCCGGCCGAGTGCGTCGATCGGAAGCGCACGCATGATCGACAGGCGGTTAATCGCTGGCGACCTCCAGTCTGAGACGCTCCGCCGAGGGTGTGGCTCGAGCCGGCGCCACCGATGCGCCGGGACACGTGACGCCCGACCTTGAGGGAAGCAGCCGACATGCCGAAAGTCAGGCTGGACGATACGAACCCGATCGCCGAGACGCTGCTGATCCCGCTTCGGGCGCGCGCGCTCGAAGCCAGGCACGCGTCGCCTCTGGTGCTCGATCCGCACGCGGCGGAGCTCTTCGGCCAGATCGACTTCGACCCCAACCGATTCCGGCTCAGCGATCAAGATCAGGCCAGCATTCTGCTCCGCCTGCGCGAGTTCGATCGCCGCACCCAGGCCTTCCTGGCGGCTCACCCGGACGCCGTCGTGGTCCATATCGGTTGTGGGCTCGACACGCGTTTCGACCGCGTTGACGACGGGCGGGTGAGCTGGGTCGACCTGGATTTGCCCGAGGTGATCGCGCTCCGCCGCCAGCTCATCGATGAGAAGCCTCGATGCCGGATGATCGGTGAGTCGGTCTTCGAAGGCGCGTGGCTGCAGAGGATGGGCCCTGTCGCCGGCCGTACGTTCCTGTTCCTGGCCGAAGGCGTCCTGCCGTACTTCGAGCCCGCGCAAGTGCGCGCGCTGGTGCTCACCCTCCTGGAACGCTTCCCCGGATCGGAGCTGGTCTTCGACGGGATGACGCCGTTCATGGTTTGGCTGCACAACCTGGAGCTGCGGTCGTCCCGCATCGGCGCACGGCTGCATTGGGGCATGCGCCGCGGTCGCGAATTGGAGAACTGGAGCCCTGAACTGCACCTGATCGACGAATGGTTCTATTTCGACCGGCCGGAACCACGCCTGGGCGCCTCGCAGCTGATGCGTTACATCCCGCTCCTGGCCAAGGGTGTGGGGGTCTTTCACTATCGTTTGGGCGCCATCAACTCCGCCGGCTGAGGGGAGCTGAACTGCGGCCTTCGTACCTGGGCTGCTGTTCGGGCGTGCTCCGCAGTGGAGAAGGGCGCGGGCGCGTCGGAGTTCTCCGGCGCCTCGGGCAGGGGACCGGATCGAGGCGAGCTATGAAGTGCCGGGCCCGTGGCACAGTGCTCCGTGCGCATCGCCAAATCGGTGGGGGCCCCAAACGCTTGAAGCCCGCACGCCGCGGCGCGATTGTGTCCGTACTGATGAGCCCTCTCGCCGGGTGCCTTCCGGCCCCACCCAACGCTTCCCTTGTTCTGCACCAACCCGGTGACACAGCAACGCGGGCGGCGGACGCGGCGGTCGTCGTCTACGTCCCGGCCGGCGCCTTCAGCATGGGTGGTACCTCTGAATCGACTCGTTACCGCGCGCTGCCTGTGCCGCGAAGCGGCCGGAGACCTGGCGATTGCCACCTGCGGGGCGTCCGCCTTCGCCGATGAACACCCTGCGCATCCAGTGGAGCTTTCGGCCTTCTGGATCGACCGGACCGAGGTCACCAACCGGCAGTATGCCCGCTGCGTCGACGCCGGAGCATGCGCGCCGCCCGTAGACACCGGCTCCTTCTCTCGCCCGCACTACTTCGGCGATCCTGCTTTCGAGGACTACCCGGTCGTGCAGGTCGATTGGCACCGGGCAGCAGCCTATTGCGCCTGGGCAGACGCCCGCCTCCCGACGGAGGCCGAGTGGGAGTACGCCGCGCGTGGCCCGGAAGCCCGACTGTTCCCATGGGGCGACACGTTCGACCCGACGCGGTTGAACTACTGCGACCGAGGCTGCGCCGGGATGTCGGATCCGTCGTATGACGACGGCTTCCCGGACACCGCACCCGTCGGCTCCTTCTCCGAGGGCGCCAGCTGGGTGGGCGCATTGGATCTGGCCGGCAACGTCCGCGAGTGGGTCGGCGACTGGTACAGCGCCTACTCGTCGGAGGCCGTCGTCGATCCGCAGGGCCCGGAGTCGGGCAACTCGAAAATTCCTCGCGGCGGATCGTGGTATGACACACCCGACGACGTCCGCAGCCTCAATCGCGGCGCCAACTTGCTGGACTACACCCACCCGAAGGTCGGCTTCCGCTGTGCCGGCGATCCCTCTTCGCCGTAGTTCTTCCCTGGACCGTGTCGTCGTGCATGGGTTTGGTGGTATACCTGACCCCGCTGGCCCGCGGAGTCCTCGACGCATGCCCCCAACACGTTATGACGTGGTCGGTTTGGGAGTCTCGACTATCGATCTGCTGATGCAGGTGGAGCACCTTCCGGTGGAGGAGGAGATCCTGCGCGCCGAGGGTTTTTCCGTGCAGGGCGGCGGACCCGTCGCCACGGCGATCGTGGCTCTGGCGCGCCTTGGAGCGCGCACGGCGATGATCGACGCCGTGGGAGATGATTGGCGCGGCCGCCTGATCCACGACGAATTCGCGCGTGAAGGGGTGTCCACCGAACTCCTCCGGCTGCGGCCAGGATGCACGTCCGCCACCGCGGTCGTGCTGGTGCACGCGGGGACGGGAAAACGGACGATCGTCTGGTCCCCGGGCACCGCCCCCGAACTCACCGTCGATGAAGTCCCGTGGACGGCCATCGAACAGGCCACTTACCTGCACGTAAACGGCCGGCACGGTGACGCATGCCTTCAGGCGTGCCAGCATGCCCGTCGGCATGGCGTCCAGGTGTCGTTCGACGGCGGCGCCGGGCGGTACCGCGAGGAAACGCGTCGACTCATCCCGTTCAGCGATGTCTGCATCGTCGCCCGCGAGTTCGCAGCCCGGCATACAGGCGAGGAACTCGCCGAGCGGGCCGGTCCCGCGCTGCTGTCGGCAGGTCCGGCGATCGTCGCCATCACCGACGGCGCCCGCGGCAGCTGGGTGTTCTCGAAAGACGGGACGCGCTTCCATCAGCCCGCCTTCCCGGTGCGGGTCGTCGACACGACGGGTTGTGGAGACTGTTATCACGGCGCATTCCTGAGCGGGCTGATCCAGGGGCTGGATCTCCCCTCGGCGGCCAGGATGGCCAGCGCCGCGGCAGCGCTCAACGCGCAGTCGCTCGGCGGACGGCAGGCACTCCCTACGCTGGCGCAGGTTCAGGTGTTCCTCGAGCAGCACGCGGAGTTGTAGGGACGGAGACCGCCGCCCACGGCAGGCGCAATTCCGGGGACGACGTCTGAGTGGGTCCTGAAAAAGCGGCAGGTTCAGCGGTCGTCCGAGCACCAGCACACGGGTTTGTGCGCTCGCAGGTGGGCGATGCGGTGCGTGGAGTCGTGGCGTTGAGCCCGGGTTACATTCGTCACTGCCCACTGAACCGGCGTCGCGATACCCTGCCCGTGGTTTCCTCCCCGGCCCAACGTCGGCCGGGGCGAAGGGCCGGCGGGTCCACCGCCGGTCCCAGGACCAGGCGAGAGGATGGAACGATGGAAGGCAGAATTCTGGTGGCCTATGCCACCAAGTACGGCGCCACGCAGGAGATCGCCGCAGCCATTGGCGAAGCGCTAAGCAGCGCCGGGCTGAAAGTCGATGTGCTCCAGGTCGATCGCGTGAAGGACGTCTCGACCTATCGGGCTGTCGTCCTGGGCAGCGCAGTGTATGTGGGGCAGTGGCGCAAGGAGGCGGTCGCGTTCCTGGTGGCGCACGAGAAGGCGCTGTCCGAACGGCCGGTGTGGCTGTTCTCCAGCGGACCCTCCGGGAAGGGCGACCCGGTGCAATTGACGAGCGGGTGGAAGTTCCCCGAAGCTCAGAAGCCCATCGCCGAACGCATCCACGCGCGGGACACGGCCTTGTTCCACGGCGCATTGAATCCGGCGAAGCTCAACCTGCCTGAGAAGCTCATTCTCAAGGGGGTCAAGGCACCCATCGGCGACTTCCGCGACTTTGAGGCGGTGCGCGCCTGGGGCCAAGCCATCGCTGCGGCGCTGAAGCAGCGAGGCGGATAGCGGCACCGCGCCCATACGCTTGGCCGCACACGGGGGCGGATCCGGGGCGGGCCCATAGGCCCACGGTCGCGATCCACTGGATGCCCGTCACCTCAACGATCTCGGTTGACTTCCCGCCTGAACATCGTCACCTGCCAGCTGGCCCGGCCACCTGTCAGGTGATGTCTCTTCGCGTGCCGGGGCGTCGAGTGCCGCCTAGTCCAGGAGCGGGGCCAAGACCGCCCACAGGAGCAGCCCGACCGAAGCGCAGAGGCTCAGCAGAGGCGGGAGGAGGAATCGAGTGCTGGTCTTGCGGCAATAGCTGGAGGCGTAGAAGTATTGAGTCGCCTGCAGCCGTCCCGCTTGCGTGGCCCGGATCTCGAGTTCCCTCCCGCGGCGACGCATGTCTTCAACGCGATCATGATGCGCGCCGGCCAATCGCTCCAGGTCCTCCGTAGGGACATTCCGGACCGACAGCCATTCATCCTCGACCTGGGGTCCCCCGGCGTAATCGCGGGTGAACACCATGCCGCCGCCGCGCAGCGGCGTGTAGAGATAGACAGAAGCAGGGGCACCGAAGGGTTGAAGGACGATCGAGGCGAAGGCCGTGTGGTCACGGGCGGCCAGCGCCACCTCCCGGAATTCCGGTCCCCACCAAGGCAGCTTCTCAACCTTCACGCCGAGCAGGAAGTAGTGCAGCCGCTTCAGCCGGTCCAGGCTTTCCACCAGCGCGGGCGAGTTCCCGAGGACCTTGGCCTCTTGATCGGCGGGCAGGAACCAGCAGTGCAGCATGCCCGGCCGGATGCGCATCAGGAGAGGCGGTAGCGCACGCCGGCCTGTGAGCAGAACGAGCGCCAGTGCCACGAACAACAGGGCCAGTTCAACTTGACTCATCACCCATCCCCTCTGGCGCCCCCGAGCGGATGTCCGGCGGCCCCCGCGTGTGCCACACCCGCCACACCGGCAGCGATCGGATTACGGCGCGGGCGTATAGGTTCCCGTCCAATCGGCCGCGGCCACGACGTGTCCCTCCAGCAAAGCCAACACCGCCTGGGGAGGCGAGCCCGTCGGCAATGCCAGCGGCTCGTCCAGCGCGAGCAACCGGAACACGTAAGTGTGCTCGTCCGGCGGGCAAGGTCCGTCATAGCCTGCGCCGCGGATCGCCGCCCCACCCGGGAAGGTGCCCCCGCTGGCCGTGAAGAAGTCGTTGGGGGTTTCGATCCCGCCATCCAACGCCTGCGCGTTGCCCGTCGCGCCCTCCGGTAACCCGGTGGAGCCTGTCGGAAGATCGTAGACCATCCAGTGGATGAAACCCAGATCGGTCCCCGCGCCCAACTCAGGACCGGCGTCGGCGTCGTAGACGATCAGCGTCAGCGATCGTGCCTCGGCGGGGATACCGGACCAGGAAAGGGAGGGCGAGGCGTTCTCACCGCTGCAGGTGTAGCGGTTCGGGATCGCACCGCCGTCGGCAAATGCATCGAGCTGCAGCGCCAACGTGGGCACCGGAGTGGAGGTGACGCTTGCGTCTGCAGTGTCCGTCGGCATCATCCCGTCGAGACCGCTCGGGGCGGGCTGCGGTTCTGGCGGCGACGGCGCCTGTCCGCTTGCGCATCCCGCCAACCCCCAGGCAGCGAGCGCGCCCGAGATCAGGATCGCAATCCATCGGTCCATCGAACGCTCCTGGAGGGGTCAGTACTCAGCGCGCCGAACCGAAATAGGCCTTCATCGGCTCGAAGTAGTGATCGATCCAACCCTGGGCATACTCCGCCCCTTGCCCCTCAGGCATCTCCGTGTGACGGAGGACCAACCGGGTGCCGCCGCGCTCGGCGTGCAGTTCGAGCACCAGCTGTGAGTCCGGCGCATCAGGGGGAAAGTCGGTGGTCCTCCACGACTGCTCGATCCGCTGCGGCGGATCCAGCACGAGCGTCGTCCCGCTGATGTAGCCGTCCCAGGCCGAAAACGCGCCGCCCGGGACAGGATCGATCTCAGCCTCCCCGCCAGTGAACGCGCCGTGCGCCTCGCTGTCCAGCCAGGCGCGGTACAACACCTTTGGTGAGACGGCAAACCACTCTTCCAGAATCACCAATTCCATACCCAACTCCTCTCCGCCAATTCTTCGGCGCACTCGCGACAGTGACGGTGTCCTCTTCGCCTGCGGGCCCCTTCCTTGGGGCACTCGCCCCCACTCTACCTTAAGTCGCGAGGCACTCCAAGTCCGGGACGAAACTGGTTTCGGTGCGCACCGAGCGACGCTGCGGCCTGCCGCCCGACGCTGCGCTCACCGATGCGTGCGGTTCATCGACCGAGCGGCGGCCTGCCGAAGCACGCGATCACTCGAATTACTCGCAGCGCCGGGCTCATCTCCGCCGCGCGCCGCGCTCGTATTCACCTGAGCTCCGTGCGCGGCGGCGGAGACGGGCGCGGGATCGGCGTTGACCTGGAGAAGGTCCCGCCGGTCCATAGGATTCCTTAAAGCCGCGCGCGTCGGACCACAACGTACCCTCGTCTCGAATCTTAAAGGAATCGGGCGCAAACCCGCCTTTAAGGTTTCCCCGGGCGGTGGCCGATTTCCGGTCAACTCGTCGTTATCGATATGACCGCCACGGGTAGTCGGCGGTCGCGGGTAGGAGCCAAGGGCTAGCCTAGAATGCTTGACCTAGCCATAATGTCGTGGTAAACTTGCAAAGGAATTAGAAACGGACGGTCGGCAAACAACGTTGATCCGCCTACCGCCGGGAGCCATATCCGTACACCATGTCAGCCCGCCAGCGACCTGAGGTCGCCAGAACACCGGCGACGCCCTCCCCCAAGGATCTCGAGCCCGACTCTGAAGAGCCTCCGAGTGCGCGCGAAGCTCGCCGCGTGACGTCCACGCGCGACCTCCACTCGCCGAACCACAACGCAGACACAATCGGTCGACTCGCGACTCGAGAATCTCGAGCTCGCGGCGCCGGATCCGACCTTCCTTCCCGATGTCCTGGTCGAGCCACGACCGCGCCAGCGCCGTCTGCCGCGGCGCATCACCGATCTAAGCGCCGTCGAAGTGGTCGTGCTCTACAGCCTGGCCCTCGGGCTGGAGCGCGGACGCCCGGAGGACCTGCTGGCCGACGAAGAGACCGAGCAGGTCGCGCGCCACGTCGCCCAGGCACTGGAGGGCGAAGTCGGCGCGGTGCACCTGGCGCCGGTGTGGGACGACGTCACCTCGGCCATGCGCCCGTTCGACTCGCGCCGTTCGGTCGTCTTCAACCTGGTCGAGAGCCTGGGTGGGCGTGGGTTCAGCGAGGCGGAAGTGCCGCGCCTGCTTCGGTCGATGGGATACATCCACACCGGCGGCAGCTATCAATCGCTGCGCCGCAGCGGCAACAAGATGGTGGCCAAGCGGCTGCTCGAAAGCAACGGTTTGAAGACGCCGCGCTACCAGGTCTTCCATCGCCGCAGCGATCGCAACCTGCAGGTGCCGCTCCCGGCGATCGTCAAGCCGGTGGCCGAGGGCGGCAGTTTCGGGGTGACCCAGGACTCGCTCGCTCAGACCGAGGAGCAGCTCCAGGCTCAGATCGACCTGGTCCTGCGCACCTACCATCAGCCTGCTCTGGTCGAGGAATATATCGTCGGCCGCGAGATCAACGTCGCCCTGTGGGGTAACGGCCAGCCCGAGGTCCTGCCGATCTCCGAGATCCTCTTCAATTGGACGCGCGACCCGCTGCGCAAGTTCGTGACCTTTGACGCCAAATGGGTCGAGGGCTCGCCCGAATACCAACACACGCCCGGCGTTTGCCCGGCGCGCCTCTCGCCCGAGGACCAGGCGCGGATCGAAGATGCCGCCGTCCGCACGTATCAGTTGCTGGGCATCAAGGGCTTCGCCCGGGTCGACATGCGTCTGCGCGACGGCGAGCCCTACATCCTGGAAGTGAACGTCAACCCGGACCTGGCTCCGGACGCAGGCTTCTTCCGCTCCGCCCGGGCCGCCGGCCATACCTACCCCTCCATGGTGTTGACGATCCTCAAGATGGCCCTTGCCTCGCGGCCGTGATCGACATTCGCCTCACGCAATCTGAAGATGCCGACGCTCTGCTCCGTCTGGCCGGAGCAGAGCCGCTTTTCTCCCAGGAAGAAGCGGCCACTGTGGCCGAGCTGCTCGAAGTTCTTATCTGGCGGATGAGGATCCCAACGGCTACTTCTTCCTGAGTGCGATGGAGGACGACGAGCTGCTTGGCTTCGTCTGCTATGGCCCCACACCGCTCACACAGGGGACCTTTGACCTGTACTGGATCGCAGTCGGTCTGGGCGCCAAAGGCAAGGGTGTTGGACGCGCCCTCATGGCCCAGACGGAGAATGAGGTGCTCAAGCAGGGCGGTCGGATGATCGTGCTGGACACCTCGGGGCGCGGCGAGTACGCCCCCACGCGGGCCTTCTACCAGCGCCTGGGCTACACCCTCGCCGCAACGATCCCGGAGTTCTACGCTCCGGGCGACGACCTGATCATCTTCACCCGAACGCTGGCCTGAACGACGCCAACGGGGCCGCTCGCGGCCCCGTGTCCTTCCCCCGCTCACCGCGGCATTCTGCGCCGCCTACGCGTACCAACCACCCCCCGACATCGCAGGGATCAATCGCACCTCGTCGCCCTCGGCAAGCGGCGTGTCGACGTCGGCGATCCTGCCGTTGACGACCAACAGGATGGCGTCGTCGCAGGGCGAGACATCGAGCGCCTCCACCACCGAACGCATCGTCGCGCCGGGCGCCAGGTCCAGCTTCAGCCGGTCGACGATCCCTTCCGGCGTCTCCCGCCGGAGCGTCGTATGCAGACGGACCGTCACGACCATCCGGCCACCCGATCCAGGTCGGCATCGTCGACATCGAACACGCTGTTGTGAGGCGGCAGGGGCTCCTGAGTCATCCATTCTGGAATGCGGTCATCCGAGGCATCGAAGCCGGCAGCCAGATTGAAGGCGCGCTCCAGCCGGAGTGTTTCCAACCCCAGTTCCTGCAGCACGTCATCGCCGACGCCCCAGCCATACCGACCATTGAGCAGGTTGCGGATGGCGCCCGGCGCCTTGGCAAAGCCGAAGCCGCCGAAGATGCACGCGCCGAGAGTGTCGTACCCGGCCATATTGATCTGCGCCGCACGCGACACATCGGCTTGGATCTTCGGGTCGAGGTGGTCGATCTTGGCGCGGATCGTCAGGCCGCAAGTGTGGTCGGCGCCTTGGGCCGAGGTGGCATAGGTCACACCGGTGCCTTTGATGGCGCGCGGGTCGTACGCCGGCATCGCCTGCCCCTTGACGACCGGGACGCGCCGGACGCCCAGCACGCGCCCGGTGACCGCCGCGCCCGATCCCAGGATTCGCCCGAGCGGTGTGCCGCGACGGATCTCTCCCAACAACTCCATCGCCCGCGCCGCGTCGCCGAAGGTCATCAGCCCGGCCTGGGCTGCAACGCCCAGCGCCGCGCCGGTATCGATGGTGTCGAGCCCCAGGTCATTGATCTCCCAGTTCAGGCGCCCGATGTCGTCGAGGCTGTCGATTCCCAGGTTGGCGCCAACCAGCCCGATGGTCTCGTACTCCAGGGGTGAGACGATCTTCTCCCCCTGCGGACCCCCGAAGCAGTTCGAACTTTGGATCACGCACCCCGCCATGCAGGCGTGAGACGGCTCGCTCGTTCCGCCGCGCGACAGCATCAGGTCCCGCAACGCCTCTCCACTGATCTTGTCGATCCCCTCGAAGTCCCCGGCGGAAAAGCCCCGCGTGGGAAGGGCGCCGAAACCATGCGTCATCGACGCCAGCCCCGCCGTGCCGTAATCGCGGTAGAGGGCTGTCTGGGGATGCGCCATCACTGCCTGCGTATACAGCTTCTGCCCGGCCTTGAACAGCGCGGCGTCGACCAGAGGCGGCTTCTCCCCGCCCGCGCTGTCGATCACCATCGCCTTCAACCGACGGGCGCCCATCACGGCGCCCATGCCGCCGCGGGCGTTGATCCGCGACGGCTCGCGGTCCTTGTCCAGATTGAGGATGCCGGAGGCGAGCAGCTGCATTTCTCCGCCGGGGCCGATCAGGCTCAGGGCGACCTTGTCGCCATAGCGGCCGCGGAGTTTTTCCGCCGCGGCGTAGGCCCCGAGTCCGGCCAGGTCATCCGCAGGCTCGAAGCGCAATCCGTCCTTGCTCACGTGCAGCACCCACCACCCGTCGGAGGGCAGGCCCCCTTCGAGCACCAGCGCCTTGATTCCGAGGGAGACCATTTGCAGCCCGGTCGTGCCCCCGGCGTTGCTCTCCTTCACGCCGCCGGTGAGCGGGCTCTTGGCGCCGACGGAGATGCGGTCGCACGACGAGACCATGTGCCCGACGATCAACCCCGGAGCCCAGACGAGTTTGTTGAGCGGGCCAAGCGGGTCGCAGCGCGGGGGCACTTCGTCCATGAGAATTCGGGCGGTCAGGCCGCGTCCCCCGAGACGCCGCCAGGACGGAGGCACAGGTTCGCGGCCTGCTTGCCTATTGGCCACATCCACCCGCCAGACCCGCTCCTCCATACCTGCTCCTCTCACACCCCTTCACGTCCAGGTCTGATCCTGTCAGCGCAGGAAGCCCGGACGTGGGATCTACCGTCACGGCATCAGACGACCCACTCCAGGCCCAGTCGTCTCAGCGTCTCCACCGTTGGGTTCCCGGTTTTCGAATCCCAGCCGGCCTGCGCGTAGTATTCTTGCAGGGCCCCATCGACCTCTTCATGCGTCAGCGCCACACCGTCCGTCGGGCCTCCGCCGGTCAGCGGACGATAGAATTTGTCCGGCAGCCGGTCGGCCTCCCTGCCAATGCCCATGCGGGCGTTGAAGGCGCGCAGCATGTTCAGGCGTCGCTCGCCGATCGACAAGAGCTCGTCCAACGTGAAGTCTTCCCACCCG
This sequence comes from uncultured Chloroflexia bacterium, assembly GCA_963743255.1. Taxonomy (GTDB): domain Bacteria; phylum Chloroflexota; class Anaerolineae; order Anaerolineales; family E44-bin32; genus DYJB01. The sequence goes on from CAVUPD010000001.1 coordinate 19,760, forward strand.
GTGGCAGCGCGCACGAACTCGACGGTTTCCTGGGGACCATACAGCGTCCAGGCCGGCCCCCACACGAATTGACACAGAGCCGCCGTGTCGAGGAAGGAGTAGAAGTATTGCCCCTTGAGGGCGTAGCGCACTTTCTCGGCACCCAGGGAACGCGGCGCCAGCGTATGGTCAAAGCCCATCAGCTTGAGCCGGCCCATGTAGAGGTCGGAGGCACCCTCCTCAATCATCGGATCGTGCTCGGAGGACTGATGATCGGCGCCAAACGGGTTGACCGCATAGATCAACGCCAGCGAACGCTTCGCCTGCGGCATGTGGGCCGGCGCCTCGGCGCCCTTAACCGTGATCAGCAGCCCCTCCCCCTTCCCCAGCCTCTCCGCCGCACGCTGCGAGCCCTCGGCCAGCAGGTCTCCGAAATCCCTCCCGGCTGGCGATACCCTGCGTCAGACGGATCATGGCCCCGGCGTCGCCGAAAGGTGCCGGGAACCCGATCTCCTTCTCCGTCAGAATGCCCTTCTCGTAGCACTCCATCGCCCAGGCGACGGTCGCCCCTGTGCCGATGGTGTCGAGGCCGTACTCGTTGCAGATCTGGTTCGCCAGCGAGACCGCCTCAAGCTCCTTGACCCCGCAGTACGAGCCGAAGGTGCCGATGGTCTCGTACTCCGGACCGCCGTAGCGACGCTCGACGGGGGTCCCCTCCCATTCCGTCTCCACGACGCGCTTGCAGCGCACGGCGCAGGCGTAGCATGTGTCGTTGCCCTTGAGGATCGTGTCGGCCATCGTCTCGCCCTGCAGGCGCTCGAAGTGCTCGAATTGCCCGGCGTTGTAGTTGAAGGTCGGAAGGGTGCCGCTGAAGTGTTGGAAGGAAACGACGCCAGCGGTGCCGTACTTCTGCAGCCCGAGGACGTCACCGTTGTTCTCGACGTCGGCGGCCCCGGCCTTCGCCATCGCGTTGATGCGCCTGGCGTCGGCCCAATCCAGCCGCTTGCTCTTGCCCCGCGCCGCGACGGCCTTCAGGTTCTTCGAGCCCATGACTGCGCCCAGGCCTGTCCGCCCGTTGGCGCGGTTGGCCATGTTGATGATCGCCGCCAGCCGGACCAACTTCTCACCCGCCGGCCCGCACTGGGCGATTTCGATCTTGTCATCGCCGAGCTCCGCCTTGAGGGCGTCGTCCACCTGCGCCGTCGTCTTGCCCCACAGGTGATCGGCCGGCCGCAGCTCGGCCTGCCCGTCGTGCAGCCACAGGTACACCGGGGATGCCGACTTCCCGGTGATCACCAGCCCGTCGAAGCCGGCAAAACGCATCTCGGCCGGGAAGAAGCCGCCGCTCTGCGCATCCCCGATGCCGTCGACGAGCGGCGACAGCGCGTTGGCGCACATGCGGCTCTGCCCGGAGATCGGCGCCCCGGTCAGCAGGCTGACGAACATGGTCAGCACGTTCTCCGGCCCGAGCGGATCAATGCCGGGCCTGGTGTGTTTGAGGATGTAGTGCATCCCCATCGCCGAGCCCCCGAAGTACCGCCGGTAGAACGACTCGGGCGGCGCCTCCATCTCCACCACGCCGCGCGTCAGATCGACGTGTGCAATCCGGCCGGTGCGTGCGTCTGGCATCGGAACCTCCTGTACCCTTGGCCCAATTCTACCTAGGCTTCCAGCGCCGCCTGAAACTTTTCGAGACCGTCCTCGATCTGGCTGGCGGTGACCACCAACGGCGGGATCCAACGGATTACGTTTTCGTACGATCCGCAGGTGAGCAACAGCAGCCCCTGTTGGTAGGCGGCCTTCGCCACCGCTTTGGCGCGGTCGGTCCACGGCTCTCCCTGGGTATCGGTGAATTCGCTGGCGATCATCAGGCCGCGGCCGCGCACGTCGCCGATCTCCGGGTGTTGTTTCTGCATCTGCCGCAGCCCGTCCAGCAGCACTTCTCCCATGGCGGCGGCGTTCTCGATCAACTTCTCGTCGTGCAAGACCTGGATGGTCGCCACGGCGGCGGCGCAGGCGACGGCGTTGCCGCCGTAGGTGCCGCCGTGCGATCCCGGGATCCACTTCGCCATGAGGTCTCGCCGGGCAGCCAATCCAGCCAGTGGCATCCCGGAGGCCATCCCTTTGGCCATCACCAGGATGTCCGGGACCACAGCGCTGTACTCGATCGAGAACCACTTGCCCGCCCGACCAAAACCGGCCTGCACCTCATCCGCCACCAGCAGGATGCCGTAGTGATCGCAGACCTCCCGCAGGCCCTGGAGAAACGCGTCGGGAGCCGGAACGTAGCCGCCCTCACCGAGAATCGGCTCGATGACGATGGCAGCGGTCTCGTCCGGCGCGGTCTGAGTCTTGAGCAGCAGCTTGAGCTCTCGCAGGCAGAAGCGAACGGTCGTCGCCTCATCCCATCCGTAGTAGTAGGCATAGGGGAACGGCGCCACGAAGACACCGCTGGCGAGGGGGCATACCCTGAACGGTAGATCGATTTCGAGGTGGTCATGGCCATGGTGGCGTTGGTGCGGCCGTGGAAAGACCCCTGGAAGACAATCACATTCGGCCGCCGGGTGGCATGCCGCGCCAGCTTCACCGCGCCTTCGATGCCCTCGGCCCCGGAGTTGGTGAAGAAGAACGTATCCAGAGGCTTGGGCACAATGGGCAGGAGCTGTTCGACCAGGCGCAACATGGGTTCATGCGACCACCAGCGCCGCCTGTCCATGGAGAAGCCTGGCGGCCTGCTCCTGAATGGCTTGGACGACGCGTGGGTGGGAGTGGCCGGTGTTGGTGACCCCGATCCCGCTGGTGAAATCAAGATAGCGTCGGCCGGCGGTATCGATCAGGTAGGGTCCCTCGCCGTGATCGACCACCAGCGGCCAGGCGCGGTTCCACACGGGGGCGAGGTGCGATAGACCTTCAGGTTCCATTCGTACCTTCTCCTTCAGGCCGCCGAGTGTTCAGAAGGTCCGCGACCATTCCTTCGGCCAGCGCTCGACCACCACCTTCTTCTGCGTGAAGAACTCGACCGCGTCCCAGCCCTGGCCGTGCAGGTCGCCGAAGAAGCTCTCCTTCCAGCCGCTGAAGGGGAAGAAGGCCATCGGCGCGGCAATGCCGATGTTGATGCCGATGTTGCCGGCCTCGGCCTCGTAGCGGAACCTCCGCGCCGCCGCGCCGCTGCCGGTGAACAGGCAGGCCATGTTGCCGTACTGGCCGCTGTTCACCAGCGTCAAGGCCTCGTCGAGCGTCGCGACGTGCATCAGACCCAGCACCGGGCCAAAGATCTCCGTCGTGGCCAGCTTCCCTGCCCGGCGGCACATCGGTCAGGATCGTGGGACGCACGAAGTTGCCCCGCTCGTAGCCGGGGATGTCGAGGCCGACGCCCGTCAACCGGCAAACCGGCCCCTTCTGCCAGCGCCAGCGCCGATCAGCCCCTCGATCCGCTCCTGGCTCTCCGGCGATGATCACCGGTCCCATCTGCACGCCCTCGTCCAGCCCGTAGCCGGTCACCCGGCTTGCGGCGGCATCGCAAATCATCTCGGGGAACCAATCGCGCGCCTCGCCGACGGTGATGGCCAGCGAGGCCGCCAGGCAGCGCTGCCCGGCGCAGCCGAAGGCGCTGTCGGCCATGATTCGCGTCGTCATCTCCAGGTCGGCGTCCGGCATGATCACGAGCGGGTTCTTCGCCCCGCCCTGGCACTGGGCACGCTTGCCGCTGCTCGGCCGCGCGGCGGTAGACGTATCGCGCCACCGGCGTGGAGCCCACGAAGCTGATGGCCCGGATCGCCGGGTGGTCCAGGATCGCATCGACCGCCTCCGCGGCTCCGTTGACCAGGTTGACCACGCCGCGCGGGACGCCCGTCTGTTCGATCAGGCCGAAGATGCGCTGCATGGTCAGCGGCACCTTCTCGGACGGCTTGACAATGTACGTGTTGCCGCAGGCCAGGGCGTAGGGCATGAACCAGAACGGGATCATGCCCGGGAAGTTGAAGGGACAGATGGCGGCGCACACGCCCACCGGCTGGCGGATCATCATCTCGTCGATGCCGCGGGCGATGTCCTCCGAGTTGTAGCCCTGCATCAGGATCGGCATGCCGCAGGCGATCTCGACGTTCTCGATCGCCCGGCGCATCTCGCCCGCGCCTCGTCCAGCGTCTTGCCGCACTCGATCGTGATCAGGCGCGACAGCTCTTCCAGATCCTCTTCCAGGAGCGCCTTGAGCTTGAACAGGTACTGGACGCGTTCGGGGGCCGGCGTCCGCCGCCATTCCGGAAGCGCCCGCGCCGCCGCTTCGGCCGCCCGCGCCACATCGGCTGCCGATGAGAGCGGCGTCCGCCCGATCCGCTCGGCCGTCGCCGGGTTGACGACGTCGACGAACTCGCCGCCGCTGGATGCCACCCAGGCGTGGTCGATGAAGTTCAGCACCGGCCCCGGGATGCCGTCAGACATTGGCGATGGCATCGGTGATCTCCAGCGCCCGCTCGATGATCGCCAGGCCCTCGTCCACCTGCGCCTCGGTGATGCACAGCGGCGGCACGACAAAGACGACGTTGTGGAAGATGAAGGTGAACAAGCCCTGGCTGCGCAGGAATGCGCCGAGCTCGGTGAGCGGGTCGATCGGTTCACGGGTCGACTTGCTCTTGACGATCTCCAAGGCGGAGAACAGGCCGATGTAGCGCACGTCACCCACCGAGGCGTGCCGGGCCTTGATCTCCTCGAGCCGCCGGCCCAGGTGCTTCCCCACGCTGCGCGGCGTTCTCGATCAGGCCGTCGTCCTCATACACCTGGAGTGGTGGCGACGCCCGCCGCGCAGGCCAGGGGGTGCCCGCTGTAGGTCAGCCCGCACCAGAGCATCTTGTCCTCGAAGAAGTCGGCGATCTTTTCGCTGACGATCACCGCCCCGAGCGGCACGTAGCCGGAGGTGATGCCCTTGGCGGTGGTGATCATGTCGGGCACCACGTTCCAATGATCGACGGCGAACCACTTTCCGGTGCGGCCCCAGCCGCTCATCACCTCATCCGAAATGAGCAGGATGCCGTAGCGGTCGCAGATCTCGCGCACCCGCGGCCAGTAGTCGTCCGGCGGCACGATCAGCCCATTGGTGCCGGTGACGCCCTCCATGATGATCGCCGCGACGCGGTCGGGTCCTTCATAGGACAACACTTCCTCGACGTGGGCGATGCACTCGCGATGGCAGGTCTCCCGCGTCCAGCCGAAGGGACAGCGGTAGCAGAATGGATCGAGGAAATGGACCACGCCGGGGATGGCCGGCTCGACCGGCAGACGCCGGTAGTCGCCGGTCAGCGCCAGCGCCCCGTGCGTGGCGCCGTGATACGAGCGGTAGCGGGCCAGGATCTTGTGCCGGCCGGTGTAGAAGCGGGCGATCTTGATGGCGTTCTCATTGGCCTCCGCGCCGCCCAGGCAGAAGAACGTCTTCTTCAGGTCTCCGGGGGCGACCTCGGCGATCTTCTTCCCCAGGAGCCCGCGCGGCTCGGTGGCCATGCCCGGATGGGCGAAACACAGCCGGGCGGCCTGCTCCTGGATGGCCTTGACCACCTTCGGGTGCTGATGGCCGATGTTGAGGTTCATCAGCTGCGACGAGAAATCCAGATAGCGCTTCCCGTCCGCGTCCCAGAAGTAGATGCCCTCGGCCCGGGTGATGGGGATCGGCGCAGTCGCCGATTGGATCGACCAGGAGAACAGGGTGTATTCCCGGTTCATCCGCACCATGTCTTCAGAGTTCATCGTTGTCGTGGCTGCCACCTTCCCCTCCGCAAGCATGTGTGTGTCCGCCGTGCAGACGCCGCCTACTTCCTGACGCTCCGGGCGGCATCCGCCATCACGTTCAGCGTCTCGTCGATGTCGGCATCCGTGTGTGCGTAGCACAGGAACCAGGGTTCGCGCGGGTCGTGATCGGGCATGACGCCGCGTTCGATCGCCGCGTCGACCAGGCGCAGGTACAGAGTCCTTGTCCGACCCGTCCCAGTCCCGCTGACAGGTCACAGTTTCTACGCCGAAGGCGAAGGAGAACATGGACGGATGCCCGCGAAAGGAGACCGGCAGGTCCGCCGTCCTCGAACACCTGCTTCAGGCCGTCCATCAGCCGTCGGCCGCGCAGGGCGATCGTCTCCAGGATCGGGTGCTTCTGGAGCAAGTCGAGCGTGGCATAGGCGGCCGCCACGCCGGGCTTGTTGTTGTTGAACGTCCCGCCCTGTGAGACCCCGTGCCCGATGATGCTCATGATCTCCCGCCTTCCGCCCAGTGCCGCCAGCGGGTAGCCGTTGGCCAGCGACTTGGCGTAGGTCGCCAGGTCGGGCTGCAAGCCGAAGGCCTCCTGCGCCCCGCCGCGGGCGATGCGGAATCCGGTCTTGACCTCGTCCAGGATAAAGACGATGCCGTACTCGTCGCATTTCTGGCGCACGAACTGCAGGAAGCCGGGCAGCGGCTCGATCGCGCCGCAGTTGTCCTGCATGGGCTCGGTGATGATCGCGGCGATCTCGTGGCCGACGCGTCGCAGCGCGTTCTCCAGCGCCTCGAAGTCATTGAACGGCAGCGTGACGATCAGCGAGTGCAGGCAGTTCGGCAGACCCGAACTGGCCGGCACGGGGATCGGGCTGCGCCGGCTGCCGTAGGTCTCCGAAGGTGCGTAGGTCGAGAAAAGCAGGTAGTCCTGAAAGCCGTGGTAGTTGCCTTCGAACTTGAGGATCTTCTCGCGGCCGGTGTACGCCCGGGCGACGCGCAGCGCGTGCATCGTCGCCTCGGTCCCCGAGCATGCGAAGCGCACCATCTCGACCGCCGGACACATGGCGACGATCATCTCGGCCACCGCCACTTCCAGCTCGCCGGTCATGGCGAAGAGCGACCCCTGGTCGATCTCGGCGTGGACTTTCGCATCCACTTCCGGGTAGGCGTGCCCGAGGATGATCGGTCCGAAAGCCAGCCGGTAGTCGATGTACCGGTTCCCGTCCACATCCCACAGGTAGCCGCCCTTGGCCTTCTGGACATAGGGCGTGATGCCCTCGCCCCAGTAGCGGAAGTTGGAGTGGACCCCCAGCGGCATCACGGCCGACGCCCGGCGCTGCATGGCGATGCTCTTGTCGTGCAAGATCGTCACGGCCTTCTCCTTGTGTGTCTCGTCGCCGCGCCCGCCGTACCCACCACCGGATCCGTCGCCTCGGCCTGGTTCACGAGCGGCAGTCGCAGGCCGGTCGTCAGGCGGCTCGCTCCGCCGAGCAGAACACGCACTCCTGGCGCGGGGGCGACCTACATCGCCTTCTTCAACTCCACCAAACAGTCGGATAGGCGGTCGATGACTTGATCCAGCACCTCGTAGGGGATGACCAGCGGCGGCTCGATGCGGATCGGTGTGCGCACTGGTGAGCGTGCCGCCGACCAGCACGCCGCGCTTGAACAGCCCGGCCGCCACCTTGTAGCCGATCTCCGGGTTGTGGAAGTGCATGCCCGATGAGCAGGCCGCGGCCGGTGATGCGGTCGTAGATCTGCGGATACTGTGCGGCGAGCGCCTCCAGCTTCGGGATCAGGTACGCGCCCTTGGCAGCGGCCTGCTCCCACAGCGCTCGCGCAGCGTGACGTGGATGGCGGCGATCGCCGCGCTGCAGGCCAGCGCACCGCCGCCCGTGGTGGTGGTGTGAATGAAGGGGTTGGGCTCCATCATCACCTGCCAGATCTCCTCCGTAGAGCAGAAGGCGCTGACCGGCATCACGCCGCCGCCCAGCGACTTGGCCACCGCCAGGATGTCCGGCACGACGTTCCAGTGGTCCACGCCCCACAGCTTGCCGGTGCGGCCCATGCCGGTCTGCACTTCATCGGCGATGAGCAGCACGCCGTAGTGGCGTGTCAGCTCGCGCAGCCGCGGCCAGAAGTCGTCCGGCGGGACAATCGCGCCGGCCTCGCCCTGGATCGGCTCCATGAGCACGCCGGCAATGTCGACCCCGACCGTGCTGGCAGATGTCGAGCTGGCGCTCCACGGCGTCCGCGTCGCCGAAGGGCACGTGGTAGACCGGGCCCGCCGTACAGCATCCCGGCCGGCTGGCGGTAGTCGGCCTTGCCCATCATGCGACAGCGAGCCCATCGTCTTGCCGTGGAAGGCCTTGACGGCGACGATGAAGCCGCTCTTGCGCGTGTAGAGCTTGGCCAGCTTGATGGCGCCTTCGACGGCTTCGGTCCCGCTGGCGCAGAAGAAGCTGTACTTGATGTCGCCCGGGGTGATCTGCGCCATCAGACGCGCCAGCACGCCGCGCAGCGGGTCGATCAGCTCCTGGCTGGGCATCGGCGTGCGCAGGGTCAAGTTGGGCGCGCACCGCGTCGACGATTTCAGGGTTCGCCCAGCCCAGCTCGAGCAGGCCGTAGCCGCCCAGGCAGTCGATGTACTCCCGCCCGAGCACGTCGCGGAACACGCGCCCCACTGCCCGTCCATTCGGTCGCCGCCCAGTCGCCCGCCTCGGTCACGGACTTGCGGTACTCCAGCCAGCCGCGGTTGAAGTACTCGGCGAAGTTGAGCTTGCGATTCCTCGATGATCTGCTTCCCCAAGGACTCCGGCACCGAAGGCTGGCGGATCAACTCCACCCAGCGGTCGGCATATGTCAAAGCATCGTCGAGCGATTGAGGCACGTCGAGCCTCCGTAGGCAGCGGGCGGGCCATGTCCCGCCCGCTGGACGGCTGTCCGCGTCAGCCCATTTCCTTCATCCCGTAGGGGAAGTCGTATTGGGCCATGCGCTGCATGAACGGGTCGGGGTCGAAGGCTTCCGGCCCGAAGACCCCGGCGCCCTTCCAGATCCCCGGCCTCGAGCAATTCCATGGCGATCACCGGGTTGACCGCCGTCTGCCATACCACCGCCTGCACCCGGTACTTCTTCATGCAGGTCTCGTTGTCCGCCACCTGGTACAGGTAGACCTGACGCGGTCGGCCGTCCTTGCGGCCTTTCACCCACGTCCCGGCGCAGGTCTTGCCGAACATGCGGTCCCCCAGGTGCGCCGGGTCCGGCAGGCAGGCGGCAACGACATCGCGCGGGGCGACTTTGACGCCGCCGACCTTGATCGGGTTCTTGTTGTCCAGGCCGAGCATCTTGATCGTCTTGAGCACGCGGATGAAGTCGTCGCCCAGGCCGTACTTGAAGGTCACTCGCTTGCACTTGACCCAGCGCGGCACGAGCAGCACTTCCTCGTGCTCGACGTTGACGCATCCCTGCGCGCCGATGCCCTCCGGAAACTCGAAGGTCTCGAGCTCGGAGAAGGGCTCGGTCGTGTACCAGCCGCGGGCCTTCTCCCAGATGATGGGCGGATTGAGGCATTCCTCGATCGTGGTCCAGATCGAGAAGTTCGGGGCGAACTCGTAGCCCCGCACCTCGAGGTTGGCGCCGTCGCGCACGTTGATCTCGTCGATCTCGTCGAACAGGTGCTTCTCGGCGTACTTGGCGAAGACATCCGCCATGCCCGGCTCGACCCCCATGCCCAGCAGGGCGAGCAGGCCCTTCTTCTCCCAGCTGCGCGGCGCGTTCGAACTGGTAGTCGCCCAGTTTCACGCCCGGCTCCTCGAACGGCCGGGTGGGATGGGGCGACGACAGCGTCATGGCCATGTCCATGTAGGTGCAGCCGTACTGGTATGCGGCGTCGAAGATCTTCTCGTTGAACAGCGGCTCGACGGCGTTCATGATCAGGTCGACCTTGTGCTTGCGGGCCAGCTCGACGATCTGCGCCTTGTTGCTGGCGTCGATCGCCGCGATCGGGAACTTCTTCGGGTCGCGCAGCTTGGCCCGCACCTCGCGGCAGCGCTTGGGATTGATGTCCGTCAGGACCATGCGCTCCAGCCACGGTGCCTTTTGCGCCACCACGGCGATCGCCTCGCCGACTCCCCCCGTCCCCACCAGCAGCACTCTCATGCCTGCCTCCCGGGCTCGCGGGCCCTCGTGCCATCGCCCCCGGGGCGAGGGTGTCCCTCGCCCCGGGCCTCGATTCAATTCACGGCTACGCGTCCGCGCCCTCGGGGTTGAACGGATCGACGTCCGGCACCCCCGGTTTGAGGGTCCGCCGGATCGGGAAATACAGCAGGGCGCCGACCGCCATGGCCGCCAGCGCCAGCCACAGCGAACTCAAGCCTTCCTCCTGGATCTGACTGTAGATGGCCAGCAGGATGATCGCCGTCGGCCCGAGCGTCACCAGCAGCATCCCCAGCCACCCGCCGGGCACTTTCTGGCGCGGCAGCTCGGGCCGGGTGATGCGCAGCTTCCACATCGCCCCGAACTCCGCCAGGATCACGAGCGTCTGCAGGAAGACATCGACGACGACCAGGAAGGCGAATGCCTGCAGCGAGAACAGCGTGAAGGCAAAGGCGCAGACCAGGATCGCCACCCAGGGCGTGCCGTAGCGCGGGTGGACACGCACCAGCCACTTGGGCATCATCCCGTCTTCGGCTAGCGCGAAGGGGATACGCGATCCGCCCAGGCTGTTGCCGATGAACAGGCCGATCATGCTCAGCACGGCGGCGACGGTCAGGAACCCGCCCAGTACGCGCGGCAGGGCGCTGTCGGGGCCGGTCAGCTTGGCGGCAATGGCATGCCCGATGTCGGGGAACTCCCATCCGACGGCACTGGTCGGATCGACGCCCCAGGCCTCGTACTGCTCGGGCGCCACCCCGTATTCCTCGAGGACGACGCCGATGCCCTCGCCGTCGCCGTACTCCTCGATCCCCCACGCCTGGTAGCGCCCGTCCTCGCCCGCCGCCCCCGTACAGTCCGGCCAGCGTCGGTAGGGCGTAAGTGGCGACGGCGGCGATCAAGACCAGCAGCATGGCGCGCGGGTAGGTCTTCCGCGGGTTGACGATCTCATCGCCGGCGGCTGCCGGCAGTTCCCAGCCCATGTAGTTCCACATCACGACAAACAGCCCGACGCTCAGCGCGCCCCCCAGCGTCTCGCCCTCGGGCAGGAACGGGAGAGACGCCGTGGTGCCGCCCTGGATCCAGACGATAAATCCCAGGACGGTCATCACCACGAGCGGCGCCATCACCAGCACGCCCAGCCAGCTGGTGGTCAACCCGGCCAGGCGCGCGCCTCGCACCTGGAGCGCCGACATGGCCCAGATGATGACGGCGGCGACCAGGAACGACATGAATCCGCCGCTCAACTCAAGACCGCCAAGCGTGATGCCGTTCCGGATTGCGGGGAAGAAGTAACCGAGGTAGTAGGCGGCCAGCACCGGGTAGATGGCCACGTCGACGAACGACATGATCCAATTCATCCAGCCGGCCATGAAGCCGGAGAAGGGCCCGAACGCCTGTTTGATCCAGTGATAATAGCCGCCCTCGACCGGCATCATCGAGTTGAGCTCGCGCACCATCAACATGTTCGGCAGGCTGAAGATCAGCGGGGTGATGATGATCAGCAGCATCGCCAACCCCGGCCCCGACCACCCCACCAGCGCCTCGATGCCAAAGGACCCGCCCGAGACGGTGAAGTAGATCAGGCCGAACAGGGGCAACAGTGTCAGCTCGCGTTTGAGCTTGCGTCGCTCGGCGACGATCTCCACGGCGGCCACATTCGATCCGGATTGTGTCATGATGCTCCTCCTCTGAAGCCTTCGAGTGTTCGCAGCGCGGATGCCCGCGTCAAGAGTTGTTCTCGTGTTCCGGCTTGCCGATCTCCGGCCCGATGCGGCGCCCAAGGCTGCTCTCCCCCGCACCGAATCGGTTGACCCCACCGGCCTAGTCTTTCCGGACGGGCTTCTCCATGCAACCGGACCTTGGGATGCGCCACTGATACACGTCCTTGAGGACCATGGGAACGATCACGGTGGAAGTCTTGCGCACGCCGGGGATGTTGGCGATGACCTCGGTGGTGAACCGATAGACCTCGGCGTTGTCTCGAGCCACGACTTGCGTGCTGATGTCGGTCTCCCCCATCGAGCAGCCGACGTAGCTGACGCATTCGTACTCGGTCAGCTTGCGGGCGACGTCGAGGATGCTGGCGGCATCGACTTGAATGAAGACGTCGGCGGTGACGCCGTATCCGAGCGCCCGTGGATTCGGGATGGCGCCGACGTGCACCAGCCCGGCTGCGATCATCCGATCCAGACGATAGCGAACGACGCGTTCCGAGACCGCCCCCAGCCGGCGCGCAATCTCGGCGCACGGCATCCGCCCATCCTCGATGAGCAGGTCGACAATTCGGCGATCGACTTCGTCGATTTCCGACATAATTCACTTCAGAACTGTTGGGAATGTACATCAAAAATAGCATGGCTGGGGTTTCGAGTCAATGAGCGTTCTCCGGTCTCCGAAACTCAGCGAGGCATTCTGGTCAAAATTGATAAGATCTCACCTGTCGGCGCCGCCTCAGTCTGGATTAGATATGCCCCGGGGTCAGCCCGGTAGGAAACCGAAGGCGCCGGAGCGCCAGCGTTACGCCGCGGCGCCAAGGAGTCGTCCCTACGATGCCCGGTCTTGACCACTTCGGCCTGCTGGCTCCACTCTACGACCGGCTGATCCGGCCCCCGGACCTGGGCCGACTGGTGGACCTGGCCGGGTTACCGACGCGTGGTCGGCTGCTGGACGTGGGGGGTGGCACGGGGCGCATCGCCCAGGGGCTGGCCGCCCTTGCGGCGCATGTCGTCGTGGTGGATGAGTCTTGGCGGATGCTCTCACCGCGCCCGCGCCAAGTCGGGCCTGCGCCTAACCGCTGGTCACGCCGAACGGCTGCCCTTCACCCCGGGCGCATTCGCACGCGTGATCATGGTCGATGCCTACCATCATCTGGAGGACCAGGAGCGCAGCCTGGCGGAAATGCTACGCGTGTGCGCACCCGGCGGCCGGGTCGTTGTCGAAGAGCCGGATATCGATCGCGTCGGCGTGTGGGCGATCGCGCTGTTCGAGCGGCTGGCACTGATGCGGAGCCGCTTCCGCCGCGCCGAAGAGATCGCCTCCGGGTTCCGGGCACTGGGCGCCGACGTGAGCGTCCATCGCCAGGCGACGACAGCCTGGATCGTCGCCCAGGCTCCCGCCCGCGCCTAACCGCCGTGGTTTGATGTCACGGGGCAGCACGCCGGCGCCGGCGACGACGCCGCGCTCAGCGCCCGCGTGCCGACTGCTGGTCCAGAGCGGGCGATCAGGACGGCGACTGCCGCGCCTTTCGACCCACCCTTGAGCTTGCCGCGCTAGTCGTAGACCGGATAGAAGCAGCCCGAGGGTCTTTCCCCGCGGGTCCTCGACCGTCCAGCCGTAGCGCGGCCCTTCGCTGTCGACGTGATACCCCGATAGGATCGCCCGCCACGGTTCGAGCGCCGATCGCGCCCGCAAGACGGACAGATGCGTGGAAGGCCATGCCTGTGAGGCGCGTTGATCGAGGGACACCAATTGGCATGCCAGCCTCGGCAGCAGGTCCTTCTGCATCTCCGGCGACGACTCCCCGGCCAGCGCGGCCAGCGCCGGAATGGAATCCTCGCTCAGCCCCGTGAGGTACACGGTGTCGAGCTCACCGCCGGCACGGGCGCGTTCTGCATTCCGCCGCACGATGAAGTCGTCGACATTCAGGACATTGAGCGTGAGGGCGAACCCGAGTACGGTGCCGACCGCCGCCGGCGCGAAGGCACGCAGGTTGCCGGCGAGGAGCGTCAACAGGAACAACAGGAAGGACACACCCATCCACAGGATCGCGGCGTGGGTATAGGCTCGCAAGCGGGTGAATCCGATAGGCCGCCTCGTACAGCTGCAGTCGCAGAAAGGCCGAGGTCAGGATCACACCCACCAGCGCCACCATCAAGGCACTCAGGCCGAGGAACCAGCCTTGCTGCCCTGGCGATCCCCGGCGCGTGTAGGCGCCCAGGCCAAGGATGAGCGCCAGCGTCAGGAAGGCGACCGCCACCAGTTCCCCGAACCCGCGCCGGGCATACTCCGAGTAGGTGAACCCTGAGGCGGTGATGTTCGGCCTCGCCTCCGAAGAGATAGCGGATCTGGATGAAGACGAACAATGCGAACAACAGATCGACCGCCGCCAGGACGACCACCAATTCGGTGAACCCCAGGAACGGCGCCAGAAGCGGTTTGTGTTCTCCGATCAATTTTCGGTCCCCGGGGTCGCGCAGCGCCGCAACCAGCGCGCCGAGGAAGAAGATCGCACAGACCAGGACGACGACCGTCCGGCGGGCGAGATCGGCCAGGCGCTCGAGGTCGAGCCACTCCAGCGCACGGCGCAGGTAGTCGGCGAAGATCAGATCGGCGGCTGTCAGCAGCGCGGCGAAGACCACCAGGATCGGCAACGCCAGGAGCATGCCGCGCAGGATGGCCACCAGCCGGCTGTTCGCGCCGCGGTCTCCCAGGGCCTGACGGTTGGCAGCCGAGAGCACTTGCCACGGGCGAAGGAGCGCTTCCAGCGGAACCCAGGCCATCGCGACCAAGTAGTCCACCCAGCCGAAGGCGAGCAGCCTGCCGGTCCGGAACGTGCGCACCCAGAAGGCCAGCAGCGCAAGCACCACGACGATGTTCAGGAAGAGAGTCAGTGGTTCGAGGCGCACGAAGGCCAGCGCGGCGAAGCCCACGATCGGCACGACGAGCCACAGACTGCCCGTTGCCGGCCGGCGGGACTCTGCCCATGCCATGCCGACCCCCACCAGGCAGACGAGGGCGGCCCAGATGGGAAAGGAGATCCCGACGGGCCGTGCGTAGAACAGGATCTCGACTGCCAATCCGAGCGCCAGCGCGGCGAGGCTCAGTCGAAGAGGATGGCGAAAGACGTCGACCTGAGGCACCGGCTCGCCGGTGCCGGGCAACGAAGAGCTCGAGTTAGTCATCCTGTGCTCCTTGGATCGATGTGTGACTCGTCTGACGGCAGCAGCCACAGCTGCTGGGCTTGGCGGTCGAGGATCAGGTGGACTTGCCCGCCGTCGCCACAATCCGCCCAGGCGCGCCATGCTTGGATGGGCGTCGGGCCCGCTGAGGGCTCACCGTCGGAAACCCGCGACCCCTGATGTCGTTCCACGCGTCTTCCCTTCCAACGCTCCGGGCCCGGGTTCCTCTGTGGGAGGCCGTTCATCCGGCCCTCCTGGAGTGTACTGCTACTGCCTGCCGCCCTTCTGCGATTCGTCGTGTTCGAGGCTCGAAGGACAAGGGAGTGAAGCACGAACCCGGCACAGGCGCCGACTGCGGCCACCAGAAGGAACGGGACGGGCAGAAGGACAAGCCCGATCGCTTCCGCCGCGCCGGGCGGGGCCTCGGCGCCAGCCGTCGAAGCGTAGCCTGGCATCAACCGCACCATCATGCTGCCGACCAGGAGCCAGATCACCAGGCTGCCTACCCCGACCAGCATCCCTCGCGCGGCCGGTGCCCATCCATCCGGGAAACCCGGGACGACGATCACCCCACCGAGCAGGCTTCCCAGAAGGAGGGCCAGTAACAGCGGAGCCAGGTACACGTAAGCCAGGGCGAACGCCCCCCACCGCCAGGCAGCCAGTCCTCCGATCAAGCGCGCCTGCGCCACCAGAACGGGCAGGGCGAACAACGCCTGTCCCACCAGCAGGCCGGCGGCAGCCGCGAACCACAGCCCGGAGAAGGCCTTCGGGTTCTCCACCGCCCATCGACTCAAGCCAGACACGAGGAGTCCCTTGATGTTGGGACAACTGGCGAGTCGGCTGGATCAGAGAATCGGAGCCTCCGTCGGGCCGCTCGCCTAAACGGACTGCGAGCGGATGCCTGGGCGCCATGGTGGCGCGTCGCGTCTGTCAGACGACCACGGCCGGCTTTCAGGAAACCGCGAAGACGGTCAAAGGCTATCAGCCGGGCTGACCATAGGCAGGAAGCGGGTGGGGTCGTTCGCGGCAGGCTCGCCCAGGGCGGGTGGCCTATACTGGGGATGGCGCACTTGGGGGACTGATCGGGCGGGAACTAATGCGATTCCGCCAGCGTCTGCAGAGCAGGATGGAGGAGGTGGCGGCATGAAGACTCCTATTGCCCGTTTGGTCGCGGGGTCCTGCATTGTCGTGGCCCTGGCCGCGTGCGCGGACGCACAGACCGCTCCGGCGACCACAACGCCGGCTGCCGCGCCATCGCCGACGGCGCTGGAAATGCTTCCGGCCGCGCCCACACGGTCGGCGGCTCCGCTTTCCGAGGCTACGCCCCCGGTGGCGGACGCCTACGTCGAGCGCGCCGTCATGGTCGTGGCGGCTGAGCTGAACCTGGCGCCGGAGGCGGTCAGCGTCAAGGACATTGAGCCCATGGACTGGCCGGATGCTGGCCTGGGTTGCACGCTGACAGGCATGGTCTACCTGCAGAAGGTGACGCCGGGGTTTCGGGTCACGCTCTCCGCTGCCGGGACTGAGTACGCCGTCCACATGGATGCAGCCGGGACGGCGATCCTCTGCTCGCCCGATGGCACGCCGCTCCCCGGGTCGATCCCGATCCTGCCCGGCGAGCGCATTCAGGACGGCCAGCCCTGGATGCCGGTTAACTGAGCCGTCTCCGCAAAGAAAGTTGAGCCCGCCCCGGGCCGGGGCGGGCTCTCAGTCCCTCAGTTCTTTCCTCTTAGTGACGCGGACGCTCGAAGTGCGTCCCATGGCCGTGACCATGGACGGGCGGTCGAGAGTGCGGCTTCGAGTGCCGGGAGGTGAGCTCGTACGTGTAGTCCGCATAGAAGCTCACGCCCTCCGGCACGTCGAAGGTCACAATCATGACCGCCGAGTCGCACCACTTGAGGATGCTGCTCAGCTCGATCCAGCCGTCCTCGGTCTCATGATTCAGGCGCAGGCTCTTGATCTTGTACTGGACATTCCTACCTGAGCCCTTCCCCGCCACGAAAGTGACGGTGAAATCGTTGTTGACCGGGACGATCTCGGTGATGTCCTCGAAGGGCGCCACGCTCGAGCCATCGGAGATCAGCGCACCATCGACTTTCACATTGTCGATGAACCAGCCGGCGCCCGCTGTGGCCCAGTCGGTCACGTAGCGGAAGCCGACCAGGATGCTCTGCCCGGCGTAGGCACTCAGGTCGAAGGACATTCCGACCAAGTCCAGGCTGCACTCGAGAGTATCGGGGTCCACAAAGCAACCCGTGAGGCCTGGAAGGTTGGCGACAACCGTCGGGTGGGCGCTGGGATCGTGCAGGTCCGTAGTGAATGCGTTGGCCAGGCTCGTCCACGTGTACCCGCCGTCGGTCGACACCTGGACGAAGCCGAAGTCCCAGAACTCCTCGATATCATACAGCGTGTCGAAAGTCAGTGTCCCGCCACCGGTGGTCGAGAAGATCGCCCAGTTGTCGATCAGGTCTCCGGTCCCGCCCCACAGCACGTTGCCATCGCTCGTCCAGGATGTCGGAAAGGTACTGTAGTTGACCCCGTTGAAGGTCAGGCGAGCGAGGTCTTTCGGCTTTCCTGTCACCCATAAGTAGTCGCTGCCCCATGGCGGCGCGCCGGGTGCGCTGAACGCCTCCGGATTGGGGGCGCTGGGTGTTCCGACGTTGAGCTTGAAGCTCCTCAACAGGGCATCCTTGAACTGGTAGCGGCCGCTGCCCGGGTTCTTGCTGTTGATCAGCATGGCCACCGACCAGTCGTGGAACACGTCGGCGAAGGTCGGCTGCTTCTTGACGGTAGCCAGCGTCGAGTCGATGCCGCTGATGCCGTTGGCCTCGTTGTGGAACAGGGCCTGGATGAACGGCTTGCCGAATTGCTCCATCAGGTAGAACTGGAACAGGTAGGCCTGTCCGTAATCGGTCAGGATCTCCAGATCGCCCTGGTCTCCCCAGACCACCAGCGAGTTCTCCGGCTTAGCCGCCGCCGCATCGACATGGCCCTGCGCGGCAACTCCGTAGCCGGTCAGGAATTCCGCCAGGTCCGACATGCCCTCGTTGACGAAGTTCTCCTCGTCCGCGTCGTAGTCGCTATGCAGCAGGTGCTGGTACTCGTGGGCGAAGACACCTTCATAGAGGTAGGGCTTGGCAGCGCTCGGCCCCGTGCGGTTCGCCCAGTCGTAGGCGTCGATCGTCATGACATTGCGGTCGAAGTACGCTTCGTATGTTGGGGAATAGAAGCCGGCGATGTAGAGTGGGTAGGTCGAGTCGAAGTAGTTCTCGTCTCTCACGTTCGAGACCAGCACGACCTGTCGACCGGCCGAGTCGCTGAAGTAACCAGGTTCGAAGTAACCCCACTCTTCCAAGAGCGAAGCCGACCCATCGTGGGCACCGGGCATCCCGAAGAACGACGTCTCCTTCGGGTACATGTTGGTTTCGAACTGCCCGAGCATGTACTGGGCCTGCTCGCAAGTGATTTCCGGCGTGGGACGCGGATCACCGGCGGGCCAGGCAAGGCTGGTCTGGACCCAGATCTGCGCCAGTGAGCCCTCGGCCACCAGGAAGTAGTTGGTGAACCCGTAGCTTCCCGTGACGCTGTTCAAACGCATCCATGTCTTGGTGTCAAGAGTGCAGCTCGAGATGGGTGTGCTCGTCGCGGCGACTTCTGCCGCCGCGTCAGCCGGAGTGTCCGCAATCCGATCCTGAGTCGGTTCCCAACTTCGGATCTCGGGGCCAACATCCACAGGCACGTAGTCCGGCGGCTTGGGCGCCGCCAGCGCAGGCGCCGCGGGGCCAAGTACGCCCACTAGCATCGCCACACTCATCAACCAAGTTCAACGATCGGACTTTCATTGTGCCTCCTCCTCGGAAAGTGACCTCGGTCCTCGAACCGTCCTCATGAGAACCCCTGCCTGCGAAGCCTCGATCGTCACCTCCTCGTGCGGCCGTGGAGCGCATTCCGCGCTTCGCTATCTGTAGCGTATGCAACCCTCGACCGGCCTACTGGATTCGCCTTCCGGAACTCCAGCCTGGGCCTTGAATCACAAACGGCAATGCCCAGGCAAGCCGAACAGCCGAAGGCTGTCCGCCCTCAAGATGGCTTAGATGAACACACGCAGGCTGCCACTTGAATTCGCACCCGGTCTCCCCGCTCGGAACCGTCCCCTGTGCGTGCGACCACTCTAGCAGAACCGAGACGCGGAATCAACCACCAGTCGTGGCTGGCTTTGCTCCGATGCGCAAAGCCGTACGGCTAGGCCATCTGATTGCTCCTAAACGCACAGGCGGCGCCCTTCCGGGCGCCGCCTTCGCACGAGTTCCATCCCGAGTGGGATTACTTCCGCTTTCGGCTCTCTGCCCCCGACACGTCGTCTTCCTTGGATCTCGGCTGCACCATGCCCCAGATCAGCAGCCCGGCTCCGGCGCCCAGCCCGTATGCTCCCAATGTCGCCCCGCCGACCACCCAGTGGCCCAGAAGTACGAAGCTGGCCAATAGCCCGAGATAGACGGCCACCAGCAGCTGCCACGCTACCATTTCCTGCTTCACCATGCGGATGGTCAGCCAGCCAACGCCGAGCCCAAACACGAGCGCGCCCAGGAACCTGAACACATACCCCGCGATGTCGAGCACATCCAGAAACGTCATGGCCATGTCTCCTCTCTCCGGCTCCCCCCAGTATACCGGCCCGACCGAGAGAGGCAATAGGAGCATAGCTGGACAGGCTCTCCCCACCGTGTTACCATCGCGGAAGCCCGGAGAATCAGTATGGCCGCCAAGCGCACTCGCTCCGCCAACAAACGACCTCGCCGCCGGATCAACTGGCAGCGCGTGCTGTTCATGTCCCTTGGCCTTCTGGTCGTCCTGGCTTTCGTCCTCAGCATGATCACGAAGGGCTG
Organism: uncultured Chloroflexia bacterium; assembly: GCA_963743255.1. GTDB lineage: Bacteria > Chloroflexota > Anaerolineae > Anaerolineales > E44-bin32 > DYJB01. The sequence continues at coordinate 39,412 of CAVUPD010000001.1, forward strand.
AGCCTGCGGGCCGGTCTTCGTCCTCCGGCCGCAGATCGATTCATAAGGAGACCCTATGACCAACGAACGTTTTGGGTTGATCCAGTTCGATGGTGTCGACCGGACAGTCATCGGCCCGGACCTTAAGCCGGGCGATTCGGCGCCCGAATTCGTCGCCGTCGGCAACGACTGGGCCGAGGTACATCCGCTGAAGGCCAGCGCCGGCAAGGTCATCGTCCTGGCCGCCGTGCTGTCCCTCGAAACCAGTGTCTGCGACCGGGAGATCCGACGCTTCAACACCGAGGCTTCCAGCCTCGGGCCCGCGGTCCAGATCTATGTCATCAGCACCGACCTGCCTTTCACATTGAAGCGCTCGTGCGTCGCCTCCGGCATCGACCAGGTGACGACGCTGACTGACCAACTGCACTCCGACTTCGGCCCACGCTACGGCTGCTGGGTCAAGGAGATGCGGGTCCTTCGCAGGGCGGTGTTCGTCATCGGTCGTGACGGCAAGCTGACCTATGTCGACTACATGAAGGTATTCGGCGACGAGCCGCGTTATGACGACGTCCTGGCGGCGGTCAAGAAGGCTCTCTGATTCCCGATCCGGCATGCCCGCCTGCCCACCATCGCCGGCATCCGGCATGGCTTGCTGCCCGAAGACCGCTGAGCAGTTGCGCGCCAGTACCCGGGTCCTCTTCGTTGAAACCACGCGACAGTTGCGCACGCCAGTACTGGGCGCGTCGCCGGCAACTAGCCACCCCTGTGGCACGCGGCTTGCACGGAGACTGCAAGGGGACCGTAAGGTCCAACCCGCGGCGGGCGTGCTATCCTGTGGTCGTTGAAGGACGTTTCCGCCGCAACCTAGCGCTCTGCCTGAAGCGCAATGCAGGCAATACTTGAGGAAAGGAGGATACGCCGATGTTGTTCGCCCCGAAGGAACGTGGTCAGGGTCTTGTTGAGTATGCGCTCATCCTCGTCTTGGTCGCCGTGGTCGTGATCGTCATCCTGGCGCTGCTCGGGCCCGCGATCGGCAATGTTTTCAGCAATATCGTTGGCAACATCTAGTCCGTGCCGTGATCGTTGATCGGGAGCCCCGCCGCAAGGTGGGGCTCCTTGCTTTTGAAAGCGGGACTCGCGGTGAGGGGGCCACGTCATGCCCTGGCGCCTGTCCAAGATGGTGCAAGCGATGGTACGAAGGTCCTCTCCGATGAAGCCGCCAGGCTTCCCGGCTTCTGCGCACTCGACGTGCAGACCGAGTGTAAGCCAACCGAAAGGTCGGAGGCGGGGCAGATGTGTTATTCTGTTGCTGGTGGGTTTCAACGACGCTGCAAACCTGCGCTCTGCCTGAGGCGCACATCAGGCGAAACTCAACGAAAGGAGGATACACCAATGTTGTTCGCTCCGAAGGAACGTGGTCAGGGTCTTGTTGAGTATGCGCTCATCCTCGTCTTGGTCGCCGTGGTCGTGATCGTGATTTTGGCGCTGCTCGGGCCCGCGATCGGAAACGTCTTCAGCAATCTGGTTGCCAACATCTAGTCCTGTTCCGCCGGGAGATCCTTCTCCCTGAGAAGGAGCCCCACCTTCGGGTGGGGCTCCTTCTCGTTCCAGAGTGAACGCGCGGGCGGAGTGGCTAGCGCGGGAACCGGGTGAGGACCGTCGCCGCGGCCGGCACCGGCGTCCGATCGCCCGTGTGCAGTCGCTTGACCGGCTTCACCGGGTCAGCCGTCGCGCCCTGATAGACGGCGACCGGGGTCCCCTCGGCCGTCGACTTGCGCTGCAGGTAGGCCTGCCCGAGCAAGTACCCGTCTCGGTCGACGGCGCACGACGTGACCGTGCCGATCACCTTGCCGCGCGGATCGACCACCGGGTCGCCGTTGTGGGCCATGCGCACGCCCTTCTCGTTGAAGCGGAAGCGCACCACTTCGCCGTCGCGGGAGGCCTCCTGTTCCAGGAACGCCTGCCGGCCTATGAACCACGGCTTGTTCGTCTTGCAGTACGAGCCGAAGCCGGCGTGCCCGACACCCAGGCCAAGGGCGCCAGCCATCTCATGTCCATAGAGCGGCAGCCCTGCTTCGGTGCGGAGGGAATTACGCGCCCCCAGGCCGATCGGTTTGAGCCCCAGCGGCGCCCCCACCTTGAACAGCGCCTTCCACAATCCCAAGCTCTTCTCCGGGTGGACGAACAGTTCGAACGCCACTCGCTCGCCTGTGTATCCGGTGCGGCTGACCACCAGATCCATCCCCCCGAAGGTGCCCTCCATCACGCCCGCCCACGGGAGCTTCTTCAGCTTGCGGGCCGTTCCGGCATCGCAGCCCAGCGCCAGCAGGATGTCGCGGCTCTTGGGTCCTTGCAAGGCGATGTCGACGCGCTGTTCGTCGCCCGCCTTCGGATCGCGCAGGTTGCGAAGCCGGCAGGTGCGGCCGAAGGCCAGCGCCCACGGGCGGGCATTGTCGATGCGGACCTGCCCGTCCTTGACGGCGTTCAACCAGGCCCAGTCTTTGTCGTCGTTCGAGGCGTTGACCACCACCAGGTACATCGCTTCCCGGCGACGATAGACCATCGTGTCGTCGATGACCTGCCCGTCCGGGTCGAGGAACTGCGTGTAGAGCGATTCGCCGACGGCCAGCGAGGCAACATCGTTGGTGACCACGCTGTCGAGGAACGCGCACGCCTGCGAGCCCTCCACCTGGTAGACACCCATATGGCTGACGTCGAACAACCCGGCGGCATTGCGCGTCGCCAGATGTTCCTCGATGACCGACGTGTACCACACGGGCATGTCCCAGCCAGCGAACGGGACCATCCTGGCGCCCATCTCCCGATGGGTGGCGTGCAGGGCGGTCTTCTTCGGCTCCCCCTCCGCCGGCTCGACCCACTTGAAGCGCGGCAGGGCGCGGCCTTTCGTCTCCGGCATACCGACGAACCAAGGCTTGTCGCCCCCTGCGTCGCTCGAGCCTTCGGGGAGCTTGGGGACGGTGCCGGCGAGTGTGACCACCACCGGACCGGGAATGCGCTTCAAGAAATCGGAGGCATCGAAGGCGACGAACCCATCCGAGAGATCGCGCAGCCACGTGGCGACGCGCTGGGCGTCCTCCCCGGGAACCGTCAACTGCCACGCCTCCAGCGTACGGGTGACGACGGCCTTGAGGGGAGCGCCGGCGGCGCTCAGCGTGCAGCGCGCCGAGACGCCCGGTTTCAGGTCCTCCGTTCGAGCGCTGATCCCCCAGCGCAGCATGTCCTCCGCCAACGGGCCGCGCAGCTCAAGGACGGCGTACTTGCCTCGGGGCGCTGGGTCGTCCGGGTAGGCGAAGTGCGGGTACCCGTGGCTGGTGGCGCGGAAGTCGATGCCTTTGGATTGCGCCAGGTCACGCACCTTGATCTGCGTGGCGTGCAGCACGTCGAAATCAACCTTGGCGCGCGGCTGCGGCCCCTTGCGCGCCGACTGCACGTAGGGCACGCAGGCCTTGAGCAACTCAGCGATCCAGGTCCCCAGCGACTCACTCTCGCCGGTAGTGAAGCCCCGCTGCGTGATCCACGGGGTCCCCAGGCGTACGCCGGACGGATTGGCGGCGGTCGTGTCGCCCGGGATGGTGTTGCGATTGACGACGATGCCTGCCAGATCGAGGACCCGGGCCGCAACGTCGCCCGAGAGCGGCGTCCCCAGCGGGCCGGTGACCGACTTACAGTCGACGTTGGTCATGTGCGTGTCGGTGCCGCCGAAGGAGATGCGCATCCCGGCGCGTTCGAGGCCGCGGGTCAGCGCGGCGGCGTTGGCGACGATCTGCTTCTGCAGGGCAGCGAACTCCTGGGTGGCCGCGAGTTTGAAAGTCAACGCCTGGGCAGCCATCGTGTTGACGTGCGGCCCACCCTGCTCGCCGGGGAAGACGGCCCGGTCGAGCAGCTTGGAGAGCGACTCGAGGTGGGTGACGATCGCCGCGCCGCGCGGGCCGCACAGCGACTTGTGCGTGGTGAAAGTGACGACGTGCGCGAGTCCAACCGGGGACGGGTAGGCGCCTCCGGCCACCAGCCCGGCCACGTGGGCAATATCGGCCAGCAGGTAGGCGCCGACCTCATCGGCGATCGCCCGAAACTTCTTCCAATCCACCGACCAGGGGTAGGAAGAATAGCCGGCAATGATCATTTTAGGGCGGTGCTCACGGGCAAGCGCGGCCACAGCCTCGTAGTCGATGCGCTCGGTCGCCGGGTCGACCTTGTAGTGCACTGCCTTGTACAGCTTGCCCGAGCGGTTGACCGGGGATCCGTGCGTCAGGTGGCCGCCATGCAACAAGCTCATCCCGAGCACGACCGCACCGGGTTCGAGCAACGCGTGGTACACGGCGTTGTTTGCCGGCGCGCCGGACAGCGGCTGGACGTTGACGAACAGCTCATCGGGCGTCAGCCCGTTGGCGGCGAAAGCCTCGGCGCAACGGCGGCGGGCCAGCGCCTCGACGATGTCGGCGTACTCCACGCCCTTGTAGTAGCGCGGGTCGGCAAAGCGGCGGTAGCCGGCCAACTGAAGCTCGTAGTCGAGGATCTCGGCCTCGGTCTGGGTGCGGGTCGCGTCGTCCGGATAGCCTTCGGCGTAGATATTCTGGAAAGCAGACGACAGCGCCTCGCGCACGGCCAACGGCGAGCTGCTCTCGGAGGGGATCAGAATCAGTCGGCGGAATTGGCGCTCGGATTCGATCTGTAGCAATTCGTGGAGCGCAGGGTCGAGGTCGGCCAGCCGGCCGCGTACGAGGAAGTCGGTCATAGATATCACTCCCGGAGGCTTGGGTCGTGTCCGATCAGGATGTCAGACAACTCGATTGTAGGCCCGCGGGAGGGGGTTGGTCAAGCGATACGCGGCATGCAGGGACACATGCCGAAGGGCACGTGGGGATTCGCATGCCTCACCGGCCGCCTGTCTGGATGACTCCATCCGCAGACAGGCGCGAGGCCGGATCCTTGACCTCTGCTCTCCAGGACCGACCGTATCCTCAAGGGCATGGGGGAGCCGGAAGCCAACCCGCAGACTCCAGGGACACCCCCAGACCACTTGACGGCGGAAGTGAGGCTCACCCTCCCGGCGGATGTGGGTGCCGGACAAAGAACTCCCAGAGCATGAGCGTGGCATCAATGTCGGTTGTCGTCTCTCCCAGCACCGGTAGGGAGGGCCCGCCCGGCCAGGCATGCCCCATGCCGCCAACAGATACGAGAACGACTTCGGCGGATTGCGCGCAGCCCGCGTAGCGTTGGGCCGTGATCCCGGACGCAAGGGTTTCGGTAATTGCCGGATGCATGCATCCGTTGCGCTCTGCCCAGCCGGCGGCCCAGATCTCGGGCGACTCAGGGCCCGGCAGGGCGTCTTCGAGGGAGACATTGAAGACGATGTCCGTCAGCCAAGTCGGTATGGCCGGCAGTAGAGGCTGCCGGTCCATGGGCGATACGAACGCCATGACCGGCATCGGGCGGATGGGATGGCAGCCCTGCACAGGATCAGCATCCGACCCGGAGACCATGCCCACCGCGGCAATTCGATCCGCCAGCGCACAGGCCAGCAGGTGCGACATGTGGCCGCCATTGGAAAAGCCACTCATGTACACCCGCGCCGGATCGATCGTCCGCCGCGCCGACAGCTCCTCCAGGATATCGATGATGAACTGGACATCGTCGACGCCATCGAGTTCTCGCCTGGGGGCCGACGTTCCAGCGCAACGGGAAGGACGAACCTTGCGGGTAGACGACGAGGAAGCCGTGGTCGGATGCCAGCGTTTCCCAGCGGGCGTTGGCGCGCTGTCCATCTGGATTGGCGCCGAAGCCGTGCAGGCTAAACACCACCGGCACGGCCTGCGCCCGATCCGAGGCCGGGGGCACGTACACCAGGTAGCACCGTTCCCGGTTGCCGGACAGGATCCCCCGATAGGACAAGCCCTCGCGCAGTTCCCCCCACTCTGGTGACCAACAACCCGGAGCAGAGCCGACGTCCCGGCCGGCCAAGGTGGCAACCAAGAAAAGAACGGCGCATCCCGCCAGGATCATCGGCAGACACCCGCGGCGCACAGACTTCATCTCACATCCCTTTCCGGGAGGAGACGCCCGCCGACATGCCCGGTCTGCCTATGGGAGAGGCAGCTCCCCGCCCTCGTACACCCACAAGTCGAACAGGTCCTCCAAGTCGCATTCGCAGGTCGCTTCGGCCGTCGCCTGGAACGCCCGCGCCGTAGCGAAGCCGTAGCGGTAGCTTGTGAAATAGGTTTGCAGGAAGGTCCGGAAGCCGGGCTCTCCCAGTTGGCCCCGGAGCGCATCGAAGAACAGTGCACCCTTGAGATACACGAACACGGCGTAGTCCCGCTCGCTCGGATACTCACCCACCCCCTGGCCGATCGGCGTTTCCGTCCGCCCGAAGGCGCGCAGGATCCTCCGGTCATCGTCCAGCAGGCGGGTGGCCGTCCGCACATCGCCAACGGCCTCGTAGTACAGCGTCTCCAGGTACGATGCCGCGCCTTCATCCAGCCAGGGCTCGAGGAGCTGGTCGTTGCCGATCAGCGCGTAGAACCATTGGTGGGCAACCTCATGGATGACCACGTCGTCGTCCGCCCGATCCCCCACGACGCCGATGAAGATCAGCCCGGGGTACTCGATCCCACCGAAGGCCCCCGGTGCGTCGATCACATCCAGCTCATCATAGGGATACGGACCGATCCAGGCCTCGAATGCCTGGAGGGCACGCGCCGCCGTCTCGGCCAGCGATTCGGCCTGCGCCGCATGCTCCGGCAGCACCCAGGCACGGGCGACGACCGCACCGGCTTGCGCCTGAGCCGTGACAAACGGGCCCAGGGCGAAGGCAAAGTCGCGGACCGGGCCGCTGACGTAATGGACGACGACCGTCCCGTCGGACGCGGGTGTCCGCCCGAGCTCGATACCGGTGGCAACCAACGTCAGCTCCTCCGGAACGGTCAGTTGGACGTCGTAGAACGCGATGTCGGTGTTCGTGGTGTCACCCCCGGGCGGCGCGGGCATGACCTGCCACTCGCCGTTCGGCGTCAGCCTCGGGACGAGAGGGTAGAACGTGGGAGCCAGCAGCATTCCCTCCGAGACGCCGAAGCGTTTGGGGGAGGCCAGGGTGATCGGGTCGGTGGTGACAACGCGGAACGAGACCGTCAGATCGACCACCTCGCCTGGAGCGAGCGGCTGGCCCAGCAGCACACGCAGCCCGACGCCCTCCGTCTCGGCCTCGGGGATCACCACGCGGCCGTCCACGACTGCCGGCCCGGCCTGCATCTCGGCGGCGTACTGCTCGTCATTCGGCCATAGCATCAGGGATAAATCCGTGAGCGGGCGGTCGAGCGGATTGGTGTAGCGGATGCGCACTTGCCCCTCGATCACGGCGCGCGTGACGGCCGCGTCGAGCGTGACACTCGCCGTGATCCAGTAGCGTGTGGCGGTGGGGAAATTCGCGGCGTCAGAAGCGAACGCCTCGAGCAGCGCCAGGGCCTGGGCTTCTTCGTTCAGCCAATCGACTTCCGGCGTCGGGGGTGCGGGGGAAGTGGCGACCTGGGTGGAGGCAGCCGGCGGTTCGGGCGTCCCAGTCGATGGGAGGGCAGTCGAGGAGGGCTGCACCCGGGTGAGCAGCGGGGACGGGACCAGCGAACAGCTCACGCACAGCACGAGCAGCAGGGCAGCATGCGTCGCACGCATCCTCACCTCCCGCAGCCTGAATGGGCAAGGGGCGTCGCCGGGACGCCCCTGGTGGGCGGAACAGGACTCGAACCTGCGACCCCTTCTGTGTAAGAGAAGTGCTCTAACCAGCTGAGCTATCCGCCCGCGTCGGCATTATAGCCGCCCGACAGGGTCGGGTCAACGCGCCCGCGCTGCGTCCGACCGCCCGACTTCCTAGAGCCTCGGAGGTCTGACGGTCTGCAAGCCGAATTGCGTTACAGGACGTGCTGTGCTACAGTCCGTGGCCCCGGGGGTTCCCACCCCGACCCCATCTGGAGTGGCAGGATGGCCACCTACGAAGAGCGCATCCGCGAAGTACGCGGCGGGCTGTCCCCCAGCTTCGTCCGCCTGGCCGATTACCTGCTCAATTCTTACGCCGAGGCTTCCTTCCTCACCGCGACCGAGCTCGCCCACACGCTCGACCTCGATCCGGCGACGGTCGTCCGCTTCGCCCAACGACTGGGCTACCCGGGGTATCCCGAACTGCAGCGCGAAATCCGTCAGAAGGTGAAGGACCAGCTCCTTGCCCGCCCGCAAGCGGAGCCCGGGACCGCGGAGGCAGCTTGTGACGCCGCGCTGCTCGAGGTCTCGCAGGCGCTTGATCTGACGCGCCGCGGGTTCCCGAGCCAGGCAGCGCAAGGCCTCCTCGAACGCCCTCGACGGCGCCAAGCGCATCGTCGTCCTGGCCGAAGGGCTGGCCTATTCGCCGGCGCGCACGCTGGCGGCCTGGCTCGAGTCGGCCGGGTTCGCCATCGCCATCGCCGGCAACGGTGTGCCGGAGATGGCACGCGCGGTGGCCGGTGTCCGCAAGGGCGATCTTCTGTTGACGGTGATCGTTGACGAACAGACCCCGTTCATTGCCCGGGCGATGGCCGAAGCCCGCGCCTCCGGCGTCCGTACGGCGGCGCTCGTCGCCTCACCTTCCGCCCAGGCCGCCCAGCATGCCGACCTGCTGCTCACGGCGCACGCCAGCCCGGAACCTGCGGTGGGAACCATCCTCATCCAGGCGCTGGTCTACGGCCTGGTGCGTATGCTCCTGCACGCCCGCCCCGGGCTGTTCCGGCCGGTCCAGGAGCGCGTGAAGGACATGACCCACCGCCTGCTGGAAGGCGGCCGCTAGCCCTCGATGTCCGGACGACCCGTCTACCCTGCCGCGTGTCCCCCATCCATCTCGTCTGACGCAACCGCTCCATGATCGTGTTGATCCTGAGCCTCGTGCTCGTCGCGGCGCTGTTGGTCTGGGAGTTGTGGATCTGTGAAGGCGCACATCTGGGCCGACGCTTTGTCGTCTCGATGTACGACCTGGCCGCCGATCGCTACGACTCGATCAAGCACTTCGACCCCGACTGGGAGCGGCGCTTCCTGGGCGAGGCGCTGGCCGGCGCCATCGGCTCCCTGCCCGGGGCGCGGCTCCTGGATGTTGGCGCCGGCACCGGCCGCACCGGCCGCGCTCTGCTCCCGGCGACGGATCTCGACGGGCTGCTGGTGTGCCTGGAGCCCTCACGTCGGATGCTTTCCCTCGGCCGCCGTCTCACGGCCGATCCCGCCGTGGCCTGGGTCCGCGGGTGGGCGCTGCCGCTCCCATTTCCGGAGGCAACATTCGACTTCGTCGTCTCGCTCGAGATGCTCGAATTCACCCCGAACCCACGGCGAACGGTGCAGGAACTCGTGCGGGTGCTGCGCCCCGGCGGCTGGCTGTTGATCACCAACCGGGTGAGCCGCGACGCCCGCTGGATCTTCGGCCGCACCGTTCGGCGCAAGGACTTTCCCGCGTTCCTGGAATCTGTCGGCCTGGACGATATCGACGTCCTGCCCTGGCAGGTCGATTATGATTTGGCGTGGGCGCACAAGGCCTGAAGCGCCCGTCGGGAGATCTGCATGAGAATCATCCGCTTCCGCGAACACCCGGAGGCCTGGCCGGCGTGGGGTTGGGTGTCCGAGGACCGCGTGGGGCTGATCGCCGGCTCGCCGTTCAGCGATTTCCGGCGCGAGTCGGCTGAGCGCCCTCTGGCCTCCGTCCAGCTCCTCCCGCCGGTCGTCCCGGGGAAGATCATCTGCGTCGGCCGCAACTACGCCGCGCACGCCGCCGAGCATGCCGCCGAGATCCCGGCCTTGCCCCTGCTGTTCTCCAAGCCCCCGAGTGCGGTCATCGGCCCGGGCGAACCGATCGTGCTTCCCCCGCAGTCGAAGCGCGTGGAGCACGAGGCCGAGCTGGGGGTGGTGATCGGCCAGCGGGCGCGCTGGATCAGTCCCGAGGAAGCCTCCGGCTACATCCTCGGCTACACCGCGGCCAACGACGTGACCGCCCGAGACCTGCAGGAGAGCGATGGGCAGTGGACGCGCGCCAAGGGCTTCGATACCTTCTGCCCTCTCGGACCGTGGATCGACACACATCTCGACCCGTCGGACCTCCTGGTGACCTGTCACGTCAACGGGCAGCTGCGCCAGATGGCGTCGACCCGCGACATGGTCTTCCCGGTCCCGCAGCTGGTGGCTTACATCTCCTCCATCATGACCCTCGAGCCCGGCGACCTGCTGCTGACCGGGACGCCCTCGGGCGTCGGGCTGCTCTCCGCCGGCGACGAGGTCCAGGTGGAGATCGAAGGCCTGGGCCTGCTGACCAATCCGGTGCGCAATGATCCGCACCGAGGATCATCCACTTCCTGATCGCTGGAGGCCGTCATGGGGCTGAAGCCCGATACCTGGATCGTGCGCATGGCGCGTGAACATCGCATGATCGAACCCTTCGTCGAGGACCAGGTCCGAGACGGGGTGATTTCTTACGGCGTGTCGTCCTACGGCTACGACATCCGGGTGGCCGACGAGTTCAAGATCTTCACCAATGTCTACTCGGCCGTGGTCGATCCCAAGCACTTCGACCCGAAGTCGATGATCGACTTCAAGGGCGAGATCTGCGTCATCCCGCCCAATTCGTTCGCGCTGGCGCGCACGGTCGAGTACTTCCGCATCCCGCGCAGCGTGCTGACCGTGTGCCTGGGCAAGTCGACCTACGCCCGCTGCGGGATCATCGTCAACGTGACGCCCTTCGAGCCGGAGTGGGAGGGCTTCGTCACGCTGGAGATCTCCAACACCACGCCCCTCCCCGCCCGCATCTACGCCAACGAGGGGATCGCCCAGGTGCTGTTCTTCGAAGCCGACGAGGTGTGTCGCACGTCGTACGCCGACAAGAAGGGCAAGTACCAGGCGCAGAAGACCATCGCCCTGCCGCGGCTGTAAGCCGAGACGGTCGCGCGAAGTGACGGCCCCCACCCCAGCCACCGCCACGAAGACCCTCTCCGCACTGTGGCGCGCCGTCTTCCTGGTCTCCTTCCCATTCGGCATCCTGGCCTTCGTCCTGCCGATCTACGGGCGCGAGTTGGGCGCTTCGGCCCTCGAGGTAGGCGCCTTCTTCTCCGCCTTCTCGATCGTCCCCGTGGTGGTGCGGCCGCTCCTCGGACGCGCGCTCGACCGGTGGGGCCGCCGCCCGTTCCTGCTCGCCGGCCTGGCCGGATACCTGGCAGCCGTGCTGGCCTTCGCCTTCGCCACTTCGGTCTGGATGCTGACCCTGGCGCGCTTCCTCCAGGGGATCGGCGCCGCCTTCCTGTGGTTGACGGCCTTCACCATGCTGGCCGACCTGGCGACCGTCGGACGGGCGCGGGCTGAGCTTCGGGCTGATCGATGAGGCGACGAATCGCGGGGCGATCCTCGGAACGACTCTCGGCTTCACGCTCATTTTCACTCTCCAGCGCGGCGGGGACATGGACTGGCGGCGCGTGTGGTGGATCCTGTTCGCCGTCTACGGCGTGACGACGATCGCCGCCCTCGTCACCGCCTGGCGCGGGGCGCGCGAAACGCGTCCGTCGACGCCGGGCAATGCTCCAACCTCACGCGCCGTGAGCCGCCGCCTGCTCACGCTGATGGGCATCGTCTTCGTGACCGGCGCATCGGGCGCCATGGTCTGGCCGATGCTGATGATCTTCCTGCAGGACTCGCTGCATGCCCAGGTCGATGGACTGGCCCTGGCCTATCTGCCGGCCGCGCTGATCAGCTCGTTCCTGCCTTCGCGGATGGGGATCGTCTCCGATCGGTTTGGGCGGCGGAAGCCGATGATCCTCGGTCTGCTGGTCGGCGCAGCCGCCTCGGCCCTCATCCCGCACCTGCGATCGCTGGCGGCGCTGGCCGGGCTGTGGGCGGTCGAATCGGCTGGGCTATGCCGCCTCGATCCCGGCGGAACGGGCGTTCGTGGCCGACATCGCCGGCGAAGATGTCCGCGGGACGAGCTACGGCCTGTACACCTTCGCCTACTTCCTGGGATCGGCGATCGGTCCGCTGGCCGGGGGCTGGATGTACGACCAGGTCAGCCCGGCGATGCCCTTCTACTTGAACACGGCCGTCCTGGCCTTCGGTGCATTCCTGGTGGCCGTGGCGCTGCGCGAGCCGGCCCGCGCCATCAAACCGGCCTGACAGGTGTCCTCACCACCGGCCACGTCTTGGCTTACGCGACCGGGACATACACGGCCGGGCAGCGCGCTGCGCGGCGGACGTTGGAGGAATGGATAGATGGATCACAAGCGATGACCGACAAGAGCGAGCCTGCCGGCGCCGACCCGGCGGTCCTGCTGCTGTGTGATGACTTCTTTGTGATCCCGCGACTTCAGGACGCAGCGCGCGCGGCCGGGCTCACGCCGGTCATTATCGATCACCCGCAGGCGCTCGATGCCGAAGGGGATCCCGCCCCGCGCCGGGTTCCGATCACCGAGCCGCTGGAGGGCAGCGATGCCCGTTTCCTGCGCGGCGTGATCGATCAGCAGCCAGCGCTGATGGTCTTCGACCTTAGCTCCTCGGCCTTGCCCTGGGCTCGATGGATCCAGATCCTGACCACCTCAGCCGCCACGCGTCGGATCCCGCTGCTGGCATTCGGCCCTCATGTCGACGAGCGCAGCCTGCAGCGCGCCCGCGAGCTGGGCGCCTGGAAGGTCCTGCCTCGCGGCGCATTTCTGGGCGCTCTTCCCGGCCTGATGGCCGAACATGCCGTGCGACCCGATCGGGCGGCGATCGAGGCCGCCTGCGACGGGGAGCTGGATGCCCGCGTGGTGGAGGGGATCCGTCTGGTGCGGGCCGGGAATTACTTCGCCGCGCACGAGCATCTTGAGGCCGCCGTTCTGAGCACGGACGGTCCGGACTCTGCGCTCTACCGCGTCTTACTCCAGGTGGCCGTTGCCTACCTACACCTCGAACGCGGCAATCTGCGCGGGGCGCGCAAGATGCTTCTCCGCTTGCGCAGCTGGCTGGCGCCTCTTCCCGCCGTGTGCCGCGGTGTCGACCTCGCGCAGCTTCGGGAGGATTTGAATACCCTCCAGGCGGCACTCGACGCGGCCTCGAGCGAAGCGCCGATCCCGATCCCGGCCGGCCTGCGGCGCCCGATCCCGCTTAGGGACGCCTCCGACTAGTCCCTCACCTTCGGCCCGATCCTTGACTCTCCATCTCTTCGACACGACGACCTGACAGGTGGCTTTACCGCCCGTCAGGTAGGTCTGCACAACGACATGACACGTGGCGTCGCCACGTGTCATGTCGTTCATCCGATGTGCACGCGTGAGGTATAGACGCCGCTGGGCGCCGTGTCCGACCCCGTTACACGGTGAACTTACCCGAGTCGTAGAACAGATCACCGTCCACCAGGATCTGCCCACCCTGGCGCATGTCGCAGATCAGGTCCCAGTGAATCGCGCTGTGGTTCTTCGAGCCCGTCTCGGGATATCCGGCGCCGAGTGCCAGGTGGAAGGAGCCGGCGATCTTCTCGTCGAACAGGATGTCCTTGGTGAAGCGGTTGATGCGCGCGTTGTTGCCGATGGCCCACTCGCCCAGGTAACGCGACCCGGCATCCGTGTCCAGCCCGCTGAGCAGGAAGGCTTCATTCTTGGCGGCGGTCGCCCGCACGACCCGGCCGCGCTCGAAGGTCAGCTCGATGCCGTCGACCTCGATCCCGTCGGCGACCGCCGGATAGGTGAAGCGCACCGTGCCCTCGACCGAGTCTTCCACCGGGCCGGTGTAGATCTCCCCGTCGGGCATGTTGAACAGGCCGCACGAGTTGACGAAGGTGCGCCCGTCGATCGACAGGCGCAGGTCGGCGTTCGGCCCGCGCACCACGACCTGCTTCCGGCCCCGCAGCCACTCGACCAACCGCGCCTGTTCGTCGCGCTGCTGCCGCCAACGCGCGGCGGCGTCCGGCTCGTCGGCGTACATGCCGGCGAAGACGAACCGCTCGTAGTCCTCCAGGCTCATCTCGGCGTCCTGCGCCAGCGCCGCCGTAGGGAACAGGCTGAAGCACCAGCGCAGTTCGCCCCGGGCGCTCCGCTGGCGGAAGAGGTCCTGCAAGGGAAGATGGGCGCGGTTGCGGATCGCCCTCCGTTCGTTATCGACCCCGGCCAGGCTGCGCGTGTTCTCACGGCTGCGCAGGACGATCATCGCCTCGAATTCGCCGCGCAGCATCGATTCGATGCGCGAAACATGCTCAAGCTGGTCGTCGTTAGCTTCGGTCAGGAAGACGTCGTCGAAACCGAAGTAGCCGATGTAGGTGTCGTAGCCCATCAGCGGATATGGGTAGGCGCCGGCGCGCAGCACCTGGCGCACGATCTCGCGCACCAGCGGCGTGGCCAACGGCGAGGCGACCACGGCGACATGATCGCCCGGCTTGACCTCGGTCGAGTAGTTCACCAGAACGCGGGCCAACTGCTCCAGGCGCGGGTCGGGCATCGGACGATTCTCCTGGCGGCGCGCGGCCGCCTCAGTGGTTTGAGGTTATCGCCAAGATCTGCCCGATCAGGGGACGGACAGGGTGCAGCCGCCGGTGAAGACCAGATCGACGCGCAGCAGCAGGTCGATCTCGGGCCAGGTGAAGACCAGGGTGAAGTCTTTCCCGCTCTGGTCGGCGACGTGCGTCCGCTCGTCGCGCGGGATGGAGAATGCCGCGTCTCCGGTGATCAAGACGCCGGGAGGCGGCAGGATCGTCTGACCGCCCATCCGCACCTCGGTCAGCGGGTTGCGGTCCTCCCACTTTAGGACCGGAATGCCCTCCAGGTAGAGCTCCGCGCCGGTGGCGTTGTCGATCGTCCACGTCGCCCTGGCGCCGTCGCGCTGGAATCCGATAAGCTGGAGCATTGGACATGTGTCCGAGACAATCGCCGTGGGGATGGGCGTCGGCTCAGGGCTCGGGCTTGGCGCGAGGGCGGCGACAGGCGCGGTCACAGGGGATTCGGCCGGCGCCGTGACCACCGGCGGGCTGGTCCCACCGGAGCCGGTGCCATTCAGCGCCGGCCATGCAAGGGCGGTCGCCAGGCCCACCACGGCGACGCCCAGGACGCCGATCAGGGCCCAGCCGAGGCGAGTCCCGGTGCGTCGAGGCGACTGCACACGTCCTACAGCCTCACGCCGCGGCGCCGGGATGACCTGCGTCGCCTCACCTTCTGCCTCACCGCCGCCCATCAGCGCCGCCTGGTACGCGGCGTTGAGCGCCGCCACGTTCGGAAAGCGCTCCTCCGGGTCTTTGGCCATGGCCTTGGCGATCACGCGCTCGAGCGCCGGAGAGGCGTCCTTGTTGAACCGCCGCAGTGGGGGCAGCGGTTCCTGAATATGCATTAAGACAGTGCCCATTGGAGAATCGCCCTCGAACGGCAGCCGCCCGGCGGCGATCTGGTACAGGATGACGCCGAGCGCGTACTGATCCGAGCGCGCGTCGAGCATCTGCCCGCGCCCCTGCTCGGGCGAGACGTACGCCGGCGTGCCCATCAGCATCGACCCGGTCAGGGAATGCGAGCCTTCGACCAGCCGCGCCAGGCCGAAGTCGGTCAGGAGTGCGTTCCCCGTGCGGCTGATCATCACATTCGCCGGCTTGATGTCGCGGTGGATCACGCCCTGATCGTGCGCGAACTGCAGGGCGTCAGACACCTGGCCGATCCACCGGGACAGGTCCGGGACGGACAGCTTCTGCTGGGTCAGGCGATCGTGGAGCGTGTCGCCCAGCACCAGGGGCATGACCAGGTAGACGACGCCCTTAGCCTCGCCGTAGTCGGTGACCGGAACGATGTTGGGATGGCGCAATCGGAAGAGCAGTCCGGCCTCGCGACGGAAGCGCCGGACGAAGCGCTTGTCGGACGAGATGGTCGGCGAGAGGGCCTTGACCGCCACCTCCTGCTGCGTGCGGGTGTCGACGGCGCGGTAGACGGTCGACATGCCGCCCTGGCCGATCTGATCGACCAAGCGGTACGAGTTGAGCGTCGTTCCCACCAGTCCGGGCATTCCGCGCTCCTCCGCTTCAGGCAGAATCGCCTGACTCTATCATGGAAGGCGCACGGGTCAGAGGGGGAGGAAGGTCAGGCCCTAGGGCAGGACGAATTCTTCGACCTGCTGGCCGTTGACGAAGACGGCGAACGAGCCGCGTTCGAAGGAGCCGATCGGAATCGTCTCCGCGTACGACGCCAGCACCTGGACGCAAGCCGTCCCGGTCGGTTGATCCGTGAACAGCGCCACCTCGATCCGTCCCTGATCGTCCCCCGGCTTCACAGCCCAGCCGAGGCGGGCGCAGGGATTGGGAAGATCACCCGCTATGAAGAGCCGCACCTGAACGGGGAAGCTCTCGAGCAGGAGGAGGTCGGTCTCCGCGGGCGTGAGCGCGGTGCGAACCATGCCGGGTTCCACCGTGGGCGCCAGGGAGACAGGTCCGGGCTGCCCGCCGCATCCGCTGACCAACAACGGGAGAGCAAGGCTAATCGCCACCAGCCAGCGATGGGGGTTCATCATTCGTTTCCTCCAGACAACCAGCAGACCCGCACGCTTCTATTGTAGTTCGTGATTGGCGGGGTTGGCGCGCAGCGTCCCGATCTCCGAACTGCAGCCGAGGAAAGAGCGCGGCGCGAGGGCTTGCGACTCCGGTGATGTCTCTCGCCCCCTCACCCCCAGCCTCTTCCTCCAACCAGCGGGG
Organism: uncultured Chloroflexia bacterium; assembly: GCA_963743255.1. Classification (GTDB taxonomy): domain Bacteria; phylum Chloroflexota; class Anaerolineae; order Anaerolineales; family E44-bin32; genus DYJB01. The sequence goes on from CAVUPD010000001.1 coordinate 56,075, forward strand.
GACTTGCTCGGCCCTACGGGAGAGGGAGACCTGCCCTCGCCCGGGCACTTCTGCCTTCTCAAGACAGCTGTCGCTGGGTATGATTGCCCATCGGCGTGAGGGAGAGAGTCTGTGCTGCCCATCGATCGTGGCGCGTGGATCAAGTTCCCGGTTCGTCTGTTCGAGGTGCCCGGCCCTTCGGGCAACACTGCGGCCGCTCCCCTCCCACTCGCCGCCGAGCGAGGCGCGCGGTGACCGACAGTACTCGGGCCAGTCCGCGATGGGAATTCTTCACCGGGGCGCGTGATCAACTTCCACTGCTGCTCGGCGTCGTCCCCTTTGGGCTGATCTTCGGCGCGCTGGCGGTCTCGGCCGGCATCCCGGCGTTCGAGGCCCAGGCCTTCTCGTTCTTCATCTTCGCAGGCAGCGCACAGTTCGTCGCCATCGGGCTAGTCGCCGGGCAGACCCCGGCGCTGCTGATCGTAGCCACGATCCTGGTCGTCAACCTGCGCCACATGCTGTACAGCGCCGCCCTCGGCCCGCATGTCCAGCACCTGTCGCTCCGCTGGAAGGTGCCGCTGGCGTGGCTGCTGACCGACGAGGCCTTCGCCACCGCTTCCCTGCGCTACCGGCGGGATGACCGGCAGCACGCGCACTGGTACTTCCTCGGCACCGGTCTGACGCTGTGGGCCTTCTGGCAGTTGAGTACGCTGCTCGGCATTGCCCTCGGGGCGCGCGTCCCCGAGAGCTGGTCGCTCGACTTCGCCCTGCCCCTGACCTTCCTGGCGATCCTTGTCCCACAGGTCCGCGATCGTCCGTCCCTGGCAGCGGCGTTGGTGGCGGGCGTGCTCGCTGTCGCGCTGGCGGGCATGCCGCTCAAGCTTGGGCTGATGGTCTCGATCCTGGCCGGTGTCGCCGTGGGCGGGCTGCTCGAGATCCGGCCCCGAGCCCGCGCCACGGCCGAGGATGGATCCCGATGAATCGCCCTGAGTTGTGGGTCGTGATCGTTGGCGGAGCGCTGGCGACGTTCGCTGTTCGCCTGTCTTTCATCGCCCTGGTGCCGCCCGAACGGCTGCCGGAGGCGGTCCGGCGCGTTCTGCGGCTTGTTCCGCCCGCCGTGCTCTCGGCCATCATCCTGCCGGCGGTCGTCGCACCGGCGGGGCACCTCGAACTCGTGCTGGGCAACGACCGGCTGTGGGCGGGGTTGCTGGCGACGCTCGTCGCCTGGCGCACGCGCAGCACGTGGCTGACGATTGCTGTCGGAATGCTTGCGCTATGGGGGCTTGGGCTGGTGTAGAGAGCGGCTAGAGTCTAGCGACTAGCAGCTAGCTGCTGGCGGTCAGCATTCAGCCATCGGCGTGGAGGTTCCAGCCAACACCGAGATAGCACGTGGATGGATGGCCACGGCGCCGCGCTGGACCGAGTGAGCTACCTAGCGAGGTAGAGTGTGCCCGCCCCCCTCTTGGGTGAAGTCTGCCCATCCGATCCGCGATCCCCCGCCCCCATCCCATTTGCCCATTCGTTCCCCTCCGACACCCGCGCGATGCCGCGTGGATGCGACGGCTGCAAGCGCGCTGACTTCCTGCCGGAGGCCGACTTTGTTCGCTGCGGTTTGGGCCGGGGTGTTCGGGAGGAATGGCCTCCGCCAGGGGACGATGGCCCCTCAAGAGGGCGTCGGCGTGCAGTACTTCTGGCTGTTCGTGTCGGTACTGCACGAATGAGGATTGATGGGTTTGTCCGTCGGAGGGACGGGCGTGTTTGTGGGCGGTGGGGCGGACGTGTTCGTGGGGGGGACGGGCGTGCTTGTCCACGCTTGTGTGTTGGTCGGCACGAGAATGTCCGTTGCCGTCGCTCCGCCCGGCAAGGTGGGAACCACACTGGTCGGAGTGGGCGTCCGGCTTGGCGTCCAGGTGGGCTCGCCCGGCAGCAGCGTCTGCTGGCCTCCGCCCGAGCCGGATGTGGGCGTGGGCGTCCGATAGCCAATGTGCGTCATCGACGGCGAGGGGGTGGGACCCAGAGTGGTTTCGCCGACGACGGCCAGCAGCGCCTGCTGCGTCATCTCCTCCAGGTCCGCCGGCGGGAAGCCCATGGCGACGACGGTGCCATAGACGGAGGTCTCAATCGCACCGGGGACAAGCGCCGTCCCTTCGGCCGGTGCGTTCTGGGTGGACAGCGCATTGATCGTGGACTGGAACTCGGCCGACTGGCCGCTCGCCTGCGCGACGGAGGTGCCGGTCAGCACGGGCGGGAACATGCCGAAGCCCCACGCCGCGGCCGGGCAACCGAGCAGGAACACGGCGGCAATAAGCGGGGCGAAGCGGCGTGTCCGGCGCGCAGCCTCGCGCGCCCAGGCACGCGCAACCACGGACCGCGGCAGCGTCTCCGTCGGCTGCTCGGCGCGCAGCTGCCTCAGCCGGTAGGTCCCGCTCGGGTCGAGCGACGCCTTGAGCGCCCCCTGAAAGGCCTGGTTCATGGCCGAGACCGAATTCGAACCGGCCGGCGGGAGTCTTGGACAGCACCCGGATCAGCACATCTTCGACGGCCACCGGCAGGTTCGGGTTCGCCAGGCGCGGCGCCGGGAGCGGATGGCTGGCCTGCTTGATGACCACGCCCATCGGCGTATCAGCTTCGTAGGGCAGCCGCCCGCTGCACAGCTGATACAGCACGACCCCGAACGAGTACTGGTCCGACGTCGGCCCGACGTCCTCGCCGCGGCATTGCTCGGGCGACATATACGCCGGCGTCCCAATCAGCAGTGAACCGGTCAGGCTGGCCGATTCCCACGGGACGTGCGCAAAGCCGAAGTCCGTGAGCATGGCCTGGCCGTTTTCGTCGAGCAGGATGTTCGACGGCTTGACGTCGCGATGGATGATGCCCTGCTGATGGGCGAAGTCCAGGGCCGAGCTGATCTGATCGACGATCCGCCCGCCCTCCAAGGGCAGCAGCGGTCCCATACGAAGCCGTTCATGCAGCGTCCCGCCCGAGAGATAGGGCATGACGATGTAGTGGTAACCGTCGGCCTGGCCGAAGGCCAGGATCGGGACGATGTGGGGATGCTCGAGGCGCCGCAACAGCTCGACCTCGCGGTCGAACCGGCCGCGGAATTTGGGGTCGGCGGCGATGTACGGGGAGAGGACCTTGACGGCCACCGTGCGCCCGTCGCGCATGTCCCGGGCGCGGTACACCGTCGCCATGCCACCTTGACCGATGGCATCCAGGATGGTGTAGTTTCCCAGCGTGCGCCCGATTAGCTCAGTCATCCATTAAAACGCAAATAGCCGAAGGTGGCCCCGGGGCGCCCTCCGGCCGGTCTGACACTTGAGGCACGCCTAATATCGCGCCGAATGGGTCCGAGAAACAAGGCCCTAATCCCCGCCCCGGCGCTAGGCTGCGCCTGGGGGCTGCCAGGGGGTGAACTCCGTCAGGATCGAGCCTCCGAGGAATTCCCGCAAGATCGAGTTGTCCGGGATCAACCCCGGGTCGACTGGCAGGAACCACTCCAGGAAGCGCAGCAGCCGCTTCGCCTCGACGTGTTCGGGCGTCCCGAAGGCCACCTGGCGCAGCAGCGGCTCGGCCATCGGCGCCAGCGCCGAGCCTTCGTAGACCAGGGCCGAGTTGAAGGTCACGTCGGCGTTCTCCTGATAGGGGAAGATGTTGCGCTTCTCCCCGCGCCGCACGGACTCCCAGCGGTGGATCGTCTCGGCCGCCGGGTAGCCGCGCTGCGCGGCGTCTCGAACGATCCGGCGGATGAGCCGGGTATCAGTGGTCGAGACCCGGTTGTAGCGGTCCAGGTTGAGCTGGGTCAGCGCCGAGGCGTAGATGCGAAACGTCCGGGCGGCGGGGATCTCAGGCAGTAAGTCGGGGTTGAGGCCGTGGATGCCTTCGAGGACCAGGACTTGTGTCGGGCCGAGGCGAACGGCCTCGCCCTCGAGCTGACGCCCGGCCTTGAAATCGTAGCGCGGCAGGCGGACGGGTTGGCCGGAGATCAGGGCGCCCAGATCGCGGTTCAGCCTGGGCAAATCGAGGGCGCCCAGCGCCTCGTAGTCGTACTCGCCATTCTCATCCCGCGGCGTCCGCTCGCGGTCGACGAAGAATCCGTCGAGCTCGACGGGCAATGGTGAGACGCCTTGCGCCAGGAGTTGGATCGACAGCCGTTTCGAGAACGTCGTCTTCCCGGAACATGACGGTCCGGCGATCAGAATGACACTTGCCGCCTCGCGCCGAGCGACGATCTGCTGGGCGATGGCGGCGATCTGCGCCTCCTGCAGCGCCTCGGCCACCAGGATGATCTCGCGCCCCGACCGGCAACGATGGCATCGTCCAGCGCTCCGACGCTGCTGATGCCCAGCCGATCGAGCCAGTCGCCGTACAGGCGGAAGGCCGTCAGAAGTTTGGCGTAGCGCGGCGGCGCGAGCACTTCGGTCGGCTTGTGTCGCCGGGGAAACTGGAGCGTGAACCCGTTGTCGGACGATCGAAGCGCAAACCAGCGCAAGTAGCCCGTCGATGGGACCATGTAGCCGTGATGGTAGTCGCGCAGCGTCCCCAGCGTGTACAGCACGAGCGTGGGCTTGCGGCGATGGACGAGGAGGCGCGCCTTGTCGTCGTAACCTTTCTCGCGAAAGTAGGCGATGGCGTCTGAGGTCCTGGACTCCGCCTTGGCGAAGGGAGCGTCTTGCTCGACCAGGGAACGCATGCGCGCCTCGAGCGCGCGCAGCTCGAGCTCGCCGAACGCCCCCCCGGTCACCTGGCAGAAGTACCCGCCGGAGGAGACCGAGTGATCGACGGTGAGGATCAAGTCCGAGAAGAGCTCCTCGAAAGCGGCGGCAAGCAGGAAGGTCAACGACCGGCGGTAGATGCGCATGCCGTCGGCCTCGCCCATGGTGACCGGGCGGACGCGCGCTTCGGTCTCGATCGGGTAAGTCAGCTCGCGCAGCTCGCCGTTGACTACGCCGCCGACGATCGGTGCCGGGGTCAAGTTCGGAGAGAGAGAAACGCTGCCAGACTTGCGCCGCGTGGTCCTTCCAGCGCGCGGCCATCCGGCAGGACGATCTGCACCGTCGCGCGCAGTGGCACCTCTTGGATCTGGCTCTCGGGGGCAGCGACCTTCACGCGGTGTTCTCCTTGGGGGGCCGGATTTCACCGCGAAACCCGGGTCCGCCCTCTGGCGCCTGCTCCCGACCCCTGCATTTGCTCACGCGGGAGCGTGGGCGAGGCGCGGTGCATTGGGTTCCAGTGATCGTGTAGCTCTTGGTCCGGACCCGGGAGACACGAGAGCGGCCACACAGCGGCCGCTCTCGATGATCGTGGACGGATTTGTGCCGAACGTCAGCCCTTCTTGGCCGGCTCCCCCATCTCCGCCGGCCGGCAGCACAACACCAGGTCTTTGGCGGCCTTGACCTCGTCCAGACGGCCAACTGGTGTATGGTGCGGCGCGCTCTGGAGCAGTTCCGGATTCGTGTGCGCTTCGCCGGCGATCTTGACCATCGCTTCGGCAAACGCGTCCAGAACCTGCAGGCTCTCGCTCTCGGTCGGCTCGATCATCAGTGCCTCGTGCACGATGAGCGGGAAGTAGTTCGTCGGCGGGTGGAAGCCGAAGTCCATCAGGCGCTTGGCGACGTCGAGGGCGCGGATCTCGGGCGCGTCGGCCCAGCGTCCCTCGGCTACGAACTCGTGCATGCAGATGCGGTCGTAGGGGACGTGATACGTCTCGCGCAGCTTCGTCCGCAGGTAGTTGGCGTTCAGCACGGCATGGTCGGAGATGGCGCGCATCCCCTGCTTGCCCTGCATCCGGATGTAGGTGTAGGCGCGCACCAGCATCCCGAAGTGGCCATGGAACGACTTGACCCTGCCGATCGTGTTCTTGGGCATCGCCAGCCCGAAGAGCGGCGCCTCGTCCTCGTCGCCGACCTCGATCACCTCGACGATCGGCCCGGGGAGGAAGTCGACCAGCGCCTGGCGCACGCCGACCGGCCCGGATCCGGGGCCCCCGCCGCCGTGCGGCGTCGAGAAGGTCTTGTGCAGGTTGTAGTGCATGACATCGATGCCCAGGTCGCCGGGACGGACGATGCCCAGCAGGGCGTTCATGTTGGCGCCGTCGCCGTAGACAAGGCCCCCGCACGCGTGGATCTGGTCGACCACCTCCTGCACGTGCTCCTCAAACAACCCGAGCGTGTTCGGGTTGGTGAGCATCAGGCCGGCGACGGTGTCGTCACACACCGCCCGCAGCGCCTGCAGGTCGACGTTGCCGCGATCGTCCGACGGCAATTCGACCACCTCCAGCCCGCTCATGGCCGTGCTAGCCGGGTTGGTACCGTGGGCCGAGTTGGGGATCAGGATCTTGGTGCGTCGAAGATCGCCGCGCGAGCGGTGATAGGCGCGGATGATCAGGATGCCGGTCAGCTCACCGTGTGCGCCGGCGGCCGGCTGCAAGCTCATGCCCTCGAAACCGCCGATCTCCTTCAGCCACTCCTGGACCGAGTACATCAGCGCCAGGTTGCCCTGAGCCGTTTCCGGATCCTGCAGCGGGTGGGAGAAGGCGAAGCCGGGGAGCCGAGCGGCGTCCTCGTTGACCTTCGGGTTGTACTTCATCGTGCACGAACCCAGAGGGTAGAAGCCGGTGTCGATGCTGTGGTTGAGGTGGGACAGGCGAACGAAATGACGCACGACGTCGAGCTCGGACAGCTCCGGCAGGGGCAGGTCTTTGCGCACGAGCCCTTTCGGCAGCGCCGTGAGGGGCACATCCGGCGCCGGCAGCGTCACGCCCGGACGGCCGGGCGCCGACAGATCGTAGATCAGGGGCTCAGACATGAGCCACCTCCTTGAGCCCGGCGACCAGATCGTCGATCTGCTCCTTGGAGTTCATTTCGGTGACGGCGATCAACATGTGATCCTTCAGCTCGGGGTAGTCGCGCCCCAGGTCGTAACCGCCGAGCGAGTCGCACTCCTCCAGCAGGAAGCGGTTGATCTCGGCGACGGGGCGCGGGCAGCGCACGACGAATTCGTGGAAGAACTCGCCCTGGTTCCAGATGGTGTAGCCCTTCAGGCCGCGGATTTGCTCGGCGGCGTAATGCGCCTTGTGGTAGCACAGCTCGGCGACCTGGCGCAGGCCTTGCTTGCCCATGACCGACAGGTACACGGCCGAGGCCAACGCCATCAGGGCGACGTTGGTGCAGATGTTCGACGTGGCCTTCTCGCGCTTGATGTGCTGCTCGCGCGTGCTGAGGGTCAGGACAAAGCCGCGTTCACCGCGGCTGTCGACCGTCTCGCCCACCAACCGTCCGGCCATCTTGCGCACGAATTCCTTGCGCACGGTGAAGTGGCCGAGCGACGGCCCGCCGAACGACATCGGGATGCCGAGCGGCTGCCCGTCGCCGACGACCACATCGGCGTCGAAATCCACAGGCGGGCGCAGCAGCCCGAGCGCCAGCGGGTTGACGCACACACACAGCAGCGCGCCGACGGCATGGGCCGCCTTTCCCAGCGCCGTGAAGTCCTCGATCCGGCCGAAGAAGTCGGGGTACTGGACGGCGACCATCATCGTGTCCGCGTCCAGCAGCCCGGCCAGCGCGGCACTGTCGTTGCCCAGCGCATCGTCGCCGGCCAGCGTCATGCCCATGCCCTGCATATACGTGCGGACCGTCCCGCGGTAATGCGGGTGGATGCCGGGCGAGAGGATCACCTTGGTCCGCTTGCCGCGATGATGGTTGAAGGCCAGGATAACGGCTTCGGCCAACGCCGTGGCGCCGTCGTAGTGCGAGGCGTTGGACACATCCATCCCGGTCAGATTGCAGATCAGCGACTGGTACTCGAAGATCGCCTGGAGAGTGCCCTGCGAGATTTCCGGTTGATAGGGCGTGTAGGCGGTGTAGAACTCGCCCCGGCGCAGGATGTGATCGACGACCGACGGCACGAAGTGGTTGTAGGCGCCGGCGCCCAGAAAGCACGCCGTGTGGCGCGCGTCCAGGTTCGCTTCCGAAAGCGCCTGCAGCTCCTCCATCACTTCGAGCTCGGAGACCGCCTCCGGCAGGTCCAGATCGGGGAAGCGCACACCCGCCGGGACGGCCTGAAACAGGTCGTCCAGCGAGCGCACGCCGACGGCTTTCAGCATCGTCCGCCGATCGTCTTCGGTGTGCGGGATGTACGTCATTAGTGGCTCCGTTCGTCGCAGTGCTTGGCGTAGGCCCCGGCGTCCATCAACCCGGCTACCTCACCCGGATCGGCGACCTCCATCCGGATCATCCACGCCTTCCCGTACGGGTCGCTGTTGACCACCTCGGGCGACCCGGGCAGTGCGTCGTTCACCGCCACGATCTTGCCCTTCACCGGCATGTAGATCTCCGAGGCTGCCTTGACGGACTCGACCGAGGCGAAGGCCTTGCCCTTATCCAGCGTCTCGCCGACCGCCGCCGTCACCTCGACGAAGACGATGTCGGACAGCTGGCTCTGGGCGTAGTCGCTCACCCCGACCGTCGCCGTCTTGCCCTCGAGGCGGACCCATTCATCGCTGGCCGTGTACTTGAGGTCCTTCGGGAACTCCATCGTATCCTCCTGATTCGTGTGGCATCCTGGCGCAGGGATCGAAGGGAAAAGGGCGCACCCGTAGGCTTGGGTGCGCCCTCTGTCTGCGGCCTGAGAGATTCGTCCCGTGCGGGACTTGCCCCATCGGCGCCTTGCGGCTTTCCAGAGGTGCGGCCAGAAGGGTCCTTGGACCTGAGAGTTTCGCCCGGGACTGCACCGGCCCTCGAGCTTGCCCCTTCGGTGCCCGGCCGGCCGGCCGGGGCTCTTCCCTGTCTGTGCTCGCTTGTCAGATGATTCTACGGAGCGCGCAGGCGGAAGTCAAGCTGAAAGGCACGACATGACAGGTGACAAAGCCACCTTCCAGGTCATGCTCTCCCTCTCCCGCCGGACCGCCTGTGCTAAACTCCTGGCTCCAACCCCGAAGTCTGCGTGAGGCCATCGCCCATGCCCCAGGACGACACCGTTCTGATCACCGGCGCCAACGGTGAGATCGGCCACGGGCTGATCCACCATCTGTGTTCTGGAGGCGCCAGCCGGATTGTCGCCACCGACATCCAGGCTCTGGACCCCGGCCTGCGGGCTGACTGCCAGATTTTCCTCCAGGGGGATATCACTGATCCGGAGTTGATCAAGCGCCTCGGGCGCGAGTACGTCTTCACCACGATCTATCACCTGGCGTCGATCCTGTCGACCAAAGGCGAGCGCGATCCGGAGCTCGCCCACCGAATCAATGTCGACGGGACGCTGCAACTCCTTCGGATGGCGACGGAGCAATCCCGCGCCGCGGGACGCTCGGTCAAGTTCATCTACCCGTCGTCGATCGCTGCGTACGGCCTCCCCGATCTGGAGACCAAAGGGCGTGAGGGGCGCGTCGTGCGCGAAGACGAGTGGTGTTTTCCAGCCACGATGTACGGGGTCAACAAGCTGACCTGCGAGCACCTGGGCCGCTACTACGCACTGCACTACCGGCGCCTGGAGCCCGGGGCGGCCGCGCCGCGGATCGATTTCCGCGCCCTGCGGTTCCCGGGGTTGATCAGCGCCCTGACCGTCCCCACCGGCGGCACGAGCGACTACGGCCCCGAGATGCTGCACCATGCGGCGCAGGGCAAGGCCTACGCCTGCTTCGTCCGGCGGGATAGCCAGCTGCCATTCATGGTCATGCCCGACGCCATCAAGGCGCTGCTGCTCCTCGAGTCGGCGCCGCGCGAGAACCTGCGCCAGCTGGTGTACAACGTCACCAGCTACAGCCCCACGGCGGCAAAGATCCTGGACATGATCGTCCGCGCCTTTCCCTCGGCAAAGATCAGCTTCGCCCCCGACGCGCCCCGCCAGGGGATCGTCGACAGCTGGCCGGCGGACGTCGACGACAGCGCCGCCCGCCGCGACTGGGGCTGGAAGCCCGATTACGATTTCCGGCGCTCCTTCGAAGAGTATCTGATCCCCAGCGTGCGGCAGCGGTACGCATAAGGGATAGGTCCAAGCGTCACCGTAGGGGCGAAGCACCCTTAACTGCCGGGTGCTTCGCCCCTACCTGTCTATCAACTAGGCTGCAACCTGCACGCCCTCCGCCCTGTATGTCCTACAGCCGTCGCGAATGCGTTCATCCCATTCCGGGAGGGTTGCGGATGTCGAAGGTCTGGCTGATGGTGGTCGCGCTGCTCCTGGCCGGTCTGGCCTGCGGGTCTCCAGGTATCCCGGCGCCAGTGCCTACCCCTCACATTACTCCGCTGCCGCCCGGGGTGACGGCTTACGGGTTCTTCCCCTCCCCACCGGAGGTCTCGCTCGAGAGCGTCCTGAACCATTTCACCGACATGGCGCGCCACGCCGACGTCGTTCTGCTCCAGCAGAACATCCCCTGGCAGGCGTTTCCGCTGGAGGGCGAGGCCGAAACGCAGCCGCTGCTCGACATCCGCAATCAGGTCACGCTGGCGCACCAGAACGGGCTGGAGCCGATCTTCGTCGTCGATCCGCTGAATGGCCTCAACCGGCGCGAGTTCATGGGGCTGCCCGGAGGACTGGCCGGCGAGCTTCGAGAATCCGGACGTGCGAGGCGCCTTCACCGAGTTCACAGCTTGGGTCGTGCGCACTTTCCATCCGCGCTATCTGGGCCTGGCGTCGGAGATCAATACCTACGCCGACGCCCACCCTGAGGACTTCCCGCACTTCCTCAGCCTGTACCGCGAGGTCTACGCCGCCGTCAAGCAGGAGTCGCCCGAGACGCAGGTCTTCGTGACATTCCAGTGGGAGGATCTGAACAACCTGTTCGCCGCCGCCGCCGAGGGACGCCAGGCATACCAGACCAACTGGGAGCAGGTCGAAGCCTTCGAACCTCAATTGGACCTTTGGGTGATCTCGTCCTATCCCTTCGCCGCGTTCGGCGGGGGTGACGAGATCCCCGACGACTACTACACGCCGCTGCTTGCCCGGACGGACAAACCTTTGGCGGTGGCCGAAGGCGGATACACGTCTTCGCCGGTTGGGCCCTTCGTCGGTGCCCCGCAGGATCAGGTGGCCTACTTGCAGGCCATCGACGTGCAGATCGGCTCGCGTTTGAGGTTCTGGATCTACCTGCTGCTCACGGACTTCAACACCGAGTCCTACTCCAAGGTGATGCGCCAGAATGGCGTTGGGGAGCAGGACGTCGACACGCTGGGGCTCTTCTCGTCCGTCGGGCTACAGTCACAAGACGGCTCGCCCAAGCCGGCGTTGGCGGTGTGGGATGCGCTGAGGGCCAGGCGATCTTTGCCGTGATGCCGCACGGGCGGTGCCACCGTGTAGCGATCGCGAACTGCCCTTGTCCGTCATTCGGAGCGCCGCGCATGCTCGCGCCTTACCTGGCGTCCTCACGAGGATGGTTCTTCCTGACGGGCCAATTCCACCGTGTGCGGCGTAGGGGCGGGTTTGAAACCCGCCCATACGCATCTCCATCAGGCTACCCCGCCGCGCGTGATTGCAGTTCGGGGGGGAGCACACCTTGTTCCTTTAGCCACACGGCGATCAGGTGAGATTCAAGTGTAGCGGCGCGGGACACGGGCGGTGATCCCGCATACGACTTCGTAGGCGATCGTCCCCCAGGCCGACGCCAGGTCCTCGGCGCGCAGCCGTTCCCCGTCCTGAGCGCCGATCAGCACCACCTCATCGCCGGCCCGGGCCTCCGGCGCCGCATCCAACTGCACCAGCACCTGGTCCATGCACACTCGGCCGACGATGGGCACGCGTCGTCCGCCGACGAGCACCTGGTTTCCGTCGGTGCGGCGATATCCGTCGCCATACCCCACGGCGGCAGTCCCGATGCGCTCGTCGCGCGCCGTGGTGTATTGGTGACTGTAGCTCACCCCGCGCCCAGACGGCACAACCTTCACCTGGGTCAACACGGCTTTCCAGGAGAGCGCCGGTTGCAGCGCCGACGGTAAGGGGCACAGGGGGGAGGGCTCGAGGCCGTACAGGGCGATGCCGGGCCGCACCAGGTCGAAGCGCGCGCTCCGCCGCAGGAGCATGCCGGCGGAGTTGGCCGCGTGGACCAACCCGGGGCGCAACCCTGCGGCAGTCAGTGCCGATTCGACGGAACGAAGTTCTGATTCCTGGGTTTGTGTGACGCCGGAGGCAGGGTCGTCGGCGTACGCAAAGTGGGTGAATACGCCCTCGAGTGTGACGCCGTCGGTTTCTCCAATCCGGCGGGCAAACTCGACTGCCTCGGGCGGTTGCACGCCCAGGCGGGCCATCCCGGTGTCGACCTTGAGGTGCAGGCGCGCCTTCCGGCCGAGGGTGCGCGCCACGCCGGCGATCTCTTCGACCTGCGACGCGCTCCACACGGTCAGCGAGACGGACCCGGCCACCAGTTCCGCCAGCGCCTCGCGGGGCGCCCAACCGAGCAGCAGGATCGGGCAGCCCAACCCGCCTCGACGCAGCTCGAGGGCCTCCTCGGGCCGAGCCACGCCGCACCACGTCGCCCCGCCGCGCAGCGCGGCGGTGGCGGCCGGAACCGCACCGTGACCGTAGCCGTTGGCTTTCACCACGGCCATCAGCGGCACCGATGCCAGGCGCACCAGGTGGCGAACGTTGGTCTCGAGACAGGCGAGATCGACTTCAACCCATGTCGCCAGTCGGGGTGCGGTGCGGGGAGCCGGAGCGGATGACGTCATGGACGAGGCGCGCCTCAGGTGGCCGATTCTAGCACGCGGACAGGCTATAATCGGCGCGTCATGCCCCCCTCCGCCGTCTTCCTGTTGGCGGTCATCACGATCGCCGCGGTCCTGCTCATCGCCACCCGGATCCGAGCCGACCTGGTCGCCCTGCTAACGCTCGTGACGCTGGCGCTCTCACGCCTGGTCACACCGGCGGAGGCGTTCGCCGGCTTCAGCAGCCCGGCCGTCCTGACGATCCTGGCGATCTTCATCATCTCGAGAGGCGATGCAGCAGACGGGCCTGACGCTTTTGCTCGGCCAACGCTTGCTCCGTTTCAGCGGCGGCGGGGAACGGCGGGCGGTCTTGTTCACCACGCTGGCGGCTGCGTTGCTCTCCCTGTTCATGAACAACCTGGCCGCCGCCGGCGTCCTGCTGCCAGCCGTGATCAGCGTCTCCCGACAGACGCGCACGGCGCCGTCGCGATTGCTGATGCCGCTGGCCTTCGGCACGATCCTCGGCGGCATGGCCACGCTGCTGACGACCGCCAACATCATCGTCAGCGGGACGTTGCGCGACGCCGGGCTCGCGCCGTTCACGCTGCTGTCGTTCCTCCCCATCGGGATTCCGATTGTCGCCGCAGGGGCGGCTTACCTGACGCTTGCCGGGCGGCGCTTGCTGCCCGAGCGCTATCCCGCCGGGCAGAGCGCCAGGGCCGTCCGGCTCCGCGCCGAGCTGACCACGATGTACGGAATCGAGCACACCTTGTGCGAGGTGCGCGTGCTGCCTGGTTCGGCCATGGCCGGGTTGTCGCTGCGTCAGGGCGAATGGGCCGGGCGGCTCGGCCTGACGGTCGTCGGCGTGGCGCACAACGGTCACGTGATCGTCTCGCCGTCACCGGACGAGATCATCCTCGAAGGCGATGTCGTGCTCGCCCAGGGGACAGCCGCACGATTGGACGTCCTGGCGTCCTACGGGCTGCGACAGCAGGCCGAACCCGAGATGGCTCATGAGGTCGCCAACTCCGAGGCGATCCTGGGCGAGATCGTTCTTTCCCCCCACGCCCGGTCGGCGGGCAAGACACTGCGCGAGCTGCACTTCCGCGAGAAGTACGGGCTGAACGTCCTGGCCCTATGGCGCCGCGACAAGCCGGTGGTGGAGGGCGTGCCCGAGATGCGCCTGCAGCCCGGCGACGCGCTGCTCGTTCAGGGACCGGCGGAACGCTTCGGCCTGCTGCGCGATGAGCGCGACTTCCTGCTGTTGGAAGAGGATCCGGATGCGGTCCTGCGGCCGCGCAAGACGCGCCTGGCGGCCGGTATCACGCTGGTGACCTTGATCGTCGCGGCCATGGCCTGGTTGCCCGTCCCGGTGGCGGCGCTGGCGGGGACGGCGCTGCTGCTGCTTACCGGCTGTGTCTCGATGGACGACGGCTACCGGGCGATCGAATGGAAGGCGATCTTCCTGATCGCCGGCATGTGGCCGCTGGGCACCGCCCTGGTCAGCACCGGGCTGGCCGACGTCGCCGCCAACGGGCTGCTAAGCGTCGCCCGCGATATGCCGTCACTCGCCCTGGCAGCGATCCTGCTCCTCGTCGCCGGGGTGCTCAGCCAGGTGATCGGCGGCCAGGTCGCCGTGCCGATCCTGCTGGCGCCGATCGCGGTGGCCATCGGACACGAGACGGGCGCCGACCCCCGCGGCCTGGCGATGGCCGTCGCCCTCGGCTCGTCCCTCGGGTTCCTCACCCCCGTCGGGCATCCGGTGAATACGCTGGTGATGGGCCCGGGCGGGTATGCCACACGCGATTTCCTCCGGGTCGGCGGATGGCTACTGTTGATCCTCGTGCCGCTCATCCTGGCCGGCCTTCATCTATTCTGGAACTTGTGACGCATGATGCCTTTCACCTTTGACCTGGTGGGCCGCGATGGTCGCGGCCGCGCCGGAGTTTTCCACACCCCTCACGGCGACCTGCATACGCCGGTCTTCGCTCCCGTCGGCACGCAGGCCACCGTCAAGGCCGTCACGCCCGATCAACTCCGGACCCTCGGCGCCAGCCTGGTGCTGGCCAACACCTACCATCTTTACTTGCGCCCCGGGGCACGCCGCGTGGCGGAGCGCGGCGGCCTGCACGCCTTCATGGCCTGGGACGGCCCGCTGCTCACGGACTTCGGCGGCTTCCAGGTCTTCTCGCTCGCCGACCGTCGCCAGATCGACGACGACGGTGTCACCTTCCAATCGCACCTCGACGGTTCGACGCACCGCTTCACGCCCGAGTTGGTCATCGCCACCGAGGAGGACCTCGGGGCGGATATCATCATGGTGCTCGACGAGTGCGCCGAGCCTCATGACCGGGCCTACAACGAGCAGGCGCTGAAGCGCACGCACGTGTGGGCCGAACGCTGCCTGCGCGCCAAGCGGCGCGACGATCAGGCGCTGTTCGGGATCGTGCAGGGGGGCATCTTCCCCGACCTGCGGGCGCATTCGGCCGCTCACATCGCTTCCCTGGACTTCCCCGGCATCGCCATCGGGGGACTCTCGGTCGGTGAGTTCGAAGGACGACATGTTGGCGATGCTCGAGGCGGTCGATCCGATCCTTCCGGAAGACAGGCCGCGTTACCTGATGGGCGTCGGATCGCCGGAGGACCTGGTGGAAGGCGTCGTGCGCGGGATCGATCTGTTCGACTGCGTCCTCCCGACGCGCATGGCGCGCAACCACGCCGCCCTGACACGCCAGGGCCGGCTCAACCTGCATAACGCGGCGTATGCCGAGGACGAGCGCCCGATCGACGGCGACTGCGACTGCTACGCCTGCCGCACCTTCACCCGCGCCTACCTGCGGCATCTGATCGTGGCCGGCGAGATGTTGTCGGCCACCCTGCTCTCGATCCACAACCTGCGCCTCTTGATCTCTCTGGCCGCCGATCTGCGCGTGGCGGTCCTCGCCGGATCGCTGCCGGCGTTCGCCGCCGATTTCCGTGCCGGCTACCAAAAGCACCGGCCGGAGGAGGAGTAGTCGTTGACCCTGTTCCAGGCGCTCGTCCTCGGGATCGTCCAGGGCCTCACCGAATACCTGCCGGTGTCGTCGTCGGCCCACCTGGTTCTGGTGCCGTGGGCGCTCGGATGGGAGTTCGATCCCGGCGCGGCGTTCGCCTTCGACGTCCTGGTGCAGATGGGGACGCTCGTGGCCGTCATCGCCTACTTCTGGAAAGACCTGGTCCACATGCTGCGCGCCACCCTCCAGGCGCTGGTCCACCGCCAGGCTATCCAGGATCCCTATGTACGGCTGGCGGTCTTGATTGTCCTGGGGACGATCCCCGCCGTCATCGCCGGCGTGGCATTGAAGGACATCGTGGAAACCGCCTTCGGCAGTCCCGCTGGCAACCTCCGGCTTCCTGCTGGCAACCGCAGCGCTGCTTCTGGCGGGCGAGCGGATCGGCAAGCGCCTCAGGCCCCTCGAGTTGGCCACATGGACGGACGCCGTCTGGATCGGCCTGGCGCAGGCACTGGCGTTGTTCCCGGGTCTCTCGCGATCGGGAGCAACCATCTCGGCCGGGCTGATGCGCGGCCTCGATCGGCCCGGCGCGGCGCGCTTCTCGTTCTTGCTTTCGATCCCGGTCATGATCGGCGCCGGTGTGCTTGCCCTCGGCGACCTCGCCGCGCTGCCCAGCGCCGCGGCCTACGTGCCTGCCGGTGCTGGTCGGATTCGCTTCCGCCGCGATCGTCGGCTACGCCTCGATCCGCTGGCTGCTGGGTTTCGTCACGCGGCACTCGCTGGCCGTCTTCAGCGCCTACTGCGCGCTCGTCGGGCTGCTCGGTCTGACGATCGGGCTCGTGCGAGGCGGCTGATGTCCTGGAGACTCTCCACGGTTCTCCCTGGGATGGCCGCGCGGCTGGCGCCCGGTGCGGCGGCGCTGTCGATGGTGATCAGCGCCGCGCTCGGCGCCTGCTCACCCACGCCCACCCCGACGCCGGTCCCCGGCCCTGTCCCGCGGGTGGCCGTGACACCCGCCTTTGCGCCTCGCGTCCTGGCATGGGCGCACGCTTATCTGGAGGAGCTCGGCCCCCTTCCGTTCGACCTGGAGATCGTGCAGGCCGGCGTGGCACTCGAAGGGGTTGGGTCGGGGAGAGTATGTCGTCGCCATCGGAGCGCTCGTGCCGCAGGACGGCTGGTTCGCGACCACGCTGGCCCGCGATCCGATCGCGGTCGTGTCGGGCAGCGGCTCGGGCGTGAGCGAGGTGACGCGGCGTGCCCTGGTCGACCTGCTTGCCGGCCGCACCCTCCGCTGGTCTGAGCTTGGCGGGAATGACCGGGCCGTGCAGCCCGTCCTCTCATTGCCCGGGGACGACTTGCGACAGGTCCTCGACGAATTGCTGATGCTCGGTCGGCCTTACGCCTCCGGCTCGCGCCTGATCGCCACACCCGACCAGGCACTCGGGCTGCTGGAAGAAGATCCTGGGGCATTGGCTTTGCTCCCGCTCAGCTCCCTGCCTGCCGGGAGCATTCCCCTTCGTCTGGATGGCGTGCTGCCTGAGTCCGAGGCGCGTGTCCCGGACAGCTACGGGCTGGTGGCACAGGTCGTCGCCATCGCACCGAGCGAGCCGCGAGGGCCGGTGCGCGATTGGCTGGCGTGGATTCAGGCGGTGGAGGGGAAGTGAGGAAGGGAAGCTGCTGGCTATTAGCTACTAGCATTTGGCGGTCAGCGGTCAGCGGTCAGCGGTCAGCGACAAGCTACCAGCAATTAGCTGTCAGCAATTTGCGATGCGTCGGCGATTGGCAACGACAGCAATCGGCAGTATGTATCCAGTTTTTTGCGATCTGCAGTTAGCGGCCATCGATAGGTTCCTATGGGCTAGCTGCTAGTTGCTCGTTGCCATCAGCTGATCGCTGAAAGCTGACAGCTCTCCTTCATCCCCCCAGAAACGGATTCGTCGTCCGCTCCCTGCCGACCGTCGTCGAAGGCCCATGCCCGGGGTAGATCTGGACCTCATCCGGCAGGTTGAGGATGCGGCTGTGGATGCTGGCCAGCAGTGTCTCCCAATCCCCGCCCGGCAGGTCGGTGCGGCCGACACTGCCTTCGAAGAGCACGTCGCCGCAGAACAGACAGCTTTGCCGCGCGCAGTAGAACATGACGTGACCGGGCGCATGCCCGGGGGCATGCCGCACCTCGAAGGTGAATGCACCGAGCAAGAGCTGCATGCCGTCGGCCAGCTCGATCGTCGGCTCCGGACCCGGATCAAACGCGGGAATGCCGAACCATGCCGCGCCGCCATTCAAGCGCCACATGGGCTGGTCGAGCGGGTGCAGGGCGACGCGCTGGCGCCGGATCAACCCCGTCGGCCACTCCTCCGGCCCCGCCGAAATGATCGAAATGCGCGTGCGTCAGCCAGAGATCGGTGATCTGCCACCCGCGCTGTTCGGCCTCCCGGACGATCGCCGCACCGTCCCACGCCGGATCGATCACCGCCGCCACCCGGGCCTCCGGGTCGGCCACCAGATACGAATTGGTTTGCACCGGACCAAGCGTCATCGTCACGATGGACAGGGCAGCAGGCTCCATGCAATCTCCTCAACGTGTGCGCGGCAGGCAGGCAGCGAACCACAAGATCCCGCCGGCAAGCCCCAGGATGCCGGCGGCCCACGTCGCGGCGGGCGCCGAGAGGCCGGCTAGCGTGCGAACCGGGAGCAACGAGCTCGCGGGCCAGAAGCAGACGCTCCGCTTCGACTTCCCCTCCCGCCGCATGCCGCCGCAACCGGACCAGTATCGTAGCGGTGGCCTCGGGCGTGTGCCGTGCGACGAGGTTCCATGTGAAGGCAGTCGCTGGCCGCAGCGCCTGGCCCGATTCTCCAGCAGGGCTGACCTGGACCTCCGCCGAGACGACCTCGGCGGCCAGGGTGTAGACCGGAAGTTCGCGGCTGTCCGGCGAGACATGGACGGTTAGTTCGAGCCGCTCGCGACGGCCTTTCAGACGCCAGGCCGGGCGAATCGATCGCCACCGTCAGACCCGGAGCCGACGCAGCGTCACTCGATGTGGACTCCGTCCGCAGGGAGACCCATGCGGACTGCACCTGTTCGGCGGACCATGCCAGCTCGACGCGCTGCCCGCGGGGACGGCCAGACGAGCCCTGCCGCCAGCAAGCCGCACGCCGTCAGGCTGACTGCACCCACCCATCGCAAGCCCCGGGTCCCCAGCCGCATGCGCGCAGTATACCGCGGCACTTTGCTCCTCCGTGCGGCGATGCTAGACTCGTGGCAGTCTGAATAGGGGGAGGCGTGTATGCCAGCGTACCCGGCTGAGCCGTTTCGCATCAAGGTCGTCGAGCCGATCCGCAGCCTCGATCGGGCACAACGCCTGTCGGCCATGAAGGCCGCCGGCTACAACGTGTTCGGGCTGCGCTCGGACGACATCTACGTCGACCTGCTGACCGACTCCGGGACCGGCGCGATGAGCGACCGGCAGTGGGCAGCCATGATGCTGGGCGACGAGTTGTATGCCGGGGCACGCTCCTTCTATCGCCTGAAAGATGCCATCGACACGATCTTCGGATTCCGCCACTTCATGCCCACCCATCAGGGCCGCGCCGCCGAGAACATCCTGACCAAGCTGCTGGTCAAGCCCGGACTGTTCATCCCGTCCAACACGCATTTCGACACGACCGAGGGCAACATCCTCGACCGCGGCGGCCGGCCGACGAACCTGGCCATTCCGGAAGCAGCGCATGCTTCCGATCTGCATCCGTTCAAGGGCAACATGGACCTGGCGGCGCTGGAGGCGTTCATCGAGCGCGTTCGGCGCGGAGAACATCCCTCTGGGCATGATGACCATCACCAGCAACGGCGTGGGCGGGCAGCCGGTCTCGCTCGAGAATCTGCGCCAGGTGAGTGCGATCTACCGCCGGCACCGGATTCCGTTCTTCATCGACGCCTGCCGCTACGCCGAGAATGCCTTCTTCATCCAACAGCGGGAGCCGGGCTGCTCCCAGTTGCCGGTGCGCGAGATCGCCCGGCAGATGTTCGCGCTGGCCGACGGCGCCACGATGAGCGCCAAGAAGGACGCCATTGTCAACATGGGCGGCTTCCTGGCGATGAACGATGACGAGCTGTATCAGAGCGCCTGCAACGAGCTGATCTTGCGCGAGGGGTTCCCAACTTACGGCGGGCTGTCCGGCCGCGATCTCGACGCGATGGCCGTCGGCCTGTGGGAGGGCCTGGAGGAAGGGTATCTGGCGTACCAGGTCGGCCAGGTGGCCTACCTGGCGCAGCGCATGTTGGACCTCGGCGTGCCGGTGATCCAGCCTCCAGGCGGCCACGCCGTGTACATCGATGCCGGCGCGTTCCTGGCGCACATCCCGCGCGGCGAATTCCCCGGTCAGGCGTTGGCCGTCGAGCTGTACCTGGAAGGCGGCGTGCGCGGCGTCGAGCTGGGCTCGGTGATGTTTGCGCGGGTAGAGGAAGCAACCGGCGAAATGGTCTACCCGTTGATGGAGCTTGTGCGTCTGGCGCTGCCGCGGCGCACGTACACGCAGGCCCACCTTGATTTCGTGGCGGAGGCGGTCGGCCGCATCGCCGCCCGCAAGACCGAGGTCCGCGGCTACCGCATCACCTACCAGCCCCGGCTGATGCGCCACTTCACGGCGCGATTCGAGCCGCTCTGATCCCCGATCGCGCGACGATCTGCCCATCGCGTGAAGGGGCAAGGCATGCCGTGGAGCGGGGTGCGCAATGCGGCAAGTCGAGTCTGCCCTCCGGCCTGCATCGGACTAGATTCGCCCTGTTGGGCGTCTGATTCCGAAACTGGCAGCACATGCCGTCTGTTCCCACCGGGAAGGGGGTGATAGGTCGCACAAACGCATCGCGCATGATGACCGCTTGTTGGGCAGCAACTCACTCTTCCAGCTAGGGAGGCATCGATGCCACTCTTTGGATCCAAACCCAAGAAGGGCTATTTGTTCATCTCTTACAGACAAAGCCCTCCAACAGATGCGCAGAAAGAGGAGATCGTGTCCTCCTTCGGGAGGGGCAAGATGCCAGTTGTGTTCGCCGAGGCGCGTCCGTTGCCGAACGAATGGGAGACATGGTCTAGCCAGCTCCGCGATGCCCATCTCGGACTGGAGACCAGTGTTTACCTTGCCCAAAAAGGCATAGGGCAGGGGCCCGGGAAACTGAAGCAGGAGTCTCGTGAGATGAGCGGATTCTTGGTGACCATCGTAAGTGGTGACCTAGACTAGGGGATCCTGCTACTTCCGGCCGGCGCCACTTCAGGGCTTGGGACGGCTTGCCAGACATGGCCTGAAGGTGAATGAGCGCTTCGGAGGAACCCGGTATGGTGATCGCGCAAACCGGGAGAGGTCGGCGTCCGTCACACGATTGGCAACTCTCCAGCTGCTTCCCGCAGTGCAGGCAAGTTGTCGCGAGCGATCCCCAGGGAGAGGATTCTCGGGCCGCCCTAGAACGGACTGAAGTTGACCCGGCGGGCTGGGCATCAATCGGAGCTTGCCCGGTCTACCGAATGATCCGATCCTTCGTGCCGTGCCCGTGCAGCCAGATCCAGCCCGCACTCGCCCCCCGAGGCAACCTTCAAATGCGATGCACGCCAAATGTCCCACGCGGGTGATGCTCCATCCGGACGCCGATCATCCCTGCCCGGAAAAGTGCAGGGGCACGGCATGCCGTGCCCCTGCACCGTCATCTCCCACCCGGCCACCTTCCCGCCGTGGTGGGCTACAGGAGCCGAGGGCCCGTTTCGTCCTGCACCGGCTGGTGACGGAACCCGCGATACAGGAGCAGGTCATAGGCCAGCTTGATGCTCCCCGCCAGGAAGAAGGGAAGACTCATCCACGCGCCTGAGGCGACCATCGCCGAGGCCAGTCCGGGCGACAGCGCTGCGCCGGTCGTGCGGGCAACACCCGTGACGCCGGCCGCGGCCGAGCGTTCCTCGGGGTCCACCAGACCCATCGTGTACGACTGCCGGGCGGGGACATCCATCTGCGAAATCATGTAGCGAAGCAGCAGGAGTGCGACCGCCAGCGGCAGGGAAGGCATGAGCGGCACCAGGACGAGCAGCAAGTTGGAGGGGATGTGGGTGAAGACCATCGTCCGGATCAACCCGAAGCGTCGGGCAAGCCGCGCCGCCATAAGGGCTGAGATCCCGGCCAGCAGGTTCGTGGCAAAGAAGATCGCTCCCAGCGCGGCCGGCGAGACCTGGAAGCGCAGGTGAAACCAGTACGCCACGACGGTCTGGACGACGAAGCCGCCCCCGAACGCATCCAGCGAGAACAGTCCCGAGAGACGGAGAACGGCCCGGCGCGACCGCCCCAACCCCCACCAGCCTCGATCACCGCGCGAGTCGCGAAGAGTCTCAACCCTGGGGGAAAGAAATCCGAACGCCACGGCCAGCACCAGGCCCATGGCAGCGTACAGCATCAGTACGGCCCGATAGCCCTCCAGGGCCGAACTCCCGGCATCGATTCGGGACTGCGTCAGGATGCCTGCGACAACGGCGCCAAGCGCCGTGGCAAAAGACCCACACAGGTTGTACCAGGCGAAGACCGAGGTTCGCTTAGCCGGTGAGACCAGGAGCGTGAGGCCTGCCTGTTCGACGGCTAGAAACGGTCCCACCTCATACCCGCTCGGGCTGATGACCCCGATGGTCGCCGCCGCCAGCAGCAGGGGTACGTTTCCGGTGGCGGCAAAGACGGCCCCGGCGCCGATCATCAATCCGGCACCGGTCAAGAGCGTGCGGCGGCGGCCGAACCGGTCGGCGTGCGTCGTCAGCCAAAGCGAGATGGCCGTGTCGCCAAGCAGCGTCAGCGTCAGCAACAGGCCGATGGTGGCTTCGCCGAGGCCGCGCTGCACGAGGTAGAGAACCAGGATGACGGAGACGGCGCCGTAGGCGAACATGCGCGCCATGCGCGTGCCGAACAGCAGGTACAGATCGAGGCTCGGGCGAGGCACGCGCGCCGTCAGCCTGCGCGGCTTACCTGGAGCCGGCACCAGGCGTAGAGCGCGTCGTAGACCTCGAACTGGATGGCCAGGTTTTCCTCGTCGTCCGGGTAACGCAGGCTGAAACCGGCTGCGATCGCTTCCAGGCCGCGGGCGACGGGATCCGTATCAAGATCGGCGGCCACATCGGCAGCGTGGACGATTCGCGCCAGCCGCTGAAGGGCCGGGTCTTTCAGGTCGTACTTAAGCAGAAACGACTCGAAGGAACAGCGGCCGTCCTGGTGGCCCAGCTCGACGCCGGGCACGTCGAACGGGATGGCGTCCGTTTCTTTGGCCAGCCGATCGATCTGGCTCTTGGGCGCAAACAGGAACTCGGCCTGGTTGTCGATGAAACGAGTGATCAGCCAGGGACAGGCCACGCGATCAACGTGGACGTGGGAACGTGTGATCCACTTCATGCGACCTCCTCGCAGCGACGGCGGGGCGGCGTAGGCCGCCCCGGCCATATGTCGGTCCTCCGCATTACGTAGGGGCGAAGCATGCTTCGCCCCTACACCTGCCGATGCTCGCCTGTCATTGCCGAATTCCCGCCGGCGCGTGTGCGACGCGCCGAAGGCCCGGGGGGCCGCGTCGGCCTACCCCTCCGGAGCCCGCCGCGCGTCGTCGATCGCCTTCTTGACGTTGACGAACGGCAGCAGGATCAGCCCCATGATGAAGAAGAAGATCAGCGACAGGATCGCCGGGCGCAGGCTGCCGAACACCTGGTTCATCACGCCGAACAGCAGCGGCCCGGTCCATGACGTGCCGCGCTCGCTGACCTCGTAGAACGAATAGAACTCGGCCTCCCTGCCGGCCGGGATCATCTGGGCGAACAGGCTGCGGCTGATCGCCTGGCTGCCGCCCATCACGACGGCGATGAAGGCACCCAGGATCCAGAACTGGAGCACGCGGGTGTCGCCCTGCAGCCCGGCGTAGGCGTAGATCACGACCCCGGCCCAGATCACCAGGCTGATCAGGATCGACTGCTTGGCGCCCACCCACCCGGCCAGCTTGCCCCAGAAGAGCGCACCGCCGAAGGCCACGAACTGGATCATCAGGATCACGACGATCAGCGTCGACTGGTCGATCGCCAGGCCGCCGCGCAGCACCGGTGCGGCGGCGAACGTCGCCGAGACGGCGATCACCGTCTGGATGCCGTCGTTGTACAGGAAGTAGGCCAGCAGGAACTTGAGCGTCTCCGGGTAATGCTTCAGCTCGCGGCAGCGTGCTCGCAAGCTGCTTGAAGCCGACGCGGACATAGGTCTCGCCGGCCGGCAGCGCCCGCCGCGGCATGCCGCGCCCGCAAGCGCGACCAGGTGTAGAACGACCATCCCAGCCACCACACGCCGGCGGACGCCAGGTTGATGCGCACCGCCAGATCGGTCGGCACCCCCAGCGCCTCGTGGAACTGGTAGAACACCAGGTTGAGGACCAGCAGCAGGCCGCCGCCCAGGTAGCCCATCGCCCAGCCGTAGGACGAGACGCTGTCGCGCTTGTCCTCGCTGGCGATGTCCGGCAGGTAGGAGTTGTAGAAGACCATCGCCGCGCCGAACGCCAGGTTGGCCAGGATGAAGAGCAGTCCGCCCAGCCACCACACGCTCGCCGTGGTCAGGAACAACAGGACGGTCGCCACCCCGCCGAGCGTGGCGAACAGGCGCATCATCTGCTTGCGCAGGTGCGAGTAGTCGGCGATGGCGCCCAGGATCGGCAGGAACAGCACCTGCAGCCCGACGGAGATCGAGACACAGTACGGCAGGAAGGAGTCCGGAGCGATCGGGATTCCGCCCAGCCGTGCCATCCCGTCGGCGAAGGGCGTCGCCGCCTGGGCGGCCAGCGATGCCAGGTAGGGCCCAAGGAAGACCGTCCCGACGGTCGTGCTGAAGGCCGAGTTGGCCCAGTCGTAGAACGCCCAGCCGCGGATCTCGCGCTTGTCGTTGACCGGCACGCCCTGAACGGCCACGGGGATCGCGGTCATCTCCACCTCCCTACGCGTTGGGGATTCTGCCGGTGCCCGGGGTTTGGGCGCCGAGTTGCATGATTATGCAACGAAACGGACCAGCAAGGGAGCGTGGTTGGCTCCGTGGCGTCCCCCATTCCCGAGCAGGCGGAGGGCCCGCCCCTGCTGCCGGCAGCAAACTGGAAGGGCAGGCTCCGCCAGGGTGTAATCCCGCTCGAGAACTCCCCGGGAGCCGACGGGCGTCGGCCTCCCCCCCCGGTCAAGTGCCGGACCATAGCACAGCCGTCGCTGCCGCGCCCCGCGCGGGGGCTGTGAAATCACCCGTGTGGTATCCTGACTCCGCACAAACCCCATGACCGTTTCTGAGTTCGTCCTCCCGCAGGCATTGCGATCGGATCGCCGCACACCGCTGCGCTGGGTGCTGTCCCATGCCCGGCGGCAGTGGTGGCTGTTGATCCTGCTGCTCGTCGGCGCACTGGGCAACGCCTCCCTGGCGGCGGTCGTGCCGGTGCTGGTCGGGCGCGCCTTCAACGTGATGTTGAGCGCCAAGCCGGACCTGCGCCTGGTCGGCACGCTGGCGCTGGTGATCGCCGGCTCGCAGATCGGCCGCGGCGTGCTGCAGCTCGGACGCAACTTCAGCGCCGAGCTCTCGGCGCAGCGCGTCGAGCGCGATGTCCGCCAGGAGCTGTACCTCAGCCTGCTGGGCAAGAGCATGACCTTCCACAGCCTGCAGCCGGTCGGCGACACGATGGCCCGGGCGACGAACGACGTGCGTCAGGTCAATTACCTGTTCAGCCCCGGGCTGAACCTGGTGATCGGCTCGGCCAATTTCATGATCGTGCCGCTGATCGTCGCCCCTACCTATCACCCGTCGCTGGTCCTGGTCCCGGCGCTGTACATCCTTGGCTACGGTCTGGCCGTGGCGCAGTATCTGCGTCAGCTCGAACCGGTCACCGAGCGCGTGCGCCAGGCGTTCGGGACGCTGAACGCTCGCCTGGCGGAAGCGCTCGACGGCATCGAGGTGGTCAAGGGGCACGCGCGCGAGGCGCGAGGAGGTCGATGGGTTCGAGGCAACGCGGCGCGCGTCGTTCGCGACGCCTCCGTCCGTCAGGGCGACATCGAGGCGCGCTTCCTGCCGCTGCTGCTCCTGGCGCTGGCCGAGGCCGGCGCCTTCCTGCACGGGCTGCTGCTCTACCGCCAGGGGCTGCTGGACGTTGGCCAGGTGATCGCCTTCGTCGGGTTGATCCAACTGTTCGGCTTCCCGACCTTCGTCTCACTTTGGGCTTACTCGCAGCTCTCGATGGGGCTGGCCAGCGCGCAGCGCATCCTCGAGCTGATCAACCGCGAGACCGAGCTCGATCAGAACCCGCGCGGCCACGCCGCCCCGATGCGCGGCGAGATCGAATTCCGAGACGTGACCTTCGGTTACACCGGATCGCGGTCCAAGCCTGGAGCAGGTGACCTTCCGCGTCCAGCCGGGACAGACGGTGGCGATCGTCGGGCAGACCGGCGCCGGCAAGACATCGCTGGCCAAGCTGGTCAACCGCACGTACGACGTCTCGGACGGCGCGGTTCTGGTCGACGGGATCGACGTGCGCGCAGTGGGAGCTGGGCTCGCTGCGGCGTCAGATCGCCATCATCGAGCAGGACGTATTCCTGTTCTCGCGCACCATCGCCGAGAACATCGCCTTCGGCCGGCCGGGCGCTACGCCGGCCGAGATCGAGGCGGCGGCCGAGGCGGCGCAGGCCCACGAGTTCATCAGCGCTTTTTCCGACGGCTACCGCACGCTGGTCGGCGAGCGCGGCGTGACGCTTTCGGGCGGCCAGCGTCAGCGCATCGCCCTGGCCCGCGCCTTGCTGACCGACCCGCGCATCCTGATCCTGGACGACTCGACCAGCTCGATCGACAGCGCCACCGAGGACCAGATCCAGCGCGCCCTGTTCCAGGCGTCGCGCGGCCGGACGACGATCCTGATCACGCACCGGCTGTCGCAGATCCGCTGGGCCGACTTGATCGTCGTGCTGCGCCGCGGCCGGCTGGCGGCCGCCGGGTCGCATGACGACCTGATGCGCACGTCGGACGCTTACCGGCGCATCTTCACCCGTTACGAGGGCGCGTAGGTATGGGCTTCTTCGACGGACTGGAAGCCGAGCCCTACGACCGCACCTACCGCGACCGCGACCTGGTGCGCCGGATGGCGGACGCCTTCCGGCCGAAGGGGCGCGCCATCGGCGTGATCCTTGCCTGCAATCTGATCGCCGCTGCCGCCGGCGTGGGGATCCCGATCCTGATGGCCCGCGGCGTCGACATGATGGTGAAGTCCGGAACACCGGCGGGCATGTCGGCGCTGGCCGCGGCGCTGTTCATCCTGGGCGCCGCCGGCTGGGGCGTGAATTGGATCCGCCGCCGGGTGACAGCGCGGGCCGTCGGCGACGTGATGCTGGCGCTGCGCCGCCGGGCGTTCGCCGCCGCTGCCGAGCACGACCTTTCCTTCTATGACGAGCACTCGTCGGGCCGCATCGTCAGCCGCATCACGTCCGACACCGAGGAGTTCGCCAACGTCGTCACGCTGGTCGCCGACCTGCTGAGCTCGTTCGTCCAGGCCGGCATCCTGCTCATCGTCCTGGCGCGCATCGAGGTCCGGCTGCTGCCCTGGCTGCTGGTAACGCTGCCGCCGGTGTTCTTCTGTGCCTATGCCTTTCGGCGCCTGGCGCGCACGGTGACGCGGCGCGGCTTCCGCGCCATGGCCAATGTCAACGCTCTGACCAAGGAAGCGGTGAGCGGCATCGCCGTGGCTAAGAACTTCCGCCAGGAAGGCGCTATCTTCACCGAGTTCGACCGGGTCAACCAGCAGTCGTACGCGATCAACGTCCGGCGCGGGTTCGTGCTGGGGATGGTCTTTCCGGTGTTGAACGCGCTGGCCGGGCCGGGGACGGCGCTGCTGTTGTACGCCGGCGCAGTCAACGTCGCCGGGGCGCTGATCACCTACGGGTCGTGGTACCTGTTCGTCACCAGCCTGGATTACTTCTGGGACCCGATGCTGGCCTTCTCGTCGTACTGGAGCCGGATCCAGGGCGGGCTGTCGGCGGCCGAGCGCGTCTTTGCGCTGA
This sequence comes from uncultured Chloroflexia bacterium, assembly GCA_963743255.1. GTDB lineage: Bacteria > Chloroflexota > Anaerolineae > Anaerolineales > E44-bin32 > DYJB01. The sequence continues at coordinate 83,738 of CAVUPD010000001.1, forward strand.
TCGACGCCGAGTCCGCCGTGGTGCAGGCGGAGCGGCGCGCCGTGCCGACGCTGCGGGGCGAGATCCGCTTCGAGCACGTCGGGTTCTACTACAAGTCGAGCGAGCCCGTGCTGAAGGACTTCGACCTGCTCGTGCGACCCGGGGAGACGCTGGCGCTCGTCGGGCACACCGGCGCCGGCAAGTCGTCGATCGCCAAACTGGTGACGCGCTTCTACGAGTTCCAGAGCGGGCGGTTGCTGATCGACGGGATGGACATCCGCACGCTCGACCTGCAGGCCTACCGCCGGCAGTTGGGCATTGTGCCGCAGTCGCCGTTCCTGTTTTCGGGGACGGTGATCGACAACATCCGCTATGCGCGCCCGGTGGCGCCGCTGGGCGAGATCGAGGCGCTTGCTCGGCGCATCGGCGGGGGCGAGTGGCTCGAGTCGCTGCCCGAGGGGCTGGCGACCGAGGTCGGCGAGCGCGGGGCGCGGCTCTCGATGGGCCAGCGGCAGTTGGTGTCGTTGATGCGCGTGCTGGTGCAGAAGCCGGCGATCTTCATCTTAGATGAGGCGACGGCCAACATCGACCCGTTCACCGAGGCGCAGATCCAGGAGGCGTTGGGGCTGATCCTGGCCGAGACAACGGCGCTGCTGATCGCCCACCGCCTGTCGACCGTGCGCGCCGCCGACCGGATCCTCGTCCTGCGCCAGGGCGTGATCCTCGAGGAAGGCGACCACGACGGCCTGCTCAAGCGCGGCGGCCACTACGCCGAGCTGTACAACACGTATTTCAGGCACCAAGCCCTTGGCTACGTCCCCGAGGGGATGGAGATCGTGGACGGGAGGTTGAGCGTGAAGGAGACGTGAGGGTCGTTCCCCGGTCGACTAACCCCACCACTCTGCTTCGAACTCACGTTCAGCATCCCAGGCCTCCTATTCCCCTTCGCGCACGTGTCTGGTTCCTTCTCGAAAGTGCCCAGATCACAAGTCCTGCTTCACAGTAGAATCCGTTGTTGGTGATTGTGTGGCGGCTTCGCGCCACACCAATCCCTTAATTCGTTAGGCGGCTAACATCCGTGAGCCGTCTTCGCCTTCACTAGACCAATATGCGCCAAAAACGGGCGCGACTTCAAGTCGGACGATTCTGTCACGCTCGCAGAGCGCAACACGCCCCTTCTGACAACTTCCAAGAGCTAGAATGGGGCATCTCCAATCTGCGAAAGGTAACGCTCAATGGCAAGAACCAAGTCTGGCCACGTTCAGCCTGGCGGAGTGGATGAGTACATCGCAAGATGCCCCAAGGAGGTACAGGGAAAGTTGAAGAAGATCAGGGCTGCGATTCGAGAAGTCGCGCCTGGGTCCACGGAGACCGTCAGCTACTTCCACATACCCGGCTACTCCTATGAGGGCTATGACTACAACGGCATGTTCGCCTGGTTCAGCTACAAGGACCCGCATGTGCGCCTGCACCTGCGTCCCCCAGTAGTAGAAGACCACAAGCGGGAAGTAAAGAGCTATGCGACAAGCAAGGCGATTGTTAGTTTCCCGGCGGATGAAGAGGTACCAGTGGCCTTGGTGAAGAAGCTGGTGAAAGCAAGCCTTAAGGCGATGAGGGACAGGCCAGCCTAGGTTCGATACGTTCATAGCGCGGGTTCTGCGTTGTTCTAAAGGCAGACTCCCGACGCCCCGAACCTGTTAGCCGCCTAACAACTCGCTGAAGCTGACCCGGCGGGCTGGGCCTCCGGTGCTGCTTGTCTTGCCCGCTGGCTTCGCCTAGAGTCCATGTAGAGTTGCCCGCTTCCGCCGGGCAGCTTAGCTCGAGGCCGTTAGGCGGCTCGACTATCGGCGCAATCATTGCGGCCAAGAGCATGCCAGAGGACAGTGCGAATGCGATTAGAAGCTCAGAGAAGCAATAGCTCAGCGCAGCACGGATCTTCCCCACCTATCTACAACGGTAGCTGGGTCGATCGGCTTTTCGTTTGGATCGAACACCGCCCATTCCCTCCATGGTTGTTCTATTTGCTCATCATCCTGGCTCTCGCCATTCTTGGCCACGTCGTAAGGTGGATTGACGGGTCGCTGTCTGCCGGCTCACTCCAAGTCATTCCCCTAGTCGAAGCTCCCTTCGCTGTGTACTTTCTCGCACTGATTCACTACCTGAACTTCGCGGCCCGACGGGCCCTCGCCACCTTTCGGCCCATTCTCGATGTGACGGACGAAGAAACGAAGCAACTCGAGCATGCTCTGAATGGGCTTCCCGGATGGACAGGAATCCTCGCTGTCCTCGCCGGTGCCTTCGTGGGCTTTGCCAATGTCTACTCGAGGCCTGAATCCTGGGGCGTGTCCGCGGCCCCTTCCCTCGGCCTCACCGCCCTAATTGCGGCGGTGGCCAATGTCGGCTCCATTCTTTGGGTTGTGCACACTATCCGGCAGTTGCGAGCTGTTGATCTCATCCACCGTATGCCCAAGAAAATCAACCCCTTCCACAGGGAGCCCCTTTACGCGTTCTCCACGCTGACTCTGCCTACGGCAATTGGCGGATTGCTTCCCGTCTATATCTACTTGTTCCTCGCGTACTACTTTGGCGTCCTCGGGCCTTTGCCACTCCCCTCGGCCTTCGAGGCGGCGGGGCTTGGCCTCGTCATCGTCCTCGCGCTCGCAGCCTTTGTCCTGCCCCTGTCATCCATGCACCATCGTCTCGCCCAAGAGAAGGCCCGGCTCGTCGCCGAAGCGGATCAGCGGTACTCCGTCATGGTCGACAGATTCAACGATGAGCTCGACCAGGCTAGATTCAAAGACCTAGATGCCACATCACGTGCAATCGCCAGCCTTACGAGCCAGCGAGAGGTCCTTGCAAGGATCTCCACGTGGCCCTGGAAGCCGGAGACCCTCAGATCGCTCCTGACCACCGTTGCGCTACCAGTCCTCTTGTATCTTCTCAGCCGTTTCGTCGGACGCTATTTGGGTTTGTGAGCTGACGCCGCATCACAGGGCGAATGTTCCCATGATAGAGGAGGCGATACAATGGACAGGTTTACAGCCCTCAGCAAGGACCATCTGCCAGAAGGCCCAGGTAGCCCAGGGGTCAAAAGACACATCGCGTTCAAGGGAGAGGATTTCACCATCCTCCGGTCGCGCCTCGATCCCGACACGATGTCCGGCTGGCATCACCACGGGCAATACTCCGTCCACGGTTATGTCGTCAGTGGATCCTCCCGCTTCGACTCTGGCCCAGGTGGCAAGGACGTCACATCCCTCGGACCAGGCGACTTCTTCTTCGTCCCCCCGTTCGCAATCCACCGGGATGGAAATCCCTCGCCATCGGAGCCGCAGGAAGTCATCATCTTCCTCCGCGGAAGTGGGCCCTTGGTTGTCAATGTCGAACAACCAGAGCCTGGCTAATTCAAGGTGCGGTCGCCTAACAACTCGCTGAAGCCCTGGGAGATCACCAGGATCTTCGACTGACCCGGCGGGCGGCGCTTTCGGGCCCGCCTGCCTGGCCCGTCGACGGGGCGCAGAAACCTGCAGGGTCCTCCCGCTTCCGCGGGGCAGCCAACATCGAGGCCGTTAGGCCGCACAGGTCCATCTTCTGCGGAGGTTCTTTTGCCATGATGCATCGCCACAGCGTACTCCTAACCCTTGCGTTCTTGGCGCTCTGCCCAATTGCCGTCACCGCCTGCGGCTCAGCACCTGACGAGGCCGCCGCGACGACCGAGGCCGGAGCCGATGAGGCGGCTCTCCAATGGTCCTCGCCGCCTCCAATGCAGATCGATCCTTCCAAGTCCTACGAAGCGGTGTTCAAGACGGAGCTAGGCGATTTCAAGGTGCGGCTCTTTCCCGATCAAGCACCGATCACGGTCAACAACTTCGTCTTTCTCGCCAAGCAGGGTTACTACGACAACACGACGTTCCACCGTGTGTTGCCCGGTTTCATGGCCCAGGGTGGCGATCCCACTGGCACAGGCACAGGCGGGCCAGGTTATACCTTTGAGGATGAGTTCGACCCGGATCTCCAGTTCGACCGGGCTGGCTTGTTGGCGATGGCCAATCGTGGGCCCAATACCAACGGAGGGCAGTTCTTCATCACCTACGCCCCAACGCCTCACCTCACCGGCCTTCACACCATCTTTGGCGAGGTAGTTGAAGGTGCTGAGGTCCTCAACAGCCTGACGCCGCGGGACCCGCAAGCCAATCCCGACTTCCAGGGCGATCGTCTGATTTCCGTTGAGATCATCGAGGCCGATGGCTAGGTGCCGAAGTCCCATGCCGCCCAACAAACTCGCCCATGCCCTTGAGAAGCACCACCCCCCCTCGGCCCTAGAAGGACACTAGGGCCTTCGACATTGGAAGACCACCCCCGCCTACTGCGCCCCACCAAGTATGCGGGGCCTGCGGCGGGGCCAATGGCAGGGCCTTCGGCTGACCCCCGGGGACAACGTCCCGCCTACTACGCCCCACTTTGAACGTGGGGCCTACGGCGATACCCCGGCAAGGCCATCCAGGACGAACGGCCTACGGCGGGACCCCGGTCCGGACATAAGGGATAAACGCTCCACGACTGACCCGGCGGGCTGGGCCTTCGGTGATGCTTGTCCTGCGCGCTGGCGAGGCGTAGAGTGGTAGGAGTCTGCCCGCTTCCGCCCGGCAGCTTCCCACTTAGGACGTGGGACCTTGTCCTGCAACGAGCGAAGGATCTTCGATCCTGCAATGAGCGCAGGACCTTCGGTTGCTTGAGGCCGATAGGCGGCTTCCATTGCTGAGGGCCGCAGAGGCATGCGACAGTCGGCCCCCTGTCACGTTACTCCCAAGGACCGTGCAACTGGGAGGGTATCTGCAGATTCTCGCCCGATAGACTGCCGATGGAGGCAATCAGGATGAAGGCAGGCAAGCTCGTTCTACTCCTTGCTGTCGCGCTGATGGCGGGGTGTACCACCGGACCTTCTGCCCCAGCGGCTCCTCTCCCAGCCGCGGTGATCTCGACACCGCCTTCGACCAGTGCAACGCTACCAGTACCAGTGATAGCGACAGCCACACCGCTCGTTCCCAAGGAGCGCCCGGGCACAGTCTGGGTAGTCGCCTCCGATACTCTTGCGGGCTATGCATTGCGGTCGTTCCTCCAGATCCCGGTCGGTATGACATGGGGCCCCGACCATAAGCTCTACATCGCCGACTGGTCCGGGCACCATGTCGTCCGTGCAGACAAGAGCGGCGTGATAGACGATCTTCCATTTTGGGCCGCAATCAAGGAATTCCAGGATGACGGCCCGAGATCCGTTGCCTTTGACTCGGCGGGGAACCTGTATGTCAGCAATCACGGCACGATCTTCCGCATTGAGCCGGACGGCTCGTTTGTCAAGCTGTCCGGTGTGCAGGCCAGCCCGATTGGCAGCATTGCCATAAGCCCGACAGACGAGCTCTTCTACACGGATCGGGCGCAGGAGAATGGCGCCTTGAAGAGGTGGAGCGACGGGGTCTCGGAGACAATTGTTGCCGACCTGCCATTCGCGGAGAACATGGTCTTCGGCAAGGATGGCTCGCTGTATCTCACCCAAATGGCTCAAGGGCAGTTGCTGAAAGTAGACATTGCGACCGGCACGGTGTCTACGTTCAAGGAGGATGTGTGTGGCAACGATCCCTGTTTCCTGGCCGTGGACGGAGAGGGGGACATCTGGGTCCGGGGCATCGCTACCTTGAGACAGTTCACGCCAGCGGGCGTTGAAAAGAAGTTCGTGATCGATGGTCAGTCCTATCCCAACGGCCCGCACGGTTGGCATACGGCAGCTGGCATCGCCGTTGATGACGAAGGCGGCCTGTGGATCGCTTCCTACAACTCGTACCTGCTCAGACTGCAGCCCACCACGCCCGGGCAGCCGGACCCGGAATTCAGCATGCACGTGGTCTCTCCGGGTTTCGAGGCCTCCTCCCTTGCGGAGGGGCTGAATGGCGAGATCTTCGCCAGCGACGGCAATGTGGCTCAGATCAAGCGAATCACTCCCGACGGCGGGGTGGAAGTCGTCCTCGACCACGGTTTTGCCGGGCGCACGGCTCTGGCGATGAGCGAGGAGGGCGTGCTGTACGCAGGCTTGCCTAGCGGCGATATCGTCCGCGTTGAATCGGACGGCCAGACCACACACTACGCGCGCCTGCTGACGTGCCGCATGGCATTCGGCGCCGACGGCGCACTGTATGCCATCGTCAGCGACGATGGGCAATCGAAATCCGTCGTGCGCATCACGGGTGTGGACACATCGAGCGTCGTCGCAACCAGCATCGCCGGCGTTTCACTGGGCGCCGGCGAGTCCCATATTAGTCCGGCATTGGACGACGGTTTCTATGTCTATATCGAGCAATCGTGCGACTTGCTGTTCATGGACTTCAACGGCCAGGGGCGTGTCATCGCCAACATCAGGCCACTTGGCTGTGGCGGGCCGGCGACCATGGCCGCCTCGCCCCTGACGGGGGAAATCTACCTGATCACGCACGGACCCTACACGCTCTACCGCTTCACGGCCGATGGGCAATCGACTCCGATCGTGGAGGCCTCTTCGGCGATCCATGGGGAATGATCGTGAGCCGCGACGGCAAGTTGCTGTATGTGGCCGAATCAGGTGCGATTGACATCATACCGTTGACAGAGGGGCAGCCATAGAGGTAGATACGGATTGCACCGGAACCTCCTCGGGACGGGGGCTGAGCGCGGGAGAGGTCGCGTGGCAAACTTCCACGAAGCAGGCATCTCGGAGGTTGCAGCGAAGACACCGGCACTCGGCGCGGTGCCCAGGCTCGCTGGTCATCCAGCGTAGAGGCGACAGCGTCCAGCCGGGCCGCATCGGCTGAGGACGTGGGTGTAGATCATCGCCGCCTTGACATCCACGTTGCCCGGGAGCTCTTGGACCATGCGGATATTGTAGGCGCCCAACAGCTGGCGGAAGCCCTGGAAGACCACCCCCACCTACTCCGCCCCGCCAACTGCGCGGGGCCCCGGTAAGGACACCCGGGGCGATCCCGCCAACAACGCGGGGCCTGCGGCGGGGCCTTCGGAAGGACTTCGATGGTTCAAGGCAGTTGGGAGGCAGCGCCGGCACCCTGATCCTCTGGTTGGGCGCTTGACGTTTAGCGCCAGGCGCTATACACTCCCCTTGTGATCAAGTCCATCGCCGACCGGGAGACCGAGCACGTCTTTGCGCGTGAGCTCTCGCGTCGCCTCCCCGCCGATATCCAGCAAGTGGCCTACCGCAAGCTGCGAATGGTCAATAATGCGCAATCCCTGGCTGATCTGCGGATCCCGCCCGCCAATCGCCTTGAGAAGCTGAGCGGCGACAGGGTGGGGCAGCACAGCATCCGGATCAATGAGCGATGGAGGATCTGCTTTGCGTGGCGTGATGGCGACGCCCACGCCGTCGAGATTGTGGACTATCACTAGTCGTGGAGAGGTGAGGCAATGGCCAAGAAGCTAAGTCCTGTGCACCCTGGTGAGGTATTGATGGAGGAGTTCCTGAAGCCGATGACCCTAAGTCAGAATTGACTGGCGCTGGCGATCGGCGTGCACCCGCGCCGCATCAATGAGATCGTGCTGCAGAAGCGTGGGATCACCGCGGACACGGCGCTCAGGCTTGCTCGTTTCTTTGGGACGTCTGCGGAATTCTGGCTCGGCCTTCAGAAGGACTTCGAGCTCGATGTCGCCACGGACGAGCTGGGCACGCGCTTGGAGCAGGAGGTCCGCACCCTGGCGTCGATCGGGCAACGATAGTCGGCGCCGGCTGACAACTCGCTGGAGCCCTAGAACACCGCCCCCACCCACACCGTGGGGCCCTTGGCAGGATCCCGGTGAGTACGTCCGGGACGAATCCCGCCAAGAACGCCTCGCCAACCTTCGTCCCGCCAACTGCGCGGGACCTACGGCAGGACCTCCGGCGGGGCCTACGGCGGGGCCAATGTCAGGGCCTTCGGCACATCGTGACCGCTGGGCGGCCCGTGCCCGGGAACGTTCAGCCGGAACAACCGGAATAGCCAGCTCCGATAACGAGCAAACGAGAGGGTTTCGCCACACATGAAGATTCACCTGGTAGACGGTACATACGAGTTGTTCCGAAATCACTACGGCGCGCCGCCGAAAACGGCTCCCGACGGCCGTCAGGTCGGCGCGACGCTCGGGCTGATGCGCAGCCTGCTGATGCTGCTCAACACCCCTGGGGTCACGCACATCGCCTGCGCCTTCGACCACGTCATCGAGTTGTTCCGCAACAAGCTGTATGCCGGATACAAGACCAGCGCCGGCGTCGATCCGGAACTGCTGGCTCAGTTCCCGCTGGCCGAGAGGGCCGTGCGTGCGCTCGGGGTGACCGTCTGGCCCATGGTCGAGTTTGAAGCCGACGATGCACTGGCCACGGCCGTAACACGTTACAAGAACAACAAGGCCGTCGATCAGATCGTCCTGTGCTCACCCGACAAGGACCTGGCGCAGTTGGTCTCGGGCAAGTGGATCGTGTGTTGGGATCGCCGGCGCGAGATCGTCATGGACGAGGCCGGTGTCATGGCGAAGTTCGGCGTGCGGCCGGCGTCCATTCCGGATTGGCTGGCGTTGGTGGGTGATGCCGCCGATGGCTACCCCGGCCTCCCCGGCTGGGGAGCCAAGTCAGCCTCCGCGGTGCTTGCGCGCTTCGAGCACCTGGAAGCCATCCCGAACGAGGCGGCCAAGTGGCGGCTGAAAGGGATCACGCCGGGCCGCGCCGCACGCCTGGCGGAAAGCCTGGCACAGCGACGTGACGAGGCCGCACTCTACCGGAAGCTGGCTACGCTGCGCAGGGATGCTCCGCTTCAAGAGAGGCTGAGCGACCTGAAATGGCAAGGTGCGTATGCTCGGCTGAAGCGACTTTGTCACGAGCTGGGGGATCAGCGCATCCCGGAGCGGGTTACCCGCTGGCGATAGGAACGACCGATCACGATCGGCCTGTGACATGTCTGGCGATATGCATGCCTCCACAGCCATGGCCAACGATGCGCGGCATGCACTGCCGCTGACCCGGAGCCTTGGTCGGCGAAGCAATCACGAATGGTCATTCGATGATCTACCACATCGTGGTCGACTCGGACTTCCGTGCCCAATTCGATGGCCGCGCCTACACCCCTCCCGGTCTGCACCAGGATGGGTTTGTGCATTGTGCTTTCGAGCGTTCGGTGGTCCCGGTTGCAAATGACTACTTTGTCGGTGCCGCCGCGCGGGTGCTCGTCCTCGAGATCGATCCCACCCGGCTTACATCCGAAACCCGCACCCCGGCGGCGGCGCTGACCGCTGGCGGCGGGACATCTCACCTGGCGAGTGCTTCGCAGTTCCCGCATGTCTACGGTCCGATCAACAAGGAGGCGATCACGGCCGTTGGCGTGCTCAGCAGGACTCCGGGGGCTATGCCTGGCCGAGCGGCTTCCTGCCCCTCGACTCGTTCCTGGCTGCCGATCCATAGGCTCGCCTCCCAGCAATTCGCCCAAACGCTGGCGACTCGCCAGAATCGTCGACCCCAGAACGACACAAGGTCTTTCGATCCTGGAAGACCACCCCCGCCTACTGCGTTCCGCCACCTGCGTTCCGCTGACTGCGCGCTGCCAACAACGTCCCGCCAACTTCGTCCCGCAAACTGCGCGGGACCTTCGGCGGGACTTTCGGTGGGACCTACGGCGGGGCCGACGGCGGGGCCTCCACCGGTCCTGCGTCGGGACCCCGGGAAGGACATACGGGGCGAACCCCGCCCACAACGTGGGACCTTCGGCGGTCTGCGACCCTGGAAAACCACCCCCGCTTACTGCGCGGGGCCTACGTCAGGACCTTTGGCCCTAGAAGGACAGTAGGGTCTGCGACTGCGCGAGGCGGTCGGGAAGCTGAAGACTATCGGAGGAGGTAGATCATGAGAGAACTTATCGCCGCGGCATTCATCACGCTGGACGGCGTGATCCAGATGCCAGGCAGCGCCGCCGACCGCTTCCGGGCCATCTGCGCCCACTCATCTCGTTGCCGTCTGGGTGCCACTCCCTTCACCTTCAAGCACGTCGTCAAGTCACGAACGCATCTGCGCTGGATTGGGTGTGACGGTTCAAAGGTACAATTAAGACAAACAAGGTCGGAGAATCCCTCCCACTGGAGAACTCGGGGAACCATGAATACGATCCGCCGTACCGCCGCGCTGTGTCTGGTTGTGACAGGCACGTTCGTTTCAAGCTGTGCTCTGTATGGCCCTCCCTTTACTCCAACCCCGCCAGCGAAACCGGCTGAACAGACGCCTACGGACGTCCCGGCCAGGGCCACGGAGACCCCGCGGCCAACTCAAGGCCCGACCGCCACAGTCTGGCCCCCGGTCTTTGACCCCGGGGCGCTCGGGGATATCCGCGCGCTGGACAGTTTTGCAGCAACAATCAACGAAAAGAATACGGTCAACGGGCAGCTGACCGAGTTGACCACCACGATTGGGTATATCAAGGAACCCTACAGCGCCTATGAGGTGACCAAATTCGCTGGCGGGAGCGAAAGGACCTATCAGGTCGAAGGTCGGACGTATCACGTCAATGGCGGTGGGGACTGGTACCTTTCCACACGTACCAATGAGAATGACGTCCTCTTCAAAGCCGACATCCCCGCGGGGAATACGGGGAAACTTGCCGGGGCCCGTTTCGCCGGCCAGGAGAATTTCCAGGGCGTCCCGGGCGTCCCGGCCAATCACTTTGTTTTCGAACAGACGGCTTCGACATCAGAGCCAAACGCAAGTTACGCGCTGGAAGGCGATTTCTATCTGGCGCAGACTGGCAACTACGTGCTCTATTCGCACTGGAAGGAAACCTCCTCCCAGGAGAACTTCAAACAGGTCTATGAGGTCACGGAGACTCTTTCTTCGATCAACGAGTTGACCGACATCACATTGCCCTCCGATCTGCGGGAAATGAAGACGGCCATGGACCTTCCGCTGGAACTCGGCCTGCCCCTTCCGCCGGACAGCGCCCTGGACGGCATGATTCGGTATCGGTCCGGGATAGGTGTCGACCTCTACTCCTTCAGAACCCCCCAGAGAAGCCTTGACGACTTCACGGAGTATTACAGGACTTTGACGCCCCCGGACGGCTGGACGGTTTCGCACGTCGGGCATGTCAACCTCCACGAAAGCGATTGCGAATTCTCCCGTGAGTGCGTCATCCTCCACAAGGGAAGTGCGCAGGTCATCCTTTACTACAATGGGTCGACCATCCGAGCGGAATTCGACTGGCCACATCTCTATTCCCCGTTGTAGACAACCCGGGGAGGCGGCGGCCGGCTCCTGAACCGACGCCCGGTTACAACGCAGACCGCATCCGCGCCACGGATGGCAGAGTTGGCGACATCGACAGAATCATCACGGTGCCGAATTACCGGACCTCACCGGTCATTGACAAGAAGGCGTGTGCCGACGTGAGCCTGAAGATCGTCCGGCCAACCTCAGACCGGGACAAAGCGTTGCCAAGATCGTGGCGTTAACGTTCGAAGCCCCCCATGATCGTTTCCGCAGTGGATTGGCGCTCCAAGTGTTGGACCACTTACCCCACGGTATCACCAGCCCCGCAGACTAACGACTCGATGGAGCCCTGGACCACCACCCCCGCCCACTGCGCCCCGCCCACTGCGCGGGGCCTCCGGCAGGACCTTCGGCCGGCCAGCCGCGGCAAACCTGATGCGAACTACTTTCTGAGCTCTGGGCGGGGGCTCATCTCTAGGCCGTTTCGCGGCGATGCAGTGTGCGTCGCCGTTTGGATTGCGATGAAACGGGTATAATTTGGCCCTATTCGTCCGTAAACACAGGGATGCTCGAAAGTGCTTTCGACACCAAAGTTCGTTCGATGGAGTGGCCTCGCCTTTGTCTTTGGCAACGCGCTTTTCCTGGTCAACAAGCTCAATGAAATGAGTCGTCTATTCTTTGGACGCGCGATCCCGGATGTGATCTCCGGGCGGAACGTCGGGCTGATCCTCCTGGGACAAGTGGCCCTCGTTGTTGGTTACCTGGCTTTCTACCGGCTCTACGCTCCGCGTGTGGGCCGGTGGGGCAAGGTTGCGCTCCGACTCTTCACCGGAGGCGGGATCGTGCTGGCGGTCGGGCATGTCAGCTTCATGTCCGGACTGGCGGACTTGCTGCCAGCTTCCGTTCTGGCCGTGGCCGAGAACCTCTTTCTGCTGGTACTCATCGGGGTGCTGGTCTTGCTCATCGGCCTGATCTGGCTTGGCATTCTCAACTTGCGCCAGCCGATGTTGAACCGCTGGCCGTGGCTGCCGCTGGCCACCGGGTTGATGGGTTTCCTTGGCTTTGTCGTCTTCGGCGGCCAGGAGATCACAGCCATCTTCCTCGTCTTCCGCACGCTCTTTGCTCTGGGGCTGATGGGGCTGGGCCTGATGCTCTGGCTGGAGAAGCCAGCCGTGCCCGTTGCGGTTTGATCAAATGGGATTCTTCTATCGGGCGACGCAGCCTTCATGCTTGGCAGATTGCTCCTGCTGGTGAACAAGCGCCGCCTGCTCTGCCGCCATCGCCTATCAAGACGCATCCCGGATCGTGGTGAGGGTCAACGTAATGCCTAACTCGATTACTGTCGCCGCCTTTGTTGCCGGCCTGGTGCTCGTCATCGCCGCCTTCATCGGCAAGGAACTCAAGATCGCGGCGGTGGAGATGCCGGCGCTCAATCGCGGACAACGCGTGGTGGTCGGCATCCTGGGAGTGTTTCTCGTCGTGTTCGGCATGACGGACGGCAAGTGGTTCGAGCGGGTCGCCAGCCTGGCACCCGCCACGACCGAAGCCCCCATGGCCACCTCCGCTCCCGCCGCCGCGGCCGAACAGATGGCCACCTCCGCTCCAGTCGCCGCCGGCACAACCTCCAGCTGCTTCGGCGAGGTACCCCACGCCGACCGCATCATCGTCCCGATCGAGAACCATCGCCGCACGGACCGCTATTTCGGTTCGGGCCAGCCGCGTGAAGGCGTCATGGTGATCGAGTTCAGTCAGGCGGATGAGATCATCGGCGGCCTGGAGTTCAAGACACATTCGGGCGGCGTGGGCTTCGACCTGTTGAGCGTTGTGGATGGCGGGTGTAGTCCGATCACCACCTATGAGAACGCCTCGCGGCCCGAGCAGCCCAAAGACGCGCCCTACAATTACGACACGTTGACCTATCGCTTTGACGACATCGTCATCGCCATGGATGTCTCCTATGGCGAGGGAAACGGACAACTTTACTTGCGCGCCGAGCAGACCGCACCCTGACAGGCCATCGGGCCCAGGCGCGATGGGGGCAGGCCTGCGCCGATACGCTCATGACGGGCCCGTCCTTCCACGGCCATCCCGACAAGGCCGGTGGAAGCCAACTCAGTCGAGCCGTTGTTCACCCGCCGCAAGTGGCATGGAAGAAGGAGCGAGAAAATGAGAGAACTCATCGTAGCCGAATTCATCACGCTGGACGGCGTGATCCAGGCGCCAGGTGGCCCGGAGGAAGACACCGAAGGCGGGTTTAAGCATGGCGGCTGGACGCTGCCGTATTGGCACAATGACATTGGCACTCACTTCTTTCAGGCGATGTCCCAGGCCGATTCACTCCTGCTCGGCCGGAAGACGTGGCAGATCCACGGCGGCGCGTTCGAACCGATGACCAGTGACCCCTTTGGCGATGCGATGAACGGCATCCGCAAGTACGTGGTGTCCACCACTTTGCATTCCGCCTCGGCCTGGCGGAACTCCACCCTCATCGGCGACGATGTCGTTGAAGCCATACGCCGGCTCAAGCAGCAGTCCGGCAAGAACATCCTGGTCGATGGGAGCAGCGTGTTGACCCAGGCGTTGGCGCAGAATGACCTGATCGATGAGTACGCTCTGCACGTCTATCCTCTCGTGCTGGGTGGGGGCAAGCGCTTGTATCCGACAGGGAAGCGCCTCAACTTCACGCTGGTGGAGGCATCACCGCTCCCGACCGGCGTCGTGTTCATGCGCTATCGGCGTACCGCAGCGTGAGGTGCCAGGTCTCCTAGGGCGAACAGGAGTTGCCGCCAGACAACTCGTTGAAGCCAGGGAGAGTTCGCTCCCGTCCAATGCGCCCGCAAGCAACGGCGGGACCCCGGTATGAGCATCCGCGGCGAATCCTGCCTACAACGCCCCGCCCACTGCGTCCCACCAACTGCGTCCCGCCACCTGCGTCCCGCCACCTGCGTCCCGCCAACTGCGCGGGACCTTCGGCGGGACCCCGCTAAGGACGTGCGGGGCGAACGGCCTTCGGCGGCCGGCGGCGGCCTTTGGCGGGACACGTCGATCCTCCCGGAGCAGCCCGGAGGCACGCGCTACCCAATCGCCAGAGCCTCCTGGGTATCGATCCGTTTGATTTGGCCTAGCACGCAGGCGCCAGACAGGATCCTGATCTGCTCATTCGTGAACCGTTTATGGATCTCCCCCGTAGGTACCTCTCTCTTCTCTGCCGGGCCGTGCCAGGGACCTCCACTTCTCGACTCTGAATATCACGCATTCTCCCCCGGTTGGATCAGCCATCAGTTCACTGTATTCTTAGGGAACGGCGGCCGAGGCTCCCGGCCCACCGACTGAAGCCCGCCTCAGGCCATACGTTTCGTCCGGGGGGACGCCCATGCCGAATCCAATTGCACCGTCTCAGCGCACGTCCCCCGTCGGCCGGGGACGGCGATGGGGGCTGGCCGGTGCGGCGTGCGGCTGTGCCGGCCTCCTGGGTGCCGCCGCTCTCACCTTGGCTGCCGTGGGGTGGATCGGGTTCGACGTGCAGCGATCCACGCCGCGCATTCTGGAAGGGGTCGAGGTCAGCGCGGGGGCGCCGCCGGAATACGGCCTGACACCCGAGCAACAGGAAACGCTCACCGCCCTCGGCCCTCCCCAGTCCTTCTCCATCCTCTTCTATCAGGACACGATGGAGGACGGCTCGGTCTACGACGTGCGCATGGAGACCTGGACGTACTTCGATGCCCAGACCGAGATCACGTTCGTCGACGGATCGCGTGTCGCGCAGGACCCAGTGGTGATCGAAGGTGCCACGGTCCACCCGGTTCCCTACCGGCCGGAGCAGTTCACGGGTGGGATGACGCTGGCCCAGGTCCTCGCCGCCGCCAGCCTGGACACCTACCTGCTGATTCCTTTGGAGAAGGAGCTTCTGCCTCAGGGTGAGGTCTACTACGCTGACCAGCTCACCTTCGGGCTGAAGGATGGTGAGCTGCGCTACATCGAGAGCCTACCGCAGGCGGAGGAGGGATAACCTCCTGAAGCCACGGGGCTCCTTCCGCACGATCCTCCTGCTCGCCGTCGCCTCCATGACGCTGGTCGCCGGCGTGCCCTGGCGTCAAGAGGCCGCAGCGACCGACAACCTCGACAACAGTCTGCTCTTGCTGGCGGCGAGCAGGGCGCGTCAGGCTGCGCTGCAGGCGACCTTGAAGAGCCCGAATGAGCTCCACACCCTGGCCGCCGCATACCGCGACGTGGGGGCCGCACTGCGCAGCTCCAGCCCAGCCTCGAGTCAATCCTTGTACGAAAAGGCAAACCAGTACGACGCACAGGCGGGCGTCCTGGAACGGCGCCGCGCCCGCGGCGGGCCGCTTCATCAATTCGGCCACTTCCTGGGCCGTGTCGTCGGCCGCACGATGAACTTCGTCGGCCACGCCGCCGAGATCTACGTCGAGGGCGAGATCGACAAGGCCATCGACCGCGTCGCCAATGCGCCCGCCCGAGCGGTTCAGCGACGGCTGAATCCCTTGTGGAAGATTCTGGGCAGCAAGCTCGGGGGCGGGCTGACCGGGTTCCTGCGCGAGCCGATCGACCGTGCCATCCAGCGCAACGTCGACCGCATCCTGAACGGTCGGCGGCATCGATCGCGGCCGCGCGCCACTGCCCAGGCTCCAGCGACAGTTTCCGACACGCAAACTCCCCGGTCAACCGATGTGGGCACGCTGGGCGGGTTCCTGGAATCGGATTGCAGCGTGCCTGGTGTGACCTTCGCCTCCCCCACCATCGGGGACGAAGTCAACGAGGTATTTGACGGTCCCAGTTTGATTTGCTCTGCATCCGGGGAAGGCGCACATGGACTGTCGGAGTTCGCTCTCATTGGGATCACTGCCTATAAGGCGGATAAGCTGGAAGAATTCTACAGAGAGGGGAGGGACAGCAACGAGGAGTGGGTGGCCCACGCCAACGAGTGGAATGCCCTCCCTGGTCTTCCCCCCGATGCCAGAAAAGAGATCGACCTCATCCTCAACGACGAGGACGGGTACGTCTTTATGATCACCACCGAGGCCAACGTTCAGGGCTGTCTGGCCGGAACAGGTTTTGGCACGGAGATTGTCGGTGGCAAATATCTGGTGCACATCGCGTTCGAGTCGTGCGAGCTGGGCGACGCTGCCGCTTACACCGCCGCGTTGGAAAGCCTTCGGACGGCGGCCTTGGCCGCGATTGAGCGGCTGGAAGGCGAGGCCGGCCCGTAGGTTTGCCGGGGGCAGACCTCTTCGGCGTAACTCATTCGGCGGGTCCCAGAGTGCATGTGGAATTGCCCGCCACCTCCGGGCAACCTCCCGCCTAGAACGCCCCGCCAACTGCGCGGGGCCTTCGGCGGGACCTTCGGCGGCCTGCGGAGGCCCACGGCGGTCTTCGACTGCTCGAGATCGTTGGGCGGGCTCCATCACGGAGAGCCACTCGGTGCACACAACTCGCTTCGGCAGTTGTCGGGGGCGCCCGTGACAGCGCAGGAACACGCATGGAGTACTTCGAGGTTCCCGAAGCCCAGCCCGGCCAGGACGGGATCTGTTCCGACAACGATTGTCCCTGCGGGTTCCCCGGGGCCACGATCCCGCGCGGGTCCGGCTACATGTATGTCTCCCAGACGGTGGTTGACTTTCGGTAAGACGCTCGTACCCTGCGGGAGGCCGAGAAGAAAGTAGCCCGGATGCAGCAGAGCGCCCACGTCATCTTTGACCAGAACGTGATCACCTCGACCCTGATGTGCGAACAAGGCGCAAAGCAGAGGGGCCTCGACCTTGAAGTTGCAGGGGCGGATGCAAAGCACTGGTGGACAACAGGCTTGGTCCCGCTTCGGGCAACACCAATGGCCGGCAAATAGCCTCAGGAACAGATAGTTGGCGGCCAAGAGCAAGCCCACGGTCATCCATCGAGTGAGGCTGCGGCCCCGCCACCACTTTCTTGGTGGCGGGTGTCTTGGAAGTGATCCTAGATCCCGGAACGGATCCGTCGCGGGGGAGTCCTCGCCGCCCGAGTGAATCACCGGCCGGCCTTGCCCGGTATAATTCCCTTGCGTTGGCGGTGTCCCCCGAGCACAGGAGATGGCGATGGTATTCGAGGCCCTGTTCAAGTTGTTCACTCGTTTTCAGATCGCGGCCTTCCGCTGGACGAACGGGCGAGCCATGTCGGCGTTGCGCGGGATGCCGATCCTCCTGCTGACGACCGTCGGCCGGAAGACAGGCAAACGCCGGACCACGCCGCTGATGTACATTCGAGACGGCGAGACGTATGTCATCACGGCCTCCAACTCCGGAAGCGCTAGGCACCCCTCGTGGTTTCACAATCTCCAGGCCTCGCCTCAAGCCGACATCGAACTCCCCGGCCAGTGCCTTGAGGTGTCTGCAACGGTGGCGTCTCAGACGGAGAAAGACCGCCTCTGGCCGCAGCTTGTATCCAAGGCGCCGTTCTTCGACGGGTATCAGAGGAAGTCATCACGCCTCATTCCCATGGTCCTTCTGAAGCCGCGTTAGGTCGGCAGACGCTGCGCAGCCTGACTACCCGCGGTCGTCCTGAAAGGACACCCTCGGCCAACGAGCGCTCCGGGGAGGTGCTGCGCCTGAATCGGCGTGCCTCGGCCGCTGGTCGTGCGGGAGAAGGGAGCCGAACCTGACCATGGGTAGACTGCCCCAAGCAATCGGGGATGACTTGCGTTTCGTCCGCTCGCATTCCCTTCAGCCCAAGTGGTACAAGATTCTCAAGGTCTTCATCCTGCTGGGCTTCCTGCTTGGATACTGGACCTTCTTTGGACTCAAGCGAACCGCAGTTTTCCTGTCTGCCTTTCTCCTCCTCAGCCTGGGCCTTCATCTTCTCTACCGCGCCGGGACGCACGGTTGGAAACGCAGCTGGCTGGACTTCGTGGTCGCGGAGCAGGACGGCGAGATTAGGCCGCAGCGGATGGGCATCATCTACTACTTGGCCATCGTCCTGAATGCCGGACTCTCCGTGGCTGCGAGCCAGCTGTTGGCATAGACGCAGCGAAACGACCTTCCCCCAAACCCCTCCCGTAGGCAGGGAAGGAAGGGATGAAGACAGCCGTCATCCAGAGGCCGTCGATCCGTGGAGCAGTCCGATGCCTCCGAGGAAAGCGAGGGTACGCGCGTGGATCTGCCGACATTCAGACGCATTCCGAGGCATGTGGCGTTCATTCCGGATGGCAATCGCAGATGGGCTGTCAACAGGGGCATGGGCAAGGAAGAGGGCTACGCCTACGGTCTCGAGCCCGGATTCCGGCTCTATCACATCTGCACCGCTCTCGGAATCGAGGAATTGACCGTGTACGGGTTCACCAGCGACAACACGAAGCGACCTCCCGAACAGACGGCGGCGTTTCGCCAGGCGTGCGTCGATGCCGTGAGGGGACTTGCCAAGTTGGACGCTTCCCTGCTGGTGGTCGGAAACGACGACTCACCCCTCTTCCCTCTTGAGTTGAAGCCCTACAGAACCCGGCAGGTGCTCGGCAGCGGCACAACCAAGGTCAATTTCCTGGTCAACTACGATTGGCTTTGGGACTTGAGCAAGGCCGCGACGAACGCGAGCGGCACGATCAGCGGCGGGCGCAGGCCGTTCACGGAGTGCATCGCTTCGTCCGAAGTCTCGAGAATCGACCTGGTGGTGAGGTGGGGAGGCCGCAGAAGGCTGAGCGGTCTGCTTCCCGTTCAGGCAGTCTATGCGGATTTCTTCGTCCTTGATGATCTCTGGCCGGATTTCAAACCAGAGCAGTTCTTCGATGCGCTCCGCTGGTATGGGTCGCAGGATGTCACGCTGGGAGGATAGGCTCGGGGTTTCGGGGTCTGCGATCTGCCGGGGGGGGGAACGCGGGGCATCCGGTCGCTCTCGATCGGGAGACTTCCCAGCACTTCACGGTCGGCCTACCCGGCGTCCTGAGCGCCAGGTGGGGCGTGCCTGGGCTGCCGCCTTGCCGCACAATCCGCGCAGGCCTGCCCACCTCCGCCGGGCAACTTCCCACAAAGGACGGGGCGGCTCATCCTGCAACTCGCGCAGGGTCCCGGTGAAGACATCCGGGACGAATCCCGCCAAGAACGCGGGACCCCGGTAAGGACTACCGGGGCGAACGGCCTACGGCGGCCTGCGGCGGTCTTCGACTGGCCCTGCGGATTGGGTTCCGGAAGTTGGTGTTGCGCCCGCTGTCGGAGCATAGGGGCCCCGTGACGGTTCCCGTTTCCGCTGGCCGCCTTCGATGGCCGTAAACTCACGTCAATCTCAAGCGGGCGACCTGCAGTGTCGTCTGCAGGCAGGAGCTGCCCGGTGACCACCACCTCCAGCATCATCATCACTCTGGCGTTGGCTTTCTACTCCATCGGTGTGTGGAGCGAACGCATCTCTGGCAGGCTGAAAGGATGGCACCTTGGCTTCTTCTGGCTGGGCCTCGTTTGCGACACCTGGGGCACAGGATTGATGTTCGAGATGGCGGGGGGGATGAGGCTTGATTTCCACGCGCTGACCGGCCTGCTCGCCATCGTCTTGATGCTGGTGCACGCCATTTGGGCCTCGGCGGTCCTGGCGCGGGGGGATGAACGCTGGATCACGCGCTTCCACAGGTTCAGCGTCGCCGTGTGGGTGATCTGGCTTGTTCCTTACTTCAGCCCGATGCTTCTCTCGATCGGAGGGTAGCTGCGGGCGGCCGCATGGCCCGCCCCTGACCCGGCCGGGCGTACGGGATGGAATGGAACCGGCCAGGCGACCTGTGGGAGAATAGTCGGCAGACGGCCCTCGCCGCCGGGAAGCCTGCCGTCAATCCCGGGACCTTGTGCCTCGAGTTGGCAAAGCGGGTCATTGCGTCGTGCGGACTTCGAGAGAGGTGGCAACATAATGGCAAAACCAACAGGACCCAAGACTATCGACGAGTACATCGCAGGGTTTCCGAAAGATGTTCAGGTGACCTTGCGGAAGATCCGGGCGACGATCCGAAAGGCGGCGCCGGGCGCGCAAGAAACGATCAGCTATGAGATCCCAACCTTCAAACTCAACGGCACGCTGATCAGCTTCGCCGCCTTCAGCCAGCACATCGGTCTCTATCCCGCGCCCTCGGGAAGCGAGAGCTTCAACCGGAGGCTGGCCGCGTACCGGTCGTCCAAGAGCACGGTCAAGTTCCCGCTAGACAAGCCGGTCCCCCACAGCTTGGTTACCCAGATCGTAAAGCTCAGGGTGAAGGCAAACCGGGAAAAGGCGGCAGCCAAGGCGAGAAGATAGACGAGAACCCACCGGCCCATACCGGTCGGCCTCGCCATCGATCGCCGGCCACCAAACCTTGGATTCCTCCGCGGTCACGAGCTCGTCCGCCTGGTCCGGCGGGCGAGCGACGAGCATCGGCTTTGGGCCGCCAACCTGAGCGGGACCGGGCAGGAGTTCGCCTGCCAGCGCCAGGCAGCACCCTGGGATGAATGCCCAGAGCACCAAGCTCGTGGCCGTTAGGAGTCCTTTCATCGGCGAGGTGATATGTGGCGAGCAGTGCGAAGGGAAAGCTCGAGTCCGCGTTTCCGAAGGGCGTCTCAAGCCCGGCGCTAAGGGCGCTCGCATCCGTCGGAGTCCGTCGCCTCGATCAGGTCACTCGCTTTTCGGAGACCGAGCTCCTGGCGCTTCACGGCATGGGGCCGAAGGCGCTCGGACTCATCAATGCCGCACTCCGCGCGCAAGGTAAGTCCCTGGCCGGAGATCAATAGCCTTCCCCGGATCCCCGGCTTTCCGTCATTGCAGGCTGCAACAGTTCAGCCCGGTCCGGCCCCTGCCGGTCGGCTCACGGCGGCTGCGCATCAGGGTGATTTGAGGTAGTGGTCGAAGAACTCGATCGTGCGCTGCATCGCCACGGAAAACGGCTGCGCCAGGTTGTGATCGGCGCCCGGGTAGATGTACAGCTCGGCCACGCCACCGGCCTGCTGGATCTGTTCAAACAGCGTCTCGGAGAAAGCGACTGGAACGCTCGTGTCGGCGGTTCCGTGATGGAGTTGGACCGGGCCGGAGAGGTCCTCCAAATACGAGTTGGCTGAGATCGACGCCCAGAAGGCCGGGTTCTCCTCTGGCGAGCCGAAGTCCTGCGTCAGTCCGGAACGCCAGCCGCGAGGCGGGGCGGGCGTGCCGCCCGGGGTCGGTGTCGGACGCCAGCGCGTCGCCAGGTCGGTGTATGAGCCGACGACGCCGGCCCAGATCACGCCGGCGCGTAGCCCAGGATCGATCACCATGGAGCGCAGCGTGATGTAACCGCCCATCGAGTGACCCCACATGCCAACCCGGCCCGCGTCGGCCGCCGGATACGCCCGCACCGACGCCAGGGCGTTGAGCACATCGACGACGTAGTCGGGTGAGCTGTAGGCGCCGGTCGCAACGCCCTCCGACTGGTCGTGCCCGCGGTAGTCAGGCCGGAAGACGATATATTGGTGGCGCGCCAGGTGGTCGACGTACGCCACGTAGCGCTCGGTCGTGCGGTACTCGGCCGGAGGGATGTAGCCGTGGTTGAAGATGATCGCCGGCCAGCCGTCCTCAGGCGGCTCCCCGTATGGCACCGTCAGCAAGGCGTAGATCCGCAGCCCCTCGGATAGGTACGATGCCCGGTAGCGCGCATAGTTGGCCCCGGGCGCCAGCTGCTCCTCAATTCTGATCTCGCTGCCGGGATATGACCGCTGCCTCATCGACTCGATGGTCAGCGGATGCAGCGTAGGCGTCGGGGAAGGCGTCGAGGTGGGGGTATCCGTGGCTGTCGGGGTCGGGGTGAATGTCTGGCTCGGGCGGGCAGTCGCAACGGCCGGCTCTTGCACGGCCGTCAGCCCACAGCCGGCGAGCGCGAAGGTCGCGCAGGCCAGGAGCGCCAGCACCGCCGCGCGTCTTCGCCGTGCACGAGGCGTGACCGGCCTATCCATATCGGACTATTCTAATCTACATCGCGCGGCGTCGACCCGCATCCCTGTCATTGCGAAGCGCCCCGCATAGATCGCAGGGCACCGCGGCAATCTCACATTGCGCCACATTCCTGCAGCAGCGGAGATTGACTCGCTCGTCCGGGGCTCGCATGGACTCAGTTGTTGCCGTGATTGCTACGTCGAGCTGCGCATTCTTCGCAAGGATGGGCTTGGGCGGGCGCATCATCCCTCACCGTCATTGCGAGGCGTCCCGATCCTTTCGGGGCGCCGTGGCAATCTCCCGTCGTGCCGGTTACCTGCACCCGCGGAGGTTGCTTCGTCGAGCGGTGCCCTTCCCCGCTCCGGGGACCATGGCTGGCGATGACACCCATCCTTACAGAGATCGCTTCGTCGTGCTGCGCCTCCTCGGATTTTGACTCACCCTAAGCTGGACCTGCGCCGATGCCACCCGCCCCCCGTAGAGTGTCATTGCGAGGTGCCTCGCGACCTGTGCGGGCCGCCGTGGCAATCTCACATTGCGTTGGTATCTTGGTGCCGCGGAGACTGCTTCGCCCCTGCTGGGTTCGCAATGTCAGCCGATGTTGCCGAGCGCGTCTTGTTGGGCTGCGTCTTCCCCCACCCCGCATCGCTCTTCCCTGCGCTCCGCTCTCCCCTGCGCTCCGCTCCGGGGACCTGCGGCGGGGACCTGCGGCGGGGACCTTCGGCGGAGACCATGGCTCGTAACAGCCGACTTGGTGGCCCGTAGCCCTTCTCCCCGCCATGCCGACCTGCGGTCGAGCATGGACCGGGACGACGGTCCTGATTGCCCTCCCTTGGGGCTTGTGTTAGATTCGGAACAGGCGGGACGATTTCGCCGGCCTTGTCGCGCCCGCTGATCCGTCAGGAGATCCATGGCGAGCACCCCGCAGCAATCTCTGCCCGACGGGTTCGTCTCGAGCCTGGCGTGTGCCATCTGCGGCGCACCGGCGCTGCGCGTTGCCCACCTCAAGTCGTTCCCCGATTATGTCGCCTGCGGCAGCTGTAAGGCATCCTTTGTGGCCGAGGCGGATGGTGCGCGGGTGCTGTATGGCAACATCCCCAAGTCGTTCCCGGCTGCCCGCGCCGCCGCCCTACGCAAGTGGATGACTTTGGCGGAGGTCGAGGCGATCGCCATCGACGAGCGCCCCGCCCCATCTCCACCGCCCCGCCCCGCGTCCGTGCCGCTCCACTCCGAACCACTTGACGACCGCGAGGCCTCGCTGCGCCGCGACGGCTTCGGCTGCCGTCCCCATTCCCACGCAGCCGGAGATCGAGCGGCCTCCGATTCGGGCGGTCCGGCTGGAGATGGAAGACGAGATTGAAGCCGAAGACGAATCGGCATTGAAGGCCGAGGAAGACGCAGACGAGTTTGCACCGTCCGGATCGGAGGCGCCCCTGGGCCGCCTCTCGCGGCTGATGGCAGGGGCGCGCGAACCCGAGCCGCTCACCGATTGGGCACCTTCGCTGGTGCCGGACCGAATGCCGGCTGAACTCCCGGCCGCTGCTCCGGCCGCATCGGCGATGGCACCTCTCGCCGCATCGTCCAAGCCGGCCGAGCCGGAGGTTGTGAAAGCCGCTGCGCCCGCCCGGCCGGCAGTCCCTTCCAAGCCCGCTGCACCCCCGGCCACTGATCCACCTCCCGGGCAGCGCTACCGTGTCGTGGTGCACGGGGACCAGATCACCTTTCCTCTGCAGGGCTGCGCTCACTGTATGCGCTCCCCGGCTCCCAACCGGCTGGCGATGGTAGGGACGAGCCCGCAGGGCCAGGGCGTCGGCCAACGTAAGACATCGCGCCACAGCGTGCCATTGTGCCGGGCGTGCTATCGCCGGGCGACCGCCCGAACGCCGGAGGAGAAGAGCGCACGCCTGAACGCACATCTGATCTCAGCGCTGGTCGCACTCGGCCTGCTGGTCGCGGCTCTGGCTGTCGGGCTGATCGACCCGGCGGGGGATATGGGTGCGGCATCGGTCCTGATGCTGATCCTGTTGGTCGTCGGGTATGCCCTCCCGGCGTCGATCCTGCTCGGCCGTTCGGGGCGCTTTCTGCCGACGGACGATGCCCGCTACGTGCGCACGACCCTCCTGATCCCGGAGGGCAGCCAGGGGCTTGAGACGGCGTTCGAGTGGCGCAATCAGCGGTACGCCGAGGAGTTCTATCAGGCGAACCATCAGCGCGCGCTGTCCGGCGTGGTGGCCATCAAGGACCGCACACCGAGCGCCTAGATCGTCCTGGAATGCGATCGTGATCTTGGGGCACGGCGACGCCGTGCCCTTACGCGTTCCGACAACCCGCGTGACCCCCGGGGGTGTCGGAGGGCGCGGGATCCCGGATAGGCGTCGGGGCGGGTTTGAACCCGCCCGACGAACACACGCGGCGACGGGACCAAGGCCTTGAGGGGTGATCCGTTCGGGCATTCGCACGGAGGTTTCAGCGGAATGGCAAACCACCTTCGTGCAGGTAGGGGCACGGCGACGCCGTGCCCCTACGCGTTCCGGGAAACCGCGTGACGACGTGCCAACCAGGGTGTCGTGGGGGCGAAGCACCCGGCTCGCACCCCGTTCGGTCCGCGAGCCCCGGCCCGCCGGAGTGAGACGACCGGCGTGCCGCCGGGCTTCGCGGCACGAACGGTGCTTCGCTCCTCCGCAGGACGTCGGAGGTCGATAGGTTCCAGAAACGTGTAGGGGCGGGTCTGAGACCCGCCCCTCTGAACACGCGCGGCGACGGGACCCAAGGTCGGTTGAGCGGTGATCCGTTCGGGCAGTCGCCCGGAGGTTGCGACGAATTGGCAAACCACCTTCGCGCGAGGTAGGGGCACGGCGATGCCGAACCGCGGACGCGTTCCGGGGACACGCGGGGCCCCCGGGGTGTCGTAGGGGCGAAGCATGCTTCGCCCCTACGCGTCACGAGTGATGATTGTTGCGGTGCAGCGGCGCCCGGACTGCGACGGGTTCATGCACCGCGTAGGGGCACGGCCTGCCGTGCCCCTACGCGGAACCTGCGGCGCCGAGCGAGAAGAACGGAGGGCGCCGCGGCGATGCCGGTCCCGCTGGGGCGCAGGCCGAGGCCCGAAGCCGAGGGCTGCGCCCCGGCGGCCAACGCTTGATGATTGTTACCGACGGCCTCCTGTGCTACAGTCGGACACCGATGAGCACCCCGCGCTACCAGCCCGGTGTCCCGTTTTGCCCGCTGTGCGGCGGACCGATGGAAGCTCGCCCCAGCCTGGATGGAAGCGGCTGGGTGGCGCTGTGCCCCAACTGCCCGAACGCGCCGCTGGTCCCGATGAGGGCCGCGCCGCAACCGGACCCACTCGAGCGCGACCAGGCCACGGCGCGCTTCAAGAAGCTGACCCAACCGTTCGCCGAGCCGAAGGCCGGCGCCTGGCCGGCGGCGCTGCTGGAGGATCTCCCCGACGAGGCGCGCCAGCTGCTCCAGCATCGGCCTCCGGCGCCGGGCGTGCAGGGGACGGCTCAACTTCGTGAGGAGATGGCCAGGGCGCTGCGCGATCAGGGGTACGTGGTCAGCGAGGACGCCCGCGGCATGCGCCTGTCGGGGCGGCCGATCAATCGCGGGCCGGGGACGGGGCAGCTGTCGGTGAGCGACGTGATCCGCATGGCGTCCGAGCTGGGCGGCACCATGCCGGCCGAGAAGCGCGGCCGATGCCCAAAGTGCGACGCGGTCGTCAATCGGGAGCTCGAGCGCTGTCCGTGGTGCGGGCACGCGCTTGACCAGCCGGCGAACTGACCTCCACATCCCCATGGGATCGAACGACGCCCGGTCGAGCCGGGCGTTTTCGCTTTCTCCTTACACCGGCGGCACAATCCCCCGCGCGTGGGAGGAGGCTGCGAGGCCTGCCTGTTATAATCCGCGATTGCGCCGTTGCCATCCAACGCAGGAAGTGCGGTATGCCCCAGGACAAGATCACGGTCGTCGGTGCCCGCGTCCACAACCTGAAGAACCTGAGCGTCGAGATCCCCCGCGACAAGCTGGTGGTGATCTCCGGCATCTCCGGCTCAGGCAAATCGTCGCTGGCCTTCGACACGATCTTCGCCGAAGGCCAGCGACGCTACGTCGAGTTGCTCTCGGCCTATGCCCGCCAGTTCCTCGGACAGCTGGACAAGCCGGATGTCGACTCGATCGACGGGCTGTCGCCGGCGGTGTCGATCGACCAGAAGGGCGTCTCGCACAACCCGCGCTCGACCGTCGGCACCGTCACCGAGGTGTACGACTACCTGCGGCTGCTGTTCGCCCGCGTCGGCATACCGCACTGCCCAATCTGCGGGCGCGAGGTGCGGCAGCAGTCGGCGGAGGAGATCGTCGACGCCATCGAGGCGCTGCCGGACGGCACGCGGCTGCTGATGCTGGCACCGCTGGTGCGCGGGCGCAAGGGCACCACCAGAACGTGTTCGAGGACGCCCGCCGATCCGGGTTCGCCCGGCTGCGGGTGAACGGGACGGGGTGCCGATCGAAGATGAGATCGAGCTCGACCGCTACAAGAACCACACGATCGAGGCGGTGATCGACCGGCTGGTGGTGCACCACGAGCAGGGCGAGGACGCTGAAGCGCACCGGCACGCGCCTGACCGACTCGGTCGAGACCGCGCTGCGCTGGGCGAAACCGCACGATGATCGTCTCCCAGACGAAGGGGGAGGGCTCGAAGGGCGGCGTCGACCTGCCGTTCTCGGAACTGCTGGCCTGCCCGGAGCATGGGACGACGCTGGCCGAGATCGAGCCGCGCACCTTCTCGTTCAACACGCCGCACGGCGCCTGCCCCGACTGCCAGGGGCTGGGCATCAAGCTGGAGATCGATCCCGACCGGATCATTCCCGACCGCTCGCTCTCGATCGCCGAGGGCGCCATCGCCGCCGGAGAGTGGTCGAACCAGGGGCGCGACCGCCGCGGCTACTACTGGCAGCTGGTCGAGGCGGTGGCCGAGCAGTACGACATCGATCTGGACGTCCCGGTGTCGTCGCTGTCCAAGAAGAAGCTCGACTTGATCCTGTTCGGGACGCAGGGCGAGCAGGTCTCCGTCCGCTACCAGAGCCGCGAGGGCCGCAAGGCGACGTTCAAGACGGCCTACGAGGGAATCATCGGCAACCTCGAGCGCCGCTATCAGGAAACGCAGTCGGAGGACATGCGCTCGCGCATCCAGGAGTACATGTCCGAGCGCCCGTGCCCGCGCTGCGGCGGCAAGCGGCTGCGCCCGGAGGCGCTGGCCGTGACGGTCGACGACGCCGGGATCATCGACGTCACCGGCTGGCCGGTCGTGCGCACGCTGCACTGGGTCGACCGGCTGCAGAGCGCCGGCGGGCCGCTGGGCAAGCGCCAGCAGCAGATCGCCGACCGCGTGTTGAAGGAGATCCGTGACCGGCTTGGCTTCCTGGTCGACGTCGGGCTGGACTATCTGACGCTCGACCGTTCGGCCGGCTCGCTCTCCGGCGGCGAGGCGCAGCGCATCCGACTGGCAACGCAGATCGGCTCGCGCCTGATGGGCGTGCTGTACGTGCTGGACGAGCCGTCGATCGGGCTGCACCCGCGCGACAACGACCGGCTGATCCAGCACGCTGGAGGGGATGCGCGACCTGGGCAACAGCGTGCTGGTGGTGGAGCACGACGAGGCGACGATCCGCGCCGCCGACTGGTTGATCGACCTGGGCCCGGGCGCCGGCGAGCACGGCGGCGAGATCGTGGCTCAGGGGACGGTGGCGCAGGTCACGCGCAACCGGGCCTCGGTCACCGGCCGCTACCTGGCGGGCAAGCTGCGCATCGACGTTCCGGCGGTGCGGCGACCGGGCAACGGCAAGTACCTCACCGTCGTGGGCGCCCGCGAGAACAACCTCAAGAACATCACCGTCCGGATGCCGCTGGGGATGTTCGTGTGCATCACCGGCGTCTCCGGATCGGGCAAGTCGACGCTGATGGTCGAGGTGCTCTACAAGGCGCTGGCGCAGAAGCTCAACGGGGCGCGCGAGCTCCCCGGCGCCCACGACCGGATCGTTGGGCTGGAGTCGGTCGAGCGAGATCATCAACATCGATCAGTCGCCGATCGGCCGCACGCCGCGGTCGAACCCCGGCACCTACACCGGGCTGTTCGACGCCATGCGCACGCTGTTCGCCGAGCTGCCCGAGTCCAAGGTGCGCGGCTACAAGGCCGGGCGCTTCTCGTTCAACGTGCACGGCGGGCGGTGCGAAGCGTGCGAGGGTCAGGGCCAGCTGCGGATCGAGATGCAGTTCCTGCCCGACGTGTACGTCCCGTGTGAGGTGTGCCACGGGGCGCGCTTCAACCGCGAGACGCTGCAGGTGCGCTTCAAGGGCAAGAACATCGCCGACGTGCTCGACATGACCGTCGACGAGGCGGCTCGAGTTCTTCTCGGCCTTCCCGGCGATGGTGCGCAAGCTGAAGACGCTCCAGGATGTCGGCCTGGGCTACCTCAAGATCGGGCAGCCGGCGCCCACGCTTTCGGGCGGCGAGGCGCAGCGGGTCAAGCTGTCGCGCGAGCTCTCCAAGCGCGGCAACGGGCAGCACGCTGTACGTGCTCGACGAGCCGTCGGTGGGGCTGCACGCCGCCGACGTGCACCGGCTGATCGAGGTGCTGCAGCAGCTGGTCGATCAGGGCAGCACGGTGCTGATCATCGAGCACCACCCGGACATCATCAAGGTCGCCGACTGGGTGATCGACCTGGGGCCGGAGGGCGGCGAGCGCGGCGGGGAGATCGTGGCCGAGGGGACGCCGGAGGACATCATCCATGTCCCGGCGTCGTACACCGGGCAGTTCCTGAAGGATCACCTTCCGGGGTAGCGGCGAACCCGATTGCGATCGATCTATCCGTAGGGGCACGGCAAGCCGTGCCCCTACGATATCGTGCCATAGCCATTGGCAAACCGTGCGTGACAGAGAGCCGTAGGGGCGACGCACCGTTCGTGTCGCGTGCCCGGCGCACGCCGGCAGCGTCGCCCCGGCGGGCCGGGGCTCTCAGCCCGAACGGGGGGACGTCGCCCTAATGCGTGGGGTTCTCCCGGTCCAGCGCCCATCGCAAGGGATTGAATTCGATGTAGCGCCGGAGGCGATTCAAGTCTTCCGGTGTGCGGATGACGTGTTCGACATAGCCGCGTTGCCAGACGGCCGCGCCGGGCGACCACGCAGCACGCGTTGATCTCGCGCGTCGCCGATGATTTGAATGCCTGGATCGCTGCCTGCAACGATCCTCCACGTTGTCCCGCGCGCCCTGCCGGCCGGGGCGCGTAGGGGCGAAGCATGCTTCGCCCCTACGGTGATCCCGAGGATCGGGCTCTCGGCCGACAGGGAAATGCCTCCTCTATGATCACGATCCCGTGTACATGGTTCGGCATCAAGACGAATGCGTCGAGCGAGACTTCAGGGAAGTGGGTGGGCAGGTCATTCCACATCGCCATCACGACAGCTCCGTCGGACGCTCGGAACTACCCGATCATCGATGATCGCCCCCAAGTGCAGGCACGACGATGGGTGCAGACGGTGATGAAATACGCGCCGGGTGAGGCGTAGTCGATGGCCGGGGAGCCGGAGGCTCTTCCGGACGGATGTCCGGCATTCCAGTCCCCCTGACGAAATCTGCAACGTGCGGGCGAAGCACCCGCTAGCTACCGGGTGCTTCGCCCCTACGATCGTCATTTTCCGGACACGCTGGGGACGGCGGCCGGCTTTGGGCTGCGGTCGAAATACGGGCTCTTACCCGTGGCGGCCAGCGGAATGCCCATGACGAAATCGGCGTCGATCAGGCCGAGCTCGCGGGCGGTCACGCCGGCGCGGTACATGATCCGGTTGTCGACGTTGAGCATCTGGGCCGTCTTGACCGCCGAGCCGAGGGCGATGCCCAGGTCGAGATGGCGCAGCGCGCAGTTCGGGCCCTTGAACTCCCCGTCGAACGTGTTCGGCACGATGCACGCCTCGGCGCCGCACGCCCCGCAGTTCAGGTCGACGACGTCGGCGTCCTTCAAGCCGATCAGCACCACGGCGCCCGAGTTCGAGCACGTTCTGACCATCGCGGTCGAAGTTCGATTTCCCGCTGCGCCGGCCGTAGTCGATCATCCCCTGCCCCAGGCGCCGAAGCTCCTCGCCCTCCACCGTTCGCACGACGATGAAGTCGCGGCCGGCCGCTTTGGGCGCGGTGATCGCGGCGACCTCCATCAGTTCAGCGACCACACGCAATGCAGGCATTCCATTTCCTCCTTGGCCCCGGGATGTCGGGGATCGGCCTTGCGATCTTCGGCCGCTCCGAACGTTCGGCGCGCCGCAGGCCCGATGCATCAACTTGGGCTCCGGCGGCTCGACTTTCAGCGTCGCCGCGGCAGGTGTCATGCGGGCCCGAACCTGGACCGTACGCGGATTGTACATGGAAGGAAGGGCAGCGATGGCGGAAGGCCGTCCTGCCTTGGCGCGACGGTTCGCGCCAAGCCGAGGGCGGCAGGAGGGGTAGACGTCTTCCGCAGGGCCCGGGGGACAAGGATCTCGCCGGCAGATTGGAGGGCCGAAGTAACGCCCGGCGAAGAGACGCAGGGGCACGGCGACGCCGAGCCCCTGCGTGCGAGGGTCAACGATCGTGTGGCGTGTCGCTACTCGTAGCGCAGCGCTTCCACCGGCTCCAGGTCGGCGGCGCGCTTGGCGGGATACAGCCCGAAGAATAGTCCGACCGCGGCCGAGAACAGCGTCGCCAGCAGGATGGCGTCCAGGCTGACGGTGGGGCTCAGATCGGCGTTCGACGCCCGGGCGATCACCCCGACCAGGAAGGAGAGTCCCCAGCCGAACGCGATTCCAATCAGGCCTCCCGCCAGGCTGAGCAGGGCGGATTCGGTCAGGAACTGGATCAGGATATCGCGCTTGCGCGCACCGACGGCCTTGCGCAGGCCGATCTCGCGCGTGCGTTCGGTGACCGACACGAGCATGATGTTCATGATCCCAATGCCGCCCACCAGGAGCGAGATGCCGGCGATGCCCCCCAGGAAGATCGTCAGGACCCCCGTGATCGTCTTGGCGATGTCGAGGAAGCTCTGCTGGGTAAAGATGGTGAAGTCATCGGCGCCCACCGGCGTGCGGTGGCGCGAGCGCAGGACCTCGGCAACCTGTTCATTGGCCACGGGGACATCCTGAGCAGTGGCGGCCTGCACCAGGATCATGTCGACCGCGTTGCGGGTGGTCTTGCGCACCAGCCGGGCCTGTGCCGTGGTCAGAGGAACGATGATCTGGTCATCCGCATTCGAGAACCCGGAACCGCCCTGGGCTTTGAGGACACCGATCACCCGGAATGGCTGACCGTCGACGCGGATCGTCTCGCCGGTGACACCCTCGCTGCGTCCGAACAGATTCGTGGCGGTGTCCGGCCCGAGGACGGCTACGGCCGCTCGCCCCAGGATATTCTCGTCGCTGATGAACTGCCCCTCGGTCACCGAGAGGCTGCGCAGGCTGTCGTACCCGGCGGTCACCGCCGCCACCTGGGTACGGGTGGTCTCGCCTTCGAAGGTGACGTCGGCCATCGAGGAAAGCATCGGCGCGGCGGCGAGCACGGCGGGCGCGTTGAGTGGATCATTGAGGGCGTTGGCATCCTCCAGCGTCAGGGGCCTGGGATTGCGGATACCCTCTCCACCACCGGGGATCACGAACAGCAGGTTGGTGCCGATGCTGCTGATCGAGCCCGTGATGCTGTCCTGGGCGCCGC
This sequence comes from uncultured Chloroflexia bacterium, assembly GCA_963743255.1. Taxonomy (GTDB): domain Bacteria; phylum Chloroflexota; class Anaerolineae; order Anaerolineales; family E44-bin32; genus DYJB01. The sequence continues at coordinate 115,591 of CAVUPD010000001.1, forward strand.
GCCCGATGGCCAGCATGGCAATGACGGCGCCAACACCGATGACGATCCCCAGGATCGTCAGCGCGGAGCGCATCTTGTTGCTGGTCAGGCTGTCGACCGCCTCCAGGATACTCTGCAGGAAATCCATGGCGTCCCTCTAGCCCCCGGCCGCAGCCGGCTCGGGCTGGCCGTCCTGAACGATCAGCCCGTCATGCAGGCGGATGATCCGCTGCGTGCGGCTGGCGATGGCGGGGTCGTGCGTCACGAAGACCAGCGTCGTCCCGCGCTCCCGGTTCAGGTCAAGCAGGATTTCGCATGATCTCCTCGCCCGATTTCGAGTCCAGGTTACCGGTCGGTTCATCGGCCAGGATGATGGCCGGGGTGTTGACCAGGGCGCGGGCAATCGCCACGCGCTGCTGCTGGCCCCCGGAGAGTTCCATGGGCCGGTGGCTGATCCGATCCCCCAGGCCGACCGATTCCAGCGCCTCGGTAGCGCGCTGCCGCCGCCCCGCCTTCATCCCGGCGTAGCGCATGGGCAGTTCGACATTGGTCAGCGCCGTTTGTCGGCCGAGCAGGTTGAAGCTCTGAAACACGAAGCCCACCTTACGATTGCGGATGGCGGCCAGCTGATCGTCACGCAGATCGGATACCAGTTCGCCGTCCAGCCGGTAGGTTCCCTCGGTGGGATGGTCCAGGCACCCCAGCAAGTTCATCAGCGTGCTCTTGCCGGAGCCCGAAGGGCCCATGATGGAAACCACCTCGCCGCGACGAACACGCAGGCTGGCGCCGCGCAGCGCATGGACCTCGATCTCTCCCATCCGATAGACCTTCGTCAGGCCTTCGGCGTCGATGACCCAGTCGTCCGCCATACGTTCTCCCGCTCGACTAGCCTCCACCGAAAGCACCTCCCCCTCCGCCGCCCTCGCCGAACGGGCCTCGAGCCCCACCCCCGGTGAACGCATTGGTGGGCGGGTTGACCAGGATCTCGTCGCCCTCCTTCAATTCGCCCGGCAATACCTGACTCTGGGTATCGGATGAGGCGCCGAGCTTGACAATCACCGGCGTCGGTGTCCCGTTGCGCACGACGTAGACCACTCGCTCGCCGTCCTGCGAACGAACCGATCGGTTGGGAACCAGCAGCACGCCCTGAATCTCGGTAGTGAGAATGTTGACCCCGGCCGTCATCCCCGGCTTCACCGACGCATCGGCATCCAGGATCTCAACCGTCACCTCAAACGTGACCACGCCCTGCACCACGGCGCCGGTCATCCCGATGTCGGTCACCTTGCCGGTGTAGGACTTGTCGGAGATGGCATCGAAGGTGAGCGCCACCGGCTGACCCACCTGCACCTTGTCGATATCCACTTCGGAGACCTGGACGTCGACGAAGTACGTCTTGAGATCGGCGAGGCCTGCGGCGGGCGAACCGGGCGAGACCTGGTCGCCGGGGATGATGTTGACCATGGTGATGGTGCCGGCGAACGGCGCAGAAATGTGGGCCATGTTGACATTGGCCTGGGCGGAGGCGACGCGCGCCTTGGCGGCGGCGATGTCATCCGGGTTCGGCCCGTCCTTGACTCGATCCCACGCCCGCTGCGCGTCGGACACCGCGGCTTCGGCTTGCGCCAGCTGTGCATCGAGGATGGCCTGGTCGTTGTCCGTCGGCTTGCCTCTGTACCAGTTGAGGCTGGCCAGCGCCCTCTGATACTCCTGGACAGCGGCTGCGTAGTTCAGGTAAGCCTGAGCTTTGCGTTCGTCGTCACTGCTGGGGGCGGAATCGTAGACGCCCTTGGCGCGGTTCATGTTGTCTTCTGACACCACGAGCTTGGACTCGGCCGCCTTGAGCGTCGTGCTGCTGGCGCGGTTGCCGGGCTGCTGGACGCCCCATTTGAACTGCATGTCGGCGAGTGCCTTCTGGGCGTTAGCCAGCGTCAGCTGGGCCTGCGCCTTGGCAGCGCTCGATTTCAACAGGTCATCCAGCGCACGCTGAGCGCTGACGAGATCGGCCTCCGCCAGGATCAGCTGCGGCGAGAGCGAGGTCTGCGTCAGCGATGCCAGCACGTCGCCCTCGGCGACGAGGTCGCCTGTCTTCACGTTGACCTGGTCGACGGTGCCCGAGGTCTGGAAGCCGAGCGTCGCCGACTGGCGGGCGCGCGCCGTGCCCGTCGCGCCCACCTGAGAGGTGAGGGATCCTACGATAACCTTCGTTGTGGAAAGGGCCGCTGAACTGGCGGCGGCTGCGCGTCCGCGGACAGCACCCGCAATCAGCAAGGCCGCGATCAGCACGACCACCACCAGGACAGCGATAAACCAGGGCTTTCGGATCAAGGTCTTCATTCAGCCACGTCCTCCACGAGCGGGCGAAGCGTCCACGATCGCCCACTGCCAAAGCGCGTCACCACCGAGACCCCCGCCCCGGTCAGCCAGGCTCCGATCAGCGTCAGCCAGCCGAGGATCGGGAGCCGCGTCAAGGCGAAGATCAGCAGCGTTCCCAGGGCCAGCGCCAGCAGCGGTCGTTCCGCATACCAGCCGGCCCGAGTCAACATTTCCCGACCGAGTTCAAACTCAATCGCTACCACGCCGACCAGCGCTGCCAAGAACAGGATGCCGAGCAAGAGAAAAGGAACCGGCAGCATCTGCACCGAGAAGGCGGCCAGGATGCTGACGGCCGACGCCAGAATGGCGCACGCCAACCCGATCAAGAAGGTCCGGGCGAGAAGTCGCCCCCCCGGATGCAGCGATTCGGCCATGCGGCGCACGCGGCGCGGCAGGACGAAAACCATGACGACCGCCAGCAGGTAGTTGGCCAGCAGCCCGACCCCCTCCGCCGCCAGGCCTTCGATCGGCGGCGCGGCGTTGACGCGCCAGGGCGGCACGTCGGAATGCCAGCCGGTGAGCACCGGCCTGGACGGCCAGGTCAGCGGCTTGGCCCAGGGCAAGTTCGCCAGGGCGATCACCGCCAGCGCGGCCACCACGCTGGCAGCGACGATCAACCTCCATCGGTTCATCCTGTCCATCCTTGCTTTCGACCTTCCTCGGACAGCAGGCGGATGGCTCCCCAACACGCCGGCGCAGCCAGCAGCGCCAGGGACAACATCACCCCACTTTCCATCGAACCGAGCACTCGCCCAATCCATCCCAACGCTTCGGCCATGCCTTGCCAGGCGGCACTGTAGGGCGAGGCGAAGGCGAAGGACAGACCGGCCGAAAGCCCCTCGAGCGAGATCGCCGGCGTCGACACCTGAAGCCCTTGCACGGTCGGGGCCATGAGCCAGGCGCCGAGTCCGGCTGCCACCGCTGCGGCGATCGAGGTCAGCCGGCCGGCCCACAGCCTGCGCCGGCGTTCGAGGCGCAATCGCGACTCGATCGACGGCACCAAGTCCACCGGCGGCGCCTCAACCGGGAGGCGTGCCAGCAGATCATCCATCCGGTCAGCCATCGCCGGCCTCCATCCACTGCCGCAAGACCGCCTTGGCCCGATGCAGGTGCGTGCGCACCGTGTTCACCGGGATGCGCATCGCCGCGGCAACCTCTTCATACGACAGGCCCGCCTCGTAGCGCAGGGCGATCGCCGCCCGCTGCTCGGGCCTCAATCCCTGCACACCTTGCGCCAGTCGCACCAGCGTCTCCTGCGACTCGGCCGCGTCTTCCGGGCCGACGGCATCGTCTTCCAGGTTCACGGCACCTGCGCCCAGGTCGGCGAAGTCGACCGGCGCCTTCTTACGCCAGCGGTCGCGCGCCAAATTGACGGCGATGGCTGCCAGCCAGGCGATCGGTTCGCCGTCGCCCCGCCAGCCCGGCAGGCCGCGCCAGGCCCGAACCCAGGTCTCCTGAACCAGCGCCTCGGCCTCCGCGGCGTCGCTGGCCATGCGCCGGATGATCCGGAACAACCGTGGGGTCAGACGCCGGATCAGTTCATCGAAGGCCCCGGCGTCCCCGGCCTGCGAGCGGCGCAGTAAGTCCAGATCGTGCGTGTTCGGGTCCTTCATGGGTAAGACGAACAGGCCGTCGGATAGTTTCACGCGGAGGGGTCCGATTCTACCCCAACCGCCGCCGGCGCCCCTCCCCGTCCCGGATTGCCGCACGGGGTGAAGGCAGGGGGTGAATTCCATGCTGCGGCCGAGATTTCACGCGTGGGCCGAGTTCCCATCCAGGTTGCTACAAGGTGACAACCTTCCAGCGCCAGCGGTGACACTTGCACCTGAACCCCACCGATTTCGTCCGGTATCATCAACTAAGCGCCATGGGAGACGACGTCATGCAATTCATCCCTGGGGAAGAGCTCGCCATCGACCGCAAGGCTCGCGTGCGCATTCCGTACATCGAGCAGGGTGCGCGCACGGCCTCCGAGCGAACGGCCGACTTCGACGACACCTTCCTGCCGCTCAGCGAAGACGAAGCACGCAAGGCGGCCGAACGCTGCATCCACTGTCCCGACCCGGCGCCGTGCTACACCGCCTGCCCGGTCCACAACGACATCCCTTCGGCGATGTGGCTGATCGAGATGGGCGATTTCCTCGGCGCCGCCGCCCTGTACCGGCAGACGAGCTCGCTGCCCGAAGTCTGCGGCCGCGTGTGCCCGCACGAACAGCTCTGCGCCGGATCGTGCGTGCGCAGCAAGAGCGATGACCCCGTGCTCACCGGTGCCCTGGAAGCCTTCGTCACCGATTACGAACGCCAGCACTACGGCGTCGAGATGTTCGTCGGTGCAGCAAGCGGGAAGCGTGTGGCGGTGGTCGGCGCGGGCCCGGCGGGCCTGGCGTGCACCGAGCAACTGCTCCAGCAGGGGCACGCGGTAACGATCTTCGAAGCACTGCCCTACCCCGGGGGACTGCTGATGTATGGCATCCCCAACTTCAAGCTGAACAAACACGTCGTCCACAACCGGCTGGAGGACTTCAAGCGCGCCGGCGTGGACTTCGTCACGGAGACTAAGATCGGCAAGGATCGATCGATTGACAGCCTGTTGGCCGAAGGCTTTGACGCCGTCTTCATCGGCGTCGGCTCCGAGGTCGACGCGCCGCTCGAGGCCCCCGGCGCCGACCTGCCGGGCGTATACCAGGCGACCGATTTCCTGGTGCGCGCCAACGTCGACCTCGAGCTTTTGCCTCCCGACAAACGCTCGCGCCCGATCGTCGGCCGCCGCGTGGCGGTGGTCGGCGGCGGCGATACGGCCTCCGACTGCCTGCGGACCGCGCTGCGCATGGGCGCCGAGCAGGTCACCTGCCTGTATCGCCGCACCGAAGCCGAGATGCCCGGCGGCAAGAAGGACCGCGAGCTGGCCAAAGAAGAGGGCGCCAAGTATCGCTTTCTCACTCAGCCAGTGCGGTTCATCGCCGGGCCGGACGGCCGCGTCAGCGGCGTCGAATGTTTGCAATGCGAACTGGGCGAGCCGGACAAGAGCGGCCGCCGCCGGCCCGTCCCGATCGAGGGGTCGAACTTCATCGTTTCGGCCGACACGATCATCCTGGCGCTGGGCTACTGGCCCGATCCGCTGATCGGCGAATCAACGCCGGACCTGCAGACCCAGAAATACGGTTTGATCGTGGCCGACAAGGAAACTGGCGCCACCTCCAAACCCGGCGTGTACGCCGGCGGAGATGACGTCACCGGCCCGGACCTGGTGGTCACAGCGGTTGCCGCCGGGCGGCGCGCCGCCCGCTCGATCGACGAATACATCAAGTCGAAGTAGCGACCCTGATTGTCCATGGGATCGTGCGGCGCCGAGACGGCGCCGCACGCGTTTTCCCCCGTGCGTCGCTGGCCGATATACTGGGGGCATGGACGACGGTGCCGAGGCGCCCCGCGCTCTCGCCCATTGGCTCAAGTCCGAAGCCCTCCGCCAGGGCTTCGACCTAGCCGGCATCACCAGTGCCGACCCGCCCCCGCACCTGGATCACTTCGCCGCCTGGCTGGAGGCTGGTCGTCACGGCGAGATGGGCTACCTGGCATCGGTGCGCGGGCGTGCCGGGCGTGCCGACCCGCGCAGTTTGCTCCCGGGCTGTCAGACCATCCTGGTCCTCGCAGCCAACTACGCCCCGGCAGCGCACCGTCTCCGGGCCCGGCGCTCGTCGCCGCCTATGCGCGCGGCGACGACTACCACGGCTTTCTCGTCGAGCGCGCCCGGAGGATCGTGGTCAGCCTCCAGAACAGGCTGGGCCGGCCAATCGCATCGCGCGTCTACACCGACACCGGACCTCTCCTCGAACGCGAGCTGGCGCAGCGTGCCGGCCTTGGGTGGATCGGCCGCAACACGTGCCTGATCAGCCCGAGCGTCGGGTCGATGACGCTGCTGACCGAGATCCTACTCGACCTTGCCCTTCCTCCCGATGCACCGTTCGCCGTCGATCGCTGTGGATCCTGCCGCCGATGCGTCGAAGCCTGCCCGACTGAGCTGCATCCTGCCCGACCGGACGATCGACGCCCGGCGCTGCATCTCCTACCTGACCATCGAAGCGCGCGGCGGCGTGCCGCGCGACCTCCGGCGTTCCGTCGGCGAATGGTTCTTCGGGTGCGACATCTGCCAGCAGGTCTGTCCCTGGAACCGGCGCTTCGCCCGGCCGACCTCGGATGGGGCCTTCGCTCCACGCCCCGCTCTGCAGCCACCCGATCTGCGGCGCTGGCTGGCGGCTCCCTCCCCCGATGCTTCTCAGCTTCTGCGCGGCAGCCCGCTCAAGCGCGCCCGCCGAAGCGGTCTGGCGCGCAACGCGGCCGTGGTCGCCGGGAACCAACACGATGACGAGCATCTCCCCGCTCTCCAGCAGGCTCTCCTGAGTGACTCGGATTCGATGGTCCGAGGCCATGCCGCCTGGGCGTTAGGCGAATACGGGAGTGCAGCAGCCCGCGAGGCGTTGCTGCGCGCGCAAGGCCGTGAGACCGACGCCGGCGTGTTGGCTGAGATCAACGCCGCTCTCGCCGGGGTGTGACGGCTCCGGCGGGTAAGCGGAACGCAACGCGGGCGGCCGGATGGCCGCCCGCTCTTCTTCGATCGACAGGTTGGGCTACGGAACGCGCGTGGGTGTTGCGGTCGACGTCGCTGCGGGAGTGGCCGACGGCACGCGTGAAGTCGGCGTCGGCGTGGCGATGTTGACCGGGACGATCAGCACCTTGCCGACGAACAGCACATCGGTCACCAGGATCTTGCTGGCGGTGGCGATGGCCTCGGCGGTGCTGTTGAACTGGGCGGCGATCGATTGGAGCGTGTCGCCGGTCTCCACGACGTATCCGATGCGTGCCCCCGGCGCCAGGTTGGTCGGCAGCGCGGTCTTCGAGGGCAGCGGGGCATCGGCGGGGGGAATGATGATCTGGCTGCCGACGCCGATACTATTCGGGTTGGCGGCGATCTCGGGGTTGTAGGCCAACAACTGGTCGACGGTGATGCCGAATTTCTCAGCGATGCTGGACAGCGTGTCGCCCAACTCGACGATGTAGGTCACAGGCCCGGACGGCGTCGGAGTCTCCGACGGCGGGGGCGTGAGTGTGATCGTCGACGTGAGCGTGGGCGGAAGCGGTGTGTTGGTCAGCGTTGGGGTGGGCGTGTCGGTTGAAAGGAAGGGCAGGCTGGGAATCCCGCCTCCCGTCAGCCAGATCACAACCAGGAACAGGCCGACGACCAGCAGGACGACAGCCAAACCGCCCATGAGCAGCGGGACCATGCGACCGCGTCGCCGGCGATAGGCGTCGATCACATCGGCCGCGCGATGTTCAGACTCGGACATGGTGGCGTCTCCCCTCACCGAGCCGGGGTGACCCCCGGCCCTCTGGCGGAATCAGTATACTCGAAACTACCGGCCATCAGGGCCGCGGCCAGTCGGCGATCAAGTAGGCGATCATCGGCTTGAGCGCCGGTGCCCAACTCGCATCGTCGTGACCTCCCGCATACACGACGTACTCGTGCGGCACATCCAGCCCCTGCAGCAACAGGGCGAAATCCTGCGTGGCTTCCCTGGCCCAATCGCCATCCCCGGCGAGCAGGTAGATCCTCGGCGGCAGGGGTTCGCCCCGTCGAACAATGTAGATCGGGTCGTACTCCTTGCGCGCCGAGTTGAGCTGCAGGGCAGGGCTGATGGCTGCCACCGCACTGAAGACGTCCGGGTTGTTCAATCCGATCTCAAGCGACCACACACCGCCGCGCGAGATCCCGGCGATCGCCCGCCGATCGGGACGCGGGTCGGTGTGGTAGGTCAGGTCGATGAACGACACCAGCCCTTCCGTCAGTTCCGCCTCATAGGAGTACGGCCCCCCGTCGGTGGAGCGGAAGAGCGGGTCGGGAACGCGCGGCATCACGACCAGGAACGGCGGCCACTCGCCGCTCATCACCGCTCCGGCGACCAGCAAGTCGAGGCCCAGCGCTCCCCACTCGGTTTCGTCGTACGGAGAGCCGTGGAGCAGATACAGCGTCGGGAAGGCCTGGGCGCTTTCATCGTGACACGGCGGCACGTAGACGCGCACCGGGACCTGCTCGTCCAGCAGCAGGCTCGGGTAGGTGATTGAATTCCACCCGGCCCGGCTGCGCCCCACAATCGCTCGTAGGGGTCGGCACAGGAGTCGGCACCTCGGTGGGGAGCGGGCTGGCACTCGGTTCTGGCGCAAGGGTAGGCGTGCGCGCCATCGGCGTCGCGCTGACACCGCACCCGGACTGGGCGATCGTCAGCAGGCAGACGAGGGCGGCGAGGGCGCGCCTCGCTGGAAGGGAGATCGGGAGTGGTTTCATGCCGGTCAGGCGCCCCGGCCCGCATACAGCCCGCCGGGAGCGAATGCCAATCATACAACACGCTGCCAGGGACTGAATCCGGAGTTCCTCCGGTTATAATCCCGGCCGATGAACTACCTGGTGTGGACCGCCGGCTGTCAGATGAACGTGGCCGACTCACAGCGCGTGGCCTCGGCGCTCGAGCGCCTCGGCTACGCTGTCACGGACTCCCCCGAGCAGGCGGACGTGATCGTCCTGAACACGTGCGTCGTGCGGCAGAGCGCCGAGGATAAGGCCTACGGCTGGCTGACTTCCTTACGCCCGCTCAAGTCCCGCCGCCCTGAGATGGTCATCAATCTGATGGGCTGCCTGGTGGGCGTTAGGGGCGATCCGGCGCTGCAGCGCGCCTTCCCGCATGTGGACGTGTTCTCGCCGCCCTCAGATCCCGGTCCGCTGATTGAACACCTCCGGCAGGCCGACGGGCGTGCGGCGCTCGAGGCCTCGGTTCAGCGGCGCAACGATCTGCTGGATGAAGAGTGGTCGCTGCCTGTGGCACAACGCGGCCGGCAAATCGCCGCGCACGTCCCGGTCGTCCTGGGATGTTCGCACGCATGCACGTTTTGCGTGATCCCCTTGCGGCGCGGGGTCGAGCGCAGCCGTCCGCTGGAAGCGATCGAGGCCGAAGTGCAGACGCTCGCGGCCCAGGGCGTCCGCGAGGTCACGCTCCTCGGCCAGATCGTCGATCGCTACGGCAAGGACTTGCCGGGGAGCCCGACACTCGCCGACCTGCTGCGCCGCGTCCACGGCGTGGACGGGATCGATCGGCTGCGCTTCCTGACCTCTCATCCCAACTGGATGACGGACGAACTGCTTGACGCGGTGGCATCGCTGCCCAAGGCCTGCGAGCACTTTGAGGTGCCGGTGCAGGCCGGGGATGATCAGGTGCTGGAGCGTATGAAACGTGGCTATCGCGTCGAGGACTACCGGCGGCTGGTGGAGCGCATTCGGGCGCGTTTCCCGGGCGCCTCGATCGCCACCGACATCATCGTCGGTTTTCCGGGCGAGACCGAGGCGCAGTTCCACAGGACGGCCGAACTGCTGGCTGACCTACGGCTGGATGTTGCCCACCTGGCGCGGTTCTCCCCACGACCCGGGACAGTGGCCGCCCGCCGGATGAGCGACGACGTGCCGGACGAGGAGAAGGAACGCCGTTTCCGACTCCTCGAAGAGCTGCAATCGCGGATCGCGGCCGAGATTAACCGCGGCCTGCTCGGGCAGACGGTGGAAGTCCTGGTGGAGGAGCAGCACCGCGGCCGGTGGAAGGGCCGCACGCGCACCAACCGCCTGGTCTTCTTCGAGTCGCCGGAGGAGTGCAGCGGTCGGCGCGTCCCGGTTCGGATCGAGTGGACCGGCCCGTGGAGCCTGATCGGGGCGCCGGTCCTCCACGCCCAGCCTGCCGCGCCGTGACCTTCGACGGTGCGCGTCGCCTCGGCGTCGGTGTGCCGGCCGGGAACCTTCCGCCGGCGGCCGCCGTCCTGAAGTGGTGAGCCGAATCCGCCTAGGGGCGGGGACGCTTGACGCCCTGCGCCCAAGGCTGTAGCATGACCCTCGGCTGGCGGCAGGCTCTTAGGTCCGTGCCACCAGCGGAGAAGGAGAGAGAACATGCAAACTCCGACGCCCAGGTCCAACAGCGGCCCCCTGATCTTCGTCGCCATCGTGGGTGGCGGCGCCGTGCTTCTTCTGCTCGTCCTCGGGGCGTTCCTGCTCCTGCGGTCGCCGGCCGGCCCGAGCCCGGAGGAACTGCTGGCAACGGGCGCGGCGCAAACCGTCGCCGCCCAGCTGACGCAGGTCGCCATCCAGCAGACGATCGCGCCCCCGCCGCCGACCAATACGTCCGGTCCGCCGACCGATACACCGCCGCCTCCGGCGACCGTCACCCCCACGCTTCCACCGATCACGTCGACGCCGGCGTGCACCGATCTGGCGGCGTTCGTGTCTGACGTGACGATCCCGGATAACACTTACATGCCGCCGTCGCAGGCCTTCACCAAGACCTGGCGGCTGAAGAACGCCGGCACGTGCACGTGGACGACGGGTTACGCGCTGGTCTTCGACAGCGGCAACATCATGGGCGGCCCGACGTCGCAGAACCTGGCCGGCAACGTCCCGCCGGGTGCCAACGTCGACGTCTCCGTCAGCCTGGTCGCCCCGGGCGGCAACGGCACCCACCGCGGCAACTGGAAACTGCGCAACGACCGCGGTACGATCTTCGGCCTGGGCGGCGGCGGCCCGTTCTACCTGCAGATCATCGTCGGCCCGACGCCGACCTCCGGCCCGACGGTATACAAGACGGCGCAGTTCTACGTCCGGCAGACATACTACGGCGATCTCGACGGCGGCACCGAAACGAGCACGGGGGCGGACTTCTGGTTCCACGCCGTCTCGGCCGTCGAAAAGTACATCGAGCCACAGAACGGGGCGAAGATGCTCAAGATGGGCGGGGTGCCGGACTACGACGCCTGCAAGGCCGCCGCTTTGAGCACCAGCGCCATAAACCTGAACACTTTCCCGGCCGGCAGCTGGATGTGCTACAAGACCAACGACGGCCGCTACGGGCGGTTCACGCTGGACAGTTACAGCGATGTCGGCGGGACCAACGCGATGAACCTCGACATGCGCACGTGGAATAGCCCGTAGCCCGGAACACGCCGTCACCGGCAGAACAGCCTCCCCGGCCCGCCGCCCACACGGCCGCGGGCCGGGGAGTTTGCATCCGGGCGATGATCCGCGCATGCGGTTCTGGATGAACTCTCTCGTCAGAATCTCCATCCGCCACTTGCTCGTCGCGCTGGTGCTACCTGCTTTAGCCGCCTGCAATTACGCGGGTTGGCAGGTCTCCCGCCGACCCGCGCCCGTCGAGAGCCCAACGTCTCCCCCACTCGCCACGCTGCCCACACCGCAAGCCTCGGACTGTATTGAAGAGTTGACCGTCTTGAGCGAGTCGGGATACCCGGACGCTTCGCCCGCCAGCGCGGGAGCGATCGTGGAGCGCGTCTGGCACGTGCGCAACTCCGGCACCTGTGCCTGGACGACCGCGTACACCCTCGTCCCCGTCGAAGGCGTCTCGTTCGGTCTGGACGCGATCGCGCTTGCCGATCCGGTCGCGCCGGGGGGGCAGACCGACCTGCACCTGATGCTCACCGCCCCGGACGACCCCGGCCTGCACGCTGGAGGCTGGGCGCTCCGGTCGCCCAGTGGGGCACTGCTCGGCGCCGGCAGCCGCCCGCTGCGCGTGCGCATCAACGTCGGACCCGTGCCGACCCAGCCGAGCACGGAGATCTACAACTTCGCCGAGCAGATGTGCAGCGCCGGCTGGGTGGCTGCATCACCCTCGCGCCCTGGGCGGCTGCTCCCATGCCCCGGATACGATCGCGATTCGGGAGGATCGGTGACGCGCCTGGAGGCGCCGCGCTTCTCCAATGGCGCGCTGGACGACGAACCGGCGCTGATCCTGCACCCGCCGTTCGAGGACGGCGGGCTGATCAGCGGGACCTTCCCTGCCACCAACGTGCAGGCCGGCGATCAATTCCGCGTCATTCTGGGGTGCAGCGCTGATGCACCCGGGTGTTCCGCCCGGTTTCAGTTGAACGTGCGGGAGGGCGAGTTGCTCTCCCCCGTGGCCGAATGGCTCGTCAACGAGGACCAGGCGCCGCGCAACCTGGTGGTCGATCTCTCGTTTCTGGCCGGGCGGACGGTCGAGTTCGTGCTCGGTGTCGACGCCGACGGGTCGGGCGCTGCCGACGCCGCCCTCTGGCTCCAGCCGCGGCTCGTGCGTTGAGCGGCACGAGCGTATTCTGATCTCAACCGACTGATCGCAGGTTCGCCGATGGCACCGTCCTTCCTCGAGGGCTTGGTGGCAGGCTATGGGATCGCCATCCCGGTCGGCGCCGTGGCGATGCTGATCGTCAACACGGCGCTCGCCCGAGGCTTCGCCGCGGGTTTCATGGCCGGCGCCGGCGCCGCCACCGCCGACCTGCTGTACGCAGCCCTGGCAGCATTCGCCGGCGTGGCGCTCTCGAACGCACTCGCCCCTCATGCCGAGACGACGCGCCTGATCGGTGGGTCCGCGCTGGTGGCGCTGGGGGTATGGGGAATCTGGAGGAGCCTCCACGCGCCGCCGGTGCAGGACGCGCCGGTCGACGCGCGCCCACCGCTCCGGACCTACCTGAATTTCGTCGGCATCACCCTTCTCAACCCGATGACGATTGTGTACTTCTCGGCATTCATCCTCGGACGCGGCACGGGCATGAGCGGCACGCCGACCGCCGGCGCGGCGTTCGTGTTCGGTGCCGGATTGGCTTCCCTCTCGTGGCAGACTTTGCTCGCCGGGCTGGGCGGGCTGGCGCGCAAGCGCGTCACGCCGCGCTTCCGCGCCCTGGCCGTCCTCGCCGGCAATCTGCTCGTGTGCGCCCTGGGCCTGCGATTGCTGATCCTGGCGCTCGTGTCTTCCCTCTCCTAGCCGCAGACCGCGCCGGCGATTCCAACACCACACCCGACCTTCCGGGCCCCTCCTTCCCGCCCACGCGCAAGGCACACGCTCCGCTTCACCCGCCGGTTCGCTCACCGTGCGCCGTCGGTGCGAGCGCCCGTTCGACGAACTGTGCTAAAGTTCGACCTCGTGACTCTCCCGGTGCTTGTAGTCGACCCCGATCCCGAGCTGGCGGCGCTGATCCGGCAGTCGCTGGAGAAAGACTACGCGTGCCGCGTTGGCCTGGCCGCCACATCGAGCGAGGCTCTTGCCGCCGCACGCGCCGAGGAGTATCGTCTGGCCATCGTCGACCTCGACCTGCCGGACCTGCGCGAGGCCGATCTCATCCGCAGGCTGCGCAGTCTGCAGCCGGAGATGCTGCTCCTGGCGCTCTCCGCCGATCCCGTGGCGTTGACCGCAGACCCTCTCGGCATCCACGCCTCCTTGCCCAAGCCCTTCTATCTGCCCGACTTGATGGCGAAGATCCAACAGATGCTCAGCGCTCTTCAGCTGTCTCCGGACGAGGCCGGCGTGCGATCCCCCGCCCCCAAGCACCGGCTGGGCAGTGCCGCCGAAGCCGCACGGCTAGTGGCGCGGGGGCGCGCGATTCGGGCGCCTATCTCGTCCTGTTGACGCACGACGGGCGGCGCTGGGTTCACGCCGGTCCGATGCCGCAGGCGGCCGTCGAGCAGGTGGTGGCCAAAATTCAGGCTTATGGCATCCGAACTGACACACCGGGGGCCGTGGCCCGCTTTCTCCGATTTCCCGGCGCCGTCGATGCCTTCCTTCTTTACTGCCTGGCCCTGGCGGACGATTACTTGCTCGCCATCTTGTATCCGGCCCGGGTCCCATTCGGTTCGGTTCGTCGGCAGGCGGAGCGCCTGGCCGAGATGCTCACCCAGCCGGCTCCCATTCCTATGCCCGTCGTCGCGGGTGCGCGGCCAACCCAGGCGTCCACCGCCATTGAGGAGATCGTCCGTCTGCCTCATGACTGGATTCCGCAGTCCTCGGCGCGCTACAGCCTGCCGTTCCTGGAGCCACGTGCTGAAGTGATCGCCGCTCCCCTCCCCGCATCGGCTCCGCTGATGCTGCCGGGCGACTGGCTGCCCGAGGGCGGGACGCTGCCGGTCGTTCATTCGATCCTCGGTTCCGCGCCGGCCGAGGAACGGGAAAATCCCGCGCCCGCGCCTCGCCCATCGGTGGCCGTCGAGCGAACCCGCGTCTCGCTGGTCTACGTCCCGCGCGATCCGGAGCTCGCCCTGCAAGCATCCCTGGCGGCGACGCTGGTCAACTGGACGAAGGAGATCTGCCGGGTGTTGGATTTCCGGCCGGTGGACATCCACGTCCGGCCGGATGCACTGTGCCTGACGATCGAGCTTCCCCCCGGGACTTCGCCGCCGACGGCCGCCCACCGCATGCGCCAGGAGCTCAGCCGACGCATCTCCGAAACCTATCCCAGCCAGGCAGCCGCGGCCGCCTCTGGCCGCTTCTGGACCTCGCGCTACTTGCTGATGTCCGGTGAACCTCCCACCTCACAGCGCATCACCGAGTTCGTGCGAGAGACACGCGGCCCTAGCCGCGCCCAGCGCACTACGTCGTAGACCCTCCGCCAGGTCGGGTGCTACAATCGCCTTCGCCCCCGCCGTGCGGGAGGAGGTTCCCATGCCGGATGCCCCGCGCCTTTTCTTGATCGACGGCCACGCGCTTGCCTACCGCGCCTACTTCGCCCTCACGCGCGCCGGCGACGGGAGCCGCTGGATCACTAAAGCCGGGGAATCGACGGCCGGCACCTACGGCTTTGTGTCCGTCCTTCTGCGACTGCTCGAAAGCCAGGCGCCGGAGTATCTGGCCGTCTCGTTCGACACCGGCCGCACCTTTCGCGACGACCTGTATCCCGAGTACAAAGCCACGCGCGACAAGATGCCGGACGACCTGCGCCTGCAGCTCGATCGTATCCGCCAGGTGGTGCTGGCGTTCGGAATCCCGATCCTGGAGGCGGAAGGATTCGAGGCGGATGATGTCCTAGGGACGGTTGCGCGGCGCGCCGCCGAGCAGGGCGTGCGCGTCGTCATCCTGAGCGGCGACCGGGATCTGCTCCAGCTCGTGGACGACTTCGATCCACGTCGAGCTGGCCGGTCAGAAGCTCTCGGAGGCAATCGACTATGGGCCGCAGGCCGTCTTCGACAAGTTCGGCGTCTCGCCCGGCCAGCTGATCGACTACAAGGCGCTGGTCGGCGACACCAGCGACAACATTCCCGGCGTCAAGGGCATCGGCGAGAAGACCGCCGTCGGCCTGATCCAGCAATACGGATCGCTCGAGGCGATCTACCAAAACCTGGGCGAGGTGCCGGAACGGTTCCGCACCAAGCTCGAGCAAGGCCGCGAGCAGGCCTATTTGAGCCGCCGGCTGGTGACCATCGAGCTCGAGGTCCCGATCGAGTTCGACCTGGAGGCCTGCCGCGCGCATGACTACGATCGGACGCGCGTCGTCGAATTGTTCCGCGAGCTTGAGTTCCGTTCGCTGCTGACGCGCATCGCTCCGGAAGCAGAAGGTCCGTCGCGCCAGATGACCCTCTTCGCCACCCCTGCCGCCCCAACCCAGCCCATGGGCACTTTCCACATCATCGACAACCTGGCGGCGCTCGAGTCGCTCTCCGCACGCCTGCGGGACGCGGCGGAGATCGCCGTCGATGTCGAGACCACGGGCACCGACGCCACCCGCGCCGACCTGGTGGGCATCTCGCTGGCCGTCAAGCCCGGCGAGGGCTACTACCTGCCCGTCGGCCACCTCCCCCATCTCGCTGGCGGGCCACAGCTGCCTCTCGACGCGGTGCTGGAAGCGCTGCGCGGGCCACTGACCGACGCCTCGAAGCCGAAGGTGGGACACAACCTCAAGTACGACCTGATGGTGATGGCTCGGCACGGGCTCGCCTTCACCCCTCTCGGCTTCGACACCTTGTTGGCCGAGTGGCTGTGCGATCCGTCCTCACACAGCCTGGGGCTGAAAGACCTGGCCTTCGTGCGCCTGGGGCTGGAGATGACGCACATCCAGCAGTTGATCGGCAGCGGCCGCGAGCAGCGCTCGATGGCCGAAGTTCCGATCGCCGACGTGGCGCCGTACGCCTCGGCGGATGCCGAAATCTGCCTGCGCCTCAAACCGCAGCTCGAGCTGGAGCTGGAGAGTAAGCAGCACGGCTCGCTGTTCCGCGATCTGGAGATGCCCCTGGTCTCCGTCCTGGCGGCGATGGAGACCGCCGGCATCGCCCTCGATTTGCCGTTCCTGCACGGGCTGTCGCACACGCTGGGCACGCGCATTCAGGAGCTGGAGGCCGAGATCACGCGCCAGGTGGGGCATCCTTTCAACCTCAATTCCACCCAGCAGCTGGCGGCGGTGCTGTTCAGCGAACTCGGGCTGGCGCCCCCCGACCGGACGCGGCAAGACCAGCAGCGGGCACTTCTCCACCGCCGCCTCGGTGCTGGAGGAACTGCGCCACGCGCACCCGGTGGTCGACAAGATCCTCGAGCACCGTGAGCTGTCGAAGCTGCGTTCAACTTACACCGACGCGCTCCCGGCGCAGGTCAATCCACAGACCGGCCGCGTGCACACCTCGTTCTCGCAGACCGGCGCCGTGACCGGTCGCCTGGCGTCCTCGGATCCGAATCTGCAGAACATCCCCATCCGCACCGAGCTGGGCCGGCAGATCCGGCGCGCGCTTCATCGCCGCGCCCGGCCACCTGCTGCTCAGCGTCGATTACTCGCAGATCGAGCTGCGCATCGTCGCCCATGTCTCGGAAGACCAGGCGATGATGCGCGCCTTCCACGAGGACCAAGACATCCATGCCGCCACCGCTGCCGCCGTCTTCGGGGTGCCGCAGGCGTCGGTCTCGCCGGAGATGCGCCGGCATGCCAAGGCCGTCAACTTCGGGTTGATCTACGGCATGAGCGCCTTCGGGCTGTCGCGCTCCACCGACCTGACGCTGGCCGAGGCCGAGACATTCGTCCGCGTGTACTTCGAGCGCTTCCCGGGCGTGCGGCGCTATCTGGACGAGACGCGGCGGCTGGCCGGCGAGCGGGGCTACGTCGAGACGCTGCTCGGCCGCCGGCGCTACTTCCCGCAGCTGATGAAGGGCGCGCAGGCGGTGCCGGATGCGGCCCGCAACCGGGCGGAACGCGAGGCGATCAACGCTCCGATCCAGGGGACGGCGGCCGACATCATCAAGCTGGCCATGATTCGTCTGCCTGAGGCGTTGGGCGCGGCGGGGCTGCGCGCCCGCATGCTGCTCCAGGTGCACGATGAACTGGTGTTCGATGTGCCCGAGGATCAGCTCGGCCCGTCCGTCCTGCTGGTGCAGCAGGTGATGCAGTCGCCGATGAGTTCTGCGCGTGCCGCTCAAGACCGACGCCAAGGTCGGAGTCAACTGGGCTGAGATGCAGCCGGTCGGGCGCTGACCGGCGTCCCGGACAGGCCGGGCATCGAATCATGCTATACTCGCCGCATCCTCCCGCGGTGAACCGCGCGCCATGACCGGACGCCAGGATCTGTTCGATGAATTGATGCGCCTCGGCCATTCGGCGGCCTGGGATTTGCAGTGGACGCGGTCCATTGAGTTCTACCGCAAGGCGCTGGCCGAGTTCCCCGACCATCCCACCGCCCTCACCAGCCTGGCCCTGGCACTGCTCGAAACCGGCGAGCTGAAGGAATCGTTCGCCACCTATCGGCGCGCCTCCCAGGTCTCCCCCGAAGACGCCATTCCCGTCGAGAAGATGGCCGACGTGCAGGAACGCCTCGGCCAGCTCAAAGAGGCGCTTGAACTGCGCGAGAAAGCCTCCGACTTGTACATCCGGGAGCGTAACGTCGAGAAGGCCCTCGATAACTGGAACCACATCGCCCGGCTGCAGCCGGAGAATCTCGCCACTCGCTCGCGGTTGGCGTTGACCTACGAACGGCTGGGCCGGCCCAAGGAAGCGGTGCGCGAGTATCTGGCCGTCGCCTCCGTCCTGCAGAAGCTCGGGCGGAATGAGCGCGCCATCGAATTGGCCCAACGGGCCCTGACACTGGTCCCCGGCGAGCCGGAAGCCACTGCGGCACTGCGCGTCTTGCGTGAGGGCAAGCCGCTTCCCCCGCCGATCCAGCCGCGTGGCGCCACCGCCCCCCTGCGGATGGCCCAGGTGAAGGAGTTTATCCACGCCGAGGAGCCCGCCTCGCCTTCCGAGACCGACCTGGAGGCCGGCAACGCCGTCGACCCCGAGGTTGCCGCCCAGCGCCAGGCGCTGACCATCCTGGCCGGCATGCTGTTCGACGAGCCGCAGGATGCCGTCACCGGCAAGCTGGGGACGCCGGGCATGAACGCGCTGACCAAGGGCGAGAAGGGCGCGGACGACAAAGGCTCCGGTCGACCTCAGGCGTACCGCTACCTGGGCCAGGCCATCGACCTGCAGACCCACGGACACACGATGCAGGCGGCCAAGGACCTCGCCCGGGCGATCGACTCCGGCCTGGATCACCCGGCCGCCCATTACAACCTCGGCCTGCTCTACCGCGAGTTGGGCGATGAGGAGGGAGCGCGCAAGCACCTGATGGGCGCCCTGGGCCATCCCGAGCTTTCGCTGGGCGCCAACCTGGCGCTCGGACGGATGGCACGCGCCAAGGGCGACCTGCCCGAGGCGTCGCGTTTCCTGCTTCAGGCCTTGCGCAAAGCGGACAGTCTGTCGGTCGAGGAGAGCCAGTCCTCCCAACTCAGCCAGTTGTACGACACGATCCAGGCGTCGCAGAATGTCGGCGACACGCAGGCGCTGTCGCAGATTGTCGAGAATACGCTGAGTTTCCTCAGTGGCCCGGAGTGGCTCAAGCGGCTGCGCCAGGCGCGTCAGCAGCTGACCGGACGGCGCCATGGCAGCGGGGTGGTCCCGATCGCCGAGATGCTGGCCGTCGGCGGGACGGACCGCGTCATCCAGTCCATGGCCCGCATCGACGAACTGACCGACCTGGGCCTGCTGGGTTCCGCGGCGGAGGAAGCGATGCTCGCCATGCAATCGGCGCCCACGTACCTGGCGCTGCATCAGCGCCTGGCCGACATCATGCTCAAGGCCGGCCGCACGGAGCAGGCGATCGAGAAGCTGCGCGTGATCGCCGAAACCTATATCATCCGCGGCGACGGCGCCCAGTCGATCGAGATCTTCACCACCATCCTGACCCACTCACCGGTCGATATCCCCATCCGCCTGCGGCTGATCGACCTGCTCAGCCAGCAGGACCGGCTCGACGAGGCGCTGCACGAGTACCTCGAGCTGTCGGAACTGTACAAGCAGATGGCCGAGATTGACGAGGCGCGTAAGACGCTGGCCGAGGCCCTGCGCCTCGCTCAGCGCTCGACCGTCGACCGCCAGCGCTCGGTGGAGATCCTGCACCAGATGGGCGACATCGACCTGTCGCGCCTCGACTGGCGCCGCGCGCTGCGCGTCTACGAGCAGGTGCGGACGATCGATCCGGCTGACGACAAGGCGCGCCACAACGTCATTGACCTGAACCTGCGCCTCGGCCAGGAAGACCAGGCGGCCAAGGAGCTCGACAGCTACCTGCAGCTGCTGGTGGAGTCGGGCCGCAACCAGCAGGCGCTTGATCTGCTGGAGGAAATGGCCCGCGAGCATCCCGGCAAGCAGACGCTGCACACGCGGCTGGCCGACGCCTACCGAGCTGCCGGCCGCAAGGCCGACGCCATCGCCCAGTACGACGCACTGGGAGAGATCCAGCTCGACGCCGGCCAGGCCGAAGCCGCCGCCCGCACGATCCAGACCATCCTTTCGCTGGACCCTCCGGACTCCGAGGGCTACCGCGAGCTGCTGCGCAACCTGGAAGCCGGTCAATGACGGCCGGGGCGCGCCAGGCCAAGCCGTGTCCGACCTGCTCCAGGAGCTGATCTTCTCGTTCCAGCGCCTCGACTGGCTCAGCCTGGTCGATCTGCTGCTGGTGACGGCGATCTTCTTCCTGCTGCTGCGCTGGCTGCGCGGCACGCAGGCCGTCGTCCTATTGCGCGGCATGGTCGTGCTGGTGTTGGCCATCGCCCTGCTCACCAGCCTGCTGCCGCTGCCGGCCTTCTCCTACCTGTTTCGCACCGCACTCCCCGCCCTGCTGATCGCCGTGCCGGTCATCTTCGCCCCGGAGATCCGCCGCGCCCTCGAACGTGTGGGGCGCGCCGGCGACGTCTTCATCTCTGCCTCCGAGCCGGCCCAGGTCGAACGCATGGTCGGGGCCTTGTGCACCGCCAGCCAGCGGCTGTCAGACGCCCGGCGCGGCGCGCTGATCGTCATCGAGCGCGACGTCAAGCTCGACGAGTATCTCGAGACCGGCGTGCCCCTGGACGCCCGCCTCTCGGCCGAGCTGCTGCTGCAGATCTTCTACATCAACACCCCGCTGCATGACGGTGCCGCGATGCTGCGCGGCGATCGCGTCGCCGCCGCCGCCTGCGTCATGCCGCTCTCGGCCAGCGGCACGCTGTCGCGTTCGCCCGAACGCCAGATGGGCCTGCGTCATCGCGCCGCCCTGGGCATTAGCGAGGTCAGCGACGCCGTCGTCATCGTCGTCTCCGAAGAGACGGGCAGCATCTCCGTCGCCCACAACGGCCGGATGATTCGCCGCCTCGACCAGAGCCGTCTACGCAATATCCTGATGGCTTTCTACCGGCCGCGCGCCCCACACTGGATCCCGGTGTGGTTCGAGCGTCTGAGCGCCCGGGCGCGTCCGCCCCGGCGCCCGCGCTGAGAGGCACCCATGCTGCGGTGGCTGTGGGAACACCTGAGCACGCTAGCCCTGGCCTTTGTCCTGGCCTTCGTCGTCTGGGTGGCGGCGGTCAATGCCGCCGACCCGGCTGCCGTGCGCTCCTTCCCCACCAGCCTGCCGATCGACTACGTCGGGCTGCAGGACGGGCTGGTCATCGTCAACGGCGCCCCGAACTCAACCCGCGTGACGATCCGTGCGCCGGGTTCGGTGTGGGACCTGCTTACGGCGCGCGATCTGCATGTCGAGGCCAGGCTGCAGGGGCTGGGCATCGGGACGCACGCGGTGACGCTGGTCGGTATCGTCGATCGACAGCCGGCGCGGATCACTCAGATCGAGCCGGCGCGCCTCGAGCTGACCCTCGAGCAGGCCTCCAGCCGGAACCTCCCGATCCGGGCCATGATCACCGGCGAACCCGCTCTCGGCTACCGCATGGACGATCCGGTCGCCATCCCCGAATCGGTCCGCGTCTCCGGCCCGGCGTCGCTCGTCGAGCAGGTGGCGACGGTCGTGGCGCAGGCGGATGTCACCGGCCGCCGTGAGGATATCGACACCACGGTCAGCCTGGCGGCCCTGGATTCCGATGGGCGCGCCGTGCGGGGCGTGAGCCTCGACCCTGCCTCCGCCCGTGTGGTGACCACCGTGCATCAGCTCGTCGGCTACCGGCTCGTCGCCGTCATCCCGATCATCCAGGGCCAGGTGGAGCCCGGCTACCAGGTCTCGAGCATCATCGTCTCGCCGACGCTGGTGACCGTCTTCTCGCCCGATCCGCAGGCGGTGGATGCGCTGCCCGGGTTCGTCGAGACCGAATCGGTCAATCTGACCGGCGCCCGCGACGACATCGAGCAGACGGTCGGCGTGCTGCTACCCGATGGCATCTTCCTGGCTGGCAACCAGTCGGTTGTCGTTCAGATCCAGGTGGCGGCGATCGAGACGACGATCAACGTCCGCCGGCCGATTGAGATCGAGGGCCTGGCGCCGGGGCTGTTCGCCCAGTCGTCGCCGGTGACGGCCTCGGTCATCCTCAAGGGGCCGCTGCCGGTGCTCGACAAACTGTTGTACGAGGACGTGCGCGTCGTCGTCATCGTCGAAGGGATGGCGGCCGGAGCCTATCAACTCGCCCCGCAGGTCCTCATCCTACCGGAGGGCGTCGTGCTGCAGACGCTGCTGCCCGAGACGTACGAGATCGTGCTCTCGCGCACGCCTCCCCCCACGCCCGTCACGCCCGCGCCCTGATCCCATGGCCCGACCCGTCGTCGCTCTCGTCGGCCGGCCGAATGTGGGCAAGTCGACTCTGTTCAACCGGCTGGCCGGTCAGCGCCTGGCCGTCGTCGACGATCGCCCCGGCACGACGCGCGACCGGCTGGTCGCAGGCGCGGAGTGGCGCGGGGTTACCTTCAATCTGGTGGACACCGGCGGCATCGACCCCACTGGCGGGTTGCGCGGCGAGCCGCTCAGCCTGGACTCGGCCGATTACATTCAGCAGATCCGATCCCAGGCCGAGCAAGCCGTCGGCGCTGCCGACGCCATCCTCTTTCTGGTCGACGCCGCCAGCGGCGTCACGCCGGCCGATCATGAAGTCGCCGCCATCCTGCGCCGCGCACAAGGCGCGCTGCGCGGCCGGCAGCCGCCCCCCGTCCTGCTGGTCGTCAATCGCTGCGACAACCAGGCGCTGCGCGGTCAGGCGCTCGAGTTCTACGAGCTCGGCATGGGCGATCCGCTGGCGGTCTCCGCTCTGCACGGCACCGGCATCGGCGACCTGCTGGACCGCCTCTTCGATGCCCTGGGGCCGATGGCCCAGCCGCCCGACGAACCCGAGACGTCGGTGCGCATCGCCATCGTCGGTCGTCCCAACGTCGGCAAGTCCAGCCTGCTCAATCGCATTCTGGGCGAGGAGCGCGTCATCGTGTCGCCGATCCCGGGCACGACCCGTGACGCCATCGACACGGAGCTCAACGCTTTCGGGACCCAGATCACCCTGATCGACACAGCCGGCATCCGCCGTCGGGGCCACATCGACCCCGGCGTCGAGAAGTACTCGGTGCTGCGCGCTCTGCGAGCGCTCGAGCGCGCCGATGTGGCGCTGCTTCTGATCGACGCCACCACCGGCGTCACGGCCCAGGATGCGCACATCGCCGGGATGGTCATCGACTTGTCCAAGAGCGTGGTGGTGATCGTCAACAAGTGGGACGCGGTCGAGAAGGACAGCAACACGCTGCACGAGTACACAGATCACGTCCGGCAGGAGTTGAGTTTCCTCGATTACGTGCCGGTACTGTTCGTCTCGGCGCTGACCGGACAGCGCGTGCAGCAGGTCCTCCCGATGGCGCTGCAGGTGCAGGAGGAGCGCTTGCGACGCATCGCCACCTCCGATCTCAACCGCATGATGCAGGCCGCGCTCGAACAGCACCCGCCGCCGTCCAAGTCCGGCACCGAAGTCAAGCTGTACTTCATGGCGCAGGTGCGCACCGATCCGCCCACGTTCGCCATCCAGGTCAACGACCCAAAGCTGGTGCATTTCACCTATTTGCGCTTCCTCGAGAACAGGATGCGCGAGCGCTACGGGTTCCTGGGCACGCCGATTCGCATCGTCCTGCGCAAGCACGAACGCAAGTCGCGCCGCTGAGGTTCCTTCGCCTGTCCGTTCGGACGCATGCCTCGGCCGCCCTCCGGCCCTCCGGGAGAGGGAGTCAAACCCCCTCCCCCGTAGGGGGAGGGGGTGAGGGGGCGAAAGACTCCCCTCATTTGCTCATCTCTGTTCGCCCACGCTGCGAGTTGTCCCCTACCGTCAGAGATGGAGGAAGGGCGCGGCTCCGCGCCCCTCACGCACCTTTTCCCCCCTCACCCCCCGCCCTCTTGCACCTGACTACGGTGCCCTGCTGCTCGATGCGTGCCGGGCGCGTGTTGAGGTGGAAGGAGGCAGTCGCCCCCTCACGCCAACCCTCTTGCCCCCCAACTCGGGTCACCTTGGGCTTGCCCTGGTTTTGTGGACACATTCGATGACGCGTAAACTGCGGTCAGGAGATGTGCCATGGGGAAGAGAAGTCGGACGTACGGGCGTGAGTTCAAGGTGGAAGCACTGCAGCTCCTGTCCCGGGGCGGGAAGAGCGCTGCCGAACTAGAGCGGGAGTTAGGGATCACCAAGGGGATGCTGCTCAAGTGGCGGGATCGTTATCAGGTGGACGAGCAGCGCCAGAGTCTTGAGCCAAGCGACCTCGAGGCCGCTAAGGCTGAGGTCAGGCGCCTGAGGCGGGAACTGGAGGTGACGACGCAGGAGCGCGACATCCTAAAAAAAGCGGTGGCGATCTTCTCGCACAAGGGCGAGTGACGTATGAGTTCATTGCCCGGCAGAGCGGGGAGTATCCGGTGAGGCGGTTGTGTGGAGCACTTGGGGTGCCGCCCAGCAGCTACTATGCCTGGCGCAAGCGACCGGCCAGTGGCCATCAGCAGGCCAACCGGGGGCTGGTGGAGCAGATTCGGAGAGTGCATGCAGAGAGCCGGGGCACCTATGGCAGTCCACGGGTACACCAGGGGTTGCGGCAGCGGGGCGTGGTCTGTGGACGGCACCGGGTGGCGCGGCTGATGCGTTTGAGCGGGATCGTGGCGAGACGGGCGTCTCGGCGGCGCCCCACAACCACGCAGCGGCGGGCGGGGGCTCCGATCTGGCCGAACCGGCTGCGGCAGGACTTCCAGGCGGAGCGGCCGAACCAGAAGTGGGTAGCGGACATCACGTACATTGACACGCGGGAGGGCTGGCTGTATCTGGCGGTGCTCATGGATCTGTGCAGCCGGCGAGTGGTGGGCTGGTCCATGGGAGAGGATCTGAGTGCGAGCCTGGTGGAAGATGCCCTGGCCATGGCGGTTGGTCGACGGGACGTGGGGGAAGGACTGTTACATCACTCGGATCGGGGGTGCCAGTACACCAGCCACACCTATCAGGGACGGCTGGCTGAACTCAAGGCGCAGGTGAGCATGAGCGGCGTGGGCAACTGCTACGACAATGCGGTGATGGAAAGCTTCTTCAGCACGCTCAAAGCAGAATGCGCCACGTATCGCTTCACCTGCCGGGAGGAGGCACGGCGGCAGATCTTCGAGTTCATCGAAATCTGGTACAACCGCCAGCGGATGCATTCAAGCTTGGACTACCTGAGCCCAGCCAAGTACGAAAGCAGGCTGAGCTCAGACATGATAAGTGTCCATTGAATCGGGGGAACCTCACCCTGCGGCCCTACGGGGGAGGGAGCCGAGCGCCCTCTCCCGTAGGGAGAGGGTTGGGGTGAGGGGGCGAAAGACCCGCCTTCAATTTCGCCTCCCCCGGCACGCCGCCGTACACGAGGCCTACCTTGTCACCCCTCGCGCCGGGTCTTATAATCTCCAGCGTGACCGAACCGACGCTTGAACTCCCCCCCGCCGAGCCGCGCCGCTCGGCGGTTTGGGCCGTCGTAGTGGAAATCCTGCAGACGGTCCTGATCGCCGCCTTGCTGTTCCTGGTCGTCAACCTGGTAACGGCTCGCATCCGCGTCGAGGGCAGCAGCATGGAGCCCAGCCTGCACGACGGCGAGATGGTCGTCGTCAACCGGCTGGCCTACCGCTGGTCCATGCCCGGCCGGGGCGATATCGTCGTCTTCCGCTTCCCGCTCGACCCGTCACGCCGCTTCATCAAGCGGGTGATCGGGCTGCCGGGCGACAGCCTCGAGGCGCGTGACGGGCTGGTGTACGTCAACGGCACGCCGCTCGACGAGCCGTACATCGCCGCCGCGCCGCGCTACGCCGGCGCCTGGTTGGTCCAGGCCGACGAGCTGTTCGTCCTGGGGGACAACCGCAACAATTCCTCCAATTCGCAGAATTGGGGCCCCCTACCCATCGCCGAGGTCATCGGCAAGGCCGTCCTGGTCTACTGGCCCCTGCCCGACGTGGGCGTGATTCCGCACTACACGCTGGTGGCGGCGGCCGAGGAGTAGGGCCCGCGAGGGGTGTGCTACAATCCCTCCGACCCGAGGCTCATCGATGAACCCCGCATCGCCGCGCCCTCCCTCTCCTTGTGGATGGAAACGGTCCAGCCCCGCGTGCTGTCGGCGGCAGGGACCGCCAACGCCGTTCGGCGGTGGACCAGGGCTGGCGTGAACATTGCACGGCAGGTTCAGGGGGAGATGGCGGCCGTGGCTTCGCCGCCAGGGTATTGATGCATGCAGGATGAGAAGAAACGCCCCTATCCGTGCCGCGAGTGCCAGGTCGGCGCTCTGCAGCCGCGACCGGTGTCGTACTTCACCGTCCAGGACGGCCAGCTGATCTCCGTCCCGGATTTCCCGGCCTGGGTATGCGACGTGTGCGGGTCGACCGAATACGACTCGAGCGCCCTGGCCGAGCTCCACGCCATGCTGGAGGCGAACCGGCAGTCGCTGCGACCACGCCGCAGGCTCCGCCCCAAGGGCGACGCCGAGCCGCCGCGCCCAACCGCCGACCCGCGCCGCCGACCCTGATCGGCGCGCCGGAAATCGTCCGTCCCGGAGGGCGCGATGACCGACGAGAGCGGGAAACGCCCTTCCCCCGCGTGATCGTCATCGCCGACGTCGAAGCCAACGCCCAGGCGCTGGTCAAGCGCGTCCTCACCCCGGCCGGCATGCAATCCTGGATCGAGACCGCCAAGGCCCCGCCCTGCGATGTGCTCGTCGTCGACGTCACCCAGCTGCGCGGCGACCCGCTGGCCGGGCTGCGCGCCCGCCGTGACGCCGGCGACATGACCCCGGCGATCGTGCTGGCGGCCCATTTCTCCCCGGCCCGCATCCGCGATCTCTTCCGCCTCAACGTCGGCGACGTGCTCCTCAAGCCCTACCGGCCCGAGGACCTGATCCAGGCCGTCCTCGATCTGGCCGAGTTGCGGTCGGCCGAGGCGAATACCCAAATTCTGTCCCGCAAGCTCGACACGCTGCGCGAGCAGTTCAAGCGCCGTTCGGAGGAGGTCCGCACGCTGTCCGAGATTGGCCGGGCGGTGGTCAGCCTGGGAGACCTGGACGCGATTCTGGCCCGTGTCGTCGAGGCGGCGGCCTTCCTGTCCGACGGCGAAGAGGCCAACATCTACCTGGCCGAACCGGGTACCACGCGACCTGGTCCTGCGCGCCAGCAAGCAGGCCGGCGAAAAGCACGCCTCGCTGCAGCGCCTGCGCGTCTACGACACGCTGGTCGGCCAGGTATTCCAAACCGGGCAGCCGCTTCTGCACCAACCGTCGCTCGAGGGCAGCACGGTCAAAGTGCAGACGGGGTTCCTGGTGCAGTCGTTGATCGAGGTTCCCCTGCGCGTCGGCAACCGAGTCGTCGGCGTCCTGGGTGTGTACAATCGCCTGGCGCCGCGCGCATTCACCCAGCACCAACTGACGTTGATGCAGGCGCTGACCGATTGGGCCGGGGTGGCTCTTGAGCACGCCTCGCTGCTTAACAAAGCCCGGAGTGCCGCACCCGAGAAGGCGGAGGCCGGCCCAATCGCCCTGGCGCCGCAGTCACTCGTCGACGGCTTACGCCAGGCGGCGGAAGGATTGGGCATGGTGATCGAGGAAGGTGCCGGCGCCATTGCTGAGGTCCAGCGTCGCCAGCTGCAGAGGCTGCTGGCGCTCCTGCGGCAGCTCGGCACCCTGCCCGTGGCGCTGATCGACGATCAGGGGGCAGAGGGCCTGGTGGATATGACGGAGGTGATCGGCTCCGTCGTCGACGAACTAAAGGATGAGGCGGCCCGCAGCGAGATCGAGTTGGTCATCCAGCCCGGGCCGCAGCTTCCGCACCTGCACATCGACCGGCCGCAGGTACGCCAGATCCTGATCTCCCTGATCAGCGCTTCGATGCGCCGTGTCGGCCGCGGCCGGGTGGAGATCGCTACTCATCGCTTCAACGTCGCCCAGGGTCGGGCGACCGGCCATTCGGTCCCAGGTGGGCTCACTTTGCGGGATGGGATGTGGGCGGCCGTGGACGTGGCCGACAACAGCCAGGGCTACTCGCCCGACACGCTCTACGCACTCACGGCGCGCACCGCCGACCCGAACGCCGGGCGCAGCGGGCCCGGGCTGAGCATGGGGGAGACTCGTATGGTGGCCGAGGCCCTGGGGGGAGAGTTGTGGCACTCGAAGCCGCCCTCGGGGACGTGCATCACCTTCGCATTGCCGGCAGCCTGAGCGGAGGGTCCCATGGCCTACAAACCCGTATCGGTCGAGCTCTACACCACCAGCCACCGGATCCTGGGCAAGATCACACCCGGGGCGGCAGGCCTGTTCTCCTTTCTCAACATCCCAACCACCTCCTACATCGAGGTCGAGGGCGCACATCTCAATCGCCTTCATCAACCCGGCCGTCTGGTCGCCCGCTACCCGTCGGTGTGGATCGCCAAGCACAAGGTGGTCGCCATCCTGCTGAGCAATCGGGCGGAGATGGGGCCAACGGGCATGGCGCGCGGCGGGTACTCGACCTCGGCGCCGCACTGGACGCACATCATGCTCGGGGGCTATGAACTGCGGGGCATGATCGAGTCGCCGGGCAAGTTCGATTTCGGCGCGTTGATGTTCCAGAGCGAGCGCCTGTTCGTTCCGATCTACATCGCCAAGCTTTTCGCCATCCTGTTCCCGAGCGTCGAGGCCGAATCACAGGCCATGCTCTTCAATCGCTCGATGGTCGATGGCATGGCGCTGCTGCCCAAGGATGAGATCCCCGAGCAGTACCGGTCCGCGGCAGTGCCCGGTACGAGCCCGCTCGTTCCCAACCTGCCGAGCAGGGGCGGCACCGGCCCGCTACCGTAGTCCTGTGATCTGAACCGCGGCACGGACGGTACGCTGGCGCCCGCGCCTCGTCATCCACCGGGGGGCAAGGATGACGCTCTTCACCCTGGCGCTCGTGTGGCTGATCGGGATCGGCCTCGGGGCGCGGATTCCGCTCTCCACGCCGCAGTGGATGATCCTGGCCGCCCTCGCTCTGGCGGCCAGATTGCTGATACGTCACGGGCGTAGCGCGCTGGTCTTTGGCGGGCTGCTGGTCCTGTTCTCCGGCGCCGCCCGATTCCAATCCAACCTCCAGCCCCCCACCCCCGACGCCGTCCGGTGGCTGAACGATACCGGCCATGCCGTCCAACTGACTGGCATCGTCGCAGACTATCCGGACGTGCGCGACGCCTATACCGGGCTGCGCGTGCGCGTGCAGCAGGTCGAACTGGACGGCCAGCCTCGTCCGGCGCAGGGGCTCGTACTGGTGTACGCCGACCCCTCGGGCGGCTGGGCCTACGGCGACGTGGTCACAGCCTTCGGCCGTCTCGAGACACCCCCTGAATTCCCCGACTTCTCTTACCGCGAATACCTCGCCCGACAGGGCGTTCACAGTCAGATGCCGCGCGCCAGCGTCACCCGCCTGGCCTCCGGCCGCGGCAACCCTGTGTTGCAGCGCGTGTACGCCTACCGGGCACACGCGCAGGTGGTGCTGCGAGCACTGGTCCCCGAGCCGGAGGCATCGCTGCTCTCGGGGATCCTGCTGGGAATCGAGAGTGGTATCCCCGCCGACCTGCGTCAGGCTTACAACACCACCGGCACGGCGCACATCATCGCTATCTCCGGCTTCAATATCGCCATCATCGCCGGGTTATTCGGCAAACTCTTCACCCGCTGGTTCGGCGCCCGCCGCGGCACGCTCGCCGCGCTGCTGGGGATCGCCGTGTACACCGTGCTCGTCGGGACCGGGGCCTCCGTCGTGCGCGCAGCCCTGATGGCCGGGCTGGCCCTCGCCGCACAGCGACTCGGACGGCAGGGCGACGCGCTTGCCGGGCTCGGCGCGGCGGGGATCTTGATGACGCTCGCCAATCCGTACACGCTGTGGGATGCCGGTTTCCAGCTATCCTTCGGCGCCACGCTCGGGTTGGTGTTGTACGCCGAGCCGCTCAAGGCGGCTTTCGTGCGAACGATCGGCCATTGGGTTACCGCTGAGCGCGCGGCGCAGATCGCCGGCCCTGTCGGCGAGTATGCCCTGTTCACATTGGCGGCGCAGGTGACGACGCTTCCGCTGACTGCAGCCTACTTCCACCGGCTGTCCCTTGTGGCCTTGATCGCCAACCCACTCGTGCTACCGGCCCAGCCGGCCGTGATGATGTTGGGAGGAATGGCGGCAATCGCCGGGTCGGCCTGGCTGCCGCTCGGGCGTCCGCTGGCATGGATCGCCTGGCCGTTCGTCGCTTATACCAACCGCGTTGTCGAATGGTTCGCCGGCTGGCCGGGGGCCTCCCTGCCCCTGGGAAACGTCGGCCCGCTCGTCGTCGTCATCTACTATGTCGCGCTCTTCGGGTTGACGTTCGGCTGGGGGCGCGTGCGGGCGCGATGGCCGGACGTCAGATTCCCGAGTCTCTCCGCGAGTGCCGAACTCGGGGCCCTGGCGATCGCCTGCGCGTTTGTCTGGCGCGCGGCCAGCGACCACCCGGACGGCCTGCTGCGCGTCACCGTCCTCGACGTCGGCGGCGGGGGCGCGGTGCTGATCCAGTCGCCGACCGGGCGGAGTGTGCTCATCGACAGCGGACCC
Organism: uncultured Chloroflexia bacterium; assembly: GCA_963743255.1. GTDB lineage: Bacteria > Chloroflexota > Anaerolineae > Anaerolineales > E44-bin32 > DYJB01. The sequence continues at coordinate 146,099 of CAVUPD010000001.1, forward strand.
AGCCCGGTGGCGCTGGCCGAGGCGCTCGGCCGCAGGCTTGCCTTCCACGATTCCGGGATCGATGTCTACGTGATGAGCGGCAGTCCCGGCGTCACGTGCGCCGGACTGCAGGGCCTGCAGGGACGCTTCCCCGTGGCTATTGCTATCGTCCCGATGGGAATCAGCGCCCCCGACTGCCGCGAGGCGGAGGCATGGCTGGTCTCCTCGGGCACACGCTTCGCCCGCGCCGCGACCGGAATGGGCGTCGACCTGGGAGCGGGCGCCCGCCTCGAAGTGCTGTCCTCCGGCGAGCATGGCCTGGCTCTCGGACTGGTATACAACCGGGCGCGGTTCCTCCTACCGCTCGGCGCCAATCCCGAGATGATCGATGAGCTTCTGCATTCCGGTCGTCTGCTGCGTGCCCAGGCGCTCGTCCTGGCCGACAGCGGCTACGCCGCCGTCAACCCACCGGAGCTGTTCGAACGCGTGCAACCGCTGGCCGCCGTCATCGGCGTCGAGGCCGATGATCGCCGCGGTTTGCCGTCGCCCGAAGTCCTTGAGACGTTGAAGGGGACGACGGTCCTTCGCACCGACCATCATGGGTGGATTGCTTTCCGCACCGACGGACAAAGCCTGTGGGTCGAGGTCGAACGGAGGGGGGCGGAGGAGCAGCCCGGTTAACTCGGCACGCGGTTTCCCGTCCTGGCTTCCGCGGCGCAGCGTCCGCAAGGGACCCGAGGCGAGGTCCCCCTCGCCTCGAGCCCGAGTCGCCGGAGCCCGCCTCACTCAAGCCCGTAGACGACGCCGACCTCGGCCCGGATCGAGATCTGCCCCAGGCTGACAGGTCCATCGTCACTCGTCCCGGACGTCCCGCCGCTTGGGCTGGCGTTCTGGACGACATTCTGCGCCCACAAGTTCTGGTCGCGCCCATACCACCAGCTGTTGAAATACGACCAGGTGTTCTCGTTGATCGAAAGCACACATCCGGGCCTGGCTCCGGCGGCGCCTGCCAGGGCAGCGGCTTTCTCGCCGGCCGCCTTCATCGCCAGCTCGCGCGCCTGGTCCCGATACTGGCGCAGCTCGCTGGTGTAGAACTCGACATTGACCACCTGGTTGGCGCCCGCCTTCAGCGCCGCGGCGATCACGGGGCTTACCATCGTCACCTTTCGCAGCGTAACGGCGACCAGGTTGTTGATCCGGTAGCCCTTGATGAACAACGAGTCGTAGTCCTCGTAGATCGGCTCGATGATGTACCAGTCGGTGGCGATGTCCTTCTCGGCGACCCCCTGGCCACGGAGCGCCTGGATCACCTTCTGGATCGCCCGCGTGTTGGCTGTCTCGACCTCGTTGACCGTCACGCCATTCGACTGCACGCCGAGCTGGATCAGGACGCGGTCTGGGGTGACGTTGACCACCGCAGTCCCACTGACCTGGATCGTGCGGTTGGAAGTGCAGGCGGCCGGAACGGGCGGCGTGACAGTGGGCGTTGGTGCCGGGGCAGAAGCGTGAGCCGTCAGCGGCGGAAGGCCGACGGCGATCACGGCCAGGAAGAGCGCACCGGTCATGAGGGCGTTGAGGATGGCAGAGAGCGGTTTCATGAGACCTCCTGAAGGGGAGAGGGCTCCTCAAACCGTACGCTGTCCCTGGGTCAGGAGGGTGTCAGGACTCGGGCAGTTGCCGGGCGGTTGTCGAGGCAGGAAGCCAGAAGAAGATGCTGGCACCCTGCCCTGCGCTGCTCTCCACGCCGATTCGTCCACCCTGCGCTCCGATCAGAGCGCGTGCGATCGCCAGGCCCAGGCCGGCGCCGCCCGAGGCCCGGTCCCGTGCGGCGTCGACGCGGTAGAAGCGTTCGAAGACAAAGGGGATGTGTTCGGCCGGGATCCCCGGGCCCTGATCCCGCACCGAGCAGCGCACTCCCTCTCCGGCGCGTTCTAGCTCCACCACGACGGCAGATCGCTCAGGCGCGTGGCGAAGGGCGTTGTCGAGCAGGTTGTCGAGCACCTGCGCCAGACGATCGGCATCGCCCCGGACCAGGAAGTCCCTCGGGGGGCCGTTTCGGTCCGCCACGACACGAATGTCCACCTGCCGTCGAGTGCCTAGCGTGCCGAAGCGCTCGCAGCGGTCGCGCGCCAGCGCCGCCAGGTCCAATGGCTCCATGTTCAACCGCAGTGCGCCGGCGTCGGCTCGGGTGAGCACGAGCAGCTCGTTGACCAGGCGGATCAGCCGATCGGTCTCGCGTTCCATCGACGCCAGGAGTGGCTGGCGTCCTTCGACGTCGTCCAGCGCGCCGTCCTCTAGAGTCTCGATCGTCCCCTTGATCACCGTCAGCGGAGTCCGCAGTTCGTGCGTCACGTCGGCCAGGAAGGCGGTCTTGGCCTGGTCGGACTGGCGCAGGCTTGCCGTCATGGTATTGAATGCCTCGCCCAGGCTGTGCAGCTCAACGATGTCGCTGTCGGCGGGGACCGGTTGGCTCAGGTCGCCGGCGCTGACGGCCTCGGCCGCGCCGGCGAGCGTCACCAGCGGCCGTGCGAGGCGGCGGGCAAGCAGTGTTCCGGCGACACCGGCAAGCAGGATGGCAGCCAGGACCGCGCCAGCGAACTCGAGCGTCGCGCCGGCAGGAAGGCCGCCCGCCGGCAGCGGCATCGCCAGGTAGGCAATCCCTGCCAGGCTGCCATCGGCGGCCAGGATGGGTGCGGCGGCGTATAACACCCGCCGATTGCCGGCGGCGGCGACACGGCGGACCGCCGTCGCTGCCTCACCCTGCATGGCCTGCTGGATCTCGGGCCGGTGGAGCAGCTCGTCTGACGCAACGAACCCTGCATTCTCGGCCGCCGGCACCTGGGCTTGCGAGCCGCCGCGCGAGGGGAAGCCCGACAACGACCGCGCCCTGCTGCCCGAGCACGCGGGTGTGGATGCCCGGCACGACATTCGATGTCTGGACGTACGGTTCGACGGGACCGGCGGGCAGCGGCGCGCCCTGCAGCGCGGCTGCTGTCAGTCGCGCCTGGGCGAGCAAGTTCTCGCTTTGGGCGTCGAGGTAGAGCTGCTCGACGGTGAGCCAGGCGAGAAGTCCTGCCAGGCCCATCCCAAGGACGAGGACGGTCAAGTAGCTGAGGGTCAGGCGCGACTGCAGGCGGGTGCGCATGGCGTCACGCGGTGAGGCGGTAACCGACCCCGCGCACGGCTTCGATGCCGTCGGCCTCGGGGGACGCCCGGCGCAGGGCGGCTCGCAGGCGTTTGACGGCACTGTCGACGGCGCGGGTGTCGCCGGCGAAGTCATAACCCCAGGCCTGTTCCAGCAGGCGCTCGCGGCTGAGGACCTTCCCGGCATTGAGCAGCAGGCAGTGCAGCAGGTCGAACTCGAGGCGCGTCAACTCGATGGGCTCCAAGCCGATCGTGACCAGGCGCCGCTCGACGTCCAGGCTCAGGTCGCCGGGGCCGTGCAGGACCGCCGCCGGCGCGGGCTGCCCCTCTCCCGGTCGGGCACGGCGCAAGACGGCTTTGACCCGCGCCAGCAGCTCGCGCATGCTGAACGGTTTGGTGAGGTAGTCGTCGGCGCCAAGCTCGAGCCCGATGACCCGATCGGTTTCCTCGCCCAGTGCGGTGATCATGATGATCGGCACGGAGCTGGACTTGCGCAGCTCGCGGCACACGTCCAGCCCGTCGATTTCGGGGAGCATCAGATCGAGCAGGATCAGGTCGGCGTTCGCCTCGGACGCCAATCGCAGCGCCTTCTCGCCCGTCGGCGGCAGTCAGCACGTCGTAGTGCGCCTTGCGCAGGTTGTAGGCCAGCAGGTCGGTGACCGACGGTTCGTCGTCGACGACGAGGATGCGTGCGGACATTGGGCACAGGATAGCACAGGATTGTGGCAGGCCGGTGTCAGGGGAGCGGCAGGCGTGTAGAACGCGTCCCATCTTCTTTCTGGACCGCTCCAAAGACCCCGGGGGTCCCAGATAATCGGTCGAACAAGGAACGGCGGCACGCAGGGAACTCGCCATGACGGGCGCAACACGCGTTGTGTCGCTCCCGAGGGCGTGAGGGGAGCGCGGCCCCAATTGCGCGGCCTTGGACCACGATAGATAATGGGTGGGGACGGCCGAAAGTCGCCAGCCGTTCTCCTCGCGACTTGCCGTGATGACATCGTGTGGGGGTCGGTCTTGCCCGCTTCACCACGTACGCCCGTCTTCGCAGCCATCCCGGTTCCGTCCCCGCAGGCCGGCAAGCAGCCCTGCCTGGGATTCCGAGGCCAATCTGCCGCTCGTGGAGACGGTCCTGGCGCGGTGCCTGGATCTCACCCCGCCGCTCAGGTCCTTCGGCACAGGTTCAAGTGCCCTTAAGATCCCTTTGGGGCAGTGTCTTTGATGGGTGGAACCTTAAGGGCCGTCTGCTGGACATTCCCCATGGTGGTGGCGCGGCACAAGTTGCTTCGATCGCAAGCGAGATTCGCCTTTCGCAAGTCAGGACACTCCTGAGTGGATGATCAGATCGGCGCCCCAGCCAACACGCCCCGCCCGGGCGCCGACGGAGGCCTCATGTCTGAACAGCATCGCCCCTTGCTGGACGGAGTCATGGTTGTTGACCTGACGCGTGTACTGGCCGGACCGTATTGCACGATGATGCTTGGAGACCTGGGCGCGGAGGTCGTCAAGGTCGAAGAGCCGAGACTGGGCGATGACACGCGTGCATGGGGACCGCCTTTCGCCCCGGGAGGCGAGTCGGCCTATTTTCTTTCTGCCAACCGAAACAAGAGAAGCCTGACGCTCAACCTGAAGACGGACGAGGGGAAGGCTATCTTACGGCGCTTGATCGCGCGCGGCGACGTCCTCGTAGACAACTTCCGCACCGGCACGCTGGAGAGTTGGGGGCTTCGACTATCCCACCCTGCAATCGATCCGTCCGGGGCTGATTGTCTGCTCCATCACCGGCTACGGTCAGACGGGGCCGTACCGTCATCGACCGGGGTACGACTTCATGGTCCAGGCCATGGGTGGGTTCATGAGCCTGACAGGGCCGGCAGACGGCGAGCCCTTCCGGGCCGGTGTCGCCATCGCTGATCTCGGGGCGGGAATGTTCGCGGCCACATCGATCCTGGCCGCCCTCTTCGCGCGGGAGCGCACCGGGGACGGGCAGCGCATTGATATCTCTTTACTGGACACGCAGGTTGCGCTGCTGTCCTACGTGGCCAGCAATTTCCTCGTCTCGGGGCAGCCCCCCACCCGCTACGGGAACGGCCATCCCAATCTCGTTCCGTACCAGTCGTTCCGGGCCCAGGACGGATATTTCGCCTTTGCCTCAGGGAACGACTCCCAGTGGAAGCGCTTCTGTGAGAGAGTGGACAAGGTCCGAGTGGGCTGAGGATTCGCGCTTTGCTACGAACAAGGCACGCGTCGAGAACCGTGGTGCTGTCGTCGAATTGCTGAGCGTTCTGTTTCGGACACGCCCGGCGCAGGCCTGGATCGACTTGTGCGAGGCGATCGGGATTCCGGCGGCTCCGATCAATAGCGTCGACCGGGTCTTCGCCGATCCGCAAGTCATCGCGCGCGGGATGCGGACCGAGGTCGACCATCCGACCGCCGGATGCGTGCCGATGATCGGATCGCCTCTCTGCATCCCGACCTCCCCTGCGCAGATCTTCCGTGCGCCGCCCACCCTCGGGCAGCACACAGACGAAGTGCTTGTCAGTCTGCTGGGCTACACCGCGGACGAGGTGAGCGCCTGGCACCAGGCTGGCGTCATCTAGGCGCCTCAGCGCGATTCGGTCACTCGATCCGGACCGGTGCGCAGGCGTGAAGTCTGGATGGGGAGTATTCAGACGTACAGGCGGCGGATCGGGCTTCAGCCATCGCCGGCTGTAGTGCCTTCTGCGTTCCCAAGCGTCCGTTCCGTGGGGTGGGGACGCACGACTCGCTGCCCTGTCGGAGCATGCCCGGACTTCCCGATCAACTCGGGCGAGAGTCCAGGGGGAAACCCATACATCTCAAGCAGGGGAGGGTCAGGCGGGCCCGGACGGACGACCGGGTAGATCCGCGCTGTCTCGCAGGCATGGGCCACACGCAGGAGGGCCGACTCATCAAAGTGCCGACCGACCAACATCATGCCCACAGGCAGGCCGTCGGAAAGCGCACACGGGACCGAAAGCGCGGGATGCCCGGTGACATTGAACGCTGCGGTGTTCGGGGTCATTTCCAGGTTGCGAGGAAAACTCTCCACCCACGATGTCTTTGCGTCAGGGAGGGCCGTGGCCTTCATCGGGGTGGTGGGCAGGAGCAGCACGTCGACCGTTGTCAGGGCCTCGTCGTAGGCCTGTCTGAGATGCAGCGCCAGATTCTGGGCCCTGGCGTAATAGCGGCCATCATAGCGGCGCAGCATCGCCTCCCCCAGGAGGATCTGAAACTTGATGGTCTCTGACAGGAGGTGGGGCTTGTCCCGGAATCCGCGGGCATAGGCATCGAGCAAGCTGAGTGGGTAGTATCCTTTCCAGTTGGTGCCTGTCCCCCGGCCCCGGAACATTTGGGCGGTCCGCCCCTCCACCGCAACGACACGCCAGATGTGACGCGCCTGACGGTGGAGGGGAATGGAGATGCTCTTTACCTCCGCCCCGAGGTGAGCCAGGCGAGCAGCAGCCGCGCGCACCGCGGCATCTACATCGTCCTCCGAGGCGGATGGCCAGGCGAAACCTTCCTCGAGCACCCCGACCCGCACGCCCTTCACCTCGCCCGTCAAGGCGCGGCTGTAGGCTTCGGGGATGCAGTGGGGCTGCCGGGGGTCCAGATCGTCTTCTCCGGCCACAGCTTCCAGCAGAAGGGCCAGGTCGATGGTCGTGTCGGCGATCAGGCCGACATGGTCCTGGGTCAGCTCGGCCGACGAAATCCCTGTGTACGGAACAAGGCCATACGTCGGCTTGAGGCCATACACGCCACACCATGCGCTGGGAATGCGGATCGAGCCACCCTGGTCTGCTCCCAAGGCCAGCTCGGCTTCACCGGAGGCAACCAGGGCGGCGGGGCCGCTGGTGGACCCCCCCGCAGAGCGACTGAGGGTCATGAGGATTGCGCACGGGGCCTGTATCCGAGGTGAAGCTGCTGCCGCCGGAGGAGAGATGCTCACAGACTCCTTTGCCCACGATTTCCGCTCCGGCGTCCAGCACACGGGTCACAATGGTGGCATCGACATCCGGCACGTAGCCTTCGATCACCCGAGAGCCGTTCATCATCGGTACACCGGCTACGCAGATGTTGTCCTTGACCACTACCCGCTTACCCCGCAGCGGGCCATCCGCCTTCCCCTTGATGGAACATCTCCAGTACCAGGCGTTGAGGGGGTTCTCCTCCGGTCTCGGCGGCCTCACGTCCTCCCGCGGGTAGCGTACCGGAAGCGTTGGCTGGTCCGCCGCGGCCACCGCCTCAAAGGAGGCCAGGGGAGCTTGCATCAGGTCCCGGTAGGCTTGCAGGTCTGAGTCGTTCACATCCAGACCCAGCTCGTCGGACAGAGTGCGCAGGAATTCAAGGGAGGGGAGCTCTGGTCTCCCGATTGCCTTATCAGCCGCAGGCGAATTTGCCTGGGGCAGCTGTTGAAGCGAAAGGGAACCCTTCCTCATCTTGACTCCGCGACGGTCTGAATGTGTCCGTTCAGTCACCCGTCGATGAAGATCTCGGACGTGGTGCGAAGAGCCAATCGCACCAGGATCTGGGGAGAGTGTCTCTGCGCCCCTCCCAAGCTTCCCTATCGCCACCGCCCTCGACGTCGGGGAGGCGGGCGTCCGGATCACGGTGCAATTCGATCCGATTGTCTTGGAGTGTGCCCTGCGCGTGCTCCGATGCGCCCCAGGCCGTGTGTCGCCGCCCACGGGTGTCTGTGTTTCATGAAGGGTGCGTCCTGGAACAACCGTGCGGCCTGATGCCTCACCCGTGCGCCGTGCACATGACGATCGACTGCCTCGACGAGTCCAAGGGACGATCCCTTGTCCCTTCGAACATGCGTCAAGGTAGAAAGCACTTCGCGATCAGGCCGATGGACGTGAACCAAGGCGAATCCTAGCACACTCGGTCCTTGTTGCCTGATATCGGCCATTGAACAGGTTGTCGCCAGGCCGTCCTAGGGGACTGTCCGAACCAAGCGCGGCACCTCATGTGGCATGTTCGTCAGTCATTTCACTCGGCGTGGTTTCAAGACCGGTCGTATCTCGACAAACCGTCTCCACGTCGGGCTCCCACTCCATGGTCAAGCCCGCGTGAGAAGGGGAATGGCCAGGGATCGCATACCTATTTCGATTGGCCGGACCAGTGCCTCACCTTGATTCGTCAAGCCAGAATGAATATACTTGACTATCCCTAAGGCCTCCTTTCAGTGGGAACCCAGCTCGTGCGATTGGAACCCCCGGGACCAGTTGCGCGCGAAGAATTCACGTCAAGCGGCCGCGCTTTCGAACCGTTGCTCCGGGGCGCGACCCGATGGACTTGAACCCGTGGCCCGCCGCGACCCCAGGGCCTTGAACCGGCGAGAAACGGGACGGCGAGGCCCGGCCTGTGAGTACGGCCCAGGTGACCTTGGGTGCCCGGCATCGAACCGGTCGGCTGATGAACTTGGGGGTGTACTGCTATAGAAGGAAAGCCCCCCGCACCTGGCCGAGGAAGGGGGAGGGTATCCTGTCCGCATCCCACAGGCCTGGACCGATCGGCATCCCGAGTCCAGCAGAGGAGAGGCCCGATGGCAGTCCTCAAGGCTGAAGTTCGTTCGGGCGCCTATTACGATTCAATCGTCCTCATGCAGCTGCAGCGGGCCTTGACGGAACAGCCCGGCATCCTCGACGCCGGGGTCGTCATGGGCACCGACGCCAACAAGGAAGTCCTGGCGCAGAGCGACCTGCTGGTCGCCGAAGCCGAGGCCGCCGGCAATGACGACCTGATCATCGTCGTGCGCGGCACGGATGACGACCCTGGCTCAAGCGGCGCTGGCAAAGGTGGATGAGCTCGTGGCCGCGCGCCGAGGTCGGACCGGCGACCAGGAGTACCACCCGCGCAGCCTTGAGACCGCGGCCAAGATGCTGCCCGAGGCCCAGTGGGTCCTGGTTTCCGTTCCGGGGCGCTACGCCGCCGGGGTGTCGCGAGACGCCTTGCGCCTGAACAAGCACGTCTTCCTCTACAGTGACAACGTCTCCCTCGAAGATGAGGTCGCGCTCAAACAGGAGGCGGCCCAGAAGGGGCTCCTGGTCATGGGGCCGGATTGCGGCACGGCGATCGTGAACGGCATCGGCCTGGGGTTTGCCAACAAGGTCCGCAAGGGCCCCATCGGAGTTGTGGCGGCGTCCGGCACCGGCCTGCAGCAGGTCACCGTGCGGATCCACCAGATGGGAGGCGGCATCACGCATGCCCTGGGTACCGGGGGGCGCGATCTTTCGGAGGCGGTCAACGCCGTCACCGCCCGCCAGGGCCTCGACTTGATGGCTCGCGACCCGGATGCCAGGGTGATCGTCCTGGTGTCGAAGCCGCCGTCACCCAAGATCGCCGACACTCTGATCCAGGCGGCGCGTTCGGTCGGTAAGCCCGTGGTGGTCAACTTCATCGGCTATGCCAGCGCCTCGCGCCGAGTGGACAATGTCCTCTTTGCCACTACCTTCGATGAGACCGCCGAGCTGGCCATCCGGCTGATCGACTCGCCCGAAGACTTCGCCGCGCAGCCGGATGTGTCCAAGTTCGCGCCCGGCCAGCGCTACCTGCGAGGCCTGTTCTCGGGCGGTACGCTGCAGTACGAGGCCTTGTTGATCCTGCAGGACTACGTTCCCGTCGTCTACTCGAACGCCCCGCTGGACAAGAAGAACAAGCTCGAGGACTCGCTGGTCAGCAAGGCGTCACACGGTCATCGACCTGGGCGAGGACGAATTCACGGTCGGCCGGCTGCATCCGATGCTGGACAACGATCTGCGCATCCGGCGTCTCGAGAAGGAAGCCGCGGATCTGGAAGTGGCCGTCATTCTGTTGGACGTCGTTCTGGGTTACGGCGCCCATGCCGACCCGGCCAGTGAGCTGGCTCCGGCGATCGCCGCCGCTATCAAGACTGCCCAAGAGGCCGGCAGACAGTTGGAGGTGGTGGCGATCGTCTGCGGCACCGATGGTGACCCGCAGGGAATCGAGACCCAGATCAAGCAGCTGCGGGATGCCGGCGCCAAGACCGAGATCAGCAATGATGCCGCCGCTCGTTATGTGGGTCGATTGCTGCAGGCGATCGAGCGCGCCTCCCAGCCCGGCACCGGTCCGACGATGAAGCCGGTTGATCTGCTGGCGCTGAAGAACCCCCTGGCAGGGATCAACGTCGGACTGGAATCCTTTGCCGAGAGCCTCAGAGACCAGGGCGCTCAGGCTGTTCACGTGGACTGGAAACCCGTTGCCGGAAGCAGTGAACGGTTGGTGAGTATCCTGGAGCGGATGAGACAGGCCAAGTAGGTCTTGGGTCGATCGTCTTGAGGGCCGTGGCCCCACCGGCGTGGAGGTTCATCTCCTCGGATGTCACACCTCATCAGGGCCGCTCAAGCGATGAACGGCTTGTCGCCGGTGCGGGGTTCCCGATTCGGTCGATCCACGCGTGTGCCGCTCCAACCCGGCACTCTCGTCCAGCGTGTAGTCCCGGCCCTGCGCCCGTGGAAGATCGGTCTTTCTTGAGTCTGCACACGGGATGGGCGTAAGGTCCCCCGCCAACGATCTGGAGGTGCCCGTGGATATCGACAAAGCGAACACCGAAGTCACCCAGCGCATGATGGACGCCCGGCCGATCGCCACCACGATGGCCAAGGCGATCGAAGTCGTGCCCGGCCTGCACGAGAACATGCTCTTGCATGCGGGTCCACCGGTGACCTGGGAGCGCATGGCCGGACCGATGCGCGGCGCCATGATGGGCGCGTTGATCTTCGAGGGCAAGGCCAAGAACGGCGACGACGCCGAGAAGATGCTCAAGTCAGGCAAGATCGAGTTCTCGCCCTGCCATGAGCACATGTGCGTCGGCCCCATGGCCGGCGTGATCTCGCCTTCCATGCTGGTCTATGTCGTTGAGAATGCAGACCCACAAGATCAAGTGCTTCTCCAATCTCAATGAAGGCCGCGGCAAGGTCCTGCGCATGGGCGCCTACAGCCCGGAGGTCCTGGAGAAGCTGCGCTGGATGGAGTCCAGCCTCGGCCCGACGATCAAGGCCGCCCTGGAAGCCATCGGCGGCATCGATGTCCGCGCCATCCTTTCCAAGGCGCTTCACATGGGCGATGACGGGCACAACCGCCTGGACGCCGCCTCGGTCCTGTGGACTACCCAACTGGCCCCGTACATCGCCAAGACCGCCAAGGACAGCGCCACGGCGTTCGAAGTCATCAAGTTCCTGGGCGAGAACGCCTTGAGCATTCTCAATCCCGTCATGGCCGGCTGCAAGTCCATGACCGCCGCCGGTCACAACGTGGAAGGCAGCACCATCGTCACCATCATGGCACGCAACGGCACCGATTTCGGCATCAAGGTCAGCGGCCTGGGCGACCAATGGTTCACGGCGCAGTCCCCGATCGTCAAGGCGCTGTACTTCCCCGGCTTCACCGAGGCCGACGCCTGCCGCGATATCGGCGACAGCGTCATCACCGAAACGGCCGGCATCGGCGGCTTTGCCATGGCGACCGCCCCGGCCCTGGTCACGTTCATCGGCGGCGTGCCCAGGGACGCCATCAATACCACGCTCGACATGTACGAGATCACCTACGCCGAACACAAGCAGTTCTCCATCCCCTACCTTGACTTCCGCGGCACCCCGACCGGAATCGATATCCGCAAGGTGGTCGAAAAGCAGATCGCCCCGCGGGTGAACACGGGCGTCGCCCACAAGGATCCGGGCGTTGGACAGGTCGGGGCGGGCGTCGTTTCCGCCCCCATGAGCGTGTTCGAAGACGCGCTGGTTGCCTTCGCGGATCGCTACGGCTTCTAGACCTATCCTCAACCTGACGGAGGCGAGCATGGACCGCGAGAGCTTCATCACGATGATGACGCCAGGCCAAGCTGCACGACCTGACTCAAGCCTGCAGCGTGTTCACTCCCCCCTGGCCCGGGGAGAAATCGCTGGAAGTGCATTTCTTCAAGCGCGTCACCGGCGCGTACGGCGGCGGGCAGGGCGCCAACGGTCAGATCCTGAACTGGAGCAATACGGTCGGCACGCACCTGGTGGGAGAACGGGCATTTCACTCCGGCGGCCGCGCCATCGCCGACATTCCGCTGAAGGACCTGTGCGGTCCCGGCGTGATCGTCGACCTTTCGGACATGGTCTCGGATTACAGCATCATCACCCCGGAGATGATCACCAAGAAAGCCGAGGTCAAGAAGGGCGACATTCTGATCATCAACACCGGGTATCACAAGTACTCCTGGGACCAGCCGCAGGTGAATAACCCGCAAGGCGCAGGGCGGCGTGGAATCCATGGAGTTCGGGTTTCTCGTGCGCCATCCGGGCCCTTCCATGGCCTTCTACAAGTGGGCCCTGGACATGAAGCTCAAAGTCGTCGGCGTGGATTGCGGCGCCGCCGAACATCCCATGAACACCCCGATCCGCCGGATGCACGAAAATCACTTCAAGCTGGCCGAGGAGAAGCTGAAGAAGGAAACCGGCAAGACCTGGGACGAGACCTTCCCGCAGGGCGAGTACTACGAGCTCACCCACCTCACCATGCCGAAGCAGCATCTCGTGCTGGCCGAGTGCATCGTGGGCGAGATCGACCAGCTGAAGAACAAGCGCGCCTGGATCCAGATCATGCCGATTCCCTTCGTGGAAGTGGAGACCGCCTGGGCGCGCGTCTCTGCCCTGACCGCGCCGGCTGGAATGAGCGATGACGCGTTCATGGCCGCGATGCAGAACTCGGAAATGATCGACATGACCGTGCCCTTCAGCGTGCAGACCCCGCAATGGCTCAACTACGTTCCGTTGAGCGTCACCTACACCAAACGCGTGGGCGGACAGTACTTCGGCATGGGACGCAACGGCTCCATCTGCAATGCCAGCATCCACCTCGGCACGCACATGGACGGCGAGAAGCACTTCTATCCCAACGGACGAACGATCGGACAGGTGCCGCTGTCGGAATGGGTCGGCCCCGGCGTCATCGCCGATATCTCGCAGCTGGTCAGCGATTCCAGCGTGTACACCCCCAAGATGATTGAAGGCGTGGTCGACATCCACAAGGGCGACATCCTGGTCATCAAGACGGGGTGGAACAAGTTCGGCTGGTGCAGCAAGGATTCGGATGAGTTCCGCTACATGGTCAAACACCCGGGGCCCTCGGCTGACTTTTCGAAGTGGGCGGCCGACCTGGGACTCAAGTGGATCGGCGTGGACGCCGTATCCGCCGACCACCCCATGAACACCATCATGCGCCTGTGGCATCCCAAGACCTTCGCCGAGGCCAACGCCAAGCTGATCAAGGACTTCGGCAAGGATTGGGATCAGATGTACCCGCTGGAAGGCTTCTACCAGGACATGCACCTCAATCTGTTCCCCAAGAAGATCGTGCACGCCGAGAACCTGGCGGGGGATATCGCCACGGCACAGAGCGGACGTTATTACATCGGCTGCTACCCGCAGAAAGCCATGGAAGCGGAATCGATGTGGGGCCGCTTTGTGGCCTTCAAAGAGGGAAAGTGAGGAACCAGGCCGAGAGCCAGAGGCGAGGACCCGCTGGTATGTGTCGGCGATGATTCTGGTCACCGGTGCAGCCGGCAAGACAGGTCGGGCGGTGTTGCGCGCGCTGTCTGGCCGAGGGGAGCCTGTCCGGGCGCTGATCCACCGCGCCGACCAGGCGACTTCTCTGAAGGCGCTCGGCGTCCAGGAGACGCTGGTCGCAGACCTGCTCGACCAGGCTGCCATGCGACGGGCCGTGGACGGGGTGCGGGCGATCTATCACATGGCGCCCAATGTCAGCCCGGACGAGCTTCCCATGGGCAAGGCTGTCATCGCCGCCGCGCAATCCGTAGATGTGGAGCACCTGGTGTTCCACTCGGTGCTGCATCCGCACATCGAGGCCATGCCGCATCACTGGCAGAAAGCGCGTGTCGAGGAGCTGCTCTTCGCTTCCGGCGTGCCCTTCACCATCCTGCAGCCGACCGCCTATATGCAGAATGTCGCTGCGGCCTGGGATCAGATTCTGTCGCAGGGCAGGTATCCGGTGCCGTACTCGCCCGAGACGCGCCTGAGCCTGGTCGACCTCGAAGACGTGGCCCAGGCGGCGGCCCGGGTGCTCACCGAACCCGGGTACACCGGCGCTACGATCGAGTTGGTCGGCACGCCGGGCATGTCCCCACGCGACATCGTGGAGGTATTGAGCGCCGAGCTGGACCGCCCCGTGGCCGTCGAGGTAGTACCTCTGGGATTGTGGGCAGAAAGGGCCCGGGCCTCGGGCCTGGGGGAGTATCAGGTATCGGCGCTGACCGGGATGTTCGCTTACTATGAAGAACACGGACTCACCGGCAGCCCGCAGGCTTTGACTGGTGTCCTCGGGCGGCAGCCCACTTCCTTCTCGGCGTTTGTCCGGCAGGTCATCCAGGAGCACACACTGTGACCACCGAGTTGGCCAACTACCTGGAACGACTAGAGGACCTGCACGGCCAGATCACGGGCATGGTCGCCGGCTTATCTGCGGAAGCCCTCAACTGGCGGCCGCTCCCAGGGTCGGGCGACCACGCCACCAATTCCCTGGCGGCTCTGGCCGCCCACGCCGCCGGAGCCGAGCATTTCTGGATTGCGGAAGTAGTCGGCGGCCGTCCGGCGACCCGCGACCGGGAGGCGGAACTGGCCACGCAGGCCGCCTCTTCGGCGGAGGCTGTCCAGCTGCTGGAGAACACGGCGCTGGAGACCAGGGAGATCTTCCTGACGCTGAAGGATCCTGACCTGGAGGCCACGCGTCAGACCGCAGGCCGTACGGTCCCCGTGCGTTGGTGCCTGTTGCATGTGATCGACCACACCTCCCTTCACCTGGGGCACATGCAGATCACCTTCCAATTGTGGGCGGGCGGGCAGAGCATGCCGTCGCCGCATTGGTATGACCGTCTGCCTCACCGACCAGAGAACGAGCAGAGATCCACGCAAGGTTTGGCCGATGGCCCAGGAGATGAAAGTCTATGAAGCCAGCCCCCTTCGATTACTACGCGCCCACAACGGTCGAGCAAGCCCTGGCTCTCCTGGCCGAGCACGGCTACGAGGCCAAGGTCCTGGCGGGCGGGCAGAGCCTGGTCCCGATGATGAACTTCCGCCTGGTCCAGCCTTCAGTACTGGTGGACCTGAACTCCATCCCGGACCTGGCGTTCATTCAACCCAACGAGGATGGCGGTCTGCGCATCGGCGCGCTGACGCGACACTATCAGGTCGAGATGGATCCTCTGGTTGCAGCACGGATGCCCCTGCTCCACGAAGCCGTGCCCAGGATCGGCTATCCCCAAATCCGCCGGCGCGGCACGATGGGCGGCAGCTTGTGCCACGCGGATCCGTCGGCTGAGCTCGTGGCCGTGAGCGTTGCCCTGAACGGGCGCTTCCGACTTCGCAGCCCCAAGGCCGAACGTTGGGTCGTGGCGCAGGACTTCTTCATCGGGCTGTTCACCACGGTCCTCGAGCCCGATGAGCTGATGGTCGAGGTGGCCCTGCCACCCCTGCCGGCGCGAACCGGAACGTCCTTCATGGAGGTTGCCCGCCGGCGTCACGATTTCGGTCTGGTCGGGGTCGCGGCGATCGTATCCCTGGACGGAAAGGGAGTCATCCGGCAGGCGCGGATGGTGTTTCTGAGCGCCGGCGACCGGCCGATGCAGGCCCATCGGGCGGCGGAGGCACTAACGGGACAGCTACCGACGCCGGAAGCGATCCGGGCTGCGGCGGAACTCGCCGCCACGGACGAGATCGATCCCTGCAGCGACATTCACGCCACGGCCGAGTTCCGCCGACATCTGGCAAAGGTTCTGGCTCGGCGCGCCTTGGATCAAGCTTGCCGGCGCGCGGCGGGGAAGGAATAGCATGGAAACCACGGAGCCCACCATGCACAAGCTCTTCGATCTGGCACTGACGGTCAACGGCACACGCTATGAACAGGCGGTCGAGCCGAGACTGCTGCTGAGCGATTTCCTGCGTCACGATCTCGGCCTGACCGGCACGCATGTGGCCTGCGAGCACGGCGTGTGCGGTGCCTGCACCGTCCTGCTCGACGATGAGCCCATCCGCTCCTGTCTGGTCTTTGCCGTTCAAGCGCACGGTCACAGCGTCACCACGGTCGAAGGTCTGGGCGACATCGACCAGCTGCACCCGGTCCAGGAGGCCTTTCGGCAGGCGCACGGCGTGCAGTGCGGGTTCTGTACGCCGGGGATCCTGACCACGGTGGTGGCCTTCCTGGCCGAGAACTCCCGACCCGAGCGAGGAAGAGATCCGCGAGGCGCTTTCCGGAAACCTGTGCCGCTGCACTGGCTACCAGCACATCGTCGACGCCGTCCGGCTGGCCGCCCAGAACATGAAAGCCGCACACCATCAGCCCGCCCGATGATGGACACGCCTTCCCTCCGTCACGGGGTGACCCCAGGAGCAGTTCAGTGACCAAGACACTCATCGGACAGCGCGTGCTGCGAAACGAGGATCCCCGCCTGCTGACCGGGCAAGCCCAATTCGTGGACGATGTGGAAATCCCCGGTCTGCTGCACGCCGCCTTCTTGCGCAGTGACCACGCCCACGCCCGCCTGCTCGGCCTTGATGTGAGCGCCGCCCGCCAACGACCGGGCGTGGTTGCCGTCTTCACGGCCGAAGATATGGGCGACGATTGGCAGCCGGGGCCCCCGTTGGTTTCTCCTCCGCCGACCGCCAAGGATGTCGTGTTCTATTCGCGCCGCCAGGTTCCGCTGGTCAAAGACAAGATTCGACATGCGGGCGAGGCGATCGCCGTGGTCATCGCCGAGAGCCGCTACATCGCCGAAGACGCAGTCGAAGACATCGTCGTGGACGTGGAACCGCTGGAGGCAGTGGTCGATCTGGAGAAGGCTATGGAGCCGGGCAGTCCCCTGGTGCACGATGACCTGGAATCGAATCTGGCCGCTCATCTGTTCCAGAAGAAGGGTGACTATGAAGCCGCCCGCGGGAAGGCCGATCTGGTCCTCAAGCGCCGAATCATCATTGACCGCGGGGCGGCGGCCGCCATGGAGAATCGCGGCATCGTCGCCGAGTGGGACGAGAAGAGCCAGCATCTGACGATATGGGATACGACCCAGGCGCCGATCCCGATTCGCAACGGGACGGCGGCCAGGCTGGGCCTGTCGGAGAACCAGGTGACGGGTGATCGCCCCCTTCATCGGCGGCGGCTTCGGCCCCAAGATGATGATGTTCTACGCCGAGGAGCTGGTGATCCCCTGGGCGGCGAAGAAGCTGAAGCGCCCGATCAAGTGGATCGAGGACCGGCGGGAGAACTTCTACGCCACCACCCAGGAGCGCGGGCAGATCCATGATGTCGAAATCGCCCTGAGCCGGGACGGGCACATCCTGGGTTTGAAGGACGTGTTCCTGCACGACACCGGCGCCTACGACCCCTACGGCCTGACCATCCCCCTCAACACCCAGTGCCATGCGATGGGGGGGTACGACGTCAAGAACTTCAGCAGCGAAGTCAGCGTGGTTTTCACCAACAAGACGCTGGTCACCCCCGTTCGGGGAGCCGGACGCCCGCAGGGCATCTACGTGATCGAACGCATGCTGGATGCCGCCGCCCGAGAGCTGGGCATCGATCCGGTGGAGATCCGCCGGCGCAACCTGATCCCTCCGGATGCCTTTCCCTATGAGCACGGGATCATCGACCAGGCCTTTTCGCCGCTGATCCTGGACAGCGGCAACTACTGGCCCGTGATGCAGAAGGCACTGGAGATGATCGGCTACGAGCAGTTCGTCCGCGACGAGCAGCCACGCCTGCGCAAAGAGGGGAGACGTGTGGGCATCGGCATCGTCCCCTTCATCGAGTCGACGGGCGTCGGCCCCTATGAAGGCGCGCGTGTGACGGTCGAGGCCAGCGGCAAGATCCATGTCGCCACGGGTGTCGGCACCCAGGGGCAGGGCCACTTCACGGTCTTCGCCCAAGTCGTGGCCGAACAGCTCGGGGTGGCGGTGAGCGATGTGCGCATCGTGTCCGGCGACACCGCCGAGTTCCACTGGGGAACCGGCACCTTCGCCAGCCGCGGGGCCGTCGTCGCCGGCAATGCCATCCACGCCGCCGCCTCGATTGTGCGCCGCAAGGTGCTGGCACTGGCCAGCAAGCAGCTGGACACACCCGAGGACGAGCTGGAGCTGGACGGTGGCATGGTCCGGGTGGCGGATCTTCCGCGCAAGTCGATCAGCCTGGCCGAATTGGCCTCGCTGGCCAACCCTTTGCGCGGTGCCGTTGAGCCGGGTACCGAGCCCGGCCTGGAGGCCACGGCCTACTTCGGCCCGCGCTACGGCGCCACGGCCTTCGGCGCCCATGCCATGATCCTCGAGATCGATCCGGAAACGATGATGATCGAGATCAAGCGCTACGTCACGGTCGAGGATTGCGGCACGGTGCTCAACCCGCTGATCCTGGAGGGCCAGATCCACGGGGGCGTATCCCTGGGCATCGGCAACGCCTACTACGAGAAGCTGCACTTCGACGAGAACGGGCAGCTGTTGAACGCCTCCTTTGCCGACTACCTGATCCCGTCGGCGACGGAGATGCCGCGCATCGAGGTCGGCCATATGGAAACTCGCTCCCCTCTGAACGAACTGGGCACCAAGGGAGTCGGTGAGGCGGGAACGATCCCGGTGCCCGCCCTTTTCGCTCAGGCCGTCGAGAACGCGCTGGCCGATCGGGAGCTGGAGATCCTGGAGAGTCCCCTCAGCCCGAACCGCCTGTATGAACTGCTTGAGCCGGAAGGAGGCTGCGATGAAGGTCGAAGGTCAGTACACCTTTGACGGCCCTCGCGAGATCCTGTGGGAGCTGGTGCGGGATCCGACAGGTCCTGGCGACATGCCTGCCGGGGTCGCCGAGCGTGCGTCAGACGGGAGCGCGTGAGTACGAGGGCGAGATCGGCATCCGGGTCGGCCCCATTTCGGGGTCTTTTGCCGGCCAGCTTTCGGTCACGAACGAGGTGCCGCCCGCCAGTTGCACCCTGACAGTGGAGGGCAAGGGAAAGGTCGGCTTTGTCAAGGGTGTCGGAAACATCGACATGACGGCGCAGGGCCCGGGCAAGACCTCTGATGAAATACACCGGTGAAGTGCAGATTGGCGGCAAGGTCGCCAGCGTAGGCCAGCGCCTGTTCGACTCGGTGAGCCGAGGCATGATTGAACAAGCCCTGGGCAAGTTGAATGAAACGTTGCAGGCACGGAGCGCTGCGGGATAGCACTGGCAGGCTGGAAGGTCGGCTGCCGAACCAAGCCAGGGCTTGCGTGTGGCATATTCGGCCAGTTGCCTGTAATATCGAAGGCACGGCTGGTGGCCATGCGGTTGGCTCCAGCCAGGCTGCAAACCGGACCGATCGCGGTCAGGCCCCAACAGAATGCCAAAGGATGAGACTCGCGAAGGGAGGTCACCGGCCCGTCGATAGCCCAATCATGCTCCGTCTCTCCAAGATCCGTTTCCATTCTCAGATGATCGCGAGGGAGGAAGTGATGAAGCCCAAGAAGTCCTTCGTGCTCGCAGCACTGCTCGTGGTCGCCGGCATGCTGCTCGGCTCCTGTGCGCCCGCGGCTACGCCTACGGAAGCGCCTCCGGTCGAGCAACCCACGGCAGCAGCGGAGCAGCCCACGGCAGCGGTCGAGCCGCCCGCCGCGGAACCGATGCCGGTGACCCTGGCGATTGAGCACTTCAGTGTCATTGCCGGGACCACCTGGTCCGGGGCGCAAGACCGCGCCGGCAAGCGCATCGCCGAGAAGTACCCTAACGTCACCTATGTCTACCGCGAGAACGTCGCTCCCGATCAGACCAATCCCTTCGCCGAAGAGCTGATCGCCAGCGGCGCCAACATCGTCGTCGGCAATGCGGAATTCATGGGAATGCCACTGAAGGATATTGCCGACAAGTACCCCGACGTGTACTTCGCCTCCGTCATCGCCAGCGACCTGACGACCAAGCCGAATTTCATTCGGTTCTTCCCCAAGCAGTATCAGGCCCTGTACCTGGAAGGGCTGATCGCCGGGGCGCTGACCAAGACCGGCAACATCGGCATCACTTCCGCCTTCCCGTGCGTGCAGGTGATCCGGCGCCAGGCTGGCTTCATCCTGGGCGTGCAGGATGCGGCCGCCATGCTCAACAAGCAGATCACCGTGTACGTCAAATTCGCCGGCGACTGGTACCTGCCCGCCGATGAGCGCGCCATCGCCGAGACTCTGGTCGACACCTACAAGGTGGATGTCCTGACCCAGCAAACCGACTCCAGCTCCACCATGGACGTGGCCAAGGAGAAGGGCGTCTGGTTCGTGGGCAAGGACATGGACATCGTGGGTGAATACGGTTGGTCCGACACGAACACCGTCGCCGTCTCGTTCGACACGCGCTGGGAAGTGATCTACGAGCAGATGGTCCAGGAGTATCTGGCCGGCAACATGACGCCGGAGACCATCATGTACCCGGGCATGGAGACAACCATGACCCTGGCCGACGGCACCGTCGAGCCGACGGTGGACCTGATGAACGCGGGCAAGATCGGCGTCGACGCCATCAGCCCGGCGGCGCTCCCGCTCATCCCGCAGGAGATCATCGATCTCGTCAAGCAGCGACGCGAGCAGATGATGGCGGGTACGTGGGATCCATTCACGGCGCACGAATTCGTGAGCAACGGAACGGGCCTGGAGCTCGAGGGCCTGCCGATCCCGGCCGCGGGTACCGTAGTCAAGGCCGCCGACGTGGCTCCGACGACGGAGTTCCTGCTGGGCGCGTTCAACTTCGATCTGCAGGGCACGACCATCCTGAAGTAGCACGCTGCGTCGGTCCGCGTGAGATGTGACGTCTAGTCACAGACAGGTGAGGCTCTCGTCCTGTGGGAGCAGACCTTGGGACGAGAGCCTCACGCTTCACGAGGTCGAACGGCGTCTCCGGGCGGGCTTGTCCGAGGCCGTCAGGCAGAAACACTGGCACGCTACAGGGTGACAGCATGCCCCTCCAACCCGTGAAACGCGGCGATACCGTCCTTGAGGCCCGGGGGATCACCAAGCGATTCCCGGGGGTCGTCGCCAACGACCACATCGACTTTGAGATACGCGCAGGCGAGATCCACGCCATCCTGGGTGAGAATGGTGCAGGCAAGACCACCCTGATGAAGATCCTGTTCGGGCTGCTCCAGCCCGACGAAGGCGAGATTTACGTTCACGGGGAAAAGGTGGCCTTCCGCTCGCCCCTGGACGCCATTCACCTCGGCATTGGCATGGTTCACCAAAACCGAAAGTTGATCCCCGCCCACACGGTTCTCGAGAACATCCTCCTGGGCCATCCCAAAGCGGGGAGTATCCCCGACATGCGGCGGACCCGAGTTGAGATCGCGGAGATCTGCGACCGCTACGGCTTCAAAATCGACCTCAAGGCCAAGGTCTGGCAGTTGTCGGAGGGCGAGAAGCAGGCGGTTG
This sequence comes from uncultured Chloroflexia bacterium, assembly GCA_963743255.1. GTDB lineage: Bacteria > Chloroflexota > Anaerolineae > Anaerolineales > E44-bin32 > DYJB01. The sequence continues at coordinate 167,675 of CAVUPD010000001.1, forward strand.
AGATTCTGAAGACCTTGTATCGAGGCGCCCGCATCCTGATCCTGGATGAGCCCACGTCCGCCCTGGCGCCTCCGGAAACCGAGAAGCTCCTGGCGTCGATCCGCATCATGACCGGCGACGATCTCGCCCTCGTCCCGTTCATCACCCACAAGCTGCCCATCGTGCTCGACATTAGCGAACGGGTCACCGTCCTGCGGCGCGGCAAAGTCACCGCCCGCCTTCGCACGTCCGAGGCCACCGAGAACAGTCTGGCCAAGGAGATGGTGGGCCGCGAAGTGATCTTCCGGCTCGATCATGTGGACGTCGAGCAAGGCAAACCCATTCTCGAAGTGGAGGACCTATCCGCCCTGAACGACAAGGGGCAACTGGCCCTGCAGGGCGTCTCCTTCAAGGTGCACGAGGGTGAGATCTTCGGCATTGCCGGGGTATCCGGCAACGGTCAGCAGGTCCTGGCCGAGGTGCTGGCGGGGCTGCGCAAGGCCGTGGCCGGCAGAGTGCTGATGGACGGGATCAACATCACCCGCTCGAGCAGTCTCGAACGATGGAAGAGCGGCATGGGCTACATCCCATCGGACCGGATCGATGTCGGTTCGATCGGCGCCTACACGCTGATGGACAACGTCTTGATGAACTACTACTTCGACCGCACATTCTCCAGTTGGGGGATCGTGGATTCCCGGAAGACGCGCAAGCTCACCGAAGGACTCATCACCGAGTACGACATCGCCACCCCCGGCCCGGACAGCACGGCCAGGAGCCTGTCAGGCGGCAACCTCCAGAAGCTCATCCTGGCCCGGGTACTGTCACGCAAGCCGCGGCTCATTATTGCCAACCTTCCCACCCAGGGGCTGGATGTGGGCGCCACCGAGTTCGTCCAGAACAAGTTGCTGGAAGCCAAGCGGCAGCAAGCCGCCATTCTGCTCATCTCGGAAGATCTGGACGAGGTCCTGTCGCTGAGCGATCGCGTGGCGCCGATGTACGAGGGCGAGTTCATGGGCGTCATCCCGGTCAAGGATGCCCGGATCGAGGACATTGGGGCCATGATGGCGGGCTTGAAGCAGAAGGTCTCACAGCCATGAGACTCGGCAGCTATGACGTCAGGCTCGAGAAGAAGGCCAGGGTCACCGGTCTGGAGGCGACGACCATCTCCCTGCTGGCGATCGTCATTGGCCTGGCGATGGTGGGCCTGATCTTCCTGAAGGCCGGGGTCAATCCGCTCACCGGGTACAAGGCCATTTTCTCCTATGCCTTTGTCAACGCCTTCGGTCTGCCCCTGACCATCAACCGTTCGGTCTTCATCCTGCTGTGCACCTGCGCCTTCATCATCCCGCTGAAGGCCGGGCTGTGGAACATCGGCATGGCTGGCCAGCTGTACGGCGGCGCCCTGGGCGCCTTCGGCGTGGCGCTGGCCTTCGGCGCCAAAGATCCCCAGACCCCGACCGTGGCGCCGGCGGTGATCATCGGCCTGATGATGCTCGGGGCGATCCTGGGTGGGGCCATCCTCGGCGCCATCCCGGGCTTCCTCAAGGGGCGCTTCAACACGAACGAGATCGTCGTGACCATGATGCTCAACTCGATCGGCTACTGGCTGATCGCCTTCATGATCAAGGAAGGTGGCCCCTTCATGGGCGGGGGTGGGGAAGGCCAGGGGTTCAAGCTTTCGGAGTCAGTCTTCGCACCCCTGGTCTGGGGCGGGACCTTCACCATCCCGATCGCACTGGCCCTGGCGGCGCTGCTGTACTTCATGTTCGCCAAATCCACCCTGGGCTACCAGATCAAGGCCTTCGGCCTGAGCCCGTCGGCGGCCAGGTACGCCGGCATTAGCCCGCAGAACGTGCCGCTGCTGGTGTTCATGCTGGGTGGGCTGATCGCCGGCCTGGCCGGATACCACTACTTCGCCGCCGTCCCCGGGTTGTACAAGATCCCCACGAACTACGGGGACTTCGGCGATCTGTCCTTCTATGGCATCATCTGCGGGCTGATCTCTCAGGGCAACCCTCTGGCGGCCATTCCCTTCGCCCTGCTGTTCGGCGGGCTGACCAACGGGGGCCGCTTCGTCCAGGGACAGCTCCAGCTGGGGTACGGCATCGACTACGCCCTGCTCGGGGTGCTGATGATCACCCTCGTCGCCTTCCAGTTCTTCTACCGAAACGCCGTCATCTGGAAGAAGATCGAAAGGGAGACCTAGAATGTGGGAGTTCGCGGCGCGAAGCCTGAATGCCTCGACGGTCTTCACCATTGCGGCGCTGGGAGAGCTGATCGGACAGCGCTCGGGCATTCTGAATGTCGGCATTGAAGGGGTGATGCTCTTCGGGGCCACGCTGGGGTTCATCGTGGCCAAGACCACCGGGAGCTATCTCCTCGGCCTCCTGGCTGCCGTGGCCATCGGAGGCCTGATCGCCGCGCTGCACGGCTTCTTTTCCATCACCCTGGGGGGCGACCAGGTCGTCAATGGGATGGGGATCTGGATCCTGGGCTTCGGCCTGACGGCTTACATCGGCTACCCCTACACGGGGCCGCTGGGCCTAGACCGGATCCCCGACGTGGCAGGCCTTTCGCCCTTCTTCTTCCTCGCCATCGGGCTGGTGGCCCTGACCTGGTGGGTGTTCTCCAAGACCAGCCTGGGGCTGCGGATCCGATCGGCGGGAGAAAGCCCGTCGGTCACCGAGGTCTCGGGCATCAGCGTCACCCGAACGCGTTACCTGAGCGTTGTGGTCAGCGGGATGCTCATGGGCCTGGGCGGGGCGATCTACTCCCTCAGCTACAACCCCGTGTGGAGCATCAACTTCCTACTGGGCTGGGGCTTCATTGCGCTGGCGCTGGTCTTCTTCTCTATGTGGAATCCCTTCATTCTTTTCGGCGGCTCCATCCTGTTCGGCACGCTGTGGCAGCTCTCGCTCAACCCTCAGCTTGTCCTGCAGAGCGTTCTGTCCCGCTACATCTGGAGAACCGTGCCGTTCGTCATCACGATCGCCGCCCTGGTGCTGATGTCCACCAAGTGGTTCAGTTCGCGATGGGGCGCCGCCAAGCCTGAAGCCCTGGGGCTGCCCCGCTCGGAGGAGTGATGCCGACGTTCCGGTCACGGGCTCCGGCTCCAGACCGGATGTCGATCCCTTCGCTCGGCCCGTCCTGTCGAGCGGAACGTCGGATCCCTTAATTGCACTCCGAGGGGCCGCGGGCTCACGCCGGGAAGGAAGATGGCAGGACCATGAACACCCATCCGACGCTGCCTGAGTTCGACTATCTCCGGCCTCAGACGCTGGCCGAAGCCAGCGAGTTCCTCTCCCGCCATTCGGGAGAAGCCCGGGCGTTCATGGGAGGCACCGATGTCCTGGTCCGCATGCGGGACGGAGTCCTGACCCCCCAATTCCTGGTCGATGTGAAGGGACTGGACGGGACGAATGATCTGCGCTTCGACCCGAAGGCCGGCCTCACGCTCGGGGCCGCCGTCAGCATGAATCGGGTGATCGCCTCCCCCGAGGTGCGCATGCATTACCCCCTGCTGGCCGAGGCCTGCCGCTCTGTCGCCAGCTATGCGTTGCGCACGCGGGCAACCGTGGTCGGCAACATCTGCAACGCCTCTCCCGCCGGGGACTCGATTGGGGCCTGCCTGGTGCTGGATGCTGTGCTCCACATCCACGGTGTGCGCGGCCCGCGCCAGGAGCCGCTGGCATCGTTCTTCCTCGGCCCTGGCAAGACCAAGCTCGAACCCGGCGATGTCGTCACGGCCATCCAGCTTCCCCTCCCCCCCAAGGGATGTGCCGGGGTGTATCTCAAACTGGGACGCAACCAGCTGAGCGACCTGTCCATCGTCGGTGTGACGGCACTGGGCCACCCGGACTCGAGCTGCCCGTCCGGCTTCCGCTTTCGCCTGGCCCTGGCCTCGGTCGCTCCGGTGCCTCTCGTGCCCGTGGAAGCGGAAAGGCATCTGTCCAACCATCCGATCACGCCCGAGTCGCTGCGTGAGGCGGCCCAGCTGGCAGCCGACGCCTGCTCTCCGATCGACGACGTTCGCGGAAGCGCCCGCTACCGCAGGCTGATGGTTCGGAACCTGTCCGCCACCGCGCTGGGGCAGGTCTTGAAGCGGCTGTCCGGCTGACAGGCGGGTTCTCAAGAGAACGCGGGCCGAGGCGGCATGCAGTCTTCGAGGGACCGATGACACTTCACGAGATCCACGTCACCATCAACGATGAGCCGGAACAGGTGGCCGTCCCCGCCAACATGACCCTCATGCGCATGCTGCGGGAGAAACTGGCGCTGACCGGCACCAAGAACGGCTGCTCCGCCGGCGAGTGCGGGGCATGTACGGTGCTGCTCGACGGGGAACCGGTCAACAGCTGCATGGTCCTGGCGGTCGAATGTGACGGAGCCCAGATCGTCACCGTGGAGGGGCTGGCCAGCGAAGAAGGGCTGGCCCCCGTTCAGGAAACGATCCTCCGTCAGGGGGGCGTCCAGTGCGGGTTCTGCACGCCGGGCATCCTGATCTCCGCGCACGCACTGCTGGAGCGGAACCCGAATCCGGATGAGGATGAGATCCGCGAGGCGCTGGTTGGCAACTTGTGCCGCTGCACGGGATACGTGCGCATCATCGAAAGCGTCAAGGAAGCGACCAGGATGCAGTCAGCCGCCGGCTGACCCGCGCCCGCGGGGACGGTCTGGCTGGATCCGTGCAGTCAGAGGGGAGAAGAACCATGAAGAGCGCCGGTACGCAAGCCTCGGGTAGCCCTGTAGGCGAGAACGTCCCCCGCATCGACGCCCGTCCGAAGGTGACCGGGGCGGCGGTGTTTGCGGATGACATCCAGTTCGGGGATTCGCTGCTGCACGCCCGCATCAAGCGCAGTCCCCACCCGCACGCGCTCATCTGCAAGATCGACACCTCCCGCGCCCGCGCCCTGCCCGGCGTGAAGGCAGTCGTCACCGGCGAGGATTTCCCCCTTCACATCGGGTTGTATCTTCAGGACCGATACATCTTCTGCCGCGACCGCGTGCGCTACGTCGGCGATCCGGTGGCGGGGGTGGCCGCCACCAGCCCGGAGATCGCCCAGAAGGCCCTCGATCTGATCGACGTGGAGTACGAAGTGCTCGAGCCGGTCCTGGACCCTGAACTGGGAACCTACCCCAACGCGGCGCTGCTTCACCCCGAGCTGGGCCAGTATCCGGTCGCCAACTTCATCTTCCCCAAGCCGGGGACGAACATCTCCAATCACTTCAAGATCCGCAAGGGTGATGTCGACAGCGCCTGGAGCCAATGCGCGGCCACGGTCGAGCGCAAATACCGGATTCCCCACATTCAACACGTGCCCATCGAACCTCATGTCGCCGTGGCCCAGGTGGAAGAGTCCGGGGAGATCACGCTGTGGGGCAGTTCCCAGTCGCCGTTCGCCCAGCGCAATCTCATTGCCCAGTCGATGGGGATCTCCCAGAGCCGGATGCGTGTGATCGCGCCGCTGGTGGGCGGCGGGTTTGGAAGCAAGGCCGGGGTCAGCATGGAGGCCCTGGTGGTGGCCATCGCCACGAAGGCGCACGGACGGCCGGTGAAGCTGCTGCTGACGCGTGAAGAGGAGTTCTACACGGCGTTCGTGCGCCAGGGACTGGTCGCCCAGTTCAAGATGGGGTGCGATGCCAAGGGCCGGCTCCTGGCCATGGAGAATGTCTTCTACTGGGACGGCGGAGCCTACACGGAATACGGCGTCAACGTCACGCGGGCCGCCGGCTACAGCAGCAGCGGCCCGTACGAAGTGCCCAACATCCAGACCGACAGCTACTGCGTCTACACCAACCATCCGGTCGGCGGGCCGATGCGCGGCTTCGGTATGCCCGAGATGCACGCCGGATTGGAGCAGTGCATCGACGAGCTTGCCCTTCAGGTCGGGATGGATGTGGTTGAGTTCCGCAAGCTCAACTGCCTGAAGACCGGCAGCACGCTGGTGACCGGGAGCAAGATGCATCCGACCGGGTTGCCCGTCTGCATCGAGAAGACCGCCGAGGCCATCGGGTGGGGAAAGAAGGCTCCGCCCAGCGCCCCCAACAAGCGGCGCGGCAAGGGGCTGGCCCTGATGTGGAAGGCGCCGGCCATGCCTCCCAATGCGGGCTCCAGCGCCTGGGTCGAGCTGGCCGAGGACGGCACGGTCACGGTCGGTGTCGGGGGCCAGGAAATCGGGCAGGGAGTCTTCACCGTGGCTGCCCAGATGGCAGCCGCCGCACTGGGCGTTCCGTACGAGTCTCGTCCGCGTCGCCACGCCGGTCGACACGCGCTACAGCCCCTACGAATGGCAGACCGTCGCCAGCCGCCTCACCTGGAGCATGGGCAATGCCATCGTAAACGCTGCCCACGACGCCAAGCGCCAGATTCTGGGTACGGTGGCCGAGGCCTGGGGAGAGACTCCCGAAGACCTGGAGATCGTCCAAGGCGTGGTGGTCTCGTACAAGAGCGAGAAGGAGATCCCGCTCAAGGGCATCGCCATCTACGGCCTTCCCAAGCCGAATGACCAGGGCTGGAGGGGCGGACCGGTCATCGGGCGTGGCAACTTCATGCCCACGTACGTTACCGGTCTGGATCCAGAAACCGGCCAGGGCGAACGCGCCGTCGTGCACTACACCACCGGAGCCCAGGCGGTCGAATTGGAGGTCGACCTGGACACCGGCCGCCTCGAGATCCTCCGGGGAGTCTCGGCCTTTGACGTCGGCAAAGCCATCAACCCGGGACAGGTCGAAGCGCAGATGGAGGGCGGTTTCGTTCAGGGCATGAGCTCGGCCCTGTTTGAGAGCCTGAACTTGAAGGACGGCGTGGTGAGGAGCCCCAGCTTCGTCGACTACCGCATCGCCACGTCGGCCGACGCCCCCATGGACCTGCGCTCCTTCATTGTCGAGGTGGCGCAGGATGATGGGCCGTGGGGAGCGCGGGGGATTGGCGAGCACTCCATGGTGCCCACCATCCCGGCCATTGCGAATGCCATCTATGACGCGGTCGGGGTCCGTCTGGAAGGACCCCCGTTCACGGCCGAGAAGGTCTATCTGGCCATGCTGGAGGCCGGGGTTGTGAAGTGATGGTGGCGAGCGGCAGGACCCTGGGCAGGCGGGCCGATAGGATCGGGATGTCCCGCAGCCCCTCCGAGAGAAGGCTGAACGGCAGGATGCTTCCGCAACCCTGTAGATGTCGAGCGGCCGAATGAGCTCAACAAGAGGAACTCCGGCCAGGCGCTGCCCGCGTGATCACATTTCGGCGCCGTGCCCTATGGCGCGCGTCGTCCCGTACATCCTGATTTTCCGATAGGAGGAAACGCTATGCCCGTGGACATGGAACTCGAAATGGTCTTGCGGCCGCCGCAGATCCCCATGCCGCCGTATCCGCCCAAGGTCATCACGCTGGCCAACGGCAAGCGGATGGTCGTGCGCCAGGCGCAGCGCGAGGACGTCCCGGCGATCCTCAAGTCGGTTCACCCGTGCCTGTTCATCGAGCGCGACTACTACGACATCGTCAGCGCCCGGCTGTATGGCGAACTGCTGGCCTGGTACCGCTACCGGGTCAAGAGCGAGTACTGCCTGCTGGGGCAGGTGGACGGCTACCTGGTGGGGATCGTCAACGGACGGCTGGAGAACGAGAAGGTCGGCATGAGCTACCACACGCTGGCCATCGACCGCGGCCTGCGCATCGGCTCCCACCTGTTCGCAGCCAAGATGGAATACCACATCGACTACATCGGGCAGGACCAGATCCTGATCGTGGCCGAGAGCCCGATCGGCTTCCGGCGATGGATGGTCGAGTACCCGCTCGAAGAGACGAAGATCCCGCACGAACTGGGGGGCGGCGACTCGTGGGTCCTGACGCGCGAGACCTACCTCAAGGCCAAGCCACGCCTGGTGGTCGGGGACCGTCCGGTCCCCAAGGCCTTGTTGGACGAGGCCATGGCCGAGATCAAGTTCGCCGACGACGACACCATTCGCGAGCGTATCGCCGGGCTGAAGGGCAGGTGAGGCCATGAGAGACGTCGCCATCCTCGGCGTCGGCATGATCCCCTTTGGCCGGCGCGATGAAGACAGCCTGATGGACATGCTGGCCGCCGCCTCCCTGAAGGCACTGGACGATGCCGGCCTGGGCAACGAGACGGTCGATGCGGTCTACGTCGCCAACATGGGCGGCGGCATGCTGCAGCATCAGGCGTCGATTGCCAGCTCGTTGGTCGATCGCCTGAGCCTGCTGCCCGCAGCCGCCGAGACCATCGAGAACGGGCCCGCCTCCGGCGCCTCGGCGGTCAAGAACGGCCTGCTGGCGATCGCCTCCGGTTACTACGACATCGTTCTCGTGGCCGGCGGCGAGAAGATGCGGGAGGTCACCGGCTGGCGCGCCACCGACTTCGTCGCCACCATGACCCACCCGCAGGCCGAGTACCCCTACGGCATCACCTTGCCTGGGATGGCCGGGATGTTCACCAGGCTGTACATGGAGAAGTACGGCGTGACCCGCGAGCACCTGCTGGCGATCTCCCTCAAGAACCAGGAGATGGGCACGCGCAACCCCTACGCCCACGTCGAGATGGCCCTCGATCGGGAGGGCATCTTCGACAGCCCGCACGCCGTCGTCAACAATCCCGTGTCCGCCGACCCGCTCCACCTCTACGACCTATGTCCGGTGAGCGATGGCGCTGCGGCGCTGGTGCTGTGCCCCGTGGAGATGGCCAAAAAGCGCGGCAAACCGTATGTCCTCGTCGCCGGCTTCGGCCAGGCCACGGATACGCACACGCTGGCCGAGCGCGACGATCCCACCGACCTCAAGGCCGTCAGCCTGGCGGCCCAGCAGGCCTTCGCCATGGCCAAGCTCAAGCCGTCCGACGTCAGCGTGGCCGAACTGCATGACGCCTTCACCATCCTCGAGATCGCCGAAAGCGAACACGTCGGCTTCTTCAAGAAGGGCGAGGGCGGCAAAGCGGCCGTCGCCGGCAAGACGCGCCTCGGCGGGCAGATCCCGATCAATCTCTCGGGCGGTCTGAAAGCGCGCGGGCATCCCGTCGGCGCGACCGGAGTGGCCCAGATCGTGGATATCGTCTGGCAATTGCGGCATGAGTTGCCAGAGAATCGCCAGGTCAAGGACGCCACGGTCGGCCTGACGGTCAACTTCGGGGGCTTCGGCAACAATGTCATCGCCTTCGTGCTCAAGAGGGTAGAGGCATGAAAGAGATCCCGATCGTCGCCTTCAAGTGCAAGAAGTGCGGCAAAATCCACTACCCGTTCCATGACCGCTGCCTGGAGTGCAAGGCGCGTGAGTTCGAAGAATTGCACCCGGCGGGCCAGGTCAAGCTGGTCACCTTCACCCAGATCTTCAACCTGCCCTGGGGTTTCGACGAGCGCTTCTTGATCATCGGCATCGGGGAGTTCGAGAACGGCATCAAAGCCATGGGGCGGATCAAGGCCGACGACATCGCCGGCCTCAAGCTTGGGATGAAGATGAAGCCCACCTGGGCGCCCGTCCGCAAGGTCCATGACGAGCACGTGTACGGGTTGATGTTCGAGCCGGCCTAGGACGCACTTCAGGGCCGGAGCATTCGGTTCACCATACAGGGAGCAGGAGGTCCGGATGAAGCTGCTCGATCTGACCATCCCACTCGGGATCGCCACGCCGCCGTGGCCGACCTACGAGCCGCTGCAGGTCAAGTACTTCAAGCGCCTGGCACCCAACGGCGCCAACGGCCAGGTGGTGACTCACTCGAACCACCTGGGGACACACCTCGACGGCGAGATCCATTTCCACACGCCGGGCAAGGACATCGCCAGTCTGGACATGGATTTCCTGGTGCACGAGGCGGCCGTCGTCGATCTGTCCGACGTGTGCGGTGACTACGACGTCTACACTTCGAAGATGGTTGAGGAGCGGGTGCAGGTGAAGGAGGGGGACATCCTGATCATCCACACCGGCTACCACCATTTCGGGTGGGACCAGCCCGGTGCCGATGAGATCCGCTACATGGTGAAGCACCCCGGCCCGGACCGCGAGTTCGCCGAGTGGGCCAAAACGAAAAAGCTGCGCTGGATCGGCGTCGATTGCGGCAGCGCAGATCACCCGATGAACACGATCATCCGCGATTGGATGCCGCGCCAGGCGCGCCAGGCGGACAAGGTGTTCCAGAAGAAGTTCGGAAAGCCGCTGGCGGACTACTTCGACGACAGCAAGTACCAACTGATGCACCTGGAGATGTTTCCGTTCGGCATCATCCACGCCGAGTGCCTGGGCGGCGATCTCGACCTGCTGGTCAACCGGCGTGCGACCGTCGGTTTCTTCCCGTGGCGCTTCGTCGACGGAGAAAGCAGCATCGGCCGCTGCGTGGCGCTGGTCGAGGACGACGACTACGCCGCGCTGATGAAGAAGAAAGCGGCGATGCCGAAGACCAAGTTCGGCGACGGCTATGATCCGACGCACGTCGAGCGGCTGAACAAGCTGACGATGGCAAACCTGGCCTAGAGGGCGAGTTGCGCCTGAAGACATATCCTTGCGAGGTATTACGCAAGGGCGCGGGCAATCTTCGTCTGGGCAAGTGGGTGACAGGCAGGCCCGGTCGGAGCGCGGAGGGCGGGGATGCGATGCCTCCCTGCCCTCAAATTGCGTTGGCCGAGCGTCGAGCCAACCCGAGGACCGATCGCCGGGCGCAGGGACCTGATCCCTGGTATCGTCACTCCATCGCAATCACCGGCGCCGGGGCGACGACCGGAGTACCCGGTTCGGCTTTAGTGACACGTCGGACCCAGCTGTCGTGCCGTCGATCCGGGCGATAGTGGTCGATCAAAGGAGCACACCTTGGCCCCGTTTGCGGACCCGTGCTCGCGGGAGTTGAAGGTACCCTCATCAGGCCGGATGATACACTTGTCGCCTCCCGGGAGGCTCGTATGACCCGTCGCCTGCTCCCGTTGCTCCTCCTGCTCCCCGCCCTATCGCTTGCCGCCGCCCCGCGCCCGTCGATTCGCGTGGCGGATGCGCAGGCCGTTCTGCACTTCCCGGACTCCATCGACTTCACGCTCCAGGCGACGAGCACCGACCCGATCGTCACGGCCGAGGTGGAGTACGGCCTCGAAACCGCCTCATGCGCCACCGACATCAACCGCGCCAGACCGGAAGACTATGAGCCGGCGGGGGCGATCGACGTGCAGTGGACCTGGGACATGCGCCAGACCGGATCGCTGCCGCCCGGCGCACGCCTGTGGTGGCGCTGGCACCTGGTCGACTCGACGGGCCAGGAGCTGCGCACGACGACCGAGATGGTCACCTGGCTTGATGACGTGCACGCCTGGCAGACTCTGACCGACGGCACACTGTCGCTGCACACCTACAACGCCACGCCCGCCATGGCCCGCCAGCTCCTTGACGCGGCAGTGGGCGGCGCCAAACGGCTGCAAACGCAACTCGGCTCGCTGCCGGCCGACCAGGTCAACCTCTACATCTACGACAGCACGCAGGCGATGGCCGACGCCATCCTGTTCGAACCGCAATGGACCGGAGGCATGGCCTTCCCCGAATACCGCACGATCATCCTCGGCATCGGCGAAAGCGATCTCGAATGGGGATTGAAGGCCGTCGCCCACGAACTTGCCCACGTGGTGGTCGGCAACCTAGTCAGCGCCTGCTACAGCCGGCTGCCCACCTGGCTCAGCGAAGGCCTGGCGATGGTCGCCGAGGGCGGGCTGGACGCCGAATCGCAGCGCATGCTCGATCAAGCGCTGCAGGACGACACGTTTTACCCGGTGCGCGCTCTGAGCGACGGGTTCACCGAGGACCCGGGCGGTGCGTCGCTGGCCTACGCTCAATCCTACAGCCTGGTGACTTACTTGCTCGAGGCGCACGGCCGCGAACGCCTGCTCGGCCTTCTCGACGCGGCACAGGCCGGGTCTCGTCCGGATGCCGCCCTGGCTGAGGTGTACGGCTTCGACACGGACGGTCTCGACCGCGCCTGGCGCCAGTGGATCGGTGCACCGCCACTCCCCGCCGAGTCGTCCGACGCCGGATCCACCCCGACCGTCATGCCGACTTATCAGCCGCTGGCCGGGCCGCCGCTGGCGATCACCGCCACGCCTGTCCCCTATCAGCCGCCTCCTCAACCGCAGCCGTCGGGAGCGTCGGATAAGTCGTGGTGGCGAACGATCGCCCTCTCGGCTGCCATCGGCATCTGCATGGGGCTCCTCGTCACGGCCGTGCTCGTGGCGGTCATCATCGTGGTCCTCGTGCGACGCCGTCGACGGCAGCCGCCGGCGGGAGGTGACCGCCATGCGTAACATGCGGCTGGTCATCCCGCTCGTGCTCACCGTCTCGATCCTTGCCGCCTGTGGTCCGCTGGCGCCTCCCCCCGCACCTACCGCCGCGGCCGAGGCGACGCTTCCCCCGCCGGGTGCGTCGTATCCTGTTCGCTACTACCACACCGAGATGCCCGTCTCATTCGAGCCGCCCGTCGGCTGGCAGGTCAGCGAAGACATCGACGGGTTGGCCCTGGCGGAGATCATGTCGCCCGACGGCACGCAGAGCATCCTGATCACCGCCGGCACGCCCGCCCTCAACTCCGATGCGCAGGACGAGAACCTGCAAGCGGTTCGCACCTGGCTGGGATCGAGCGCGGAGGCAGACGACGAGGGTGTCGTGGAATTCGACAGCGGCGAGGCCGGCTACCTGCGCCGCGGCCGGGGCGCAGACTCGTCAACCTGGGCCGTCGCAACCTACGTCGATCCCGAGGTCACCCTGCACCTGCTCTACGCCGCGCCGCAGTCTGCAGCCAAGTCTTCCTACACGGCGTTCACGGCTTCGGTCCGCAGCCTGCGCATCGAGCCGACAGATCCCGTCGAAGTCGATCGCACCACGACCTTGTCACTCGATGCCGGCGAGGCCGAGGAGCTCGATCCCGCCTTGACACACGTCGGGCCGTCCGGTGCCATCGGCGACCTGTTCCGCGGGTTGGTCGTCCTCGACCCCAGCCTTCGGATCCGCCCGGCGCTTGCCGAACGCTGGGAGGTCAGCCCCGACGGCGCGATCTACACCTTCTTCCTCAACCCGCAGGCGCGTTTCCACAACGCCCGGCCGGTGACGGCCGAAGATGTGATCTTCTCGTGGGAGCGCGCAGCCTCTCCGGATCTCGCCTCGCCGACGGTAATGACCTACATGGGCGATATCGCCGGGTTGGCCGCCTTCCATGCAGGGCAGGCTTCGTCGATCACCGGAGTCGAGGTTCTCGACGAGCGGACGCTGCGGGTGACGCTTGAGACGCCCCGCCCGACATTCCTGTACAAGCTTGCCTACCCGGTTTCGTGGATCGTCGATCGAGACAACGTCGGCTTCCCCGACTGGGAGCAGCACCCCAACGGCACCGGTCCGTTCCGCGTCCTGCAACACCTCCGCGACCAGGTGCTGCTGCTCGAGTCGAATCCATGGTTCTACGGCAGTACTCCGGCCATAGAACACCTCCGCTACCTGATGTACGCCGGAAACACACAGCAGTTGTACGAGCAGGGCGAAGTCGACCAGGCCTGGGTGACGCTCGATCAGATGAGCCGGGTCGAAGACCCGGGCGACGGGCTGTACGGCACCTTGATGGCCGAGCCTTCGATGTGCACCCACTACATCACCCTGAACACGGCCGAGCCGCCCTTCGATGACCCGAAGGTGCGCCGGGCGTTCGCCCTGGCCGTCGACCGCGAGCGCTACGTCGAGGCGCTAACCAACGGCGAAGATCGGGCCGCCCGCGGCCTACTGCCGCCGGGCATGCCCGGCTACGGCGCGGCGCTCGTGCCGCCATCCTTCGATCCTCAGGCGGCGCAGGCACTCCTGGCCGAGTCGAGCTACGGCCCGGGAGGGCTGCCCGAGATCGTGTGGACGGTGGCAACCTCCGGCGGGTGGGCGTCGGGAACAGTGGCCTTCCTGGCCGACACCTGGGAGCGCGAGCTAGGGGTCGAGATACAGCTCGAGGGCATCGACTGGCAGGACTACTACAAGCGACTGGACGCCGGAGACTACGGCCAGATCGTATTCGAGGGCTGGTGTGCCGACTACCCGGACCCGGAGAACTTCCTCGAAGCACTGTTCCATTCCGGATCGGCGCAAAACCACGCGCGCTATGCCAGCCCCGAGTTCGACGCTCTGGTGGAGGCGGCACGCGTGGAGACCGAAACGGCCATACGGCTCGATCTGTACCGGCAGGCTGAGCAGCGGCTGCTGGATGATTCGCCGGCCATCTTCCTCAGCCACAGCGGCCCGTCGTACATGGTCTGGGATCCCTCAGTGGGCGGCTACCTGCCGGCAGCCATCGGCGTCCCGCAACACGCGGGGATGTGGATCGGGGAGTAGCTACCAGCAGCTAGCGCCTGGCAATTTGCGGTCAGCGGTCAACATTCAGCGATCTGCGGGCGGGAGCCAGCAAGACCGTTGGCGGTCCGGATTGATCCCGCCTTGCAGGGCAGCTCAGCCTGCCGCGGCCGCCGCCAGATTGACCGGCCGTGCAGCAACCCAGCTCCAGCCGGGTACGAGTGCGCCGAGGCGAAGGCTTCGCGGCCGCCGTCCCCTTGCCTGGGCCGCGGTGGTTTACCTCACATCAGCCCGCGCACTGCCGATCCGTGCGGCAGCCGCCGGTCTTCCTCACCGGCGCTTAAGGCCTGTGCCAATCAATCGGGGTAGACTAGGCGGACATCCGACGCCCCTTGCGGTGGGTGTCGGTCGAGGTAGGAAATGTACACACAGGGTAGTGTTCCGGCGCGGCCGGGGCTTTCGCTAGCTCTGGCTGCACTTCTAAGTGGCTTTTTGCTCGGTGGCTGCGCTGCTGGGAAAGACGGCTTGGCCGTTGGTGATGCCGCTCCGGACTTCGAGCTTCCCTCGACGTCCGGCGAACTGGTCGGCCTTTCGGACTATCGGGGTCGGCCGGTCTTACTCCTCTTCCACATGGCGGTGGGTTGAGCGCCTTGTCTACAGCAGGTGGTCGACCTGCAAACCGATCCGGCGTACCAGGCACTTGGCGTTCCCGTCGTAAGCATCGCCTTCGACACCCTCGAGGAGCAGTCAGCCGCGGCACAGGAGCTGGGCATCACGGCCTTCCCGATGTTATCCGACGCGGATCATTCGGTCTCAACCGCGTATCAAGTCCTGCAGTGGGCTGTGGGCACTGGCGAGCCGGGGCATACGTTCATCCTGGTCGGCGCCGACGGCCGCATTGCCTGGCTGCAGGACTACGGTGCGCCGGACAACCCGAACCGAACGATGTACGTGCCGCTGGCCGAATTGACAGAGAAGGTGGGAGAGGCGGTGGGCAATTAGCTGCTAGCGACTAGCGACTAGCGGCTGGCAACTGGCGACTAGCGAACAGCGGTCAGCGGGTGGCGATTGGCGGTCAGCGAATCGCGGTCGGCTACTCGTGAAGGGCGACTTGAGATTGGCGATTGGTGATGGGCATGAATGCGCTGGTGGGAGCACATGGTTGCCAGATGCTATCTGCCAGTTGGCTCCAACTACCCTATCGCGCTTCGGTACCTGCAGGCTAGAAGCTAGAAGCTGAAACCTGATAGCTGACAGCTAGATCGTCTCCCCCATCGCCTGACGGACGGCGCTCAACAGCTCGATCTTGGTCACCGGCTTGGTCAGGTAGTAGTTGGCGCCGGCCTGCAGCCCGGCCTGGACATCGGCCAGCTGCGACTTGGCCGAGACGACGATGATCGGCAGATCGGCCATCCCCAACTCGCCCCGCACCTTCTGGCACAATTCCAGCCCCGAGATGCCGGGCAGCATCACATCGACGATCATCACATCCGGCCGTTCCCCCCGCAGCGCCTCGAGCGCCGTACGCGCGTCGAAGGCCGCCACCGGCCGGTAGCCCTCCAGCTCGAGCATCATCCCAAACAGCTGAGTGTTGCTCATCTCATCGTCGACGATCAGCGCGGTCTTGGCTCGCATGTCCCCTCCGGCGCGGGCTGCCTGCCCTGCGTCACGTGCGCTGGACAGTGTCGTCCGTCACGCACCGGCTACAGGCCGACTCATACTCCGGGTGCACGTTTCGTACCAGGCACAGGCGCCCCAGCATCGATTGGCGTACCTGCAGCTGAAACGCATGCAAGTGCCGGTCTGTGACACACGCGATTTGGCGGACGCCAGCCCCGGCAGGGTCCCGGCATTCTCCCCCGGTCGTGGACTGCGTGCACTTCGGCTGGACAGGCGCTTCCCACCGGCGTATAGTCCTCGCCGTGCCCGACCTGACCACGGCCATCTTGCCCGTCCTGCGGTCCCAGCGCCTGCCCGATCTCGACCTCGGCGCGGATGCGTTCCACCCGCACTATTCCGGCTTGTCGATCCTCAACCTTGCCGCGAGCATCGACCGCTGGCTCAGCCTGCCGCCCGGCCCGCACCCGCCTCTGGCGCTCGAGGCGCTTGATCCGATGGCCAAGGACGCGCGGCAGATCGTGGTCTGTCTCCTGGACGCGCTCTCCTTCGCCCGCTTCACGAATTGGCTCGAAGGCCCGGGTCGCGCACTCCAACCGCTGGTCGCCGACGGCCTACTTGCCCCCCTCACCTCCGTCGTTCCCTCCACGACCGCATCCGCATTGACGACGCTGTGGACCGGACGAAGCCCGGCCGAGCATGGCATCCTGGGCTACGAGCTGCTGCTGCGTGAGTACGGACTGATCACCAACATGATCACCCTTGCGCCGGCGGCCTTTGACAATCAGCGCGGCCTGCTCGAGCGCGCCGGCGTGCATCCGCGAACACTCCTTCCCTTCCCGACGCTGGGCACTCGCCTGACTCAGGCCGGGATCGAGGCCCACGCGTTTGTCGGCAATTCGATCCGCAACTCGGGCCTGACGCGCATGCACTATGCCGACGCCGTGCTGCACGGCTTCGGCTCCCCCGCCGACCTGTGGCACAGCCTGCGCCAGCTGGTCGAGAGCCCACCGCCCGGCCGGCGGTTTGCCTGGGCTTACTACAGCGGCATTGACGCGCTGTCGCATGTCTACGGCCCGGACTCAGATCAGGTGCGAGCCGAGTATGAGTTCTTCGTCCGGGCGATGGTGGACCTGTTCGTCCAGCCCCTCGACCGACGCGTGGGGCGCCAGGTGCTGCTGCTCCTGCTCGCCGATCACGGCCAGGTCGCGACGCCGATCCAGCCGCACTACCAGCTCGCACAACACACCGGCCTCGCCCGCCGGCTGCATCTCTCGCCCACGGGAGAGGCCCGCCTGCCTTACTTGTACTTGAGGCCGGGACAGGCAGCGGCGGCCGACGAATACATCGGCCGCTCCTGGCCGGGCGGTTTCACACGCCTCAAGTCGGACCATGCACTGAGCGCCGGTCTGTTCGGCCCCGGAACTCCGTGCCTCCAGGCCGCCTCCAGGCTGGGCGACGTTGTGCTGATCGCCCACGGCCCCGCGTACCTATGGTGGTCCGACAGGCCCGACACGCTGCTCGGCCGACATGGCAGCCTGACGGCCGACGAGATGTTGGTTCCCTTGCTGGCGACGCGGCTGGGATGAACGCGGCGGGAGCAATCGCGCCGTCTCCCCTCGCGTTGCGGAGGTGCTTGCGATGAAGTCCAAGTCGACCTGCCCGAAGTGCGGATCGGTCCGGATCATCCGGAACGTTCAGGTGGTCGACCGGTCCGATTCTGGGACACAATCGCTCTCTCTGCGCCGCGGCACGCGCGCCCTGGGCAGGTGGCTCAAGATTCCCCGGAGCTTCCCCCTCGATGCCTGGACGTGCGGCGCCTGCGGCTTCACCGAGCTGTACGTCCGCGAGCCTGCCGAACTGCTGGCGGCGGACGGATGCGCCTCCGGCGCACCGGCCGGAGCCGGCGGATCGCCTTCCGGCGCCGCAGCCTCACCGACCGATCAGGCGCGGACGGTACTCGTCCTGGCGCTGCTGGCCGGACTGGTCATCGCACTCGGCGTGTTGGCTGCTCTGGCAGTCGCGCTCGCCCGCTAAGGTAGCGCCCGTACAACTACCCAAGAACAAAGCCTCCCGCCGGTGGCGGGAGGCTTCTTCATCGTCTGGGTTGCTGTCTTAGGGCTGCGCGCCAGGGGTCAGGCTTGGCAACGGCAGCAGGAACGGGTTGTCATTCGGGACCAGCATCACCTGGATGCCGGGGCCCAGCTTCTGCACGTACTGGTATGTGATCAAGTCAGGGTTCCCGGCCAGGGCGGCGG
Organism: uncultured Chloroflexia bacterium; assembly: GCA_963743255.1. GTDB lineage: Bacteria > Chloroflexota > Anaerolineae > Anaerolineales > E44-bin32 > DYJB01. The sequence continues at coordinate 185,819 of CAVUPD010000001.1, forward strand.
CGATCAGCTCGAGCGCCTTGGCCTCGGCCTGGGCATTGATCAACCGCGCCTCGGCGTCGCCCTTGGAGGCGATGACGCGGGCGTCGGCCGCGCCCTGGGCCGTCTGGCGCGCCTGCTCGGCTTCCTGCCTGCGCTGCTCGACGACGAAAGCCGATTGCTTGGCCTGCTGCTCGGCGATCTGCTTCTGCTCGATCGAAGCGGCGAACTCCGGTGAGAAAGTGATGTTGCGCAGGATGAACTCGTCCAAGACGAGCCCGTTCGCCTCAAGTTTTGCCCGCAGCGTGTCCGTGATACCGTTGATCATGTCGGCGCGCTTCTCGGTGACGATCTGCTCGGCCGTGTAAGCGGCTGCTCCGTCACGGATGATGCCCCGCGTGAGCGGCCGCACCAGGTCGGCTGAGTAGCGGTCTTGCCAGGCGATGTGCACGTTGACGACCTCGCCCGGCTTGATCGAGTAGATGACCGAGGCGTCGATCTTGACCTGCTGGCCGTCGGAGGTTCGCGTGTCAACCAAGTCATCCCCTGCTACCTGTCCCTCCGAAGGAGCAATGGACATGGTGTAGGTCTGCCGGGAGATCGGGTAGCGGACCACATTCTCGGCAAACGGAATGATCCAGTGCAGGCCCGGTTGGAGTGCTTCCAGGCGATAGCCTTCCGGGGCTACGGCCGAGATCACAACGCCGCGGTCCTCAGGCTGGATGAAGACCAGGCCGGCGCTCACGCCGGTCAGGACAAGTGCCGAGACGACACCGACGGCGACCAGCGTCCCGGCGGCCTTGAAGGGCTGGTTGCGGGACGCGCCGAAACACCGCCAGGCCAATCACCAAGAATGCCAGCACCCATGCTAGGCTGGATGCCGCACGGAGCAAATCAGCGACGTTCATGCAATCCTCCTGGATTGTCCACCACGGAATGAGGATGGAGCCATGCCGATTCTACCATCCCCTTCCTGCCATTCGCCGACGCCGGGCTGACAATGCCCGGCCTTCCACCAGCTGCTGACGCATGCTAGCATCCGGCCATGCGTCGGACGCTTGCCCGGATCGGGTCGCTGATCCTCAGCCCATTAGGCCGGCCGGGCGTGCGTTTGCTGGTGCCCCCAGGCCGCGATCCCTGCCCCTGGCCAGGTAATGCTCAGCTGCCGGCCGGATGCCGACGATCCATTCCGACACCCTCTCCTGCCCTTTGCTTTCCATGCCGACGGCCTCAGCGCCTTGATCCCCAAAGGCGCCACGTGGCAGCCGGGCGAATACCTCGACCTGCTGGGACCGGTCGGCCGAGGCTTCCGCCTTCCTGCCGCCGCGCCGACGGTGGCTGCTAGCCGCGTTCGGGGCCAGCCCTGAAGTGCTCCTGCCCGTGCTGAAATTGGGGGTCGAACGCGGCGTCGGCCTGGCAATGTACGCCGACTCTCCCGTTCCCACCCTTCCCCCGCAGGTCGAGATTTCCCCGGATTTCGACTCGGCCCTGGAGTGGGCGGACTACGCTTGCCTGGCAGTCACAGCGGAATGGCTCGAGCACGCAGAACTCGTCGCTCCCAGTCTGCAAGCTGCCCGGGCGGCGCGAGTGGCGGAGATCCTGGTCGTCATGCCGATGCCTTGCGGCACCGGCGTCTGCGGCATCTGCGCCGTCGGCCGAGGTCATGCCGCTCGCTGCGCGTGCACCGAGGGGCCCGTATTCCCCCTCGAGGATCTGGTTCGATGACCACCGAGGCGCGCGGCGACCCGCCCGCTCCGCAGGACTTTCCCTCGGGCGCGGCCCCCAGGACGAACCTGACCCTCTCGGCCGGCAAGCGCGACCTGGTGATTCGGACGCCTTTCACCAACGCCGCCGGTTTCCTCGGCTGCGACGGCGCGGCGCGCCAGGCCACCGACTTCGCCGGGCTCGGCGCCTACATCACACCTCCTCTCAGCCTCCAGCCGCGCTACCCAGCCAACGGGCCGAGGCTGCTGCCCTACCCCGGTGGATTCCTTCTACACACCGGCCACCCGAATCCCGGGCTTCGTGCCGCGGTCCGGCGCGAGCGGCATCACTGGGCTGTCCTGCCTTGCCCGGTCATCGTCCACCTTCTCGTTCAAGGCACCGAGGATGCGCGGGAAGCGACCCGCTGGCTCGAGTCGGTTGACGAGGTCGCCGGGCTGGAGATCGGGCTGGGCGAGGTCAATGCGCCCCAGGCGGCAGCGGTGGTGGCGGCGGGCGCCGGCGAACTTCCGCTCATCGCCCATCTGCCCTTGGGGATGGCGGTCTCTGTCTTCGTCGCCGCCGCCGAGGCCGGGGCGCAGGCGGTCTCGATTGGCGCGCCGCGCGGCGCGCTCCCTGGTCCGAACGGAGCTCCTGTCCACGGCCGTCTCTACGGGCCGGCAGTGTTCCCGCTCGCCCTGCAAACGGTCGCGCAACTCAAGAAGCTGCTGCATGTGCCGATCTTCGCCGGCGGCGGGGTCTACCGACGCGAGCAGGCCGAGGCACTGTTGCGCTCCGGCGCGGATGTGGTGCAGCTCGATGGGGTCCTTTGGACAACGCCGGAGAGGGTGTTCTCTCCTGAGTGAGGAGATTGAGGTGCGGCCTCAATCGACGGGGTCGCTCAACGAATACATCCGCCACCCGGCTGAAAACCTGCGCGTGTCCACGGGCGTGTGGGGTCGCTGGCAATAGCCGATCTGAGGGGCGGCAAAGCAGATCAATCGCGGCGAATCAACAATCAGGAGAGTCAACCCGTAGCGGACCTCTCGTTCGAGTTCCAACCGCCCCTCAAGCTCCTGCAGCAGGCTGGCTTCCCACCCCCTTGATGCCTCCTCCGGGATTCCCAGCCTCACGGATGGCAGCGGGACATTCTCGATGATCGGCGACACGACAACGGCGGGGCGGCCCCCATACGCCGGAGGGACGCCAGAAGCGGGATAGGGCTCGACCGCCAGGTCAGGGCGATTCTGGACAATGTGGAGCATGGGACCTACTTGCCACAGATACTCGACATCCGCACGGATGTTCACCAGAACCAGCCCGCCAGGAGGCATGGTCTCGGCAACGTACCCCAACATGGCCTGGTTCGCCTTGTCGACCGAGAGCTGTATCCCGGCGTTCGAGAGATCGTTGGGGATGGTCAGGAGGAAAAGGACGGCGGCCAGCGCGGCACAGGCCGTCGCCAAGAGGGATCCAGCCGTACTCGCCGCCCGAGCCGCATCGACCACCTGCGGGACCAGCAGACCCGTCAACACCGCTGCCCCCAGCGAGAAGGGCAGCAGGTAGTACTCGGGGGAAAACCGGTAGGGCAAGTAGAGGGCGAACCATGCCCCCATCCAGACCAGCGATCCCAGAATTATGGGAACCTGGAGAATCCTCCGCGCCGAGACAACCAGGTACGCGGCTGCAGCCAACAGCGGTAGCAGGTACAGCCAGTCGCGCACCAGCAGGTCCAGCCAGACGTTCGCGTTCCCCCGGATCACGGCCCAAGTGAAAGTGAAGTTGGCCTGCGGTCCAGCCGCGCTGACCGTGCTCGGCGAGAGACGGAGTACCCCCAGTCCGAAGACGCCAACCCCCAGGACGGCGGCCAACACGAACTCACGAGGATCCGGGGAATGCCTGGCGCCAGCCATCTTGGGGTTCACCTTACCGTAGATCCAGGCGATCGCCAGCCAGCTCAGAACGATGGCCAGCACAACGCCCGTGGTTTCCTTCGTCAGGGCGGCCAGGAGGACGCACAGCGACGCAAGCAGCACCCTTCCCGCCCGAGCTCTTCTGGAAGGGGACTGGGACGACAAGACCAGGGCAGCTCCCGAGCAAGTCAGGAAGAAGCACTGCAACAGTTCCGGTTTGGAGAGCGTGTAGGCGGCTTCGATCACAGGCCCGCCGAGGACGAACGCCAATTCCCGCGACGCCTGCCGCCAAATTCCTGTGGGTCAGCCGCATGACGATAAGGCTGAGCAGGAGGGCAGTGCCGGCCAGCAGGAGTAGGTTCCCACAGAAGTACCAGACAGCCTGGTTCCCCGCCCATCCGTACATCAGTGAGAACGCCAGCCAATAGACGGGGCGGAAGCGGCCATATCCGGCGTCAACCCGCCAATCCCAATCACCGGACCAGGTTCGTTGGGCGATCGAGATGGACGATGGATCATCGAAGAGTCCAAAGTGAGCATCTAGGATTCGCGGCGCCATCAGGGCCACCGCCACTAGCACCGGTATTCCCAGCGCCAGCCAGACGGGCCAGTTTGAGACGCGCGCAGAAGCCGAAGACTGCATGGGCCGGCGCACCATGGATTCAGCCACTTCCGGAACTCGACGACGGGGGACGTTCGAGCACGATCGTCACGGGCCCGTCGTTCTCGATCTCGACCAGCATGTGGGCCCCGAAGACGCCGGTTTGAGTCGGGACGCCTTGCGCCATCAGCGATTCAGCGAAGCGCCGCACGAGCGGCTCAGCGATTTCCGGAAGAGCGGCGTGGATGAAGCTCGGCCGGCGGCCCTTAGTGGCATCGGCGTATAACGTGAACTGCGAGACGACCAGCACCTGCCCGCCGACCTCGGTGATCGAAAGGTTGGTCTTCCCCTCGGCGTCTTCGAATATCGCGCAGCCCGGCGACTTTGGCCGCCAGCCAGTCGGCATGCTCGGCGGTATCGCCCTGCCCGACGCCGGCCAGGATCACCAGCCCGCGGTCGATGGCCGCCACCTGCTCCTGGCCGACCGTCACCCGGCCGCGGCGCACGCGCTGCAGGACGAGCCGCATCGAACTCAGGGGAGCCCGACGGCGTCCCGCACGTCGCGCATCGTCTCTTCGGCGATGCTCCGGGCGCGGCCGGCGCCGTCGCTCAGCACATCCCACACCCGGTCGGGCTCGCGCCCAATCTCCGCCCGGCGCGCCCGGAAGGGCTCCAGGTGGGCGTTCAGGTGACCGGCGAATCGCTGCTTGCACTCGACGCAGCCAATCCCCGCACGGCGACACTCGACGTTGATCGACTCCACTTCGGCCGGAGGGGTGAACACCTTGTGCAAGGAGAACACGTTGCACACGTCGGGGTTGCCGGGGTCGGTCTTGCGCGCCCGCTGTGGGTCGGTGACCATGCTCATCACCCGCTTGCTCGTCTCCTCCGGCGTGGCGGCCAGCTCGATGTGGTTGTTCAGGCTCTTGCCCATCTTCTGCTGGCCGTCGATGCCCAGCACCTTGGGCACCTCGGTGACCTTCATCTCCGGCTCTACCAGCACATCCCGGCCGTAGCGATGATTGAACGAACGCACGATCTCGCGAGCGAACTCCAGATGCGGCGCCTGGTCGATCCCCACCGGCACGTAGCGGGCGCGGTAGAGCGTGATGTCGGCCGTCATCAGGACCGGGTAGCCCACCAGGCCGTAGTTGATGTTGTGCGGCTGCTGACGGATCTTCTCCTTGAAGGTCGGCAGGTCGGTCAGCTTGCCCAGCGGGGTGACCATCGAGAGCAGCGTGTGCAGCTCGGTCACCTGCGGCACGTGCGACTGGATGAACAGGATGGTCGGGTCCGGGCGCACCCCGGCGGCCAGCCAGTCGAGCGCCATCTCGTAGGTGTTGTCGCGCAGGCCGACGGTGTCTTCCACCGTCGTCAGGGCGTGCAGGTCGACGATGCAGTAGATGCATTCGTAGTCCGCTTGCAGCGCGACGTAGTTCTTGATGGCGCCCAGGTAGTTGCCCAGGTGCTGGCGACCCGTCGGGCGGGCGCCGGAGAAGACGCGATCACGTGAGGGCATGGCTCAGGCCTTCCGGCCCGTGTGGGTACGCACCAGATTCACTACTTCCCCCGGCTCGACATGCCGGCCGGTCTGCAGCTTGGAGTACACGAGTGTCCCGTCGACCGTCACCTCGAACCGACCGTCATCCGAGGGAATCAGCGTCACCGCCTTCAGATCGGGCTCGAAGGCCTTGAGCAGCTCGGCCATCAGACCGATGGCGCGCTCGGTGTAGTGTCAAACGGCGCAGTATTCGATGGAGATCGTGATCACGAACGGCTCCTGCGCCCGTAGGCGCGACCGGGATAGGAAGCAGTGTACTACGGGCGCGGGAGGCGCTCAAGGTGCGTGCAGTCCACGCCGGCAGCGCATGAGGCAGGCGCGGTTGGCCACAGGCGTCCGCCTGCGCATCGCGAACGCATGAGCTCCTTCGGCCGCGGAGGGACGCAGCCTGAAGGCTGCGGCTACCGGCGTCTGCTACGATGAACCACTCTGATGGCCGCTCTCTTCGCAGGAACGTCCCCGTCTGCAATCGCTGGCGCCCCGCAGGTCCGACTGGTCCCCCGTCACGTGTGAGCGTAGGGGCGAAGCATGCCGTCTCGCACCCCGTTCGGGCCGCGAGCCCCGGCCCGCCGGGGCGAGACGGCCGGCGTGCCGCCGGGCTTCGCGGCACGAACGGTGCTTCGCCCCTACAAACATGGCGCCCTGACGGCCCGGCCGCGCCGCACCGTGTGAATTCCGTCTTGGCAACCCGGCGCGCTTGTGCGACAATCATGTTGAGGAGGCACGCATGCGCCGCTTCATGAGTTTCCTGACCGGTTCGTTGTGCGGAGCGCTTGTGGGCTCGGTCCTGGCGCTCCTCCTGACGCCCTACTCGGGCGAGGATCTGCGCCAGCGCACGTGGGACAAGCTTGGCGGCTTCCGGGACGACGTTCGCGAGGCTTACCAGTCGCGCCGCGAGCAACTGGAAGCCGAATTGGAGTCCCTGCGCCGGCCGCGCGCCAGTTGACGCTTCGATAACCGAGATGCGAAACGGGACCCGATCGGGTCCCGTTTCGATTTTGTCACACCCTGCGCCAGCCGCGGACCCCGGCTACCGTTGCTCCACGGTCAAACGGTAAGGCGCCGGCTGCCAGGTGTGCCGCGAGGTCCCAATCACCATCAGGATCGCATTGTCGACCTCACCGCCCAGCGAGACCTCAAACTCCGCCCGCTGCTCGGCATCCAGGGGGATCGGACGGACGGTCGTCTGGTTGCCCTGTTCGATCAACATCAGGCGGTAGGTCTGCGGGACACGGTTGTACATGCGCACGAAGCCCTCGGCCTGCCAACCGCCGTCGTCTGATTCGAAATCGCTGGCGTAGCCGAGCGCCGGGATCGAGACATCGTCGAGCAGCAGGCCGTCGCCGTTGACCGCCGCGTCGGTGATGTACTCGAAGCGCAGTTCGATTTGCTTCCCGGCGTAGGCCGTCAAGTCGACCGTCTCGCGGACCCAATTGCCCCCGTCAATCCCGCCGCTGAACCCGGTATAGCCCCAGCCGTAGGAGTTCCCGGTCGGGTTCTCGGCCGTGCCCGACGGGGTGTTCAGGAAATCCCATGTCTCCCCGCCGTCGGCCGTAACCTCGACATACACGTAGTCGTAGTCCTGTTCGATGTCGTACCACACCCAGTACTCGGCCGCCACCTCGCCGCTGACACCGGTCAGGTCGAACGTCCGGCTCAGCCGCATGTCGGACTCATCGCCGCGGTTGGTCCAGAAGGCGAAATCGCCCGAGTGCGGATCGGCCGGGACAACTTGCGCCAGCGTGGAGCCGTCGAAGTGCACGCGCCACTCGCCCGGGCAGCGGAGGGCGATGCCGTCCAGGCCGTACTGCTCGACGGTGCGCGTCTCCTCCATGGGGCAGGTGTCGAACTCGTCGCTCAGTTCGATCGTCGGCGCTTGCGGGACGCGGGCGTAGGCGTACAGCCCATCGTCTACCGAGGGGTCATTGAGCGCGGCAGTCACGGACCAGTCGGCGTACACGTCGTCGGCCGTCAGCGACTTCCCGCTTGAGGGATCGGACGCCCCGAGACTATTCAGGACCCGGTCGATGGAATCCAGCCCGTTGCCGGTCTCCGCCACCAGCGTCCGGGTGGCCTCCTCCCCAAATCGGTCGAGGAAGTACGCCAGGAAGAGGAACGACTGACCGTAGTGACGGCTCTCCACCGGAGACGGCCAGTAGGTGAGCGGGATGTCCGGATCGACCGAGTAGGCCCAGTCCGCCCCGCCGACATCGAAGCCATTCAGCATCTCGGAGAGCACCGAGAACCCTTCGTTCATCCACGACTGCTCGTTGCGATCGCGGTACCAGTGGATCATGTGCTGGAACTCATGCGCCATGACGCTGTCGGTGAACTCGTCGCTCAGGTCCACCGTATCGGCGTTCATGTAGAACATCTCATGGGCGTTCGAGTACTGGCGCACGATGGCGGCGTACTCGTCGTTCGACGAGTAGTAGCCGGCGATGCCGCCCCCGAGATTTCGGGCGAACAGGACGTACAGGTGCACGTCGCCGTCGACACCCGGCGTCCACTCCGAGCCGAAGAACTCGCGGTTGGTGGGGTAGGACCGCTCCTCGAAGACCTGCACCAGGCTCTCGAGATCGTCAGGGTCGTAGTCGACGCCTTCCTCCACCCAGAAGTAGACGTGGGGGCTGGCGAAGGCCAGACGGGCCTGCACTTCGAAGTTCGAATTCTCGTCGACGTTGCTGGCCCAGAAGGACTTCGCCGTCCCGACCGGGATCGCCGCGGCCGTCTCGGCCACGACCCGCGGCGGATCGGCGATTCGCTTCAGGCGAACAGCCAGATCGAGCGGGTCGGAAATCGGCACTTCGGCCGCCACCAGCTGACGCTCAGTCTCCAGCGCCGCGTCGGGGACCGGTTCGGGGACCTCCGCCATCGCCGGAGGCGTAGGGCTCGGCATCTCGAGGCCCGTCTCGATGGTCGGAAGGACGCCGTCCTGCTGCGCGACCCACCATCCGGCCGCCAGGCTCCCGCCGAGGGCGATCGCCACCAGGCACAGGCATCCCACCAGGACGACGACGATCACGATCACCAGCCACTTCACCGACGAACCTTGCTGCGATGTCATTTCACCAATCCTCTCAGAGCACACCCATCCGAAAACATCGTGGCAAGCCATGCCGTACGAGGCGGATTATAACGGACGGCTAGGACCTGCGACGGGACACGTCGAGATCGAGGCGGGATCGAGGGGAAGCTGGACGGTGAACCGGCTGCCCTGCCCCGGCGCGCTCAGCGCCGTAAGGCGGCCGCCGTGAGCGTGCACGATTTGGTGCGAGATGGCCAATCCCAGGCCACTGCCACGCCCTTCTCCCCCTCGACGTGCCTTGTCGACCTGATAGAAACGCTCGAAGATGCGCGGGAGTTCTTCGGCCGGGATGCCCGGGCCATCGTCCTCGACGTGAACCAGCACGGCCCCAGCCTGCGATTCCCCGCGCAGCAAGACCTTCCCGCCGCCAGGTGAGTGCTTCAGGGCGTTGTCGATCAGGTTCGTGAACACCTGCGCCAGCCGGTCCCCATCGCCGGGGATCATCGGCAGACCCGGCCACCATGTTCTCCAGCAGGACACCCTTCTCCCGTGCCCGCAGGCTCAGGCGGTCGACGATGCGGGCAACGAGCGCGTTCAGGTCCACGGCCTCACGGGCGAAGGTCGTTTGGCCGGCGTCCAGCCGCGCCAGGTCGAGCAGATCGTCCACCAGACGCGCCAGTCGATCGGACTCCTCGTGGATGACCTGAGCGGCGTGCACCTGCGCCTCACGGTCCGCGGCCGTGCCGTCGAGGATCGCCTGGGCGAACCCGTCAATCGACGTCAAGGGTGTCTTGAGTTCGTGCGAGACGTTGGCGACGAAGTCGCGCTGGCCCTGCTGTGTGGCCTGCACACGCTGGACCATCTGGTTGAAGTCGGCGGCGAGCGACTCGACCTCCATCGGTCCCTCGAGGGGCACGTGTTGTTCGTAGCGCCCGGCCGTTACGGATCGTGCGGCCGCGGCCAGCCGCCGCAGCGGTGCGGTGACCCAGCGCGAGACGAGCCAGGCCAGCAAGACCGAAATGGCAAGGCCGACCAGGGCAGCCTGCAGCAGGGGCGCCAGAAGATCGTCCCCGTAGACCAGCAGCGCCCGCAGCGTCGGGCGCGGTGCGGCGACGATCAAGCCGGTCCCCGTTGGTCAGGGAGCGCACGACATACAGCCAGCGGCGGTCGAGCGCGTCGGTCGTTTCCCCCTGCCCCGCCCCGCCGATTCGCACCGCCTCGGCCAGCGCGGCATCCACACCCTCGACGGCGGCGATGCCCGCCTTGCGCCACGATCTCTCCCGACGGGGTGACAACGAGCGCCCGCGAGCGTAACCGCTGCGCGAGCCGTCCTTCGGCCAGCGCCTCCGATCGGGGTTGGTCCAAGACCCGCTCGACGCGAGGGACGATCACCGCCGCCTCCGCCTCCAGGGCGCGCCAGGCCAGTCGATCGGCAAGCGGAGTCGATTGCAGCAGGACCAACAGGCTGAGCCCCGCCAGGACGACGACCAGCGCGGTGACCAGCAGGTAAGTGAGCAGCAGGCGGGAGGCGAGGGAGCGGAGCAAGGTTCAGCCGTCGCGCGACAGGGAACGCCAGACGGGCGCCATGGTCATGCCACCAGCTTGTAGCCCACGCCGGTGACGGTTTCGATGCGCACTCCGGTGCTCGCCGCCAGGCGCTTGCGCAGGTGGGCCACGTGCACGTCGACGGTGCGCGTCTCGCCGTAGAAGTCGTAGCCCCACACGCGGCTGAGGAGTTGCTCGCGCGTCAGAACCAGCCCTTTGTGTTCGGCGAACGCCTGGAGCAGATCGAATTCCTTGGCGCGCAGCGCCACCGGCAGTCCGGCGACGGTGACCTCACGGCGGGCCGGATCGACCGTCAGGTCCCCTAGGTGCAGCGCCTTGCCCTCCGAGCGCGGGGCGGCCTCGGTCCGGCGCAGGATGGCCTTCACGCGGGCGAGCAACTCGCGTGGGTTGAACGGCTTGGTGAGGTAGTCGTCGGCGCCCAGCTCAAGTCCGACGATCTTGTCGACGTCTTCATCGCGTGCCGTGAGCATCACGATCGGAACGTCCGAGTTCGGCTCGCACCCGGCGGCAGACTTCCAGGCCGTCCACCTCGGGGAGCATCAGGTCGAGGATGATCAGCGCCGGGCGCAGCTCGAGCGCCAGCCGCAGTCCCTGTGCTCCGTCGGAGGCGCTCTCGACGCGGAAACCGTCGCGCTCCAGGTACAGGCGGACCAGCTCCACGATGTGCGCTTCATCATCGACGATCAGGATGCGCTCACCCGTCATCCTGCACCTCGCGCCCTCGGCCGCCCGGCAACCGTCTGGATGCGTCCCGGTCAGGACAGGGCAGCCACGGCCTCGATCTCAACCGCCCCGCCCTTTGGCAGGGCGGCGACCTGCACAGTCGATCGGGCCGGGGGCTCGTCGCGGAAGAACTCGGCATACACGGCGTTCATCCGGGCGAAATCGGCCATGTCGCGCAGGAAGACGGTCGTCTTGAGCACCTGGCCCATCGACGAGCCGGCGGCTTCTAGGATGGCGGCGATGTTCTTCAGCGACTGGCGTGTCTCGGCCTCGACGCCGCCCGGCGCCAGTTCCCCGGTTTGCGGATCGAGGCCGAGCATGCCAGAGGCGAACACCAGCTTGCCATGAACGATCCCCACCGAGTATGGACCGATGGGCTTGGGCGCCTTGCCGGCGACCACGACCTGTCTGGGATCGGTTTGCATGACTCACCTCCTGAGGAACGACTTCGGAAGTCCGATCGGACTTCCGAAGTCGATGGGCGCTAGGGAACGTCGGCGAACGTCGCCAGCGGGGCGATCACCAGGCCGACCATCGTCGGCCCGGTGTGGGCCCCGAGGACCATGGACAGGCGCCCCGTCGCACGCCAGGTGCACTCGAAGAGCCGACCGACGTTCTGCAACAGCTCCTGGGCGCCTTCCGGGTTGCTGGCATGGGCCACCTGCGAACGCAGAGCACTCCCCTTGGGGACCCACTTGGCAGGCAGCTCGGCCAAGCCGCGCAGCGCTGCGGCAAAAGATCGCTGCTGCCCCATCTGCACGTACGTCCCGCGCTCGTTCTCCACCCCGATCATGGGCTTCAGGTCCAGCGCCGAGGCGATCAGCCCTTTCATGTGCGAGATTCGGCCGCCGTGAATCAGGTATTTCAAATCCTTCAGCGTGAAGAACGTGTGGGTCTGCTCCTGGATCTTCTTGACCAGGGTCAACACGGCCTCCAGCGGCCATCCGGCGCGCACGGCACGCGCTGCCGCCTCGACCTGCCAGCCGGCGCCGGCCGAGAGGGTCTTGGTATCGACCAGCGTGACCTTCGCCTCTGGAACGGATTCGGCCGCGGTGCGGGCGGAGTTGAACGTGCCGCTCAACCCGGACGACATGTGGATCGAGAGGATCTCCGGGTCGCCGGCCGCCAGCTCGCGGTACACGGCGGCAAAGTCGCCTGGCGATGGCTGCGACGTCGTGGGCAGCGCGTTGGTCTCGGCCAGGCGCTGATAGAACTCGTCCGTGGTGATGTCGACCCCCTCGCGGTAGGTCTGCCCCTCGAGATTGACGACCAGCGGCACGACACGGATGTTCAGCGCCCGCTGCTCTTCCGGGGTCAGGGCCAGATCGACTCCACTGTCGGTGACAATCTTCATCGCGTGGGCTCCTGTGTTCATCGGACGCGCGGCGGCGCGGGTCCGGGTCGGCTCCGGCGCTTCGGCGGGAGGATATCACGTCACACCGACTTCGGAAGTCGCTGCGTGACTTCCGAAGTCGGTCTAGACAACGATGTTCACCAGACGGCCCGGGACGACGATGACCTGTCGGGGCGCCCCGCCGACCAGCAGCTTGACGACCGCCTCGCTTTCCAGCGCCCGTGTCCTGGCCGCGTCTTCGGAGATGTCCGCCGGGACGACGATCCGGTCGCGCACCTTGCCGTTGACCTGAACCACCAGCGTGATCTCGTCCTCACGCGCCAGCTCGGCATCGTACGCCGGCCACGCCTGGGAGTGAATGGAGTACGGCTGTCCCAGCCGCGCCCAGAGCTCCTCGGCGATGTGCGGCGCCACCGGCGCCATCATCAGCAGCAGCGCGCGTACCGCCTCCCGGTCCTCGGCCGACCCCGCCAGGCCCGCGTCACGCGCCGCACTGATGGCGTTGGTCAGCTCCATCAGCGAAGAGACGACGGTGTTGAATTCGAACTGGTCGAGGTCGTTCGAGATCCGGCGGATGGTCTGATGCGTCTTGCGCCGCAGCATGCGGGCCGCGCCGGGGTCCGCTGCCGTTGCCGAACCCGAGGTTGGCTCGACGACCAGTGACCAGGCGCGATTCAGCCAGCGCACCACGCCCTGGATGTTGCCGGGGTTCCACGGGCCGCCCTCGTCCCAGCGGTAGCCGAACATCAGGTAGGCGCGCACGGTGTCGGCCCCGTACGCCTGCACCAGCTCGTCGGGATCGATCACATTGCCGCGGCGACTTGCTCATCCGCTGGCCGTCCGGCCCCAGGATCTGCCCCTGGTTGCGCAGCTGCAGCATCGGCTCGTCGCCGCGGGTGATGCCCATGTCGCGCAGCGCCTTGTGGAAGAAGCGCGTGTACATCAGGTGCATCGTGGCGTGCTCGATGCCGCCGGTGTAGGATCCACCGGCATCCAGTAGTCGTATTCCTGCGGGTCGAACGGGCCCTGCTCGTAACTTCGGGCTCAGGTAGCGCAGGTGATACCACGACGAGCACATGAAGGTGTCCATCGTGTCGGTCTCACGCTCGGCCGGCCCGCCGCACTTCGGGCAGGTCGTCTGCTTCCAGGTCGGGTGCAGCTTCAGCGGGCTCTCGCCGGTCGGCCGCCACTCGACGTCCTCGGGCAGCAGCACCGGCAGCTGGTCGTCCGGCACGGGCACCTGACCGTGCTCGGGCAGTAGACGATCGGGATCGGCGCGCCCCAGTAGCGCTGGCGCGAGATCAGCCAGTCGCGCAGGCGGTAGTTGACCGCCCCCTGCCCCAGCCCTGCGTTCCTCCAACCAGGCGATCGTCTTGGGCATCGCCTGTCGGGCGGCGTGCCCGTCGAACGGGCCGGAGTTGACCATCGCCCCGTAGGCCGGTCGTAGGCGTCGGGCATCGTGGCGCCGTCAGGGAGCTGGGTGCCCTCCGGCTGGATCACCGGCCGCACCTCCAGCCCGAACTTCCGGGCGAAGGCGAAGTCGCGCTCGTCGTGCGCCGGGCACGGCCATGATGGCGCCGGTGCCGTAGGTCATCAGCACGTAGTCGGCGATCCAGATGGGGATGCGCTCGCCGCTTGACCGGGTTGATGGCATAGCCGCCGGTGAAGACGCCGGTCTTCTCCTTCTCGGTCGCCTCGCGCTCGATGTCGGTCTGGCGCGCGCGTCTGCTGGCGATAGGCTTCCACCGCGGCGGCTGCGCCGGCGTCGTCAGCTCGGGCCACCAGCGGGTGCTCGGGCGCCAGCACCATGAAGGTCGCGCCCCACAGCGTGTCGGGCCGCGTGGTGAAGACCTCGAGTCGGATCGCCGGCCTCGGTCTGGAAGGTCACCTCGGCGCCCTCGCTGCGGCCGATCCAGTTCGTCTGCATGACCTTGCACCCGCTCGGGCCAGTCGATCCCCGCGAAGTCCAGCAGCTCGTCGGCGTAGTTGGTGATGCGGAAGAACCACTGCTCCAGGTCCTTCTTGATCACCGGCGTCTCGCAGCGCTCGCAGTGGCGGTCGTCGCCCCACACCTGCTCGCGCGCCAGCGTGGTGTTGCAGTGCGGGCACCAGTCCACGGCCGCCATCTTCTTGTAGGCCAGCCCGTGCTTGAAGAACTGGACGAAGAACCACTGCGTCCAGCGGTAGTACTCCGGGTCGCACGAGACCGCCTCGCGCTCCCAGTCCCACATGGCGCCCATCGTGCGCAGCTGCTTGCGCATGTGCTCGATGTTGGCGTAGGTCCACTTCTTGGGGTGGATGTTGCGCTGGATGGCGGCGTTCTCGGCCGGCAGGCCGAAGGCGTCGAAGCCGATCGGGAACATGACGTTGTAGCCGCGCATGCGCAGGTAGCGGGCGCGCGCGTCCGACGGCGTCATGGCGTACCAGTGGCCGATGTGCAGGTCGCCGCGAGGTATACGGCAGCATGGTCAGGAAGTAGTACTTGGGCCGCGACGGGTCGAGCGCGCGCCCGGTACAGCCCGTCCGCCTCCCACTTCTCCTGCCACTTGGGCTCGATCGCCGCCGGGTTGTAGCGCTCGGCTCGATCACCGGCCTGCGGCGGCTTGCTGCGAGGTCTTATGCTTGGCCATCTCGTGGCTCCTCCGCATCCTGCGGCGGCAAATGCAAAACCCCTCCGTCGACAAGGGACGAAGGGGCGCTCCGCGGTACCACCCTGGTTGCCCCCCGATCCGGGGGCCTCTTGATCGCGCTAACGGGCGAACCCGCCGCCGGCTGGACCCAAGGTCTCACCGGCAGGGCTTGCCCCGCAAGGATTGCGGGACGGCAGGCGAGTTCGGCCTCGACGAGCGCGCCGCTTGCGCCGCAGCCTCTGGACTGCGCTTTGCCAGGCTTACACCCTTCCCCGGCTCGCTGGCGGCTGGCTTACTACTCCTGCCCTGGCCAGTATTCAATTGAAGGTGGACCCAGTGGGATTCGAACCCACGACCTTCTCAATGCCATTGAGACGCGCTCCCAACTGCGCTATGGGCCCTGGCGAGATCGTTCGAGTGGACCTGGAGGGATTCGAACCCTCGACCTCTTCAGTGCGATTGAAGCGCGCTCCCAACTGCGCTACAGGCCCGCACGCAAGTCCAAGGATTCTACCTGAGGCGAGGAGGGGTGTCAATCTCGGGCCGTTCGGCCTTTCCCCTCAGCCGGCCTCGGGCCGGTGCCGCGACGAAGGGGGCTTTCGTTCACTTGCGCGGACTCCTGCGCGGCGAATTCCGATGCGGTGATCCGACAACAACCGCGCGTAGAGAAGGTGAAGTGCGATGCGCCCGGCGTGAGTTCACTGCCCATCGCAAGCTCCCGTGCCATCCCCGGTGCCGATCGCGTCAGAACCGTGCAGCGAGCTCGCGGATGGAGGATCACTGGCAGCCAGCTGTCTCCGCGATCTACGCCCTTTCCCCAGTGCGACTTCCCGCACGTCCGGAGATCCGCTCACGGTCTGATGCGACCCTTCAAGTCCGAGGCTTGCAGCCTTGTGGCATCGGCGATCAGCCGCCGCGCCACGTCGACCTTGTCCCAGACGTTCCACAGCAATACGCCGCGCACCCGCTGGTCGTGCAGGTAGTAGACCACGCCCTGGCGGAATGGCTCCGCCCAATCGCTCACCACCTCAAGCTTTGGATCGAGGTCGCCGACCGCTTCGTAACCAAGTTCGAACAGGTCCGAGTAGAAGTACGGCTGATGGTGATAGGCGACTCGGGCGCCGGCCATGTTCTTCCCGGCGACCTTGCCCATGGTGTTGGCATTATCCTCGTGCTCCACTCGGAACCGCGACTGAAGGGCGGTATTCAGGAACTCGGCCACATCCCCCGCCACATACACATCGGGTGCAGAGGTACGCAGGAATTCGTCGGCCCCAATCCCGTTGCCGGTGCGGATGCCGGCCGCCTGCGCCAAGTCCGTATTGGGCTGGATGCCGAGGCCGGCCACAACGCCGTCCACGGTGAGCTCACGCTCTTCCCCTCCGGCCTTTGGCCGCAGCCGGAGGACGATGCGATCGCCTCGGGCTTGAAGCCCGATCAGAGAGTGGCCGGCGTGGACATCAACGCCTTTGGTCCGATAGAAGTCGGTAACGAAGCCGGAGAGGTCTTCTGGAAAAATTCGAGTGCCGATCGCTTGATCCGGGAAGACCAGGTCAACTTCCTTCCCCAGCATGCGCATGGCCGCGGCCATCTCCGAGCCGATGAACCCGCCGCCGATGACCGCAAGGCGCTCCGCCCGGTCGGCCAACGCCCGCAGCCGCTGATAGTCGTCCAGCGTACGGAAGTAGATGACCTTGTCGGCGGCGTAGGGAAATCGGCGCGGCGTCCCTCCCGTTGCCAGGAGCAGACGCCCGTAACGATAGTCCACCCCGTTGTCGTCGCGGACCACCTTGCGTTCCAGATCCAGCATCACCGCACGGCGGCCCAGATGCATCGTCACGTGCTCGACAGGCACCTTACGCCAGATGCCCTCCAGGGGTTTGCCCTTCCACAACCCCTTGGACAGCGGCGGCCGATTGTAGGGCGGGTGAGGTTCATCGCCGATCATCCCGATGCGAGCGCCTGGATCGTGCTCCAGGATTCCCTCGATGGCGGCCGCGGCGGTCATCCCTCCGCCCACGATCAGATAGGGATAGTCAGGCATCGCTCTCTCCTTCCGGGTGGCCGCAGCGCCCTGCCCCACCTGCAAGCCCGGGTGGCGGTTTTCGGCATTTCTGGGCACCTTCCCGGCCAGACTTCTGCGTGGCGAACCGGATGACCTCGCCAACCTCCCGAGAAGCCCGACCCAAGCAGGCGGAGCATGAGCACCCGCCTTCAGCCCGCGGCAATGCGACCTTGACACACAATCTCAGGGCCCTGCATGTCCTTCTTGGTGGGCCCTGGACCACCTCGCGACCCCGGTCCGGGATTTGGCGCCGTGAAGATTGCTTCGCCGGCCGTCAGTATACTTCGCCAACTCATGCATTTTGCCCCGGGCTTGCCCGGTTCATCCAGACCCGTGGCATCCCACGTCGTGTGTCTGCGTTGTCCCAGGTGGGGACCGCAGGCTATAATCGCCTCGTTCTCGGAGGTCCGATGCTTGCTCGCCGCCTCACCCGCATACAAGACGCGCTGCAGCGCGCATCGCTCGATGCGCTGGTGCTGAATCCCGGCCCAACGATGGTCTACGCCTCGGGCCTGGTCTTCCATCTTATGGAGCGACCGGTGGTCTTCGTCATCCCGGCCGAGGGACCGCCGGCGCTGATCCTGCCCGAGTTCGAGCGGACAAAGGGTGAGGCCTGCCCGCTTCGACCGGCGCTCTTCACCTACAACGAGGATCCGGCCGCCCGCCACGCCACGTTTGAGGCGGCCGCCCGCCACCTGGGCTTGCTCGGTCGGCGCCTGGGCGTCGAACCGCTTCGGATGCGGGTCTTCGAACTGCGACTGCTGGAAGCCGCCGCCACCGGCGCCCACTTCCTCTCGGCCGAGGATCTGATCACGGGCCTGCGCGTCGCCAAGGACCTGGCCGAGATCGAATCGATGCGCCATGCCGTCCACGCCGCCGAAGCCGCTTTGCGGGCAACGGTGCCGTTGATCAAGCTCGGGATGACCGAACGCGAACTGGCGTCCGAGCTGACCGTCCAGCTCCTGCGCGCCGGCTCCGACTCCGAGCTCCCCTTCCCGCCGATCGTCGCCTCGGGCCCGAACAGCGCGCTGCCTCACGGCGTGCCGACCGACCGACGGCTGGAGCGCGGCGACTTTCTGATCATCGATTGGGGGGCGACCGTCGGCGGTTACATCTCCGACCTGACGCGCACGCTGGCCCTTGCGCCGTTGGATCCTGAGTTGGCTCGAGTGCACGCCGTCGTGCTCGAAGCCAATCACGCCGGTCGGTCGGCGGCGCAACCCGGCGTCGCATGCGCCGAGATCGATCGGGCCGCACGCCAGGTGATCGACGCCGCCGGATACGGCCCGCAGTTCACCCACCGTACCGGTCACGGCATCGGCATGGAGGCGCACGAGCCGCCCTACATCCGCGGCGACAACCTCGAGCTCCTCGCGCCGGGCATGACCTTCACGGTAGAGCCCGGTGTCTACCTCGAGGGCCGCGGCGGCGTGCGGATCGAGGACAACGTCGTGATCACGCCTGAGGGGGCGGAATCATTCTCGACCCTGGACCGCAGCCTGGCGGTGATCGGATGAGCGTCATTCTGCCCAGGGGCGCGGCCTTCCTGCATGTCGGCGGACCGGTCGGCTGCCTGGTGATCCACGGGTTCACAGGAGCGCCGGCCGAGATGCGCTGGTTCGGCGCGCAGATGGCGCAGGCAGGCTACAGCGTGGTCGGTGTCCGGCTGTTCGCGCACGCGACACAACCGGAAGACATGTTCCGCGCCCGCCCCCAGGATTGGGTAGCGAGCGTCGAGGACGGCTACCATCTGCTGCGCGGGTTGAGCGAGCAGGTGATCGTGATGGGGCTGTCGCTGGGCGGGATCCTGTCGCTGCACTTCGCCAGCCGCTTCGAGGTGCGCGGCGTCGTCGCCATGTCCGTGCCCTACGTGCTGATGGCACCGTGGAGGCGGCGCTTGAGGCCATTCTTCCCCGCGCTCAGTCGAGTGATGCCTTACTTCGACAAGGGCACGCCCGACTGGCGCAATCCTCGTCTGGCCGACGACCACCTTGAGTATCCGAGGCACCCAGTGCGGGCCGTAGCATCCCTGGTGGACGTACACAGCCAGATGCTCAAGCGGCTTCCGCTGATTACCGCTCCGGTGCTGATGATCGCCTCCCACGGCGACACCACTGCGCCACCCTGGCATTCACAGACAATGTTCGAACGCCTGCGCACCGCCGACAAGCAGCTCGTGCTGGTCGAGAACAGCGGTCACATCGTGACGCGCGACCTCGAACGCGAACGCGTGGCCGAGGCGGCGACCGCCTTCGTGCGCCGGGTCACGGGTTGGCCGACATCCGCGGGGAAGCGGGGGACGCGCCGATGACCGGCGGCATACCCTTCCCGGCGATCCTGCCCGGCGCCGAACCTTTCCTCTTCCGCCGGGGGCGGACGGGCTGCCTGCTGCTGCACGGTTTCACCGCCGCGCCGCAGGAGGTGGTCCGCCTCGGTGCCCACCTGGCCAACCAGGGGTATACAGCCCTTGGCCCGCGCCTCGCCGGGCACGGCACTTCCCTCAGCGATCTGGCGCGCATGCGCTGGCCCGACTGGCTGGCCTCGGCCCAGGACGGATACGACCTGTTGCGCGGTGCCTGCGATCGGATCGTCCTGTTCGGCGTTTCGATGGGTGGGCTGCTCTCTGTGCTCTTGGCCGTCGATCAGCCGCCCGCCGGCCTGGTCCTGATGTCGACGCCTATCACGCCGCTTCAGTCTCCGCTGCGCCGTTGGCTCAAGCCGCTCAGCCTGCTCGTCCCGCGCATCCGCAAGGGCCCGTCGGACTGGTTCGACCCATCGGCCAGCGCCGAACGGATCACCTATCCGGCCTACCCCACGCGCGCCGCGGCCGAGGTGCAGGACCTGATCCCGCGGGCGCGGGCGGCGCTTCCCCAGGTCATGGTTCCGACCCTCGTCATCCACAGCCGCAACGACACTTTCGTCTTGCCGGCCAACGCTGAATTGCTGCTGGTCGAGCTCGGCGCCAGGGACAAGCGGCTGCTGATGATCGACGGCAGCAACCACCTGGTCACGCTCGACGCCGCGCGCCAGCAGGTTTTCGAGGCGGCCCAGGCGTTCGTGCGTCGAGTCGCCGGCCCGCCCCGATGACCCGCGACCTGCGCCTGATCGCCCTGTCGCTCCTGATCTGGGGCGTCGGCGAGGGCATGTTCATCTTCTTCCAGCCGGTCTATCTGCGCGAGCTGGGCGCCGATCCGGTGCAGATCGGCGGCATTCTTGGGCTGGCGGCGCTCGGCATGCTGATCTCGCACATCCCCGCCGGCGCGCTGGCCGATCACGTCGGGCGCAAGAGCCTGATGGTCGTTTCGTGGATCCTGGGGATGGTGGCCTCGGGCATGATGGCGTTGGCGCGCGGGCTGCCGCTGTTTGTCGCCGGGTTGGTCCTCTACAGCTTCACCGTCTTCGTCATGTCCCCCATGTCGAGTTACATCACGCAAGCACGTGGCACCTGGTCACCGGCGCGCGCGCTGACCACGGTCACCGCCGGCTTCTCGGCCGGTGCGATCCTCGGCCCGGTGATCGGCGGACAGCTTGGAGAACAGTTCGGCCTGCGCTCGGTCTACGCCTTGTCCACGGGGATCTTCGTCCTCTCGACGCTGCTGATCGTATTCATCCGCCCGCAGCCGATCGACCCGGCCCACGACGGTCACCGCTACCGCGCTCTGCTCGGAAACCGGCGCCTGGCGGGATTCCTCGGCCTGGTCTTCATCGTCAACTTCGCCATGTACTTGCCCTGGCCGCTGACGCCCAACTTCCTCCAGGAAGTCCACGCGGTGAGCGTGAGCCAGATCGGGTTCTTGGGTGCATTCACGGGGCTGGGCGTGGTGCTGTTCAACCTGGCGCTCGGACACTTGCCGGCCAAGCGCGGGCTCTTGATCGGGCAAGCGCTGGTCGCCGGGGCGGCGTTGGCGCTGTGGCGCGGACAGGGCTTCGGCTGGTATGCCGCCGGATATTTCCTGTTCGCCGGCTATCGAACGGCGCGGTCGCTGATCACGGCCACGATCCACGGCCTGGTCAGCCCGGCTGAGCTTGGCCTGGCCTTCGGCACCAATGAAACCGTTGCCGCCGCCGGCCTGATGGCTGCCGCACCCGTCGCCGGTTTGCTGTTCGCACGCCAGGCCGCGCTCCCCTTCCCTGTCGGCGTCGGACTGATTCTGTTCGGCCTGCTGCTCAGCGCCGCTTTCGCCCCGAAGACGCAGGTCGAACTCGTACCCGAGCCCCCGGCCGAACGGGGGGCGGTGGGAGGAATCTGACATGGACACCTGGCTGTTGTGGGGCACTCCGGTCGTCGTCTGGCTGCAATCCCTGGGCACCTTCCTCGTGACCCCGATGAAGTTGCTGTCGTTTCTGGGCACGGAGGACTTCTTCCTGCTGGTGATGCCGGTGATGGTGTGGTGCGTCGACGCTTCGCTCGGGCTCCGCATGGGCCTGGTGCTGCTGACCAGCGCCAGCCTCAACAGCCTGCTCAAGCTTGCCGTCGGTTGGCCGCGCCCGTACTGGGTGAGCGACCAGGTGACGGCCTACGCCTATGAGGGCTCCTTTGGCCTGCCGTCCGGACACGCGCAGAACTCGATGGCGCTGTGGGGACGTATGGCCGCCGGACTGCGGCGGCGGGGCTGGTTGATCGGGCTGGGGCTGATGATCTTTCTGATCTCGCTCTCGCGGCTCTACCTTGGAGTCCATTTCCCGTCCGATGTGCTCGCCGGATGGCTGGCAGGCGGCGTTGTGCTGGCGCTGTTCCTCGTGCTGGAGAAACCGGTCGGGGCCTGGATTGGCCGGCAGCCACTCGGCGTCCAACTCCTCATCCCCTTCCTCGCCGCGCTGGTGATCATCGGGAAAGGCGCGTGGTTGTCGGCGGTGACGGCTGACCGCGCCGTCCCGGAAGAATGGGTCACCCGATCGACGGCGGCGTTCCTGGATGAACCTCCCATCACCCCCAAGGCGCTCGATGTCGTCTCGTCTGCGGGGACGCTTTTCGGCCTGGGGGCCGGCGCCGTCCTTCTCCGCCGCTGGGGGAAGTTCAGCGCCTCTGGCAACCTGACCGCGCGTGCCGCACGCTTCGCCCTTGGCCTGATCGGCGTGCTGCTGATCTACTTCGGCCTACGGATGATCCTGCCGGTGGGTGACGGATTGATCCCGCAGTCGCTGCGCTTCGTGCGCTACGCCGTCGTCGGGCTCTGGGTCGCCTATCTTGCGCCGTGGGTTTTCGTACGTCTGAAGCTCGCGTGACGGTTTCCCGGCACCGGCGGTGTGATCAATTCCTCGCCCGGCAAGGCTGGATCCCGGAGGCACGGGCAACCATGATCACGGGAGGGCGCGTTCACATGGGTCAATCCGAGGAGGTGAGATGAAGCCCGCCTTCGTCCTCGCCGCACGCGTGACCCCCGTCGCTCCTGCTGCTGGCCGCCTGCAACTTGCGACAGGGGGCGACGCTGGCGCCCGGCCTCTCCCCCGAAGAGATCATCGCCACCTCCGTGCAGGCGACGGCCCAATTCGAGCTTCCGCCTTCGACCGTCACCCCGCCCCCGCCAACTCCCATCACGCCGACACTCCACCCGCCGACGCCGACCCTCACACCGACGCCGACCGTCACTCCGCAGCCGTGCAACAAGGCAGAATTCGTCACCGACGTCACCATCCCGGACGGTTCAGACATCCCGGCCTTCGATACGTTCACCAAGACCTGGCGCCTGCGCAATGTCGGTACGTGCACGTGGACCTCCGATTACCGCGTCGTGTTCGACCACGGAGACCAGATGCTGGCGCCCGACAGCGGGCCCGTCACCAGCGGCAGCGTTCCGCCGGGCGGCACGGTCGACGTCTCGGTACTGATGGAGGCCCCCGGGACGCCGGGGACGTACAAGGGCTACTGGAGGCTGCGCGATGCCGGCGGTGTACTCTTCGGCGTCGGGCCGCCGGGCAACGTAGCCTTCTGGGTGGAGATCGACTCGATCTCGTCGCTTCCGCCTGGCCCGAACTTTGACGTCACCTTCCAGAACCTGCACACCTGCGGGGGAGCGCAGTACGCCACGTTTTGGGTCGGCAACACCGGCGGCGGATCGTTCGAGTCGGCGCAGATTGGGATCAAGGATCTCGACACCAGCGAGACGCTCTATTCCACCGGCTTCAGCAACACGCCGTTCCTGGGCACGGCCAATTCCTGCCCGCCAGGCGCCTCGAGCATGGGTCCCGGATCGGTGTACTTCATCGCCGTCTCGATCGGCGTCAGCCCACCGCACGGCCACAACGCCCGACTGACCCTTAAGCTGTGCACGGCCGACGGAGTCAGCGGCGACTGCGTGACCAAGACGCTCGACTTCGTCGTTCCGTAGCGCATCTCTCGCTTCGCACTAGACGAAGGGGACCTCCAATCGGAGGTTCCATTCCTTTCGAGCCCAAGGCTTTCTGATCCCTCACCCCCGACCCCCTCTCCGCTGACCTGATGCTCGACATATGGGAATGTGGCGGAGAGGGGGTTGAGGATTTGGGGAACGGGGGAGCATAGCTCCCCCGTTCCCCATTAGACTTCCCCTTCCCCTGCAGGATCCGCGCGGCCGCGAAAGTTCCAATAGCAGGGGGAGGGGCAAGGGGTGGGGGTCGAACGAGCACCGGCCCCCTGTGATCACCGGAACACTGTGTGTGCCATCAGCCAACCGCACAGCGGAGTAAACCGGGATCGCGAGGAGGGTGCGTCCGGCAACGCTGGCCCGGTGAGGGCTCCCAGCAGGGAGAGTAGGCGACGACTTGGCGGCTGGGTATGAGGTTGGGGCCTGGTTGATGCGTGGCCGGCGCGACGGCTACGCAGGTAAGTCGCCCGCGCGAAGCTCTCGCCACAGGAACCAGTGGCCCTTGCGATCGCCGACCGCCTCGGGGGCGCGGTCGTAGTACAGGTCGAACACCCGGCCGTCGTCGGTGCGCACGCGGAAGTAGAAGCGGCCAACGCCCCACGAGCCGCGCCGCCGGGCCGTGGTCAGGTGCGCCGGCGCCATGTTGCGCGCCTCGCGCCCTTTGCGTTCGAAATCGAACCAGCTGGAAATCACCTCGGCGACCGTCAAACTCGAGCCGTGCCAATCGAACGCCTGCGGCGCATCGGGTTTCTTCTCCAACACCGGCGGCTGCCGGAAGTGGACGGTAATCTCCTCGTCGATGAAGTGCAGCGCCTGCCAGTCAGCCGCCATCTTGGGCCGCGGGCATCGCCCACCAGGCGCGCGAGGCGGGGAGGGCCAGCAGGAGCAGGACCAGGGCGGAGAGGATCGTGCCCAGCGGAGGGAAGGCGAGCGACAGGACAGCCACGAGCACCGTCGCCGGGCGACCCCAGGAGACCCGGGTCCACAGGGCGCCCAGAGCGCCCCACCACAGGACGCCGAGGGTGACGACCGTCAGGGCCCAGGCGCCGGAATCCAGGTGCAGCGCGCCGGGGATCGCCGACCAGGTCCTCCCGGCCAGCCCGCCTTCAATGAACGAGCCGGTGAGCCGCGCCCAAAGGCCGTTCGCCGCCAGGCCGAGCCCGACGGCCGCTCCAGCGATCGTGGCCGAGATCACAGAAATGGACCCAGGGCGCATGCATTCTCCCGGAAAGCAAGCGCGGGCCGGTCGTCCCGGCCCGCGCCACGTGGGGCAGTCTAGTCCGGCTCTTCCTTGCCGATGTCCTTCTGGTGGGCGGCGATGATCTGCTCGGCGACATGCGTCGGCACCGTCTCGTAGTGATCGAGGCTCATGCTGAACACGCCCCGACCGCCGGTGATCGAGCGCAGCTCGCTGGTGTAGCGCAGCATCTCGGCCTGCGGGACCAGGGCGGTGACGATCGACCGCCCGCGCTCGGTATCCATGCCCTGGACGCGTGCCCGGCGGGTGTTCAGGTCGCCGAGGACGTCGCCCATGCTGGCTTCGGGAACCGTGATGCGCACGTTCATGATCGGCTCGAGCAGCACGGCGCCGGCATCGCGAATGGCAAGCTTGAAGGCCTCCCGGCCGGCGACCTCAAAGGCCACCGCCTTCGAGTCGACCGGATGCTCCTTGCCGTCGACGACGGAGACCCGGACGTTCTCCACCGGGAAGCCGGCCAGCGCGCCGCTCTTCATCACGCCGCGCACGCCCTTCTCGATCGCCGGCATGAAGCTGTGCGAGATGTGGCCGCCGAACACGGCGTTGACAAACTCGAAATCCGCCTCCGGCAGCGGCTCGACTTCCAGGTGCACCTCGGCGAACTGCCCGGCGCCGCCGGTCTGCTTCTTGTGGCGGTGCATGGCCTTGCCCGGGCGGGTGATCGTCTCCCGGTAGGGCACCCTCGGCGGCTCGGTCGTCAGCCCCACCTGGAACTTGGCCTCGGCGCGCCGGATGGCGACGTCAATGTGCTGATCGCCCATGCCCTGCAGGATCGTCTGGCTTGGTGCTGTGCTCCTGCCGCCAGGACAGCGTCGGGTCTTCCTCGCACAACCGGGCGAGCGTGGTGCCCATCTTGGCCGAGTCGCCCTGCGTCTTGGGGTTGACGGCGACCATGAACAGCGCGTGGGGGTAGGACGGCACGGGGAGCATCAGCGGATGCCCCTTGTCGCACAGCGTGTCGCCGGTGCCGGTGGCGCCCATCTTGGCCACCGTGCCGATGTCGCCGGCATGCAGCGACTTGATGGCGATCTGTTCCTTGCCGCGCATGACGTGCAGCGTACCGAGCCGTTCCTCGTGGCTCTTGCCCTGATTCCAGGCGCGGCTGTCGGAGCTCAGGGTACCGGAGTACACACGCAGGTAGGTCTGCTTGCCGACGAACGGATCGGCGGTCGTCTTCCAGATGTAGGCCGCCAGCGGGCCCTGGTCGGAGGCGGGGAGCGTTTCCTCGCCGGCCTTGCCCTGTGCCGTAGCAGCCGGCACCTCGGCGGGGGAGGGCATCAGGCTCAACATGGCGTCCAGCAGCGGGAGCGTCCCGATTCCGGCCGTCCCGGAAACGGCGAACACCGGCACGAGCTTCCCGGCCTGGACCGCCTGTCGGAAGCCGCGTGCGATCTCCTCGACGGTCAGCTCCTGGCCAGCCAGGTACTTCTCCAGCAGCGCGTCGTCGCCCTCGGCGGCGGCCTCGATGACCAACGTGCGGGCTTCCTGCGCGGCCGCCTGCAGCTCGGGCGGGATCGGGGACGTCGTCTTGCCGTCGCCCGGGTGGGACTGCATCGAGAAGAGGTCGATCACGCCTTTGAACTCATGCTTTTCGCCCATCGGCAGCTGCACCGGGATGAAGCGTACGTCCGGCGCGAGCTCGCGCACCGAGGCCAGCGCGCGCTCGAAGGAAGCGTTGTCGCGGTCCATCTTGCTGACGACGACGAAGCGCGGCAGTTTGAACGTCTCACAGTAGCCCCAGGCCAGCTCGGTGCCCACCTCCACCCCGGAGACCGAATCGACCAGAACCACCGCCCCATCAGCCACGCGCAGGGCGGAGATCACCTCGCCGATGAAGTCGGTGTAGCCGGGGGTGTCGAGCAGATTGATCTTGTGGTCTTTGTACTCGAGCGGAAGAAGGGAAGTGGACAACGAAAGCTTGCGGCGGATCTCCTCGTCCTCGAAGTCGGAGACCGTGTTGCCTTCTTCGACCTTACCCATCCGGTTGATGGCGCCGGTGTGGAACAGGAACGCCTCGCCCAGCGAGGTCTTTCCGCCGCCGCCGTGCGAGACCAGGGCGACGTTGCGGATGGCGTCGGTTGCATAGTCCTTCATAGGGCGGGGGATCCTCCCGAGGAGATTGGGGCGGGCGGATTCTAAAGGAGGAGGGGGGACTTGTCAAAGAACCGGCGCGCAGGCCGGCGGAAGGCGCAAGGGGTCGCCGCAGCCGCAGCCGGCGGCCGAGGCGAGAGCCGAGGGCGTCGGCGCAGGCCCAACACGCCAGGATGGATGGAACGCACCGACCTTCTTCGGCTGCCGTGCACACCACCTTCACACCGTCAGGCTATTGTCCAGGGTGAGCGGCAGTCTCGCCGCGCAGAAAGGTGGACTTGGACATGCGTACTCCTCGATTGCTTTGGATCACCCTGCCCCTCCTGGCCATTGCCGGGATGCTGGCAGCCTTCGCCCCGATTCCGGCCGCCCCGACCGCGCTGACCGATTCGGAGGCCGAGGGCCTGGCCTTCATGCGCGAGGAAGAGAAACTGGCGCACGATCTGTACGTGGCGATGGCAGACCTGTACGGGCAGCAGCTCTTCTCCAACATCGCCCGCAGCGAAAGCCTGCACATGGACGCCATGTTGACGCTGCTGAAGGCGTATGATCTGCCCGACCCGGCGGCCGGGAAGCAGGCCGGCGAATTCACCGACCCGACGCTCCAGGCGCTGTACGACGATCTGCTCGTCCGCGCCCAGGATTCGTCAGCTAAAGCGCTGCGCGTCGCCGCCCTGGTGGAGGAGACGGATATCCTCGACCTGCAGGCACGCCTGGCGCAAACCGATCGGGCGGACATCACCCAGGCGTATCAGAACCTGCTGCGGGCATCGGGCATGCACCTGCGCTCGTTCGCCCTGCAGATCGAACGACAGACCGGAAGCGAGTATGAGCCGGCGCTGCTCGACGCCTCAGCCTATGCGTCGCTGGGGGCCAGCGCTCAGGCCGGCGGATTCGGCGCCGGATTGCGCGGCCGCCGCGGCGGGCGTCCCTGGTAGTCTCCGTCTCGAGAGACGATGGCTGCGGCGACTCACGCGGTGAGTCGCCGCAGCGCGTCTCAAGCCCGGCACGCGCGCCTGCCCTGCGTGCGCTTTCATCCGCCGCGAAGGGTGGGCATGTTACAATCCCGCGCCAGTGGGGTCCACTCGTGGCGGTTGTCAATCAGTATTCGTTCGTCTGGCTGGCGGCAGCCAGCGTGGTCGCGCTGGCCGTCCTTCTGGCCGTCCGACGTGCGCAAGGCGCGACAGTGGCTGGCGCTGGCAGCGTTGGTCGTGGGCCTGGGCGTGGCTATGCACTGCTCCGCCCCTCCTCCGCCACTCCCGAAGCGGCCCTGCGGCTCGAGTCGGCCCTCGGCGCCGGCACCCCGCTGCTGCTCGAAATGCAGAGCCCGTATTGACTGGCGTGCATGGCCGCCAGTCCCGTCGTCGACGGGATCGAACGCCAGCACGCTGGCCAACTGATCGTCGTGCGCCTGGACGTTCAGGATCCCTCCGCCCTGCCCTGGCTGTCGCGTTTCGGTTTCCGGGCCACCCCAACCTTCATCCTGTTCGACGCCTCCGGTCTGGAGATCTGGCGCAGCATGGGCTCGATCGAGCCTGAGCGCGTGGCCGCGTCACTGGCAAACCCATAATGCGCCGCCTGTTTTTCGAGCTCCGCTACTTGATGGGTCGGTCGCCGTGGGACACGGGCATCACCCCGCCGGAGCTCCTGGCGTTTCTCGGGCGGACACCGCCCGGCCGGGCGCTCGAGCTTGGTTGCGGGACAGGGACCAACGCCGTGGAAATGGCACGCCGGGGTTGGGACGTGACGGCGATCGACTTCTCCAGCCGAGCCACCACGGCGGCCCGACGCCGTGCGGCGGCCGCCCGACTCCCCGTCGAGGTGCAGACGGGCGACGTAAGCGATCTGCGCGGCGTCCACGGGCCGTTCGACCTGGTGCTCGACATTGGCTGTTTGCACGGGCTGGCGCCGGCTGCCCAGGTACGCTACGCCGCCCACGTCATCCGGCGCACGATCCCCGGCGCCACGTACCTGCTGTACACGTTTCTCGATGACGGGCTGGCCCTCCGGGGGGGACGCGAGCTCCCCACGGAGGAATCACTGCGCCGGTTGTTCACGCCGGCCTTCGCCGTCACCTCGATTGATCACGGGACCGACCGTCAGCGCGCTTCGGCCTGGTTCACCTTCTTGCGGACCGGCTGATGGCGCGCGTCCTATTCCTGTTCCTCGACGGCGTCGGTTTGGGCGCCATGGATCCGTCGTCCAATCCGTTTGCCGCTGCACACCTTCCGGCCATCGAGCGCCTGCTCGAAGGCCGGCAGTTGATTGCCACGGCGGCGCCATTCGAGGGCGAGCTGGCGACGCTGGTGCCGATCGATGCCTGCCTCGGGATGCCCGGGGATCCGCAATCGGCGTCCGGGCAGGCGACGCTGCTCACCGGCCGCAATATCCCGCGATTGATCGGCGGTCACTACGGCCCCAAACCCAACGAGCCGATCACCGCCGCCCTCCGAAAGGGCAACCTGTTCGCCGAGGTCGTCCGCCGCGGCGGGAGTGCCCAGCTGCTCAACGCCTACCCGCCGCGTTACTTCGAAGCGATCCTCTCGCGCCGGCGGCTGTACTCCTCCATCCCGCTTGCCGCAGCGCTGGCCGGCCTGCCGCTGATGACCGCCGATGACCTGCAGAGCGGGCGTGCCCTGGCGGCGGATTTCACCGGGATAGGCTGGGCGGCACAGCCCGACTTCCCTCCGGCGCCGATCTACGAGCCCGAGCAGGCCGGGGAGCAAATGGCGCGGCTCTCGTTGAATGCCGACCTGACCTGGTTCGACTATTGGCCCAGCGACTACGCTGGCCATCGCGCCTCCCTGGCCCAGGCCGTTTCGCTGCTCGAGGGCTTCGACCGCGTCCTCGGCGGCCTGGTGCAGGCCTGGTCCGGCCGGCCCGACTTGGTGGTGCTGACCTCCGATCACGGCAATCTGGAGGACCTGGCGCACCGCGGTCACACGCTGGCGCCCGTCCCCGGGCTCCTGATCGGGCCGCGAGCTACGCGCCGCGCCTTCGCCCGCAACCTCACCGACCTGACTGGGTTTTACGCCGCCATCCTGCGCACGCTGTTCGGGTAGCGTCACGGCGTGCTTGCCTTCGAGACACCCCGCTCAGGTAGCTTTGTCCACGCGCCGTGATAGGAGGGCACTGCTATACTTGCCGCCGACGCTCAGGCGAGGGCCCGGCAGTGATGGAGTCCGCGGATGACAGCCTGACCACCGAGCAGCGGTCGGTGCTGCTGCAGTTGGCACGCGAGGCCGTAGAACGAGCGGCGTCAGGGCAACCGGGGCCGACGCCGCGGCTCGAGGATCTCCCCGAGGCGCTGTGCGCGCCGCGGGCGACGTTTGTGACGCTGACGCGCAACGGCGACCTGCGCGGTTGCATCGGCGCCTTACAGGCCGGGCTGCCCTTGGCGCAGGACGTCGTCGTGCACGCCCGCGCCGCCGCCACGGAAGATTTCCGCTTCTACCCGGTCCGTCCGGAGGAAACGTCCGGGATCGAGATCGAGATCTCGATCCTGTCCGAGCCGGCGCCGCTCGAGTACCGAGACGGGGACGACCTGATCGCCAGACTCCGGCCGGGCATCGACGGCGTGATCCTGAGCTCCGGGCTGCATCGGGCAACCTTCCTGCCCCAGGTCTGGGAAAAAGTGTCGCATGCATCTCATTTCCTGGACCTGCTGTGTGAGAAGGCCGGCCTGGCGCCTCGCGCCTGGCTCACGGCGCACCCGGACATCCTGACCTACCAGGTCGAAAGCTTCCACGAGACGACTGCGGCCGACCGCTGAGGCGCGGCGACCGACCGGTCCGAGACTCGCCTCCGGATTCGATTCTTGCGCGCCTTTCTGCCACAGATTACCCCTCAGCTCCGCATGGGCATGCGTTGGCCGGTCGGGCTGCGCTCGCTCCGCCGCCGCAACTTCCGCCTGTTCTTCTTCGGGCAGCTGGTTTCGCTGATCGGCTCGTGGATGCAGACCACGGCCCAACAATGGCTGGTCTACCGGCTCACCGGGTCGGAGCTCAGCCTGGGCATCGTCACCTTCGCCTCGTTCCTCCCGGTGCTGCTGCTGTCGTTGGGCATGGGCGTGGTCGTCGATCGCGTCGAGCGCCGCCGGCTGCTGTTGATCACGCAGACCTGGTTTCTGCTGACTGCGGCGGCGCTGGCGGTCCTGACCTTCCTGGGGGTGATCGAGTACTCGCACGTGATCGTGCTGGCGCTGCTGACCGGCATCGGCAACGCCCTCGACATGCCGGCCCGGCAGTCTTTCTATGTCGACCTGGTCGATCGCGACGAGATGATGAACGCGATTGCCCTCAACTCCTCGGTGTTTAACGGGGCGCGGATCATCGGCCCGGCCATCGGCGGCCTGGTGGTGGCGGCGATGGGCGAGGGACCGGCCTTCGGTCTGAACGCCGTGAGTTTCCTGGCCGTGATCGGCGCGTTGCTGCTGATGCGCCTGCCGGCATTCGCCCCGCCCGAGCGGCAGGGTAGCGGCTGGTCTGAGCTGCGTCAGGGGCTGGCCTACCTGGTCGGAGACCGGCGGGTCTTCGGCCTGGTGAGCATGGTAGCGGCGTTCAGCGTCTTTGGGTTTCCCTACATCGTGCTGCTTCCAGTCTTCGCCGCAGAGGTGTTGGGCACCGGCGCCGCGGGGTTGGGCGGACTGCTCGCGGCGCAGGGCGTCGGCGCGCTGGTGAGCGCGCTTGGCCTCGCATTCCTGGGCGAGCGGGTCCACAAAGGGCGCCTGCTCTTCGCCAGCCGCGCCCTGCTCCCGGTGGCGGTGCTGCTGCTGGCGTTCGCCAAGACCACGCCGGTCGCGATGCTGGGGTTAGCGCTGGGGGGCTACGCACTGATCAATCAGCTGGCCATCACCAACACGCTGATTCAGTTGGTGGTGCCGGACGAGTTGCGGGGACGCGTGCTCAGCACCTACACCTGGGCGCTGGGCGGATTCTGGCCGTTAGGGGCGCTGCTGACGGGGTGGTTGGCGGAGCGCATGGGCGCCGCCGCGGCGGTGCTGGTGCTGGCCGGGCTCAGCGGGCTGATTGCACTGGTCGGTTGGGTTGCCTACCCGGAAGCGCGGCGCATGACCTAGGCGCTTAGCCTAGAGCTGTTCAAAACGAGCGACGTCCAACACGAACGCCGTCGCCCGGCGCGAACCGGGCTCGGGGACGTCGGAGAGGATCCGGCGCACCTGCCCGAGCGCGTCATCGACCTTCTCCGGCTCCATGCCAAGTAAGAGCGTCGTGCTGCCGCGGCGCAGGAAGCCGCCGCTGGATGCCAGCCGCGTGACGCGGTAGCCGGCCTCGATCAAGCCGCGGACGACGCCCTCCGCTTCCCCGTCTCCCAGGATGACGATCAACAGCTTCACGGCCCGATCTCCTCGTGTCGTTCGACGTTGAAGGCGAAGGTGGTGGCCCCGCGCACCTGCACCGGGATCGGCGCGGGCATCGGCCCCGGAATGCTTTCCAGGGGGCCGGTGACATACTCCACGCGCGTTCGGCAGGTCTGCTCGAGGAGCTTGTAAGGCGCCGTCGAGGCGGCCCTCTCCGAGGCCCACCAGCAGCAGGTGGCTGGGCTGCCCAAGGAATTCCACCCTGGCTCTTGAGACGGGTGCACATCGCGCCGAAAGCCGTCAGGGCGTTCATCGCCCGTTCGAGGTCGCGGTCCTGCACCACGACGAAGATCAGCGTCCGGACCGCGGTCGGCCGGCCCCCGTTGGCAACTTCCCCGGCCGACGCTTCGGCCTGTGCCTCGAGGCTCAGGTCGACCTCCTCAATCAAGTCCACGTAGGACTCGTCCGATAGGATCCCTTCTCGGCGAAGTCGGGACAGCATCGCCCGCTGCGCCCGCAGCCCTTCGCGACGCGCCATGGCTAGTTCCTGCACCCCCATCTCCGGCACGCTCCCCATCGCCTCCTGGACCGCCTGGGTCAGCGCCTCCAGCCGCTGGCGAGCACCGTGGCGCATCCGGTCCCAGGTGGGGGAGGTGATCAGCCCGTCGCGATGCATGCGCTGCAAGTGCTCATACCCCGCCCGGGCAGCCAGAGCGCGTGCGTGGCGACGCTCGTACTCCAGGCGCGCTTCACTCCGCTCGACAATTCTCAGCCGACGGAGCAGCCCGTCGATGGTCAGGCTCTGCCCCAGGATGGTGAAGAGCACCACACCGAAGGTCAGGGCGAGCACGATCTCCCGGCCCGCCCCCAACGAAACCGGCAGGCTGAGCGCCAGGGCCAGGGCAATGGCGCCGCGCGGTCCACCCCAGAACACGACGTGGCTCCACGGCAGCGGGAAGCGTGCCACGTAGCGCGAGGCCAGGTAGGACGCCACCCCCCGGCTGACGAGCACGGCGGCGATCGCCAGGAGGATCAACCTCCAGGTTTGCGCCAGCACCCAAAGATCGATGGTCAGGCCGATAAAGAGGAAGACTGCCGAGTTGGCCAGGAAGGCGGCGTATTCCCAGAAGTTGAAGACGACGATGCGCGTCGTCGGCGACATGCCGCGCGTGCCGAGGCTGCCGGTGACGAGCCCGGCGGCCAGGACGGCCAGCACGCCGCTGACGTGGACCTGTTCGGCCAGCAGGTACGATCCAAACGCCACGACCGTCGTAAGCGTCGTCTCAATCAGGTAGTCGTCCACCCGTGCCAGGAGGTGCGCGGTCACCCAGCCCAGCCCGAGCCCGATGGCCAATCCGCCCGCCGACACCCAGAGGAAAGCGAACGCGCCGTCCCAGACGTGGAAGACGCCGCTCAGCGCTCCGGCCAACGCCAGGTTGAACAGGACGATGGCGGTTCCATCGTTGAACAGGCTCTCGGCCTCGAGCAGTACTTCCAGGCGCTTGGGCGCCCCCAGCCGGCGGAAGATGGCCAGCACGGAGACCGGGTCGGTTGCGGCAATCAGCGCGCCGAAGACCAGCGCCAGGGGAAGGGCCAGACCGCCAATCCATGCCAGTGCCCCGCCGACGATCGCCATCACCAGCAGGACGCCCGGGACCGCCAGCAGGAAGATCGTCACGCCGTCCCGGCGCAAGTCGCGCAGCGGGAGATGGAATGCCGCTTCGAACACCAACGGGGGTAGAAACAGCGACAGGATAAGCTGAGGCGTGATCCCGATGTCCAGCTGCTTCCCCAGCGAAATGACCAGTCCGGCCAGAACCAGGGCAACGGTGTACGGAACACGGAAGCGGCGCGTGACGACCGCCACCAGCGAGACGATCAACAGCATCGCCAGGACAAGGATTTCGACCTGCAGGACCTGAATTCATGCTTGTGCCATCACCGTCCACACGGCTTCCGCACACGCTGCGGGCGTTCGCAATTGTCGCACACCCGGCATGCTCTGCCAACCTGCGGCGGCTGGCATGAGCGCCTCACGCTCACCTCAAGGCCGTCCGTCGTTTGTGCTTCGGTTCCTGGCGACGATCACGATCCGCGGTCGCTCTGCCCACGATCGACGGCCTCCTCAGCCTGTTCCACCCAGCGCGGCTCCTCCCCATCGAGTTCGACACGCTGTCCATCGGGAAAGGTCACCCTTGTTCGTTCGCGCTCCCGCCGGACCTCCAGCCCGCGCCAGCGGACCGTGATGGGGCGATCAAATGGGAACGCGCCCTCCATGTGCAGCCGCGTCGGGGACGTCAGCTGGAGACCAAGCACGCGGAGCAGCGAGTGGACCGGCGCCGCGCCGGTGACATCATGGCGCTCCCCCAACCCCTCCGGCGAGTCGGCGTTGTAGGCCTCGTGAAAGCACTTCTCCAAACGGGCACCAGCGACGATCCCGTCCATCAACCGGGCGAACAGATCGGCGGCCTCGTGCCGATAGCCGTAGGACACCAGGCCGTCGAGGATCATCGCGTTCCAGGGCATCCACGTCCCGCCGCAGCCGTCCTGCCGGTCCGCCCGGTAAGCCGGATCATCCGCCGGCACAACCGGCAAACCGTAGGCGCGCCAGTAGCGGGCGGGGTCAAGCAGGGTCCGCGTGACGAGCGCGCCCGCCCGGCGCGGGTCCGGCACCCCCGCCCACAGAGGCAGGAGTTGGGTCACGTCCCCTCGGCTGAAATCGGCGGCCAAGATCTCGACCTCCATGTCGGGGGAGATCCCGTCCACTTCGATCGACTCCACCTGGGAGAAGGCCCGCTCGCTCGTCGCCGTGCCGTGCTGGAAGAACCATCGGAACTCCGCGGCCGACAGCCGCTCCCGCGCCGGCCGGCCGTCGACCTGGCCGCGCACGATGACCAACAACCTGCGCGCCCGTGCCTCCTCGCTGCGACAGACCACCACGAGCCGGCCCGCCGGTTGGAGGGACCGCCCGACCGCCATCCGCTGTGGCCCGTGCATCAACGCCAATCGGCCTCCGACCGCGGAGCGATGCATGTCGCGGTCGACCGTATGGTAGGCGGCGGTTGCCTCCGACCAGGAAGCCTCCAGCGCCTGGCGCAGTTGATGCGAATGCGCGACCAATTCCGGCCTCAGATCGTCCCGACCCAGCTCGGCGGACATCGCAAGCAGGGCCGTCGTCTCGCGGTACAGCGCGCAGGCAAGATCGACCGTCTCGGCGACGCGAATATCCAGCCCCTGGCTCCACGGCTGCCAGCGCCCGAAGCTCGGGCTGTCCTCCGCATACGCCTGCGAGGCGTGATCCCATTCGGGGTGACCGTCCTGATCGCGATCGTGCGCCAGCGAGAACCAGACCCGGTAGAACTCAAGCAAGCGCGGCAAGCTCTCGCGCGCCAGTCCCCAGTCCTGTGTCTGGACACACCAGGCGTGCACCCAGTCCGCCAGCCACGGGATGCACAGCGATCCGTGGCGCTGCCCGGCGAGCCCCGGACGCCAGTCAATCGAGCCATCGGGCGCCTGACTATTGAGGAAGTTTCGAATCACCCCCAGGGCAAGATCGGGCGCCGCGTGCCGCGTCAGGCCGATGACGTAGGCTGAGCGAGCTGGATCCTGGCCGCTCCAAGAGCTCGGGTGGTCGCGTCCGTCACCGCGCTCCGAATACCCAAGGTCCGGCTGGCGTGAGGCGACGAACGAAGGGTGGCGCAGGTAGCGCGTGGGCCCGAAGAACGACCGCAGCCCGGCATGCTGGGAGAATGCCAGCACGGCGTCCCAGTCTCGGTTTCCTGTTTCAAATTCGAGCCCTTCCGCCTCGGCAATCTCCAAGCGAGCCAGCTCCGGATCCCACGCCCGTACCGCCACCGCCCTGGCCAGATCGAACGACTCATCCAACGAAGTCCGGGCAGCGTGGGCCCAGGGGACCAGCCGCCTTGCTCCCGGCGCCAACGTGAGGCTCACCGCCAGCGCGGGTACGGCCGAAGGCTCGAGCACGGCGCCCCCGGCGAGAAAGAGGACGGGCGTGAGATTGCCTGCCCTCCCGGCCAAGACTGTGACGCCACGCACGTTGGCCGGCGACGCCGGCCGTCCGGTTTCGTGAGGCTGGAGCTGCACGTGGACTCCGAGGCGTACCTGGAGCGGGGACGCGGAAAGATTGGTGATCCCCATCCGGCCGGCGAGCGCGTGCGACTCGGGGACCCACGCCTCGGATGTGAGCGCCAGGTCGTCGAACGGCCGGCTCTCCACGCAGGCGTAGTTGGGCAAGAACCGCCGCACGGACGGTGCAGTCGCAAATCGCCCCGGGTCGGTGGCGTTCCTCCCGGCGAGCGAGAGGAACGGGAACAGGCGCATGCTGCGGGCCCGGCGGCCGAACGAGGTGCTCAGGGAGACCGCCGGCGGATCGCCGCCGGCGAGGTGGAACTCCCAACACTGGTCGTCGGCGTAGTCCGGCGTGCAGAATTGCGCGTCGGCGGCCAGCGTCAGGACAAACGGATCGTCGGCTTTCAGGGACCATTCACGCATGGCCCGATTCTACGGAGGCGCGGGCTGCAGGTCAAAGACCCATCAGGCTGGCCCAGAGGCCCGCGGGAGCACCGGATTGGAGGGCTGGAAGACGGGGGTGATGCGGCCGCCTCGCCCCGTCATCTCCCGCCTCTGCACGGAAGGACGCATGGTGCCCCGTTAGCCGAGAGAAGGAGTCCGCAGGCCCGGTGCCAGCGGACTCGTTGATTCGGATGTGGTGGCGACGAACGACCGCGGCGGGCAGCGCCGCTCGACGGGCGGGGCTACTGCCCCGGCCGGGGGTCGATCAGGTCACGGCCCTTTCGGGGTCATGTCGGCGGGTTGGGAGGGCCGATCGGGCCGTCAGGCAGACCGTCGGAGGACGGGCGGGTCAACCAACCACGATCAACACCCGGTGGCAGTCAGAATCGGGCACACCATGGGGCGATTGTGCGCGGTCTGTCTCTGGCCGTCCGGCGGGGTGACGCCTTGCTTCGATGACCAGCACCGCTATAATCCTCACAGCAGGCGAGAGCGCCCGGCGAGCGCCCCTTCTCACGCTCCGCTGAAGGAGGGACGGGCATGGCACGCGTCCTGGTAGTAGACGATACGCCGTTGATCCTGCAGTTGGTCTCGCTCACATTGGGCAAGGCCGGCCACGAGGTACGCGGGGCTGAGAACGGCCGCCAGGCAGTCGCGCTGGCCAAGGAATGGCTGCCCGATCTGATCATGATGGACGTCATGATGCCGGAGATGGACGGCTACGAGGCGACGCGCGCCATCCGCTCACATCCCCCAACGGCTCTGGTCCCGATCATCGTCGTTACCACCCAGGATACGCTGAGCGAGAAGATGGCCGCCTTCGAGGCCGGCGCCGACGACTACATGACCAAGCCGTTCGAGCCGCTCGAATTGCAGGCGCGCGTCGACGTGCACCTCAAGCGCGCTTTGCGGCCCGCAGCCTCAACTCAGCCGGCGGCGGGCGGGCAGGTCATCGCCTGCCACTCGCTGCGCGGCGGTACGGGTGTGTCGACCCTGGCCTGCGGCCTGTCGGTCGCACTGGCGCAGTTATGGGGCAGACCAGCGGTGCTCCTCGATCTGGTGTTGGCCGGCGGGCACGACGCGCTTTTCCTTAATCTGCCGGTCAAGCTCACCTGGGCCGATCTGGTCGAGATCAAGCCCGAAGACATCGATGCCCCGACGCTCGAGCAGCTGCTCGTCCCCCATCCCAGCGGCGTCCGGCTCCTTGCCTCCCCGGTGCGGGTACAGGACGCCGACCTGGTGGCCGCTGATCAAGTGCGAGCCGCGCTCGGGCTGGCCCAGGCACGCTATGACTGGATCGTCGCCGATCTGCCTCACGACTTCCGCGACACGACGCTGGCTTTGCTCGACAGCGCCGCCGTGATCCTGGTCCCCTTCGCTCCCGAACTGGCCTCCGTCCGCAGCGTGGCCGCCGCGTTGGAGGTCTTCCAAGCCCTCGGATATGCGCCCGAGAAGGTACGTCTGATCCTGAACTGGGTATTCCCCAAGAGCCCGCTGCCTCAGCCCGAGATCGAGAAGGCTCTCAAGCGGAAGGTCGATCTGGTGCTGCCCTACCAGCCGGACGAGACTCTCCGGGCGATCAACCGCGGCGAACCGCTGACGGCCGGCGCGACCCCCGGCGCCCTTGGCGGCTTGCTTGAGGATTACGCTTTCGGATTGGGCCGCGAGGCCGGCGCAGCCTCGGCGCCCGAACAACCGTCGGATGCGTGGCGGCGCGCCGCCCTGCGCGTGGGGAAGGCGCAGGGCTTGCGCAAAGGGTGACGGCGCGCTCAGTTCGGGGCCATTCCCCGAAGATAAGCCTCCAGCCTCGGCCGTTCCTCATCCAGCTGCTCGATCCACGGATCGGCGGCCTCCAGGTTGTCATCGAAGCCGAGCGCTTCGAGCTGCAGTGCGGCCTGCTGGAGCCGCGTGGCGCAGAAGGTTGCCGCGAGCCCCTTGATCGAATGGGCGACCCGGGCGAAGGCCGGCGCGTCGGCGGAGGCACGCAGATCTCGCAGGCGGGCAATCTCAGATCCCAGATTGCCCACGAACTGCTGGAGCAGGTCTCGGAAGAGCTTTTCATCGCCGCCGAAGTAAGGCATCGCCCGCATCTTGTCGACGGGCATAGAGTCGTCGACCGGTGCGGGGTCTAGGGCCTCCGCCGCCGGCGTGGGCGCCTCACGACACCAGCGGTCGATAGCGGCATACAGGTCGCGTGACTGCATCGGCTTGGCGAGGTAGTCGTCCATCCCGGCCGCCAGACAGCGTTCCCGGTCACCCTTCATGGCATGCGCCGTCATGGCGATGATGGGGGTGTGGGTCCGGCCGCCCTCCTCCTGGCGGATGGCCTGCGTCGCCTCGAAGCCGTCCATCTCCGGCATTTGGACGTCCATCAAGACCAGACGGTAGCGTTTTCTGCGCAGCGCCTCGACGGCATGGCGGCCTGTCTCGACCGTCTCAACCGGATACCCGGCCCGCGAGAGCATCTCCACGGCCAGCTTGCGATTGATCGGGTTGTCCTCGGCCAAAAGGATGCGCGTCGACTGACGCTCCGCCAGCGTGTGACGGGTCACCAGGCTGGGCTGTCCGGCTACCTCGGTCCGGGGACTCTGACCGAGGACCGTCAGCATCACCTCCATGATCTGCCCCCGTCGAAGCGGCTTGATCAGGTAGCCGGCGACGCCGATGGATTCCAGCCGGGAAGCGTCGCCGCGCTTGCCCACGGAGGTCAGGATGACCAGGACCGTCTCGCGGATCGGGTCTTCTCTCTTGATCGCCCGTGCCGTCTGCTCGCCATCCATGCTCGGCATCTGCATGTCAAGCAGGGCAACCCGGTAGGGATCGTTGGCGCCCGCTGCCTGTCGCAGCTGCTCGAGGGCACGCTCGCCGTTCTCGGCCTCGTCCACCCGGCACCCCAGGCCAGCCAGGACTCGTAACAGAATCGCCCGGCTGGTCACGTTGTCGTCGACCACCAGGATGCGCATTCCGGACAGGTCGTCTGGCATCGCCAGCGGAGTGAGCGCCGGCCGGGGATCCCGCCCCACGGGTACGACAAACCAGAACATGCTTCCCTTGCCCGCCTCGCTCTCCACCCCGATGGTGCCCCCCATTCGCTCGACCAACTGCCTCGAGATCGCCAGCCCCAGCCCGGTGCCCCCGTGCCGGCGGGTCGTCGACCCGTCGGCCTGGATGAAGCGCTGGAAGATCCTGGCCTGCAGGTCCGGGGGGATCCCATCCCCGGTGTCGGTCACCGAGAATCGCAGCCGACAGGTCTCGGCCATCTCCGACTCGACCTCGACTCGAACGATGACCTCGCCCTCCTGGGTGAACTTGATGGCGTTTCCGACGAGGTTCACCAGGACCTGTCTGATCCGTCCCGGGTCGCCGCGCACATACGCCGGCAGGTTTTCCGGAAGGCTGCACTCGAGCTCCAGTCCCTTGGCCTCGGCTCGCGCCGCCTGCGTCTCGGTGACACTTTCGATCATCGTCCGCACATCGAAACCGATCTCCTCCAGCTCGAGCATGCCGGCTTCGATCTTGGAGAAGTCCAGAATGTCGTTCAACAGACTCAGGAGCGCATCGGCGCTTTCATGCGCCGTGGTGAGGAAGTCGGCCTGTTCCGGGGTCAGCGGCGTGTCGAGTGCCAGCTCGATCATGCCCATCACGCCGTTCATGGGGGTTCGGATTTCGTGGCTCATGTTGGCCAGGAATTCACTCTTGGCCCGGTCCGCCTGCTCCGCTTCGAGGCGCGCTCGGACCAGCTCGGTGATGTCATGGTACACGCCGACCGTACCCACCTGCTCCACGCCGACCGTTACCGGCAGCCTGAACAGCTCGACCTCCACCCGGCTGCCGTCCTTGCGCCGGCGCGCGGCCAACTGGTGGACCAGGGCACCCTCCATTGACTGCCGCGTAAACGATTCCGCCTCGGCCCGGTCCTGGGGGTCGACGAGGAGATCGTCCAGGCTCTTCCCGATGACCTCCGACTGGCGGTAGCCGAACAGAGTCTCAAATGTCGGATTGCAGGTCGTGACCTTCGCCTCTCGGTCGAGGGTCACAATCGCCACCGGGCTGTTCTGCACAAGTGTCTCCCAGTATTGCCGCTGGCGATCCACCTCGCGCTGTGCGCGGAGCCGCTCCGTTAGGTCGTGGTACAGCGCCAGCACCCCAAGCCGGACGCCTTCGACCACCACCGGCACGCTGAAGAGTTCGACCTCAATCAGCGTCCCGTCCTTGCGCGCCCGGCGCGTCTGCGCCTTAGTCACCTCTCCCCTGGCGGCCGATTGGGTGTAGCGCTCCGCCTCCCCGCGCAGAAACCCCGGGGCCACGAGGTCATCGAGCATCTGACCAAGGACCTCGGACTGGGTGTACCCGAACACCCGTGTGAACTCGGGGTTGCTGGCGACGATCCGGCCTTCGAGATCGAGCGTGGCGATCGCCACCGGGCTGTTCTGCAACACGGCTTCGAAGTACGTCCTCGCACGCTGATGCTCGGCTTCGCCTTCGCGGCTCGTGATGACCTCGAGCTCGAGGTCGCTCGTCCGCTGTTCGACGATCTGTTCCAGGCTGGCCGTCAGCGCCACCAGCTGATCCTGGCGTCGTCCGACGGCGGCTGCCATCAGCCCCATGACAAGGGGAGAGGTGGCGGTGAACCAGATCTGCGGCTCGCCGGCGACAGCCTGAACGACGCTGCGCAATGACAGGGCCAAGCTATTCATCCGAATCTCGAAGAGGGTGGCGATCAGCACCACGAGCAGGCCGGTTGCGACCCCTATCCCTGCGTAGCGGAGCTCGTAGGATCGCGCCGCAAGCTGGCGGAACGCCTGATTCTTCGGCTTCGGGTGCATGCCTGCCTCCTCCCCCGATGGTTCGGGTGAGAGCCGCGCCGGGCGAAGTGAGTCTCGGATTCTAACCCCGCACGGGGAGTGGAATCACGATCTCACTCCAGCCCTGCGTGGGGCCGTGCTAGAATGCCATCCACCCTTCGCCAAGGAGCAACCCATGAGTGGGGACCCGATGAACCGGCGCGGACCTGTACTTCGAGGAATTCCAGGTCGGGCAGAGCGTGACCACCCCGGCGCGCACGATCACCGAGGGCGACATCGTCGCCTTCGCCGGGCTGACCGGCGACTACAACTCGATCCACACCGATGCGGTGTTCTCCGCGTCGACGCCCTTCGGGCAGCGCGTGGCGCACGGGTTGCTGGTCGTGTCGATCGTCTCCGGCCTGGCCACCCGCACCGGCGTGATGGAAGGCACGGTGCTGGCCTTCCGCGAAATCGTCGAGTGGAAGTTCAGCAAGCCGGTGTTCATCGGCGACACCGTGCATGCCGTGCTGACGGTCGAGGAGACCAAGGCACTGGCGCGCCTCGGGGGCGGTGCGATCACCCTGGGCATCGATGTCCGCAATCAGGCCGGCGACACCTGCATGCGCGGCCGCTGGGTGGCGCTGATTAAGAGCCGTCCGTGACCCGGCGCGTACCCCGATGCTATAATCGGATCGCGCCTCACCGGACGGCGGGAACTTGGGCCCGCGCCTGGGCGTCGTTGCAGACAGGTGAACCCCCACGTCTCTCATGATCCCTCCTGACGATTCTTCCATGCCTCCGGACGACGCGCCCGGCAGCCGACCGGCGGAGAGCGAGGGATTCACGCTGCCGCCCGAGGCGCCCATTCCCGCCGGAGGCACCGTCAGCTCGGGTGCCACGCCGCGTCCCCTGCCCGCCTACGATCGCGACGGGATGCCGCTCCCGCAGCGCGTCCCCGAGCGCGACCTGTCCGGGACGCGCGTCTCGCCCGCAGCCTACATCCCTCCGCCCGATACCACCTCGCGCCGCGGCACGCCGCGACGCCGCGGCGGGTCCTCCGGCTGCGGCGGCTGCGCCGTACGCATGCTGATCCTGGGCCTGTTCGTCCTGCTGGCGCTGCTGATCGCCGTGGCGTCGTTCGGCCTGTACCAGTACTACAGCCTGGCTTCCACCTTACCGTCGGCCGATGACCTGAGCAGCCGTGCCCCCCAGTTCGAGACCACACGCATTCTCGATCGTGACGGCAATCTGCTGTATGAGATCCTCGATCCCAACGCCGGCCGCAGGACGTACGTGCCGCTCGAACGCATCTCGCCCTACTTCGTGGCCGCCACGCTGGCCACCGAAGACAAGCTGTACTACGAGCATCCGGGATATGACCTGTGGGCCATCGTCCGCGCCGTCTGGCAGAACCTGCAGGGCGGCGAGGTGGTCTCCGGGGCGTCGACCATCACGCAGCAGGTCACGCGCAACCTGCTCTTCACCCCCGAGGAGCGCACGCGGATTTCCGCCTTGCGCAAGATCCGCGAGGTGCTCCTGGCGGCCGAGATCACCCGCACCTACACCAAGGACGCGATCCTCGAGCTGTATCTCAACCAGAACAACTACGGCAACCTGGCCTACGGGATCGAGGCGGCCGCCGAGACCTACTTCGACACGACGGCCGACAGGCTGACGCTGACCCAGGCGTCGTTCCTCGCCGGTCTGGTGCAGGCCCCGGCGGTCTACGACGTTTACACCAACCGCGAGGTCACGCTCAACCGCCAGCG
Source organism: uncultured Chloroflexia bacterium (assembly GCA_963743255.1). Lineage (GTDB taxonomy): Bacteria > Chloroflexota > Anaerolineae > Anaerolineales > E44-bin32 > DYJB01. Next base: position 229,036 of record CAVUPD010000001.1, read on the forward strand.
TCAGGTGCTGGGTCTGATGGTCGAGGCCAGCCTCGAGGCCGGTTGCATCTTCGTGGGCGAAGTCCGATCCGGCGGTGTGCATTACCCCCGAAGAGGCGGGCGCCGCCGCAGCCGAGCTCGAGAACTTCACCTTCCACACCCCCGATGTCTTCATGCGCTACCCGCACTGGGTCAACTACGTGCGCACGCTGCTCGAATCGATGTACGACCCGCAGACGATCTACCGTTCGGGCTTCACCGTGCACACCACGCTCGATCCGGCGCTCCAGGACGAAGCCGAGCGGCTGATCCACGACCAGGTCGCCTCCCTGATGGAGCTGAACGTGACCGACGGCGCCCTGGTGGCCGTGCGGCCGGCGACGGGGGAGATCGTGGCCATGGTGGGCTCGGCCGATTTCTACGATGAAGCCCACGCCGGTCAGGTCAACATGGCGATCCGCCCGCGCCAGCCGGGTTCGTCGATGAAGCCGATGACCTATACGGCCGCGTTCGAGAAGGGCTGGACCCCGGCGACACTGATCTGGGATGTGCCTTCCGAGTTCCCGCCGTCCGGCGATCCCAACGACCCGCGCGAGCCCTACAAACCGGTCAACTACGATGAGCGCTTCCACGGCCCCATCACGGTGCGATCGGCGCTGGCCAACTCGTACAACGTGCCGGCGGTCAAGACGCTGGACTTCGTCGGCATCTACGATCGGACCGATACCCCACAGAATGAAGGCCTGATCGCTTTCGCACAGCGATTGGGGATCACGACCCTCACCCGCAGCGATTACGGCCTGGCGCTGACGCTCGGGGGAGGGGAGGTCACGCCGCTTGAGTTCACCGCCGCCTACGCCGCCTACGCTAACGGCGGACAGCGCATGCCGACGTTCGCAATCACACGCATCGACGACTTCACCGGCAAGACGGTCTACGAGCACCAGGCGCCGCCGGCGGAGCCGGTGATCCGCCCCGAACATGCCTACCTGATCAACTCGATCCTCTCGGACAACGCCGCCCGAACGCCGGCCTTCGGCCCCAACTCGGTGCTCAATCTCCCGTTCCCCGCGGCGGTCAAGACCGGGACGACAAATGATTTTCGCGACAACTGGACGATGGGCTGGACGCCGGACCTGGCCGTCGGCGTGTGGATCGGCAACGCTGATTTCACCCCGATGGGCAAGATCTCCGGCGTCACCGGTGCGGCGCCGGTCTGGAATGCCTTCATGCAGTTCGCCGTCCCGCGATTGACGGACAATCAACCGACCGCCTTCGCCCGGCCTTCGGCCATCGTCGACCGGGCGGTCTGTGCCCTCTCGGGCGCGGAACCGTCCGAATGGTGCCCGGACCAACGCCTGGAGCAGTTCACGCAAGACCAGCCTCCGCTTCCGGCCGAGAAGGATCTCTGGCAGCGCGTCTGGGTCGACAGCTTCTCGCTCGAGCTCGCTTCCGACGCCTGCCGCGACTACGCCACCGAACGCGTCGGTCTGGCGGTCACCGATCCTTGGGCGCAGAAGTGGCTCAAGGAAAACTCACAGGGACAGGCGTTCCTCGAAGATCGTCTGGGCATCAAGAAGGAAGATCTGTTCTTCATTCCGACCACGGTCTGCTCAGCCAACTCGCCGCACCCGGTGGTGGCCTTCAGCTCTCCGTCCGATGGATCCGTTGTCACTTCCGGCCCTCTGGCGATCTTCGGCCGGGCCTGGGCGCCGTCGGACTTCAAGGACTGGGTGCTCGAGTACGGCGTCGGCAACAACCCCGATCAATGGCCCGATCTGGCGATCAGCTCAACGGCGCTGCGCGACCCGGGCAAGCTGACCGACTGGGATCTGGCCGGCGTCGCCAACGGCCCGATCACGCTCCGGCTGACGGTGCGCAACACAAACAGCGGCAAGGCAGGCGTCGAGCTGCATCTGATCGTCAACCTGCCAACGCCCACGCCGACGCCGACCCCGACGGTCACCCCCACCCCGACGCTGGTGCCGTCTGCGACGCTGACGCCCACGCCCACGCCGACCGAGACGCCCACCCCGACCGAGACCCCGACGCCGTAGTTGCCGGCGCGCGATCTACTGAATCCCCATTCTCGTCCGGATCGAATTCGCCTGAGGAGCGGGGTGCCATCGCGCCCGTGAGGATTGCACATCAATCGTAGGGGCGGGTTTGAAACCCGCCCCTACGCCTGTATTTCCCCTCCTGCTTTCTCGCTGGCACACCCTGCAGGGAAACCTCGCCCTCACACGCGGAGAGGATTCCGACCCAGGCAGCCGCGGCTTCGTTCGTTTGAACTTCGCCTGCCCGCACGCCGCGTGGAAGCAAGGACTGGAGCGCATGTGGCCGGCGCTTGCGGCGTGGGCGGAAGAATCCGGCAGCGTCGTGGAGGCACGGCGTCGCGCCTGCGGGATTGGAGGGGGGTGCGTCAGCCTGAAGGCGAGCCGCGCCGGCCGAGCGGGGAAGCGCAGCGGGGGACGCTCTCAGAGCAGCGGCAGTTGTGGGTCGCTCTCGTCGATCGGGTCGAGCGCCAACCGTTCTTCGAGATTGTCGCGGGTCAGGGTGGTCTCAGCCGCTAGGCGCCGGACATGACGGAACTTCACCACCCGCAGCCCGGCCTGCAGCCAGGCGCGCAGCCGAGGGTCACGGCGGGCTTTCTCCGCCACCAGTGGCCCGCGCCCGCCGGGCAGGACGTGGATCACTTCGCCGGCGTCGCGCAAGGCTTCCCCGAATGCGGCGTGCGACCGCACGCGGAAGATGTAGCGATCCACCCCAAAGGCGTCGCGCCACAGGATGTCTTGCGGCTGGATGACCAGAGTAGCCCAGGCGCTCCCCGATCTCAAGCAGCAGGCGGGTGACTTCCTCCTGGTCGCGGGCGCGCGTCGGGGGATCATCCTCTGGCCGCAGTCTCCAGCCCACTTCGGAGTCCTCCGCCGTGGCGTATGACCTGAGGCAGGCCTGGATCAGGCGGCGTTCAGGCGCCAACAGCCCGGGCAGCGAGCGGCAGGCTTCGACCTCCACCTGGTCTTCAGCGACTACATCGTGCAGACGAAGCTGCTCGACGACCAGCCTTTCCACCCGGTCGGCCAACGGCTCGCCGGCAGTGGCCGGATCGGCCAGCCAGTACTGCCCCACCTCCGCCTCAGCGCCGGCGCCGAAGCGAACAAAGGCCCGCTTGTCGGCCAGCGATTTCTCGAAGCGGTCGTTCAGCAGCGTCAGAGCGCGTGCCTCCTCCGCCTGCAGCAGCGGCGCGAGCTGCCGCTCCTGCGCCAGCACCCCCCAGGCGGCGGCGTGCAGGCAAGCGAACGGCGATGGCTCGCCGCGTGCCTCGACCACCTGCCGTGCGGCGTTTGTCATCGACGGAGTGAGGGCAGCGGCATCCACCGCCGTCGCCGGATGAACGCGGCGCACCCAGCGCAACACGGCCTGGCCATCTTCGGCGCGCATCGCCTGGCCGGTCATCTCGAAACCGGCGGCATCGAGCCCCAGCGCCGCGGCCGCAACGAAACCCGGCTCCGCTTCCGGCATCAGCGCTACGATTTGGGCGTCGTCGTCCATGGCCGACGTCAGCGACGCCAGCGCGCTGCGCAGCGCGGAGGCGTGCCAGGCCCAGTCATAGCGCCGGCGGTGGAGCGCCACACGGATCGGCGCGGCCAATTCGCGGCCCCACAGCCAGGCGGCCCACAGCGCCGAGAGCGTCCAGTACGCCTGATTCGGCCGCGGCAGGACGGTCAGCACGCGCCGCACCTGCCCTCGAGCCAGCGTGGCGGCCAACTCGCGCGACGGACCGGCAAACAGCGACAGCCTGCCGGCCATGGGCTCCTCGGCGTGTGGCCACGCTGCCAGCTCGACTGCCGGCGACTCGAAGCTCCATTCACCGATCGCCGTCTCCAGCGCGCGCCAGACATTGACTTCGACGAAGTGCGGCGAGGCGGTCAGCTGCCTCGGCCGTGTGCGCCCCTCCGGGAATCCCCACAGGGCGTTCGACGCGTCGAATGCCGAGAGCAACAGCGCCTCCGCCGCCCTTCGGATCGGCGGCTCGAGGTCGAGTGAATCGAGCTTGCTCGTCAGCGTAATCAGCCCGAAGACCGCCCGCCCCGGGTAGACCGCCAGGGCGGCTTCGGCATGCTCGCGGTCGGGGTCGCCTGCCGGCGCAAGCTGCTCGAGCGCCAGCGCCTGCTGCAGCCCGCGTCGGGTGTAGCTCGCCGCCTGTTCACGATCGGCCGTCGTCGTCAACTCGTCTCCGCCGTGGCCGCAGTGCGGGCAGGTGTATGTCCGCACGACCGGGATTCCCGCCTCGCGATCCCAGATGAACCGCTCGGCGGATACGGGTGTCTTGCAGCGTGAGCAGGCGGTCAGGTACAGGTCCAGCACAAAGCCTTCGAGGCGTGCGTTGTCCTTGGCGGCGGTTCCCAGGCGAGCCAGGGCGGTGCTCAGGTCGGCGGCCGGGATCGGCTGGGCCATGCCTTCCAGGACGAAGCGTGTCACCGGATTGTTGCACGCCGTCAGGACGCCCGCCCCGGCGCGCGCCAGCTCCACGGCAAGGCGCGGGCTCGCGCCAAACGGGTCGAGCACCCAGGCGTCCGCGGGCTCGCACAGCGTCAGGGCACGCCGCGCCGTCCCGCTCTCCAAGGGCGGGAGGAAACGAGCCAGGGGTCCAGGCCGCGCCGGCGGCCGCCCCGAGGGAAAGGCAAGAGCATCCATCATGGCAGCGGCACCCAAGCCGCATGCCAATTCTGCATCAGGAGAGCCTGACCTCCAAGCACGAGCCTGAGCTTGCAGCCGACCCTGGGCGGTCGGCCGCCGGCCGGCCCACGCTTGACGACTCTGAATCGGATCGCGACTGCACAGGCCCGCCTTTTGCGGATCCCGGCGCCTCGATCGGCTGCTGGCGTCTCTTGAGTGGACCAGCCAGGCGCTTTAGGATCGCCGAGCCAGCGGCCCCCCGCATGCTCGTCCCACTCGGCACCGGCCTGTTCGGCGCCTCGCTGGTCTACTTCCTCGCCGGACGGCGCGCCGCCGCCCAGTCACCATGCCTCACACGAACAGGGGCACGGCATGCCGTGCCCCTGCCTCCCCCAGCACCTGTCTCTCGACACGCCCCTCTTGTCATGTGCTTTCGATTTGATGCGGCTGCCCGAGCGGCGTACACTCAAGCCGATTGGAGACGTCATGCGCGTTGCATGCCTGCTGGCAGGAATGTCGGTGGCGGCTTTGCTCGTTGGAGGCTGCTTGCCCGAGACGCCGTCGGTCCCGCCGGCGACCCTGACGCCCGGCGTCGAGCCCTCTCCCACGCCCGTCGCTCACACCCGAGCGGCCGAGTGCGACCCCCGATCCATCGATCGCCACCCCGTGTCCGGTCCCGCCCGGCAACCCGGCACCGCCCAACTTGGACGATCCGGGAAGTGTGAGTGACTCGGTCCTTGGCTATCTCAATCGCGGTGGAAGCCTCGCCGGCCTCACGACCGAACTCAACTCCGCCGGCCTCACCTCTGACCGGGGCGATCCGCTATTCGCCCTCGACCTCAACGGCGATTCCTGGCTCGACCTGGTGATCGAGGTACTCGAACCTGTTGGCCCGCTGGCCGCGCGCCGGGTCCCCGGCCGTCGTGTTTCGCCCGGCCCCGCAATCCGGCAGACACGGGTCTGTATTGGTCCTGTTGTGTCAGCTCGACCACTACGTCGCCGGCGCAGCGATCATCGTCGAACCGCCGGACGGCCTCCCTGTCCTGCATGCCAGCGCCGAGTTGACCGGCGACTCGTCCGCCGACCTGCTGCTGGGATGGGAGACGTGCGGAGCGCACACCTGCTTCCAGCGCTTCGAGGTGCTGTCTCTCTCCGACACGCAGCTCCGCCGTCTGCCGCTCGACCCGTCCGATGACCTCCCCTACCCGGAGGTCAACCGCGCGGCAGACGGCTCGGTCGACATCACCGCCACCGGCATCGCTTCGGTCGGCGCCGGTCCCTTTCGCAAGTTCACACGGTCCTGGGATTGGGATCCGGTCGACCAGAGCTTTCGCCTCGTTTCGGAACAGCTCGAGCCGCCCCGCTACCGGATCCACGTCGCGCTCGATGCGGACGCCGCCACACGCGCCGGTGACTTCCGGCAGGCCCTGGATCTGTACCATCGCGTGGCGCTCGACGAATTCGCTGCTGGATTGGGTGGATCCGGCGACCGAGCAGGCCAATCTGATCGGATACTCGATGTTCCAGGTCGTCCTGACCTACGTGCAGATGAATGATGAAGGGGATGCCGGGAAGGCGTATGGGATCCTTCAGAACCAGTACCCTTCCGGGTCTGTCGGGCATGCCTACGCCGTCATGGCGCAAGCCTTCTGGGAGGCGTACGGCGCAGACCGGCGATGTGGAGCAGGGCTGTATGGCGGCCCGTGCGTTCGCCGAGGCACACGCCGACGAGGTCGTCACCCCGCTGTACTTCGGGTACGCCAACCGCACGCTGTCGCCCGCCGATCTGTGCCCGGTCGAACCTGCCTGAAGTCCTTCCAGACCTCCGTGCAGCAGAGGATCGCAGGTGCTGATCGGACTGACGGTTGAGACTCCTGCCGTGACGTCGGCCGCCGCGCTCCTTCGTCGACGTGCAGCCGCTGGCGCGCGGCCGGCGGCCTAACGACACGCCGGACTCGGAGAGCGCAGGGTCGCCCGGGATCAATCAGGAGAGGCGAGCGCCCGCGTCAGGTCGGCGTAGTCGCCCATCCACGCCATGCGGCGCAAGAAGGTGAGCGCCGAATCGCTGCGGGCGCGCAGCGCGCGGACGGCGCCGCCCACCGGATCTTCCCCAGCCGCGCCTCCGGGCTCGTCGGCGTAGGCACCGTAGAAGGCGAAGTACGCCTGGTTGAGCTTGCGCAGGAAGTGATAACCCTGGTCGTAGAAGACCTGGCGTCGCGCCTCCATGTACGCCTCAGCCTCGTCCACCGCCCCCGCCGCCAACAGCGCATCGACGTGGACCCGGGTGGTGTGCATTTCCGCCCGGAAGTCGAACGGTGGAGGCTCGGACACTTGGGCAGGTTCCGGCGGCGCGACGGAAGCCTGAGGCGATGGAGCAGGAGGCGGCGCCAGTTCGGGATAGTAGCGGCGCAGGACCTGCCCGCCGATCTCCGTCCCCAGCAGGGAGGCGACCGTCTCGTTCATGGTGCGAAGTTCGGGGCTGACGTCGTAGCTCAGGCCCAGGGGCCGGAGCGACAGGTAGTTGTGGACCCATTCGTGGACGACGGTCTCCAGGACCCAGTCGAGCGACGTCGTCTCCTGGACCATCGTCGGGTAGGTGCCGATGCCGCCCACCGGGACGACGAGCGCCGACATATCGAGCGCCTGTTCGACCCGACGCTCCAGGGCGATGTGCTCCTCCAGCGGCATACCCGGTGCAAGTTGGATGTTGGCGTCCTGGCGGATGGCCGTGCGCGGCGAGACGATCAGCGCGTCCGGCAGGCGCGAGAACTGGAACGACACGGGCGGGAAGACCGCCCCGCCGACCCCCAGGCCGAGATCGGCGAGGACGACGGCCACCTGTTCCTGCAGCACGGCCTCTGCGGCCGGCTGAAGATGCTGCAAGTCCGCACGCGTTTTCGCCAGTCGAGCGGCAAGCGGCGCGGCCGCTGCCTCGCGGTCATCGAGCGACGCATCGGCATACACCTCCGCCAGGTTCGCTTGCTGCTCCTCGGACACCCGCACCAACTGCAGATACCCCAGGACCGCCTCACGGCCCTGATCGCGATCCAGGTACCCGCTGTTGCCCAGGCTGGCCTGGCGGATCTTGACCGCCGCGGCATCTACCGTCCACGTCAGGAAGTCGAACTCCGCCGCGCGGGTGAAGCGCCGGACCTGCTGCAAAGGATCCTGCAGCCGCACGCTGCTGTAGGTCAGCAGGAGGGAGAGGCTCAGCGCCCACAGCAGCAGGCTGATCCCGACCCCGAGGCTGTGGCGGAAGCGTGCGGTGGACATGCCGGCATCTTACCAGCCGGTGCGTGTCCCCGCCAACCGGCGGCCGGCATGCTATAATCCTCCTCCCCGGCGTCCGCCGGGGCTTGAGACTCCGGGAAAGCCGCCCTGACCGCATGAACTTCTTCGTGACCGGCGCCGCCGGGTTTCTCGGGTCCGCCCTCGCCAACCGATTGGCCCGCGAAGGGCCATCAGGTGCGCGGGCTGGATGACCTTTCGGCCGGCGATCCCGCACGCCTGGATCCCGGCGTGCTCTTCACCCGCGGCGATGTGATCGACCGCCCGAAGCTGTGGACCCTGCTGCAGGACATCGACTGCGTCTATCACCTGGCGGCCCGCGTCTCGGTCCAGGAATCGGTCCTGTACCCGCGGGAGTACAACGCCGTCAACGTCGGCGGGACGGTCAGCGTGATGGAAGCGATGCGCGACGTGGGCGTCAAGCGCGTCGTGCTGACCTCCTCCGGCGCGGTCTACGGCGACCAGCAGCAGCAGCCGCTGGTGGAGCCGATGGCGCCCGACCCGCGCTCGCCCTACGCCGTCTCCAAGCTGGCAGCCGAGTTCTACGTCCGGACGATCGGGACGCTGTGGGGGATCGAGACGGTTGCGCTGCGAGTGTTCAACACGTACGGGCCCGGGCAGCCTCTTCCGGCCGCCCACCCGCCGGTGGTGCCCCACTTCCTGCGCCAGGCGTCGCGCGGCGGCACCATCGTCATCCACGGCCGCGGGGCGCAGACGCGCGATTTCGTCTACGTCGACGACGTGGTCGAGGCGCTGGTGGCCGCCGCCACGGCGCCGACCGTCAACCGGCAGGTGATCAACATCGGCAGCGGCGTTGAGACCAGTGTGCGCGATCTGGCGCAGCGCGTGCTCGAGGTGATGAGCGGCGGGGCCGAGTGGATCTACAAGGACGACCAGGACGCCGGCTCGTCCCGCATGTGCGCCGACCTGACGCTGGCACGTGCCAAACTCGGCTACGTGCCGCGCGTGACTTTGCAGGACGGGCTCGAGCGCATGCTGGCCCGCGACCTGCGCTTCCAGCGCACCCAGCCGACCACGGCCTGACCGCACGTCGCCTGGCCTCTCGGCGATACGCCCCCTCCACAATCCGTCGATAGCCTGTCCTCCACGACGGTAGCCGGTGTACATCCGCGGCATGTGGCATTCCACAACTACGTAGGGGCGGGTTTGAAACCCGCCCCTACGGGACAATGCAGTTGGGATTCTCCTCGTCGTCCGCCCAACGAATCGGATTCGCCTCGATGTACTCTCGGACCCGTTCGAGGTCAGCATCGTGCGGATGACGTGCTCGTAGAACCCCCGCCGCCAGACCGGCGCGCCAGGCTTCCCGCGCAGGAGATTGATCCTTCTCGCCGAGAACGTCTTGAAGGCCTCGGACGATCTCGGACAAGGAATGGTGCCGACCCACCGGCTCTACCGACAACCTCCCCTCGCATGCCGTAGGGGCGGGTTTGAAACCCGCCCCTACGTGTCCACGGAGGATCACAATGCCATGCACATGATTCGGCATGACGACGAAGGCGTCCATCTGCACGTCTGGATAGTGATCGGGGGGCAGAGCCAAGTGCCTTCCAACGATCTCGCCCTCTGCCGAGGGCCGTACCACCCCATCGACCACCATGCCAAACAGGGCCTCCCTCCTATCTGTGCACACGGTGACGAAATAGGCCCCAGGCTGCGCGTAATCGAAACCGCGCAGACGGAGCGGACTCCGCCTGCGCGGTAGCAGGGCACGCAAGGCCATGGACTCCCCCTTGGCTTTCCGCGTCCACCGTAGGGGCGAAGCACGCTTCGCCCCTACCGCGTCGCGCGCCTCCCTACTGCACCGAGAAGTCGAGCGTCTTGACCAGCTCCTCTCCCAGGTAGATCTCGGCCCGGTATGTCCCGGTGGGCCACAGGCTGTCATTGCTCAGCGTGAAATGCACCTGGCCGCTGCCGGTCGTGAACTCGGTCTCGTTGATCATGAGGCCGGGCTCGGTGTCCTGCACGTCCACGGCCGTCCACACCGCCTTCACGCTCGTGTCGTCCGGCGCATTCTTCAGGTCCGCCTGGGCATAGAAGGTCGGCGTCCTGTGTGAAGACGGTCGTTCGGTTGGCGCCGCCCTCATCGGTCGACATCCAGGCATCGGCCACGTTGGCCGTGCTGACGCTCCCGCCACACGCGAGCGTCGCGCCGAGAAGCGCGAGCAGCACCACTATCCAAGACACCCGACGAGCATTCATACCCTCTGCCTCCTTATTGATCCATGGTTTGGGAGATTCTACTCGATGAACTCAAGCTCTCGGGGCGCGGGAGCGTGCCTGCCGGTCGCTTACCCGGAGCCGTCCCGCCGCAAGCCCCGAAGGACCAGCAGCCTCCAGCGGAGGGACGCCCTGTCGTCCCTGTCATCGATCCGGCTCACCTCAGGATCTGGAGCAGATTGCTGTAGTCATCCGTCCACAGGCGCAGCCCGGCGGGGATCGCCGGCGCGGCGGCCTCCCGGGAAGCGAGCGCCGGAACGTCGAGCAGGCTGACGATCGCGGGCAAGCAGCATCCAGATCGAGTTGTAGCTCCGCACGGCGTCTCCTCGATCCTCGATCTTCACTGCCTGAAGGCCGAACGCTTCGGCCAGCCGGTAGACCTGCAGGCTCAGATCGAAGTATCGGTTGGAGACGTTCACCGCCAGCACGCCGTCCGAAGCCAGATGCTGCAGATAGACCTCGAAGGCCTCGCGCGTGAGCAGGTGCAGCGGAACCGCGTCCCCGCTGAACGCGTCCAGCACCAGGACATCGAAGTCCTGCGGCCCCGGGCTGGACAACTCACGCTCCAGCGACAGGCGCGCATCGCCAGCCACGATCGTCGTCTCCGCCTTGGAGTCCGACACGAACGAGAAGTAACCGCCATCGCCTTCTGCGAGGCGGATCATGTCCGGGTTGATTTCGTAGAACCGCAACACGTCGCCCGGCTGCGCGTAGCGTGCGATCACTCCGACACCCAGCCCCAGTCCGCCGATGCGAAGGTTCGCCGGGCGGGCCGGGTGGTTGAGCAGCGCCAGCCCGACCCCGCTGGTCTCAGTATAGTAAGTCGTCGGCACATCGCGCAGTTCGGGGGCCTCGAACTGGAACCCATGCACCGTCCGGCCATGGGTGAGCTGATAGGCCCGCAGGGCCGGCTCCTCCGTATTGATCTCCCACACCCGCAGCACACCGTAGAACCCGCGCCGCACGGCGAGCGTGCTGGAGGAAACGCGGCCATCAAGGCGATCACCAGCCCGCTGAGCAGCAGCAGCAACGCCGCCGAAGCCAGGATGTCCGGCCGGAGCTTCCGCCCCTGTGGAGTGCGTTCGCCCGGCTGTCTTGCGTTGACGCCGTCGCGACGCAGCCGCCGGACGCTCCCGCACGATCACGATCGTGAACAGCACACCGCAGGCGACGACGGCCCATTGCAGTTCCCAGAAACCGGAAGGGAATACGAACGGTGCGACCAGGTTGACGAAGATCCCGCCGAGCGCCCCTCCGACGGCTACCATCAGATAGAACGAAGGCAGGGAGCGCGGTGACGGACGCAGCCCGTAGAGTTCGCAGTGGCAGATCATCGACGCCACGAACAGCAGCCCGGCGTAGATCAACATCTGGGTCAGGATGGTGAACGGGGGAGATTTCGCCAGCATCCACACGCTGAGGAATGCGAACCCGAAGTAGGCGATCCGGTAGATTCGCCGCGAGTATCCTCGTCCGCCCGAGAATGCGAGAATGAAGGTCAGCAGGTAGATCGAAAGCGGCACGACCCACAGGAACGGGACCGCGGCCACTTCTTGCGTGGTCTGGCTCGTCACCGAGATCAGCAGTGCCGAGGCGACCGCCGCCAGCCCGGCCCACAAAAGGTGCAGTCCGAGGCCGGGGCGGGCCTCCGCCTCTTTCGGGGCGTTGCGGCTCACCTCGGGGACCGACGGGGCACGGCGGTATGCCCTCAGCGCCAGGGCCGCCGCACTGACGGCGAAGGCCGCGTAGCCCGCCGTCCACAGGAAGGCCTGCGCTCGGAGCGTCAGGAGAGGCTCGAACACGAGCGGGTAGCTGATCAGCGCCGCCAAGGAACCGGCATTGGACAACGCATACAGGCGGTAGGGGGTCCGAGCGCTCTGCTCTTGACCGAACCAGGCCTGCATCAGCGTGCTGTTGGACGCCAGCAGGAAGTACGGCACCCCGACGGCGACTGCAAGCAGGCGCAGGATTCCCCAGACGGGCAGCGTGCTGTCCACCGGGCGCCACGCGATGGCCGGCGTCAGCGGCGACGGCCATGTGAACGCCGCAATTCCCAGCAGGCCCAGCGGAGATCGCCAGGAAGACCAGGTGCACGATCCCCTGCTGGCGGCCGCGTAGGCGTCCGAGGAGCCAGTAGGCATACGCGTACCCGCCGGTCAGGACGCACTGGAAGAAGAGCAGGACGGTCGACCACACGGCCGACGACCCGCCAAACCAGGGCAGGATCACCTTGCCGATCATGGGTTGAATCTGGAAAAGCAGGAAGGCCGAGAGAACGACACTCAGTGCGTAGGCGTTCGCCATCATGCTCCGTCCGACGTCAGGGTGCGCTCGCAGCCTCCAGTATGTCCCAACGCCGGCCAGCCGGCAACCGCCCTACCTGGATGAGTGCCGCGGGCAACTGCGCCGACGTCCGGCGCGGCGAGCCTGCAGCCTCACGACAAGACCCCATGAACGCCCGCCATCGGTTGCCGCCGGTCATCTCACCACCGACCGCGATTGAGCCGGGCCTCAGGGCGGCGAAGTTCCTCTTCTCGGGCACCGACGATTCGCACCGCACAGGCCTTGTACTCCGGGATCTTGGCCAGTGGATCGAGGGCATCGATGGTCAGCAGATTGGCGGCCGCCTCGGCGAAGTGGAAGGCGATAAACACCACGCCGATCGTCGACTTCTGTGTGACGCGAGCCCGCAGGACCACCGAGCCGCGGCGCGATGAGGCTCGCACCGCCTGGCCCTCCACCAGTTTGAGGCGAGCGGCATCCGCCGGATGGATCTCCACAACCGCCTCCGGGTACAAATCATCTAGCTTCGAGTTGCGGGTAAGCGTCCCGCCGTGCCAGTGCTCGAGCACACGCCCGGTGGTCAGGATCAGTGGGTACTCTTCATCCGGCATCTCGACCGTCGGCCGATACTCCAGAGGAAAGAACTTCGCCCGTCCGCTTGGGAAAGTGCCGGCGAAGAGGAAAGGTGTGCCCGGATGGTTCTCGTCCCACACCGGAGTCTGCAGGCCCTCGCCCTCGAGCCGGGAGTAGCGCACCCCGGCGTACTCGGGGACCAGCCGACCCATCTCCTCCAGCACCTCGGACGGTCCGGCGTACGTCCAGCCAGCGGTCGGCGTGCCAAGGCGCTTCTCGATGCGCAGCGCCAGGTCGCACAGGATTTCCGAGTCCGGGCGCGATTGGCCGCGCGGCGGCATGGCCATGCGAACGCGCTGGACCCGCCGATCGGTGTTGGTGAACGTTCCTTCCTTCTCGGCCCAGGAGGCGGCCGGCAGGAACACGTCGGCATAGGCGCCTGATTCATTCAGGAACAGATCCTGCGCCACCAGGAACTCCAGCTGCTCCATCTGTAGACGGGTGTGGTTCAGGTTGGGCTCGGACATCATCGGGTTCTCGCCCATGATGTACAGGGCGCGGACGCCTCCCGGGCCGACGGACGACATGATCTCGGTCGTCGTCAGGCCGAGGGCACGGTTCAGTCCCCCCGGCTCGATGTTCCACGCCGCCTCGAATTTGCGCGCCGCGGCGTCATCATCGACCCGCTGATAGCCGGGGTAGTGCCACGGCATCGCCCCCGCATCGGACGCCCCCTGCACGTTGTTCTGCCCGCGCAGCGGGTTCAACCCGGTGCCGCGCCGGCCGATGTGCCCGGTGAGAAGCGCCAGATGGATCAGGCTCATGGCGTTATCGGTGCCGTGGGAGTGCTCCGGGATGCCCAGCGCCCAGTAGATGGCGGCGTTGCGCGCACCGGCATACATCCGGGCGGCCTCCACGATCAGATCGCGCGATACGCCCGAGATCGCCTCGGCGTACTCGGGGGTGAAGGCCTCCATCGAGGCGGCGAAGGCCTCGAAGCCTTCCGTCCGCGAGCGCACGAAGTCCTCGTTGTACAACTTCTCTTTGAGGATCACGTGCGCCATGGCCGAGAAGACCGGCACGTCGGTGCCGGGCCGCTCCGGAAGCCACAGCGTCGCCCAGTTGACCATTTCAATCCGCCGCGGGTCGACGACGATCAGACGCGCGCCGTGCTTCTCGACGGCGGCCTTCATCTGCAGGGCGATGATCGGGTGAGTCTCGGATGTGTTCGAGCCGGTGACGATGAACACGTCGTTTTCGGTCACCTCGGCGGCGGTGTTGCTCATCGCCGACGAGCCCAGCGCCATCTGCAGCGCCACGACCGAGCCGGCATGACACAGGCGAGTGCAGTGGTCGATATGGTTGGTGCGAAACTGGGTGCGGAATAGCTTCTGCAGCAGGTAGTTGTCTTCGTTCGTCGCCTTGGCGCAGCTGTAGGCCGCCAGGCCATGCGAACCTTCCGCCCGGTAGATCTGCGTCAGGCGGTCGGCGACCAGGTCGAGCGCTTCTTCCCAGCTGACCGGGCGCCATTCGGAGCGATCGAAGGCCTGCGTGCGCCGGCCGGGCGCCTGCGGGGTTCGACGCACGAGCGGGGTGGTCACGCGCTTCGGGTGGTAGACGAAGTCGTAACCGAAGCGGCCCTTGACGCACAGGTTCCCATGGTTGATGACGCTGTCCGCCGGAGACGAGACGCGATAGATGGCGTCGTCGCGCAGGTAGAGCTCGAGATTGCACCCCACGCCGCAGTACGGACACACGGTGGTGACGACACGATCCGGACGGATCACGCGTGTCTCATCTTTCTCCCCCCAGGGCCCATGCGGTTCGGCTCCGCCTCGGCCCGCAGGTGCCCGGTTCCGATGCTCTGGCGCCCACCCCTCAGCCTGCCTTCCCGAGACGAAGCCGGCACGTCGCACAAGGAGAACAGACCGGCCCCTCGCTGCGGCCCGCCGCTCGCCGGGAGGAAGCCCTCCCGTTCCGCTTCCCTCCCCGGCCCGGTGGCCAGGGCGTTAACTCTTGCGGCGCTTCTTCTTTTCCGAGAGCGTCGCCTGCAGCATCGCCTCGGGGGACATGCCCTGCTCGAGGAGCCACTCGCGCCGGGGCTTGAGCGCCCCGCTCGGGCACACGTCAACACACTGACCACAGAACACGCACGTAGTCTCAGGCATCGGCCGGTTGAGGAACGTCCCGATCTGTGTCGCGTGGCCGCGGCCGGTGAAGTCGAGCGCAAAGGTAAACTCCGCGTCGTTGGCGCACACCTGGACACAGCGCCAGCACAACACGCACTTGGCGTAGTCGCGGATGTACATCGGGTTGTCGTCAATCAGCTCCGGGCGCCGCCGCTCGCCGCCGTCGAATCTCTCCGGCCGGCAGGCGTAGGCGCTCATCAGCGCCTGAAGTTCCGGGGCTTCTGACAGGTCGACGGAGAAGGCCAGCATCTCCAACAGCGTGCGCCGCGCCCGCAGGATCCTTTCGGACTCGGTGTGCACGCGCGCGCCGGCGCTCGCCGGAGTGACACACGACGCCACCAGCCCGCGCACGCCTTCGACTTCGACGACGCACATCCGGCACAAGCCGTTGGCCGTCGTTCGGGGCGAATAGCACAGCACGGGGATGGTGATCCCCGCCTGCCGGGCAGCCTCCAGGAGCGTCGCCCCGGATTCGATCTGCACCGACCGGCCGTCGATCGTCAGCTCAATGCGTTCGGCCATCGGCCTCCTGTTGCTTAGCCGCCGGGCAGCGCCGGCGCCTCAGAACTCATGACCGAAGGTTTCCGGCCATGGGCCTCAGCCTGCCTGCGGCTGGAACGCCGCAGGCCAGCGCTGGCGGGCGGAGAGGATGGCGGTGCTGGCGGTCACGCCGAGTCCGCAGATCGACGTCTCGGTCATGGCGAAGGCGACGTCGTCCAGCGCCTCCAGGTCCCCCGGGTGCAGCCGACCTTGCGCCAGCCGGTCGACGATCTCGAGCTGCCGCTGGGTGCCGAGCTGGCAGGGGAAACACTTGCCACACGAACTCGTGCGCAAAGAAGCGCGCCAGGTGATAGCACGTCCGCCTGAGATCGCGGCTGTGGTTCATGATCATGATCACACCCGAGCCCATGGGCAGCCCGGCTTGGCGGAAGCTGGCGTGCGTCAGGGACAGGTTGAGCGCCTCCGGTCCGGCGAAGGCACCGGCGGCGCCACCCAGCAAGATCGCCTGCAGCTCGCCGCTCACGCCTCCCGCCAGATCGAGGAGATCACCCAGCGTCGTCCCGAAGGGCACCTCGTAGGTGCCTGGCAAGGCGATATCGCCCGACAGACAGAAAAGCTTGGTGCCCGGCGAATCCGGAACACCTACGGAACGGTGGTCATCGACTCCGTGTCCGAGGATCCAGGCGGCCATGCACAGCGTCTCGACGTTGTTGATCGCCGTCGGCATCCCAAACAGGCCGTGGGTCACCGGATAAGGCGGTTTGAGGCGCGGCAGGCCGCGCTTGCCCTCGATCGATTCCAGCAGCGCCGTCTCTTCCCCGCAGATGTAGGCGCCGGCCCCGGAGCGCAGCTCGACGTCGAAGCTGAAGTCGCTGCCGAGCAGGTGGTTCCCGAGGAAGCCTGCGTCGCGGGCCGCCTGAATCGCCTGGCGCAAGATGCGCTGCGCCCTGGGGTATTCGCCTCGGACGTACAGGAAGCCTTGCAAGGCGCCGATGGCGTAGCCGGCGAGCGTCATGCCCTCCAGCACCGCCAGAGGATCGCCCTCGAGCAGCACGCGGTCTTTGAACGTCCCCGGCTCCAACTCATCACCATTGCACACGACGTAGCGCTGCGGCGCCACGCCAGATGCCGCCAGCGCCCACTTGCGTCCCGTCGGGAAGGCCGCCCCGCCGCGCCCGTCCAATCCGGAGGCCTCGATCTCGTCGATGACCTTCTGCGGCGTGAGGTTGCCCAACGCACGCTTTAGTCCTGCGTACCCCCCGCTCGCCGCATAGGCCTGCACGTCGGTCGGATCGATGGCGCCGCAGCGCGCCGTCAGCCGGCGCGGCGCGCCGCGGATCTCACCCAACCCGATTTCCTGCGGATCGCCGAGCCACTTCGCCACGGGAACACCATGCAGGTTTCCCACCGGCAGCTCGCCATGCAGCGCCGCGGGCGCGTGGTCGCACAGGCACAGGCAGGGGACTTCTTCGATCTCGAAGGCGCCGTCCGCCGTCGGCTCCCCCGGATGCACCTTGAGGTGCTGGCACAGTTCGCGCAGTACGGTTTCGCCCCCTGCCTGGGCACAGCGCGGGCTCGTGCACACCCGGATCACGGTCCGTCCCGTGGGACGATCGTAGAGCAGCGTGTAAAAGCTCACGACGCCGTGGATTTCGGCTTCGGGGACATGCAGCGCCTGGCTGATGGTCGTCAGCACCGCGGGTTCCAGGTAGCCATACTGGCGCTGGGCCTCGATCAGTGTCGGCAGCAACCGAGACCGGTCGCGGCTAGCCAGTTGCCCGAGCCACGCTTGGAGAGGCTGGAGGTCGATTTCAGAGGAGGTCACAGGATCCCGCCTCAACATGGTTCTTGATTCGAGCTCGTGATGCGGCTGCCGCTCGGGACACGGGGCGCAAGCGCCTCCGTTCTCAAGCCACGGCCTATTTCCCGAGAATTTGTATCAGATAACTCCGCGTACCGCAATCCCGCCACCCGCCCCGGCGCCCTCGTGGGCGGCGGATCGGACAGGGAGAAGCACACTCGCACGGCGCTCAGGCCTGCGGGTCACCCGATCGGTTCGACGTCATGCACGCCGGACTCGCTCATCCCGGCGCCGGTGACGCGGACGAACTCCGCCCGTTCCCAGAGCTCCCCAATCGTCGGGGCGCCGGCATAGGACATCCCGGAGCGGATCCCACCGATCAGTTGCTCGAGGACTTCAGCCACGGCGCCGCGGTGAGGCACGACGGCCTCCACGCCCTCGGGAACGATCCGCTCCCAATCCCCGGGTTCGAGATCGGCCCCGCGCTCAATGATTAATCGGTCGGCATTGGCGGTGAGCGATGCCATGCCGCGGACGACCTTCATCTTGCGCCCATCCCGGATCACCGTCGCACCCGGAGCCTCGTCGGTCCCGGCCAGCATGCCCCCGATCATCACGCTGCTCGCTCCGGCGGCCAGCGCCTTGATCGCATCGCCGGAAGTGCGGATTCCACCATCGGCGATCAGCGGCAGGTCCAACTCCTGCGCCTCGGCGGCGCATTCCAGGATCGCCGTGAGCTGCGGCACGCCGAATCCGGTGATCACCCGCGTGATACAGATCGAGCCCGAGCCCACACCGACCTTTACCGCATCGACGCCGGCCTCGGCCAGATCGCGCACCCCCTCGGGTGTGGCGACGTTCCCGGCAATGATCGGCACCTCCGGCCAGCGCTTCTTCAGCCGCCGCACCATCCCCAGGCAGTTCTCCGAGTGCCCATGGGCGATGTCGACCACGAACAGGTCGGCGCCCGCCTGCAGGCAGGCCTCCGCACGCTCAACGTCCTCGGCCCGCGCTCCGACGGCCGCTCCGACGCGCAGCCGGCCCTTAGCGTCCTTGGTCGCCTGCGGGTGCAGCTCGAGTTTGATGATGTCCTGCGCCGTGATCAGGCCGCGCAGCCTGCCCTGGTCATCCACCAGTGGCAGCTTCTCGAGCCGGTGGGCGTAGAGCTGTTCGCGGGCGGTCGCCAGATTGCCCGGCGCTTGCAGGGTGATCAGCCGTTCGCGCGGCGTCATGACTTCACTCACCATCTCCTGCGCGTCCGGCGCGAAGAGCAGATCGCGGCGCGTGAGCATCCCCAGGACGCGCATCTCCCGGTCGACGACGACCAGCCCCCCGATCCCGGCAGCCGTCATCACCTCGCGCGCCTGGTCGATGGTGGCTTGAGGCTCGATCGTGATCGGCGCCTCGACGATGAAGCTCTCCGCCCGCTTGACCCGCGCCACGTCCCCGGCCTGGCGCTCGATGGGCATGAAGCGGTGGATGATCCCCAGACCACCGCAGCGCGCCATGGCGATGGCCATTTCCGCTTCGGTCACCGTGTCCATGTTGGCGCTGATCACCGGGATAGCCAGCGGGATGCCTCGCGCCGCCAGGGTGTGCGGCGACACGTCGCCGCGGCTGACCAGCCGCGAGTGCCGCGGCACAAGCAGCACATCATCAAAGGTCAAGCCCTGCTCAGCCCGCATGCGCATTGGACCCTCCTCTCCCAGCTCCCGCCCCTACCTTGCGCCCGCCCCGCCCCACCCGGCATCCATTCACCCGGAGGGCGGCGAGCCGTTCGAACGCCGGTGCGCCCAGGTCACAAACCCGAGGACGATCCCCCCGCCACTCCGGTAGTCGAATCGAGCCATCCGGATCCACGGGATACGAGGACGCCGGCGATCCCGGCTGCGGGGCCAACGCTGCGATTCGCCACGCTGGCTTCACGTCCGCCCGCGTGATCCTAAACGGGTGGTCCGCCGCGCCGGCGGAGCCTTGCGTTTCCCGCGACCCGGCGATCGATTGCCCGCTGCCTTTGGCTTTGCAGCGGACGAGCCCGCTCGCGCCACACGGTCGGCGCCCTTCCCCTTCGTAAGATGGAATTCACGAATCACCTTGCGCAGGCGGGCCGCTTGCGAAGGCGAGAGATCCGGCCGCCTTCGTTCCAGGACAGCCAGGAACCGGTCCTGGGAGGCATCGTCAATGGCCGGGAAGCAGCTGAGCGCGTGCGTGGGCACGTCACGCGGCAGGCAGGTCTCCAGCCGGCGCAGCAGGTGCGGGAGGATCCTCGGACGATCGCTTCGGCTCGCCCCCGCGACTCCGGCCAGCGTTCGCACGCCCCAGACGACGGTAATGACGGTTCCCCGATCGAGGGCGGCAAGGACTTCGTCGAGACGGGACCCGATGACTCTGGCCCTCAGCGGGGCGATCGTCCCGAGCGCGATCATGCTCCCCCACACCATCCGGTTGTTCTTGCCCCCCAGCAGACCCAGAAACTCGCCGGCGTAGTCGGCGATCAATGCGGGGTCGAGATAGCCGATCTCGTAGAGCACCTTCAGGCAGTCGCTCTGGACGCTGCGATTCGGGTTGCTCAGGTTGCGAGCGATTTCCCGGATCCCGGCCGTGTCCTTCCGGCGCGCCAGGGCGCGAGCCAATTGCTGGTTCGGCACTTCATCCCGTCGTCCCTGGTAGTATGCGATTCGTTCCAGGACGGTCACGCGGGCAACTCCCTGAGTGCGCGCCGAGGCGTGACGCCTCGGCGGCCGGCACGGTCGGGCAACTCGCAGGCCGGATGGCTCGACCACGATGGCCGGCAGCTCGACGGCCTCATCCACCTGCGGCAGGCGCGGCTTCCATTGTCGCGCCCTTCCTGCCCGTCGAGGCCTAGTTGCGGGGGTCGGGCGCGCGACCATTCGGTTGGCCGCGGAACCCCCCACGGGGAGGATTCCTTCGGTGATCGGGGGACGGTTGCGCGGCCCAAGCGGGCTACAATCCACCGCATGTCCCGCCGGCTCACGCGTCGTTTCTTCCAGCGCCCGACGCTGATCGTGGCCCGGGAACTCCTGGGGGCGCGGCTGGTACGTGTCGAGCGGAGCGGCTCGCGGTCCAGCGGGTTGATCGTCGAGGTGGAGGCCTACATTGGATCTGACGACCTGGGTTGCCATGCGCGTGCCGGGCGAACGGCGCGCAACGCCGCGATGTGGGGCCCGGCCGGTCACGCCTACGTCTACTTCACCTACGGCATGCACTGGTGTCTGAATGTGGTCACCGAGGTAGACGGCTTCCCCGCTGCGGTGCTGCTGCGCGCCCTCGTCCCGGTTGAGGGGCGGGACACCATGCGCCGCCGTCGTGGCCCTGCCGGAGACCGGGACATGACCGGCGGTCCTGCCCGGCTGTGCCAGGCCCTGGGAATCGCTCGACGGTACAACGGCCACGATCTGTGCGCGCCCGAGGCGAATCTGATTCCTGGAAGCGGGCGTCCTCATTCCGGAACTCGACGTGTCCAAGAGCCCGCGGGTGGGGTTAACAAGGTACCAGAGCCGTGGCGCAGCCTCCCCTGGCGCTTCCTCGTCCGGCCATCCGCCCAAGCCGCGCTTCGCCTGGCCGGCGGCGCGTCATCTTGGGCCAAGGAGAAACCCGCATGAACCTGCTGAATGGAAAGACGGCGCTGATCTTCGGCGTCGCCAACGATCACTCGATCGCCTGGGGGATCGCCAAGGAGCTCCACGCGCACGGGGCGCGCCTGGCCTTCTCGTACGCCGGCGAAGCGCTCGAGCGCCGCGTCCGCCCGCTGGCCGAATCCGTCGGCGCGAGCTTCGTCGAGCCCTGTGACGTCGGCAAGGACGCCGACATCGAGGCGGTGTTCGCCAAGGCCGCCCCCGCACTGGGGAAGATCGACATCCTGGTGCACGCCGTGGCGTACGCCGGGAGGGAAGAGCTCAGCCGCCCGTATTCAGAGACCAGCCGAGCCGGCTTCCAGACGGCGATGGACATCAGCGTGTACTCCTTCACAGCCCTGGCACGCGCCGCGCGCCCTCTCATGCCGGACGGCGGCTCGATGCTTACGCTGACGTACTACGGGAGCCAGAAGGTGATGCCCAACTACAACGTGATGGGCGTGGCCAAGGCGGCGCTGGAATCCTCGGTGCGCTACCTGGCCGCCGAACTTGGCCCCCAGGGCATTCGGGTCAACGCCATCTCGGCCGGCCCGGTGCGGACGTTATCGGCCGCGGGGGTCAGCGGGTTCAAGGATCTGTACCGCGCCTTCACCGAGATCGCCCCGCTGCGGCGCCCGATCACCATCGAGGATGTCGGGGGAACGGCCGTCTGGCTGGCGTCGGACCTCTCGCGCACGGTCACCGGCGAAGTGGTGTACGTCGATTCCGGCTACAATATTCTCGGTCTGACCGCCCCCACGTCCGCAGAGTAGCGGCGAGGTTGAGGACGAATGCGCCGACTGTTCCGCCAAGTGCTCGCTTCCCTGGCCCCCCGGGTGGACCCCGACGAGAAGCCCTACCGCGTCCAGCTGGGGCGGGCGGCCGTGCGGGTCTCCCTAGTGCTGCTCAGCTGCTGGCTGCTGACCGAAATCCTGATCGTGCAGCTGCTGCGGCCCGAGTCCGACCATGCCTGGCGCTACGACCTGGTGGCGATCCTCGTCCTGGCGGCGGTCCTGGCGGTGGCCGAAGGGTTCGTGCGCAAGGGGCGCACGACGGTCGTCGGGTACCTGCTGGCAATCAGCTTCTTCCTGTACCCGCTGGTGAATGCGTTTATCGTCCCGCGGGACATCTACCTGGTCAACGTCGCCTTCTTGATCTCGATTGTCGCCGCCGGCGCCATGGTCGGCGGCGGCCCGGCCTACCTGTTTGCCGGACTGACGACGTTGGCCAACATCGGCACCTGGCTGTACGCCAGCGGCCATCCCGAGGCGCTGGTCCATCCCTTCGACCCGACGACCGGAGCGATCTTCCTGCTGAGCAACACCCTCGTGGCCGTGGCGCTGGCCGCGGTGCTCAACTTCTACTCCAGCTACATGCGGCGCAGCATCTCGGCTCTGAACGTGCAGGCCGAGCAGATGACCGAACTGGCGCATACCGATCCGATGACCGGGCTGGCCAACCGGCGCTGGCTGATGGAGCAGCTCGGGCGCGAGTTCTCGCGCGCCCGTCGCTACCGGCGGCCGCTCAGCCTGCTCTACCTCGACCTCGACGGGTTCAAGGCGATCAACGACCGCTTCGGCCACCTGTTCGGCGACGAGGTACTCACCGGGGCCGGGCGGGCGATGAAGTCCGTGCTGCGCTCGACCGACTTGCTGGCGCGCATCGGCGGGGACGAGTTCGTCGTCCTGCTGCCTGAGACCGGGATCGAGGGCGCCCACAACGTCACCGCCAAACTGCGCAAGTCGCTGAATGCCTACGGCCAGCAGCTCGGCCCGGCGGTCCCGATGTTGTCGTTCTGCGCCGGCGTCAGCCAGCTCCATCCGGACGATTCCACGATCGACGACATCCTGTCCCGGGCCGACGAGGCCCAGTATCTGGCCAAGGGCACGGGCCCCGGGCACACCCGCTCCGAACGCGAACTCGTCGTCACTCCGCCGCCTTCCCCTTCGCCGGAGTAGAGTAGCTGTCAGCTGTCAGCCATTAGCATTCAGGCTACTGCAAGCAGCGGTCGGGGGCTGGGCAGGATGGGTGTCTGTTCCCCATCACAAGTAGCAGGTGGCAATTAGCCCGCGGCAATTCGCCAATCGCTGGTCGCCAGCTGTGTTCTCCGGTCGCCAGTTGCCAAGCGCTAGATGCGCATCGCTAGCAGCTAGTTGCTGATTGCTGATCGCTATTCGCTTCTTCCCAATCGAGGTGACGCATGGTCCACACCGGCCGAATACGCCTGAACACGCGTGGCGACGCCGACACCCACGACCTGACCGAACGGGTGGCGGAGGTCGTCTCCGAGTTGGGTGTCCGTGCAGGGAACGGCCACGGTCTTCACCCCTTCCTCGACCAGCGCCCTGACGACCATCGAGTACGAAGACGGCGCGCTCGAAGACCTACGCCGAGCGCTGGACGAAATCGCCTCGCCGGAACGTGAGTACCGGCACAACCTGCGCTGGGGTGACGGGAACGGCCATGCGCACCTGCGGGCGGCGCTCCTCGGTCCTTCGCTCAGCATCCCGGTCGTCGACGGGCGCCTGACGCTCGGCACCTGGCAGCAGGTCCTCTTCCTCGATTTCGACGTCCGACCGCGGCAGCGAGAGATTCTGGTGCAGGTGGTGGGCGAGGTGCGGGATGAGGGCCGTGCGAGGTTCGCCTGCCGATGGACGCCGATTGCTGGCCGTCCTCGCCCATCCAGACGACGAGAGCTTCGGCCCTGGAGGCACGCTGGCCCTGTATGCCCGGCGCGGCGTCGAGGTGCACCTCGTCTGCGCCACGCGGGGCGAGGTCGGGACGGTCTCCGAGGAACTGCTGGCCGGGCACGCCAGTGTCGGCGCGCTGCGGGAGCACGAACTGCGCTGCGCCGCCGGACATCTGGGGCTGACCGGCGTTCACTTCCTCGGGTATCGCGAACTCGGGAATGCCGGGCTCGGAGGACAACCGACACCCGGAGGCTCTGGCGGCCGCGCCGCTCGACGAGGTCACAGCGAAGGTGACGGAGTGGATCCGTCGGTTGCGTCCGCAGGTCGTGATCACCTTCGACCCGATCGGAGGCTATCGGCATCCCGATCACATCGCCATCCACCGCGCCACCCTGGCAGCCTTCGAAGCCAGCGGCGACCCCGCCCGCTTCTCGGACCGCCGGCCGGCCTATCAGCCCCTCAAGCTCTACTATCACACTTTCGGCCGGCGGTTCCTGCGTCTGGCGGTGCGGGTGATGCCTCTCCTCGGCCGTGATCCCCACCGCTTCGGGCGCAACGGCGATATCGACCTCGCCGAAATCGCCAACTCTGATTTCCCCCTCCACGCGTTCATCGATTTCCGCCAAGTCGCCGAGGCGAAAGCGCGGGCGGCGGCCTGCCATGCCAGCCAGGGTGGCCCGCCGACTTCGGGGCTGATGGGCTGGTTCTTCCGCCTGGCCGGAGGCAACGAGACCTTTACCCGCGCTTATCCGCCTCCGACGCCCGGCCTCCGAGAGACCGATCTCTTCGAAGGGGTTCCACCGGAGGGAGCGTCGTGACCGATCAGCCCGATCCCCACGCGCAGATCATCGCCCGCTACCGCCGGGTCGCCCACCTTCCCGATGGATTGTTCTTCTTCACCTTCCCGATTCGCCGGCAGGCCGTACGATGGCTGGCGCTGGCGCCGGGTGGATCCGTGCTCGAGGTGGGTTGCGGCTCGGGGGCTAACTTCCCCTTCCTGTTCGAGGCTGTCGGCCCCGCCGGCCAAATCGTGGGTGTCGATCTCAGCCCGGAGATGATCGCCGCCGCCCGGGCGCGGGTCCGACGCCGCGGCTGGTCCCGAATCCGTCTGATCGAGAGTGCGGCCGAGAGCCTGCGCCTCGACGAGCAGTTCGATGCGCTGCTGCTCTTCGCCATGCACGATGTGTTCACCTCGCCGGCCGGGCTCGATCGCAGCCTCGCCCATGTGCGGCCGGGAGGGCGCGTCGTCGCTGTCGGTCCGATGCTGGCGGCCGGGCGGCTCGGACGCATCCTGAACCCGGTCGTGGGTGCGGTCTTTCAGCGTTTTGCCGTCTCGAGCCTCGATCGAGACCGACCCTGGCGATTGCTGGCCGAACGAGTTCGGGGCCTGCAGGTCGAGCGACTCGGTCCGGGTGTGCTCTTCATGGCTTGGGGCGATGTCGCCTGACGGCAAGGCGTTGCGCGGCCACCGGACAGATGGCGGTCGACATGAAGAACGAAGAGCAGGCTCCGGCGCATGCGCCGGAGCCTGCGGCCTTCCGGGTCAAACCGCTGATGGGCGCGCTAGAACTTGCGGAACTTGTCGTGCTTGGCGCCGCACACCGGGCATACGTCGGGCGGCTCCCCCTCCATCGTAAATCCGCAGGCCGTGCACACCCAGAGATCGACCGTTGCCAGGTCCTTGCCGTCGGACACCGTCTTGTGCGCCTGCGTGTACAGGGCGGCATGGACGACCTCGGCTCTCAGCGCCCAGTTCATCGAGCGCAGGGCCTTGCTCTCACCCTGGGCCTCCGCTTCCGCCATGTAGGCCGGGTACATCTCCTCCACCTCGAAAGTCTCGCCCTCGATGGCCATCGCCAGGTTGGCGAGGGTGTCGTCGATCCCGCCCAATGCGCGCAGGTGGCTGCTGGCGTGAATCCGTTCGGAGAATGCCGCGGCATGGAACAGCCGTGCCACGTTCGGCCGGCCTTCTTTCTCCGCCCGCTCAGCGAAGTTGGTGTACTTCAAATGCGCCTGGCTCTCGCCGGCAAAGGCGGCCTTCAGGTTGTCTTCCGTCATCTGCTTCATCTCTGCCTCCTCATCGCCCCGCATCCCCTGATCGGGATTGCGAGCGGGCACTCGGTGAGCACCGCCAGGATTTACTGGCTTGAGGATGGGCCTCCGGGCATCATGAGGCAAGTACAAATGGTCACACCCGACGGCGCAGAGGCTCACCGGCGGGGCAGACGCTTGCCCCCGGTCGGCCGGCCGGGCGGCACGTGGTATGATTGCACGTCCTCGACCCGGACCCCATGAACGCCGATCGCAACCTGTCCCTCACCCCGCCGAATGGTTTCAACCTGCCGCGCCGCCTGCGCCGGCTGGCCGACCTGGCCTACAACTTGTGGTGGACCTGGCATCCGGATTCGGCGCGCATCTTCCGCTACCTCGACGCCGAGGTCTGGGAGCGGACCGCACATAACCCGGTCCACTTCCTGCGCAGCGTGCCGCCCGAGACGCTGCGCCGCGCCACCAACGATCGCAGCTTCCTCGAATTCCTCGATCGCGTCCTGCGCGCCTTCGACGAGTACATGGCCAAGGGCGCGCACGCCTGGTACCCGCGCGTCCATCCCGATCGGATGAACCAACCGATCGCCTACTTCTCCACCGAGTTCGGCCTGCATGAGTCGCTCCCGATCTACGCCGGCGGCCTGGGCATCCTCTCCGGGGACCACCTCAAGGAAGCCAGCGACCTGGGCCTGCCGCTGGTCGCCGTAGGCTTCCTGTACACCCAGGGATACTTCCGGCAGCGCCTGAACGACGACGGCTGGCAGGAAGCGCGCTACACCCCGCTCGCCTTCGCCGATCTGCCGGTCTACCCGGTGTTCGACGCGCTCGGCGAGATGCTGATGATCACCGTCGAGCTCCCGGGGCGGGCGGTGCACGCCCGGCTGTGGCGCATCCAGGTCGGCCGCGTGCCGCTGTTTCTGATCGATAGCGACGTCGAGGCCAATCAGCCTGCCGACCGCAGCCTGACCGCACGCCTGTACACCAGCGACCTGGAGATGCGCATCTCGCAGGAGATCCTGCTGGGGATCGGCGGCGTGCGGGCCTTCGCGCGCGCTGGGCTACAACCCGGCCGTCTGGCACATGAATGAGGGCCACTCGGCCTTCCTGGCACTCGAGCGGGCGCGCGAGCTGGTGGCCGCCGGGCGGACGTTTGCGCAGGCATCCGAACGCGTGCGCGCCTCCAGCGTATTCACCACCCACACCCCCGTCGCCGCCGGCCACGACGAATTCCCGCTGTGGCTGATGGACAAGTACTTCGGAAGCTTCTGGCCTCAGCTCGGGCTCGATCGCGAGGCGTTCGTCGACCTCGCCCGACACAAGGAACCCTGGGGCGAGACGTTCAGCATGGCCATTCTGGCCATGCGCGCCGCCGGCCGCGCCAACGGCGTCTCGGAGCTGCACGGCCAGGTCGCCCGCAAGATGTGGTCGTACCTGTGGCCGAGCCTGCCGGTTGAACAGGTGCCGATCGGCCACATCACCAACGGGATCCATACCGGGACGTGGCTGGCGCGTCGCATGTGGCTGCTCTTCGACCGCTACCTCGACCCCGGCTGGTACGACCGCGTGGACGACGCCGCGACCTGGGAGGCGATCGACCGCATCCCGGACGAGGAACTGTGGGCGGTGCGGCGGCACCTGAAACGCAAGCTGGTGGCCTACATGCGCGAGCGTGCCCGGCTGCAGTGGTTCGAAGCGCGCGTCCATCCGGTCCAGATCATCGCCGGCGGCGTGCTGCTCGACCCGTATGCGCTGACGATCGGCTTTGCGCGCCGCTTCGCCACCTACAAGCGCGCCAGCCTGATCCTGCACGATGTCGAGCGGCTGCTGAAGCTCGTCCATCGTCCGGGGATGCCGGTGCAGGTGATCTTCGCCGGCAAGGCCCATCCTGCCGACGAGCCGGGGAAGATGCTGATCCAGGAGGTCTACCGCCAGGTGAAGCGCGCCGAGACCGGCGGGCGGTTGGTCTTCCTGGAAGACTATGACATCAACCTGGCGCGCTACCTGGTGCAGGGCGTCGACCTGTGGCTGAATACGCCCCGGCGCCCCAACGAAGCCTCCGGGACCTCGGGCCAGAAGGCGGCGCTCAACGGCGCGTTGAACATTTCGGCGCTCGACGGCTGGTGGCGCGAGGGCTACAACGGACGCAACGGGTGGGCGATCGGGGACGAGCGCGAGTACAGCGACCCGGCGGTGCAGGACGCCGCCGACGCTGAGAGCCTGTACCACCCTGCTCGAGGACGAGATCATCCCGCTCTACTACGTGGAACGCTCGGCCGATCGGCTGCCGGGCGAGTGGCTCGGCCGCGTGAAGGAGTCGATCCGCACGCTGGCGCCGCGTTTCAGCATGCGGCGCATGGTGCGCGAGTATGTCGACGCGATGTACCTTCCGGCGCTGCCTGAGCCGGAAGCGGCGCAGGTCTGACCGATGCTCGATACCCTTGCCATCCCGGCGACCCTCCTGCCCCTGGTCATCTTCGGCCTGCGCGTGATCGACATGACCCTCGACACGCTGCGGGTCCTGCTCGTCATCCGCGGCCGCAAGGCGCTGGCCTGGTCGCTCGGCTTCGCGCAGTCCGCCATCTGGGTCGTGGCCATCTCGAGCGTGCTGGCGCCATGTCGATAACGTCTGGAACGTGGTCGGCTACGCCGGCGGTTTCGCCACCGGAACGGTGATCGGAATGCTGATCGAAGAGCGGCTGGCGATCGGACACGGCCACGTGCGCGTCATCAGCCCACACCGCGGCAGCGCCCTTGCCGATGCCCTCCGCGATTCGGGCTACGCCGTGACCGAACTCGCGGCGCGCGGCAAGGACGGGACGGTCGCTGTGCTGACGTGCAGTGTGCGCCGCCGCGAGATCTCCCGGGTCACGCGCCAGGCGCAGGCCATCGACCCCGAGGCGTTCGTCACCGTCGAGGACGTCCGTCCACTCCACCGCGGCTACTGGGGAGCGTGAGACGTGGCTGGCGTACCGATCCAGCCCCTCCTGATCGTCGCGTTTGCCCTGGCGTTTGGCAAAGTCATGCACCTGCCGGCTTTGCGGCTCCCGCCCGGCCTGCCGGCCTGGGCTCTGCCCGTCGGCATCTTCGTGCTCCTGGCGCTGAATACCGGGCTGGACACGCTCCGCATGCTCTCGGTGGCCCGCGGCCAGCGCGGCGCTGCCTGGCTGGCCGGGTTCACTCAGTCCGTCCTCTTTATCACGGCCATCGCCGGCCTGTTCAGCAATCTGGACAATCCATGGAATCTGGCAGCCTTAGCCGCGGGTTTCGCCAGCGGAAGCGTGCTCGGCATCCTCGCCGAAGCGCGCCTGGCGCCCGGACACCGGCTGGTGCGCATCGTCAGCTCCCGGCGCGGCGCGGCCATCGCCGCTGCGCTCCGTCAGCGCGGCTGGGGCGCCACCGAATTCGCCGCCCGCGGCCAGGACGGGATGGTGACGCTGATCTGGTGCCATGTCCCACGCCGCCAGGCCGGGTCGGTGACGGATGAGGCGCTCGACCTCGACCCGGAGGCCTTCGTCACCGCCGAGAGCGTCCGCCTGTTCCAGGGCGGATGGCGCGCCTGACACCACGCCCCACCGTGGGTTCGGTTTGCGGTTCTCCCTCCGGCGACGTATAATCGCCAAACCCGGGCGGCGCCGCGCTCCGCCTGACCGAGGCCTGCATGGCAGTCAAGGGCAATCTGCGTGACTTCAGTGTCACGCAACTGCTCAATCTGATCAACCTGGCCCGCAAGACGGGGACGTTGACCGTCGAGGGGCCGAACGAAGCCGCCTGGGTCTCCTTCCAGGCCGGCAAGTTGATCTCTGCCCAGCTCGGCAACGAGGACGGGACGCTGGTCGGCATCCTGACCCGTTCGGGACGCATCACGGCCAAGCAGGCGCAGGTGATCAAGTCGCATGCCGGCGACAAGTCCGACAAGGAGCTCGGCCTGCTGCTTGATCAACGCCGGCTACCTGACGCAGCAGGACATCCTGGCCGGCATCCGCCAGTACATCATCGACATCGTCTACCGGCTGTTCACCTGGGTGGACGGCTTCTTCCGCTTCGACAATGACGTCTTGCCGCCCGACGATCGCATCGTCATGCGCCTCGACCTGGAAAACATCATCATCGAGGGCGCGCGCCGGATGCGCGAATGGGAGCAGCTGCAGGAGGAACTCCCGAACCTGGACATGGCCCTCGACTTCATCGAGCGCCCGGGGGCCAACATTCGCGACGTGAACTTGAACGTCGAAGAATGGAAGGTCGTCTCCTACATCAACCCGAAGAATTCCATCCGGCAGATCATGAAGGCCAACAAGATGAACGAGCTCGAGATCCGCCGGATTGTTTACGGCCTGATCCAGGCCGGCCTGGTGGAAGTGGTGCGCCCGGTGGGCATGCCGCTCCCGCCGCAGGCCCGCCAGGTCCCGGTGGTCGACAAGCGTCAGCAAAGTTCGCTGGTCAATCGACTGATTGACCGCATCCGGTCGTTGTAGGCGAGGGCAGCTATGCAAACCGTGAAGATGGTCGTCACGGGTCCGTTCGCAGCCGGCAAGACCTCCTTCATCCGCTCGGTGAGCGAGATTGACGTCGTCTCGACCGAGCGTAAGATTTCCTCGGAGGCCGAGCGGATCAAGGAAACCACCACGGTGGCCATGGACTTCGGCCGCATCACCGTCGACGACGACCTGGTGCTCTACCTGTTCGGCACCCCGGGCCAGAAGCGGTTCGACTTCATGTGGGAGATCCTTTCGGAGGGCATGCTCGGCTTCATCGTCACCGTCGACAGCACGCGGCCGGAGACCTTCCGCGAGGCCAAGGGCATCCTGCAGACCTTCCGCGCCTACGCCCCGACGCCGTACGTGGTGGCGGCCAACAAGCAGGACGTGAAGGACGCCTGGACGGTGGAGGACCTGCGCATCGCCCTGAAGCTCGATCCGGCGGTCAAGATGCTGCCGTGCGTCGCCAGCGATCGCGAATCGGTCAAGAAGGTGCTGCTCGAACTCCTGTACAGCATCCTCGAGGAAATGGAAAAGAAGTAGG
This sequence comes from uncultured Chloroflexia bacterium, assembly GCA_963743255.1. GTDB lineage: Bacteria > Chloroflexota > Anaerolineae > Anaerolineales > E44-bin32 > DYJB01. Next base: position 259,967 of record CAVUPD010000001.1, read on the forward strand.
CCGTCGGGCGGCCCAGGGTTTCCGTGGCAAGCGAGGACGACCACTTCCTCCCCAACAAGATCGGGCGCATCCTGCTGCTATCGCTCGAAGAAGTGATCGGTCACAACGGCGTGAACGCCGCGCTGAACGTGGCCGGGCTGCCGGACTTGATCCACAGTTACCCGCCCAATACCCTCGACCGCGAGTTCAGCTTCAGCGCCGTCGGGCGGATCCATCAGGCCCTCGACCGGTTGTACGGGACCCGCGCCGGCCGCGGGCTGGCGCTGCGCACGGGACGCGCCGGTTTCAAGCACGCTCTGCGTGAGTTCGGCCCGATGCTCGGGATGACCGAGCTGCCCTTCCGCCTGCTCCCGCTGCCGATGAAGCTCAAGTCCGGTCTGGAAGGCACCGCCGAACTCCTCAACCGCTACACCGATCAGATCGTCCACCTCGAAGAAGGACCGGAGGCCTACCGCTTCCACCTGGACCTGTGCCCGCTGTGCTGGGGGCGTCGGCTCGACCAGCCGGGCTGCCACCTGGCCATCGGGTTCCTCCAGGAAGGGCTGTCCTGGATGAGCGGCGGGAAGAACTTCCTGGTCGAAGAGACCGATTGCGCTGCCCACGGCGACGCCGCCTGCGTCCTACGCATCCTCCGCCAGCCTCTGGACTGATCCGGGTGCAGGCGCGGCCGGCGGAGCTCGCCCATAGGTCATGGTTGCTTGCCCTCCGGCTTTACCGTAGGATTCTCTGGACACGCTACCTCCCCAGGCGAGCTCCGCCTCCTGTCGGCAACGGTGGACGATGGCCAAGCAACGCATCCTGGTGGTCGAGGACAATCGAGACATTGCCAAGGTCCTCGAGTTGTTCCTCAACGAGCAGGGCTACCTGGTCAAGGTCACACCGCGCGGCCGGGACGCGCTCAGCCTGAGCCGACTCGAACTCCCCAACCTGATCCTGCTCGACATCCTGCTGCCCGACCTGGACGGCTACGAGGTTTGCCGCGCCCTGCGGACCAGCCCGCGCACCGGTCACATCCCGATCATCTTCCTGACTCAGAAGGATGAGCGCAGCGACCGCATCACCGGCTTGCAGCTCGGCGTCGACGACTACATCACAAAGCCCTTTGACATCGAGGAACTCGGCCTGCGGATTCAGAATGTCCTGCAGCGGACCGAGCGGGAACGGCTGACGGACCCACGGACCGGCCTGCCCGCCGGCAAGCTGGTGGAGGAGCAGGTGGCGGGGCTGCTCGCCGCCGAAGCCTGGGGGCTTCTCGCCTGCCGCATCGAAGGCTTCGATCGCTTTCTCGAGTTGCGCGGTCCGCTCGCCGGGGACGAAGTGTTGCGCGGGGCCACCCAGTTCCTGGGGCAGACGGTCGACGCCCTGGGCGGCGCCGATGATTTCATCGGTCATGATTGGAGCGGCAGTTTCACCGTTGTGACCAATGCCTTCGCCGCCCCGGCCGTCGCCGAACGGCTGCGGGAGCGCTTTGAGGACGAGACGCGCGCCGCCCGCAGCGCCGCCGAGGACCTTGCCCCGGGTGGCCGCAAGCACGATCCACCGCCACACATGTACCTGGCCGTCGGCGTGCTGACCTCGGCCGAAGGTCCCTTCAGCCGATCGGAAGAATTGCTCGAGGCGGCGGCGCGCGCCAGGCGCCGCGACGCGTACGAGCGCGCGGGCTGACGCGTGAAGCTCTCGATCCCGGCCGTCCTCGGTCTGCTGATGCTGGCCGCCCTCGCTGGCGGCCTGCTGGCGGCATGGGTCGAGCACCGGCGACGCCGGACGCGCCCGGCATCCCAATCGGGCGCGCGCCGCGAGCCGATCCCGCAGCCGGCGCTCGCGGAACTCAGCCGCAACCTGGCAGCCAGCGACGACCTGGATCAGATGATCGAACGCTCGCTGTCGATCCTGGCTCAAGCCACTGGCGCCGAGCGCGCCGCAGTCCAATTGGCGTCTCCCGGCTCCGAACGCCTGCTTCACTGGGCGTCGCATGACGCCTCACAAGGAGCCCGACCGGTCGCTCGGCCGCTCTCGGCCGAACGCAGCCACGGACTGGCCGGATGGGTGATCGAGCACCGCGAGCCGGCGCTGATTCCGGACGTCAGCCGCGACCGGCGCTGGATCCCGTTTTCCGGTACGGACGAAGACCACTACAGCGCCCTGGCCGTGCCTCTGCTGGCAGGCACACAAGCGCTGGGCGCGTGTCTGCTGCTCGGCCGTTCACCCAAGGTCTTCACACCGGATGACCGCGAGCTGGCGATGGCCGGCTCGGCGTTGATGGCCTTCGCCATCCGCCTGGCGGAGGCGCGCCGCAGCCTCCACGAAGCGGAGCGCAGGAGCGCAGACGCCGTTCGCCAACAGCAAGCCGACTTCCGGCGGGCACAGGCGATCCTCGAGTCGGTCGCCGATGGCGTTGTAGTCACGGGGCCGAGTCACCAGGTGGCCGTGTGCAACGCCGCCGCCGAACGCATCCTGTCCCTGCCCCGCGCCTCGGTGCTCGGCGAACCGGCCGCCCAGTTCATAGGACTGTATGGCTCCGCCGGCCGACGTTGGGCCGAGGCGCTCCAGGCGTGGAGCCAGGACCCGGCCTCGGCCGCCGACCGTCCGACGCTCGCCGATCGCCTCGACCTGGAGGACGGCCGGGTCGTCGAAGTGCACGTGGCCCCCGTCGTCCTGGGCGACGATTTCCTGGGAACGGTGGCGGTCTTCCGCGACATCAGCCGTGACGTCGAGATCGATCAGCTCAAGTCGGACTTCGTGGCCACCGTCAGCCACGAGCTGCGGACGCCGATGACCTCGATCCGCGGTTACGTGCAGATGCTGCTGCTCGGGGCCGCCGGCCCGTTGACCGACGAGCAGCGCAAGTTCCTGGAGACCATCCGCTCCAATGCGGAACGGCTCGGGCGGCTGGTCAATGACCTGCTCGACCTGTCGCGGCTTGAGTCCGGCGTCGACGAGCTGCACCTTCAGCCCGTCGCGCCGCTGCCCGTCCTGGAGGCCGGCCGCGATTACCTCGCCTCGCGCTGCGTGCAGGATGCCAAGGGCCTGCGCGTGGAGCTCGAGGCCTCGGGCTTGCTTCCAGAGGTGCGTGCCGACCCGCAGCGGCTGCAGCAGATCTTGCGCGGCCTGCTCGACAACAGCTTCAACTTCACGCCCGCCGGAGGAACGGTCTGGATCCGCGCTCAGCTTGCCGGGGACCGGCTGCGGATCGAGGTGGCGGACTCCGGGACCGGCATCCCGCTGGCTGAACAGCCGCGGGTCTTCGAGCGGTTCTTCCGCGGCGAGCAGGCCCTCAACCTCGGTGTGCCGGGGACCGGCCTGGGGCTCTCGATCGTCGCCCACCTGGTGGAGCTGCACGGCGGGACGATCGAGCTTCAGAGCGAAGGGGTGTCCGGACAGGGGACGCGCTTTTCGTTCGCCCTTCCTCTCTCTCCATCCTCGGCAGGAGGCTAGACACTGCGCATGGCCCGCATCCTGGTCGCCGAAGACGAACGCGACATTCGCGAGTTGATCGGATTCACGCTCCGCCACCACGGTCACGAGGTGCTGACCGCTTCGAATGGCGAGGACGCTCTGGCCACGGCGCTGCGCGACCTGCCCGATCTGGTGCTCCTCGATATCCGCATGCCGCGCCTGACGGGGTATGATGTCTGCCGCCGGCTGCGCGCCGACCCCACCACGCAGCACATCCCGATCGCCTTCCTTTCCGCCAAGGGTCAGGAGGCCGAGATCCAGGCTGGAATGGACGCGGGTGCCACGGATTACATCCTCAAGCCGTTCGCCCCGGACCAATTGGCCAATCGTGTGGCCCTCTTGCTGGGGCAGCCTGGGGAGCCAGGATAGGGACCCACCTGCCGGCCTGGCGGGCGCCAGGTGCGCGTGCCCCTTCCCGGATTGCCCAAGGAGAGAGACCGATGCTGCGCGTGGTGGAGGAAGGGAACCGGCTGGAGATCATTTCGCCCATGCCCGTGGGCAAACGGGTGCTCTTCGGTGTCCTGGCGCTTGTCCCGCTTCTGGCTCCCTACCAGCTTCTTATCGCACTGCACTGGGAGGACATCCTAAACCCCTTCTTTGGATTCGCCGCCCTGATCTCGCTGGGGGCATTGGCCGTCAGCGCCTTCCTCGTCTGGGCCGCCATTGCCGGCATCGAGTCCACGGCACTTTTCGACCGACAGCGACGCACCTTGACCACGATCGCCCGGGCACCCGTGATGCCGCTGCAGGCGCGGAGGTACTCCCTCAACGATCTGCCGCGCCATCGAAGTCGAGAAGACCGAGTGGAGCGACGGTGCCCCGAGCTATTCCCTGCGCATCGACACGGCCGACGGGCGCGCCTTCAAGTTGCTCGCCGAGTACGACAGGGCCGAACCCGAGGCAGTCCGGCGCCAGATCAGCCGGTTCCTGGCAGAGCCCTCGGCCCGCTAATCGCGAGGGGAAGCCGGCACGCCCGGCAGCCTCTCGCCCCACGCCTTCGCCGTGGCCTCTTACTCCCCCGGTGCGCTGGTCGCGGCCGAGGGATCGGACGCCGGCTGCCGCGCCGCCGCTGTCACCCCAACTCGTCCCCTTTGCGAGCGCGTCTGCACCATCCCCTAGAAACGCCACGCGGGCATCACCTTGGTGCCCTTGCGGCCTGGCCGCCGCCCGTGTTGTACACTTGGCCGGGCGACGACCGGGATCGTAATCCCCGGCGCGAAGAGGAAACCAACCCATGGTCGGACGAGGGGTCACGGCCCGCGCGAGACACTGGCATGTGGAAGACGCGGCCGCGGGGCTGGCCGTCGTCTGTGCGCTCCTGCTTGGCCTCAGCGGATTCAACCACTTTGGTGCCTCGTGGGATGAGACGCAGGACTACGCATACGCCGGCCTGTCGCTCTCGGCATATCGCGGACCAGTCCCTGAGTGGTCGCAGCTTGCGGAAGGTGACTACGTCGAACTGCACGGGCCGGCGTACCTCATGGCCTCCGAATTAGCCGCGACGGGCTTGACGCGACTCCGTCCCGGCTGGTCCATACTGGATGCCAGGCATTTCACCAACCAATTCATCTTCCTGGTTGGGGGACTTTCGCTGTATCTCCTGACCCGCAGGTTGATCGGTCGCAGGGCCGCCCTGTTCGCCCTAGCCATGATGGCAACGCAACCGCTGCTGTGGGGCCATTCGTTCATCAATCAGAAGGACACTCCCTTCATGGCGCTCTTCCTGGCCTCGATGGCAGCAGGGCTCCTGTTCGCCACCAGGCCCGAGGGAGACCGCATCCCTGACCCCGGCGAACCGCATTCGGTTATCACGACCAGGGATGCCATGTGGCGTGCGGCGAGGAGGGACTGGGGATCGGCCACCCGCATCAGGAAGATCCTTCTCGCCGGCGTCCTGCTTGCGGCAGTAGCCGTGGTTGTCGAAGTCGTCTTCCTCAACCGCGTTGTGTGGCCGGCAGTGCAGTCGGTCATTCTCCGGGCTCACGCCGGCAACTCACTACCGTGGATCAATGCTCTATTTGACCGGCTCGCGCCCGGTGCAGCACAGGTCCCGGCGTCGTCCTACGTCGACAGGGCCGCCCAGGCTTATTCGTGGTTGCGACCCATCCTCGCGTTCCTGGCAATCGCCGCGGCATGGCTCGCCGGCCGGGCGGTTCTCCCATCAGTCCGACTCCCGTGGAACGTCCAATGGTCATGGAGAGGATCACCCAAGCCCGGCGCCGGCTCCGTGGCCGGCCTCCTCTTGGCGGGAGTCTTGTTGGGCGTGACGATCTCAGTCCGCTCACTGGGTGTCTTCGCAGGAGTGCTCGTGACACTGTTTATGATCCGGCACCGGCGGCCTCCGGTGGTGGGGATCCTGGCCTATTGGGCCATGGCCGCGTTGGCCTGCTATGCCACGTGGCCTTACCTCTGGGGCGATCCCTTCGGCCAATTCGTTGACAGCCTGCGGACCTTGGCGGCCTTCCCATGGCAGGGTGATATCTTGTACGCTGGCAAGCTGTGGGATGCGGGCGCAACCCCGTGGCACTACCTCCCCTTCCTGATCCTTGCCCAACTTACCCTCCCCGCACTCGTGCTCGCCCTTATAGGGCTGGGGGTCGGTTTGCGTCGCGTGGTTCAACGCACCATGGATGGCATAGCGTTGGGGCTCCTGATGGTGTGGGGTAGTGTGCCGATTGCCGCGGCGATTGCCCTGCGCTCAATCGTTTATGACAACGCACGACAGTTCCTGTTTGCCCTGCCCCCGCTCTTCATCCTGGCAGGGCTTGGCATCGATGGGGTATTGGGGAGAATCCGTTCCCGAGCAATCGGGGCGGCAGGCGTGATTGCTCTACTTGCCCCGGGCGTGCTCGGCATCCTTGCCCTCCATCCCTACGAGTACACGTATTTCAACTCGCTGGTGGGAGGCACAGAAGGCGCCTATCGCAAATTCGAGACCGACTATTGGTGTACATCGTACCGGGAAGCCATGGAGCTGATCGGGGCCACAGCTCCGCCTGGGGCGGTCATCGCCGTCTCGGGGCCTTGGTATTCCGCCCAGCAGGTCGCCCGGGCAGACCTGGTGATCCGGCGAATCGATGATGGCACAGATCCACGCGCTGATCAGGTCACCCTCGGCCTCGCTTGCACTCGCACGAACAAGGACGCGGTTTTCTATCCGGGGTTTCCAACCGCGGAGGAAATCACCGCGGGTGGAGCGACGCTGGCGGTGATCAAGGACTTCCGCCGACCCCTGCCCTGAGCTCCAGCGCTGCGGCCATTCTCAACGCGGGTTTGCGCAGCCACTGCCGAGCCAAGCCGCACAGGGTTCTTCCATCCGGTTGGCAGCAGAAGTCCGACCCCCGGAGGGTACTAGTCCCGTCCGACAGAGGAGAAGATGCTGCCGTCCCATGGCACGGAAAGCACCGCCTGAAGGCCGAGGACCAGGTCATCTTCTGGGACATACTCGGGGCTCACTCGGCCGAAGAGCACCATCACGGCTCCGGGCGACCGAAGGACCTCGCGCATCTTCTCCAGCGCCGCTTCGTCACCCCTAACCGGAACCGAGCATGGAGTGAGACCGGCACTGAAGTAGACGGCCGGGATCTCGTTCGTATACACAATCGCGGGCTTCTGCTCCCGAACGGCTTCCAGCACGGGGGAAGATCGCCATCGGGTGGCGGCGTAGCCCTGGCCGTCTTCTCGCAGCACTCGGACTGTCGAGGCGATCTGAACCCCCTGCACGCCCGCCAGAGCCAGCGCGGCGACAATCACCAGCCCACGCAACGCCGGTCGGCTCATACGCCAAAGCCCCGTGGCACCCGCCACGAGGAGAGGTACGGCCGAAGCATACGCCGGGCTCAGGATGCGGTCGTCCAGGGGAATCCGTGGATCGAAAAAGACCAGGGAGACAGCGAGGAACCCGAGGTAGATGAAGATCCAGGCGAGCAGCACTGCCTCAAGGTCGAGACGACGCGTCCGCCGGCACTGGCGCACTTTGCGAACGGCGGCGAACAAGAGCGCTAGGCCCAAGAGGGGCGGAATCCATGATGCCAGCGATGCGTTCAGCGCTAGCCTCGTTACAGGTTGCCCCAGAGGGTTGATTCCCGCAGGTAGCAGCCACGCCCCCACCGTCCGGGCGAGCTGTCCCAAGTTCTCCGATCCCAGTGAATGCCATTCCAGATGCCGGTTGACAGGGTTTCCGCGCAGCATCAGATTGCGGATCATCCATACGGCAAGGGGACCTGCGGCCAGGCTGAGGTATGCCGCCAAGGCAGCCCATCGCGCCCGCAACCCACGTCCCCTGGCTAGCCAAAGGTGGAGCGCCATCACCACGGCCGCAGCTCCGAAGAGCGCCAGGCCCGCGTAGCGGAGCATCATCGCCAAACTGAGGCAGGCGGCCGAAGTGAGTAGGGCCCACACCTGCTCCGACTTCAGGTACTCCGCCAGGAACAGCATACATCCGAGACAAAGGACGACAAACGCCGGTTCGGTCCACGCCCAGCTGTAGACCCCCAGGATTGTGGAGGAGCTCAGCATGATCAGGCTCGCTAGAAGAGCCGCGGTATTTGACCGGGTCAGCTTGCGGACCAGGATCCCCGCCAAGAAGACCGTTGCACCGTAGGAGAGGGCGCTGATCCCTCTAGCTGCCCGCGCCGCATTGAGCCCGGCCCATTCAAGCCCCGCAAGCGCAAGCGGGTACAGTGGAGGATACCCAGTCATGGGCTTGAACTCGCCGCAGACGGTCAGCCGTGCCAGGCCCCGCCCCTCGAGCATCCCCCGCGCGGAACTTATATATGTGAACGAGTCCCAGGACAGCCCCACACCGAGAGGAGTGCTTCGAACCAGGATCCAAGCGCCGGCCGCGCTGGACACCAACAGGCATGCCCAGAAGACAAGTCCCCATCCCATTGTCGTCTTGCCACGCAGCACTTGGATCATCGGCAACTTTCTGCTCCCCACGAGTGTTGAATGCCGGTAGTGCCGCTGACTCCACAAGCCCCACTTGAGCGGCTGCAACCAATTCTACTTTGTCTGGAGTCCTTGGTGCTCGAACGCCCGCTGCTATAGGGCGGTCGGCCCCAGAGCCGAACGCGGTCAGGATTCTCCCACAACTGCGACGGAGGTGCTGCGAGGATGCCGGCGCCCAAGCCAGAGTACCCTGGCGCAAACAGGGTCCCAATGCGAGGGATCCGGATAGCCGCGGACCCCCTCGCTCCGCGAGGGGGCGTGTCGTGATTGCATCTCTCCGGGTTCGATTGGCGAGGCCAAGGATCGTGGGACCATGCCTCCATCGGCCATGCTGCAATCGTCCAGTGGATGAGAGCACACCGCCCACGATCGATCCGTCCGGACAGACACGGCCCCTTTCAGCCTGGTGCCGTCCGCTTCCAAGTCCCCGTGCGCTGAACCGCCGGCCAACCTACACATGCGTCCCTCCCTGCCATCCCTCACTGCTTGACCGCTCGACGCGGCGGCGCTATACTCGGGGACATCCAACTTGCACGGGGAGCCCGGTGTGCCGGGCTGAGAGGAGGGCTGTCAGCCCTCGACCCGCGGAACCTGATCCGGGTAATGCCGGCGGAGGGAGCACGACCATCTCGTCACCATCACCCTCCCCTGCACCCGGTGGAGGGTGTTGCATTTCCGCGCTGTCGTGATCGCCAATGGGCGCCTGAGCCATCCGGCCGAGGACCGCGCCCGCATGCGCCCCGACGACTGGATCCTGGCTGCCGACGGCGGTCTGCACAATTGCCGTCGGCTGGGGCTGTCACCGGCCGTGGTCATTGGCGACCTCGACTCGATCGACGCCGCCGAACTTGCCGCCCTCCAGGCGACGGTCATCCGCCACCCGGAACGAAAGGACAAGACCGACCTCGAGCTGGCGCTCGAGTACGCCGTTCATCACGGCGCACAGGAGGTCCTGGTCCTTGGCGCCCTCGGCGACCGCTGGGATCAGACACTGGCCAACGCGCTGCTCCTGGCCTCCCCCACCCTGTCCGAGGTTCGCACCTGGCTGGCGGACGGTTCGCAGCAGGTGGCGCTGGCCCTTCCGGGCAACTCGCTCGTGCTCCACGGCCACCGGGGCGACACGCTCTCCCTCCTGCCTCTGGCCGGCGATGCGCACGGTGTCACGACCGAAGGGCTCGAGTATCCACTCCACGATGAGACGCTCCACTTCGCCGCCACACGCGGCGTCAGCAACACGATGCTGGGCACGACGGCGACGGTTCACCTCAAAGCAGGCCTGCTGCTCGTGGTGCAACTTCAGTCCGCCGTGGCTCCCAAGGAGGACCCGCAATGATCCGAGGCACACTGGCAGCCCTCATCCTGGTCGGGATGCTGGCTGGTTGCGCTCCTGCGCCGGCCGCGGGGCCGTCCCCGGTCGCCACCATCCCTCCCTTTCCGTCGATCCTGACGGTCATGACGCACGACTCGTTCAGCATCTCCGCCTCGGTCCTGGCCGAGTTCGAGCGCACACACAATGCCAAGGTCCAGTTCGTCAAGGCCGGTGACGCCGGTACGATGCTCAACAAGGCGATCCTGGCCAAGGGCAGCCCGCTGGCCGACGTGCTCTACGGCGTCGACAACACGTACCTTTCGCGCGCCCTGCGGGAAGGCATCCTCGAAGCCTATGACTCCCCGTTGCTTGCCGATCTGCCCGAGACGGTCCGCCTCGATCCGGAGAACCGCGCATTGCCGATCGACTACGGCGACGTGTGCCTCAACTACGACAAGGCGTATTTCGCTGAGAAGCGACTTGCGCCGCCCAAGTCGCTCGATGACCTGACCCAGCCCGAGTACAAGAGCTTGCTTGTGGTTGAAGACCCGTCCACCTCGTCAACCGGTCTGGCCTTCCTGATCGCTACCGTCGGGGCCTTCGGCGACCCAGGATACCTGGCCTACTGGGAAGCGTTGGTGGCGAACGACGTCCTGGTCGTCAGCGGCTGGGAGACGGCCTACAACACCGAGTTCAGCGGCTCCTCCGGGCGCGGCCCGCGGCCCGTGGTCGTGTCGTACGGCTCCAGCCCGGTGTTCGAGATGGTCTATGCCGCCACGCCACCCAGTGAGCCCCCGACGGCCGCGGTGATCGACGACGACACCTGCTTCCGCCAGATCGAATTCGCCGGCATCCTGGTGGGCACGGCCAACCGCCCGTTGGCCGAGGCCTGGATCGATTTCATGCTCTCCCCTTCCTTCCAGCAGGACCTTCCGCTCCAGATGTATGTGTTCCCGGTTAGTCCGACGGCGCAGCTCGACCCGGTCTTCCAGAAGTACCTCGCGGTTCCGGATAAGCCGGTGAGCGTCAGTCCGCAGGAGATCGACGCCAGCCGCGAAACGTGGATCAAGGCCTGGCGCGAGGTCGTGCTGCGTTGAGGCCTGCCGGTCCCCGACCGGACGCCACACGCCTGCGCTCGGCCGCCCGCACGGCTGGGCTGTGGGGCGCGCCGCTCGTCTTTCTGGCGCTGTTCTACGCGTTGCCGATGGTGCAGGTCTTGCGGCTCAGTCTGGCACGCGGCGCGAACCTGGCAGCGCCCTTCGTGGAAGCGCTCGGTTCGCCGGGCGTGCGCGGCGTCATCGGATTCACCTTCCTGCAGGCATCGATCTCGACGCTGCTCACCCTGCTTCTCGGTCTCCCCGGGCGCTTACCTGCTGGCGCGCTACTCGTTCCGCGGGCGTTCGGTGCTGCAGGCCCTCACGTCCGTGCCGTTCGTCATGCCGACGCTGGTCGTCGGCGCGGCCTTCCAGGCACTCCTCGGCCCGCACGGCTGGGTCAACCTGGCCCTGATGGCAGCCCTCGGGCTGTCGCAGCCTCCAATTGCCTTTCTGAATTCACTGGGCGCCATCCTGCTGGCGCATGTCTTCTACAACACCAGCATCGTCCTGCGCATGGTCGGCGATTTCTGGTCGCATCTCGATCCGCGGATCGAGGCCGCCGCCCGCACACTGGGAGCCAGCCGCTGGCAGGTCCTGCGCCGCGTCACCCTCCCGCTCTTGATGCCGGCGATCGCCGCCGCCTCGCTCCTGGTCTTCCTGTTCGATTTCACCTCCTTCGGCGTGATCCTGATCCTGGGCGGACCGCGCCTGGCTACGCTCGAGGTCGAGATCTACAACCAGACGGTCGGACTCTTCAACCTGCCGCTGGCCGCGGCCCTGTCGATCCTCCAACTTGCCTTCACGCTGCTGCTGACCATCGCGTACACGCGCCTGGCAGCCAGGGCCTCCCGTCCCCTCAGCCTGCGCCCGCGCCGACTCACCCAACAGCCGCTGGTGGGGGCGCGCCGGCGTCTGGCCGCAGGAATGATGGTCGGCCTACTGCTCGCGCTGCTCGTCACTCCCCTGGTCGCGCTGGCGGCGCGCTCCGTAACCCGGCTCGACCCCGAGCGCGGGCAGGCGACCCCGGTGGCACGCGGCCTGACGGGCGACTTCTACCGCGAGCTGTGGGTCAATCGCCGCGAGTCGGTTTTCTACGTGCCCCCGTCGACCGCCGTCGGCGTGTCGCTGGCGTACGCCGCGGCCACCGTCGTCCTGTCGCTGGCGCTCGGGCTGCCGGCGGCCTGGGCGCTCGCCTACCGCCCCGCATCGGCCGTCAGCCGTCTCTTCGATCCACTGTTGCTGCTTCCGCTGGGGACCTCGGCGGTTACGCTGGGGCTGGGTTTCATCGTCGCCCTCAACCGACCGCCGCTCGATCTGCGCGCCTCGCCCTTGCTCGTGCCGCTGGCGCACACGCTTGTCGCCCTTCCGTTCGTCGTACGCAGCCTGACCCCATCGCTTCGGAGCATCCGCCCGCGATTGCGGCAGGCGGCCGCCGTGCTCGGCGCCGGCCCGGGACAGGTCGTCGCCCGCATCGATCTCCCCCTCGTCGGTCGGGCGCTGCTCGTCGCGGCGGCATTCGCTTTTTCGATCTCGCTCGGAGAGTTCGGCGCCACCGCCCTCATCGCCCGCCCCGAATTCCCAACCATCCCGCTGATGATCTACCGCTTCCTGTCGCTGCCCGGCGCACTGAACTACGGACAGGCCCTGGCCCTGAGCACGATCCTGATGGTCGTTTGCGCCGCGGCGATGCTGGGCATCGAGCGGTTGAGGATTGCCGATGTCGGGGAGTTCTAGGTCAGGTAACTCCCCTCCCGGCGAGCTCCACGGCGAAAGCCGCGGGGTGGACGCTGCCTGCACGGGGCTGAGCCTCGAGGGGATCTGCAAGGCCTACGGCGCCACGCAGGCGCTCGACGGCGTCTCACTGTGCGTCCCCCTTGGCTCGATCGTCGCCGTCCTCGGGCCGAGCGGCTCGGGGAAATCCACATTGCTCTCGATCATCGCCGGGCTCGAGGTGCCCGACGCCGGTCGGGTCCTTTGGGAAGGCGACGCGCTGGAAGGCGTTCCGTCCCATCGTCGCGGTTTCGGCCTGATGTTTCAGGACTTCGCTCTGTTTCCGCACCTGAACGTCGAACGCAACGTCGCCTTCGGGCTTCAAATGCAGGGCCTGGAGGCGGAGCGCACCGGGGCTCGTGTCCAGGAGTGCCTCGAACAGGTCGGCCTCGCCGGTTTCGAACGGCGCGACGTGCAGACGCTCTCCGGCGGCGAGCAGCAGCGCGTGGCGCTCGCCCGCGCCCTGGCGCCGCGCCCGCGGCTGCTGATGCTCGACGAACCGCTCGGCGCGCTCGACCGGACGCTGCGAGAACACCTGCTGGGCGAGATCCACCGCATCCTGCGCGCCGCCCGCCAGACCGCCCTGGTGGTTACGCACGATCAGGAAGAGGCCTTCGGGCTGGCCGATCGGATCGTGATCCTCGACGCCGGTCGCGTCGTGCAGGAGGGTCAACCCCAGGACGTGTATCACCATCCGGCATCGGCGGTCGTGGCGCGCTTTCTCGGTCTGACCAACCTGGTCCCCGGCGAAGCGGCGCCCGGAGGAATCTGGACAGCGCTCGGGCTGCTCCCGGTCGACGGGCCCTCCTCCGGGCACTGCACCGTGCTCCTGCGGCCCGACGCCGCACGGCTGGACGGGCAGGGTCCCCTGGTGCTCGAGGCGACGCTCCTCGAGAAGACCTTCCGTGGCCCGACATGCATCCTGGGCGTACAGGCGTATGGCCTCCACCTGAGCTTCGAGGTGCCATCGGCCTCGCTCCTGCCGTCCGAAGGCAGCCCGCTGCGGCTGTCGCTCGATCCGAGGGCTTTCCAGGTCTTCGCATGACCGAGGCGATCACCGTCCACAAACTGGACGCTGCCGGGCGAGAAGTCTGGTCCTATCCGACTCATCTGCTCGCCCGCGGCGCAACCTGGGTGAGGCTGGAGGCGCGCTTCGACCGCGACGACGTCGATTTTCCGGGGCTCGGCCTGCGGCGCGGCGACCGGATGGTCGAAACGTTCTACGCCGACCGGCACTACAACGTTTTCGCCGTGTACGACGGCGCGAGGGGAAAACTCAAGGGTTGGTACTGCAACATCACCCGACCGGCACGCCTCGAAGCGCAGCAGGTGTTCGCCGAGGATCTCGCATTGGACCTGCTGGTCTATCCGGGCGGCGGTGACCTGGTGTTGGACGAAGACGAGTTCGACGCGCTGGGCCTCTCAGCCCCCGAACAATCGCTGGCGCGCCGAGCGCTGGACGAACTGAGAGACCTGGCTGCCCGTCGTCAGGGGCCCTTCGCCGAGCCGCCCAATGACAGCGCCCCCGCCTGAGCGGGGGCGCTTATTCATGCGCACATCGTGTGTCCGGTGCGGAGGTCAGGCGATCGGCAGGCCCGCCAGCAGCAGACTGGTTCCAAGGAACCGATCGCCGTTGCTCCACAGCCACGGGATCAGCCACTTAACTCCAGCAAAGACCCCAACGCATAAACAGCACAGGACCAGGACAATGACCAGGATGATCAGCCACGTGCGGGACTTCTTGGCAGGTGCCGGCTCACCGGCCGGCGGCATGGGTGTAGCGGTCATCAATCTCCTCCTTGGGCCTCAGGCGTTTACGTAGTATAGCCTGATTAGACGAAGGCGGCGAGCAGCAGGAATGAGGAGCTATCGGCGCTCCAGATCCCGAGGCCCAGGCAGAGGGGCAAGAGGACAGCCGCGCCGGTGATGCACACGCCGATGACCGTCAGGCCGATTCCCACCCATCCGAGGATCGCTCCTGCCGTGGCCAGTCCCTCTCCCGTTTGCCGCGCCGCCCGAGGCGGCGATGTCACGCTTGGCGATCGGCCCGGTGATCACTGCCACAATGCTTCCGATGAACGGCAACAACGAGAGGCCCAGGATTCCGGCCACCAGGCTGACGACGGCCATCGTGCTGGTGGACGCGCCGGCAAGCACGGGCGCCGAACCGGAAGCGGGCGGGGTTTGCAGCGACATAGTGCGACTCCTTCGCGTGGGCCGCCGTCAGGCGGTCTGGATCTGGTTCGCCCGGCGCCAGAGCCACCAGACGACAAAGGCCGTGACCACGATGATCAGCGCCGCGATCAGGACCGGGACGACGACGGCCAGGATCGAGAGCACCGTGGCGACTACATCCTCCAGGATACTGATCGGGACGTTCCCGGCGCCGGCCGTCGTGGCCGTGACCGCCGGCCGAATGGCCAGCGCCTTGGTGGCGTGCACGCTGCCGGCGATGACCAGCCCGGCGATGATCGCCACGATCGGGTGGATGTGCGTGGCGGCGCCGGTGCTAGCGGCGAACAGGACGGCACCGGCTGCAGGGCGCACGAAGCTCTGTACCACATCGTTGACGTGATTGACCGCCGGGAACTTGTCGGCGAAGAACTCGACCAGTGTCAGGATCGCCAGCGCCCCGATCACCCACCAGCTGCTCAACGCGTCCCACGGCTCGCTGAGTGTCACCCAGTTGGTGAAGCGTGCCATGAGCGACACGATCAGCAGCGGGATGTAGGCATTCAGCCCGGCGCTGGCCGACAACCCAAAGGCCGCCAGCACACTGCTCACTCCGTTCATCTTGCGCGTGCCTCCCCCCGACAGGGACACCTGCCGGATTCCAGGCGGGCTACAGAGCGAACCCGCTCCATGTGCCCGTCAAAACATAGCGTATCACATCCAGGCCGCCGATCTGCAGCAGAGCCAGGATGAACCCGGCCAGCGCCGGGACGACCAGCTGCCGCGGGTGCGCGATCCGAATTCTCGCGACCACTGAGCAGCAGCGCCAGCATCGCATACACGATCGTGAGCAGGAGCACGACGCCCAGGCTGCTCACCACCGCCAGCGGGTAGAGTACCAGTGGGTTCTCGGTCAGGACGAGCAAGTCGATGCCCAGGGCGGCGAGGACGAGCAACCCCAGGTCGGCCCAGGACGATAGCGAACGCCTCGGGTCCACCTTGGTCCAGACCGCCTGGTTGAAGCCGGGGGCGACCAGCACCCCTATCCCCAATCCGAGGCCCGTCCCGGTCAGCAGCCTGAGCGTGTTGCCTGGCGCATACAGGTGCGGGGCGCCCGGGAAGAAGCTCAGGTAGGAATTCGATCCGTCGATGACGAAGGCGGCGGCGAAGAGCCCCAACACGGCCAGGAGCCGCCGAGGCGGGAATTGACCTGCCAGCCCCCGGCCACGCGCAAGCAGGTAGACGAAGGCCAAGCTCGAGCCGAGATACATCCCCGTGCAGCGCGCGCACAACGGCAGTTGCCGATCGCCGAGGTGGAACGACCGCAGGTCGATGCGGTGGCAGACGGCGTAGCCGACAGCATCCGCTTTCCCGAGCAGGCCGTGTGGCGTGTAGATCAGCCAGATGACCAGCACGGCGACGGCCAGTAAGATCAACGCCAGGCGCGGCGCCCAGGACCGAAGGGGACTTGTCGGTGCGGGATCGGGGGAAGACATGCCGGCGATTATAACGGAGGGCTGCGAGGCGCGAAGCCCCGCGCCGGTTGTCTTGACGCTCCTTGGGCGGGTCGTTATAATCCTCAAGCTTTCCTCGGTAGCTCAATAGGCAGAGCGGGCGGCTGTTAACCGCTAGGTTCCAGGTTCGAAGTCCTGGCCGAGGAGCCTTTTCCGGCCCCATGCCAGCCTCCAGCCCCCGGCATCAGCAAGTGCGGGGGCTTTGTCATCCCGGGTGCCGGCGCGTCTTCGCCGGTGAGAAGCTGCGCTGCGCCCACGTGGGCGACCCCCGGCGCGGCGTGCCGGCCGCGGTCCTCGCAGTTCGAGGCGCAGACAGGACGAGAGGGCGCAGTCCACCGGTCTGCCATCATGTCTGGATTGTGAGCCCCTCGCCCCATTCGTGCCTGACGTTAAGCCGCCACGGACCTTCCCTTTCCAGCACAAGGACCGGCCCCTGGTCGGGGACCGCCCGCATGCCCGCCTCCGTTGCCCTTCCCTGCATGCTTTCTGCGCCGCAGCGTTGGAGCTGCGGGCTACCCCCCGCTGAGACTGGGAAGGCTCCAGCAGCGCGCGGTAGCACTCATCCAGCTCTAGGGTGATTCCGGGTCCCCTTCCGTTAGAATCCACCCTATTCACGGCGCCGCTACCCGCGCGCGGAGAGGTGAAGGTATGACACGTCCTGTGCTCCCAACTCCCCCGCCCTCATCGGAGATCACGCCTGAGGCGGTCTTTCTCAATCGAAGGGCGTTTCTGAGCGCGGCCGGTATCGCCGGCGCGGGCGCGTTGCTGGCCGCTTGCGGCGTCAGAGGAGCAGCCCAGCGTCACTCCGGCTCCCGGCCTCTCGTCCGGCTCCCAAACGGACGAACTCGGCGCGTCGCTCACAGCCTTCGAGGCGGTGACGAACTACAACAACTACTACGAGTTCACCACCGACAAAGAGGGTGTCGCCGGGCTGGCCAAGGACTTCCTCGTGCGGCCGTGGACCGTCCAGGTGGGCGGGCTGGTCCATAAGCCG
This sequence comes from uncultured Chloroflexia bacterium, assembly GCA_963743255.1. GTDB lineage: Bacteria > Chloroflexota > Anaerolineae > Anaerolineales > E44-bin32 > DYJB01. The sequence continues at coordinate 277,229 of CAVUPD010000001.1, forward strand.
GCCACGTTCGCCATCGACGACCTGCTCACCGCCATCCCCCAGGAGGAGCGCATCTACCGGCTGCGTTGCGTCGAGGCCTGGTCGATGGTCATTCCCTGGATGGGCTTCGAACTCGGCCGGCTGCTGGACCTGGTCGAACCGATGAGCTCCGCCGGCTATGTTGGCTTCACCACGCTCCTCGACCCCGATCAGATGCCCGGCCAACGCAGCCCGTTCTATCCGTGGCCCTACACCGAAGGGCTGCGCCTGGACGAAGCCATGCACACGCTGACGCTGCTGTCCACAGGTCTGTACGGGCAGCCTCTGCTCCCGCAGAACGGCGCGCCGCTCCGCCTGGTGGTGCCATGGAAGTACGGCTTCAAGAGCATCAAGGCCATCGTGCACATCGACTTGGTCGAGCAGCCCCCGGCGACCATGTGGAGCACGATCGCACCCGAGGAGTACGGGTTCTACGCCAACGTCAACCCCGAGGTCGATCACCCGCGCTGGTCGCAGGCCACCGAGCGCCGCATCGGCGAGGGCGGCCGGCGTGAGACCTTGATGTTCAACGGCTATGCCGATCAGGTTGCCGGGATGTACGCCGGCATGGACCTGCAGTCCAGCTACTGATCCGGGAACACCGGATGCCCACCCTGCCTACCGCGCCCGCCCGTGAACCGCCCCGATGGCTCCAGCGATTACGGGCGATCGACCTGCTTCGGTTAGCAGTCCACGTTGGCGCGCTGCTCCCGGCCGTGTGGATCCTTGCCGGATGGGTGAGTGGGAATCTGACCGCCAATCCGTACCAGGCCGTCGAACAGCGAACCGGCAAGACGGCGTTGATCCTGCTCGTCCTTTCACTCGCGTGTTCACCAGTCAACCTGCTGTTTGGCTGGCGTGCGGTGCTGCGGCACCGCCGCACGCTGGGCTTGTACGCCTTCATCTACGCCGGCATGCATCTCCTCGCCCTGGTCGGCCTCGACTACGGATTTCGACTTCCGTCTGTTGCGCGCCGACCTGACGGGCAAGCCCTTCATCTGGGTGGGTGCCGCCGCGCTCTTATTCCTGGCCGCCCTGGCCGCCACCTCCTTCCCGGCCTGGAAGAAGCGCATGGGCAAGAACTGGAAGCGCCTGCACCGCATGGCGTACCTCGCCGTCCTCCTAGTTGTGGTTCACTATGCGTGGGCGCGTAAGGGAAACCTGACCGCGCTGAGCGGGGACATTGTGCAGCCGGTTGCCTTCGGTGCCCTCGCCGTCGTTCTGCTTCTGCTGCGCGTGCCGGCCGTCAAACGCTGGATCGCACAACGTCGTGGGGCTGGCATGGGAGCGCGGGCGGGGGTCAGCAATTAGCGGTCAGCAATTAGCAGTCAGCAATTAGCAATTAGCATATTAGCGACCAGCCGCTTGGCAGTCGGCGGTACGAGGATGACGAAATCGCGAGGGGGGGACTGGTGGCCGAATTGCCAGTAGCTCCGTGGCCTGCAGCTAGACGCCAGCTGCTAGTTGCTGGTTGCACCACCCGGCCTCGCCTCCCTCCGGCTGACCTTGAACCCCCCGAACACACAGCTTATACTGGCGTCGGAGGCTGCAGATCTCGGAATGCTACCCGCAACCCAACGCCCCTCCGGACGTGATGCCGTCAACCTGGTCATCCCGGCACACAACGAAGCGGAGCATATCGCGGCCATCGTCCGGACGGCGTTGCGCGCCTCGCTGGTGGGGCGCGTCATCCTGGTGGATGATGGCTCGACCGACGGGACGGCGGAAGCCGCAGCGGCCGCAGACAGCCGGCTCGAAGTGCTGCGCACGCAGGTCAACCAGGGGAAGGCCGCCGCCTTGCTCCTCGGCATCCAGGCAGCCGATAGCGACCTGATCGCCTTTCTCGATGCCGACTTGATCGGACTTCGCCCGGACCATATCGACGACCTGATCCGCCCAGTCCTGACAGGTGATTGCGACATGACACTCGGTCTGTTCCGGGGAGGCCGGCTGCGCACGGACCTGGCTCACCGCACGACGCCGTACCTGAGCGGCCAGCGCTGCCTGCGCTGGGGGCCGTTTCGCGACACACCTCTGCTAGCAGACGCCCGCTATGGCGTCGAGGTCGCTCTCAGTCTGCAGGCCCGCCGGCGCAGGCTGCGCGTCCGGTCGGTCGTGTGGAATGGCGTCACGCATGTCACCCAGCCGGAGAAGCACGGCGCCGTGCGCGGCTACTTGTCCTACCTGCGCATGTACGCCGAGATCCTGTTCTACCTGATCCGCCTCGGGCTTGAGCCCCTCGGCCGTCGAGGGCCTCGTCCTGCCTAGTCTGCACGAATTGGCCGCCAACGCTAGAATTCAGTCCAGCCTGCCCTGGCGCATGGACCCGGCGCTCGGTTCGAATCCGCCGTACGAGACGGGAGCTCCTTGAGGACGTTGACCCGCCGGGCTCAGGGGTGACCCCATGCCGAGAAAGCCCGCCGTGAAGACCCCGTCTGTGGCCGTGGTCGTGCCGGTGTTCAATGAGCAGGCCGCCCTGCCCGCGTTCCACCCGCGACTCATGACCGCGCTGCTGGCGCTGCCGATCGACTTCCAGATCACCTACGTCGACGACGGCTCGAGCGATGAGACATCCCGGATCCTGCAGGCCCTGGCGGCGGACGACCCGCGCGTGCGCGCCGTCCACCTGAGCCGCAACTTCGGTCATCAGGCGGCGCTCACCGCCGGCCTCGATCACGTCGACGGCGACGTCGTCATCACCCTGGACGGCGACGGCCAGCATCCGCCGGAGCTCCTCGGCGAGATGCTTCGCCTGCACGCTGCCGGCTATGAGATCGTTCAGACCCAGCGTCTTGACACGCGGCGCACCACGACCTTCAAGCGCTGGACCGCCGGCCTGTTCTACGCGTTGCTAAACCGGTTCGGCGATACACCCGTCCGCCCGGGGGCGGCCGATTTCCGTCTGCTTTCACGTGCCGCCGCCGATGGGCTGCGTCAGATGCGCGAGCGCCATCGCTTCCTGCGCGGCATGGTCTCGTGGATGGGGTTCCGCACCGTCATCCTGCCGTACGAGCCGACGGAGCGCATCGCCGGGACCTCCAAGTATTCGGTGCGCAAGATGATGCGCCTGGCGATCGATGCCGCATTCTCGTTCTCGCTTGCACCGTTGTGGATCGGACTGAGCGTCGGGGTGGTCTTCTTCCTGCTGGCCTGCGCCGAGGCGGTCTACGTGCTGAGCTTCTGGGTGCGCGGGCAGGCCGATGCCCTCGCACCGGGCTGGTCGTCGCTGATGTTCATGGTGCTGATCGTCGGCGGGGTGTTGACGACGCTGCTGGGGTTCATCGGGGTCTACGTCGGCTACATCTTCCAGGAAGCCAAGCAGCGCCCGCTGTATCTGCTGCGCCCCGGACCCCCTCGCGTCTGAGGAGCGCGATCCGGTGCGGCACGGCCAAGCCCTGCCCGAGCTCTGCCTCGCCATCCGCCGGACGCCGAAGACACCGCCCCCGGCTGTGCGCTGCAACCGCCCCGAAGCCGACAGGAGCGTAAGGCAGCTACCCCGCTGGATTGACCGCCCGACCCAGGAAGAGAATTGTCCCGGTCTGACCGTCGCGGATCAGGTACAGGAACGGGCGGTCGATGGTGAAGCTGATCGGCTCGTCGGCGGGAGCCGAGGTCACAGACATGATCACGGCCGTGGCGGCTGCCGCCTCGGTGCCCTTCTCGTCCACCAGCACAAACGCTTTGTGTAGCACATCGCTGATGTACAGATCCCGGGCGTCATCCATGCCGGAGAAGTCCGCCCGGTCGGGATCGAAGGCGTCCGGCATGCCCAGGCCGATGAGGGCGTCATTCAGGCTGAAGCTCGATGTGTAGCTGAACTTGGGCAGGGTCAGGATCACGGGCCCGTGGCTCAGGCTTCCGGAAAGATCTTCGGATCATCTCCGAGCTCAATCCCTCTTCGACGGCCTCGAACTCGCCCTCGTCGGGCAGGATAATCAGCATCGAGGTGTTCCCGTTCAGGTAGGGTAGCTCGAGCGCCCGGTACCCATCCCGCATCGCATACCCGTACGATCTCGGTCTGATGCATCATGGGGACGTCAAGCGTCGATCCGTCAAGAAAGTGGAAGGGCTCCGGGCCGGTGGCGGTCTCTTCGAAGGGATGAAGCCAGCCCGCCTTGAAGTAGATGGCGTTGGCCAGAACCAGGCGCGTCATCGCGTCGACGGCGCCTTCGGGGATCAGGTCCTGGATCTTCTTGCGGGTTTCGCTGCTCACCCAGTCGTTGATCGCCCGGCGGGAGGCTTCGGGGTCGGCCATGTAGTCGACCAGGCGCATGCCCGCGCCGTAGTTTTCCCCCAGCAGGTCGAGGAACTCGCCTCGGAACGGGAAGTCCCGCTGGCCCCACAACGAATTGGCGATGCTCAGCTCGAACGGCGTCCCCTCGGTCGCCTGCGCGGCACGCGCCTCGAGGTCGAGGGCGTAGGCATTGAAGGCGGGGTGCAGGCGCTCCGGGGGCAGGTCGAAGTGGAGAGCGGCCGCCATCTGGCTGGCGGTCTCTCCGGCGGCGCCGGCGTAGGTCATGGCGAGCGCGGTCGAGATGCTGTAAGGGGAGAAGAACAGGTTGCCTGGCGCGTGGCGCAGTGCGGCGTACAAGTCCGTGGCAAAAGCGGCGTTGCCTTCGGCCAGTGCGGAGAGATCGCCCTGGTTGGAGACAGGGCCCCGGTCGCGTGGCTTATCGGAGACGACCAGCGATGAACCCGGCGGGATGTTCGGCGATGTGGGGGCGCCACAGCCGGCCAAGACAGACAGGACGAGTGCGAGAACCATCACGGACGCAAGCGGGAAGCGGTTCATCGTGTTTCCCTCCACTGATCAGACGCCAGTGCCGTGGCAGGGAGTTCCCCGGGCAGCGCAATCAGGCTGGTGCCGACGAGGCGCATAGCCGCAGCGTGCAGTGGACCGCCTGGCGCTCGAACGCGGCAGATGAGTTGAAGGCACCCTACGCGGAGCCGACCCGGCAAGACGGGGGTGTGGCTGTAGACCCTGAAAGGGGTTGTCCCCTTCAAGGGCCGCCGGCAACAATTCACATTCCGTCCATGGCGGCGTCACGCGGCCCGCTGGATCTCAAGGCGGAGCTTCCGGCGCTCGAGGGGAGGCACGGGCATCAGCCCTCAGTCTTCGTCTGACTGCATCCTGAGTTGGTAGCCTACCCCCGGCTCAGTGACGATGTACGTGGGACGCGAAGCGTCGGGTTCGATCTTCCGTCTCAGGTTGCTGACATTCACGCGGAGTAGGTGCGCTTCCTGTTCGTAGCCAGCGCCCCACACCTGCCGGAGGATCTGGTGGTGGGTCAGCACCTTTCCGGCATTGGTGACGAGCGCGCGGAGGATGTCGTACTCCGTCGGTGTGAGCTGCACCTCCCTCCCAGCAACGGTGACCAGCCGGCGCGCCACGTCGACCTGAGATCGCCGGAGACGAACACCGGTGCGCTGTCTGAAGGAGGAGCGCCCGCCGCATGGCCACGCGCATGCGGGCGAGCAGCTCTCCGGCTCCGAATGGTTTGGTGAGGTAGTCGTCGGCGCCGGCGTCCAAAGCTTCGATCTTGTCGCCCTCCTGCCCTCGGACCGAGAGGATGATGATCGGCACCGAAGCCCACTCGCGCACTCGGCGCGTGACCTCGCTTCCATCCATGTCCGGCAAGCCAAGGTCGAGAATGATCAGGTCCGGGCGGTGCGCAACCACTCCCGAGAGCGCTTCCGCTCCGGAAACCGCCGCAAAGACGGAATAGCCTTCTGCGGAAAGCGCCATGTGCAGGAAGCGCTGGATGGCGGGCTCGTCGTCGACGACGAGGACCCGCAGCCCGTTCTCCGTCATCCGCTGGCCGCCTCTCGCTCGGGGACGGCAATCGTGATCGTCGTGCCGCCACCAGGGCGGTTTTCGGCGGCGATGAACCCTCCATGGGCCTCGACAATTCCTTTGCAGATCGACAACCCCAGGCCGCTACCGGCTACCCGCCCCGGACGCTGGACGCGGTAGAACTTGTCAAACACGCGGTTCAGGTCCTCGGCGGGGATTCCGAGACCGCGGTCGGAGACCTCGATCTCCAGTTGTCCCGCGGGCAATTTCGCCTCGACGTCGATGGGAGAACCTGGCGGAGAGTACTTGAGCGCGTTGTCGATGACATTCACCAGGACCCGGGTCATCAACGCGAAATCCATGGGGACGAGCGGGAAATCCTCCGGCACCCTTACGTTCACACGGCGGTCCCCAAGCCTCTCCTCGAGTTGGGCGAGGGCCGAGCCGATCACGTCCTGGACGTCGCTGGGCTCGAGGCGCAATCGCAGGGCGCCGGCTTCGACACGCGTCATGTCCAGCAGGTTGCCCACGAGCCGGTTCAGCCGCTCGGCTTCTTCCCGGGCATTCTTGATGAGCCCTCGCCGGCTCGGCCTCGTCGAGCTGAGCATCCTGGTCCTGCAGACTGCTCAAGGCGCCCGTGATGGACACCAGGGGAGTTCGCAGGTCATGCGAGATCGAGTTGAGCAATGCCGTCTGGAGCTGCTCGGCGGCCTGCAACACCTGCGCCTGTCGCGCCTGTTCGGCCAGTTGCGCCCTCTCGATCGCAACCGCCGCCTGGCTGGCGAAGGCCTCCATCAGGCGCTGCTGGTCCGGCGTCAGGTAGCCATCCGCCTCGGCCGACCCCTGGATGCCAAGGACGCCGAGGACGCCGCGGGCGGTCTTCAGCGGCAGGTAGCGGAGCTGTGCCCCCGGCAGTGTGTTCGTATTCCGTCCTGCCGGCTCGCCGTGCCGCAGGACCCAGTCGCCAACCGCCATTTCGTTCTCGTCAAGTTCCAGGTCGCCGCTCCCGACGGTCGACGTCAGGCGCCCATTGTCCGGAAGAAGGATCACACCGTCCCGGCCGAAGGTTCCTTCGATATGCCGGATGAGGGCACGTAAGATGTCGTTCAGTCCGAACACCGCCGCCAGATCACGACTGAGCTCATACAGCTTCGGTGGTCTGCTCCGCACTAAAGCGGGCAGCGTCTGCTTGTTCGCGGGCGCGGGTAGCGAGCGTGCTGATCACCAGACCCACCAGGAACAAGCCGATGAAGGTCAGTATGTATTCCGTGTCCGTGACCACGAAGGTGAGACGCGGAGGCACGAAGAAGAAGTCGAACGCCAGTACGCTCAAGACCGAGGCCAGGATGGAAGGGCCGCGGCCAAGGAAGACGGCAGAGATGACCACCACGACCAGGTACAGCATGACCAGGTTGACCGGCGAGAGCATCAAGGAGAATGGAACGCTGACCAGTGTGGCGGCCACGACGAGAAGAGCGCTTTGCAGGTACCGGCGCCATGGGCGGTGTGGAACCCAGTCGCCAGTCCCCGCTGAGGTGGCCTGAGACTCACCGCTGACGACGTAAACGTCGATCGCTCCGCTTCTGCGAATCAATTGATCGACGATTTGTCCCTGCAGCCATTCCTGCCAGCGCGACCGGAGCGGCTTGCCGGCGATGATCTTGGTGACATTGTGGGCACGGGCATAGTCCAAGGCAGTGGCGGCCACCGATTGGCCCGGGAGGGTCACTACCTGGGCGCCCAGGTCTTCTGCCAGACGCATGGTATGGGCGACCCGCGCCTGAACCTCCTCGGGCGCCCGCCTGTCCTCCCCGGTCTCCACATGCAGGGCAGACCATTCGGCTCCGAGCTCGTCCGCCAACCGCCGCGCCGACCGAACCAGCCTCTCGCCGGCCGAACTGGTGCTGACGCACACCAGCAGCCTTTCACCCGCCGGCCAAGGGCCGGGGATGGCGCGCGTCTGCATGTAGGCGAGCATCTGCTCGTCGACGCGCCCGGCGGCGCGTCTCAGCGCCATCTCCCGCAGTGCGGTGAGATTCCCCTTGCGGAAGAAACGCTCCACTGCCACCGCGGCCGTATCGGGGACGTAGACTTTGCCGTCGTGCAACCGCTGGATCAGCTCGTCCGGCGGAAGGTCGACCAGTTTGATCTCCGCCGCCTCGTCCAGGAGGCTGTCCGGAATCGTTTCCCGGACGATGATCCCGGTGATCTGGGCGACGGCGTCGTTCAGGCTCTCGAGGTGCTGGATGTTGAGCGTGGTATAGACATCGATCCCGGCCTCGAGCAAGTCGTGGACATCGTGGTGCCGCTTTGGGTGGCGGGACCCCGGCGCGTTGGTGTGAGCAAACTCGTCGACCAGAGCCAGTTGAGGGTGGCGGGCGAGGATTGCATCCCCGTCCATTTCGGTCACGGTCGTTCCGCGATACTCCACCTGCCGTCGCGGGATGATCTCCAGCCCTTGGAGCAAGGCCTCCGTCTCTGTTCGTCCGTGGGTCTCGATATACCCGACGACGACGTCCACCCCTTGCGCCCTGCGTTGCCGGGCCGCCTCGAGCATGGCGTACGTCTTTCCAACTCCGGCCGCGTACCCAAGGAAGATCTGGAGTTTGCCGCGCGCCTGCTGACGCTCTTCGGCCTGCACATGGGCAAGCAGCTCATCGGGGTCGGGTCTGCTCATTGCGCTCATGGAAGCGTCGGATCCATCACGGCACCGATCGTGCCCATCCGTGGTTGCGGCTCTGCACTATTCTATCCCCGCGGGTAGCTGTCGTTCTCGGGTGCGATCTTGCGCCCGCGCACGCTGCCGCGAATGGACCGGCATATCCCTCCCGCGGGGTGCGATTCTCGAGAGGTCTGACCCCCGGCCCTCGGCCTTGAATCACTGGACCCCCTTGCGAGCCGGCATGCTCGCACCGGCCGAGGAGGCCTGCCTTCGCATGTGCTCGCAACCTCCAGCCAGCCGCTCACCGGACCGGCCAGGCTTGTATGCCGGAGGCGAAGGGCACCTAATGCAGCCCATCCAACGCCAGGTTCAGCTCGAGTACGTTGACCCGCGGCTCTCCCAGGATCCCGAGCTGGCGGCCGCGTGTGATGCGGTCCACCAGTTGCCGGACCTGATCCTCGGAGAGACCGCGCTCGCGGGCCACCCTCGGCAGCTGATAGAGTGCCGCGGCAACGCTGATGTGCGGGTCGAGCCCGCTTCCGGAGGCCGTCACGAGATCGACCGGGATCGGGGACGCGTATTGTCGGGGTCGGCCGCCTGCAAGGCGTCGATCCGGGCCTCGCTGCGGCTCGACCAGGGCCGGGTTCAGCGGGCCGTAGTTCGAGCCGGAGGAGGCGGTCAGGTTCTCGGCGTTGAAGGCGTTGTACGCGAACGTGCCGGTCGCCGAGAGACGGCCCCAGAAGTACTTGGGATCATCGAACGATTGTCCGATGAGCTCGGAGCCGACGGCCTGTCCGTTGCTGAAGATCAGACTGCCGTTGGCCTGGTGAGGGAAGACCAGCTGTGCCACCCCCGTCACGACCAGCGGATAGATCCCGCCGGTCAGGACCGTCAAGACAAGCAGCAGAAGGAAACCAGTCTTCAGTTGATTGATCATGGCGTTCCTACTTTCCTGTGATGGCGGCCAACGTGGTCGCCCGAAGCTCGAGTTCGGTGGCGTGGGCGCGCTCAAGGGACGTTGCCGCCAAGGCGGCCAGGTCCTGCAGGAGCCGGCTGTCCGGCGAAGGAAGCCAGCCATCGCCTTGCCAGATGTGGATCTCTCCGATCAACCCGGGGCGGCCTCGATGGGGACGACTCGATCCGGCGGCTTGTCGATCGTCGACGCCGGCAGGCGCTCTGACCACCGCCGGGATGGAGCCGGTCTCGGCCTGCAGCGTGACCTCGACCAGCGCAGGCATAGAACGTCTGCTGGAGGCGTCGGGCAAGGGTGTGGAGCACGGACTGTCGCGTGCGCAGGCCGGCCAGGGCCAGGCTGAGCTCGTACATCAGCTTGGCGTCGCGCTCGCTGATGCGCGCCTTCGAGAGCGCATCCTGCATCCGTCCGACGACCAGGATGGCCACACCCAGGAAGATCGTCAGGACCAGCCAGCCCTCCAGTTGACCGATCAGCGAAGGTGAAGAAGGGAGGGATGAAGAAGAAGTTGAAGGTCAGCGTGGCCGTCACCGCGGCGCACATTCCCGGGAGCTGGCCCCAGCGGCTCGAGCTCCACACGACGGCCGCCAGATACAGCAGGGCGATGACCGCTTCCCCCAGGGTCCGGCGGCCGATCAAGAACATCGGCACGGTCAGGAACAGCACCAGCAACACGGCCATGGCGCTTTGGTAGACAAGTTCGGCGGGCAGGTTGAGGCGAAGTCTCTTCATCGTAGGTTCCTTTCGGATCGATGGGTCTCTTGCCCTGGATCAGGCCAACCGCAGCGCGACGAGCAGGAGGTCGATGAGCTTGATCCCGATGAACGGTGCGATGAGGCCGCCCACGCCGTAGATCAGCAGGTTGTCGCGCAGGATCCGCGCCGCCCCCAGCGGCCGATAGGGCACCCCGCGCAGGGCCAGCGGGATCAGGGCGATGATGATCAGGGCGTTGAAGATCACCGCCGAGAGGATGGCGCTGTGCGGCGTCGCCAGGCGCATGAAGTTCAGCGCCGTCAGCACCGGATAGGTGGAGGCGAAGGCGGCCGGGATGATGGCGAAGTACTTCGCCACGTCGTTGGCGATGCTGAAGGTCGTCAGCGCGCCGCGGGTCATCAGCAGCTGCTTGCCGATCTCCACGATCTCAATCAGCTTGGTGGGGTTGCTGTCCAGGTCGACCATGTTGGCCGCTTCGCGGGCCGGCTGGGTGCCGGTGTTCATCGCCACGGCCACGTCGGCCTGCGCCAGGGCCGGGGCGTCGTTCGTGCCATCGCCCGGTCATGGCCACCAGGCGCCCGCCGGCCTGATGCTCGCGGATCAGCTTGAGCTTGGCTTCCGGCGTGGCCTGCGCCAGGAAGTCGTCCACCCCGGCCTCGGCGGCGATGGCCGCCGCGGTCAGCGGGTTGTCACCGGTGATCATGACCGTCTTGATGCCCATCTTCCGCAGGTGGGCGAACCGCTCTTTGATGCCGCCCTTGACGATGTCCTTCAAGTGGATCACGCCCAGCGCCTGGCCGTTGCGCGCCACCACCAGGGGCGTGCCCCCGCTGCGGGCGATCGCGTCCACCGTGGCCTGCAGTTCCGGCGGGGTGTGATTCCCCTGGCTGCGGATCAGCGCCAGCATCGTGTCCGGGGCGCCCTTGCGGATCGTGGTCCCATCCGGCAGGTCCACGCCGCTCATCCGCGTTTGTGCGGTGAACGGGACGAAGTGCATCTCGGCCGAGCGTGCCTCCGCGGCCGCACCCAGCGGGCCGGTGCCCACCGAGCGGGCGCGCAAGCCGTACTTTCCTTCGCCAGGACCACGATGCTCCGTCCCTCCGGTGTCTCGTCGGCCAGGGAGGCCAGCTGGGCAGCCTCGGCCAGCGCCTCCGGCGGGGTCATGCCCGACCGGGACGAACTCCACCGCCTGTCGGTTGCCGAGCGTGATGGTGCCGGTCTTGTCCAGCAGCAGCACGTCGACGTCGCCGGCCGCCTCCACGGCGCGGCCCGACATGGCGATGACGTTGCGCTGGATCATGCGGTCCATCCCGGCGATGCCGATGGCCGAGAGCAGGCCGCCGATGGTCGTGGGGATCAGGCACACCAGCAGGGCGACCAGCACGGTAATGGTGATCGGGATCCCCGTCCCGGCGGCCCGCACGCTGTAGAGCGAGTAGGGCAGCAGCGTGGAGCACACGACCAGGAAGATGATGGTGAAGCCGGCCAGCAGGATGTTCAGGGCGATCTCGTTGGGCGTCTTCTGCCGCTTGGCGCCCTCCACCAGGCTGATCATGCGGTCCAGGAACGCCCTCGCCCGGGGTCGGCCGTGACGCGGACGATCAGCCAGTCGGAGAGCACGCGCGTGCCGCCGGTGACGGCGCTGCGGTCGCCGCCCGCTTCGCGGATGACCGGGGCGCTCTCGCCGGTGACGGCGCTTTCGTCGACCGAGGCGATGCCCTCGACGATCTCGCCGTCGGCCGGGATGATGTCGTCCGACCTCGACCAGGAACACGTCGTCCTTGCGCAGGTCCGATGGAGGACACCAGCTCCACCTCGGCGTCGCGGCGCGGGGCGCGCAGTTTCTTGGCCTGGTCTCCTTGCGCGTCTTGCGCAGCGCCTCGGCCTGGGCCTTGCCGCGCCCCTCGGCCACCGCTTCGGCGAAGTTGGCGAACAGCACGGTGAACCACAGCCAGAGCGCCATCGCGCCGATGAACCCCGCCGGCGCCTCGCCGTGTCCCGGCAAGGGCCTGGATCCACAGAGCGGTCGTGAGCACGCTGCCGACCTCGACCACGAACATCACCGGGTTGCGGACTTCCAGGCGCGGGTCGAGCTTGCGGAAGGAGTCCCAGATCGGCACGCTGATACAGCGCGCGGCGGAGGAGGGTCGTCTCTTGAGCTGCGATGACTGCGTATTCATGGCCCTAATGCCCCAACATCAGATGTTCGACGATGGGTCCGAGCGCCAGCGCCGGGAGGAAGCTCAGCGCGCCGACGATGATGATCACGCCGATCAGCCAGACGATGAACAGCGGCGTGTGCGTGGCAGAGCGTGCCCGCGCCGGCCGGCACCTTCTTCTTGCGCACCAGCGAACCGGCGATCGCCAGGGCCGGGATGGCCAGCCAGTAGCGGGCGATGAACATGGCGATCCCCAGGGCGGTGTTGTAGAACGGCGTGTTGACGCCGAGCCCGGCGAAGGCACTGCCGTTGTTGTTGGCTCGCCGACGAGAAGGCGTAGAGGACCTCGCTGAAGCCGTGCGCGCCGGGGTTGAAGATCGTCGCCAGTGCCCGCCGGCGACGACCACCGCCAGCTGCCGTGCCGACCATGACCACGAGACGATCGGGATCAGGATGATCAGCGACGCCATCTTCATCTCATAGGCTTCGATCTTCTTGCCCAGGTACTCCGGCGTGCGCCCGACCATCAGCCCGGCGACGAACACGGCCACGATGACGAAGGCCAGCATGCCGTACAGCCCGGAGCCCACACCGCCATAGACGATCTCGCCCAGCTGCATCATGAACAGCGGAACGAGCCCGCCCAGCGGCGTGTACGAGTCGTGCATCGAGTTGACCGAGCCGTTGGAGGCGGCAGTCGTGGCCGTGGCCCACAGCGCCGAGTTGGCGATGCCGAAGCGCACCTCCTTGCCTTCCATGTTGCCGCCCGGCTGCAGGCTGCTGGCCTGCTGATCGACGCCCAACGCGGCGAAGGCCGGGTTGCCGCTCTGCTCGGCCCACACCGCGATGCCCAGCATCGACCACGAAGATGACCGTCATCGCCGCCAGCAGCGCCCAGCCCTGGCGCGTGTCGCCGACCATCTTGCCGAAGGTGTAGCACAGCGCCGCCGGGATCAGCAGGATCGACAGCATCTCCAGGAAGTTGGAGAACGGCGTCGGGTTTTCGAACGGATGGGCGGAGTTGACGTTGAAGAAGCCGCCGCCGTTGGTGCCCAGCTGCTTGATGGCGATCTGCGAAGCCGCCGGGCCGACCGCCAGCACCTGCTGCGTCACGGCCTCGCCGCTCGCATCGGCTCGTCGGCTGCAGCAGGCTCACGGTCTGATAGGCGCCGAAGGTCTGCACCACGCCCTGCGAGACCAGCAGGAGCGCCAGGACGAACGACAGCGGGCAGCAGGATGTAGAGCGTGGACCGCATCATGTCCACCCAGAAGTTGCCGATGGTCTTCGCGGAGTGCCGGGCGATGCCGCGGATCAGCGCCACCAGCGCCGCCATGCCGGTGGCGGCGGAGACGAAGTTCTGCACCGTCAGGCCGAACATCTGGGTCAGGTAGCTCATCGTCACTTCGCCGCCATAGCCCTGCCAGTTGGTGTTGGTGGCGAAGCTGACCGCCGTATTCCAGGACGAGTCCGGCGTGACGGCCCCGAGGGCCTGCGGATTCAGCGGCAGGAACGCCTGCAGCCGCTGCAGGGCATACACCACCAGCAGGCCGAGGACGTTGAACACCATCAAGGCAACGGCATAGGTCTTCCAACCCATCTCCTCGTCGGGGCGTACGCCCGAGACAGCCGGTACAGCAGGCGCTCCAGCGGGCCGATCACGCCGGATCGAGGAACGTCGCTCTCGCCCTGGTAGACACGGGCCATGAACGTTCCCAGCGGCTTGGCGAGCAGCAGGAGGACGACGATGTACAGGACCAGTTGGAGCCAACTTGCCGCGGTCATCCGAACCACTCCGGCTTGAGCATGGCGAAGACGAGATAGACGAGCAGCGCCAGCGTGATCAGTCCAGCCACGAGGTAGAGGGCGCTCATGGATTGGCCTCCATCAGCCGTTCGCAGACGACGATCAAACCCCACGAGAGGGCGAACAAGACCAGCGTCAAGCCAATGTAGGCAAGATCCATCATGGACCGGCTCCTTCACGATCGAATCATTGGGCGACAAAGCCCAGTCTATCGAGGGCGATGGCAAGGTAGGGACAAGGAATCTGCTTTTCGGGTCAAGGACTTGTCAAGATACCGTGGACGTGAGTTCTTCCCGGGGTGAGAGGGAGGTTATGGCGAGCGAGCCGGCCTGGCGGAGCTCCTCCCTATGGTCAAGTTGATGTTCACGGCACACCTGGCATAGGCAACTCATGCTGCAAGCTGCTTCAATCCGGAGTTACAGGATGAAGCTGTACCGTCCTGCGACACGCCGTGGATGGGAAGGGATCCATTGCCTGAGCCTGTGACGGCACCGCGCAGGCACGTCAGCGAGCCCGCTCCACGATCCGGCTTCGCCTGGGTACGCCGTCGGCCGTCCTAGAGGAGGCCATGGGACATGCTTTGGGGTTTGGATGTGCTCAGCCTCGACGATGAGGCAGCCTGCCGCCGATCGGGCTTGAGTCGAATTGCTCCACTTCCAAGAGGAGACGATCGTTTCTACTTCGTCCACGACGGGCTGCTCTACGAAGTCACCATCCTTCACACTGGCAAGGAGGACCGGGGCGTGTACGATCGCTTCCTGGACAGCTTCGCTTTTCAGAAGTAGCAGCGCGTTCGCGCCATCCGTCGCCGACTCCACGCTGCCCGCCGCGCACGGCCGGCAGCGCCTTATCCGGACAACGCCAGGCGAGGCAAGCAGGAGAGCACCACGAGCCCCGCACCGTCGAAGGCAATGAAACGCATACCGCTGGTCACGAGCGCCGCATGGCCGCCTGGGAGTGAAACGAGGATCCAGGCTCTCCCCTGCCAGGCCGATCACCTGCTGCGCCAGGATCACCCCGAACAGCGCGGGATGCCGGTCCGGGTGCACGATCAACGGCAGGTAAGCTACGGTCCACATCACGAACATGACGCCCAGCCCGCGGATCATCGCCGCTCCAGCCACGCCGTGCAGTTCAAACGCAGCCCCGTAATGATCCGGGTCCAGCAGGTAGGGGATGGCAGCGCTCAGATTCGAGGCCAAGACAAGCGCCACCGCGACCCTCGCCGCCCACACCCGCCTTGACTCGGGCGGCGTGCTCATGGCTTACTCCCGGTAGTTTCTTGTGCAGCTTCCCGCATCCCGGAGCGGGGCTGCTTCGAGCGGATCTCTGTCCTGAAGGCAGCCATCATCCGTAATCCTTCGACATCCAAATGCGCGGCAGCCAGCGCGGGACCTGGACCTGGTAGTCATCATAGGCCGCGCCCAGCCGACGGCGTGTGGCCGGCTCTTCCGCCCGCACAAGGAACACGTGCATCACCGGCAGGAAGGCCAGGGCGGCTGCCCAAAGCGTCGCCGAGCCCCGCCACAGGGAGAGCCCGAGCAGCAGTGCGAACGCCCCGATGTAGATCAGATTGCGTACGTGGCGGCAGGGGCCATGGGCCACGAGGGTCGTCGGAGGGTCACCGAAGCCGCCGGTCGAGCGTGCGATGCGCAAGAGCGTCGCTTCCGCCCAGCCGATCATCGCCAACCCGAAACCCAGGGCAGCCAACCCCGGCAGCTTGACCGGCGGGCAGTCCGACGCCGAGCCATGGTTCCAGTCTCCCCGTGCCCAGGACAAGGGCGATCAGCAGGGCTGTGGCCGCAGCCAGGATCAGCCCACGGGCGAGGGGAGACCGCGGAGGGGTGCGGGCCATGTTTGGCAATGTCGACCGCGCGGCCGAGGGGCGGCCGCGCTACTCCGCCGCCTCCTCCGGCCCGAGCAAGACGAACAGCCCGAGCGAACCCATGTTGGCAAACAGCAGCGGGGCCAGGAACGGCGCGCCGCGGATGAAACGCTCGCCGACGAAGAACCCCGCGGCGGTCAGATCGTCAATCACGTGCAGTACCGCGCCGACGACGCCCACGGCGATCATCAACACCATGCCCCCGGCGAAGATCGCCAGGTCCGCCCGTCGGCGCCGCTCGGTCATCCCCATTCCGGCAGCGACGACCGTCCCGAACACCCCTGCGGCGGTTGGCACCCACAGCCACGGGTTGACGAACCCGGTCCGCACGTGATCGAGCACGCTGCTGATGACCGTCGCCAGGCTGCCCATGCCGACCATGGAAAAGTACGCCTGCGATTTGCTGTAGGGCAGCGCCAGCCTGCGGCGGCCGGTCAGGCTCAGCACGCCGCTATCGGGTGGAACTTCCACCCACGCGGCGCTGATGCCAAGCAGCCCGGTTAACGAAAACGTCAGCGGGCCGAGGATCGGGGGCGCCCACACCAGCAGATCTACCGAGACCTGCTCACCCGGCACCGCCTGGGGCAGCAAGGCGCGGCGCAAGTGGAAGTAGGCGCCCAACAGACCGACGACGATGCTGGCCCCCAGGACGACGGTGGCAAGAGACGACGCCAGCGGGCGCCGGCGCAGGGCGATCAGCCCGGCGATCAGCAGCAGGCCCCCGGCGACCGGGCCGAAGATGATCGGGATCCATTCGTAAGAGCGGATCGTCCCGCTGATGTTGTGCGCCAGGTAGGTATCGATTCCGAGGAACATTTCGTTGACCGCCGCCATCAGCAGCATCATCTGATCGCGCGTCAGCGGCAGCCACCGGCGGCGCAGCCCGTCGAGCGGCAGCGAGAGCTCGGCCAGCAGCGTCATGGCGCCGAGCCCGCCGCGGCCGCATCCAACTTGGCCGCCGCCATCTCCTTGAGATCGGACAGGTCTTGGAGCAACTCGTAGATCCCGTGCCACTGGGTGTAGTCCGGCCCCTGCATCCACACGCCGAACTTCGCCGTCCGGCCCCAGTAGTGCCAGACGTCGAAGTACTTGAAGTCGATCGGCTCGTCGAACGGCTCGACCGTCAGCAGCCCCTGCTGCTTGAGCGGCTCCATGACGGCGTCGCTCTCACGCACGCGCTCGTTCACTGCCTCGGTGGCGGCATCCGCCGCAGCGTAGAAGTCCGCCAGGAAGGTCTCGTTGTGGCACTCGCGGCATACGGCCTGCATGCGCGTCAGGTTGTCCTGCCAGGAGGGCCGGCGCTGGCTGAGCGGCGAAAACAGGTACCACGTCAGTCGGTCGCCCACATCGTGCGTCGTCCCCGCGGCGCCAAATCCGCTCAGATGGCACGTGGCGCAGGTCGGCGCCGGGAAGTCCTCGACGGTCAGCGTGCCGGGTTCGGCCTCCCAGTTCCAGCGGTCGCCGCTGGTGGCATAGGCGATGCCATGCGGCGACTCCTGGTAGATCTCCCACTGCGGGTGATCCGGGCCGATGTGGCAGGCGTTGCACGTCTCCGGCTTGCGCGCCTGTTCCAGGCTGAACTCGTGGCGCAGGTGGCACTTCTGGCACTGGCCCACCGAACCATCGGCGGCAGGCTGGCCGACGTTGTGGCAGTTCTCGCACGCAAACCGAGTGATCTCCGGTCCCTCGATGGCGTACAGCGCGTGGCGGCTCTTGTCGGGCGCGAACAAACCCTCCGGGATCGCCTGGTAAGCCGCGCGCTGCGTTTCGGTCAGCGGTTCGATACCGACCACCGCCACATACGCGGGTAGGGAGTGGCGGCTCTCGTTGTACTGCGCCACCTCCGGCCCATGGCAGCGTTGACACATGGCCGTGCTGGGTGAGCCGAGGATGATGGACCCCTCGTGTTCGACGGCGCCGGCGTAGCCGCTGCTCACCTCGTGGCAGTCACGACAGGTCACCTTGGCGGCGGCCATCGTGCTGCCGCCGTACTGTTCCACGATGCCCGGTGTTGCCTGGCGGTGGCAGGCGACGCATTCGTCCGCGCTCCCGGCCAGCGCATTGGGGCGCCCTTCAACCGTAGCGGCCGAGGTGGTGGAGCCTACCACCGCTTGGGCGATCAGAATTACTCCCAGGGTGATGATCACCGCCACCAGCCCGACGATTAGCAGGCGCGCCGATCGCAGGCGACCTCCAGTTTCCGACTCTCCCATGCCACTCCTCCGCAATTGAATGTCCCAAGCAGGCGCTGATGCCCCCGTTCCTGTATAGCACAACCGCGCGACGAAGCACAGTGACCTGCGTCAGTCCCTCAGGCCAGAAACCTGTCCTCCCACCCTGGCGACGAGAGCAGGCAGGTTGAGCGCCGACCGAACCAGCGCCGCCGGTGCCTGGCGATCAGCGCATAGGCCGCGTCGCGGAGCGGACGGGGGACAAGCCACAGTCCTGCCAGCGCCGGCCAGGGGAACGGCAGCAGGCGGCAGATCCTCAGCAGGGCATCCGACCGGGTCCAACACCGATCTCCTTCCGCGAGCACCACCGTCGAGAGCTCGCCGAACACGCAGCCTGCCCCCGCCAGCACTCGATGTCCGGCGTCGGATTGAAAGGCGGCGAATCGGAAGCGCCCGCGGCGGTCGCGGGGCAGGAGGAAGGCGACTACCGAGGCGCAGAGGTTGCACTCGCCGTCGAAAAGGATGACCGCCGTGCCTTCGCCAGTCACGGGCCTCCGCGCCGGGCCGGGATGCCCTAGGTCTGCTCGTTCGGACAGAGCGGCAGGAAGGGAGCCGGTTCCGCCGTTGGATGGACCCACAGCAGGTACCAATACAGGCTTGTGTGGCTGAGGGGTTCGCCATTCGGGGAGCCATCCTCTCCGGCGGCAGAGCGCATAAGTCTCACCGTCCAGTTGAAGACGCGGCAGTTGGGTTGCGCGTAGAGCGTGGAGGGCAGCACCAGCCTTGTCTGACGGGTGGTGAATCGTTCGGTCGTTGTGGACTCAGCGTAGGCGAAGTCCACCGAGACTTCGTAGTACTCGTCCTCCCGGAGTGGGCGGAGGGAGTCCCAGCGCAGCACCACCCCGGCTCCTTCTCCGTAGAACGGCTCTCCCAACTGCGGCTCTACCAGGGGCGGCCCCGGGAGCAAGCGCGGCAGTGGTTCCGGCGCCACACCGCCGGCTTCCACGGCGCCGTCGACCTCGAAACTTGAACGCAGTGCCTGGTGTGCGTCGATCCCCTCCGGCGGCAACACGACCGTCGTCCCGAGCGCGAACGTGCGGTCCACCTCTGGGGCGTAGAAGATCAGCCATTCCACTTGCTCATAGCGGAGCTGACCCCGGGCGGGAACGATCCAGCCATCCCAGCCTTTGAATTCTGTTGGCTGCGGCTCGCCCAGGCTGCGCACCCGCGAAAAGCCGAGGTCGCCGATCTGTTCGAGCAGGAACCGGCGCGCCGATTCGGCCGCTGCGAGATCGTACGCCCCCGCCCGCCACTGCACGTCTATCACGGCCGAGGGGAGGACGTGCGCCGCGGGCAGACTGCCCTCCCCAGCGGATCATGCCATTCCGCGCATCACCGCGTTCGGCCGCCAGCGATGGAACGATCCCGCGCAACCTGGGCGGGGCTATCCAGAAGCCGTATTTGTCGTGCAGGAGTCGGCTGAGGGACGGGGCAATGCGCACGCGGCCTGACGTTTGTTCCCGCGCCGCGCCGCGTGCCGCATCCACGACAGCGGTCCACCATCCGGGCGAGGCACGCTCGGGAATCTCCCAGGCGGGGCTGCGAAACACCCCCTGCCCACCGGAAGAGAGATCGAACGACACCTGCTCTGTTCCAGACTCGTCCCGCAGGCTCAGGCGAACGGCGGCGTCGTCGATGGGGACGCCGAGCGGGTCCGTCACCTGCAATGTGAAGCGCAGGATCTCGCCGGCCGGGAATTGAGACTCCTCCGCGGGGTAGAGGATCTTGAGCGTCAGGCCCGGCGGGAGCGACGGGGACCGAGGTGCCGCGTCAATACGGGCTGGTGCGCAGCTGGCGAGGGCGAAACCGCACATGGCGAGCAACAGGACCGGCCGCGCCATAGCAGGAAGGAGTCTTTGGCCGATCGCCAGGGCCGAGTGAAGGAGACTCCTATCCGCCGTGCGACCGCTGTCCGGATAACCCGTGAGGGGAGCCCGAAGTCCACACACACAATCACTCCCACGCGAGATCATACTGCCTCCCCTGCTTGCCGGAAGCGCCAGACCGTCTGGCTTCGGCATCACCCGAAGCGGGCCCCGGGACCCGATCCCCATTCGCACGCCCCGGCCGCGCTGGGCTTCCCTGCCCGCAGGCCCCAGGGGGCCCGCGCATCCGGGAGGGCCTGCTAGCCAAACGGCCGCCCCGCATCGACAGGCTCAGTCTCAGCCGGCCGTACAACGCTTGGCTGCCGCCGTTCGTTGCAGTGCTGGTATCTGGGGTCTAGAATATCAGTGTTCTAGCGGTGTTAGCCGGCGAATCCGCTCAGCCAGCGCACAGCAGTCAGCATCCGGGGGTGACCGGTGGCATCCGCCGGCCGAGGGTCGTTGGTTCCCGTCCTGATCGGTCGCGACGCTCACTTGCAGACGATCGGAGTCGCGTTTGACACGGCGCGCCGCGGTCGCTTGCGCATTGTCCTGTGCACCGGCGACCCGGGAATCGGGAAGACACACCTGCTTTCCGTCGCGGCCGATCGGCTGAGCGCGATCGGCGCCCGCGTCCTGCGTGGCGGCGCCTCGGAAGCCGAAGCGATGCCGCCCTACCTGCCGTTCCTGGAGGCATTGGCCCCACAGATTCGGGAAGCGCCGGTCGAACAGTTGGCAGCGGATGTCGGACCAGGGGGCCTCTCCCTCACAGCCGTATTCCCGGAACTTGCCGAACGCCTACCACTACAGCCTCCGGGCTCGCCCTTGCCTCCCGAGCAGGCGCGCCTGCGCCTGTTCGAGGCGGTCGGCATCTACCTGGCCGCACTCTCCTCCCGTCGGCCTCTGGTGCTCATGCTCGATGACTTGCAGTGGGCCGACACGGCCAGCCTCGACCTTCTTGCCTACACGGCTGGACATCAACCGGATGCGCGCTTGCTGCTCCTCGGCGCCTATCAGGAGAATGAAGTCCAGACTCATCCCGCCCTCGAGCGTGCGCTGGTCAGGCTGCAGCGAACCAATCGTCCCGAGTTGATCCGGCTCGGGCCGCTCGATCAGACTCAGACGGCACAACTCGCAAGGTCACTGCTTGGATCCGACCTGAACTCGGAAAGTGCCCAGGCGCTGCAGGTTCACAGCGAAGGCAACCCGTTCTTCGCCGAGGAGCTCTTGCGCGGCTGGCGCCACGCCGGCGCGCTGCAGCGCACACCAATGGGCTGGGCCTTGCACGTCGAGTCGCCTGGCGCCATCCCAGCCAGTATTCTGTCCGCCGTTCGCCTGCGCATCGGCCGGCTGCCCGCCAATTCCATCGACGACCTGCGCGTGGCGTCGGTGGTCGGGCGAACGTTCTCGGTCGACCTCCTGGCGCGGGTCCTGGACAGATCGCCCGACACCGTCGATGCTCGCTTGTCGGAGGCCGCCCTCCATCATCTAATCGAGTCGGATGACTCCGGCGGGTTTCGCTTCGCCCACGACATCATCCGCGCCTGCCTGTATGGCGAAGTCAGCACGGTCCGCCGGCGCCGTCTCCACGCTCAGATTGGGTCGGCACTGGAGAATGCCTCGCCGTTGCTCGGCTCTCAGCAACTCGCCGAGCTGGCCTTCCACTTCTCGCGCAGCGATGATTCAGCACGCGGCGCGTCCTACTCTCAACAGGCCGCCGAGCGCGCCCTGGCGGCCTGCGCTTTCGAACAGGCGGCGGTCCATTGGCAGGCCGCACTTCAGCAGATCCCGGAGGATGGCGAGACGCGCGGCGCGGCGCTGCTCGGCCTGGGCGAAGCGATGCTGTTGGCGGCCCGCGAGGAGCCGGCGGCCGAAGCCTTCCGCACCGCCGCCGCTTGGCATGCATCTCGAAACCTGACGCCGGCTCGCGCCCGCGCTTTGCGCGGCTTGGGCCTGGCGCTTTGGCGTCAGGATGCGCTCGAGCAGGCGCGGGCCATGTTCGAGCAGGCGGTCACGCTACTCGATCAGCAGCCCGCCCCCACTCCCGAGAGCGTGCGCACGCGCGTCGACCTGGCCACGCTGCTGGGCAACGTGCTCGCCGAACCTGCCGCCGCGCTCCGCCACGCCGACGAGGCACTGCGGCTGGCGCGCTCCATGGGCGACCCGCGGCTCGAGGCCTCAGCCAGCCGGACCATGGGGTTCCTGCTGGTGCTCGAGAACCAGATCGCTGCCGGAGTACCCCTGCTCGAGCGCGCCCTGGAGTTGGCCACGGCCAGCGACGACATGGCCGAGGCGGCAGAGTGCGGCTCGGCGTTGGCCCAGGCTTACGTGTGGTCGGGTCGCATCCAGGACGCCGTATCAACCAGTCGGAAGCGCGAGCAACACGCCCGACGCGCACAGCAGCCCTACCGACTGCATTACGTCTATTCCTGGCTGGCATTCCTGGCCGCCGCCCGCGGGAATTGGGACGAGGCCGAGGCCAGCCTTATCCAGGCGCAGGCTTCGCTGGCCGGCGCGGCCTCCGCCCGGCCCTCCGCCTTTCTGCATCAGGTCCGAGGCTACTTTGCCTATCAGCGGGCCGAGTTCCTTCAGGCCGAAGAACATTTCCGTGCCGCTCTCGAGGTCTTCGAGCACAAGGATCCCCTCGAACATCAGTTGTCGTCCGGCATGCTGGGTTTGACGCAACTGGCGCGGCGGGGAGCGCGGGCTTGCCGAACGCGGCCTGTTCGAGCAGCAGACTTTGCTCAGGCGGTTGCGAGCGGGGTCGCTGACGAGTGCTTCTGCGGCCAGCACTCTGGCGCTGCTGGCGGTCGGCCTTGGAGATCGGGAGCGGGTTGCCGCGCTGCTGCCCGGCCTGCAGGTGTGCAGCGGCCAGCATCACTGGTTTGTGGTCGATCGCATCCTGGCGGCCGGCGAAGCGCTTCTGGGTGAATGGGACGCCGCCACGCGGCACCTGGACAGCGCCGAGGCGCTTGCGCACGCCGAAGGTTTGATGCCTGAACTCGAACGCGTGCTCCTGGCGCGCACCGCCCTGGTCGCAGCGCACGGCGGACGGGGCGCGGCACACGCTGCCGCAACGCTGCGCGCCCAGGCGGCACAGGTCTCGCGCCGCCTCCGGCTCGCAACCCCGACACCGCTGATCGCCAGTGCGGGCCTTGCGGCCCCCGCTGCCATCCCTGCCCCTTCTGCATCGGCCGGCCTGTCCCCTCGCGAGTCCGAGGTCCTGCGCCTGGTGGCTGCCGGGATGAGTAGCCGGCGAATTGCCGAGGAGCTTTCCCTGAGCCGGCACACCGTCGCCAAACACCTGACCAGCATTTTCGCCAAGCTCGGCGTCGACAACCGTGCCGCCGCCGCAGCCTTTGCCATCCGTCACGGATTGGCGTAGGGCAGTTCTCCTTCCCCCAACCTCGGTCCGCTTGCGTCCATCGCAATAGCAAGTTCTTGCTACTCTGCCCGGCTGCCGGGCCTCTGCTTTCATTCCGGGTTCGGCACATCCTGGCGATGCGGCGTTGCACGGCCCCGCCTAGACTGGCAGCATCATGGTTCGGCCAACCCAACCTCCGGACGGGGAACGAAAGGCTGAGCCGCCCAGCGCGCGGATGACTCCCCCGGTGTATGTCACGCTGACCAGCGGCCGCGGACGTCCAGGCGAGGAGGACGCCATCGTTGCCCTGCATGAGGACTGGGCCCGCCGCCGTTCCGGCGACGCCGGCCTGCTGTCCAGCGAAATCCTGACCGACCCGGCCGACCCGCTCGCCTTCATCGCCATTTGTCACTTCATCGATCAACCCGCCGCCGAGCGCAGCCTGCGGGATCCGGAGCACAGCGCCTGGCGACGGCGCCTGGCGAGCTTGTCGGAGCCACATCTCGTGGAGCGCGACATGCTCAGCCAATGGCGCGCCTCGGCGCTTCCCTCGGCGGCGCCCACGCGGCCCGCCCTCCCCGGAGCGGACAGACATGCCACCTAAACCGATCTCCCTGTCGCTGCTGGCGCTGGCGGCCACGGCCATCGCCTGCACCCTCGGCTCTGCGCAGCCGGATCAGATCGCAGATGAGGAAGGTGCCTCGCCTCAGGCCGCAACACGGGCTCCGGCCGAGCCCCTCGCACCGCCGCGCGAGTTCCCAGCCGAACCCGGTGGCCCGCGGCTATTCTTCACCGACCTCGAATCCGGCCCCGTGGCCGGAGGCGAAGACGACCTGGGTGTCTTCGTCACGCTGTACGGCGAGGGCTTCCGTGCCGACCGCGGCGAGTCAACCGTCACCCTCAGCGGCGCCGAAGTAGCGGTCTACCGGGCCTGGGGCGAGAACAACGCGCCGGCGCGCGGGATGGACCGAATCGTCATCCAGCTCGGCCCCGACAACGCCTCGGGCGATCTGGTCGTGACCGTTGGTGGTGTGCCCAGCAACCCGCTGGCCTTCGAGGTGCGCCCCGGCCGCATCTACTTCGTCTCTCCCTCAGGCACCGACGACGCGGACGGCAGCTTCTCCACCCCTTGGGCGTCCGTGCCGCACGCGCGATCGTCTATCGGGCCCGGCGACACCGTCTACCTGATGGACGGCGTCGCCCAGACGACGGAAGACAACTCCAGCGCGGCGCTGGCGCTGGAGGCCGGCGGCGAGCCCGGGCGCCCGACGGCCTTCGTCGCCTACCCTGGCGCACACCCGGTCATCGGCTCGACCGATCTCGAGTTCGGCACGCGCATCCCCAACAACCCGGAGACCTATGCCAGCCACTGGGTCTTCGCCGGCCTGACGCTCCGCGGCCTGGTCAGCGTGCTCGACATCGGAGGCTCCGGATCGAATGACTGGCGCATCATCGGCAACGACATCTCCTGTCCGCGCGGCGACGGACAGACCGGCTGCTTCGCCGCGGCCCTGGCCAGCCAGATCCTCTTCTACGGCAACCTGGTCCACGACATTGGCGTCGATTCGTCGCAGCAGCCCAGCAAGCAGTACCACGCCGTGTACTTCACCACGGACAGCCTGCATATCGACGCCGGCTGGAACGACATCCACGACAACCGCACCTGCCGCGCCATTCAAGTGCATTCGTCGCCCCTGTGTTTTCCGGACTGCGGCACGTCCGACACGACCGGCTTCAATCAGTATGACGTGTTGATCCACGACAACTGGATCGACGGCGATGCCTGCGACGGGATCGTCCTGGCGACGGTGGATCCGTCGCAGGGACCGGTGCGGGTCTACAACAACATCCTGATCCACGTGGGTGCCGGCCCGCATCCGCCGGACGGCGAGGCGAACTACTCCTGCATCTACGTCCCCGGCGGCACCAACACCGGGCCGGACGGGCAGGGCGTCGTCGAGGTCTCCAATAATACGTGCTACGACGTCGGCTCGGTCGATCCGAGTTGGGCGGATGCCGGCGCCTTCGGCCGGGGTCCGGGGTCCCCGGATCTGGTGATGGAGCTGCGCAACAACATCGTCCTGACCCTCGCCGGGCAACCGTACTTCACTGCCTCGACCGATGCCTCCTTGGTGCGCGGCGAATTGAATCTGTGGTTCGGCAGCGGACCCGGCCCGGATTTTCTGACGGGCAATCTCGACGCCGACCCTGGCTTCGTAGATGTGGCGGGGCTCGACTTCCATCTGCAGCCAAACAGCCCTGCGATCGACGTCGGGGTGGATGGCGGCGTTGACTATGACTTTGCCGGGCTCTTCCGTCCGCTCGGCGCAGGCTTCGACCTCGGCGCGTATGAAGCGACTGGTGCGCCATGAGGCTCCGCCAGTTCAGGTGCCCGGCACAGGGTATGGAGTGGGCAGGACAATCGAGCTGGACAACTTGCCAACGCGATTCATTCGCGGCGGTCACGGCGGAGTTCTGGCTGAGCAGTAGCAGGGGAGGTTACGAATGGGCAAACCAGCACCAGACCGGGGACGGAAGCGTCTCTGGGGATGTCTCGCCCTCCTGGCCTTCGGAGGCGTGGTTCTCCTGGTCGGAATCGTCGGCCTGTGGCTTGTCCGTTCCCGTGAAGGCAGACTAGTCGGCCCGGCCGTTTCGATCAGGCAGCCCATCCCCGGCGCGCGCCTCACCCTCGAGCATGGCGGGGTGGTGGTGATGCAGGCTACCGGGAGCGATCCTGTCCAGCGCTACGAGCTGTGGGTGGACGGCGAGCGCCACGGCGTCGTCCGGCCGGCTGAAGGCCAGCCTGGGCTGCTCGGTGAGGCGCAGATGCGTTGGGTTCCAGAGGGCGAAGGCGTTCACGTCCTGATCGCCATCGCCTACGACGGGCGTGGCCTGCAGGGCAGATCGAAGCCGGTGGTCGTGGAAGTGACCAGCAGGGACACTGACGACCTCGTCGGCGTCCGACTGGAGGTTCTGGCTGGCGATACCGCCGCCTCGCTCTCGGAGCGATCCGGACTCAGTCCGGACCTGCTGGAGGAGTTCATGCCGCCCGATCACGCGGACGGTGAGGTAATCCTCCCCATCCCATGGGGCCGTCTGCCTCCAGGATTCTTCGGCGAGAACGGACCCGAGCCGGCCTTGCCAGCGCAGGATCCCCCTCCGCCCGAGTGGGACCTCCCGCCTGAGATGCCTCAGCCCGCGACGGGGCTCACGGCCGAGCCTGCAGGCGGCTGTCAGGTGAGTTTGAAGTGGCAGTTGGAGGGCCGCGTGCTCCGGCCTGCGCCTGTATCGCTATGGCGGGATGGCCGACGATTTCACTTCGGTCGCCGAAATCGAGCCGCAGACGGCCGAGTACACCGACACGGTTCGCTGGGGCGGCAGCTATCTGTATGTGGTGGTGACGGTCGGACGGCGCGGCGAAAGCCCGGGCCCGATGGCGCGGGTCGAGGTCTCGCCGGAGGACTGCCCCGACGAGGAGCCCCTTCCTGACTCCGGCATGGCCTGGCTCCAGTTCGAAGGCGTGCGCGTCATCACCCAGGAAGCCTTCGACCGCCTGTACTGCTATTTCTCGCTTGACGGGGAGGACTACCAGCGCATCCCGGCCAAGAAGGATTCCTCCCTCCCCTTGATCGAGGGCGGGTGGGACCTATCACCCTACCTCGCCGGGGTCCACCGTCGCGTCTTCGAGCATGACGTGCAGACTCCTGTCTCGCTGCGCCTCGAGTGTTGGGGCTGGCGCGGGGTTGAGCTGCTGCCGTTGGGCGAGCTCGACGATCTGCGTCCCCGGCAGGATTGGTCGCAGGACCTGATGGCTTCAGGCCCGAGATTCCGGCTGCTGTTCGGCCTCCTCGGGTACCAGAACGATCTACCCGTGTTGGACCAGCTTCTAATCGAAGCGGATGAGCCTCCTCCCCCGCCATGGCATCTCTCCCTCGGCCTCAGCCCCCTCGAATGCCTCGCCCACGTCAACCAGGGAGGAGGCGAGGATCTCTATGGCGGAGAAGGCGTCCTCTCTCAGTGGGCTTGTCTCGAAATCCCCGAGATCATGCTGACCTGGGACTGGCCCTCCGAGGAGGGCTGGGCGTTGAGCGATATCGATGGATACCGCGTCGAGGTCATCCGTGATTGGGACGAGTGGGATCCGGACGACCCGCATGATGGCGAGCTGCGGACGGAAGGAGAAAGCGGCTCGGCCAACATGGCTTTCCCGGTCTCCTCCCTCCCCTCGTGTCTGCGGACGTTCGGCTTCCGCGTAGAAGCCTACAGGGACACGGAAGTCGGCCGTCTGTATTCCGAGCCCAGCCCGGTGCTTCTTGTGCCGAGACCGGACTGCCCCGACGCAGCCGTGGTCGAAGTTGAACTAGTAGACATCGAGGTGGACGACCTGGACGACGGCTGCCTCCTCTTCTGTGGGGACGAGAGCCTCCAGGCCTACGGCTCGGGCGAGTTTGTCGTCGTTCGTTCACCCTTCTACAGTGCCTCGACCGGGGACTTCTCGGTTTGGACCCATGAAGCGCGGGTGGATTTCTGGACCGACGAGTGTGACGCTGGCATTGGCGAGGGCTGCCTTATCCAGCCACGAACGGTCCACAACGGAACGATCAACCTAGCGGAGGAGGACTTGCGCGTCTGTCAGGATGGCACCTGCACGGAGCTTGGTCCCGGAAACAACAAGGTCCACCTCGTCCTCTGGCAGGGCGATGAGATTACGTTTCGCTTCATGCTTTGGGATGTCGACGGTGTGGAGGACGACGTGTGGTGCGGGACGACCGAGGACATCGGCCTGCGCGATCGTTCCCGCGTCGCTCTGGGAGTTGACCAGGACTACGAGAGCGTCACCTGGATCGTCGGCGAGATCTTCGACGATTACCGAACCCTGAGGGAGTGGGCCGAGGCCAACTTCGGGGATGAGTTGCTCAACTACTCGTATCCGGCCTTGGAAGACCAGGACGCGGAATGCAGAATCAGCGTACGTGTTCATGGATTGGGACTGATCCCCGGGGGGCCGTAGCACACAGGCCTCAACACATGAGCAAGCACCGCGCAGCCGAGACAGGCGAGGAGCGGCGATGACCAGGATATCGATATGGCTGATCTGGATGGGGATGGCGCTGGCGCTGGCCGGCTGTAACCTGCAGGCTTCGACCGACGAGCCGCCGGACAGTCTCCCCGTGCTGACCGATGTCGCGCCGGTCGTCGACACAGGGCCGCCCTCCTGGATCGATCGGCCGTTGGACGGGTCGCAATACGAGCTCGGCCGAGCGATCCCAATACGCTGGCATGCCGCAAGTCTGAGCGGCGTCCAACTAGTGGAGATTCGGATTAACGGCGAGGTCTTCCTCATCGCCGAGGAATTCGACCACACCGCCCAGCTCGCCAATCAGGAGGCCGAATGGAATCCGACCGAGGCGGGCGAGTACCTGATCGAAATCCTCTCTACCGGCGTGGACGGGTCCAGGGGACCGGCCGCGAGCAAGCGGGTGACCGTGCTGGCGGAGGGAGGCATTGTTGAAGGCGCTGTCTTCAGCGATCTGAACCAGGACGGTGACGCCGATGACGGCGGCGAGGGGCCCCTCGAGGGCGTCGACGTCGTCCTGGTCGAATGTGCCGAGAAGCTCAGCCTGGTCACGGCCGCCGACGGCGCCTTCCGTTTCGAGGGCCTGCCGTTCGGGACCGATTGCGTAATGGACTTCTCCAAGACCGGCTGGCGGACGGTAGGCACTGTTCCTGTGGACATCGACCTGCCGATCCATCTTTCGCCGACGCTGGATCCGATTTCCTTTTCCGTCTTCATGACACCTCTGGCCACACCTACTCCGACCTGGACGCCCACGCCCACGGTCACGCCCACCCGCCCTCCGACGAAGACGCCGACCCCCGCGCCTCCCGACCACCAGGCCCCGCCGGCGCCCACGATCATCGGGCCCCAGGGTGGCGTCCTGCTTGGGTGCCTCGACGACATCGTCTTGCGCTGGAACGAGGTATCCGACTCGAGCGGGATCGACACCTACGATGTTGCGCTGGCCATCTCCTACAACAACGGCGCTAGCTGGTCCGGCATAGGCGATTTCGAACTCGAATTCACGTCGCTCCAGATCAATGCTCAGACCGACTGCGGGAATCTCGTACCGCTGGAGAGTGCGGGCGCGCGAACAACGCCGGGAACACCGGACCGTGGTCGCCCTGGGAGAGGTTCGGCATCGGGATCGATTGAACTCGGACGCGCGAGCGCGTATTGGGGAACTGATCCTCGCCTCGCTCGGCCGTTGCGCACCACCCAAGGAGGAGACCACCATGTCCACCGGATCCTGCAAGTCGCTTGCCCTCAGCCTAAGTGTCATCGTGGGACTCGGCCTGGCGATTGCCGCTTGCTCGTCGGCGTCGCCGGCGTTGCCGACGTCGCCGGCCGCGCCGTCCCAGCCGCCCGGCACAACGCTCGCTGATGGCGGCCCGGTCCAACCCGCGGCGCCCATCACCAAGGTAACCTCGGCCGGCAGCGCGGATCCGCGCCTGTTCTTCACCGATCTCGAATCAGGACCGAACACGGGCGGTCAGGACGATCTCGGGGCCTTCATAACCCTCTATGGCGAAGGCTTCGGCACTACGCAGGGCGATTCCATCGTCACTATGGGCGGCCAAGAAGTAGCGCACTACGTCCTCTGGGGCGAAGACAACGCGATCGCCCGCAGTCTTGACATGATCGTCGTTCAACCGGGACCGAACGTGACAACCGGCGACGTCATCGTCACCGTGAACGGTCAAGCCAGCAATCCGCTGCCGTTCACCGTTCGCAGCGGGTCAATCTATTTTGTCATTCCCGGCGGCGCGAACGCGAATGACGCCAACCCCGGCACGTATGAGGAGCCTTTCAAGACCCTCTATCGCCCGCGCCAGGTGATGCAAGCCGGCGACATCGCGTACATCAAGGGGGGCACCTTCAGCGACTCGGATCCCGCGAATCCGGGTTGGGATGCCGTTCTCCTCCTGCACCCCGAAACGGACCCCAACGGCATTGCCGACCGGCCGATCGCCTACATTGGCTATCCCGGGGACCGACCCCTGATCAACGCCCCTCAGCCGCTGCGGAGGGGGATCTACATGGATCCAGGGATGATGTACTACATCTTCGCCAACCTGGCGTTTACCCAGGGGCTTGCCCCCTACGAGGGCATGCTCCAGATGGGCGGAAACGGGCACCGCGCCATCGGCAACTATTTCTACGATGCGCTTTCTTCGACCGCGATGGGAATCGCGGGAAACAGCGAGCACTACCAGGTCTTTGGCAACCTCCTGACCAACAACGGCCAAGACAACTGGGAGGATGGGGTTGGCTTCTACGTGCAAGGGTTCGGAACCAACAAGGATATTGACTTCGGGTGGAATCAGATTCAAGATCAACGCGGCAGACGCGCCATCCAGCTTTTCGGTCATGAGGCCGGCGACCGTATCGACAACGTTCGCATCCATGACAATCTGATCTCGAGTTCCCTACAACTGCGAAACAACATCCTTCTCGGGGGCAGTGACGGCGGCACGGACGTGCTGGGAACGATCTATGTCTACAATAACATCATCGTGGGTTCAGATTGGGAAGGTCTGCGTGTCAACGACCCAGAGGGAACGGTCTTCATTCAGAATAACGTGCTCTATGACAACGGGCCGCTGGGGCCCGATAGCCATGCGCAAATCTACATTGAGCGAGCCGGCTCCGGCCGAGTCACCGTGCAGAACAACATCCTGTATGCCGAATCCGGCGAGACCTACTTTGAGTTTGGGCCGGGAATGGATCCATTAGCGTTGAACGCGAGCCTCAACCTAGTGTACAACGCCGGTGCCTGTCCGACCTGGGATGCGGGCTGTGTCAACGCAGACCCCCTGTTTGTGGATTCGGCGGCAAACGATTTTCGCCTTCAGGCCGGCAGCCCGGCGATAGACGCGGGGACCAACACAGGAGTCGCTCTCGATTACTTCGGCGTCTCACGTCCGCAGGGCGGCGCGTACGACATCGGCGCATATGAATTTGAGGTGGGCGGAGAGGACTAAGGTGAACCGCAGCAAAGTTCCTCCATACATGATCCTCCTCAGGCTGATCGGATGGCTGACGCTGTCAGTCGCCGCTTGCAGCCTCCTGCAGACAGCGCCCGTCGCTCCCCTTCCGGCGATCCCACCCCGGCCGAGTGACACCTCTACATCCGCACTACCTCCGACACCCACGAGCACGGTCACGGTCAGGCCTGCGCCCACTCCGCTGCCGTCGGACCTCGTTTGGTTTGGGCCCAACATGGGGTCCCGCGACTATGCTGAGCTGTTTGCCAGACCGGAGCAATGGTCTGTGGCGCGGTCAGGCATCGACGTTTTCAAATTCCACACACAGAATGTCCTCGAATACCCTTGTGCAATCTGCGGTGAGAATACGCTCAGCACTTTTGTGGACGTTCAGGCATTTCAGAAGTTGGCCGAGTGGGGCATGCCCATCGGCGTTGATGTGGGCGCGGTCAAAGAGTGGGGTTGCACCGGCACAGAAGAGTTCCGCGTCGTCAAGGAGATCATTCACAACATTGCGGCCAATGGCGGGAGGGTCGCCCTTCTGGTTATGGACGAGCCGTACATGGGGGGCGAATTGGTGGCCAATGGCAAGACGTGCGGGTTCACGATGGAGCAGAGCGCTGACATTACAGCGAAATTCATAGGGCTGGTGGAGGCTGCATACCCGAACATCATCGTGGGTGACACGGAGCCCTATCCCTACTTCTCTGTGTCTGAGTTGGAGCTATGGATTGGGGCGCTCGAGGCGAGAGGTGCGGCCCCAGCGTTCTTCCATTTGGATGTCAATATGATGGAGGGGGGACGGCGGCTCGATAAGCGACGCGTTGTATCCGACCTGCAGACGCTGAGTCGATTCTTCCAGGAGCATCAAATCCCATGGGGCGTGATCTTCACGGCAAACTCGAAGTGGGACGCAAGTTCCGACCTCGCCTACTTCGATTCCACCATGGAGTGGATAGGCCTCGTCAACGAAGCCATTGGGAAACCCCAGCATGTGGTTTTCAACAGCTGGCTGGGGCCCACAACGGATGGGGTTTCCAATCGGTTGGGGGTCCATGAGCTACCTGTCAACCTGCCCGAGGACGATCCCTCGGTCTACAGTCACACCCGGCTGATCATCGAAGGGCTTGGTCTATTTGGGCCGTGAAGGCTTCGGTGGTTCATCGCTTGCGGCGAGCGTGACGAACGGGCCGCAAAGCCGCTGCACGGACACGCGGCTGTCCGGCCCTGTGCGCGGCGGAGCACCTTTTGGCGTGACCCAGCGCCCGGCAGCCCGACGATTGATGCCACTGACAACGCGACGTGCCCCCAGGACGACATCCTCGTCGGATCTCGGCCCATCGATGGAAACGGCGACGGGAATGCGGACTGCGCTCGGGGCGCCTACGAAGCCTTGCCTTGATCGGCGTCGGGCACCGCGGGTCGGTCGCCAACGGACGAGGCTCCCGCGCCTCACGGCCTTATCGCCTCATGATTTCCTGGGCGCGGCGGAAGCCAGCCGGTGTAGGTTGGTCGGCACGCCCTTGCCCGCCGGCCATGCCTCGGGGGCGCGACGATCCAACCCGACCGACTTGACCCCAGACGGCTCTGGCCGCGCGGGGGGATGCCCCTTTCCGAACGGTCACCATCGAGTCCAACTTCTCGTGCCTGTCCTCACGCCGCTTGCACCGAGGCAACCCTAGAGTGGGCCGCCGTGCTCGGGGCCCCGACCGCCGACGACGAGGGGTACCCGCGGGCGAACACATGGGCGAGCGCCGTGCCGGCCGGCACATTGTGCCTGCTACCTGCACGCGGCCTAAGGCCCGTGTTGCCCGATGCCGGACTGCAGGCGTCAGCGATGGGGACGTGGGGATGACCGCGGGTGTTGACAGCCTGCCGGTCGGCATCCGGTGAGCGGCCGGGCGCCGATCGTCCGGGCCCACGTGGCACGTGAGCCTGCCTGACGCGAAGAACGATGCAGGGGACGACGCGAGTCGCGGAGCGCGCGAATCACTCGTACTTGAGAGCGTCGACGGGAGAGAGCGTGGCGGCGCGCAGAGCGGGGTACAACCCGGAGAGCAGGCCGATCAGCGTGGCGAAAACCAGCGCCGCAATCGGCAGCCAGAGGGGCGTGAAGACGGCGACCGTGGGAGGCGGAGCACCTCCGGACTGGGCCGCCTGCCCTGCCAGATAGGCCAACGCCACGACGTTGATCGCCTGCCCGCCCGCCCACCCGAGCAGCGTGCCTCCCAGCCCGCCCAGGAAGCCGATGCCGGAGGCTTCGCCGAGAAACACGCCCAGCACGTCGCGGTTCGTCGCCCCGACGGCCTTCATCAATCCGATCTCGCGCGTCCGCTCCAGGATCGCCATCGCCATCGTGTTGGCGATCCCGATGGCCGCCACCAGCAGCGCGATGGCGCCCAATCCGCCGAAGACGACCTGCAGGACGAGGAAGAAGCTGCTGATGCCCTGAATGTAGGACATGGGCGAGAAGGCCTGGTACCCCATGGCCGTGATCGTCTCGGACAGATCGGAGACGACCGACACGTCTTCGGCTTTGACCATCGCCAACTGGTAGCCGTCGCGATTGCGGTCGATCCGCCGGCCCATCGCCCACTGGTTGAAGCCGGTCACTTCGTCCAGCGGCATGAAGATCGACCAGTCGGGTTCGTCGCGCGTCTCGGCCAGCACGCCGACCACGCGAACCTGGAGGGACTTGCGGACCTCCTCGCCCTCGCTGGTCCACTTGATCAGCGTCAGCTTGATCGTCTGCCCGAGCAGGTCCGGCGGCTCCGGAATCGTCTGCCCCGGGCGCGGCCGCGGGTAGTAGAAGCTCTGCGGGACCATCGCCCCAATCACGATCGTCCCCTTGGCCAGGGTCCGTTCGCCGCCCTGGAGAGGAATGTCGAGCGCCTCCAGGTAGTCCGGAGGAACGCCCAGCACCCCGGTGCGCGCCTCCAGCTGCCCGCTGCTGAAGACGCTTTCGAGGTTCAGGTAATCGCGCGGGAAGACCGCCTGGACCCCTTCGAATGCCGCCAGGTCCTTGAGCGTCTGAGGCGTGATCAGCGAGACCTGCGACGGCCCGGTCGCATTGACCGCGACCGCGTACCCGCCGCCCCCGCCGCCCCCGCCGCCGTAGAACTCCCCGCCGTACTGCGGCGAGACCTGGATCAGAGTCAGATCGCTGATGCCGCCAAGCTGCTCGGTGGCATTGCGCTGCAGGCCGATGCCCAAAGACACCAGCACGACGACCGCCGCCGTGCCGATCACGACACCAATGGCCGTCAGGGCGACGCGCGCCTTGCGCCGCCCCAGGTTGTCCGCGATCAGCCGCAGCAGATCGATCAGCCGCATGTCAGCCCTTGGGCGCCGGGATGGGTTTCGACGGCGATCCGCCGGGGATCCCGAGACTCAGTCGCCGGCGCCATTGACGGATCGATCCCCGGCACTTCCGTCGCCGCTGTCCAGCCCGAACAGGCCCTTCAGGAAGCGGACGATCTTCGCCCAGAAGGTCTCCGGCTCCGGCTCCAGCGGACCGACCGGCACTTCGATGCCGCCGCCCCCGCCCCCGCCGCCTCCTCCTTCGAACCCCTGCTCGGCCTCCATCACCTCGACCGGCAGAACCTGCGTGATGCGCTGCGGCTGGCTGAAGTCATCCAGGTAGTCCACGGTGACGGTCAGCTCCACCGGCCCGGCCGCCGCCGGGATATACACGGCGTCCAACGTGAAGTACCCACCGGCATCCAGCAGGCCGATGGGCAGCACGTTGTTGCTCAGCTCACCGGCCTCGACGCTGGCCTGCAACCGGCCGAGCACGACGCTCTTGCGATCCAGGTTGACCACTTGCAGCGGCAGCCCCCCCGGCTGGCCGACGAAGAACGGGTCGGGCGGTTGATAGAAGGAGATCTCGATCACCGGCGGCGCGTAGATCAGCAGCGTCACCACCTGATCGTCGGTGAAGCTCGCCCCGCCGTCGTCTTTGTAGACGAAGGAAACTTTCAGGGGATAGGCGCCAGGATTGGCCGTGGTGTTGACGATCAAGTGTTGCTGAACTTCCCGCTCTCCGCCCACACTGAAGTCGCCCAGGTATTGGATGTTGGACGAACCGAGCGGGGCGAAGGTTTCGAAGTTGCCGCCGCCCCCGGAAATCCCGCCGGGTTCCTGCGTGCCTTCGCCGGCGCCGCCCGCCGTTCCGCCGCCCAGGATCAGGCTCACGCCCCGGGCGGCCGCCCCGCCCACGTTTTCCGCCGTCAGCGTGAGCACGAAGCGCCGCCCAGGACGCAGCGGCTCGACGTCGGTGGCGTAGCCGGTGATCACCAGCTGCGGCCGCACGCGCGGCGTGGCGGTCGGCAGCGGACCGGTGTAGCCCGACGACCGCGCCGCGCCGACCGTGATCGCCAGCGTGAACGATTCGCTGAACGGTGCGTCGGCGGGATCGGTGTAGCTCACCTGCATCTGCAGCGTGCCGACCGCCCCGGCCTCCAGCGCCGACGAAACGACCAGCGGCTGCGTGAACGACGTATCGGCGCCCTCGGCGATGGCCCCGGCAGCGATCACGCCGCCGGTGCCGGCGGGGATGAAATCACCGCCGCCGATGTTGACCACGATGTTGCGCGCCTTGACGTCGCCGACATTGCCCAGCTGGAAGTGCAGCGTGAACGAGCCGCCCGGGGTCACCGAGCCGCTCGGACCGTACGACATCAGCACCAGCAGGGGCCGGCTGAATCCCGATCCGGACAGCGTCGGAGTATCGGTGGCCTGCGGCGCCGGGCTCGCGCCGGCCGTTGCCAGTGTCAGGCTGGCAAGGACCAGGACGGCGAGCGCCGCGGCCATCGATCGGCGGATGACGGGAGTGGTCGTAGCTCGGTTCACTGCAAGCCCTTCTCTCCGGCGGCCAGCGCCAGGGCGGCCTCGTACTCGGCCTCCCCGACCACCCGGCCGTCCAACAGGCGAATCGTGTGCGTGGCGTAGCGCAGGATGCGCGGGTCGTGGCTGACGACGATCACCGAGCGGCCCTGGCCGTGGAGTTCCGCCAGCAGGTGCATCATCTGGGCGCCCGACTGGCTGTCCAGGTTGCCGGTGGGTTCGTCGGCCAGGATCAACTGCGGATCATTGACCAGCGCGCGGGCGACGGCGACGCGCTGCTGCTGCCCACCCGAGAGCTCCGCCGGACGATGGTAGGCACGGTCTTCCAGGCCGACCTGACGCAGCAGATCCCAGGCACGCGCCTGGCGCTCCCCGGGGCGTACCCGGGCAAACTGCATCGGGAAGCCCACGTTTCCCAGCGCGGTCATGCTGGGGATCAGATTGAACGACTGAAAGATGAAACCGACCGTCGTGCGGCGAAAGGCGGCCAGCGCGTTCTCGTCCATGGATTCCAGCCGCTGTCCCAGCACCTCGATCCCGCCGGCAGACGGGCGATCGAGTCCGCCGAGCAGGTGCAGCAACGTGCTCTTGCCGGACCCGGAAGGGCCAAGCACCGCAGCGAAGCTGCCGCGCGGCACGTCGAGGTCGACGCCGTCCAGAGCGACGACGGTCTCGCGTCCCATGCTGAACGAGCGGGTCAGGCCCAGCGTGCGGACAATCGGAGCAGTCATCAGAACAGGAAGGGTCGCACAATCGTCAGCCCGCCCAGCTGCGCCACCAGCACGCCGGGGAGCGCGATCAAGAGCAGCGCCACCAGCAGGGTGATCAGGACCGCCGTCCAGGCCTTGGATGCCCCCGGGTCATCGTGAGCCCGCAGGCTGAGCACCAGCAGCACGACGAACCAGATCAGGAACAGATCGATCTGACCCAGAATCTGGGACGCCAGGGTTGCTCCCAATCCATCGCCGGCCGGGGCGAAGCCGGACAACCCGGGGGCGCTGATCAACTTGCGGGTAAACACGATGGCCAAGGTGCGCACGGCGCTCTGCAGCGCGAACGGCAGGCTGGCCCAGCCCACGCGGTTCAGCACGGAGCCCATGGTTGCCCTGGCGCCGAGAATGGTCAGCACAAGGTGCAGGATCGCGGCGATGATCAGCCATCCCAGCCACACGCGACCCAGCGCGGCCAGCGCGGGAAAGACGGTCGTGAACATCGGCCCGCCGGACGCGGACAGCGACGATTGGAACTGCGCCTGCTGCTCGGGCGTGAGGTACTGGTAGTCCATCGGCAGGTCGACCATCGTGCTGGCAGCAGCCGCCTGGCGCATTGGGATGGCGACAAGCACTTGCACCAGGGCCAATGCGGTCAGCACGACCAGCGGCGTCAACCAGATCGGCTGCAGGCTGGAGGCGATGGCAGGCAAGGCCCGACGCGGGTGGCGCAGCACCGGCCAGATCAGCTCAAAGTGCCAGCGGCGCGGCGGTTTCGGACCGGGGGGAGAAGATGGAGTCTGCATAGGCGCGATTCTACCGCCCTCGTCGGTGGGGTTTGGGCTTACGCCTTCTTGACGTCGTGACCGCCGAACTGGTTCCGCATCGCCGCCAGCAGTTTCGCCGAGAACGACTCCTCCTGCCGGCTGGCCAAACGCATCAGCAGCGAGAGCGTGATCACCGGCGCCGGAACGTCCAGGTCGATCGCCTCAGCCACGGTCCAGCGCCCCTCGCCGCTGTCTGCCACCCAACCCTTGATGCCGGTCAGATCGGGATCATCCGCCAGCGCTGCCGCCGTCAGGTCCAACAGCCACGAGCGCACAACGCTGCCGCGCTGCCACAGGGTGGCGATCTGATGCACGTCGAGACCGAACTCCTTCTTGGCCTCGAGCACCTCGAACCCCTCGGCCAACGACTGCATCATGCCGTATTCGATGCCGTTGTGAACCATCTTGACGAAGTGCCCGGCGCCATGCGGCCCGACGTGCCCCCAGCCCGCATCCACAGACGGTGCCAGTGTGACGAAGACCGGACGCAGGCGTTCAACGACGGCTTTCTCGCCGCCGATCATCAGGCTGTAGCCCTCGGTCAGTCCCCAGATCCCGCCGCTGGTCCCGCAATCGACGAAGTCCAGCCCGCGCTCCTTGACCAGCGCCGCTCGGCGGATGGTGTCTTTGTAGTTGGAGTTGCCGCCGTCGACAATCGTGTCCCCCGGGGAGAGTCGATCGAGCAGGCCGTGCAACGTGGTCTCGGTCGCCTCTCCTGACGGGACCATCAGCCAGGCCGTGCGCGGGGAATACAGGCGGGCGACGACTTCGTCCAGACTGCGGGCGCCGACCGCACCGTTGGCCTCGGCGGCCCGGACGGACTCCTCCGAACGAGCGTGGGCCACGACGCGGTGCCCGCCGCGCACCAGGCGCGTGGTCATGTTGCCGCCCATCTTCCCCAATCCAATCATCGCCAGGTCCATGCCACCCTTCCTTCCGACGCAACGTCCCTGCGATCCGCAGCGAGGTCAGGCTGCCGCGCCCGACGTCCCGGCGGGCCGGCCCATGACCAGCCCCGGCGCCGACAGCCCAAGCATACCGCAACCGGCGAGCCCGATGGACAGCCTCATCTGTCCCAGCGATGCCGCCCCGAAAGCTGGCCCGGAGGCAGGCCGGACGGCTGGGGCCTCCGAGCGGATGGCAAAGCTGTGCCTGCCGTTCGGGGTGATACGTGCGAAGACCGCAGGGATCATGATGGGGATGAACGCGCGCACCGAGGAGGCTTGTCTTACGAGAGGTGCAGCGCGCCGCGCCGCCGATGGGGTCCGGAGAACGACTTGCCCCCCGGCTTGCGTTCCAGGCCTGAGGCCGAGACGATCGACCCCGCAGCCCGCGTGCCGGTCGAGTACCGATCAGCGCCCGGCTGTCCTCTCCCGGTTCGAGGGCCGAGGCGGGGTATTCGATGTCCGGGCGGAACCCGGGTCAATTGACCTGAAGGGAGTTGATCAGTTCGTACAGCGTCTCGCGATTGGATTCATCCACGGCCTCGAAGGCCTGACGCCAGGTCGCCGGGTCGGTGACCTCGACGTTGTCCGGCGCGGCGGTGAGGAGCAAGACGTTCAACGCGTCATCCATCAGAAACGCCGAACGGGTGTAGAAGCGCTCCGTCTGCGCAGTTTCCGAAAGCGTCGTGATGAACTCTACGCCGGTAAACCGGCCCAGGGTGAGCGCCCGCACGCGCGTCGTTAGCGACCGGGCGGTGGTCGAGGACTCGCCGTCCTGCATGTCCAGCACCGCCAGGTAATCGTTGATCCAGGGCTGCTCGGCGCGGGCTTGTTCGAGCGTCCACCCGCTGGTGTTGACCGTGTACTGAATCACGATGCCGTAAGCGTTCGGGGCGCCAGGCTGTCGGTCTTCGGGACCGGTGCCGTAGGGGTAAACCGTATCCGACCCCACGGCCAGGCGGACCCCGTCCTCGAACTCATACACATCCGGCCCATACCAGGTCGACGGGTAGCGAAAGCTAATCCCGAACGTCGGGTTCGAGTAGGTCGTCCAGCCCGGATAGGGGTCGAGGGTGGGCTCCGGGGGGGACGTCGGTTGCTCGTCCGGCGCCCGGGTGGGAGATTCCTCGCGCGGCCGTTGGTGTGGCAGCATCGGGCACGGTGGCGCAACCGTTCAGGAGCAGGATCCCGACGGCCAGGAAGGCAAGCAGCGGGTACTCTCGGATTCTCACCATGCATCACTCCTCAGGACGGTCTCGGCACACTCGCATGTTCATCCCACCTCGGCTGCGGGAGAGGCTGTTGCCGTGGGTCGCGTTCCGATCCGCACGGGGGCAGTGTTAGCGCTGTCGCAGCAGGCGCGACGAATTGGCCAGGATGCCCAGGTCGGGGACCGACTGAGCGGCAGCTGCCAACACCGGCGGCAGGAAGCCCAACGCGGCAAGCGTCAGCCCCAGTGTGTTGTAGGCGGCGGTGAAGGCGATATTGAGGCGGATGACGCGCATCGTGCGCCGTGCGATCCGGATCACCTCCGGCACCAACCGCCAGTCGTCGCGCAGCAGCGCCACGTGCGCGGCCTGCATGGCGATGTCCGAACCGGCGGCGCCCATGGCAATTCCGACATCTGCCTGCGCCAGCGCCGGGGCATCGTTGACCCCGTCGCCGACCATCACCACCCGGTGCCCCTGTTCCTGGTAGCGGCGCACGATGGCGATCTTATCCTCAGGCAGCAGCTGGGCGCGGTAGGGAATCCCGATCGCGGCGGCCAAAGCTGCCGCCGTGCGCTCGGTGTCGCCGGTCAACAGCTCGATCTGCCGGATGCCGAGGGCACGCACCTGCGCCAGCGCCTCAGGCACTTCGGGGCGCACCGTATCGGCTGCGGCCAGCACGCCTGCCAGCTTGCCGGCGTGCTCCACGTACAGCAGCGTCTTGCCGCTGGCCATCAGCGCCGTCAGGCGCGGCTCGTCCGGCGACGCCCCGACCATGCGCTCGCTCCCGATGCGCACCGGGGATCCGTCCAGAGTGCAGCGCACACCGAGCCCGGGTAGCGCTTCGAATCCCACCGGCTCGAGAAGCATCAATTTCTTGTCCGCGGCCGCGGCGCGCACGGCGTGCGCCAGCGGGTGCTCCGAGTAGCGCTCGGCGGAGGCCGCCCAGCGCAGCAACTCGTCGGCGGACGTTCCGTCGAACGCGACCACGTCGGTGAGCTGTGGGCGACCGAGGGTGAGCGTGCCGGTCTTGTCGATCAGCAGCACGTCGGCGCGCGCCAGGGTCTCCAGGTGTTTGCCCCCCTTGATCAGCAGCCCGCGTCCGGCGGCGGCGCCGACGGAGGCCAGCATGGCGATCGGCGTCGCCAGGGCAAACGAGCACGAGCAGGCGACGACCAGGACGGCGGCGGTGGCCAGCGGGTCGCGGCGCAGCAGGAAGGTGAGCGCGGCGACGCCGGCCACGACCGGCAGGTACCAGGCCGAGAAACGGTCGGCCACGCGCTGGACGTCGGCGCGTGAGGTCTCGGCCTGCTCGACCATCTGGACGACACGGCCGAAGGTGCTGTCGCGCCCGGCGTGAGTCGTTCGGATGCGCAGGCTGCCGAGCCGGGCCAGGGAGGCGGCGAAGACGCGCTCGCCCGGGCCGGCATCCACCGGCATCGATTCGCCGGTGATGGCCGCCTGGTCGACGGTCGCCCGACCGGAGACGATCACGCCGTCGACCGGGATCTGTTCGCCCGGCCGAACGATGACGATCTCACCCGTGCGGACGGAGTCGGCCGGGATGTCTGCTTCGCCGCCGTCGCGTTCGACCCGCGCCTGCTGCGGGGCCATGGCCATCAGGTCGCGCACCGCGCGGCGGGCGCGCGACGTGGTGAATCGCTCCACATAGTCTCCGACGCGCATCAGCACGACGACGAGCAGCGCCGTGACCCACTCGCCGACGAGCATGGCGGCGATCACGCCAACGGTCATCAGCGTGTGGGCGATCACCTGCCGGCGCAGCGCCGCCCGGAGGACGTTGCGGAACACCGGGAACCCACCCGCGAGGACGGCGAGCAACCCGACCGGCCACGGCAGTCGCGCCGTCAGCCAGTCAAAGGCGCCCAGCCATTCGCCGACCACGATCATGCCAAGCACGACGATCAGGACCACGACCAAGAGCCGGGAGACCGAGCGGCCAAAGGCACGCGTGTCCGCCTGCCGGTCGTCCGCCAGCTTGTAGCCGGCGGCTTCGACCGCGCGGGCGATGGACTCGCGGTCGGCCCGCACCGGGTCGAGGCGCACGACGGCCTTCTCCGTCGCCAGCAGGACGTCGACCGCCCGCACGCCGGGAACGGCGGCAATGGCTTGCTGCACGTGCTGGGTGCACTCGGCGCAGTCCATGCCGAGAATGGGGAATTCGATCGTCTGGTCGAGGGTCATGCCACGCTCGTTGTGCGGTCGACGCGGGTACATTCGTACACGCCGCGGGCGACCTCGGCCAGCACGTCCTCGCCCAAAGTCAACAGTCCATCGACACGGTCATCACTCAGCGTGTAGGTGACGTGGCGGCCGGAGGGCTCGGAGCGGACCAGCCCGCAGTCGCGCAAGCAGGCCAGGTGGTTGGAGGCGTTGGGCTGAGACAAGCCGGTGGCAGTGACGATCTCACCCACCGTCTTCGGTCCGCGACGCAGGGTCTCCAGGATTGAAAGCCGCGACGGGTCGCCCAGCCCGCGGAAGAGCTTGGCTTTGAGCTCCAGCGAGGTCACGGAGGCGGTCATCAGCATGGGGCCACTCCATTATGTATCATCGTATAGTGATATTACAACACATATCGGGAGAGGGCAAGACCCTGCTATTCGTCGGGTGGACCGAGACCAAGCTCGGGCGGCCCGCTCAGGGTACAGGCTGGGCTCCGGAAGATAACGCGATACCGATTCCTTAGAGAGTGGTCAGGTTGCCGAGGCATGGGAGCGCATGTCAGATCAGTTTGAGTTCTCGGATCGAACCGACCGGGGTCTGGCAGGCGCGAACATGAATGTGGTGCCTGCGCGTGCTCTTCCTACGCTTGC
This sequence comes from uncultured Chloroflexia bacterium, assembly GCA_963743255.1. Taxonomy (GTDB): domain Bacteria; phylum Chloroflexota; class Anaerolineae; order Anaerolineales; family E44-bin32; genus DYJB01. The sequence continues at coordinate 320,109 of CAVUPD010000001.1, forward strand.
CCCACCCTCGCCTTCCCGAGACGCCCCGCGCCAGGGGAGGGTTTTCCAGCACTGCCCTCGGAGGATCACGAGCCAGGGTGTACCTGCAGCACTTCTGGCTGTCGCGCTTACGGGCATCCCCGTGGAGGTTGTCCCTTCCGAACGACAGACTGAGCAGCCAGTGATGGTTCTACTTTACCGAGACAGCCTGAAGGAATTCAGGAAGCGCCTGTGCCCGGCGTTGCAGATTAGCTGGGGCGTTGCAGCGAGGTTTTGATTTCGGGTCGGCAGAAAGCTTCCCCGTCATACTCCGGCTACTCGCTGTCGTCGCCCTCGCTCAAAGCGAAGCCGACGGCTTCCTGGATGGTCATTCTTCGGCCGGCTTGCCAGGCTGACTGGAAGTCGTCCTCGCTCAGCGCTCGTCGAACCGCTTCGAGGAACAGCCGGATCTCGGGCTGATCGGCGGGCTGCTGATCGACGCCGATCAATTCCAAATGAGTATCCGCGGCGCCCAGCAATTGGGCGGCGCGTCGCGGCTTGCCAAGCGCGGCGACGGGGCCGGCCAGGATGCCGAGCACCGTCGCCACACCATAGCCGCTGCCTAGCTCTCGATACAGCTTAAGCCCTTGCCGAATGAGCCTCTTCGCCAGTTCGAATTCATCGTCGTGGTACGCCATGATCCCGAGGTTCTCGTACTGCATGGCCTCTCGGTTGCGCTCGCCGGTCTCCTTCACAATGGCGAGGCATTCCTCGTAGTATCGCTTCGCCGAAGTACGGTCTCCTTGCAGGCGAGCCAACTCACCAAGGGTATTCAGCGCATACGCCGTACCTGGCCTGTCATCGAGCTGACGAAACGTCGCCAAAGACTCCCGGGCCAGCTGCATGCCTCGCTGGATTTGGTCCGGCGTCTGCAGCCGTGTGAGGGCGAGATCTGTGTGGCACCATGCAAATCCCTGTTCATCTGCCACGCTGTGGTACAGCTGTGCGGCCTGCTGCAGCGCCTGCTCGGCTCGATCGAGGTCACTGAGTACGTAAGACAGACTGCCGACCGTCCGCAACAGATCGGCGCGGATTTTTGCCGGGGTATTCTCTGATCGGCCTATCGCCAGGTCGGCCCAACGGCGTCCCTCCGCGGCGAACCCGTTGTAACGCCAGTGATCGACCAGGGCGGCGGCCATGCGCAAGCCGAAGCCCGGATCAGGGCCTGTCAAGGCCCATTGCAGCGCGGCCTGCAGGTTCTGGTGCTCGGATCGAAGCCGATGGATCCAGTACTGATTCCGCAAACCGCGGAACTCGCGCCCGGCCTGGTCGGCGAGGTCCGAGTAGTACGAAGCGTGCAGTTGACGCGTCGTATCGGCTTCGCCTCTGGCCGAAAGGCGATCGGTGGCGTATTCGCGGATCGTCTCCAGCATCGCGAATCGAAGTTCGGTGTCGCGGAGCTCCCGAGTGAGCACAAGATTCTTTTCCACCAGGGACGTGAGCGCCTCGATCGTGCTCGCCTGCAAGTCCCGGCGGCAGACCTTGTCGATGCCCTCGAGAGTCGCCCCGCCCCGGAAGACGGACAGCCGGGCGAAGATGGTCTGTTCGTCCTCGCGGAGCAGCTGGTGACTCCACTCGATGGTTGCGCGCAGCGTGCGCTGCCGCGCCGGCACGTCGCGTGGTCCAACGGGCAGCGTCTGAAGGCTCCCCTCGAGGCGCTCAGCCAGCACGGATGGCGGATAGATCTTCGCCTGGGAGGCGGCGAGTTCGATCGCCAGAGGTAACCCATCGAGGCGAACACAAATCCGTGCCGCCGCCAATACCTGGTCGTCATCCAGCACGAGCAGCGGATGGGCGGCTCGCGCTCGTTGGATGAACAGATCGATGGCCTCATTGTCGAGAAGCCCTTCAGCGGAGTTTGTGGGTCCCAGGGAGGGAAGTCGGAGCGGTTGTACCGAGTACTCCTGTTCGCCGTACACATGCAGCCGTTCCCGGCTGGTCGCCAAGACTGTCAACTGAGGTGCCGTGGCCAACAACTCCCCGACGAGCGGCGCGGCACCCAGCAGGTGTTCGAAATTGTCGAGGAGCAGCAGCACATGCTTGGGCGCAAGAAAACGCCTTAGCACGTCGACCAGAGGGACGTCGCCCGGAATGTTGAGCTCGAACACGCGGCTGATCGCGTCCGCCACAAGCTCGGGCTGGGTGATGGTTGCCATCTCCACCAGCCAAACGCCTTCGCGGTAGTGTCCCTGCAGTTCGCCGGCCACCTGTAGCGCCAGGCGGGTCTTGCCTGTGCCGCCGGCGCCCGTCAGAACGACCAATCGGGAGGATTTCAGCAGCTGCTTGACTTCGGCAATTTCCCTCGTTCGACCAACATAGGAGGTCACTTGGGCCGGTAGGTTGCTACTGCGAACGGCCCCCTGGTCGGCAGTATGGGCTTCCGTCGTCTCCAGGAGCCCGTATTCGGCCGCGGCTGCCGCAGCGCGATTCCGGCTGGTCACCCCCAGTTTGGAGAAGAGATGCTTGTTGTACCACTTGACCGTCTCCGGGGAGAGCGCCATCTGCTGAGAGATCTCTCGATTTGAGAGACCTTCAGACAGGAGCCGAAGAATCTCGATCTCCCGCTCGCTGAAGCGCTCCATCCACGTGGGGGGCCCGGGTCAACTCATCGGAGGTCAAGGGTCTCAGCGTGATTGTAGACCGATTCCACCCTTTTTCCCCACGTATGGGGGGTGACCACCCCCCGGCCCGTCGTATAGGGTCAGTCACAGCCTGAGATCGCTTTCGGGCCGCAGGAGATGTTCGATGAAGATGTACGAGGATCTGGCCCGATTGAAAGTGAACGAGGCGATCCAGCGGGGCCTGGAGGCGCAGCGCTACCGTCCTTCGCAGGCTATCCTGCGGGCGGAAGACCGCGCGCCATGGGCGGTACGGCCTCGAAGTGCAGCTCGCCGGGATGTTACGGAAGGCAAGAGAGGGTGGCGCGGGCTTAGGACTTGTTGGCCGAAACAGGGGCCCACCTCGTGGGCGCTGCATGGCTGTGGGCCATTGCCCGGCTGGGGGAGAGGTAGCCGGTGCTTCTGCGATCGCGGGCATGCTCATAAGCAGGCCGCCTTTGTCAGATCGCTGCGGAAAAAGCCTTCCACGCCGCCTCGCACCGGCGCGACGCCGCAGTGCAGATCGGGCCGCAGCCCGTGCGCGTATGCAGCTGTGGCGTCGTAGAATGTCGGAACCCGCGCCCCGGCTCCGGCATCCGATCCGAGCGGTGCATCGACTTCGTTGCCGATGGCCAGGAGGCAGAGCTTGACGTCGGGGAGTTGCGTGAAGACGTAGTATTGCTCGTCGCGGGCCGAAGCCCATCCTCGGTTGGCGTCCCGCACGCCGGCACACCGGCGAACTACGCGATCAGGCTGAGCCCTGCGGACAGCCCTGCAACGTGGGTTTGCCTGCTGCGCTCTACCACCACGGTGCCTCAAGGATTGGGCGCGGCGCCGGAATGGAGATGCCGACCAGGTGCAGGGCGGCCATCCATCCCAGGCTGGAGACGATCGTCATCAGGAGCAAGGCCCCGAGGGCGATCGGAAGTCGGGTCCAGGCGCGAGGCCGGACTTCGGCCGCGTAGTTGCGCTCGAACGGCAGGTAGGCCAGCCCGATGGCCGAACCATAGACGAGGAAGACGTAGGCCCACATCACCACACCCCACGGCAGGCTGGCAAGCCCCTGACGCAGCACAGCCCCCTGCTGCTCGAGCAGGACGCCATAGATCCCCTGAACAGCAAAGACCTCAGCCAGTGAGAAGCGCCAGCGCCGCATCAGGAGCGGCCAAGCAATTGCCCACCCCCCGTACACCACCGGGCTGAGGAGCAGGTCATACGCCAATTGGGGATGCAGCAGTGCCGGCTCGGGTGCGCGCGCCAGGTAGCTACTCGTCCAGGCAAGCGTCTCGGTGACGAGCCCGCTCGCCAGGACGAGTGCGGCAAAGGCGATGGCCGCGGGGAAGGCGCAGGCGCGCTGCGGCCGTCTCGATCGGCCGGCGCGCAAAGACCGCCACGACGAACAGCGAGTAGATGGGCAACATCGTGTCTGGAGGCGACGCGAGCAAGCCGGGCAGCGGGAGGAGGGCGCTAAGCGCCAGCAGCACGCGACGGTACGGGCGGGGCCTGGGGGCGGGCTTGGGCTGGCTCACGCTGCGCCCTTGGCCAGGGCAATCGCTGCGGCGCTACGGCCGTCCTTCCATGTCAGGTAGAAGGAGCGGGCAAAGAACAGGTTCATCCCCGTGTATCCCAGCACGACCACCCAGACCAGCACGAACAACCGCAGCGGCTGGGGTGTGATGAATCCAACGGCGAGCGCTGCAGCGGCGTAGACTGCGAAGGCGATGCTTGCCGCACGGCGGACCGGACGCAGGTAAGTCCGCACGTCCAGAAACAGGCGCGGCATCGCCAGGACGGTTGCCCAGTATGCGAACATGCCCAGATCGTTGGCCTCGGGATTGGCCCACGGCGAGTTGCCGATCACGAACCACTCGATCGCCAGACCCATCAGCCCGGCGACAGCGTAGACGGCCATGTCGGCTGAGAGCTCCGACGGCATGCGCCGTTCGATCCAACGCAAGGGCATGTAGGTCAGGGCCAGGATGACCGGATAGGCAGCGAGTGTGAACAGGTAATCCGGCATCCTCTGCCGCACCAACACGCAGAACAGGAACTCGCCCAGGGTGGCGAAGAGGGACCCCAGCACCGGCGTTAGCAGGAAGCGCTTCACGACCTGACCTCGCGGGCGGTCTTGACGCGAGGCAATACAGCCGAGTCCCCTGCAAAGTCGCGGCCGGCGCATGCCGGGAGACGGACCGCCCGAGCGCAATCCACCGGAGCGCGATCAGGTTTCCTGGCTCGCCTCCCCCACGTGGGCTTGAGCCTCCTGGGCCGCGTGATGTTTTGGGCTGATGGCTGGCCGCGGGTCAGGCGGGAATCGGACCATGGGGAGGCGACCAGGCGGTGGACGGATGAGCCGTCCGAGCCAAGGAGCGTCGCGGATCGAGGAGCACGCGTGCCAGAAGCAGAGAGAGTGCGCGTGGAATGGAAAGGGGGCTTAGGGGCTCGGCTTGGACGCGCGTAAGGCCAGCCGCCGGAGCATGCTGAGGGCGGCGAAGAGGAGGGCCAAACTCACGAGCTGTGCGGCGCGCAGCGAGCCGAACCACACAATGAAGTCGCCGCGCACGCCCTCCATCACGAGCCGCGCGGCTGCCGTGAGCGCAACGAAGCCGCCGAAGGCGAAGCCGGGGAAGGGTGTAGCGGGGCGCAGGCGCAGGCTGAGCCACAGGATGGCCAGCGCCGCCACCAGCTCGTAGGCCTGTGTCGGCTGACGCGACAAACACCAAAGCTCGACGGCCCATGGCACATTCGATGGCGCGCCGAACGCGTCGCCGCTGGCCAGATGCGCCAGAGCCACACCGACGGCGCAGGCGGCGAACCCCGGGGTCAGCGCGTCGAGCGTCGCCCAGAAAGGCAGGCGTTTTCGCTGAGCATAGACCACCGCCGCGATGAGTCCGACGGGCGCGCCGACTTCCGGTGCCAGCGTGAACGGCGTCAGGGCCAGCAGGGCGAACGGCTGGCGCAGGTAGACCTCCAGGTAGGTCAATGCGTATCCCAGCCGCGCACCGATCACCCCGGCAAGAAGCGCAACGAAGATCAATCGCTCGATCTCATCGCCCGGGAGGCCGAGGCGGCGCGCTTGGCGCTCGGCCAACACGCTGCCGACCCACACGCCAACGAGCAGCAACAGACCCGGCAATTGGATCGCCGCCGGCCCGATCTGCAGCACCGGAAGCATCAGTCGGTCTCCCCGATGAGATCCAACACCGTCGTCTCGAGCACGGAAGGATGGAGCGGTCCGCCGACGACCACCCGGCGGATGACCCCGTCTCGATCGATAAAGAAAGTAGACGGCAAGGCACGCACTTGATACAGGCGCGTTGCCTGGCCGTCGCGGTCGAGCCCGATCGGGAAGGTCAGGCCGTACTCCGCGGCGAAATCCCGCGCCGCCTGCTCACTGTCCTGCACGGTGCTGTTGATCGCCAGGACGACGACCCCCTGCGACCCGCGCTGCTCGTGCAGCGCCTGCAGCGCCGGCATCTCCGCCCGGCAAGGCGGACACCACGATGCCCAGACGTTCAACACGACCACCTGCCCGCGCAGGTCCGACAGGCGGACGCGCTCGCCTTCGAGCCGTTCCAGATCGATGTCCGGTGCGGCGAAACCCTGGCGCGGGCTGGGAATGGCGCCAAGTGTCATGGCTCCTGGCTCCGCCCGCGAAGCGAAGATCCAGGCTGAGCCCAAAGCGAGCAGCGCCAGCATCCCCGCTCGCCACAGTCGATCGTTGAGGAGCCAACGCGGGGAGACGATCACAGCGCCTCGAGCCCGTGCGCCTGCAGCAGTTCGGGGTTCGCCAGCAGTTCGGCCGTCGGGCCGTCCGCGGCGATCAGGCCGGCGTCAAGGATGATGGTGCGAGGCAAGAGTTCGTGGACCATGCGCAGGTCGTGGGTGGAGACGAGCATCGTCATGGGGAGGTCGCCCAGCAGCCGGATCAGCCCCCGGCGCGCGCGTGGATCCAGCCCGGACGTAGGCTCATCCAGCGCCAGGACCTCCGGCTCCATGGCCAGCACGGTGGCAATGGCGATGCGCTTCTTCTCCCCGCTGCTGAGGTGGTGCGAGATGCGCGTGGCGCGATCCGCCATCCCCACGGCGGACAGCGCTGCGGCCACCCGCGAGATCACTTCCGTCTCCGGCAATCCCTGGTACATCGGCCCGAAAGCGACGTCGTCAAAGACCGTCGGCGAGAACAGTTGGTCGTCCGGGTCCTCGAAGACCATCCCGACCGCCGAGCGGATCACCCCAATCGTCTTGTCGGTCAGCATCTGTCCGCAAACCGTTACCTGCCCCACCCCCCGCAAGATGCCGTTGAGGTGCAAGAGGAGCGTCGACTTACCGGCGCCGTTCGGCCCGACGAGCGCCACTTTCTCGCCCGGTGCAATCATGAACGAGACGCCGCGCAGCGCCGGGTGGCCATCCGGGTAGGAGAAGGTCAGGTTCTGGACCTCGATCGAGTGGTGCACGCCCTACCCCCAGACCAGGAAGCCGAACAGCCAGAGCAAGCCAAGCAGTGCCAGGCCGATCCCCAGCGTCCTGCGGGCGCCGGGAGGCACAGGCCGGCAGCGCGAACGAGCGGACCTCGCCATCGTAGCCGCGCGCCAGCATGGCGGCGTAGAGGCGATCGCTGCGGTCGATAGCGCGCAGGAACAGGTTGCCGGCCATCCCCCCGGCAACTCGCGCCCGCCAGGTGAGCGACCCGCCGGGCCGCAGCCGGCCGGCGCCTGCCGCCTGGCGAGCGAGGCCGGAGCGGGCCGCGCGCGCCCGCATCAGCCGCACCCCCTCGTCGGCCAGCACGAACAGGTAGCGCCACATCAGGCTGAAGATCGTCACCAGCATACGAGGCAGGCGGACGGCACGCATCGCCAGCAGCAGATCTGGAAATGGCGTCGACGAAGCAAGGACGATCGCCGCCTGCACCGAGAGCCACGACTTGACTGCCACGTTGGCGAATCGCAGGATGCCCTCCATCGTGGGCACCAACGTCCACGGACCAAGCGGCAGGCGGAGGATCACCGTCCCCGGCGTGGTGAAGACCAGCGAGAGTGCCGCCAGGGCAAACGGCACGGCCAGGCTGGCGCGGCGCAACACGAACCCCACGCCCAGGCCGGAGAGGATCTCGACCGAGAGGACGATGGACAGCAACAGCAGATAGACCGGCCAGGCCCCGAACGGCGTGAGCGAGACGGTCAGGATGAACGCCACCGCCAGGACGAACTTGACCCGCCCGTCTAGCGTATGGACCGGGCTGGCCAAGAGGCGGTACGGATCGAGGAAGTGGACGTGCATCGGATGCCTATCGGGGCGCCGCACCAAGCGCGGACCTGGGGAGCGGCGCCTCACTCGCTCCGCGGTTTCAGGCTGTGGCCTTGCCGTTCCGGCGCAGGTAGGCCACTCCCAGCGCCACGCCGAATACCATGAGCGCGCCGACGATCCCCGCCAGGATCGTGGCCAGCGCCTGGTTTGATATCCCGGGAAAGACGTAGTCTGGGATCAGTCGGAAGTAGCGGACCGCGGGCAGCCTCCAGAAAGCCCTGCTGTCCGGCGACCCACTCCAATCCATCAGGGCGAGTGGAGGCCAGAGGGGACAGCACGGCGAGGAACAAAGCAATCCCGAGGCCAAACGCCCAGATGCCAGCGCCTCCCTTGGCCGCAACGGGTCCGGCGCTGATGAGATCGCGCCGCGTGGCAGATAGGAAGGCCAGGGCCCCGACGGTGATCAGCCCTTCGCCGACGCCGATCAGTGCATGGATGCCGCCCATCGCTGGAACGGCGATATTGGCTGGAGACGTTCCTGACAACGCCAGCTGCAGGGCGGCAGAGAGCGAAGCGATGAAGATTGACGACCACGCCGAAGCGAAGCCGCTGACGAACAGGCTCCATGACCGAACACCGGTTAACCGGCGCACGCTGGTATAGACGAAGTAGGACACCGCCACGCCGACGATGGCCATGTTGAACAAGTTGGCGCCCAGGGCCAGCAACCCGCCATCCTGGAAGATCAGCGCCTGGACGCTGACGACGGTGGTCAGGACGATCACCGCCGCCCAGGGTCCGAGCAGGATGGTGGCAATGGCCGCGCCAAGCAGGTGCCCGGAGGTACCGCCGGTGACGGTGAAGTTGAGCATCTGCCCGGCGAAGATGAGCGGCTGCCAGGACGCCCATGAGCGGGATCTGGCGCTCGCCCAGGTCCTGGCCGGTGCGCCGCAGGGCGTGGGCAACAACGAGGACCGAGATCACCCAGAAGACGATCGCGACGAGGGTCGAGAGGAAGCCGTCTGGAATGTGCATGGGAGCGGGTCGAAGAAACATGCTGTCTACTCGTTGCGCACGTGGATCAGGCGGATGCGCAACCGGCGCACAGGCCGCCGAGCGTCAGGTGATGAGTGTCGACAACGAATCCGGTCCTGCGTTTGACGGCCCGGCCGAGGGATCCCAGCAGACCCGGATCCACCTCCACTTTCCGACCGCACTTGCGGCAGACCAGGTGGGCGTGGGGATGATGGGGGTCGCGCACTGAGAAGCGCAACGACTCTCCGCCGCCGGTGTGCAGGTCGAGCAGGCCGGCGCGGCTCAGGGTCTCCAACGTTCGGTACACGGTGGCCGGGTTAAGTCCCGGAAGCCGGAGGCGGGCATCGTCGAAGACCTGCTGGGCGGAGCGGTGATCGCCGGCGTGGGCGACCAATTCGAGGATCACAGCCCGCTGGGCGGTCACCCGGTAGCCCGCCCGGCGCAGCTCGGAGGTCAGGCGTTCGCCGCAAGACACATGCAACTCCTTGTTGTTGCGAATTATCGCAATAAGAATAGCGCCGGCCGGAGCTCGAGTCAAGGCCCTGCAGGGTTGCGAAACGGTCAGCCGCAAGCGGCGGCCGAGGCGGAGGCCCAACGCGCAGGATCGCGGATGCAAACCGCCTCCCGATTGGGAGGCGGCTGCCTGGAGGAGGAGAGGAAGACTACTCGCTCATCTCGACGAACGTGCCGTGCCAGGTGTGGTACCAGACCTGGCCGGTGGTGGCATTGACGCTGAGCATGTTGACGGGCGTGCCGTCGGTTTCCACGTCGAAGGTGTAGTAACCGGGGAACGCCTCTGCAGTCGCGCTGAGCGTCTGATCCGGGTAGGCCTGCTCAAGGTAGGCCAGCGCCTTCTGGCGCGCTTCGGCATCGGTCAACGGCGTGGCGTCGGTCGGGATCGTTGCGGGGCCGAAGTCGCCGATGCCGCCCACACCTGCCCAGGGCGCAGGTGCCTGGGTCATACGGCCGCCCATGCGGCCAACCCCGGTGATGATCGGGTCGGTCCCGTGCATGCCGTAGGTCGTATTCCACATCATCGACGGGCCGAACTCGAGGTGTACAACCTGGCGGGCCGGATCGACGAGCACTTCAAAAGCACCCTGGCCGGTGGTGGTGTCCTCGATCACGGCGTAGGCGTGGTTGTCGAAGATCATGATCTCGCCCAGTGCCAGGTTCTCCTTGCCCAGGGAGCCGAGGAACGTCTGAACGGCTTTGGTAGTTGCCTCGATCGTCAGCGGCTCCGTTCGCGGCAGCCACGCTGCCGCCGCCGTAGGTCGGCATGCGGTCGAAGCCGTTGGGCATCCCGGCGAAGGGGCGCTCGTCGTTGGCACGTGAGCGAGGTTCCAAACCGCCCATCATGCCGCCGCGATTGAACGGGGCCTGGCCACCGTCCCAGCCTTGCATCATGCCGGGCCCATTGGCGTTGCCCGCGGCGAGGGCGCGCTGGATACGCGACGAACTCTTGCCGCGCGGTGACGGCCCGCCCGATGAGGAAACCGCCGCCCATCAGCACGCCCACGGCCACCAGCGCCAGGACGACGATCCCCAGTACTTTCAAGAACTCGATTCATTCGATGCCTCCTTGACCTCACCCGAGGTCAGTCCAAGGCTACCGCCGGGCTGTGAAGGAGGAGTGAAGATCAGGCGAAGGACCTGGGAGGAAAGCGTGGGTGGAGGATGAGCGAGATGGGCATGGGCTCAGGACTCCGACTGATTGCATTCGCCCCCCCGCACTCCTGGTCAGTTCACCGGGACGAACGGCACCTCAAAGCGGCCTGCGGTCGACGATTGCGTTCGAGGAGGCGGTGGGCCGCTTGACGGCGGGATCCGATCCCGCGCCGACCGTCCCGCCCTTGGATCGCGCCACCTGGCGCGCGTAGACGCGGCATGTGTGGGACGCGCTTCGGAAGGCGAGCATCATGTGGGGGCGTGCACCGGGCACCGTGCAAGGGCGTTGTCAGGGGGCGAGCGGAATAGGAGGCCGCACACCTGGGGCTGGTAGCCGCAGGCCTTAGCCTGCGTGGGCCGCGCAAGGTGGGGCCGGAGTCAAAGCCCCCGAGTGATGGACGCCGCCAAGAAACGAGCCTGGACCGTGTTCTGGGTAGGGGCGACGCCGGGCTTCGCGGCACGAACGGTGCGTCGCCCCAATGGTCAGCGAGGTGACAGACTGTCAGACGGTCGCGACTGCAGGCTTACACAAGCGGGCTGTCGTGGCGGTTGAACCAGTCCACCAACTCGAGGCCATGTCTTTAAATCGCGATCCCTGGTCCGGCGATCTCCGCGTTGGAGGCCGCATGCTCAACTTCCCGCTTGTCCCGACCGGCCTATTCGGCCAGGCCCGACGCGGCCGTGGTGGCCGTCGGCCGCATCAGGCCGATCAATGCGCCTTCGCCGATGGGGAAGCGCGTCCCGTCGACATTCAGGAGATCAACGGATCCACCCTCACTCAGGAAATAACCGACGACCACTCGGTCCTCATCGGCCCACAGGATCCGGTCGAAGTAGCCAGGAGACTGCGATGCGATCGACGTGGGCGCCTCGCCCCGGCGCAGGCGCATTAAGACCTGGCCAGCCTCATCGTCAGGATTTCCCCGCGCGATCGCGTACGCCAGCCGCTCGCCGGACGGCGAGTAGGCGGCCGCGCCCTGCTGCCCCTGATCAGGCAAGACCTCGAACGCGGTGTCGGTGCCGCTGGCCAGTTCACGCTCGCGCATCCCATCCTCGCCACACCCGCCGGCGGCATACTCCCCGTCCGGCGAAAGCCCGAACCAGCATGGGCCGGCGCCTTCTTCCGTGGCAGGGACGAGCGGGGTCGAGGCGCCGTCCGCCGGGCTGTAGCGGTACAGGCTGGACCAGCCGAAGAACAGGATGTAGCCGCCGATGCCGGTCACCTGCCAGGCGTAGATCAGATCGCCGTCGTCCATCCAGCGCATGGCTTCCAGGGCGAAGTACTCCGCCAAGCTGTCGGCCGGATCGCTCTCCACGATCATCCGGGAATTGCCGCCGTCGATATCGGCGATCCAAAGCTGGCTGGAGAGGCCGGCAGAGTCGTAGCTCGAATACGTCCAGGCGATGCGTTGGTCATCCTCCGACACGGCGAACGTCAGACTGGCCTGCGGTTCGGCGGAGGTGAAATCGAGCGTCTCGACCCCGTCGGCGGTGACGCGGCGCACGACGCCGCCCAGGCTCGAACCGCCGCTGGCCACGTAGTAGATCGACTCGCCGACAACCTGCGCGGTATTGGGCCGCGCACAGGCTAGGCCCTCCGCCGGGATCGTCTCGACCAGCTCGCCTTCGAGCGAGTACACGTAGAAGTCCGGTGACTGGTGGGTCACGATCCGGGGCTCGGCAGCCGGAGTGTCTCCGGCCGGCGGGGTGGTTCCGGCCTCCGGCACGTCCGGTGCGGGCGTGCTCCCTGGAAACTCACTTAGCACCTGGCCAGGAAGCGAGCAACCCAGCGCGAGGCCCAGGCAGCTCAGGGTCGCAAGGACCACGGCCAATCGGCGACGAGAAGAGGACATTGGGAGATCTCCTGTTACGATCGAGGCTTCAGCCACGACATCACAGCGGGATTGTGAGGCAAGCAGGGAGCGCGCGTCACTATGCCAATCGTGCGGGTCCCGGTGGTCAATCTGGTCGGGAGTACAAGTCCCTGACGGTCGCGTGGCAACACGAAGGTGTCGATCGGCACTTCTCCCCCGTGCGCATCTGCACGAGGGCAAGCGAGGATCCAAACAGCGTCAGCGGGTCTGGCGGCCGATTGTCTCAACCGCCACCGGGCGCCGCGTGACTCCCTCCGGCTAGCCGCTTTCTTCAGCCGAGTCTCAGGCCGCCCTGCCCTCACGGTTGATGCCGTCACATGCTGGCGCATGCTGGCGCCCGCCTTACGCCGGCCGGGACCAGGGGTGGATCCCCGTCGAGGATCGGCCTCCGGATACAGCGTCATCTAGATTCCGCACCGCAACGAGTTGGCATGCCGGGTTAAGAGTTGCGTGAACATAGTCCTATATGGTCAGAATTGGCTTATACTTGACATCCACAGGCTGAACAGCAGGTTAGGGGTAGCTCAGCCGCCTCCGGGGCACTCCGGCTTAAGGGGTGGCGCACGATGTCAGATCTCACGGTCGAACGCAAGGCAACCGCTCGCGTCCCCACCGCCGAGGGCGAGTACCAGCTGTGTCTGTATCACAACTCGCACGACTTCAAGGAACACCTGGCGCTGGTGATGGGCGAGGTCTCAGGTGAATCCGAAGTGCTCGTTCGCGTGCACTCTGAGTGCCTGACGGGCGATGTACTCGGTTCGCGGCGATGCGATTGCGGGGAACAACTGCACCGCGCCATGCGCCAGATCGGTCGACAGGGAGCCGGCGTGATCGTCTACCTTCGCCAGGAGGGACGCGGCATCGGCCTGCTCGACAAGCTCCGGGCCTATAATCTCCAGGATCAGGGGTACGACACGGTCGAGGCCAACCTGGCCCTCGGCCATCAGGCCGATGAGCGCGATTACTCCGCCGCCGCACGCATTCTCGCCGACCTCGGCGTGCGCTCCGTCCGCCTGATGACCAACAACCCGACCAAGATCGAGGGGCTGCGCGCCCTGGGCGTGCGAATCGTCGACCGGGTTCCACTCGAGCCAACCGTCCACCCCGAGAACGCCGGCTACCTGCAGACAAAGGTCAGGCGCATGCACCACTTACTGACGCTGGCGCCACGGCCCGAGGCCGTGACTTTGGTCGGGCGGCGAAACGGACATGGACGACCCGCTTGACGACCTGCTGACCGAGGTCGCCGCACTTCCCGTTCCCGCATCCCGCCCCGCAATTACACTGACCTATGCGCAGACCCTCGACGGTTGCATCGCCACCGCCGATCGCCGTCCGTTGGCCCTCAGCAGTCCGGCTGCGCAGGCGATGACCCATCGGCTGCGCTCGGCACACGATGCGATTCTGATCGGAGTCGGAACCGTGCTGGCGGACAACCCGCGCCTGACGGTCCGGCTGGTGGAAGGCCCCGACCCTCACCCGATCGTGCTCGACAGCCGGGCGCGCACGCCACCCGGTGCGCAGTTGCTGCGCGGGCCCCAGCCCGCCTGGATTCTTACTAGCCCCGATGCTCCCCCCGATCGTCTCCGCCGGCTTGAAGAGGCCGGAGCCCGCCTGCTGACGATCGAGAGCAGCACCGATGGCCGGCTGGACTTGCCGGCCGCTTTTTCCCAGCTGCACGCCGCCGGTGTGCGCCGGATCATGATCGAGGGCGGCGCGGCAGTCATCGCCTCGTCGCTGCGTGCTCGCCTGGTCGACCTGATCATCCTGACCGTTTCGCCTCGCTGGGAGAGCGGCCTGCCGGCTCTGAATGGAGATGGCGTTCGGCTCGAGCTCGAGACGCCGCGCTGGCTTGCGCTCGACGCTGACGGCATCGTGTGGGGGAGGCCGGCATGGCAGGCGCGCTGAAGGCCCGCACCTTGATCTTCGTCGGTCCGCACCAGGTCGAAGTGCGCGACGACGCCCTCCCCCCCCGTCCCCGGGCCAGGCGCTGATCCGCACGCGCCTTTCGGCTATCTCGTCCGGAACGGAGTTGCTGGTCTACCGGGGGGAGGCGCCGGCCGAGTTGTCCGCCGACACGACACTTGCCTCGCTGCCCGGCACGCTCTCCTTTCCACTTGCCTATGGCTATGCCGCTGCCGGCGTTGTCGAACAGGTCGGCTCTGCTGGGGATGTCGACTGGATTGGCCGGCGCGTCTTCGCCTTTCAGCCGCACGCCTCTCTGTTCGTCGCCGCGCTCACCGATCTGCATCCGATCCCGGACGGTGTGGCCGATGAGGATGCAGTCTTCCTGGCCAACACCGAGACGGCCGTCAGCCTGCTCCATGACGGTGCGCCGATGGCCGGCGAGTGTGTCGCCGTGTGGGGGCAGGGCGTCGTCGGGCTGCTGGCGACCTCCCTACTCGCCCGGCTCCCCCTCGAACGGCTGGTGACGCTCGATCGATTCGCTTTGCGCCGTCAGGCATCGCTCGCGCTGGGTGCCACGGCGGTGCTCGACCCCGCCCAGACCAACCTGGCCTCTGCACTCCGGTCCGCACTGGGCGAGCAGGCCGCCGATCTCACCTACGAACTGACCGGCAACCCAGCGGCGCTTGATGAAGCCTTGAACTCCACTGGCTTCTCGGCCCAACTCATCCTTGGTTCATGGTATGGGACCAAGCCGGTGAGCCTCGATCTGGGCGGCGCCTTCCACCGCAGTCGCATCAGGATTCTCGCCAGCCAGGTGAGCCGTCTCGATCCCGGATTGACAGGACGCTGGACCAAAGCCCGCCGGCTGGCATTTGCCTGGGGGTGGCTGGCGGGCCTCCGCCCGTCGCGCTGGATCACACATCGTTTCGAGCTCGAAGGTGCGGCCGAAGCGTACCTCCTTCTTGATCATCAACCGGATCAGGCCCTGCAGGTCGTCCTGACCTATCCCTGACTGGCCCTGGAGCCCACCGGCATGTACACACTCTCCGTCCGTCGCGAGTTTCGAGCCGAGCACTTCCTGATCGGAGGCGATTGGGGCGCGGAGAACCAGCCGCACCCTCACGCGTACCGCCTAGAGGTCGAGCTCGAAGGCGAGAGCCTGGATGCGCACGGGTACCTGCTCGACATCGTCGAACTCGAGACGCGGCTGGAGGCAATCGTCAGCCGCTACGCCGGACGGCAACTCAATGATCAGCCCGAATTCGCCGGGCTCAATCCCAGCCTCGAACACTTCGCCCGCATTGTCTGCGAAGGCCTGCTTGCGGGGAGTCCGGGGCCAAACGTGAAGCGGATTCGCGTCCGGCTCTGGGAGAACGAAATCGCCTGGGCGTCTTATGAACAGGCGGTGGGCTAGTGCACGTCGGTTTGGTGATCTACGGCGACCTCGAGACGCTGACCGGCGGGTACCTGTATGACCGCCGGCTGGTTGAGCATCTGCGCCACGCCGGCGACCTGGTGAGCATCGTTTCTTTGCCGTGGCGCTCGTACATTCGGCATCTCGGCGATAACCTCTCGGCAAAGGTCGGCCGCCGGTTGGTCGATCTCGGGGCGGAGGTGGTGCTCGAGGATGAGCTCAATCATCCATCGCTCCTGGCCGCGAATCGGGCGCTGGCCCGCGCCGCCGGGACCCCGATCGTATCGATCCTCCACCACCTTCGTTCGAGCGAGCCGTGGCCGCCGCTGTCTCGACTGGTGTATCGAACGATCGAGCGTGCCTACCTGCACGGCGTCGACGGATTCGTGTTCAACAGCCAGGCCACCCGTCGCGCCGTGGAACGCCTGACCGGAAGCGTCAAGCCGTCCGTGCTCGCCTCGCCTGGTGGCGACCGCCTGGGTCCAGGCCCATCCGAGGACGCAGTGCGCACCCGCGCGCTCCAGCCCGGCCCGTTGCGGATTCTATTCGTCGGCAGCCTGACCCCGCGCAAGGGACTGCACGTGCTGCTCGAGGCTCTGACCGCCCTCCCGGCCGGAGCCTGGTCGCTGGAGGTGATCGGCGACACGACCCGTGATCCGAAGTATGTGGCGCGGATCCGGCGCCAGATCTCGCATCCGGGTCTGCAAGGTTCGGTGAGTCTGCAAGGGGGAACGGCGGACCCTCTGCTTGCCGAGGCACTGTGCCGGTGCCAGGTCCTGGCAGTGCCTTCCACCCACGAAGGCTTCGGGATTGCCTACCTGGAGGCGATGAGCTTCGGGTTGCCGGTGCTGGCCTCCGCCTCCGGCGGCGCGTCAGAGATCGTCTCGGAGGAAGAAACCGGATTCCTGATCCGGCCCGGCGATTCCGCCATGCTGACCGGGCGGCTTCATACCCTCAGCCGCGATCGGACCCTGCTGGCGCGGCTCAGCGCCACGGCTCAGCAACACGCCCTCGCCCGGCCGCGATGGGCCAACTCGATGGAGAGCATTCGTCAATTCCTTGTTCATCTCCGCCCGACTGGGGCGGCCGCCCCGGCTCTGTCAATGGCTCATGGAGGAGTCCAATGAAACGATCAACCTTGCGTGCCATCATCCTGGTTACCGGTCTGTTTGCGGCGCTCGTTCACCTGGTGCTGCTGAATCTCAGCATGGGCAAGATCGATCCGCTCTTTACCCTGAACGGTCTCGGATACCTGACGCTGCTGGCCGCCCTGTTCCTCAACCTGCCCGTCGTGTCCAAGCAGCAGACCTTGGTGCACTGGGCCTTCATGGCTTTCGCAGCGGTGACCATCGTGGCGTGGGTTGTGATGGGCCGGCCATACACCGCCCTCGGGTATGTGACCAAGCTGGACGAGCTCATGCTGATCGCCGCGCTCTACCTGCACTTACGCGCCAAGGCGTGAAGGCAGGCTCCACCCCATCCGCCGCGGGAAGGTCCCCGCGGCGGTACTCCTTTGCTCGCTACCTGAGCGCCAAGGCGACGGTCGACGACCGCTCTCTGAACGCGCACGTCTGGGACACCCTTCGACAGGCCGTGCCGCTCCTTGTAGAGGACGGCGGGGTGCGGGTCGTCGAACTCGGCTCCGGGATCGGGACGATGGTGGAGCGAATGCTGGACCGGCGGCTGCTCGCCCGGTTCTCCTACCGCGGCGTCGAAGCGCAACCAGGCCTGGCGCGCCTGGCCCCACGCCGGCTTTCGGCGTGGGGGCGGAAGCACGGTTACGCCGTCGACGGCCTTCCGGACGGATTGGTGCTCCGCCGCGAGGCGGAAGAGGTCCGCCTCGCCTTCCCTGCCGTCGACGCGCTCCAGGTAGCCCGCCGGCGTCGCCGGACGACCGACCTGCTGATGGCGCACGCCTTCCTCGATCTGCTCGACCTGCCGACGGCGCTCCCGGCCCTGCTCGGAATGCTCCGCCCCGGCGGGCTGTTCTATTTCACCCTGAACTTCGACGGGGTGACGGCCTTCGAGCCGCTCGATTGACCCGGCGCTGGATGACGCCATTCAGGGCCTGTATCACCGCACGATGGATGAGCGCCTCGTCGGCGGCCGCCGCTCGGGCGACAGCCACACCGGACGACATCTGCTTGCCGCGCTTCGGACCGCTGACGTGCACGTGCTGGCCGCGGGTGCCTCCGATTGGGTCGTCGTCCCGGTGCAGGGCCGCTACCCGGACGATGAAGCCTACTTCCTGCACTTCATCCTGCACACGGTGGAACGAGCGCTGCGCCGGCATCCCGAGCTCGACCCACAGCGCTTCGCTCGCTGGATCGATCGCCGCCATGCCCAGATCGAGCGTGGCGAGCTGATCTATATCGCCCATCAGCTGGACGTGCTTGGGAGGTCGCCGGGTCGCCGGGAAACAAAGAGCGCAGGCTGAAGCCTGCGGCTACCTGCCCGCACTACACACCCTCTCGTACCGATCGCCCGCCTGACGATGCCCGGAGGGGCGGAGTATGCCAGCTGCGCCGCCAGCGGCACATGTTGATGCTGCAGAAGGCCGCCTGACCATCGAGCCATGGAAGGGCGCCCCAACTTCGGGCCCGTGTAGTCCCGCTGGTGCGGACCCGATACGCGCAGCATGGAGAACGGCTGAGTTTCGCCGGCGTCAACCCACCCCGGTCTCTTTGTACTCCGCCAGCCTGGCGCGCGCGGACGCCAACTGCTCGCGCAGCGCCCGACGGCTGGTCCCGCCCTTCGCGTCGCGGCGATCGAGCGCCACACTCAGGTCGAACAAGCGCAATGTGCCCTCGTCGAAACGCGGATCGACGGACTGCCACTCCTCCACGGTCAGGCCGTTCAGTTCCCTCCCCTTCTCCTCCGCCAGGCGCAGAGCCTTGCCCACGCTTGCATGAGCCTCCCGGAACGGCACGCCTCGCTCGACCAGGTAGTCGGCCACATCGACGGTGAACGCCTCGGGCACAATCGCCGCCGCCATCCTTCCCCGATCGGTCCGCAGGGATCGAACCAGGCCAGATAGGACCGGCAGCGCGGACATCAACGTGTCGAAGGAGTCAAAGACAGGTTCCTTGTCTTCCTGCAGGTCCTTGTCATAGGCCGAGGGGAGGCCCTTCAGCACCGTCAGCAGCGCGGTCAGGTTGCCGATCAAGCGCCCGACCTTGCCACGGGCGAGCTCCAGCGGATCGGGGTTCGCCTTATGCGGCATGAGGCTGGACCCCGTTGTGAACGCCTCGATCCAGCTCGACAAAGCCGAATTCCCTCGAGCTGAACAAGATCAAGGACTCGGACAACCGGCTGATGTGTACCCCCAGGAGGCCGCACGCGAACAGGAAGCTGGCGACGAAGTCCCGGTCAGAAACCGCATCCAGGCTGTTGGCCGAGACGGCGTGGAAACCAAGTTCCTCGGCGAGTAGGGCTCGATCGACACGAACGGAGGTGCCGGCCAGCGCCCCGGATCCCAGCGGAAGGCATGAGGCGGCCGCACTGGCCTGGCCTAGACGTTCGATGTCCCGGCCGAGCGCCCAGAAGTGGGACAGCATCCAATGGCCCCACGTCACAGGTTGAGCCTGCCGGAGGTGTGTATAGCCCGGCATCGGCGCATGAAGGTCAGCCTCGGCGCCGTCCAGGATCGCCTCCTGGAGCTCCACCACGCGCGTGGTCAACTCCGAGGACGCATGCCGGCACCACAGGCGGAAGTCCGTTGCGACCTGGTCATTTCGACTCCGGCCAGTGTGCAGCTTGCCAGCTGCGGGTCCGATCAGCTCCGTCAGACGGCGCTCGACGGCAGTGTGCACATCCTCATCCGCCGGAGCCAGGTCGAAGCGGCCGGCGGCAAACTCCTCGAGGACAGCCGCCAGCCCTCGCAGGATTGCGTCGAGATCGTCGGGCCCAAGCACGCCGGCTCGCCCGAGCGCGTGCGCCCAGGCGACACTACCTGCGATATCTTCCTTCGCAAGGCGAATATCGAACGAAGCGCTGGCGTTGAAGCGTTCGACGAGGGGATCCGTCGCCTTGGACATCCTGCCACCCCACATCTTCATGCCGGTGTCTCTCCCAGGAGTCGATGCCCGGCACCTCCGGGCGGCCTCCCTCAATCGCGCTGGATCTGACCCGGCTCGACCACCGCATAGCGAGTGCGGCCTGCCTCGGTGAGTTCCCTCATGGCCCGCACCTTCATCGGAAGTCCAAACAGATTGATGAATCCCTCCGCGTCGCGCTGGTTATACACCTCATCCTGCCCGAAAGTGGCAAAGTCTTCCCGGTACAGGCTCTCGCTCGAACCGCGCCCGGTCACGATGACATTTCCCTTGTACAGCCGCAGCCTCACCCAGCCGGTGACCGTCTTCTGCGTCTCGCCGATGAACGCCTGCAGGCCTTCGCGCAGTGTCGTGAACCACTTCCCGTAGTACACCAGTTCGGCGTAGTCCAGCGCGACATGCTCTTTGTAGTGGGCCACATCGCGGTCGAGGCACAGGCTCTCGAGCTCGCGATGGGCCAAGACCAGGATCGTACCGCCGGGCGTCTCGTAGACGCCGCGCGACTTCATCCCCACCAACCGGTTCTCGACCAGGTCGACGCGGCCGATGCCATGCTTGGCCCCGTGCGCGTTGGCCGTCTCGACCAACTGGGCCGGCCCCATCCTCTTCCCGTCGATCCTCACCGGGATCCCCATCTCGAAGTCGATGGTGATCTCCTCCGCCTCGTCCGGGGCCTTGTGCGGGGAGGTCGTCCACTGATACATGCTCTCCTCCGGCTCCTGCGCCGGGCGCTCCAGGGGGCCACCCTCATGCGAGAGGTGCCACAGATTTCGGTCGCGGCTGTAGATCGAGCGGAGCGTCGCGCTGACAGGAACATTGTGGCTCTCGGCATACGCCACCGCCTCCTCGCGCGACCGTATGGCCCACTCGCGCCAGGGCGCAATCACCTTGAGCGCGGGGTTGAGCGCCTTGTAGGTGAGTTCGAAACGCACCTGATCGTTGCCCTTGCCGGTGCATCCGTGAGCGACGGCGTCGGCGCCCTCCTGCTCTGCGACCCTGACTTGCCACTGGGCGATGAGGGGACGGGCGATCGATGTCCCCAGAAGGTACTCCCCCTCGTACCTGGCCCCGGATTGCAGGAGCGGGAACAGGAAGTCGGAGGCGAATTCTTCGCGCAAGTCCTTCAAGACCAGCTTGCAGGCGCCACTCGCCAACGCTTTGGCTTCCAGGCCGGACAGCTCTTCTCCCTGCCCGATGTCGGCACAGAAGCATACAACCTCACAACCGTAGTTCTCACGCAGCCATGGCACGATGATCGACGTATCCAGGCCCCCCGAATAGGCCAGGACGGCTTTCTTGATCTTCGATGCGGACATGATGGTCCCCTTTCTGAGTCAATCTTCAACATGGGCGAATTCCGATCTTGAACCGATCACTCTCAAGAAAAACAAAAACCCGCCAGACGCACTCTCTGTCTGGCGGGCAGGCGGCGACTCGTGGAAAAGAGCGTCAGCCGGAGAACCTCAATCGCCAGACAAGGATCTGGCGGGGACGACGGAAGCGCGGGCAGGCCTGCAAATTGCTGGACATGTTGGCAGCAGAATACGACGAGTAGGTCGGTGAGTCAAGGGCGACAAGGACAGTCACATCTCAGCTTGGAGCGTGGCTCGTTCTGACCTGTCCGGTAAGACGGCCACTGCCTCGCCATCCTTCCCGGCAGGCTGCCGTGTGCCATCATCCCTAGCTCCGGGGGCCGGCTGGAGGCTACCTCGGTCGCCGCGCGTACCACGCTCCGAACGCCAGGCCGGCGAAGGCGAAGACCAGGTCGCGAGCGCGAATCAGCAGGCCAAGCCCCAAACCCTCGGCGCGGCTGTATCCCAGCGCAGCCAGGGCCAGCGCCTGGCTGGTCTCCAGCGCCCCGAGCCCCCCGGGTACCGGCACGAGAAGCGCCAGGCGGCCGGCGGTGATTCCACCGATCGTTTGCGTCAGATCAAGGTGAACATCCAGAAACGACAGCATCAATCCGTACTCGAAGACGATCGCCAGCCAGCCAACGAGCGAGAGGCCCATTGCGGTGGCCAGCCCCTCGGGCCGTTCCCGGCAGAAGGTGATGATCTGCTCTTCGGTCGCCTCCACCCAGCCCACGACGCGGGCCCAGCCGATCGACCTTCGGATCGTCGGGATCGGCACCCGGCGCAAGAGCCCGGTCACGGGCTTGCGGCCGGTCAACGCCGCCGCCAGGAACAACAGTGGGATGAACAGCAGCGCCGCCGCGACGAAGCCAAGCCATCGGCCGCCTTCGTCCGGGATCAACCGCAGCCTCAGAGACAGGACGAGCCCGAAGGCAAGGAAGGTGAAGTTGCCCAGCATCTCGACGGCACGGTCGATGATCACCGCGGCGGTCGCGTCCGGAGTCGGCACGGCATGCCGGCGGTGGCACAGGGCGATCTGCAGCGGTTCGCCTCCGAACTGCGTTCCGGGCGTCAGGTAGCTCAGAGCGAAACCGGCCAGCCGGTAGGTGGACAATCGGATCAGTGGGATGCGGTGCCCCTGCGCCCTCAGGATGACCCACCAGCGCAGCGTGAAGACGAAGGTAATCCCGATGTTCACGCACAACAGGACGACGATCTCGCCGACCGTCAAGCGTCGGAGCGCGCCGGCGATCTCGGCCAGGGGGATGCCTCGCACGACCCAGGCCACGGCCGCCACGACCAGCACGATCACAGCGATTTGCAGCAGACGTCGCGCAGGCACACGCGTGCCGGGCTCAGCCACCGCGCCCTCCGGCGCGAGTGCGCAGCAGCGTCTCCTCCGGCTTCCACAGAGATGCCGCGCCGGTCCCCAGGATCAGGATCCCGATCGCCAGGCCGAGGGAGACGCCGCGCAAGGGACTGAGGCCGTCCGCGAAGGCGCCCAGGGCGAGAGGCACGATCAGGCCGACAGACGCCAAACGACCGGCGAATCCCACGGAGATGCAGGCTCCCGTCACAACCTGCACCCCGATGAGGATCGCCGGCGCCGCATGCCCCCAGGCCGTCCCTGTGGTGAGCATGTCCGCAGTCAGCAGCGCCAGCGCGGCCGCAAGCGCCAGGCGCAAGGAGGGCGGCAGCCAGTGAAGAACCAGGCGCTTGAAGCGCAGGCGCCAGAGCAATGTAGGCATCCGATTGGGGATCGAGCACGTCCGCTGACGACCAGCCAATCGCGGCCGAACGAGAAGGCAAAGGGTACGGCGAACAGTGCCGCGGCGAGCGTCGCCACCGAAGGCAGGACGACCGGCCATAGCGCAGCACTGATGAAGGCCATCGTCAGCCCGGCGATCGGCCGGCGACTGACGCTCTCGGGCAGAGGGCGGGGTTTCCGACCGGTGCGTTCGAGAACCCACAGGCCGAACACGAAGCCATAGCGCGCCAGGCCGAAGGGCAGGAACCAGAGAGGCAGCTGTCCGAAGTGGATGGCGGCACCCACGCCGGCCAGCAGCCCGAGGGCGTCGAACTCCATGTCGATCGCTTCCCCGAGGCGCGTGGCATGATGGCTGATGCGTGCCAGGTAGCCATCGAAGTAGTCTGCGAGGTCGGCCGCCATGTAGAGTGCCGCTGGCGCCCAGGCCAGCGCGCCACCCGGCCATGGGACGACCAGGAATCCGGCCAGCATGGCCAGCAGGACGCCGCGGGCCAGCGTTAGCGAGTTGCCCGGACCGAGCTCGGGAAGCAGGTTGGTTTCGCCGGCCCGGAGGTTGAGCCGCAGTCTCGGCCTCACGAACGCCAGTTGATAACCGAACACAACTGTCGCCGCAGCCAGCCAGCGCAAGGTTTGCGCCGCGCCAAGCTGACCAAGGAGGAGCCCCGCACCTCCCAGCAGCCCGGCGACGCCAAGGCAAGCCGTGGACAGCCAGCGGCGCTGCAAGGATCGAAGGGCAGTGGAATCAGCGATGAGCATGAGAGGTCGCGACGCGCTCGGCCGATGGGCCTCGACCGTCGCGTACCACGGCTTTCATTCTATCGGAGGAACCACGCCCCGATCAGTCGCGGTCGAACGAACTCGGCGATGCGCTGGATGATCTCCGTCCGCGATGGATCCGGCTCGCCATCCACGGATCCTAGACCGTGGCCGTCGTGCTCGACCAGGAGCAGGGTGACCGGCACGCCGGCGGAGGTCAGCCGGTCCAAAGGGAGCTTGGAGTGGCCAACGGGGACGAGAAGGTCCTCCGTCCCCTGAATGATAAGGAAGGGAGGCGCCCCGGCGTGGACGTAGGGTCACCAACCATCACTCTCGCCAGGCCGGTGACCTGCGTCTAGCTGCGGCACCGCGATCGAGACTTGGCGCAGGGAGCCCCGCCGGGCCACCCACGGTGTTCATGCCCCGGGTTAGCTCCGGCGCCTCCGGGTGTTGCGTCAGTGTAAGCGACCCCACCTACGTCCCAACGCTTGCAAGGACCCGTTTGTGATGGCTTTCACCAGTCTCCAGACAACCAAGAGGGCAAAGGTCGAATTCGGACAACTTACTCGTACCAAGGCATGACTTTCCCCACTGGGTGCTCTGGGGACATGACAGGCATGATTTGGTGTAGCCCCGTGCGCGGGGCGACGCCTGAGGAGTATGCGATGGAGCGGGCATGAGGGACCCGTCTACCAGCGTCCCTGCTCTCCGCCTCCTGGCCGTCAGCCAGGGTGTGTGGGGAGAACGGATCGCTTCCAATATCCAAGCCCACGCTCCGGCCGAGTGGCACGTCGAGAGGTGGACGGCCCCGCGCGTCATTCCTCCCGTCGTCGACTACCCTGAGGACTACCTGCCCGACGGCTTTGAGGCGGCCGACCTGATCGTGTCACTGGGTGAGACGGCCGGCCTAGCACAGTTGATCCCGGATATCGTGCGCATGGCCGGTGCCACGGCGGTCGTCGCCCCAGTTGACTTCAACGAGGCGCTGCCTCCGGGGCTGATCCGCCAACTCACGCGCTGGGTCGAGCAACAGGGAGCGGTCATCGTTTTCCCCAAGCCGTTCTGCTCGCTGACGCCGACGACGTACAACCGCACCCCGCTGGTGCAGACCTATGACCAGCCGTTGATCCGCGCCTTCGCCGAGCACTTCGGCCGGCCGGCATTCGAGATCCAAGTGACCGACCGGCAAATCGCCGAGGTCCAGGTGAAGCGCGATGCGGCCTGCGGCTGCGCGCGGCACGTGGCCGAAGGGTTGATCGGGCTGCCGGTGGATGAGGCCGTCGAGGCGGCGGGAATGCTGCATCACCACTTCCCCTGCCTGGCGAGCATGAACAAGGACCCGGACTATCACGACACGCTGATGCACGTTTCGGGCGACTATGTGCGGGACGCGGTGAAGGACGAAATTCGCCCCTTCCTGACACCCGTTCCCTACCTGCGGCCCGAGGGCCGCGTGGACGCATCCAACCAAGCGTAAGGAGAGAAGCGAGATGGAGAAGGTCGTGTTCACCATCCCGACCCTGTATGGCGATCACCACACGACGGCCGTGCGTCGACTCCTGGAGCCGCTACCCGGCGTAAGCAACCTGCTGGTCAGCGCCGCTTATCGCCAGGTCTCGCTGACCTACGATTCTGGAAAGACGCCGCTCCAGGTGATCGAGAAGACGCTCGCCGACCAGGGCTATGCCCCGGGCGAAGGCGAACTGACCTTCCCGATTCAGACCACCTTCGCCGAAGAGGCCACGCGCCACACGGCCAGCATCTCGGGAACCGGAACGTCGCTGGCGTTTGCCGAAGTCACCCATGTCGTGCAGGGCCGCCCCTTGTGGCCGTGCCCCGGTTTCGATCCGCGTACCCCCCATACCCCTGACTGAGAACGGTTGTCAAAGGAGAGAAGGCGATGCCTGACGAGAGGAAGAAGAAGCAACGCACGCCCCAGGAGCGCTCCATGGACCCGGCCGCCCAGGAGATGCTGATCCGGGCGGACGAACTTGGCCTGGGCACGGCCTTCTCGCGCGCCGAGCAGATGGCCCCCTGCCCGATCGGCGCCGACGGCTCGTGCTGCCGGCTGTGCTTCATGGGTCCGTGCCGTCTGGTCAAGGACGGCCAGACCGGGGTGTGCGGCGCCACGATCGAAACGATCACGGCCCGCAACTTCGCCCGCGCCGTCGCCGCCGGTTCGGCGGCGCATTCCGACCACGGCCGCGACCTGGCGTTCACGCTGCGCGCCGTGGCGCAGGGCCATGCCCCGGGCTATACCATCCGCGATCCGTTCAAGCTCAAGCGTGTGGCCGAAGAGTTCAAGATCAAGACCGAAGGCCGGCCGGTGCTCGAGATCGCCGGCGACCTGGCCAACCTGTTCCTGGCGCAGTTCGGCCAGCAGGAAGGCGAGGTGTGTATGGTCGAGCGCGCTCCCAAGACGCGCCAGGCGCTGTGGCGCGAGCAGAAGCTGCCGCCGCGCGGCATCGACCGCGAGGTCGTCGACGTGCTGCACCGCACGCACATGGGCGACGACCAGGACGCCGAGCACATCTCTGCACCAGGCGCATGCGCTGCGCGCCTGGCCGACGGCTGGGGCGGCTCGATGATCGCCACCGACATCTCGGACATCCTGTTCGGCACCCCCAGCCCCCTGGTGTCCCAGGTCAACCTGGGCGTGCTCAAGAACGACGAGGTCAACATCGTCGTGCACGGCCACGAGCCGACGCTCTCCGAGATGATCGTGGCCGCCGCCAGCGACCCCGAGCTGATCGCCTATGCCCAGAGCAAGGGCGCCAAGGGCATCAACCTGGCCGGCATCTGCTGCACCTCCAACGAGATGCTGATGCGCCAGGGCATGCCCTCGGCCGGCAACTTCCTGCACCAGGAACTGGCGATCATCACCGGCGCCGTCGAGGCCATGGTGGTCGACGTGCAGTGCATCATGCAGGCCCTGCCCGACGCTGGCCGAGCAACTTCCACACCAAGGTCATCACCACCTCGCCCAAGGTGAAGATCACCGGCGCCACGCACATCGAGTTCGACGAGCACAACGCCCTCGAGATCGCCCAGCAGATCGTGCGCATGGCCATCGACAACTACCCCAACCGCGGCGCGGTGCACATCCCCGACGTATCGCAGCGACGTCGTCCCGGGCTTCTCGCACGAGTACATCAACTACATGCTGGGCGGCATCGTACCGCGCCTCCTTCCGCCCGCTGAACGACGCCATCATGTCCGGGCCGCATCCGCGGCGTGGCGGCCGACGTCGGCTGCAACAACCCGCGCACCACGCAGGACGACATCGCACGACTACATCGTGCGCGAGCTGCTCAAGAACGACGTGCTGGTGGTCGAGACCGGCTGCGGCGCCATCGCCTGCGGCAAGTACGGCTTCGCTGCTGGGCGAGGCGGCCATGGAGTACGCCGGGCCCGGGCCTGCGCGAAGTGTGCGAGGCCATCGGCATGCCGCCGGTGCTGCACATGGGCTCGTGCGTCGACAACACCCGCATCCTGACCGTGCTGACCCAGATGGCCAACGAAGGCGGCCTGGGCGACGACATCTCAGCGACATCCCGGCCGTGGGCATCGCCCCGGAGTGGATGAGCGAGAAGGCCCTGGCCATCGGCGTCGTACTGCGCCGCCTCCGGCGCCTACGTCATCTTCGGCATCAAGAACCCGGTCGAGGGCAGCGACGGAGGTGACCGACATCCTGAGCGAGGGCTGGGAAGCCAAGGTCGGCGGCAAGATCGAGTTTGTCGTCGAGCCCGAGGAGATGGTGCGCCGGACGCTGGCGCACATCGACAAGAAGCGCGCCGCGCTCAAGCTGCCGGCCTACGATCCGAAGCGCTTCGGCCGCAGCGGCGACGCACGCATCCACGAGCTGGAACTGCTCAGCCCGGAGGCAGCGTGCCGAGGCCCTGTACGGCACGCCGGCAGGGGCCTGAGGAGCCAACCATGTCACGCTACATCGCCACCCGCGCCATTCGCGGCGCCAACGCCGTCGTCCACGAAGCCGAGCAGATGCTCGAGCGCGCCATGGCCGAGAAGGGCCCCGAGACGCCGGTCGCCTTCCCCAACACGGCCTACTATCCTGCCGATGATCCTGGGCATGACCGGCGCCGAGGCCAGTACGATCGGCGACCTGCAAGCCGGCACTCGAGCAGGCCACGGGCACTGCTGCACCCTATCCCGGCCGACCGGCGCTGGACGCCCTACCTGGGCGAGACGCTCGACAGCGGCATGGCCACGCTGTTCGCCGAAGAGGTGATCGAGGCCGTGCGCTTCGTCTACGGGCGAGCAGCCCGAGCCGCTTGCCCGGCTTCCACCTGGCCGGCGGCACCGCCTACCCAGTCCACGAACGGCAGCAACGGCAGCGGCCACCTGAACGGCCCGATCGACGACATCCAGCTGCGCTCGTGGGGCATCCAGCTGGTCGACGGCCGCATGCCCGGCTTCGCCGCCATCGTCGGCTGCGCCAAGTCGAACGCGGTGGCGGTCAAGATCGTGCGCGAGCTGCAGCGGCGCAACATCCTGACCTTCCTGTGCGGCAACGTCAACGGCCGCAGCATCATCCACCAGCTTCAGGAGGAAGGCGTCGAGCTGGGCTACGACACCTACACCGTGCCCTTCGGCACCGACACGATCTCGCGCCATCTACGCCCTGGGCTTCGCCATGCGCTCGGCGCTGACCTTCGGCGGCATGAAGGGCGGCCAGGCGCGCGACATCCTGCTCTACAACAAGAACCGCGTCTTCGCCTTCGTGCTGGCCCTGGGCGAGGTCGACGACCTGAAGTACGCCACGGCCGCCGGCGCCATCAACTTCGGCTTCCCGGTCATCGCCGACACGATCATCCCCGAGATCCTGCCCACCGGCGTCACCACCTACGAGCACGTGGTCTCGATGCCCTTCAACGAGATCGAGGGCAAGGACGACCTGGAGCGGGCCGAGAAGCTGGTGCAGAAGTGCATCGAGGTGCGCGGCGTCAAGGTCAAGATCACCGAGGTGCCCATCCCGGTGCCCTACGGCTCGGCCTTCGAGGGCGAGGTCGTGCGCAAGAACGACATGCGCGTCGAGTTCGGCGGCAAGAAGAGCCGCGCCTTCGAGTACCTGTACATGGCGGACCTGGACAAGGTCGAGGACGGCAAGATCGAGATCGTCGGCCCGACCTTCGATGACGTCGAACCGCAGGCCGCCATGGACCTGGGCATCGTGGTCCAGGTGGCCGGGCGCAAGATGCAGAAGGACTTCGAGCCGGTGCTCGAGCGGCAGATCCACTACTTCATCAACGGCGCCTCGGGCATCCAGCACATCGGCCAGCGCGACATCGCCTGGATCCGCATCAGCAAGGCCGCCGCCGAGCAAGGGCTTCAACCTGCAGGCACTTCGGCGAGATCCTGCACGCCCGCTTCCACGCCGACTTCGGCGCCATCGTCGACAAGGTGCAGGTGACGATCGTCACCGACCCCAAGCTCCACACCGAGTGGCTGGACAAGGCGCGCGCAGGCCTACGACGAGCGCAACGTGCGCATCGGCTCGATGACCGACGAGAGCGTGGACACGTTCTACTCGTGCACGCTGTGCCAGTCGTTCGCGCCCAACCACGTCTGCATCGTCAGCCCGGAGCGCCTGGGACTGTGCGGCGCCTACAACTGGCTGGACTGCAAGGCCTCCTACCAGATCAACCCCACCGGCCCCAACCAGCCGATCCGCAAGGGCGGCAGCACCGACAGCGTCAAGGGCTACTTCGTCGGGCGTCAACGACTTCGCCAACCAGGCCAGCCACCAGCAGGTGCAGCGAGGTCACCATGTACTCGATCATGGAGAACCCGATGACGGCCTGCGGCTGCTTCGAGTGCATCGCCATGGTCATCCCGGAGGCCAACGGGATCATGATCGTCAGCCGCGAGGACGTCAGCATGACGCCGGCCGGCATGACGTTCTCCACGCTGGCCGGCATGGCCGGCGGCGGGCTGCAGACGCCGGGCGTCATGGGCCACGGCAAGTTCTACATCCTCAGCCCGAAGTTCATCTCGGCCGACGGCGGGTTCAAGCGCGTGGTGTGGATGTCGTCGGTGCTCAAGGAGCAGATGGCCGAACAGCTCAAGCAGGTGGCCGAGCGCGAGGGCGATCCGGACCTGATCGACAAGATCTGCGACGAGCGCTTTGCGACCGACGTCGAAGGAACCGTCGCCTACGTCACGGAGAAACACCATCCGGCGCTCGAGATGCCGCCGATGATGTGAGAGTGAGCGGCCAGCCATCAGCTCTCAGCGGTCAGCTTGGCGCCGTCCACCGAACCAGGTCGGCGTCTGGCTGAAGGCTGATCGCTGACCGCTGATCGCTGTCATCCGTCCGCTTTTCGAAAGGGAGTCGTCCCTATGGCAATCGAGATCCCGAAAGAGAAATGGTCCGGCAAGGTGCGTGAGATCACGCTGGGCGCCACGCGCGAGCAGGGGGGCACTCGGGCGCGCACGGTCAGTGTGGGAGGTCAGGCCGCTCTACCCCATCACGCCTTCGAGGGCAGCATCCCGCACCCGCCCGCACTGGCGATCGAAGTGCACGACCGCAAACCGGCCGAGTGGTCACCGATCCTGCTCCAGGCGTGGGGCGCGGTCATGGACGACCCCGGCGCGTGGGCCAAGGCAGCGGAAACGGCCGGCGCAGAGCTGATCTACTTGACCTTGAGCGCCACACTCGCCGATGGCCAGGCCAACACGGCCGCCAACGCCCGGGCCGTGGTTCGCAAGGTCCTCAACTCGACCGGACTGCCCCTGGCGGTGATCGGCCCCGGGCAGGCAGAGCTCGACAACGATCTGATCGTCGCCGCGGCCGAGGAAGGCAAGGGCGAGCGACTGCTGATCGGCATCTGCGAGGAGAAGAACTACCGCACCCTCGTCGCCGCAGCGCTGGCCAACGACCACCTCGTCCAGTCCAAGACGCCCATGGACGTCAACCTGTCCAAGCAGCTGGTCATCCTGATCCATGACATGGGACTACCGCTGGAACGCATCATCATCGACCCGACCACGGGCGCGCTGGGTTACGGGATCGAGTACGGCTACTCGGTGATGGAACGCCTGCGCCTGGCCGCCCTGCAGGGCGACTCGATGACCCAGCAGCCGCTGATCGTCACGCCGGGCGAAGAGGGCTGGAAGGTCAAGGAAGCCAAGGTGGGTGAGGGCGTCCCCGCAGCCTGGGGCGACTGGAACCGCCGCGCCCTCGAGTGGGAGGCGTTGACCGCCAATGCTCTGGTGTACGCCGGAGCAGACGTCATCGTCCTGCGCCATCCAGACACGCTGCGCCGCTTGCGCAGCGTGATCGAAGCCCTGAGCGCGGCGTAGGAGGCCGATCATGGCACTTACCGGACTCGAGATCTACAAGCTCCTGCCGCAGACAAACTGCAAGGAATGCTCCTTCCCCACCTGCCTGGCCTTCGCCATGAAGCTGGCCGCCAAGCAGGCCGAGCTCAAAGCCTGCCCCTACGTCAGCGAGGAGTCGAAGGCCAAGCTGGAGGCCGCTTCCTCCCCGCCCATTCGGCTGGTGGAGCTCGCCGGCGAGGACGGCAAGGTGGCCGTCGGCAATGAGACCGTGCTCTTCCGGCATGAGAAGACCTTCTACCACCGCCCCGGCCTGTTCCTGCGCTTGAAGGACAGCCTGCCGGTGGAAGAGATCAAGAAGCAGGCCGCGGCGGCCGATGCCTACAAGGCCGACTACGTCGGCATCCCGCTGACGCTCGACGGATTCGCCATCGAAGCCGTCTCCGGGGATCCGGCCGCCTACGCTGCAGCGGTGAAGGCCGTGCGCGCGGCGAGCAAGAAGCCGCTGATCCTGCTGGCCTCCGCGCCCGAGGTCGCCAAGGCAGGGCTCGAGGCCGCCGCAGGGACCCGTCCGCTGCTGCACGCCGCCAACGCCGGCAACTGGCAGGCGATGGCCGAAATCGCCAAGGCCGCCAAGGTCCCGCTGGCTGCACGCGCCGACACCCTCGACGACCTGGCCGCGCTCACCCAGTCGCTGACCCAGGCAGGCATCGAGGATCTGGTGCTCGACCCGGGCGTGCTGGGCCCGAAGGACTCGCTCGAGAAGCTGACCGCCATCCGCCGGCTGGCCATCAAGAAGAACTTCCGGCCGCTCGGCTTCCCGATCATCACCTTCCCCGGCGCCAGCGGGAAGGCCGACGAGGTCCTGCTGGCGGCGGAACACATCGCCAAGTACGCCGGCTTGATCGTCCTCGAGTCGTTCGATCCGGCCAGCCTGTACGGGCTGCTCGTCCTGCGGCAGAACATCTACACCGACCCGCAGAAGCCGATCCAGGTCCAGCCCGGGTTGTATGAGATCAACAGCCCCAAGGACACCTCGCCGGTGATGGTGACGACCAACTTCTCGATCACCTACTTCGCCGTCGCCAACGAGGTCGAGGGCTCGGGCTGGCCGGCCTGGCTGGTCGTCACCGACGCCGAGGGCATGAGTGTGCTGACGGCGTGGGCGGCCGGTAAGTTCGACTCGGAACGTATCGCCAAGGCGGTCAAGACCACCGGCGTCGAAGCCAAGGTCGGGCACCGCAAGGTGATCATTCCGGGCCAGGTGGCCGTGCTCTCCGGCGAGTTGGAGGGCGACATGCCCGGGTGGACTATCATGGTCGGGCCGCGCGAGGCCGTAGACATCGGGGCCTTCTTGAAAGCGATGTGGGCCAACTAGGCCTCAGGCGGCAGCACCGAAGCACGCACATACTGCCGGCCTCGGGGGTGGTCAATGACCACCCCCGTCCGGCCCATCCACACAGGAGCACCTTGAACGGGATCCGCATCCATCGCCCACTGCTTTTGCTCTCAGCTCTCATCCTTGCGGCGTTGGGCTGCGGGCTTCCGAGCGGGTCCGGGCCGGCGCCCACACCGGGTCCGCCTGCCACGCCGGCGATCTTCCTGCCGCCCGAGTGGACCGCCACGCCCGCACCCCCCACGCCGGATGTCCCTGCCGACTGGCAGGAGTTCGAAGGCGGCCGAGTGCACTTGTGGCTGCCGGGCAGCTTCGAAGGCGGCGACATGGGGGCTAAGTTCCAAGCAATCCTGGAAACTCTGAGGACGCTGGGGCCGGAGTTCGCGCAGACCGTCCAAGTCCTCGAGCAGAATCCGGACGTCTTCGTCCTGTGGGCCTTCGACCCACAGCCGGGACCCACGGGATACATCACCAACGTCAACGTCACCAGAGAAGACGTGCCCGAGGCCACCACGATCGATGACTACCTCGATGTGTCGATTGAGTCGCTGCCATCCTCCTTCGAGCTCATCGACCGCGGGAATGTGACCGTGGGCTCTTCCGAGATGGGGAAGCTGGTGTTGAGCTCCAACATTCAGGGTCTGCGAGGCATGTCCGTCATCTACTCCTTCAGGGATGGCAACCGATTCTGGAATGTGACCTACTCCACCGGGGCAGACGAGTTCGTCACTCGCTCCCCGGTATGGGGGCGGAGCATCTCCACCTTGCGACTGGGAGACTGATGCCTGTGTCTGGCGCGAAACGGCGATGGCCGCAGACCCAGGCGCGAAGCGCGGGACGGGGGCCTCGTGCACCGCGACTTGGTGGCGGAGGGACTGGCGCCTCCATCCGGCCCTGATGGCCGCTCGGGCCCTGTGAGCGATTCGGATGGCGAACCATAAGGTCACGCTCCTGCCTGCGAACCAAACGGTCGACGTCCCCACCGGGTCGCTCGTGGCGGAAGCCATCCAACAGGCCGGTCTGGAGATCACGCAGCCGTGTGGCGGGCAGGGACGCTGCGGCCGCTGCGCCGTGTTCATCCAAGGCGACGGGGCGCGCCGCCGTTCGACCCTCCGCCTCTCGGCCGAGGATCTGGACTCGGGTTACGCTCTCGCTTGCCAGACGGTGGTCGAGGGCGACCTGACGGTCACGATCCCCGAGCAGGAGCGCATCGAGCGCCGCCTCGTCACCGATAAGACCGCCAAGACAATCGAAGTCCCCTTCCCTTACGAGCCAGGCCTGCAGGGAGTGCGCGCCTTCCGGCTGTACCTGCAGGAACCGTCGCTGCAGGACAACAAGGATGACCTGGGCCGCCTGCAAGTGGCCCTGGCTGCCGCGGGGTACCCGGCGGTCGATGTGCCGCTGACGCTGGTGCGACGGCTCGGGTCCGTGCTGCGCGAATGTGACTGGTCCCCCTGGGTGGTGCTCGAGGTCGAGGCCTGGAACCGGCCGCAGGGGCCGGCGCGCCTGATCGACGCCGCCGCCGACCCGATCGAGCCCGTGGCGGTGGCCATCGATATCGGGACGACGACCGTCAGCGCCTATCTGGTCGATTTGACCACCGGCGAGGTGCTTGGCTCCTCCGCCGAGTACAACGGCCAGATCCAGTGCGGCGAGGATGTGATCTCGAGGATCATCTACGCCGGACGCGATGGCGGGCTCGCCGAGCTCGGGCAGCGCGTGCGCCAGACCATCGCCGAGCTGCTGGAGCGCCTGCAGAAGCGCACCGGCGTGGCGCCGAGCCAGATCTACCGGGCGACCGTCGCTGGCAACACGACGATGATCCACCTGTTCCTTGGACTGCCGCCGGCGTCCATCCGTTTGGCACCGTACATCCCGACGGTCAACATGCCGGCGCCGATCCTGGCGCACGAGATTGAGCTGGGGATCCACCCGTTGGCAAGCGTCGACTGCCTGCCGGGCGTCGCCTCCTACGTCGGCTCCGACATCACCGCCGGCGTCCTGGCCTGCGGCCTTTCGGAGACCGACGTGCTTACGCTGTTCATCGATGTCGGCACGAACGGCGAGATCGTCCTCGGCACGCATGACTGGCAGGTGGCCTGCGCCTGTTCCGCCGGCCCGGCCTTCGAGGGCGCCGGCGTGGTGAACGGGATGCGCGCCACCGAGGGCGCGATCGAAGAAGTGTGGGTCAGCTCCAATACCCTGGAGCCGACCTGGCGCGTGATCGGCGGTGGCAAGCCGCGCGGCATCTGCGGCTCGGGATTGATCTCCCTGCTGGCGGAACTGTTCGTCACCGGCGTCATCGATCGCGGCGGCAACGTCAAGCTCGATCTGGACACGCCGCGCGTCCGGGAGGGCGCACACGGCCCCGAATACGTCATCGCCTGGGCGAGCGAGACCAGCACCGAGAGCGACCTGGCGCTGACCAAGGTGGATGTCGACAACCTGCTGCGCGCCAAGGCCGCCATCTTCGCCGGTTTCAGCGTGCTGGCCACCAGCGTCGGCGTGCGCCTGGAGGACGTCCAGCAGGTGCTGGTCGGCGGGTCCTTCGGCAAGTACATCAACGTCGAGAAGGGGATCCAGATCGGCCTGCTGCCCGACCTGCCCTGGGACCGGTTCAAGTTCCTGGGGAACACGGCCGTGCTCGGGACCTATCGTGCGCTGCTCTCGCGCGACGAACGCGATCGCCTGGGCCGGATCGCCCATGGGATGACCTATCTCGAGCTCTCGGCCGACAACACGTTCTATGATGCCTTCACCGCGGCGCTCTTTCTCCCCCACACGGAGATCGCCCGCTTCCCCAGCGTCGCCGGCATCTGGGAACGCCAGGCCGGCGGCGAGGCGCAGGGAGGCGCGGCGTGACCCTGACCGGCCTCCACTTCCTGCTCACCTACCGCTGCACGTTCGAGTGCGATCACTGTTTCGTGTGGGGGAGCCCAAAGCAGCAGGGGGTCTTCACCCTGGATCGAATCCGTCGGGCCCTCGATCAAGCATGCGATCTGGGCACGATCGAGTCGGTCTTCTTCGAGGGCGGCGAGCCGTTCCTCTATCACCCGATCCTGGTCCAGGCGGCGCATGACGCCTCGGCCCGCGGCTTCCGGGTCGGCGTGGTGACCAATGGGTACTGGGCAACAACGGTCGACGACGCCCGCGCCTGGCTCGAACCGTTCGCTGGCCAACTGCATTCGCTGTCCGCCTCGACGGATGAGCTGCATTCCGATGAGCGGGTGAGTCACGAAGCGCTCAACGTTATGAACGCCTGCGAGGCGCTCGGCATCCCGGCCGATCTGATCGTGTGTGACCTGCCGGGCGGCGCCGAGCCGGAGGCGCGACATGGTGCGCCGGTGGAGGGCGGATCGATCATGTACCGTGGGCGCGCCGCCGTCACGCTCGCTCCCAAAGCGCCGGCGCTCCCCTGGGACTCCTTCGACGAATGCCCGCACGAGCAGTTGGACGACCCCGGGCGCCTGCATCTCGATCCCATGGGCAATCTGCATTTGTGCCAGGGCCTGATGATGGGCAACCTGTTCGAACGGCCGCTCAAGGACCTCGTCCGCACCTATCGGCCAACGCAGCACCCGATCGTCGGCCCCCTGCTCCAGGGCGGGCCGGCGGAAGTCGTGCGACGCTACGCGCTCCCGCACGCCGAGTCGTATGCCGACGCCTGCCACCTGTGCTATACGGCGCGCCTGGCGCTGCGGCCTCGATTCGGTGAGGTGCTCGGGCCGGGTCAGATGTACGGGGAGGGGTTGGCGTGAACCGTTCCACCGATCCGACCCTCGACTGGCTGCTCGAGAAGCGCGACCCCGGCGTGCGCGCCTTCGCGCTGCGCGACCTGGTGGGCGCGCCGGCCGACGATCCCGACGTGCTGGCCGCCCGTCGGGCAGCGCTGCGCACCTCGCCCGTGCTCGAGATTCTCGAAGCTCAACAGCCGGAGGGTTGGTGGGTGAAGCCCGGCCCTGGCTACAGCCCGAAGTATCGGAGCACGGTCTGGTCAATGATCTTCCTCGGGCAGTTCGGCGCCGATGGCGGTGACCCGCGTGTGCGGCGTGGAGCCGAGTACCTTCTCGATCACACTCGCGCCCCCTCCCCCTACGGCGGATTTTCGTACAACGGCACTCCCGCGGGGGTGCTGCACTGCCTGGCGGGCAACCTGTGCGCCTCGCTGCTTGACCTTGGCTTCGCCGACGACCCGCGGCTGGAGCAGGCGATCGATTGGCTGGCGCGCAGCATCACCGGAGAAGGCATTCAGCCGGCGGTCTCAAGATCGAAGGGCGCGTCAAATGCACAAGGCGAGGGGGCGCGCTACTACCGATCCGCAAACTCCGGCCCGGGATTCCTGTGCGCGGCGAACAACCACCTCGCCTGCGCCTGGGGTGCCATCCCGGCGCTCGACGCGCTGAGCCGGATCCCAGCCCGCCGACGGACCCCCACCGTACGGCGAGCGATCGCAGCGGGCGAGGCGTTCCTGTTCAGCCGCGATCCGGCGGCCGCCGACTACCCAACGCCCTACGGCGGCCCTCCCAGCCGAAGCTGGTTTCAATTCGGCTACCCGATCGGATACGTGCAGGATGTCCTGCGCAATCTCGAGGTGTTGACAGCGCTGGGGCATGGGCACGATCCCCGACTGCGCCACGCCGCCGATGACCTGCTCCGGCAGCGCGGCAGCGATGGGCGTTGGATGATGCGCTATTCGTACAAGGGCAAGTTGTGGTGTGACGTCGAGGCCAAAGGCAAACCGAGCAAGTGGGTGACGCTGCGGGCTCGACGGGTTCTGAAGCGGATGGGAGTGACGGTATGACATTCACGATCGCACTGGCCGGCAAGGGAGGCACGGGAAAGACCACGGTGGCGGCGCTGCTGATCCGCGCCCTGACACGGCGCACGTCTCAGCCGGTGCTGGCCATCGACGCCGACCCGGCCACCAACCTGCATATGGCCCTCGGGCTGCCGATGCCCGCCACGGCCGGGGAGATCCGCGAGGGGATGCTCGATACGGCCCAGGCCGGCCAGCTCGGCGTCTCCATCAGCCGGCAGGATCATCTGACGCGCGAGATCCGCATGGCGCTCGAGGAAGGCGACCAGGTCGACCTGCTGGCGATGGGACGACCGGAGGGCCAGGGCTGCTACTGTGCCGTCAACCACCTGATGCGGCAGATCATCGACGAGCTCGGGCGCAGTTATGAATACGTGGTCATCGACAACGAGGCCGGCATGGAACACATCTCCCGGCGCACGACCAAGGACGTCGACCTGCTGCTGGTGGTTTCCGACCCGAGCCTGCGCGGGCTTCGCACGGCGGCCAGCATTGCCGAGATGGCCAGAGAGATCGAGGTCAATGTCCGCCGGGCGCTGCTGATCGTCAATCGGGTAGAAGGCGAGCTGACCCCCGAGCAGCAGGCGGCGATCGACGCCACCCGTCTGGAAGTGGCCGCCCTCATCCCGGCCGACCCGCGCGTCAATCAGCTCGACGCCCAGGGCCAGCCCTTGCTCCATCTCGACGGGGACTCACCGGCCTGCCGGGCCGTGGAATTGATGACCGACCGACTCATCCACCATGCCTGAGCCCAAGGAGGAACTGCATGTATAAGATCGGGGAGAACATCCACATCATCGCGCCCAAGGTGAAACAGGCCCTGGCCGATCGCGACGGGGCATTCTTTGTCGACCTGGCCCGCAAGCAGCAGGCCGCCGGCGCGGACGTGCTTGATCTGAACATCGGGCCGCAAAAGAAGGCCGGCCCTGAAGTGGTCGACTGGCTGGTGGACGTCATGCAGGAGGCCGTGCCCGGCATGACCATCTCGCTCGACACGACCAACCTGGCGGCGATCGAGGCCGGTCTGAAGAAGATCGGCTCGAATTCGATCATCAACTCGACCTCGGCCGAGGAGGAGCGGCTGGCCAATGTCCCGCCCCTGGCCGCCCGCTACGGGTCCAAGCTGATCGCCCTGTGCATGGAGAAGAGCGGCATCCCGGTCAGCGCCGACGCCCGGGTCTCCATCGCCATGGAGAAGCTGATCCCCCGCGCCCAGGAAGTGGGGATCCCGATGGCCAACCTGCTGGTCGATCCGCTGATCCTGACAGTTTCCGGCTGCCAAGAGTACGTTCCGCAGGCGATTGAAACCGTGCGCATGGTTAAGATGGTGATGGATCCGGCGCCGATGACCGTCGTCGGGCTGTCGAACGTGTCCAACCAGGTCCCGGCGGAGATGCGTCCGCTGATCAACCGGGTGTACATGGTGATGTTGATGGGCGCCGGTCTCGACGCCGCCATCCTGGACCCGCTCGATACCGACCTGATGGACGTCATCCGCCTGGTCGAGGCCCGCGACGCCAGCACGCCGCTGGGCGCCTTGTACCTCAAGTTGTTCGACGCTGTGGCCGCTGTCGGGGAGCTGCAGCACGAGGACGTAGACCATTCGGACCCGAGACAGGCAGAAGTCTGGAAGACGGTCCAGGTCCTGCTCAACAAGGTCATCTATACCGACTCGTACCTTCGGTTGTAGACGCGGGGAGGGGATCCCGTCGGACATCGGCTGACGGCTCGGCCGTCGGCCAAGGAGCAACCCTATGCCGAAATCGGTTCCGCCTGTAGATGTCGAGGCGCTCTTGGCCAAGGCCAAGAAGCCTTCCGCGGATGCGATGGTGCTGCATCCGTTCTACCGCGGCAAGGTCGAGATCGCGCTCAAGTGCACCATTCGCGATTTCAATGACTTCGCCATCTGGTACACGCCGGGCGTCGCCGCCTCGTGCCGGGCGATCGCCGAGGACGTGGACCTGGTCTACGAGCACACGCACAAATGGAACACCGTCGCCGTGGTCTCGGACGGCACGCGCGTCCTCGGCCTGGGTGACATCGGGCCCGAGGCCGGACTGCCGGTGATGGAGGGCAAGGCGCTGCTGTACAAGTACCTGGGTGGCGTCGACGCCTGGCCGATCATGCTCGACACCAAGGATCCAGACAAGATCATCGAGACGGTCATGCTGATCCAGCCCGGCTTCGGCGGGGTCAACCTCGAAGACATCTCGAATCCCAAGTGCTTCC
Source organism: uncultured Chloroflexia bacterium (assembly GCA_963743255.1). Taxonomy (GTDB): domain Bacteria; phylum Chloroflexota; class Anaerolineae; order Anaerolineales; family E44-bin32; genus DYJB01. Next base: position 359,541 of record CAVUPD010000001.1, read on the forward strand.
GGATCCTGGACACCCTGCGGGCCCGGGCGGAGATCCCGATCTGGCACGACGACCAGCAGGGAACCGCCACCGTCACGTTGGCGGGGCTGATCAACGCCCTGAAGATCACCGGGCGCAAGATCGGCGATGCCCGGATTGTCTTCGTCGGTTCGGGCGCCTCCAACGTCGCCTGCGCCCGCCTGATCTTCTCTCACGGCGCCGACCCCGCCAAGTGCATGGTGGTCGACAGCAAGGGAATCCTGCACAAAGGCCGCACCGACCTCGAGATGCGCAAGGCCGAGTACGTCGACAAGTGGAAGATGTGCCAGAACACCAACGACGAAGGCCGCCAGGGCGGGATCGCGGAGGCGATGCGGGGCGCCGATGTGCTCATCGCCCTGTCCAAGTCCGGCCCTGACGTCATCCTGCCGGACTGGGTGCGCGGCATGGCGCCCGATCCGGTCGTCTTCTGCTGCGCCAATCCGGTGCCGGAGATGTGGCCGTGGGAAGCGCAGGCGGCCGGAGCGGCGGTCGTCGCCACCGGGCGCTCGGACTTCCCCAACCAGGTCAACAACTCGTGCGGTTTCCCCGGCATCTTCCGCGGGACGCTCGACGTGCGGGCGACGACGATCACCGACCCGATGTGCATCGCCGCCGCCCTGGCCCTCTCGGGCATGGCCGAGGAGAAGGGCCTGCGGCCGGACTACATCCTGCCCAACATGGACGAGTGGGAGGTCTTCCCGCGCGAGGCGGCCGCCGTGGCCATGAAGGCCATCGAGGAGGGCGTAGCGCGCAAGAAGATGACCTACGAAGAGGAACTCAAGAACGCCGAGGAGATCATCGGCCGTTCCCGTCGGCTCACCAAAACCATGATGGACAACGGGTTCATCCCCGAGGCGCCGGTCTAACCGGCCGCGCGACGGAAGGAGACCATGATGCATGACCTGATCATCCTGGGCGGAGGCCCGGCCGGCCTGACGGCCACCATCTACGCGCTGCGCAAGCGCCTGGACGTCCTGCTCATCACCCGCGACCTCGGCGGCAAGACCAACTACCGCCTGCAGCTGCCGTTCGTCGAGAAGCACCTGGTCATCACCGGCGAGGAGGTCGTCAGCCGATTCGCGAATGAAATCGAGTACCTGGAGTTCGCCCGCGCGCTCGACAAGGCCGTCAAGGTCACCAAGACGGCCAAGGGGTTCCAGGTCGAAACGCGCGGCGGGGAGACCTACGAGGCCAAGGCGCTGATCATCGCCACCGGAGCGCTGGGCCAGCGCCTGCAGGTGCCTGGCGAACAGGAGTACATGATGCGCGGCCTGTGCTACAGCGCCGTGTCGTACGCGCCGCTGTTCATCGAACGCCAGACCGCCGTCATCGGCGACGGCGCCCTGGCCCTGCGATCGACCGCCGAACTGGCGCGCATCGCCGCCAAGGTCACCCTGGTGGCGCCGACCCACGGCGAGCTCGATACGCCGATGGGTCGCCGGGTGCTGGCCTCCAAGAACGTGCAAGTCCTGGAGGGCTACCAGGTGCAGGCGGTCAAAGGCGACGAGTATGCCCGGCGGATCGTGATCGCCAAGGATGGGAAGAGTCGCGAGCTGGAAGCCGACGCGTTCTTCGTCGAGCTCGACCTGGTCCCCCAGTCGGAAATCGTCGGCAGCCTGGTGGAGCTCGACGGGGGAAAGCGCATCAAGGTCGACGCCCGCAACCGCACCTCGGCGGAGGGCGTCTTCGCCGCCGGCGACGTCACGGATGTGATCTCGGAGCAGGTGTTGATCTCGGTCGGCGAGGGTGCCAAGGCGGCTCTGGCCGCTTACGAGTACCTGCTGCAACGGGCCGACTGAGCGATCCCGCGCCGACGCGGGCGGATCGCCTGCCCGCGTCGGCTACCGATGAGGAGCCGCAGGGATGGTTACCCAGCAAGAACTCACCTACCGTCAGCTGATCACGCTGAGAGATGGCGCCCGGGTGCTCCTCAGACCGCTGACCACCGACGACCGTCAGGCGCTGATCGACCTGTTCACCCCGGTCTCGCCCGAGGAACGCCGCTACATGCGCCATGACGTCACCGATCCGGAGCTGGTCGGCGGCTGGGCCGACCGGCTGGACTACGATCGCGTCTTCCCCGTCGCGGCGATGGTCGGCGACCGCATGGTGGGCGACGCCACACTGCACTTCATGGAAGGGCCGTCGAGGCATCGGGCGGAGATGCGCATCTTCCTGGCCAAGGACTTCCGCCGCCGCGGGCTGGCGACGCGGTTGATCCAGGCGTTGATCGATCTGGCCAAGCGCCGCAGCCTGTACATGATCGAGGTCGTCAGCCCCACCGACCGCGCCTCCGACATCAAGGCCTTCCAGAATCTCGGCTTCGAGCAGGTGTCCGTCTACACCGACTACTGGATGCTGCCGGATGGCGACCTGCGCGACGTGGCCCACATGATCCTGCGCCTGCGCAGCACCTCCGACGAGTATTGAGCGAAGCCGTCTCCCCTCGGCGATATCGCGTACGGTTCGACTTCGCCGCCCCTCTCGGGCGGCGGAACTTCATCCCAAGCGCTTGGTGACGATTGGCACTGGCCGCGTCGCATGTGTCCACCATACTGGATGCAAATAGACGAATTAGGTTGCAGACGGGCGCCTTGGGCGCCTGCTCTCCCATTGGGTGCGATGCGGTGATCGCTCCAGGCCTCTCGGCTTCCAACAGCAATGCAGCCCACAGCGCTCTGGTCATCGGCGGCGGCGTCGGCGGGATGCGCGCCGCCATCGATCTGGCGGAAGCCGGCATTCACACCTACCTGCTCGAGACCAGCCCGGTGCTCGGCGGGCGTGTCGCCCAGCTGGGCTTCATGTTCCCGACTCACGACTGCGTGCTCTGCCGGGGCACTTCCGATCACGGGTTCGGCTGCACGCGGCCCACCCTCAGCCCGGCGTTCCTGGACGAGAACCGCCACCCCAATCTGACGCTCCTCACCTCGACACGCCTGCTGGGATGTGAGGGCGAGGCCGGGGCCTTCACCGTCCACCTGGAAAGCAACCCGGAGTATGTTGACCCCGCGCTGTGCACCAACTGCGGCCGATGCGCCGAGGTCTGTCCCGAGGAGCGGCCTTCAGGATTCCAGCTCGGGATGATGGTGCGCAAGGCGATCGATAAGTCCGCACCGCGTTCCGTCCCCGATTCGTACTACCTGCTCGACAAGACCCCCGCGTGCGACGACTGCCGCAAGTGCGTCGAGGTCTGCCCGACCCAGGCGATCGACCTCCAGGCTGCCCCCCGTCGCTCGTCCCTGCCGATCGGCGCCATCATCCTGGCCATGGGCTTCCAGCCGTTCGATGCGGCGTTGATGCCCGAGCTCGGCTACGGTCGCCTGCGCAACGTGATCACCTCGATGCAGTATGAGCGCATGGCGTCGCGCTCTGGTCCGACCGAGGGTGTGGTTCGCCGGCGTTCCGATGGCGCCGTTCCGAAGCGTATTGCCTGGCTGCAGTGCGTCGGCTCGCGCGACCAGCGCAACCCGTACTGCTCCACAATCTGCTGCATGTACGCCACCAAGGAAGCCGTGCTGGCCAAGCAGCGGATCCCGGATGTCGAGTGCCACATCTTCACCATGGACGAGCGCGCCTTCAATAAGGAGTACAACCAGTACTACCTCCAGGCGCGTCAGGACCACGGCGTCCGCTACACCCGCGCCCGCATCTCGGCCGTCGACGAAGACCCGGTCACCGGCGAAATTATCCTGCGCTACCCGGGCGGCCGCGAGCATGACGAGTCGTCCCCCGGGCAGGGGCCGGTGCGCGAGGAGCGCTTCGACCTGCTGGTTCTGGCGGTCGGCATCCGGCCGCCGGCCGAGGCGATCGAGATCGCCGGGCTGTTGGGAGTCGAGCTCAACGAGTACGGGTTCTGCACCACCGACAAGTTCGCCCCGCTGTCCACCTCCCGGCCCGGCGTGTTCGTCTGCGGCGCCTTCGCCTCGCCCAAGGAGATCGCCGAGACCATTCTCGACGCTTCCGGCGCGGCGGCCGAGGTCATGCGCCTGCTCCCCGATCAGGTCGGGCAGCGCGTCTTCTCCCGATCGAATCCATATATCGGCACCGGGTCAGAGGTCGCCGAGCGCGTCCCCGCCGGCGAAGGCGTGGACGCCGTGCTGTGCGGCTGCATGGGCGAGATTTCGGATGTCGTCGACCTGGCCTCCGTCGCCGGCTATCTTCGCCGGCTGCCGGGCATCGGCGCCGTCGAGGTCATTCCCGCCGTGTGCCGTCCTGAGGGCCGCGCTCGATTGGCGGAAGTCTTCCGCGACGGCCGCGCCGGCCGGGTGGTGATCGGGGCGTGCTCCCCGCGCACCCACGAGCCGTTGTTCCAGCGCCTGGCGTGCGAGGCCGGCATCAACCCGTACCTGGTGGAGACGGTCAACCTGCGCGAGCAGTGTTCATGGGTGCACGCCTCCGACCCGGTCGGCGCCACGCGCAAGGCCAGCGAATTGATGCGCGTCGCCGTCGGCCGCGTGCGCCGATCGGTCCCCATCCACAAGGTCGAGCGCGCCCCGCATCGCGCCGCGCTGGTCATCGGCGGGGGCGCCTCTGGCATGACGGCCGCCCTGGCCATCGCCGAGACCGGTTTCGACGTCCACCTGGTGGAGAAGACCGGCGAGCTGGGCGGAAACCTTCACCATGTGTATTACGTCGCCGAAGGGGACAACCCGCAGCGCCTGCTGCCGCGACCTGGTCAATCGCGTCGTCGGTCACGATCGCATTCACCTGTACCTGAACAGCCAGGTGATCCGCCACTCGGGCAGCGTCGGCGATTTCGCCGCCACGGTCAGCACGCGCCTGCACAGCGGGCACCTGCGCGAGACGCGCCTCCAGCACAGCGCCGTCATCCTGGCCACGGGCGGCGTCGAGGCGGACGGGGGACAGTACCTGTTGGGCCAGGACCCGCGCATCGTGCGCCAGTCCGAACTGGAGGAGATCCTCGCCCACCACCCCGAGCGCGCCGGCCGGCTGCGCTCGGTCGTCATGCTGCAGTGCGTCGCCGAGCCGGGCGGCCGCGAATACTGCTCGCGCATCTGCTGCACCAACACCCTCAAGAACGCGCTGCGCCTGAGGATGTTGAACCCGGACTGCCAGGTGGTCGTGCTGTACAAGAACGTGATCACCTACGGCTTCCGCGAGAAGTACTACCTGGAGGCCCGCCGCCGCGGCGTGATCTTCGTGCGCTACACCGACGCCGAGCCGCCCGACGTGCGGTTGGAAGCGCGGGGGCGCGCCAGGCGCTGGTCGTGCGCGTGCACGAGCACGTCTTTGGCAAGACGCTGGCCTTCGAACCGGACCTGCTGGCCCTGAGCATGGCCATCGTGCCGCCGCCGGACTCGGCCAACCTGGCGCGGCTGCTGAATGTCCCGCTCTCGAGCGAGGGCTTCTTCCTCGAGGCGCACTTGAAGATGCGGCCGATGGAGTTCCACGACGAGGGCATGCTGCTGGCCGGCATGGCGCACTACCCGAAGTTCATCGAGGAATCGATCACCCACGCCCTGGCCTGCGCCGGACGGGCGTTGACGATCCTCAGCCGGCCGACGCTGCAGCTGGGCGGCGTGGTGGCCGAGATCGATCCGGCCAAATGCACCGGCTGCCTCACCTGCGCCCGGACCTGCCCATTCAGCATCCCACAGATCCGCGCCGACCTGTGCGGCGTGGGTGGTCTCGGTGGCGCAGCCTGGATCGATCCGGCGCGCTGCCAGGGCTGCGGAACATGCACGGCGGAATGCCCGGCCCGCGCCATCCAGCTCAAGCACTACACCGACGACGAAATCCGCGTTGCCGTCGGCGCCTGGGAAGTGCCGCTCCCCGTCCCGGGCGGGGACTAGAGGGCCTGGCCGTGCTTACCCTTCAGACCGAATTCGTTGCGGTCATCGATGAACTGTTGTGTGATTGCTGCCGGGGCGAGTGCTGCCGGGCCTGCCTGCCCGTCTGCTCGGCGGGCGGCCTGATGTGGGTCGCTTCGCGAGCACATGCTGATGCTCGACCCGTGGGCGTGCGAAGGCTGCGGCAATTGTGTGACGGCCTGCCCGCAGGGGGCGGTTTCTCTTCACCCGAGGCGAGGCGGATGACCTCCAGCTCGGATTTCGTCCCCGAGATCACGGCCTTCTCCTGCAGCTACTGCGGGTATATGGCGGCCGATACCGCCGGAGCGCTTCACCAGGAGTATCCGGCGAACGTCAAGCTCGTGCGCCTGCCGTGCACCGGTAAGACCGACGTGCAGTATCTGCTGGATGCCTTCGAGGGCGGCGCCGATGCCGTCTACGTCATCGCCTGCAGCCTGGGCAACTGCCATCACGTGCACGGCAATGAGCGCGGCAAGGCCCGCGTCGAACGCACCAAGGCCATCCTGAAGAGCATCGGCCTCGAGCCGGAGCGGCTGGAGATGTACTTCCTGTCCGGCGGCATGGGCGCCAGCTTCGCCGAGATCGCCCGGACGATGACTGACCGGGCCGTCCAACTCGGCCCAAACCCGCTGCGGCACTCCAATACCCTCCGCCGTCTCCCGCCGGCGACTAAGCCGGCCTGCTGGCGCCTTCCCGCCGGCCGCACGGCCTCGCCCGGTCTGGCACCATTCCCCGACGCTTCTAGACCACGGCAACTCGCGGGCCTGGATATCGGACCCCGTCGATTGGGTTTCCAATCAAACTGGATGAAGATACTCCCCTCTGGGGATGACATCCGGCACTGGGGCCCGCTCACCGCCACACCTATCATTCATCCAGCGGTGAGGCCTGGTGCCGGCGAACGTGCGGCGCTGTCCTTCGTTTGGCCTCAACAACGGAGTCGGTATGGGCGACCAGGGATCCCTAGTCTCGGGACCTCGGCCAGGCCATCTCCGAAGCCGATGCGGCTCCGGTCGGCGCGGTGATGGTCGTCGGCGGCGGCATCGCCGGCATGCAGGCCAGCCTCGACCTGGCCGACCAGGGCTATCAAGGTCTACCTGGTCGAGGCCAAGTCCGCCATCGGCGGACACATGGCCCAGCTCGACAAGACCTTCCCCACCAACGACTGCGCCATGTGCACCATCTCCCCCAAGCTGGTGGAGACCGGCCGCCACCTGAACATCGATCTGCACGTCGACACCGAGGTCGTCGCGCGTCGACGGGCAGGCCGGCGACTTCACGCGTCACGCTGCGCAAGAAGCCGCGCTACATCGATCTGACCAAGTGCGTCGGCTGCGGCGATTGCGCCAACGTCTGCCCGGTCGTCCTGCCCGACGCGTTCAACGAGGGGCTGTCGCAGCGCCGCGCCGCCTACAAGCTCTATCCGCAGGCCGTCCCCAACGCCTACGCCATCGAGAAGCACGGCGTCGCCCCCTGCCGCGACGCCTGCCCCGCCGGGCAGCGCGCCCAGGGCTACATCGCCCTGATCCGCGAGGGCCGCTATCACGGACGCCTGCGCGTCATCAAGGAGGACAATCCCTTCCCCGGGCATCTGCGGGCGCATCTGCAACCACCGCTGCGAGGACGCCTGCAACCGCGGCCTGATCGACGACCCGGTCAACATCCATGCCCTCAAGCGCTTCGTGACCGACAAGATCTACGCCGAACCGCGCGCCGGCCGCTCGCCGCCGGCCGAGGTCAAGTTCGCGCAGCGGGTCGCCGATCATCGGCTCCGGGCCCGTGCGGGCTGACGGCGGCGCAGGACCTGGCCAAGCTGGGCTACCGGGTGACGGTCTTCGAGGCGCTGCCGGTGGCCGGCGGGATGCTGCGCGTCGGCGTGCCCGAGTACCGCCTGCCGGCGGCGATCATCGAGCGCGAGGTGGACGACATCCTCGACCTGGGCGTCGAGCTGCGGCTGAACACACGGGTCGACGATCTGGACGGCTATTCGAGCCAGGGCTTCAAGGCGGTCCTGGTCGCCGTCGGCGCGCACGAGGGCGTGCGCCTGCCGATCCCCGGCGCCGACCTGCCGGGGGTGCTGATCAACACCCAATTCCTGCGCGACGTGCGGCTGGATCGAGCCGCCCGAGCTGGGCGAGCGGGTGCTGGTGCTCGGCGGCGGCAACGTCGCCATCGACGTCGCCCGCACGGCGGTGCGCCTGGGCGCCAGAGGTCCACCTGGCCTGCCTGGAGCCGCGCGAGCAGATGCCGTGCCACCCGTGCGAGATCGAGGCGGCGGAGGCCGAGGGCGTCACCATCCACGCCAGCCGCACGTTCGTGCGCGTGGTGCGACGGCGATGGCCGCGCCGCCGGCGTCGAGTGCCGCAACGTGCTGTCGTTCGCCTTCGACCCCGACGGGCGGCTGACGGTGGAGACCGAGCCCGACTCGGAGCACGTCCTGGAAGCGCGACACGGTGATCTTCTCCGTCGGCCAGCGGGCCGGCCTGGCCTTCATCCCCGACGACGCGGGCGTCGGCATCACCCGCCAGCGCACCATCGCCGTCAACCCCAACACGTTGGCCGCCACGCGGCCGGGCGTGTTCGCCGCCGGCGACAGCGTCTCCGGCACGGCCTTCGTCATCGAGGCCGTGGCCTCCGGCCACCAGCGCGGCGCAGAGCATCCACCGCTACCTGCAGGGCGAGGCGCTCGAGCAGCAAGCCCAAGCCGGAACTGCCGGTGGTCAAGCTCGAGTCACGATCCAGGCGCGTGCCCGCGCTGGACGAGACGCATGCCCGCCCCGGCCGCGCGTGCCGATGCCGGAGCTGTCCGTGCGAAGCCGCGGCGCACCGGGCTTCGACGAGGTCGAGCAGGGCTACACCGACGAGCTGGCCCAGGCCGAGGCGGCCCGCTGCCTGGCGTGCGGCCGGTGCTCGGAGTGCCTGTCGTGCGTCTACGCCTGCGGCACAAAGGCCATCGACCACGACATGGTCGAGACGCTGGAGCAGGTCCAGGTCGGTGCCGTCGTCCTGGCGCCCGGCTACGAGATCTACCGCGCCGAGCTCTCGGAGGAGTACGGCTTCGGGCGCTACCCGAACGTCGTCACCGCCCTGCAGTTCGAGCGCCTGCTCTCGGCCTCCGGCCCGACGGCCGGCCACGTGGTGCGGCCGTCCGACGGCGAAGCCGGCGCAGCGCATCGCCTTCCTGCAGTGCATCGGCTCGCGCGATCAGAGCCACGACTACTGCTCGGCGGTGTGCTGCATGTACGCCACCAAGGAAGCGGTGATGGCCACGCGAGCACGAGCCCGCAGGTCCGGGCGCACGTGTTCATGATGGACATGCGCGCCTTCAGCAAGGGCTACTCGGCCTACTATCAGCGGGCGCGCGAACAGTACGGCATCGACTACACCCGCTGCCGAATCTCCGGCCTGCGCGAGGATCCGCCCAGCGCCGACCTGGTCGTGCGCTATGCGCCTGGACTGGACGACTCCGCGGGCAGCCGCCCGGCCGTGCTCGAAGAGGCCTTCGACCTGGTCGTGCTCTCGGTCGGCATGGAGATGGCCCCCGCCGTACGCGGCTGGCGCGGCGACCTGGGCGTCGAGCTCGACGACTACGGCTTCTGCCACACGGTGCTGTTCGACCCGCTGCAGACCTCGCGGCCCGGCATCTTCGCCGCCGGTCCGTTCCGCGAGCCGAAGGACATCCCCGAGACGGTGGTCGAGGCCAGCGCCGCCGCCGCCGAGGCCGCGGCGGCTGCTCGCCCCCGCCCGCCACCGCCTGACGCGCGCCCCCGTCTTCCCGCCCGAGCGCGACGTCAGCCAGGAGGAGCCGCGCGTCGGCGTCTTCGTCTGCCACTGCGGTTCGAACATCGGCGGCTTCCTCGACGTGCCCGTCGGTGTCGGAGTATGCCGCCGGCCTGCCGGACGTCGTCCACGCCGAGCACAACCTGTACACCTGCTCGCAGGACAGCATCGCCCAGATCACGTCGCGGATCCAGGAACTCGGGCTCAACCGTGTCGTGGTCTCGTCGTGCACGCCGCGCACGCATGCGCCGCTGTTCCAGGACAGCCTCCGCGCCGCCGGTCTCAACCCGTCCCTGTTCGAGATGGCCAACATCCGCAACCAGTGCTCGTGGGTGCATTCGCACGACCGGCCGGCCGCCACCGAGAAGGCCAGGGACCTGGTGCGCATGGCCGTCGCCCGGGTGGCAAGCCTCGAGCCGCTGACCACCAGCCAGGTGCCCGTCACGCCGTCAGCGCTGGTCTTGGGCGGCGGTGCGGCCGGCATGACGGCAGCGCTCTCCCTGGCCCGCGGCGGCTTCGCCGTCGACCTGGTCGAGCGCGAGCCGACACTGGGCGGCACTCTGCGCCGTGTATACACGACCGTCGATGGCAACGATCCTCAAGCCTTCCTCGACGATCTGCTGGACCAGGTCGAGAATCAGCCCGGGATCCGCCTGCATCTCGGGCACACGCTGGAGGCGACGACCGGCTTCGTCGGCAACTTCATCTCCAGGCTGCGCGGCCCGGGAGGCGAGGCGGTGGAGGTGCGTCACGGCGCCACCATCGTCGCCACCGGAGGCCGGGAGTACCGCGGCGATGAGTACCTGTGCGGCTCGCACCCGGCGGTGATCACCGGCTCCGAGTTCGAGGCGCTGCTGGCGTCCGCCGAGGGCCGCGTGGCCCCTCTGGAGGCCCGGCCGCTCGCGGCACGTGCGGCGTTTGGCTCGCCGCTGCCTGGCGACGTGGCGATGATCCTGTGCGTCGGCCCGGCCGAACGCACCTGCGCCCGCATCTGCTGCACGACGGCGCTCAAGAACGCGCTGCTCCTCAAGCGGCTGCAACCCGAGGCGCGGGTGACGATCCTGTATCGCGACGTCCGCGCCTACGGCTTCAAGGAGCATCTGTACACCGAGGCGCGCCGCGCCGGCGTGATCTTCGTGCGCTACGAAGGCAGCGCTCCGCCCGAGGTGACCGCGCGTGACGGTCGGCTGCAGATCCGCCTGCGCGACCCGGGCCTGGGCACCCAACTGCTGCTCGAGCCGGACCTGCTCGTGCTCTCGAACCCGGTCGTGCCATCCGAGGGTTCGAGGCAGGTGGCGACGGCGCTCAAGATCCCGGTGGACGCCGATGGATACTTCCTCGAGGCCCACGTCAAACTCCGCCCGGTGGATTTCAGCACCGAAGGCCTGTTCATGGCCGGCCTGGCACACTACCCCAAGCTGATCGACGAGTCGCTGGTCCAGGCCAAGGCGGCCGCGGCGCGCGCCGCTCGAGTGCTCTCGCGCCCGAGCCTGACCGCCGGAGGCGCCGTGGCACAGGTGGACCCGGAGCTATGTGTCGGTTGCCTGACCTGCGTACGCATCTGTCCCTTCGGCGTGCCGCAGGTCACCGCGGCCGCGCTGGGCGTGGGCGGGATCCTGGGTGCGGCCAGCATCGAGCCGACGACCTGTCGGGGCTGCGGCGCCTGCGTGGCCGAATGTCCGGCCAAAGCCATCCAATTGGCACATTTCCGCGATGACCAGCTCATGGTCAAATTAGAGGCGCTGATGGCGCCTGCGGAGGCTCCCCGTGTCTGACTTCCAGCCTCAGATTGTCGCCTTCTGCTGTACGCACTGCGCCTACAACGCCGCCGATCTTGCGGGCAGCCTCCGCATCCAGTACCCGCCGTCAGTCAAAGTCCTCGAGGTGCCGTGCACCGGCAGGGTGGACGTCTTGCACCTGCTGCGGGCGTTCGAGGAGGGGGTGGACGGGGCGCTGGTGGCGGGTTGACTGCCGGGTGACTGTCATTACCTGGAGGGTAATGTCAACGCCCGGCGGCGAGTCGAATACACCCAGAAGTTGCTGACGCAGATCGGCGTCGATGGTCGCCGTCTGCGCATGGTGCACCTGTCCTCGGCCATGGGCCGCAAGTTCGCCGAGGAGGCGACGCAAATCACCGAAGAGGTGCGGGCGCTCGGTCCAAATCCGTTGCGCCGGACCGCGGCGCCGGGCGAGGCGCAGTCCGCTGCCCCCGCCGCACCTCTCGAGGAGCAGATGTCATGATCGTTGCCGAACAGAAACCGTTGGATGAGATCAAAGGCCTGCTGGCGGACGCCGGGAAGGTCCTGGTCGTCGGCTGCGGGACGTGCGTCACCGTGTGTTTCGCCGGCGGCGACAAGGAGGCCGGCATCCTGGCCACCAGCCTGCGCATGGCGACCCGCATCGACGGCACCCCCAAGGACGTGACGCACGTCACCGTGCAGCGCCAGTGCGAGTGGGAGTACATCGACCCGTTGGCCGACTCGATCCGGGAGGCCGACATCGTCCTCTCCATCGGCTGCGGCATCGGCGTCCAGGCGCTGGCCGAACGTTATCCGGAGAAGGTCGTAGTCCCCGGCCTGAACACGAGCTTCCTCGGGCTGCCCCGCGAACAGGGCATCTGGGAGGAGCGCTGTGCCGCCTGCGGCTCGTGCATCCTCGGCCTGACCGGCGGCATCTGCCCCATCGCCCGCTGCGCCAAGCAGCTGCTCAACGGCCCGTGCGGCGGATCGCAGGACGGCGTGTGCGAGATCGGCCACGAGACACCCTGCGCCTGGCAGTTGATCTACGACCGGCTGAAGGCCCAGGACCGCCTGCACCTGATCCTCGAGATCCAGCCGCCCAAGGACTGGTCCACCAGCCGCGACGGCGGACCGCGCCGCATCATCCGCGAAGACCTGCGCCTGGCAGCGGAAGCGGCCGAGTGACGGAGCGAACCCATGAGTGAATCTCTCGCCAGCACCAACGGCTTCAAGTCCGGCTCCCGCCTCGAGCGCGTCCTGCGCGCCGGCCACTTCGCCGTGACCGCCGAGCTCGGCCCACCGCAGAATGCCGACCCGGAGGTCATCCGCAAGAAGGCCCGTCTGCTGGCGGGGGTATGCGATGCGGCCAATATCACCGACAACCAGACCGCCATCGTGCGCATGTCCAGCATCGGCGCCGGAACGCTCGCCGTTCAGGAGGGCATCGAGCCGGTCATCCAGATGACCTGCCGCGACCGCAATCGTCTGGCGATGCAGTCCGACCTGCTCGGCGCCTACGCCCTGGGGATGCGCAACATTCTGTGCCTGACCGGCGACCACCAGTCCTTCGGCAACCACCCGACGGCCAAGAACGTCCACGACCTGGACTCGGTGCAGCTGATCCAGATGGTCGCATCCCTGCGCGACCGGCACTGCTTCCAGTGCGGGGACGAGATCAAGGGCATCGAGCCGCGCTTCTTCATCGGTGCGGCAGCCAACCCATTCGGCGACCCATTCGAGTGGCGCCCGCTGCGCCTGGGCAAGAAGGCCAGGGCCGGAGCCGACTTCATCCAGACCCAGTTGATCTACAACGTCGACCGCTTCGCCCAGTTCATGGAGCGCGTGCGGGAACTGGGCCTGCACCGTCAGGTCTATCTGCTGGCCGGCGTCGGACCGCTCAAGTCACCGGGCATGACCAAGTACATGCGCGACGAGGTCCCCGGATTGGACGTGCCGGACAATTTCGTCGAACGCATGACCGCCGCCGCCGACGGGATCGACAAGGAAGACAAGAAAGCCCGCAACGAGGCCTTCCGCAAGGAGGGCATCAAGATCGCCATCGAGCTGATCCAGCAGCTGCGCCAGATCGAGGGCGTCGCCGGCGTGCATATCATGGCCATTGAATGGGAAGAGGCCGTCCGGGCCATCGGCGAAGGCGCCGGGCTGCTGCCGCGGCCGGAGCTCGAGGCCCAGCCCACCGGGGTCCAGGGTTAACGCCATGGATACCCGCCTGAGCGCCGACCTGGCTCAGCGCATCCAGCGCGAAACGGGCGAGAACGTCTACTTGTGCTATCAGTGCGTCAAGTGCACCTCGGGCTGCCCGCTCGCCCAGTACTTCGACCTGGAGCCCAATCAGGTGATGCGCGCCGCCCAGCTTGGACTCGAAGACGAACTCAAGACCAGCAAGACCCCCTGGCTGTGCGCCTCCTGCCAGACGTGCACGACCCGCTGCCCGCAGGGCATCGACATTGCCCGCGTCATGGACTTCATGGTCAGCGACTTGCTGGACCAGGGGGTGAAGCCGGCCGTGCCGGAAGCGGCGCTCTTCAACAAGGTCTTCCTGCGCAACGTCGACCTCCTCGGCCGCTCCTACGAACTTGGGCTACTGGCGGAAATGAACTTGCGCACCGGCAAGCCGCTCAAGGATATGGACCTGGGCGTCAACATGATCCGGCATGGCAAGATCCGCTTCCTGCCCGAGGTCACGCTGAAGCGCAAGCACCATGCCCCGCAGACCACTGCTGCCCGCCCTCCGAACGAGATCGGCTACTACCCCGGCTGCTCGCTGCACTCGCTGGCCGAGGAGTTCGACCGGTCGACGCGTGCCGTCCTCCAGGCCCTGGGGCTGACGCCGGTCGAGCCGGAAGGCTGGGTGTGCTGCGGGTCGACCCCGGCACATCGCATCGACCACCACCTGGCGACCCGGCTGCCGCTGCAGAGCCTGATCCTCTTCGAGCAGGCCGGCTTGCAGGATGTCACGCTGCCGTGCGCCGCGTGCTACAACCGGTTCCGGGCGGCGACGCGCGATCTGCGCCTCGATCCCGAGCTCAAGGAAACGCTGGAGCACGAACTCGACGCCACGTATCATGACAGCGTCGCCATCGTTTCGGTGCTCGACGTGCTCGCCGATCGAATCGGCGTCGACGCCGTGGCGGCGCGGGTGCGCCGGCCGCTCGAGGGGCTGAAGGTCGCCTGCTACTACGGCTGCCTGCTCGCCCGCCCGCCTGCCGTGACCGGGTCGACCGAGCACGAGTACCCGCAGTCGATGGACCGCCTGGTCCGGGCGCTGGGCGCCACCCCCGTCGACTGGGATCGCAAAGTCGCCTGTTGCGGCGCGTCGCTGTCCGCCATCCGCTCCGACATCGTCTTCGATCTGAGCGGCGAGATCCTGGCCAACGCCCGCGCCCACGGGGCCGACCTGGTGGCCGTCGCCTGCCCGCTCTGCCACACCAACCTGGACGGCCGTCAGACGCAGATGCCGGGCGACGTCCGCACCCCGGCGCTGTACATTACCCAGTTGATGGCCATTGCCTTCGGCATGCAGGCGGAGGCGGCCCTGGCCCGCAACCTGATCGATCCACGGCCGCTGCTCTCCGAGCGGGGCCTGATCGATTAAGACAGACGACTTCGGAAGTCCTGCGGGCTTCCGAAGTCCTTCTTGGGGTGTCGGATGGCAGTGCGTGGCCCCCTGCCCCATATCGTGCTCTCCGCTTGCGGCGAAGACGTGCGCCGTTGCACTTCGTGCTGGGGATGCGAAGCGCTGACGGCTCCGGAGATGGACTTGTCCATCGGTGAGCTGATGCAGGGCGCGGCCCGGAATGACGAGCGCGTCCTGACGTGCACCAGTCTGTGGTATTGGCAACCGCTCCCCGGCCGCGTCGTCTGCCAGCAGGGCATCAACGTCGTTTCGGTGCTGGAAGTGCTGCGCCAGGAAGCCATCCACCGCGGCTGTGCGCCGCGGCCATCCGTTGAGAGGTCCGCCGAATGAAGATCGCCATCACCGGAAAGGGCGGCGTCGGCAAGACCACGCTGACCAGCCTGCTGGCCTACACCTACGCCGAGCGCGGGATGAACGTGCTGGCCATCGATGCCGACCCGTCCCCCTGCCTGGGCGGCGCCCTCGGGTTCCCCGAGGAGCTGGTGCGCGGCCTGACACCCATCGCCAGGATGGAGGAGCTGATCTACGAGCGCACCGGTGCGCAGCCGGGGACGATCGGGGGCTACTTCAAGCTCAATCCGCGCGTCGACGACATCCCCGACCGGTTCTCTGCCGTTCACCGCGGGATCAAGCTGCTCGAGCTCGGCGCGGTGGAGATGGGAGGCTCGGGCTGCATCTGCCCGGAGTCGACCATCCTGCGCACACTGATCACGCACATCCTGCTCCGCCGCGATGAGGTTGTCTTGCTAGACATGTACGCCGGCGTCGAGCACCTCGGGCGCGCCACGGCCGACGCCGTGGACGCCATGCTGATCGTCGTCGAGCCGACGGCCCGCAGCCTGGGCACCGCCGAACAGATCAAGGGCCTGGCCGGAGACCTGAGGCTCACCCGGCTGTATTTGGTCGGGAGCAAGGTTCAGGGCGAGGACGATCGGGATTTCATCCGCCTGCACTCGCCTGGCTTGCCGGTGCTCGGCTTCTTGCCCGCGGATCCTGGTGTGCGGGAGGCCGACCGCAGCGGCGCGCCGGTTTTCGATGCCGCACCGCTGCTGGCTCAGGCGGCGCGGGACCTGGCCGCGGCGCTCGACCGCGAACTTCAGCCCGCTTGACGTTACCAGGCGGTCGCAGATCTGCGAGGCCGGGCCTGCCGCGTTGAAGATGCCTGGCGGTTGTCCGAAACAGAGCCGCGCCGGCGATGGCCGGCGCGGAGGATTCCACCGCAAACCAGATACTCCACCAGGGCATAAGCAGCGGGCTCGGCTCAGCAGATGCGAGGCAGCATCTCCCCCGCCAGCATGTCGACCAGACGGGTTCCGCCGATGGCGGTCTTGATCAGCACCTTGCCTTCAGGTTTGGCGATGACCCGCCCGATCGCACACGCCTCTTCGCCGTAGCGCGTACCCCGCAACGCGGCCAGCGCCGCGTCGCCTTCCGCCGCCTCGACGATCACCACCAGTTTGCCCTCGTTGGCGACGTAGAGTGCGTCCATCCCCAGAAGTTCGCAGGCAGCCTGCACCGATGGGCGAACCGGGATTACAGTTTCCTGCAGCTCGATCCCCACCGCACTCTGTCGGGCAATCTCGTTCAGCGTCGTCGCCAGGCCGCCGCGTGTCGGATCCCGCAGCACGTGCACCCCGCGACAGGCAGAGTACAGCGCTTCCACCAACACTCCCAAAGGAGCGATGTCCGACCGGATGTCGCTCGCCAGGCCGAGCTCGCCGCGTGCCTCGAGCACCGCCATCCCGTGATCCCCCACCGGGCCGGAAACCAGGACGACGTCTCCCGGCCGCGCGTGCCGCCCGCTGGGATTGCGCCCGTCCGGCACCCAGCCGACGCCGGCGGTGGAGATAAACAGTCCATCCGCCTTGCCGCGTTCGGCGACCTTCGTGTCGCCGGCCACCAGCGTCACACCGGCCTCTTCCGCCGCAGCCCGCATCGACTCGATCACCCGATCGAGAGTCGCCAACGGTAAGCCCTCCTCCAGGATGAAGGAGGCCGTCAACCACAACGGGCGCGCACCCATCACAACCAGGTCGTTGACCGTGCCGCAGACCGCCAGCCTGCCGATGTCGCCTCCGGCGAAGAACAGCGGCGCCACGATATGGGCATCGGTGGTGAAGGCCAACCGGCCCTTGCCCTCAGGAAGCGCCAGCACCGCGGCGTCGTCTCCCTGCTCCAGCGACGCGTTCGACAACACGGACCGGAAGTGCCGGGCTACCAGATCGTGCGTCATCTGGCCGCCGCTCCCGTGTCCGAGGACGACGGTCACATCCTGCGCCAACGGGCGAGGGCAGACGGCGCCTTCGATCGGCGGGGTCTTGTTGGGTGCGCTCATGCCGGTAGCTTCCTCTCACGCTCGTCCGCATGAGGATCCGATTCCGTGGAGCGTCCGTAGCGGTAGTACGCGGAGCAGGCGCCTTCGGACGAAACCATCGTCGCGCCGAGCGGATGTTCGGGGGTGCATTCCGTGCCGAAAGCCGAACAGTCGCCCGGGCGGCGCAGACCCTGCAGGATCTGCCCGGCGATGCACAGAGGCGATTCTTCCGCCCGCAGGTCCTGCACCTGGAAGCGCAATTCGGCATCGAAGGCGGCGTACTCCTGCCGCAGCTTCCAGCCGCTGGCCGGGATGCGGCCGATGCCGCGCCAGTTGCGGTCGCAAACCTCGAAGACCTGGCCAATAACCTGCTGTGCCGCCGGATTGCCCAGACGCGTGACGACCCGCGCGTAGGCGTTTTCCACCTCTGCGCTCCCGGCTTCCAGCTGTTCGACCGTCTGCCGAATACCCTGCACCAGATCGAGCGGCTCGAAACCGGTCACGACGATTGGAACCCGGTAGCGGCGGGCGATCGGTTCGTATTCCCAGTAGCCCATCACCGTGCACACGTGCCCGGCCGCCAGGAACCCCTGCACGCGGTTGTGCGGGGAGCCGAGGATGGCGTGCATCGCCGGCGGCACGCACACGTGGGAGACCAGTACGCTGTAGTTCGACAGGCCCAGCGCCCGGGCTTGCAGCACACTCATCACATTCGCCGGCGCCGTCGTCTCGAACCCGATGGCGAAGAAGACCACCTGCCGGTCGGGATTCGCCTGCGCCAACTTGACGGCGTCGAGCGGCGAATACACAACGCGCACGTCGCCGCCAGCGGCCCGCACGGCGAACAGATCGCGGCCCGACCCCGGGACACGCAGCATATCGCCGTAGGAGGCAAAGATCACCTCCGGCCGTGAGGCAATGGCCAACGCCTTGTCGATCAGTTCGAGCGATGTGACGCACACCGGGCACCCCGGGCCGTGGACCAGCTCGATCGAGTCCGGGAGCAGCCGGTCCAGGCCGTGGCGCACGATCGAGTGCGTCTGGCCGCCGCAGATCTCCATGATGACCCACGGGCGCGTCACGCGACGGCGGAGGTCGTCCAGCACACCTCGCACCAGATGGGCGTCGCGGTATTCCTCGAGGTGTTTCACTCACCGGCCTCGGCATCGGCGGGTGCGGGATCGAAATCGACGATCTGGCGCAGCGTGTCGAGCGTCGCCTGCGCCTCGGCCTCGCTCAGCAGGTTGAGGGCAAATCCCACGTGCACGATGGCGTAGTCCCCGACTTTAGCCTCCGGCACGTACGTCAGGCAGGCCTCGCGCTGGACGCCGCCGAAATCCAGGCGCCCCATCGATAGGCCTTCTCGAGTGAAGATCTCGGTGATCTTTCCCGGCACCGCCAGACACATCGTCCACCTCCCCGACTTCGGGCGGAAGGGGGTTTCCCTCCGTTTAGTTCAGGCCGGCTTGCCGTGAGGCAGCCGCCACAACAGCTTGGCCGAGGGCGAGCCCCCCGTCGTTCGTCGGCACCTGCGTGTGCGTCAGGACTGTGAACCCTGCCCGACGCAGCCGCGGGACGACCTCGCCCAGCAGCGTCAGATTCTGCCAGACCCCGCCGCTCAGTGCGACCGTGGCCACGCCGGTCTCCGTCCGCAGGTCCTCACACATCCGCTGCACCATGCCGGCCACCGCGTGGTGAAAGCGCGCGGACAGGCGCGAGGCCGGCACGCCGGCGCGCAGATCGGCCACCAGCGCCTCGAACATCGGCGCGGGATCGAGCATCGCGCCTGCACGGGCAAAGGCGTACTCCCCGGTCTCTCCCCCATCCATCAGTGCTTCCAACTCGATGGCCGCTTGCGCCTCATAGTTGACCGTCTGACGCACGCCGATCAGCGCCGCCGCGGCATCGAACAGCCGGCCCATGCTGGACGTGACCGGAAGGTGGACAGCGCGCCCGTTGCGTCCAGCCGCCAGCAGCCTTGACACCACCTGGCGCGCTCCCGGATCCGAGGCCGCCACCGGCGGAAGATCGTCCGACCACTCGACCCCGGCCTGTTGCAGCCAGGCGAGCGCCAGGCGCCATGGCTCGCGAACGCAAGCCTCGCCGCCGGGCATCTCGACCGGTCGCAGGTACGCCAGGCGGTCGTAGCGCGCATAGTCTGCCAGCAGGAACTCGCCGCCCCAGATCGTCCCGTCGTCACCGTATCCGGTGCCATCAAAGGCGACGCCGAGCACGGGTCGGTCTCCTGTCAGTCCATGTTCGGCCATGCAGGCGGCAATGTGAGCATGGTGGTGTTGCACACCGACCGCCGGGAGATCCTGGCGCGCGGCGCGGTCGAGCAGGGAACGGGTGGCGAGGTAGTCGGGGTGCAGATCGTAGGCCAGCACCTCCAGCTGCAAGCGGAAGAGCCGCTCGAAGTGATCGATCCCTGCCTCAAACGACCGCAGCGTCTCGTAGTTCTCGAGGTCGCCAATATGGTGACTGAGGAAAGCGTAGTCGCCGCGGGTCACGCAGAAGGCATTCTTCAGTTCGGCGCCCCCGGCCAGAATCGACGGCATGGACCACGGCAGGTGGACCGGAAACGGAGCGTAGCCGCGAGAACGGCGGAGCGGGTAGGATGCTCCGGCGAAGGACCGGACGACCGAGTCGTCGCAGCGAGTGTGGATCGGCCGGTCGTGCAGGAGGAACGCATCCGCAAGCGTCGCCAGACGGGTGCGGGCCTCGTCGTCTTCGGTGGCAATCGGCTCTTCGGACAGGTTTCCGCTGGTCATCACCAATGCCTGCGGGAAGCCCTGCGAGCGCTCGAGCAGCAGATGGTGCAGGGGCGTGTAGGGCAGCATGATTCCGAGCGTGTCCTGCCCCGGCGCAACCTGGCGGGCGATGCCCGAGCCGGCTCGACGCGGCACGACGACCACAGGCCGGGCCGGCGATACCAGCAGCGCCCGATCGCCGGCCGTCCACTGACCGTGCGCCTCGGCCGTCGGCCAATCGGCGACCATCAACGCGAAGGCCTTGTCCACGCGCAGCTTGCGCCGGCGCAGGCGGGCGACGGCGTCCGCGTCTTGCGCGTCGCACGCCAGGTGAAATCCCCCGAGTCCCTTTACGGCGACGATCCCGCCCGTGCGCAAGATCTCCCGCGCGGCTGCCAGCGCCGCCTCGCCCGCCTCGGTCGCATGCCCCGCAACCTCGAGCCACACATGCGGCCCACAGGTGGGACAGGCGATCGGCTGCGCGTGGAAGCGGCGGTCGCGCGGATCCTGGTACTCGGCGGTACACGCCGGGCACATGCGGAAGCCGGCCATCGTCGTGTTCGGCCGGTCATACGGGATGGCGGTGATGATCGTGAAGCGCGGGCCGCAGTTGGTGCAGTTGATGAACGGGTAGCGGTAACGCCGGTCGCTTGGATCGAACAGCTCGCGCAGGCAGTCGTCGCAGATCCCGACGTCGGGTGAGATCGGCAGGAAGGCGCCCGCCTGGTCATGCAACTCGAGGATGGCGAACGACTCGAAGCCTGAGGCTGCTTGAGGCAGCGCTTCCAGCCGATCGACGCTCGCCAGAGGCGGCGCCTCCGAACGCAGCGCCTCGACGAAACCCTGCAGGGCGGCCGGGTCGCCGTCGACCTCGACCTCCACGCCCGAGGCGGTGTTTCGCACCCAGCCCGTCAGGCTCAGGCGATGGGCCAGCGCGTACACGAACGGCCGGAAGCCGACGCCCTGGACCACGCCGGTGACGCGGACGCGCAATCCGAGCCGCTCGCCGGCGGTGTCCGTCACGCTGGTCTCCCTGCCCCCGAGCGCTGCGCCGCAGCGACGGCCGCCTGTACCCAATCCAGCCAGGCCGGCAGACCCTCGCCGGTTCGACACGAAACCTCGAACGTGCGTACCCCGGGGTTGAGCATCTCCACGCCCTGGCGGAAGCGCGGCATGTTGAAATCGACGTAGGGCAGCAGATCGATCTTGTTGACCAGCAGCACGTCGACGCCGCGATACATGCCGGGGTACTTGAAGGGCTTGTCATCGCCCTCGGGGACCGAGGCGATCAGCACGCTGAAGTGGGTCCCCAGGCGGAACGACGCCGGGCAAACGAGGTTGCCGACGTTCTCGACGATCAGCAGGTCGAGTGCCGTCAGGTCGAGCTGGTGCAGTGCGCCCTGGACCATGACGGCGTCAAGATGGCATTCGCCGCCGGTGTTGATCTGAACCGCCGTGGCCCCGGCGGCCGCGGCGCGATCGGCGTCCAGGCTGGTGGCGATATCGCCGTCGATCACCGCCAGTCGCAGGCTCCCGGAGAGCCCCCGGACGGTGTGTTCGATGAGGGATGTCTTGCCGGCGCCGGGCGAGGCCATCAGGTTGAGGCCCAGCAAGCGGTGCGCATCGAGCGCGGCGCGATTCTCATCCGCCAGCCGGTCATTGGCGCCCAGGATGTTCTCCACGACCGCAACGCGTTGGGGCACGGTCAGCCTCCCGCAGCTTCGGGCGGCCGCCCGCCGTCCGGGTCGACCTCGATCGATTCCACGGAGAACTCTTCGCCGGCGATCACGCGCACCTGCTGGCTTGCGCACGCCGGGCACTCCCACGTTTCCGGCGGCGGTGCGTACTCGTGGGCGCAGGCCTGGCATTGAAAGCGCGCCGGCACGCGACGGAAGTCCAAGCGCGCCCCCTCGGCGGGCGTGCCGCGGGCAACCATGTCCCAGTAGAACGCAACCGAGTCATCGACGATCGACGACAACTGCCCAATGACCAGGTGGATCTCGACCACGCGCGGCGCGCCAGCCTGGCGCGCGTGGCGCAGGACGATCTCCAACATGCTCTGGGTGATTGCCAGCTCGTGCATCGGTTCGCTCTCCTTAGGATACCAGCCGCCGCCCGCCAGCCAGCGTAAGGAAAGTCATGTGATGAATACGAATTCAATCCGATTTGACCAGTACGGAGGCATAACGTAGGCCTCCTGCTCTGCCTCGGGCGGGGGTAGGCAGGGCCGCCTATCCGGGGTTGACGGCGATGAATCGCGGGGACCGGCAGAGGGTGAGTGCGGGGCCCACAAGTGCCTAGATCGTTGCGTGGCCGAGCGGGGGGACCTTACCTACCAGTCGTCGGGATCTGGAGAGGGTATCGCCGATTACCTGCGTAGGCTATCGGTAAGGTCGATGAGTGGTAATCCCTGTCGAGGCAGGCAACCGAGTGCGGTGTCCCCTGGAGGCTCTTTCGGGCGTGTCTCTCACCCGCCCTACGGCGTCGCCGTCGACGTCGGCGTGTCCGACGGAATCAACGTCTCGGTCACCGTGGGGGAGAGCGTGGCTGTCGGGGTGAGCGTGGCCGTCGGGCTTGGCGTCAGCGTCGTCGACAGTCGCACCCAACTGAGTTCGACGCGGGCTGCCCCTCCCCCATCGTAGTAGTCCAGGCGCAGTGTGTTCGTGCCGCTCAGGCCGCGGTCGACGGTGTACACCACCGTCCCGTCCGCGGTGTGCCATTCGTCCAGCACCCTCGTGCCGTTGATGTACAGGCGGACGCCGTCGTCGGCGCGCAGGCTGAAGCGGTACAGCCCGGCGGGGAAGCTCATCGACCGCGTCCAACGCGCCGAGAACAAATCTGCCGGCACGCCGGTCGCCGGCGATTGCATACCCCAATCGAACTTCACCTGCGCGTCGTTGCGGACGAGGCCCGGGTTGCCCGACAGATTGACATTCGACCAGAATTCAGCCTTCCAGTCCGGGAACGACGGCTGGCTGACCTTCTCCCAGTACAGGCGAACCGACGCCTGGTTGCGATCTTCGAAGTACTCCAGGCGCAGGCTGTGTGCGCCGCGTGCCAGCCCGAGGTCCTGGGTGAGCTCCCGCGAGGTCCCGGTCTTCCAGCTGTCGATCAGTGGCTTGCCGTCCACCCACAACCGGGCGCCGTCGTCCATGATCAGATGGAAGCGGTAGACCGCCTGATCGAACGTGGGCGTTCCGTTCCAGCGGACAGAGAAGGAGTCCGTCGGGAGCGAAGGATCGGGTGAGCCGCTCCCCCAGCTGAAATCGATGGCGGTGTCGCGCCGCGTGAGCGCCGGCGTGCCGTGCAGGTCACGGTTGGCGAAATACTCCGCCTTCCAGCCGCCCACGGTCCCGGCGTTGGTGACGATGACCTCGACCCAGATGGGATTCACCCCGGACCATGGCGTGCCAAAGAGCAGTCCACGGCTACTGCGCAGCAGCCAGTTCCCGCGATACGTCCCGGGAGTGGTCGGGGCTACGAGGTTGAGGGCTAGGTCGATGGTCGAGCCCGGCGGGACGGTTGCTCCGAACGAGACGGCGACAGTCCCGCCCATGGCTTGCCCGCTGGAGAAGACCAGAGCGTAGTCCGGCGCCCAGATGCACGTGCCGTCATTGCGCAGCCGCCACACCTTGCGGAAGGCCTCGCCGGCAACCACGGATGAGCCGGGCGGTATGCTGACATCCTGAACGAGGCCAGCCAGGTCGGTGCAGCCGGCAGGCGAATGCGTGGCCTCCACCATGGGTGTGGTCGGGACCGGTGTGGACACGTGCCGGCTGTCCGCGTCCCAACCGAAATCCTGTGTCACGATCTGCTCGCCGGGAGCGAGCACGAGTTCGCGACCCGCCTGCGCCATCAGGCTGGCGGAGACCGGCGACGTCCAACGGCCGGGACCCAGCACGGGCACGTTCGACGGATCATTGCTGTCGATCGTCAGACAGTAGGTGCCGGGCGGGAGCTCTGTGAAAGTGAAAGCACCGTCGGCGTCCGACGTCATCGTCACCCGCGGGGTACCCGGGCAGGCGCCATCGGCCAACGTGACCTGCAGCCCGGCTAGGGTCGGCTCCCCGGTGTCTTCCAGCCCATTGGCCTGGAACGTCCCGTCCGCCAGTTGGAGGCAGCCGGCGGCGTCGACCGCTGGGGCAGGGCTCTCTCCCAGCGGCAGCGTGCACTGGTCGTCCCAGACACGTCCCGAAATGGATGCCATGTCCGGAAGCGGCAACGGGCTGGAAGTGAGCGTCGGGGACGGAGTTGGCCCGAGGACGAGGCTGCATCCCGCCAATACGAACACGCCGGCTGCCAGCCCGACGAAACGGGCTGCCGATGGAATTCGCCCGCGGCTGCGGAACTTGTCCGAGAGCATGCTTCCGCCTCCGCACCTGGTAGATATAACTTTACAACGATCTCGACGACCGCGGGGTTCCCTGGCCCGCCGGGTTGGGATGCCAGCCGGGCCCGCGGCCGACCTCCCTGACCCTGCCGAAATCCCACGATCGGCAGAACCGGAATCCTCCGACCTCCGCTCGGGCAGGTCGCCCGGGAACGAAATGACAGCCGTCTTGTCGTCATCACCTGCGCCGGAATTGGCGCCTGCCAAGGGGTTCCCGTCTCCAGTTTGCATGCAATCGAGGTTGGCCAAGAGGGAGAAGAACCAGGTCTTGGCCGCGCTTGCTGGCTCGCCCCACCGACTTACCGCCAGCTCTGCGGGCCCGCCCGCCCTTGCCGGCGGAGTAGGGGTCGCCACTGGAGTTTCTCTTGAACCAGGCATCCTGGTCACAGAGTGCGGTAGCGAAGAATCGAAGGAGGATCTGGCCATACCGTCCCATTTGCATGAATTTCCTAGATATTGTATACTTTTCGGACACCCGAGGCCCATCCCGAGGTCTTTCTCGCGGGGAGATGTTCCCGGGTCTTCGAACGGGACACGTGGAAGCCAAGCACCCTGCTCGAGACGGCACTTCAAGCACGCAACGCAGGCGAACTGAATCCGAGGCCGGGCGTCGGGTCGGCTGGCACCCCGAACGACCCGGCCCTTGCGCACTGTTCTCCCCTCGTGTGCAGATCCTGCTCAGGAATCTGGGGCATCGCCCCGTCCACCACCGCCGGGCTTCGGCGTGGGCGCTTCGCACCCGACCACGCCGTCGAATGGTATGGCGTACGGCCGAGCGATCCAGAAGCATCTTGCCCCTGCTGCGCGTCAAGGCCTCTTCGCAGCGGCAGCCCAGCACCATGCAGGCGTCGAGCGCGCTGAGCGTGCCCGCGGCCGGGAGGCGACGCATGAGCCATCCCGGGGCGACGGGAGTTGCCGGGACCGCGGCATCCTTGCAGCCCGCGCAAACCGGAGGATGCCGAGCTCGGCGTCGGGGATGCCTTTCCCCACCGCGGTCGAGCCGGGCGGACTTCAGCCAAGCCGCTGGCCATCGGTCGGGACGATAGGTCGGACGAGCGCATGTCGCTGCGCGTCTTTCTCCTGGGTCCGATGCGGGCCTACGACCAAGACACCCCTCTGAAGCTCCCGCCGCGCTCGAAACTCATATCGCTGTGGGGGCACCTGCTGGTTCACCGGGATCGGGCGATCCCACGCGGCCTGCTGGCCTTCACGTTCTGGCCGGATGAGTCTGAGCAAGAAGCCCGACTCAACCTCCGACGTCACCTTCACCGCCTGCAGCAGCTGCTACCGACCGCTCCGGACGACCGTCCATGGATCCTCACCGAGGGCAACGCGCTTCAGTGGAACCCGTCCGCGGAAGCCTGGCTCGACCTGGACGAGTTCGAGCGCCTTACTCGCCACCCCGATCGCCATGCGGAAGCGGTCGAGCTGTACGGCGGCGACTTGCTCGAGGGCGTTTACGACGATTGGGTCTTCGCCGAACGGGAGCGCGTGCGTGAACTGTGTTTCCATGTCCTGCACGGCGTTGTCGATCAGGCGGAGGAGGCCAACGATCACCGCCTGGCGATCCTCTACGCGCAACGCTTGCTACGCCACGACCCGCTGCGCGAGGAGACCTACCGGGCCTTGATGCGACTGCACGCGCGCAGCGGCGACCGGGCCGGTGTGGTGCGCTGCTTCAACGCCTGCACAACGGTCCTCGACCGCGAGCTCGGGGTTGAGCCGAGCGCTGAGACCACCCGTGCCTACCACGAGCACTTGGCTCAGGACTTCGTCGTCCGAACCCGAGCCAGTTGCGTCGCCGCCGGCTCACCCGTCCACCCGCAACAACCTGCCGTCCCAACTGACCAGTTTCGTCGGTCGATCGCGCGAGGTCGAGGCGGTCCACTCCCTTCTTAAGACCACACGGCTCCTTTCCCTTACCGGGATCGGGGGAGTAGGCAAGACCCGGTTGGCGCTGGCGGTCGCCGAGGCCGCATTGCCCCAGTGCGCCGATGGTTCCTGGTGGGTTGACCTGGCGCCGCTCTCGGATCCGTCTCTGCTCGAGGAGACCGTCGCCGCGGCCATGGGCCTACGCGAGCAATCGACTCGGCCTGTCTCCCAGGTCCTGGCCGAGGCCGTTCGGTCCAGGTCCATTCTCCTGGTCCTGGACAACTGCGAGCACATGGTGTCGAGCTGCGCCGCCTTGGTTAAGGACCTGCTGCGGGAGGGGGACGACTTGCGGATCCTGACCACCTCGACCGAGCCGCTGGGCGTGCCGGGCGAGGTGGTGTGGCAGGTCCCGCCTCTGGAGCTTCCTCTTTCGAGCCTCACCGGTGAGGCGCTCGATGCCGGCGTCATCCAGGCCACGGCCAGTGTCCTGCTGTTCATGGAGCGCGCGACCGCTGCGCTGCCGACGTTTCGCCTGACACCGGCCAATCTTCCGGCCGTGGTCCGCCTGTGTCAGGCGTTGGATGGGATCCCCCTGGCCCTCGAGCTGGCCGCCGGCCGCCTGAAGATGTTGAGCGTCAATCAGCTGGTCGAGCGCCTGGACGACCGCTTCCGAGTGCTTGCCGGCGGCAGGCGTACCACGCTGTCCCGACATCGCACCCTGGGTGCGGTGCTGGATTGGAGCTACGCCTTGCTGACCGAGGACGAACGGGCGCTGTTTCGTCGCCTGTCGCTGTTCTTCGGAGGCTTCACGCTCGAGTTGGCCGAGGCCGTGTCCGCCGGTCCTCCTCTGGCCTCGGGCCAGGTACTCCAGATCCTCTCCGAGTTGGTGGACAAATCCCTGGTGACGGTCTCCCGGGCCGATCCTTCGCGGGTCCGCTATGGCTTGCTCGAAACGGTTGGCCACTACGCGCGAGAGAGGCTCATCGAATCCGGCGAAGCAGAACAGGTCCGGGCAACATTCGTGGGGTTCTTCCTGGATCTGGTCGAGGCGGCCGGCGAGCGGCTGCTGCGTGGGCCCGACCAGGAAAAGTGGTTCTGGATCATCGGCCAGGAATACGCCAACCTGCGCAGCCTGATGTCGTATGCCGAGACGATCGGCGATCTCGATTCCCTGGCGCGGATCGCCAGCCGACTGTGGCCGTTCTGGTGGACGCATGGCCACGTGGCCGAGGGCCGCCGATGGTTGGAGGCCATCCTACCCGGTCGGGCGGCGCTGGCGGAGGATCTGCGCGCCAGCGTACTGCACGCCACCGGCCGCCTGATGGCCCTTCAAGGCGACGGCGCTCGAGCCAGAGCTTTGCTGGAAGAGAACCTGGAGGTATGCCGCGTGCTCGGCGACGGGCCCCGGATCGCCGACGCCCTCACCGGCCTGGGAGTGGTAGCCAGCAACGAGCAGGACTACGACCGGGCCGATAAGCTGTGGGCGGAGGCCCTCGAGGTCTATGAGTTCATTGGGCGACCAGTGGGGCATAGCCCGGGCCTCCAACAACCGCGGGGACTTGCTGGTGTACCGCGGGGACTACACAGGCGCCATCAGCCATCTGCAGAAGAGCGTTCAGGTTTTCCGTGAGCTGCGCTCAACGCTGGGCGAGTTGATCTCCCTGATCAACCTGGGCCGTGCGTCGCTCCTGAAGGGCGAGTTCGGGACGCGCCGAGCGCTACTTCCGGGACAGTCTCGACTTGAAGGTTGCTCTGGCGGACAAAGAGGGCGTCGCCTGGAACCTGGAAGGGCTGGCTGGCGTTGCCGGCGCTGTGGGCCAGGCCGAGCGCGCCGCCCGCCTGTTCGGCGCCGCCGAGTTGCTGCGCAAGGCCATCAGTATTCCGCTTGCCGCGCCAGACATGCCCTTATACGAGCGGATCGTGGCCGATGCCCGAAAGGGCGCCGATCCCGAACGCTGGGACGCGTGCTGGATGGAAGGAAGCCGCCTGGACGCCGATCAGGCCCTGGCCTACGCCCAAGCCCCCGCAAGCGCCTAGTTTCACAATCCTATCTTTCGGACCCAAATGCGACGCTTTCGCGACGCGCCTCGGCTACGCTGGGGCAAGATTGGCACCCAGTCGGCCCAGGTGGTGCCGGAGGCGGGCAACTTTGGCGGACACAAGCGAGAGCGACCATCACCTGTTCATCCTTCGGATTTGGACTGACACGGCCAAATCTACGCCATCCATCCGGCGGGGATCGATCGAACACGTCCCTTCCGGTGAGCGACGCTACTTCCTCGAACTGGGGGAAGTGCAGACATTCGTCTCCAGTCACCTGTCCGACTCACCGAGTATGACGGACGCGAAGGGCGAACACCCCGATGGATCCTCTGGCCGCTCGTAGCCAGACCTTGCGGTCCTGCCCTGGCTGGGCATGACCCATCCGGAGGCGAACTGTTGTGCTTGAACGCGGGCATAGAGGGTTCGGCCCAATCTGGTGTGCGGCGAGGAGATGCAAACGGGGTCCCCTTCGGGAGCATGAACCCAGGGAGGAGAGTGCGCTTGCGCACCGGCCTCACAAGCAGGGTGTTGGGCCACCACCTTCGCGCACCCCTCCCTGCACCCCTTCCTTCGGCCGGGCCACAACGGGTTCCCATCAGCACGACGGCTGGAGAAGCATGATGAAGCTTCGCACGCAGGATGCCCGGACTGCGCTCCTGGCCGTCGGCCTGATCGCCGGAGGCTGGGGGATAAGCGAAGGCATTCCCTGGCTGGTGATTGGCGGCGTCTTCCTCCTGGGGGGTGGTATGGCCTGGGATGGCGCGCAGGCACTCTCGCTCTCGCCGTGGCGATCCGCGGGATCGCCGGGCGACCCTTCTGCCGGGCTTCGTATCTGGCAGACCGCGTCGGCCGCATTCGAAATCGCCGGTGGCGCCGCTCTGTTGGCGCTCGCACTGACGGCCACCGTCAGCGGATGGGAGCGGCTGGCCGCGTACATTAGCCAGCACCCGGGATGGCTGGCGATTGCCGCAGGGCTTGCCGCTGCGCGCAACGGCCTCGGCGTGATGGTGGCGCCACAACCCCCTGCCACTCGGAGCTCACTCCGACTGCGCAACTTGCTCGAACGTCTGACCGGTCTGCCGTCGCTGGCGATCGGTGCAGGGTTGATTCTTGCGGGGGGCTATCAGGTGCTCTTCCCCGGCGCGATCACACACTGGATCCAGGGGCTGCTGGGAGTCACCACCCCGTGAGCTCGCCAACTTTGCGATCCGCGTCCGCCGGTTCCCGGCAGCTGCAATACGAACCTCTTGGTCCGTCAATTCGGCTCGGTCCAGCCGTGCCGCACTTGCGCACGGCGGCGATTGCGTTCACCGGATGGTCTGGCCGTCCGCGCACGTTCGCTCAATCCTGTGTCCTCTGGAGTCGCTAGAAAATGCACATTCATCGCTCCACGCTCCTCGCGGTCGTGATCCTATTCTCCACCGTGCTGTCCGCCTGCGGTCAACCGGCTGGAAGCGAAGTCCCGGCGATCCTCGAACCGACACTGCGGCCAACGACCTCCGCCGACTCAGCCCTCCCGTCCGCGCCTGCCCCCGCGCCAGGCGGAGCGCAGGCAGACGTCGTCTTCTACAACGGCCTGATCCTGACGATGGATGACGCTCGCCCGACGGCCTCGGCCATTCACCTCCAGGGCGAGAGCATCGTCGCCGTCGGTGACGATGCTTCGGTTCTGGCTGAAGCCGGCATCACGAGCAGCATCGTTGACCTTCGTGGCCGTACGCTCACCCCAGGATTTATCAACGGGCATTCGCACCATCTCTCCCAGCGATACAAGTGGGGCTTCGACAGCCTCGACCAAGCAGTCCAATCGGCGCTCGAACAAGGGTGGACCGGGCTCACGGAGCTAGCCGTCGACCAGGCCGAGCTGGCCGAATTGATCGAAGCCGCCGAGGGGGGCCGGCTGCCCGTTCGCGTCAATGCCTATCTCCTGGTGAGGACCTTCGAGGGCAAGTTCCTCGGTGAGTGGTTCAATGCCTATCAGCCCGGCCAGACCTTCGGCACTTCGCTCCGCATCGCCGGTTTGAAAGTATTCACCGACTTCGACAATGGGACCGTGCTCTTCTGGGAACCGCAGGAGCTCGAGTCCTATGTGCGGGAGCGGCTGGAGGAAGGGTGGCAGCTGGCGCTCAAATCGGTCAGCACGCTCTCGCTCGAGCTGGTTCTCGACGCCATCGAGCCCATCCTACAGGGAGGCTCCAACGCCGGTCCGCGCTTTCGCATCGAGCATGCTCTGGCAGTCAACGACGAGCAGCTCGCCCGCATGGCCCGGATGGGCATCATCGCTTCGATCCAACCGGGCATTGTCGGTGTCATCTCCGGCCAGGCCGACCTGAACGAAATCGTCGGACGGGAAGGGACGGGAGCCGTCGCCCGCTGGCGGGATATGGCCGAGGCCGGGGTCCCCATGGTCGGCAGTCCATATAACCCCGACGGTGCCAACGTTGAATACACGTCGCCGTCGCACGTCTCTCCGCTTGGCGTGGCTTACCGCGGCGCCACCCAGATCGGGCTGGGAGGGCGGTCACCTGAGACGTGGATGGTTCAGCATGCGCTTTCTGTCGGTCAGATTCTCCCGCTGCTGACAATCGACGCGGCCTACGCCACCAAGGAGGAGGGCGAACGGGGCAGTCTGGTGGCGGGGAAGCTCGCCGATCTGGTGATCCTTTCGGCGGATCCTCTGTCCGTGCCTGTCGAAGACCTTCTCACGATCGAGGTTCTGATGACGATGGTCGGCGGCGAAGTGGCCTGGTGCGCGCCCGGCGCACAGGATCTCTGCCCCGGCGCTGCGACCTCTCCTTTGCCGACGGCTGAGGGCGAGGCCGCCATCCCCGCCTGGCCGATCCTACAGCTCGGGAGCCAGGGGCCGGAGGTCTTCGCCCTGCAGTACCTACTGCGGCACCATGGTCAGGAGATTCCAGCCGACGGCATTTTCGGGCCGGTCACCGAGCAGGCGGTCAGGACGTTTCAGTCACAGCGAGAACTCGGGGTAGACGGCCTGGTCGGAGGCCAGACCTGGCCGGCCCTGGTCCAGGGCGTTGTCCTTCAGTTTGGAAGCAGCGGCGATGCCGTCCGTGCGGCGCAGGTGTTATTGCTCGAGAAGTTCGGCTACGCGGACATCCTCGTCGTCGATGGGCTCTTCGGCCGCGGGACGGAGGCCGTCGTCAAGACGTTCCAGTCGGATCACGGGTTGACGCCGGATGGGTTGGTGGGGGCCGCCCAGACGTGGCCGGCGCTGGTCTCGATCCAACCCTAACGCTGGCGATCGCGCCGGATCCCCCGAGTGCGGCTGGTTGAAGCTGGGAGCATCGAGGCATGGGCCCATTCGCCGTTCGGGTTCCAACGAGCGCAGGCCCTCGCCGCCCGCGTACGGTCGTTGAAACCTGTGCTTTCCGGAGTTGGATGCAGATGACCCACTGTCGCACAACGTTCCGCTTCGCCGTGATCGCCTTCACCGCCGCCGCCGCGTCCGCCTGCGGTCGGCCGGTTGGAAGCGATCTCCCGGTGATCCTCGAACCGACGCTGCAGCCGACGGCCTCGGCCGGCTCACCCCTCCCATCCGCGCCTGCCACATCTTCAGGCAATGAGGGGGCAAGCGTCATCTTCCATAACGGCCAAATCCTAACGATGGACGATGCTCTCCCGACGGCCTCGGCGATTCATATCCGGGGCGAGAGGATCGTCGCCGTCGGAGACGAGGCCACGATCCTGGCCGAGGCCAGTGCGCAGACGCTTGTAATCGACCTCGGCGGTCGGACGCTGATGCCGGGCTTCGTCGACGCCCACAGCCACATGTTTGAGGAACCCGACATGGCCGCCGCCCAAGAGACTCTCGTCCGAACCGGCGTGACGACGACTGCCGACATGTACGTCGATCCACAGCTGCTTCAGCGGCTGATCTCCCTCGAAGCGGCCGGCGGCCTGCGCCTCCGGCTCAGCGCGTACCTCCTCTACAACACGAGCTGCGGAGAACCGCTCGATGAGTGGTGGCGGGACCACCCTTCCACCCGCGTTCCAGGCGAGATGCTGCGCATCGGCGGCGTGAAGGTCTTCACCGACGGCGGGTCGTGCAACGCGCCGGCGGTGACCTTCGAGTACGCCAACGGTGTCGGGCAAGGCGACCTGTATTTCACCCAGCCCCAACTCGAAGACGCCCTGCGAGCCATCGACGCCTCCGGGCACCAGGCGGCGGTGCACGCCATCGGCGACAGGGCTCTGGATATCGTCCTGGGGGCGTTCGAGAATCTGTGGGGCGGCGTCAATCCGCGACGGCACCGCATCGAACACAACGGCGTCATACGCCCGGACCAGCTGGCGCGCTACAGCGACGCCCAACCGGTGACGGTGATCTTCGCCCCGTTCGCCACATGCCACAAACTGGGGGGCAAAACGCGCTTCAAGTACGAGGTCCCGGAGGCACAGCGCACCTGGGAATGGCCGTGGCGCGACTTGATCGACGCCAATCCGGGGCTGCACGTCGCTTGGCATGGCGACATGCCGCACGTCTACCCCGCCGACACCGCGTACCAACTTTTCGCCATGGTCACCCGAGCGGATCTTGCCGGAGACGGCTCCATCTGTGAGCCGCCGGATTGGATTGCCCACAATGCGCTGACCGCCGACGAGGCGCTGCACCTGATGACGACCGGAGCGGCGTACGCCCTAGATCGCGACAACGAGGTCGGCAGCCTCACGCCGGGCAAGTTCGCCGACCTGATCGTCCTCACCGCCAATCCACAGACGATTCCGCCCACTGAACTCAAGGACTTGAAGGTCCTGATGACGATGGTCGGTGGGAACCTCGAGTACTGTGCGGAGGGGATGGAATCGCTTTGCCCGTCGACGTCGCTCGCTGCACCGGCGACACAACCGGGTGCATCGACCACTTTCCGCGACGACTTCGACGGCGCCCTCGATCCAGGCTGGAGCTGGTACCAGGGAGAAGCCCCCGGCTGGACCTTGTCTAACATGCCCGGCTGGCTGCGTCTGAAATCTCTCGACCGGGAGTTTCCATGGCGCCACGCCGCCGTCGAACATGCTCGTGCGGCAGGCCCCTTCGGGCGACTTCGAGCTCAAGGTCTGGGTGCGCTTCAGCCCCGTCCGCAATTTCGAGCTCGCCGGCGCGGTCGTCGTATTCGACGAAGTCAGCGTCCTCCAGCTCGGCCGGGGCTTCTGTGAAGTTCCCGGAGGATCGGCCGGGTGCATCAGGGACGGCCTGTACTTCGACAGGATCCAGGATGGCTCCACGGTCGGGGGCAATTTTGCCACCCAGAGTCTCCTGGGCGTCGACTATCTTCTCCGGCTGCAGCGGCAGGGAAACACGTATAGCGCCGCCTATTCGACCGACGCTGTGAGCTGGGTTTCGCTGGGCAGCCATACCGTCGATCGACCGCCTGTCTCAGTCGGGTTGATTGCTGCTCAAGCCGATACGCCGGGCAACTTCGCGGACTTCGACTACTTCGAGATGACACAGTAGTAGCGGCGAGCCCGTCCGCGCCCCAGGAGGCTGACATGACCAACGTCTCCATCTCCCGAGTCGTCTTGCTCGTGCTCATCGCGGCCTTGGCGCTGGCTGGCTGCGACGCACCGGACGGCGCCGCCGTTCCGCAGGCCTGGATCGACGCCCCGCTGCACGAAAGCACTCATCCGGTGGCGCCTTTCGAGATTGTCCTGCACGGCGCCGATCCCAGCGGAATCAGTTTCATCGAGGTCGCCGTGAATGGCGAGGTCCTCAGCCGGCGACCTCCGGAAGACCCGCAAGCCCCCCTGGCCATCTCACGTGTCATCTGGGATCCCCAACAGCCCGGTCAGTACGTGATCGTGGCCCGGGCCCAGAGCCAGGCGGGCGTGTGGAGTGCGGAGACATCCTCGGTTGTCACGCTGACCGGCGGCGATTCCACCGCCCAGCAGCCGGCGCCCCCGACTCCGACCCGTCGACCCACTGCCACGCGGACGGTACCGCCGCGGGAGAGCCCGACCTCCGCCGAGACACCGGACGCCACGATGACCTCCACGGCGGCGCCAGGGGCGAGCGTGGAGCGCGTGCGCATCTCCACCGATCGTGTCTCGTACGAGGGCGGCGGGGGCTGCGCGCCCACCGAGGTCAATATCATGGTGCGCGCCTTCCATCCCGATGGGATCCGGGCCGTCGTCCTCTTCTACCGCCTGCGCAACGCCGGAAGCGGCGAGACGACCGAGTACTTCACCCAGGCGATGGATTCGCAGGGGAATGATCTCTACTCGCTGACCGTCAATCCGGCTACCGAGATCATCAGCCTGGTGGGTTTCCCCGGGTCCGGCGACGGGGTGCTTCAGCATCAGGCCGTCATCCAGACCAACCAGGGAGACACCAGCGTGCGGACGCCGCTGCACTCAGACATCACGGTCGTGGGATGCTGAGCTTCGCCGTCGAGCCGTGAAGGGACAGGGTGAAGTTGCCGGAGGGGTAAGTCGATGGGTTCATTCGATCCGAAGAAGAAGTTCGTCTCAGCCCCACACCGGGCGGGGAAGGTCGAGCGTGATTCCGATTGGAACGATCCGGCGCGGGGGTTTGTCCGGGTCCCCCACCAGCCCGGGGAAGTTGAGAAGGATTCTCGACTGGAACAATCCGGCGCGGGGCGGGAGGCTCATCGTCATGAATATCTTCTCAGTCAAAGGTCTCTTGATCACAGGGGTGTTGTTGGCGCTGGTCGCCGGTGGGTTGCTGACGGCCTGGGTCCTTCGTCTCGCCGAGCCCGCCAGTCAGGTTCCGGCCGCGCCCATGATCGTCAGCCTCACGCAACCTGCCAATGGTTCGGGGGCCGGGGCGGGCTCCACGGTGCATGTCTCATCTCAAGTCGTGGCTTCCCATGCCGTGATCTCGGCTGAACTGTGGGTCGACAACTTCCTGGCGGGACAGACGGCCCCGATCCGCGTGGCGACGAACGTGTATACCGCCTCGCTCGAATGGACGCCGACCCCCGGCGCGCATGTCCTCGTCATCCGGGCGACGGATGATCAGGGCCACATCGGGCTTTCCAACATCGTTCGCGTCGACGGCCGGGTGGCGACGAACTCGATGGCCATGGAACCATTTGTTGCCCGGGGCGGCGAGACCCTCGAGGCACTGGCGCAAACCTTCGGAACGACGGTGCCAGCCATCCAGACCTACAACCGTGGTCTGAGCGAGGGGCAGGCTCTGGAGCCCGGGCAGGAGCTCTCGAATTCCGATCCCTTCCCACTACGAGGCGACGTGGGAAGAGCCTCCGCCCGACGCGCCTCTGCCTCAGAACATCGGAGTTGCCGCGGCGGAGATTTCTCCGCTTGGCTTCTGGCTCGGCACCGCCTTCTCGCCGGCGCCCACTGCGCCGTCTGCGCCCTCGGGCCTTTCGGCGGCGGCCGCAGGCTGTAACGTCTCCTTGGCGATCGACGACAACTCGCTGGATGAGGCGGGGTTCTTCCTATACCGGCTGGGCCCGGGCAGCCCGGCCTTCGAGCGTATCGCCACACTGGGGCCGCATGACGGGCAGGGCCCCTTCAGCTTCATCGATGTCCGGCTTTCCGGCACCTACCACTACTACGCCGCGGCCTTCAATTCCGCCGGCGAGTTGCCCGGGGCGATGGCGCAGGTCACACTGCCGAGCGAGTTCCTGCGGCACGACGGAATGGGGCGGGGACTTGAGCCTGGTCGGCAATCTACTGGTCTCCCCGATCGTGGCGGACCAGGCGTACTTCTATGCCTCGGTCAACGGCGACCAGTGGAGGCGTGTCCCACGTGATCCGCACTCATTTCTTCAACCGACCGTCGAGGGCGGCTACGATGTCAGCCCGTATCTGGCCGAGCTAACCGCCGGCGCCGGAGGCGTGGTGACAACTCTGTCGCTCGATGGCTGGGGTTGGGGTGGAGGCGCGCTGCTTCCCCTCGGCCAGGGGAGCCTCAACGCTACGCCTCAGATGGGCGTCCCCGATGTGGGGGGATTGTATTTGTGGACGGCGCTGCAGGGGTCCTCCAGCATCAACGTGGTGCTGGATCCTTCGACGAAACTGCCGTTGTACTTCTCGGAGGAGGTCGTCTTCACCAAACCGGCGAATTTCGCCTTCCGTTGGAAGACCGGCTCCCCGGGAGCCACCAGCGGGCGATGGGAGGTCTCGAGGTCGCCGTACTTCCTGCCCTCTCTGATCCTGGGTGAGGGCGTCGCCGAAGTCAAGTCGGGATCGGAGGGTTACAGCTACTTCAACATTCCCTTCGACGATCTTCTGGCGCTGACGGCGAATATCGGTGACCAGGCAGCCGCGCCCATCATGCAAGGCCCGGTTGCCTTTGGCTCGGAGCAGGCGTTGAACCTCGAGGCGGGCCAGAGCGTCGCCCTCTCCCAGCCCCTCCTGCCTGCATTCGGCACGGGGGGTGGGCAGACGACGGGAGAGGCACTTGCCCCCAGCAGCCTGCCGCCCATCGGGGGCGGGGTGCAGAACGAATACTACGTGCGCCTGACCCCGATGGTCGGCAACCAGATCGCCGGGGAAAGCTCCAACACTGTCATCGCCCGCTACGATCCGGAGGCCGTCGGGGGCGTCGGTTTCGAGATTCCCTATCTCGGGCCGGAATACTTCACCCCGCTGTACGAGGTGGAGATACTCGACTACACCCCGGGCGCGATGGAGGACGTGAACGACTGGGGCTGCGTCAAGGTCGTCAAGGTGGTTCCAGGCTCACTAGCCGACACGATGTTCGCATACGAGGTCAACCAGAAGATCTGCCCCAAAGCCTGGAGCGGCGACAACGCCTGGGACGACAAGCTGGGCGAGGACCTGGGGGTCGTGGGAGGCTGGATGAAGAAAGGGCTCGACTGGGCGTCCAAGGCCTGGCAAGACATCAAGGCGTTCGCCATCAAGACCCTGATGAAGGTCACCGGGCTCGATGCAGTCTGTGAGCTCGCCGAAGACGCCGTTCTGCCGGAGGGCGCCTGCTACGACGTGATCAGCGCGGCCGTCGACGTCGGCCTGGCATCGATGGGCATCCCGCCCACCCTCCCGAACTTCGACAAGCTGATGGACGAGGGTTTGGACTACGCGGTCGAGCTTGCGGCTGACGAGGCGTTAGCGGAGCTGCCAGGGTGCGTGGGACCGTGCGAGGACGCCGTGAAGGACAAGCTCCGCGAGGCTTTGCAGAGCGCCATCAACTCCGTGGCCAATCAGAGCGTGGCGCCCTCCTGCGTGAGCGAGGACGAGGCGCACTGGAACGGCCGCGAGCCATGGTGCCCACCGGACGGCCTGGTCGTGAAGCCGGCCCTGGGTTCGGTGGACAGTCCCCCGGCGCTCCTGGTGCGCCTGACACGCCGCGCCGATGTGCCGGACCCGGCCAACCTGCCGGCGTGCACCCTCAACGTCGACGCCGTGTACACCCTACACGGCTGGAACCCGAACTATCCAGAATTCAGCGCCGGACCCTACGGGGAAGCGTATCTTCCCATTCCGCCCCTCTCGCCGGGCGAGTCGATAGAAGTGGCCGCGGCGTTGAACGGTTTTGCGGTCGTTGATTTCCCCTGGAAGTCCTACATCGGCAGCACGTGGGCCTTCCACGACGCGTTCAGCATGGTCTGGTACGGGACGTCGCACGGCCAGGCCAGTGCCAGTTTCGTGATCCCACCAGGCTACGCGCAGAGCAGCCCGCCCTCCCCTTGTGCTGCGGTGGTCATTGGCGAGGAGAAAGGCGCGCAGATCAGTGGGTGGAAGCTTAAGTGATGGCGACGCCCCGACGCAGCCTGGCGATCCGGTGCCGTCGGCGTAGGTTCTACCGGAGGAACACGATGATGGCTACTCCTTCCCGAGCCGCCAGAACTCCTCGGCGTCCTCACGTGCCTGGCCATGCTCGCCGGCTGCAATCGCCCAACGGCCACGCCGTCACCGACCGTGACCCCGCCAGCGGTCGTGACACCCGCTGCGGAGGTGGAGATCCCCCACCTCCGCCAGCCGGGTTGGTCGACGCGCTCCAGGCCAAGGTCGACGCCGGCGAAATGACCCGCGAGCAGGCCGTCGTATCCGGACTGCGGAATCCTCACCGGCGAGCTCGATCCGGCGGCGGCGCTTGGCGAGTCCCCGACCTCCTTCGAGGGCACCGGCGTCGCCTTCGACGCGCAGCGCTACCTGCTGTACGGAACCGACGAGGCGACGAAGGCCGAGATCGCTCGCCTGCTTCCAATCCTGGCGCCTTTGCCGGAGGTGCTGCTCCCCTACTCGGTGCACGAGGGTGCCTCCCACCCCGGTGGCTCCGGGCTGGCAAGACCTGCGGCTCAGCAGGACTGCCGCGATCTCTACGCCAAAGGCTTTCCGACGGGCTCCTCGGCGGAGTGTTTTGTCGTGAAGGAAACCAAGTCCGGCTCCAGCACAATCCAGATCTTTCTCCCGGCGGCCGATCAGCCGGAAGGATATGATCCGGCCTTCGCCGACGCCGCCCTGCAGGCCGTCCTCAACTCGCTGGGGACATACTCGGCGCTCGAGATCCCCGGGCGCCCGGTGGTAATCAAGGACATCCAGGTCGTCTTCTCGCTCCTCGACTCGGCTCGCGGCACCACCCTGGCAACGGTCCCGACCGATCCGGGCCAGGAGCCTTGCCAGATCATCTTGTTCCCGCTGGCGATGGCCGTCAGTCAGGCGGACGACCCGACCGGCTTCCAGCAGACCGTTGCCCACGAGGTCTTCCACTGCTACCAGGTCTGGAACTACCCCGCCCTGGCGCAGAACGCTTTGTGGAGCGTGCAGGACTGGTGGGGGGAATCGACGGCGACCTACTTCTCGAACGTCGTCTATCCCGCGGCCAACGAAGAATGGGGATGGATCGAGGACTGGAGCTACAACTCCGGCGCATCGTCGCTCGTCTACTCGAGCTACGACAACTTCGGTTTCTTCCAGTTCCTCGGCAACCGCATCGGGAACGCCGGGATCCTGGAGTTGATCCTAAGTCTCGAACCGGCCGCTGAAGGGGATGAGGCGGCCCAGGAGGCTCTGCTGGCCGCCTTCCCCGGCATCCAGGATTTGTTCGTGGAGTATGCCGTCGCTTTCATGGACGGGACGATCGTCGACGCCTCGGGCGCAACCATCCCCACGGCGCCGGCCTTCGTCCTGCCGATGTTCCGGATCGACGCCTCCGACGACACGCTGATCCCGTTCGATGCCTCTCCTTTTACCCTGACCCGCTACGGCGTGACCTTCGGCTCGCGCCAGGCGTATGACCTCAAGCCGATGGCATCGCTCTCCGGGTACGCCGGCCTCCGTCCGATCAACGACGTCGGTAAGTGGGTGAACCTTCCGACCCAGGTCCTGGGCGCCTGCACACCGCGCCGCTACTACGTGCTGATGGCGAACGCCGTCCCTTCGTCGGGCGATCGCGGGTTCGGGCTGACGGTGACTGGCGGCGAGCCGCTCGACTGCGGCTTCACCCCGACGCCTCCCCTGGCCTCGACCGAGGCCGGGCAGGGTGAGGCGACGTTGGATTACTGCGCCTTCGGGTACGTCGAGGCCGGCACGACCCTCGGGTACGGCTGCGAGGATGACGGTTTCCGGGCGTGGATCAACAATGACGACCGGCCTTACGAATTCGCGATCGGCTATCCGGGAGAGGTCCACGGCGACGTCCGGATCGAGGTCGATGCGCGGATCCTCCAGAGCACCGACGAGAGTGGGGCGGTCGTGGTCTGCCGGGGGAACCCGTTATCCGAGAGCGGCTACTACTTCTGGCTCGGCGGGAACGGACTTGCAGCGATCGAGCTCTACGAGGAGGGGGGGGATATGTGGACTCGATTCCAGTTTGTTGACCCGGCCGTGCTCCGCCCCGACCTCAACCGCCTGGGCGTCGAGTGCGTCGGATCGCAGTTGGCGTTCTACATCAATGACATCCTGGTCGTTTCCACAGATGATTCGACTTTCACCGACGGCGATGTCGGGCTGGGTGCTGGTGGGGGATCGGATGGATTGGCCGAGGTGCGCTTCGACAACTTCGTCGTGAGTCAGCCATAGCCCACGAAACACGGAGAGCTGGACGAAGGAACCTAATGCGCGGCCCGGCCGAGCCGGGCCGGATACCAGTCGGAGGCAGTGTGATGAAGGCAAGAATGCTTGCGATCGTGTTGGCCATGTTGGTCCCGCTTGCGGTTGCGGCCTGCGGCTCTGGCGCGCCAGCGACCTCTGCCCCGTCGACCGCCGCGGTCAGCGCAACTCAGCCGACAGCGGCGCCGGCAGTGCCAACCGATGCCCCGGCCGCCTCATCGTCGGGCATCGACACCGAGGCGGTCAACCTGTGCCAGCTCCTTCCCCGCGCAGAATTGGCGGCACTCGCTGGAGGAACGCCTTACGAGGGCGCCGAGACGAGCGGCCCGGCGTGCATCTACACAATCGATCCCGGTGACGGGACGGCGGAGCTCTACTCGGCCTCCGTCTCTTCTCCGGACCTGGTCCAGCCGATGGTGGATTACGTCCGCCAGTACGAGCAGGCCGAATGGCTGGAAGGACTTCGGCGACGTGGCCTACCTTCAACCGTCCGCTTTCGGGGAGGGCTACAGCCTGACAGTTCTCGTTGAAGGCGAATCCGGAGTGTCGATCAGCGGCCCGCGATCGGAAGTGCTCATGGACGCGGCTCGGTTGATCGTGGAGCGATTGGGGGACTGAGTTGGAAGGTCCGGCCGGCCGGGTCCGGCGGCGGGGGTCGGTCTTACACCACCCGAGACCCCGACAGCCACCCTTGCCAAGGGCGCAACGAGAGGATGACCACAATGCATCGCCATCTACCCCTCACTCCACTTGCCCTCCTGCTCGCCGCCTCCCTGGCGTGTGGGCTCCGCACCGGCGGCGGCGCGCCGCCGCCGGGCGCTGCACCGTCCGCCACAGAGCCTTCCGCAGGCCCACTGGACGAAGCCATCGCCCCTGCGCCGGATCCGTCCGCATCGTCCGACGAATGGCTGGAATTGCCTCCCCCTCCTCCGGCCGGAATCCTCGACGCCCTCCGAGTGAAGGTAGAAACCGGGGAGTTGACCTACGAGGAGGCGCTGATTCAAAGTCTGAGGCTCTTCACCGGCGAAACTCGGCCGGAGGGAATTTACGCCGAAGTCCCTGGCGACCTTGAGGGGACCGGGCTGGTGGCGGAGGCCATGGCGTATCTCGAGACCGGCCAGGACGAACAAGCCAAGGGGGAGATCGAACGCCTGTTGAGCATCATTGTCCCGGATCCCGAGAAGCTGCTTGAGGTCTCGATCGAGGTGGATAGCTTCTCGGCCCGGGAAGGATCGCCCGGGCTAGCGCTCCCTGCCCGCCTCCAGGTGGACTGCTCCGAGTTGTGGACCGATGGATTCCCCGAGGCGCCCGGCGCAGTCTGCTTCGAATACAAGACCGTGATGTTCCAGGGCTCGCGGATCCGGGTGTTCGGGCCCGCGTCACCCGGTTTGGACTGGGGTTCGCAATCCGGGTACGCCGAGGCGGCCGTCAAGGCCGTTATGGATTCGCTCCAGCGGTTCGGCGGCTTGGCGGTCGCAGGTCAAGCCGGCGTGCTTGGCCATGTCGACGTCGTATTTGCCCTCACTGACAAACCCAAGGCCGACGCGCTGGCCGTCGTCCCTTTCAAGACCGCCGCCGGCGCAAGTTGCCGAATGGTCCTCTACCCGATCAGCATCCTGGACAACGAGGCCAAGAAAATCTCCCCGCAAGATTTCGATGTCTTCAAGCAGACGGTCGCCCACGAGATGTTCCACTGCTTCACCGCGTGGAATTACCCGGCGCACTGGACGGCCGCCTTCCAGGGCGCCTACGATGTCTTGGATTGGTGGCTCGAAGGGGCGGCCGAGTACTTCAGCAATGTGGTCTACCCGGCCACGAACGACGAGTGGCTTCGCACGAACGAGTGGAAGGTCAATTCGGCGACGACTTCGGTTGTCTTCATGAACTACGACAACTTCGGGTTCTTCCAATATCTGGGCAACGTACTCGGCAACAACGGCCTTCTTTCCCTCCTCGCCAAGACGCCGACTTCCGGCGACGAGGTTGCGCAGGCCGCCGCCCTGGCGGCCCATCCCGGCATGGAAGGGCTGTTTCACGACTACGCCCGCTCCTTCATGGACGGGAAGATCCAGGATTCGGCCGGGGCAGGGATCTATCTCCCGACCACACCCGTGTACGTCCCTCCGGAATATCGTCTCGATATCGCCGCCCCCGAGATCCTCCACCTATCGTCGCCTCCCTTCGTTCTCATGCGCTACGGGCTCATCTTCAAACAGGGCCGCCAGTACATGCTCGCCCCTGTGCTCTCCGGCGCGCCCGGGCTCGACGCCTCCAGGCCTCGGGATGTGCCAGGGGCATGGACAGACCTCCCGCCCAAGGTGACTGCCGCGTGCGACGAGGTCAGGTACTTCGAGTTAGTGACGAGTACGACCGAGTCCGCTTCGGATTTCGATGTTGAGCTTTCCATCACCACCGAGGAAGGCGCAGCCTGCGACAAGTGCCTGATTGGAACCTGGGATATCAACATCCCCAGCTTCACCGAATACAGCGAAGCGCCGTTCGCCGAAACGCCCGGCCTGTATCAGTTCGACGCCGCCGGTGGTCTCTGGCGCTATCGCTTCCGAGCCGATGGGACCATGAAAGGCGAGTTCGACTTCTTCTCCACCTACAGCCTGCACCAGGAGGGCGGCGAGTTCGGAGCCGACATTGTCACCAACGGGAAGATCGACATCGACGGGACGGGAGAAGGGACCTACCTCTCCGACGGACTGAGCAACCTGACCTTCACGCTCGCCAAGGACAGTGTCAGCCTGACCGATGAGATCTACATCAACGGCCAGAAGGTCGACGCCAGCATGTTCGGCTCGATGGCGGGTGGATACGGCTACGCCGGTGCCGACAACACCGTCTACTCCTGCGATGACGACGCCGGCATCCTCCTGATCAGCGTCGCACCCCAGGCGAACCTGCCGCCGATCCAGTACGACCGGGTATCCACTGATCCGAAGAAGCCGTAGGCAGCTAGAGGCCGGAGGGGTACCCGAACAAGCAAGCGGCGGCCCGAATGGGCCGCCGCGCCGCGTCTTCCGATTGTCCGTGCAGGCTTACGGCGTCTCGAGGCTTGCGCTGGCGATGACGACGGAGGTGTTCGGCGCAGCGGCGTAGAAGCCAAGGAACTGGTCGATCTCCGGCCCGCTGGATTGGCGCAGGTTCTCCGCCCAGCGGAACCCAATCGACTGGAACAGCAATTCCGCCGTCACGGTGTACGGGCCGCTCCCCCCACCGACCGGGACGATGTACGTGACAAGGTCCCCGCCGCCCAGGAAGTTCTCATCTTCCATGGCGCCGCCCCGCACGGCGATGTCCGGATAGGGCGCGGATTTCTCGAACCCGGCGGGGAGCAGACGGTTGTCTTTGAGGAAGCCGACCGCGGAGAGCACAGAGGTCGTCACCAGGCCGTCGGCGTCCTTCAGGATCGCTTCGTAGATCTGGACCTGTTCGGCGCGGTTGATGATCTCGTAGTGGAACTCGTACCCGCCGGCGTCGACGTCGTTGTCGTTGCCGGCGATGGCGCCGTCCGGCCCCACCCCGCCGGACTCGAAGACGATCGCCCCGGAGGCGTCGGTGACGGTCAGGTGGATCCAGGCCCGCCGCGAGGGGTACGCGGTGGGAAACTTGTGACCGGCCAGGACCTCCATCCGCACGTCGGCGCTCAGGGAGGTGCCGCCGTCGATCAGGTTCTCCACGGCGATCGTCGCCGTTTCCGCCTGCAGCATCTCCAGCGTGCCT
Source organism: uncultured Chloroflexia bacterium (assembly GCA_963743255.1). Classification (GTDB taxonomy): domain Bacteria; phylum Chloroflexota; class Anaerolineae; order Anaerolineales; family E44-bin32; genus DYJB01. The sequence continues at coordinate 403,686 of CAVUPD010000001.1, forward strand.
GCCTGCGCCGCCTCGAGCTGTTCGGACGACGCCGTCAAACCGAGCTCTTCCCCGAAGGTCTTCAGCATCCCGAGCATGTAGGCGTTGCCGCCGAAGAAGGTGTGCTGGGCGAACGGGCTGCGCAGGTTCGGGCTGGTGATCGCAATCTTGACGCCCCCGTCTGCCGGCGGCATATGGCAGGCCTGGCAGGACCGGGCGTTGCGGTAATCACTGTAGAACCACTCGAGGTAGGGGACCTGCTCGGGAAACTCCCCCAGCGTGGCGCCGGTCGAATCGAGCACCGGCGTGTACAGCGTATGGCACGTGGCGCAAAGCTCGGACTGGGTGACGTGCGTCGACTGCACCGGCACAAATCCGGAGGCGGACTGCATGATCTGGGCCTGGGTCTCATCCACGGAATACGGCCCGAAGATCTCGCGCTCGCCCTCGGCTGCGCCGGTGTCGATGACGAAGTTGCCGCTGGCCGCTGACGGCCCCAGATTCCCGGGGCGAATCTGGTGGCAAAGCGTGCAGGATACTCCGTCCATGGCCAGCTCGTGCAGCGGATGTTCGGGATCCAGGAAGCCGTCGTCGAGAAGTTGGCCCGCCGCTCCGTCGGCTCCCCGGGTGTAATCGGCCATCGGCATGTGGCATGTGGCACAGGTGTCTTCGATCTCCGCCCGCTGCCCTGGGAATCTCTCCACCTCGGCACGCAGCGAGGCCAGGAAGTAGGGATCACGTGCGGCCTGCGCCTTGATCGAGCCGCGCCAGGCGCTGTCGATCGAGACGTCGCGTCCCGATTCATCGATGTTGCGCATGTGGCAGACGGTGCAGGCCCCGGAAGCGGAGAACAGCTCGTTGCGGAATGTCGGCAGCGGCAACCCCTCGAACCCACCCGCGGCGGCGGTCGACGACGTGGGCGTCGCGGCCAGCGTGGCCGTGGGAGGCGGCGTGGCCGAGGGCCGGGTGATCACCGGGACCACCGTCGGGGTGGGTGACGCCGGCGCGGCGCACCCCGCCAGCAGGACGAACCCCAGGGACATCGCTGCATCCAGATGAAACCGCCGCATCCTGCCCTCCGAAGGCCTCCGGCCGCTATGCCTTGAAGGCTCCATCCTTATAGAACAGCGTGCCGTCGACGGTGATCTCCGAATCCCGGCGCACGTCGCAGATCATGTCCCAGTGGATGCTGCTCTTATTGACGCTGCCGGTGTCTGGGTAGCCTGCGCCGAGCGCCAGGTGAATCGTGCCGCCGAACTTCTCGTCGAAAAGGATTTCGCGCGTAATGCGCTGCACGCCGAAGTTGTTCCCGATGGCGAATTCGCCCAGGAAGCGCGCCCCGGCATCCGCCCCCAGCATCCGCTGCAGGAAAGCGTCGTTCTTCTCGGCCTTCGCCTCCGAGACGCGGCCGTCGTGGAAGCGCAGCTCGACGCCCTGCACCTCGTTCCCGTGGTAGACACTCGGGAACTCGAAGCGGACCCAGCCGTTCACCGACTGCTCGACGGGTCCGGTGAAGATCTCGCCGTCCGGCATGTTGTGCTCGCCGCAAGCGTTCAGGAAGCGGCGGCCCTTGATCGACAGGTTCAGGTCCACATGCGGACCTTTCACCTGCACGCGGTCGTGCCCGGCCAGCGCATCGACCAGGCGCTGCTGCTCCTGCTGCATCCCCTTCCAGTAGGCCACCGCGTCGCCGTCGCTCACGCCGACATGACAGGCGCCGTAGACGAAGTCCTCGTACTCCGCCAGGCTCATCTCGGCGTCCTGGGCGTACGCCTGGGTCGGGAAAAGCGTCGTGACCCACTTGAAATCCCCTCGAGCGCCGCGGGTGAACTGCGCCTGCAGGATGGGCTCCAGCACACGGGTCCGCCGCGCCTGCTTCTCCGGGTCGGCGTTGGTGAGGGCCTTGGTGTTCGGCAAGGCGTGCACGCGCAGGCGCGATTCAAACTCGTTGTAGGCATGCAGCATGAAGGGCGGCATGTAGTCGAGCTGCGCATCGCTGGCGTGCTCGAAAAAGACCGTGTCGACGCCCGTCAAGCTGATCTGGCCGCCCAAGTTAAGCGCCAGATGGGGATGCCCTCCGGCCTTGAGGATGTGCTCGTACAGCGCGCGGATCAGCGGCTCAGCCACCGGCTCGGACTCGATCAGGACGCGGTCCCCCGGCTTGATGCGGGCTGAATACTCGACGAGGACGCGGGCAAGTTTCTCGATGCGCAGATCGGGCATGCAACTCCCTCTGGCGAGACGGTCTGATGGACGGCGGGATTATAGCATCGGGATAAGCGCCGATCTCAAGGAAGGCGCGCCGCCACACGGTAGAACTCATGGGCGCCGCGGGTCACACAGGTGGTGAGCCTCTTCATCCAGACCTGGAACTGCGTCTCGGCGAACATCGTGCGACGGTGCTGGTCCCAGGTCTTCAGGTCCCTGGCTTCGATCTCGATGATGGCATTGAACATCGGGCCGCTGAAGTCAGTCAGGATGCGGGCCCTTTCGCCGACCCCTGCCTCAGCCAGCAGCCCACCGTAGGTCTTAAGCAGGTCGACCGTCTCGGCGACTCTCCACTCCAGGGTGCGGAAGCAGGTGCGTACGACAACGGCACCTGGGCCCGACCACCCGTCATTGGCCTGCTCGACCGTGTAGAACCGCCTCTGTCCGTCGCTCACGAAAAGCTGGAAGGACTTGTACCACTCCTTGAAGCCGGGTTCCGCCCAGGTAGCCGGAGCCAGCTTTTCCCATTCGGCCACCGCATTCAAGTGGGTGGCGGTCACCAGGGTGAACATGTCGCCCGAGAGGTCGGTCAGCACCTCATACATCGCCTGTCCCTGGGGGAGGACCGTCGAGCCTTCTCGGAGCGTGCTGAATAGATCAACAGCCTGATCGATCTTCCCGAACTTGATCTGGAACGTGTCCCGCACCTGGATCATGAGCGACTCCATTCTGGGCGAGGGCAACGCGATTCGCTTCCCGAATCCGAAAGCGGAGGCGGCGCCCAACCCCGTGCCTGGCAATTATAGACGCCGTTGGTCCAATTATGGGCTGCGGTCGGGCAGAGTGAGACTACGTGACTTCATCTTGGCGAGAGGCAAGCTCTTCACGGCCGGCGTCCATCCACCTCGCGCCGGTGACTGCCAGGAGGTCGCCCACCCGCAACCGGAGATTCAGACCGCGTTGCCCAGCGCTGACGACGAACTCGTCGAGCAGCATGGCCGGCTCGTCGACGTAGATCTCGAAGCCCCGATGGAGCAGCGACAGGGCCGAGATGCCGCCCACCTTCAGCCCGGTGATGCGCTCGGCCTCCGCCTGGCGCGCCATCCCGACACGTTTCACGCCCAGGGCGGCAGCAACCTTCTTCGGATCCAGCGAGCGATTGGCGGCGACCAGGATCAGGAGCGGCTTGTGTGAGCGGAGCGGTGCCTGCGTGGCCGCGTCGATCACATGCGCCACCAGCGTCTTGTAGACCATATCGGGCGACAGCCCGGCGCGCTCCGCCACCCCGCGAGCGTCATGGGTCGTCGACGGAAACTCGATCACCGTGTAGGGAACATGTTGGCCGTCGAGCACGTGCATGGCCAGCGTCTTGGCGGGGGCTTTCACGTCATACTCCGAGGGTTACGGGCGCCGCTCCGCCAGGGCGAGCGGATTGAAATTGGTCCCGGCATCGAAGGCGTCGAGCCCCTCGGCGCGCTTGAGCGCCCCGACGACGACGTAGGTCAGCGGCGTCGCCAGCGCCTCGTACGCCGACTTGAAGAGCCATTGCGTGACCACCAGGGGCGCCAGCGCCGCGGCCGGCAGCACTCCGAGGAAGGCAACCGTCAGGAAGATGGCCGAGTTCGAGCAACTGCCCGACCAGCGTCGAGCTGATCGTTCGCAGCCACAGCCAGCGGCCGCGCGTTGCCAGCTTGAGCCTGGCCAGGACAAAGGCGTTGACGAACTCGCCCACGAGATACGCCAGGAACGATGCCGCCAGCAGCCGCGGCGTAAAACCGAGCACCGCCTGGTAGGCCTGCTGCGCCGTTTGCGGCGTGATGAACGGACCGGCTGTCCAGAAGGGCGCCGCCGGGATCCATCCGCCCAGGGCGATCGCCGCGACGGCCAGCGCGTTGCATGCGAAGCCGATCCAGATCACCTGCCGGGCGACGGCATATCCGTACACCTCGGTCAGGATGTCGCCGAAGATGTACGCCACCGGGAAGACGATCACCGCCACCGGCAGTGCCCAAGGGCCGAAAGCGCCGATCTTGACGGCGATGATGTTGGAGACGATCAGGCAGGTGACGAAACCGGCACCGATGGCCGGGAGGTATCGCCCGGAGGTCGCATCCCTACCCTGGTAGCGGCCGGAGGTCATGCCTTGCTCTTCGTGCGCCTGGCCGGGCGTTTCGCCGTCGACGCCTTCTCGTGCGTCGCCACGACCGTCAGGGCGATCCCGCCTCGAACTTTGAACGCCCCGGTCACCTCGATCCAGTGCGGGTCGAGCGCTTTGACCAGATCATCGCAGATCGTGTTGGTGACGTGCTCGTGGAAGACGCCCTCGTCGCGGTAGGACCACAGGTACAGTTTGAGCGACTTCGACTCGAGGACGCGCCGATCCGGAATGTAGCGGATGGTGATCGTGGCGAAGTCCGGCTGACCGGTGAGCGGGCAGACGCAGGTGAACTCGTCGGACGCCAGTGTCACCGTGTAGCGCCGGTCCGGATGGCGATTGGGGAAGGTCTCCAGCTTCTTGCCCGGGCGCGCCGGGCCCCCCAGCAGCGTCAGTCCCTTCAAATCCTCTTTGCGTGTCGGCATGCTATGCCTCCGGCGCGTCGCGGCTAGCCTGCTGCACCTTCGCCCAACATGCGCCGCACCGCGCGGCGGGCGATCTCGACGGCGAAGTTCGTGCCACGGTCCCACGGATAGACCTGGCTCATGCTGGCGAACCACAACCCAGGGAGCGGCGTGCGCAGATCGGGGATCGCCTGCGAGTGGTTGAGAAGCGGGATCGGCTGCGCATACGGCGTCCGGTACAACCAGCTCTCACGAACCCAATCCGGGCTGAAACGCGGGTTCACTCGCGACAGGCTGGGCAGGAAGCGCTGCACGAGCTCGTCCTTGCTCAGCGCAAAGTACTCGTGATCCGGCTCGAGGTAGTCGCCGCAGTAGACGATGTGATCGCCGCCAAAGAATTTGGGCGAAACGAAGTTCGTGTGCTCGACCAGCGCCAGGAACGGGAAGCCGGCCGATTTCACCAGGTTGTGCCAGTAGAAGCCTCGCTCGGAGAGTTGGTGGCGCAGGGCCAGGATGACGTTGACCGCTCCCATCGAGCGCAGGGACAGTAGCCGATGGAGGTAGTCCGGAGGCATGGACGGCGCCAGCCGCGCCAGCAGCCCCGGCGAAGTGGTGACCAGGCACTGATCGAAGGCCCGCTCTTCGCCGCGTATCCGCAGCCGCAGGCCCCCGCCGGGATTTGCTTGGATGCGCTCAACGGGCGTCTGCAACTGCAGGTCGACCCCCAGGCTGCGCACGCGCTCGGCGAGTGCCTCGAGGAACGCCTGAAATCCTCCACGGAACGTCCCTAGCCTCGGCGTGCGCGCTTTGACCCGCGCCCAGAACCACGCCATGTTGACCTGTTGATAGTGCCCCCCAAACTTGCTGACCAGAAGCGGCTCCCACAGCACCTGGTAAACGTGCTTTCCCATCCAACGCTGCAGCCATTCGTGGGCCGTGGTCTGCTCGAATCGCTCCCAGGAAGGCGTCAAGGTCAGGTACAGGCCGGCCAGCCCATAGCGCAGGCGATCCGGCCAGTTGAGCGCCGGGTAGCGAAAGATGTTCAGCGCGCGCTCGAGCATGCCGGCGCCGGGCAGGCGGTCCATCCACGCCGCCCCGCCAAACAATGAAGACAGCGGGCCATCGAGCGGGTAGAAGCGTTCCTTGTGGAAGGCGGCGGTGATCGGCCAGGGGAACAGGAGGCGATCGCTCCAACCAAGCTCGGCGATCAATCCCAGGATGGCGCGGTCGCTGGCAAACCAGTGATGGTAATACTGTTCGAGCGACCAGTCCCAGCCCGGCTCTTTGAATCCGGCAGCCAGGCCGCCGACCTGGTCGCCGGCCTCGTACTGGACGACGTGGTGGCCGGCTTGCGCCAGGTCATATGCCGCTGCCAGACCGCCGGCGCCCGCGCCGATGATGGCGATGTTCATGCCGCCGGCTCCGCCGCCACCTCGGCCTGCACCTTCGTCCAGTTCAGGCTCTCGCGGGCAAAGTAGAAGGCGCCCAGGAGCGTGATCGGCAGCCAGAGTGCGCCGTGCAGCACGAGCGTGTATCCGGCGGCGACTTCGGGGGCGACGCCGTACGAGGTCAGCAGCGCGATCCCCGGAGCGTCGAAGGTGCCGACGTATCCCGGCGCCGAGGGCAGCGTCGTCGTCAAGTTGACGATGCCGTTCATCAGCATCAGCGCGAAGAAACTTACCTGGAACGGGAAGGCGTGCATCACGAACCAGTACTTTCCGGTTTCCAGGAGCCAGATCACGACGGAGGTGGCCAGCACCATCGCCACATCGGCCGGCGAGCGAAGCGACGCCAGGCCGCCCAGGAAGCGTTCGACGAACCCGCGCACGCCGGCGCGGGAACGTTCCGGGATCAGGCGGTCGATGAACCAGCCGATCAGGCGCGCCGACCGCTCCGGCAGCGCGGCCATCAGAAGGAAGGCGGCCACGGCCGCCAGGAAGATGACCGCCCCCCAGATTGCCACCTGTTCGATGCTGCCGATGAAGCCGGAGTAGGCGTTGAGCCCCGCCAGCTCGCCCAGATTGAGGAACACGAAGCCGAGCATCACCACGCCGTCGAAAACGCGTTCCACCAGGATGGTGGCCAACGAGGCGGAGATCGGGACGGCCTGGCGGCGTCGGAGGACGTAGGCGCGCAGCAACTCGCCGGCGCGGGCGGGATAGATGTTGTTGCCCATGTAGCCGATGCACACGATGGGAAACATGCTGCGGGTGGGGATCGCCTTCAGCGGCCGCAGCAGGTAGTGCCAGCGCCACGCACGGGCCCATACCGCCAGAAAGTAGATTGCCACACCCGGAATCAACCAGGCTACCCGCGCGTGGCGCACGACTTCCCAGATGTCGGTCAGCCTGAGCCCGCGCAGCGCCCACCACAGGAAGCCGGCGCTGATCAGTACGCCCAGCCAGAATTGCCAGCGTTTCAAGGGGACCCCAGGCTCAAGTGCGCGCATTCTACCATGGGCGTCTGCCGCACACCTCGCACGCGGAACACGGTCATCTCGCGATAAGTCGCTATGTGTGAAGTGATTCGTACGAATGCCGCCGAGAGCGCTTGCGCCGGTGTCTTGGACCGCTCGGCGGACGTGCCGCCAGGCAGAGGCGCCAGTCGCCACGATGTCAGGCTGAGGCATCGTCCTCCTGGTCCGATACAACCGGACGCGACCAGGGCTGCGCGTGCGTAGTTGGGCTGGAAGCTGCCGTCCTCAACATGAAGGGCAGGCCGCGGAGCGGAAGTACAATTGCCGTCCGCGCGGAATGCCCAGGGCGGTGATCATGCTGACGTCCACCCGTCAACGTCTGGCGCTTGCGGTGGCCTTGGTCGCAATTGCGACGCTTGTCGTCTGGTATGCGAACCAGATCGCTCCGCACATCAGTGACCTTGCGAGTGGGTGGAGCCAGGCCTACCTGTTTCCGATGCTTAACCCGGTGGGCGCAGATTTCCGCGCCGGCGTCTACTTCCCCGGCAGCCTGCTCGTGTCGGGGAAGGATCCCTACGTCGGCTCCGGCCTGTGGTACCCACCCTTCAGCGCGCTCTTGCTGCTCCCGTATCAGATCTTCGACGTTGCCCAGGCCTACTCCATCCATGTGGTCGTGGTCGTCCTGCTGACGATCGCTTCGGTCTGGATGTCTATCAGGATCGCCGGGCTGGCGGTCAGCCATGGCGCCTCATCCCCCGAGGTCGGCGAACGCGGACTGTCGATTCCCCTCTTTCTCTCCCTGACCTTCCTTACACTCAGCAGCTACGGCTTTCTATTCGGCGTTGAGCGCGGCAACATCGACATCTTACCCATCGTCCTGTGCCTGGCCGGCTTGTGGGTGCTGGTCCGATACCCGAAGCGGCTATGGCTGCAGGTGATCCTCTTCTCGGCCGCCGCCCACTTGAAGGTCTACCCGGCGGTGCTGTTTCCACTCCTTGTGTGGAAGCACGGGTGGAGAAGTCTGCTGCCGATCGTAGTGGTCAACGCGGTTCTCCTGTTCTGTCTGGGTCCGGTGCCCGCCCTCCATTTCGTTGAGACGCTTTCCGGGGTGGCAGCCTCCCCGGGCGTCTGGGTCGCCAACCACTCGGCCGCCTCCTTTAGCCAGATGCTGAATGGATTCCTGGGCGAGAGGTGGGGGCTGGCGATCCCAGGCGTCGCGCTGGTCGTCCTTCCCCTGGCGATCTGGTCATCCGCGGCGTTTGTGCTGTTCCGGCGGGGCTACAGCGCCTCCGGCGCCACATGGCTCTTTGCCCTGTCCGTCCCCCTGATGAACTTGATCCCAAGCATCAGCCACGACTACAAGCTCGTCCTGCTTGGTGCGCCTTTTGCGATCCTGTTGACGGTCCTCCTCGGGGAGTACGTCACTTCAGGCAGGCGGGCCGCCCTAACCCAAATCGTTTGCGCCTGCGGCTTGTTGATCCTGGTCTCCGTGTCCTACACGGTGGTTCCCCCGGTTCTCGGGAACAAGTATCCCTTCATCTTTGCCTTGGAGCTGCTCCTCGCCTGGGTAGCCCTGGCCTCCCCGGCCGCCTTGCCCGCAGCCAAGGGCCCGGGTGTAGGCACATCGCCTGCGCCTGAGGGGAACGGGACGCCCGCCATAAGTCCTCGCACGCCCGGGTGACCTCGGCCCGTCCGAACCCGCACGGGTTTGCCCACCCTGGCCGGAGGGAGTCGAAAATCCCATGCACCTCCACGGGACAGGCTTCCATCTAGGGTCGGATCCAGGGTGGTAAGGCTTCGGCCGGGGCTCCGTTGCGCGGAACCAGCCACGCGATGCCACGCGTTCACTGTCGGCGGACAAGCTCATAGCCTATCAGGGCGTACCCGTCCTCCTCCACCCGGATCTTCCGAAGGACCCTGTAGTAGTCATTCATCTCCGAGACCGACAGGTCTCGAAGCTCCCCAATCCAGAATAACTCGATGGAGTAGGCGTGGCTCGGCAGGATGGATGGGTCGGACTCCCCACGCACGAAGATCGTCGATCGCAGCGGGGCATTCCCCTTTGCATCGTAGGTGCGCGTCCTCGAGATCGGGTCAATGTACAACGGCCCGAGCATCCGACCACCCGTCCAAAGGTACTCAATGTTGTGGTTTGCCAGATCCGCCCAGACCCCTCCCGTGAAGAACACGAACTCATCCGCGCCGGGATCATACTCCGCCTCAGCCAGGAACCGGTCGAACAGTCGGTTGTAGTGGATGTACTCATGATTGTAGAAGGTGAGATCACAGACGGTTGCCACGGAGTTGTAGAAACTCATCCGGTGGTCGCCGAATTCAAACGTCGGGAAAACTTGCGCCAGCAAGGGGTCGACCGTCCGAAAAGTGGATGCGCCGAACAGGACCAGGCAGATTGCCAGCATCTCGACCCGCAAGCCCCTCCGTCGCCACAACCCCTCAAGAGCCTTCAGCAGGAAGATGGACGCGAACAGGCATACAGGCAATACGTAGCGGGCGTTGTTCCACGTCAGAAAGATGTAGTTCACGAGAACGAAGGGGATCATGGCCACACCGAGCACCACAAACCAGATACCGGGTCGGGATGGATCCTGCAGCTCGGGCGCGCCCCGGCGTCGCCTGAGGAGCCCGATCGGGATGCTCACTCCGATCAGTCCCCATACCAGCCAGTTGAAGCTCGCCAGGAACATCTGGACCGTCTTGCCCCATAGATTCCATGGATCAAGAGGGAAGAGCCGCGTCATCAAGGCGAGATCCTGCGCGCTCGCTGAAGATCCATAGCTGCCCGTCGGAGGCGATGTAGAAAGCGTAGAGGGCCAGCGGTAGGAGGAGGTGCAGGTTCCCCCACACCCCCGCCGCAAGAGCCCGCCACCTAGCTGCGGGGCTGTGCCAAGCCCGGTAGGACACGAACACGCCGAAGATTCCAAGTACCAGGCCTGCATACAAGAGAGCGCCGGCCTCCTTGGTGAAGCAGAGCATCACCCCGGATGCGATGGCGAGGATTGTGTACTCGCGCGAGGACACACCAGATCACCAGGCACAGAAACGCGAGGACGGCGAAGTCGGGGGACATCGTCAAGGACAGGCCGTACACCAAGGGGGTGAAGGCGAACAGCGCCGTGGCCAGCAGACGCTCCCACCTTCGCTCCCGGCCGGGGAATAGGTGGCCCACGATGCCTGAGAAAGCAAGAATCCCGATCACGAGCAGTAGGTACGTTTGCAGGTTGGCGATTTGGAAGTGGGTGAAGCCCAGGAACTGCCCCAGCATCATGTAGGCGGCATAGGCTTGGGCCGGATGCCCGGCCAGCTTCATCGCTGTCAGACTGTGACCCAAGTCGAAGTTGAACTGCTGAACAGCGTCCAAGACCATCCTGAAATAGGCACCGTTGTCGCACGTCGGAATCATGTTGATGTCACGTACGGCCAGGATCAGATAGAGCGCCACGATCCACAGCTGAGGGTTGTCTTGAAGAAGGCGCCGTGGGCTGACGGGATAGCGCCCTCGCCCCCTGATCGCAAAGGCTAAGGCCGGCACCCAGAGTAAGACCAGGATGACGGCGCCAGCTGCAAATGCCAGTGGCTCGGACTTGTCGGTCCAGGGGGACAACCAGGCCAAGGTCCAGAACAGGGTGAGGAACGAGAGTACCAGCGCAGATTGCCAGGCGATCCTGAAGCCGGGACCCGGCTTCCCCTGATTGCCCTGCAGCGTTCCCAAATCCACCGAGTTCATCCTGCAGACTCCCGGACCCATGGTGTTGCGGAATGGAGATCCAGGCTGGCTTGCTTGGACCATTGAGCCAAGCGTCTTCGCTGGGTATTATCTACCTCCTGCGTCGTCGACGCATCCCTTGGAGACCTTTCTCGTCTGCGCCGGCTCGAGGAGATTGCGGCGAGGCCTTTGAAAGCCCGGCATCATCGGACTCCGGAGACCCACCTCATCGCCCTGTCCTCATCAACCTCCGTGCTGGATTGCCCCATCGACCCCGTTCGAGCGAGGGCCGTGGAAGGAACCCCCCAAGGAGCGCTCCTCGGGCTTTGCGGCCGCCTTCAGGACCACCCGCGCGCCCCCTTTCGCGACAGCCGGGCCTCTTGGGCACCTGACGGGCGAGCGTGCGCCACTCGATTGGAGCAGGAGCCGGCGACACCCATCGGAAGCTGGAGACGATGTACAATCGTCCATCCATAGGCGGACGGAACGCGACGCTGGAGGCAACCGATCGATGAAAGTCGCCATCCTTGCCGGCGGGCTGGGCACGCGCCTCTCGGAAGAGACCACCATCAGGCCCAAACCGATGGTCGAGATCGGCGGCAAGCCGATCCTGTGGCACATCATGAGCATCTATGCCGCTCAGGGCTACAAGGAATTCGTCGTCGCCCTGGGCTACAAGGGCGAGCAGGTCAAGGATTACTTCCTCAACTACCACTACCGGGCGCGCAGCCTGACCATCCAGTTGGATACCGGGCAGGTCTCCACCCACAGCGGTGATGGCGAAGACTGGGTGGTCCATCTGCTGGATACCGGTGCGGACACACAGACCGGCGGCCGGGTGAAGCGCCTGGCCGAGTACATCGGCCCCGAGCCGTTCATGCTCACCTACGGCGACGGCGTCGGCAACGTCGAGGTCCCCAAGCTTGTCGAGTTCCACCGCCGGCAGGGCAGACTGGCCACGATCACCGCCGTGCGCCCCCCTTCCCGCTTCGGACAGATGGTCGTGGCCGACGGCCGGGTGGCAGAATTCAAAGAGAAGCCCCAGCTCGGCGAAGGCTGGATCAACGGCGGGTTCTTCGTGCTCGAGCCGGGGATCATCGACTACATCGCCGGAGACACCACGTCTTTCGAGTTCGACCTCTCGAGCACCTGGCCGCCGAAGGCCAGCTGGCTGCCTATCAGCACGAGGCCTTCTGGCAGTGCATGGACACGGCGCGCGACGTCCTCCTGCTGGACAGACTGTGGTCGGAGGGCAATGCCCCATGGAAGATCTGGCGCTGAACCACGCCTTCTGGCTCGACCGTCCGACGCTGGTCACCGGCGCTACCGGCCTGCTTGGGAACTGGCTCGTCGCCCGCCTGGTCGCCGCCGGCGCCGATGTCGTCTGCCTGGTTCGCGACTGGGTCCCCCAGAGCGAATTGGTTCGCTCTCGCCAGATCGACCGGGTCAAGGTCGTGCGCGGCGACGTCCGCGATCGTGAGCTGCTCGAGCGCACGCTCGGCGAATACGAGATCGACACCGTCATCCATCTGGCGGCCCAGACCATCGTCACCATCGCCAACCGCAATCCAGTCTCGACCTTCGAGACCAACATCGCCGGCACCTGGAACATGCTCGAGGCCTGCCGACGCAGCCCGACGGTCAAGCAGATCGTCGTCGCCTCTTCGGACAAGGCCTACGGCGACCAGGAAGTGCTTCCCTACGACGAAGCCACGCCGCTGCAGGGAGTGCACCCCTATGACGTGAGCAAGTCCGCCGCGGATCTGATCGCCCGGACGTACGCCGTCAGCTACGACCTGCCCGTGACCATCACGCGCTGCGGCAACTTCTACGGCGGCGGGGACCTGAACTGGAACCGGATCGTTCCGGGCACCATCCGATCCATCCTGCGCGGGCAGCGGCCGGTCATCCGCTCGGATGGGGACTACGTGCGCGACTACTTCTACGTCGAGGATGGCGCCGCAGCCTGCATGCTGCTGGCGGAGCAGCTGGCCGAGCAGCCGGACCTGCGCGGCGAGGCTTTCAACTTCTCGTACGGCAACCAGGTGACGGTCCTCGATCTGGTCCGGCGGATCTTGACGCGGATGGGATCTCGTCTCGAGCCGGAGATTCGCAACGAGGCCACCAACGAGATCCGCAAGCAGTTCCTCAGCGCCGAGAAAGCCCGGCAGATGCTGGGTTGGTCGCCGCTCTTCACACTCGAACAGGGGCTTGATCGAACCATCGCCTGGTACAAGGCGTTTCTGGCGGCGGAACCCCAGGTTCTATGACCACCGAAAACGACCTGCGCGCCGAGATCTTGAGGCTTGTCGCCGAGTACCACCGGGAGCGATTCGGTGACAGCCCGTTCCGGCCGGGGGTCGATGCCGTGCACTATGCCGGGCGCGTGTTCGACGCCCGGGAGATGCAGGCGCTCGTCGATTCGGCCTGGATTTCTTCCTCACGGCCGGACGCTACGCCGATCAATTCGAGACCGAGTTCGCCGAGTACTTCGGGCTCGCGGCTACCCATCTCGTCAACTCCGGCTCGTCCGCCAACCTGGTCGCCGTGACGACGCTCACCTCTCCCAGGCTCGGCGAGCGTCGGCTGCGGCCGGGCGACGAAGTCATCACCGTCGCCGCGGGGTTCCCCACCACGGTGGCCCCCCTGGTGCAGAACCGGCTGGTCCCCGTGTTCGTCGACGTCAGGCTGGGCGACTACACCGCCATTCCGGCCCGCGTCGAAGAAGCCGTCGGCCCGAAGACGCGGGCGATCGTCATGGCGCACACCATGGGCGTCCCCTTCGACCTGGACACCGTCATGCGCCTGGCGCGGGACCACGACCTGTGGGTGGTGGAGGACAACTGCGATGCGCTCGGGTCGCGCTACGGCGGCCGCCTGACCGGCACGTTCGGGGATCTGTCGACCGTCTCGTTCTATCCCGCGCACCACATCACGATGGGCGAGGGCGGCTGCGTGCTGACCGGGAACGATCTCCTGGGGCGCATCGCCCGGTCGATCCGCGATTGGGGCCGCGACTGCTACTGCGCCGGGGGCGAGAACAACACCTGCGGCAAGCGCTTCAGCCAGCAGTTCGGCAGCCTGCCCTACGGCTACGATCACAAGTACGTCTACACCCATGTCGGCTACAACCTCAAACTGACCGACATGCAGGCTGCCATCGGCGTGGCGCAGCTGGCGAAGCTGGATGGATTTATCGCCCGGCGCAAAGCCAACTTCCAGCGGATCCACGCCATGCTCCAGCCGTATGCGGATCGCCTGCTTCTGCCTCACGCCCCGGCCCAGGCGGACCCGACTTGGTTCGGATACGTCATCACCGTGCAGGATGGCGCCGGGTTCACGCGGAACGAGTTGACCCGATTCCTCGAGGCCAACCGGATCGAGACCCGCAACCTGTTCAGCGGGAACCTGCTGCGCCAGCCGGCCTTTCTCGACATCGAGCACCGCGTCTGCGGCGGGCTGGCCAACACCGACGTCATCATGCAGCGCACGTTCTTCATCGGCGTGTATCCGGGCCTGGACGACGCCCGACTGGACTACATCGGATCGGTCTTCGACCGGTTCATGCGCGGTGAGCGTGCCGGCTGATGCCGCAGAGACTGTGTTGCGACGTGGCCGGCGTGATCGATCATGGCGAGCGGGTGTACAGCGTCCTGCTGAAGCCCGAGAAGCCGGCGCCGCGGTTTGCGCCCGGCCAGTTCCTCCATCTTGCACTTGATCCATACCGGCCGGGCGACTTCTGGCCCGACTCGCGCGTCTTCTCCATCGCCAGTTCCCCCACCGAGCGGGAGACCCTGCGCATCACCTACGCCGTCAAGGGGGTCTTCTCGACCCGCATGGAGGCGGAGTTGGCCCCGGGTCGCCAGGTCTGGGTCAAGCTGCCTTACGGCGAGTTCTGCGTGGAGGGGGACACCGACGTCTGTCTTCTGGCCGGGGGCACGGGGATCACCGCCTTCACGGCCTTCCTCGCCGGCCTTCCGGCGGAGCAGGGGCGGCGGATCGATCTCTTCTACGGGGCACGGCAGCCCGCGCTGCTGATCTACCGATCGGTGGTGGAAGAGGCGGTCGCTCGCAGTCCGAGTCTGCTTGCCCACTACCTTGCAGAACAGAATGCCAACGGGTCAGGCTGTCTTGCCGGGCGGCTCGAATGGCGGACGATCGGGGGCCTCATCCGTGCCCCGCGGGCGATGACCTACTATCTGTCCGGCCCCCCGCCCATGCTGACCGCCCTGCGAGGGGAGTTGGAGGGTCAGGCCGTGAGGCCCGAGCGCATTCGCGTGGATGCCTGGGAATAGGGATGCCAGAGAACCCGCTCGCCGGCGACCTGGATCATGTTCTGGACCACACCCGCAACCTGTGGGACGAGCTGCGCGGCGAACGCGTATTCATCACCGGCGGGACCGGCTTCTTCGGCTGCTGGCTGTTGGAGAGCCTGTTGTGGGCACAGGACCGGCTCGGGCTGGGTGTGGAGGCGGTCGTGCTCACGCGCGATCCGGATGCGTTTCGGTCCAAGGCGCCGCACCTGGCGGGCCATCCCAGCCTGACGATGCTCGCAGGCGACGTCCGCTCGTACCAGTTTCCGGCCGGGACCTTCTCCCACCTCATCCACGCCGCCACCGACGCCAGCGCCAAGCTGAACGACGAGAGCCCTTTGCACATGCTGGATACGATCGTTGACGGCACCCGCCACGCGCTCGACCACGCCGTCGCCTGCCAGGCCAAGCGCTTCCTGCTGACCAGTTCCGGCGCCGTCTACGGAAAGCAGCCATCCGAGATGACCCATGTCCCGGAGGACTACACCGGTGCGCCCGATCCGCTTGACCCGCGTTCCGCATACGGCGAAGGCAAACGCATGGCCGAGCACCTGTGTGCGCTGTACGCGCGGGGATCGGGGCTCGAACCCAAGATCGCCCGTTGTTTTGCCTTTGTCGGGCCCTACCTTCCGCTGGACATCCACTACGCCATTGGCAACTTCATCCGCGACGCACTGCGCGGCGGCCCGATCGTCGTCCGGGGTGATGGCACGCCGTTCAGGTCGTACCTCTACGCTGCGGATCTGGCGATCTGGCTGTGGACGATCCTGATCCGGGGCCAGTCCTACCGTGCGTACAATGTCGGGTCGGAAGACGCGATCACCATCGAACGCCTCGCCCACGTCGTCAGGGACGTGGCGAGCCCGGGGGCGGAGATCCATATCCGGCAAGCGGCGGATCCTACGTCGCAGCCGGAGAGGTACGTCCCGCGGGTCGAGCGCGCCAGCCGCGAGCTTGGGCTTCGCCAGCTGGTCCCTCTCGATGATTCCATCCGGCGGACCGCCCGTTGGACGCCGGCGTGAGGACAGAGTGACCTTGCATCCGTCTCGCGCTGCACACTCGTTTCCGGAAGAATTCGGGGGCCGGTTCGAAGGCAAGCGTATTCTGGTCACCGGTGCGACGGGCTTCGTGGGCACCAACCTTTGCCGGGCCTTGCGCTCAGTCGGCGCCGAGGTCGCAGGCGTTGCGCTGGCTGACTCTCTCCTGCATGCGCCCGAGCCGGATGGGATCCTCGCCGCCGACCTCACCGACGAGGCTTCCGCCAGGAGTATGGTGAAGGCGAACCAGCCAGAGATGGTCTTCCACCTGGCCGGAATGGTCGACACGCGCCAGTCGCCCGATCTTGTGCTCCCGACACTGGCCCACAACCTGATCGGCGCCGTGAATCTGATGACGGCGATGGTCGGGACCGGCTGTCAGCGCATGGTGGTGGTGACGTCTTCGGAGACGCCGCGGGCCGGCCAAACCCCCAATTCTCCTTACGCGGCGTCGAAGCTGGCGATGGTTTCGTATGCCGAGATGTACTGGACCCTTTTCGGGCTGCCCGTGGTCATCGCCCGGCCCCACATGGTCTTCGGCCCCCACCAGCCTGCGGACAAGCTCATCCCCTACCTGATCCGCTGCGGTCTCGAGAACACACCGCCCCGGCTGGCCAGCGGCAAGCGGCTGTGCGACCCGGTGTACGTGAAGGATTTCGTCCGTGCCCTGCTCCAGATGGCCACGGCAGACGGCGCGCTCGGCATGACGCTGGATGTCGGCACCGGGGTGGGACTTTCGGTCGCCGAGATCGCCGCACGGGTGCAGTCTCTGACGGGTGCCACCGCATCACCCGTGTTCGGCGCCATTCCGGATCGCGTGGCTGAAGCGCCGCAGGTGGCGGACCTGGCATCGACGCAGGCCGTCCTCACCTGGACGCCCGCCTGGTCATTTGACGATGCCATCCGCGAGACCATCGAGTGGTACGCGGCCCGAAGCGACCTGCTCCCTGGGGCCCATCCACCGACACGGAGCGAGGTCCAGGAATGAACTGGCTGGTCACAGGCGGCTGCGGCTTCATCGGCGTCAATCTGGCCGACGCACTCCTACGCGATGGCGAGAGCGTGACCCTGTTCGACAGCCTGTATCGACAAGGCGCCGAAGAGAATCTGGCCTGGGTGCAGAGTCGCCATCGAGACGCCGTGCGCTTCGTGCGCGCCGACATCCGCGATCCCGAGGCCGTCGCCGCAATCGTCAAAGAAAGCACGCCCGACGTCATCGCCCACTTGGCCGGCCAGGTGGCGATGACGACCAGCCTGGCGAACCCGCGCCTGGACTTCGAGGTCAACGCCGGCGGCACGCTGAACGTGCTGGAGGTAGTGCGCAACTTCTCGCCGGGCTCGGGGGTCCTATTCTCGTCGACCAACAAGGTCTACGGCGACCTGGAGTATTTGCGCATCGACGAGCAGGCCACTCGTTACTCCCTGCCCGATCACCCCTACGGGCTTGACGAGCGTGCACCGCTCGACGGCCACTCGCCCTACGGCTGCTCCAAGCTTGCCGCGGATCAGTACGTCCGCGACTACGCCCGCGTCTTCGGACTGAGGACCGTCGTGTTCCGCCATTCCTCGGTGTATGGCGGCCGTCAGTTCGCCACCTTCGACCAGGGCTGGATCGGGTGGTTCTGCCAGATGGCGCTGGAGGCGGCCCAGCCGGGCGCCAAGCCATTCTCGATCAACGGCAACGGAAAGCAGGTGAGGGACGTGCTGTTCATCGAGGATGCCGTCGCCGCCTATCGAGCGGCGGCCGGGCGCCTCGATGCCTGCGCCGGGAATGTGTATAACCTCGGCGGAGGCATGGCCAACAGCCTGTCCCTGCTGGAGCTCTTTTCCATGCTCGAGAGGATCACCGGCTGCCACGCTAAACCACTACGCGTTGGACTGGCGCAAAGGGGATCAGAAGGTCTTTGTGGCCGATATTCGCCGCGCCGAGCAAGCGCTGGAGTGGCGACCCAATACGGGAAGCGAGGCCGGGGTTCGTCAGATGCTCGAATGGATGCGGAGCCGATCCGAACATGATTGAGATCCCCGTCGCCGGCCAGGCGGAGCCCCGCCCCGAGGAGAGCCTCTCTATCGTCGTGGCGGCCTACCGCGAAGGGGAGAGCCTCGCCCTGCTGCTTCCCAGGCTCACGCGCGCGGCGCGGGAGCTGGTGCCGGATTTCGAAGTCCTGGTCGTCGACACGCTGGAACCGATGGACGACACGGCCGCCGTTTGCGCCGCCAACCAGGTGCGGCTGATCCGTCGCCAGCCCACCAACGACTACGGCGACGCCATCCGCACCGGGATCGCCGCCTCGCGGGGCGAGTTCGTGCTGATCATGGACGCCGATGGCTCGCACAATCCGGAGTTCATCCGCGAGCTGTGGCAGCACCGACATCACGCGGAGGTGGTGATCGCCTCGCGCTACACGGTCGGGGGGCGCACCGACAATCCGCGCCTGCTGGTCGGGATGAGTTGTCTGCTCAATCAACTCTTCCGGTTCGTCGCCCGGTTCCCGGTGCTGGACGTCTCGAACAGCTTCCGGCTCTACCGAGGCGAGCCGCTCCGCAAACTGGAGCTGACCTTCCGGCACTTTGACATCCTGGAGGAGATCCTGGCCAAGCTGTTGTGGCGTCAGCCGGATCCCGCCCAGGTCCTGGAGATCCCCTACCATTTTGAGCGCCGCCTGGCCGGCGAATCCGAAGCGGAGTCTGCTGGTCTTCGGCCTGCACTTCCTAGGCGCCGGGTTTCGGCTGTACCGCATTCGGCGCCGTCTGATGGAGGGCGACCGGCGTGAACCGGCTCGTCCCATCGCGTAGCAGGCTAGGCTTCACCGCTGCCTGGCTGATCGCCGGCGGGTTGTTGGCGTGGGCCATGTGGTCGTTCGGCCATCGCCAGTTTGGCGGCTTCGACTACAGCGCACTGGTGGACACCGCCTGGCGCATGGCAAGTCACCAGCAGCCTTACGTGGACTTCTACCTCACTACTCCCATCGCCTTCTACCTGGGGGCAGGCATGGCGTTCGCCATCTGGGGACCGAGCTGGTCGGCATTGGTCTGGATCGCGATCGCATTCGCCCTGCTGACCTTCGCCCTCCTCACCATTTCCCTCTCATCCTTCGCCGCACCGAAGTTCAGCATCGGGCTTCCACTGGTGTGTGAGCTCCTGGCGATGGGCGTCACCTCCTACTGGTGGTACAACTCGATCACGGCCATTTCCGCGTGCGTCTTCGTCGCCGCTTCGATCGCACTTGTTCGCAGGCCCTCGTCAAGGGTCTCCGTGGCGATGTTCACGCTTGCCACGTTCCTGCTCCTGATGATGAAGCCGAACACTGCGGGGGTGTTGGTAGTCGTAGTGATCGCGATTTCTGACGGCGTTTCAAGGTACCAGACGGCATGCGATTCTCAGCCCTCGTCGTGGGCTCGGCCATGGTGGTCACTTTGTTGCTCGCCCTTGGAGTCAATCCGCACGATGTGGCCAGCAGATACCTCGAGATCGCCAAGACCCGCGGACTTCCCAGCATCGTTTTCTTTTCGAAGGGCAAGCCAGGTGAGCACTATCTCACGATCCCGCTCATTGTGCTGAGCATCATTCCCCTGGCAGCCACATCCCGCCCCATCGTGCGATTGTTCCGCGAAAGATCCGCGGAGGATCCGCAAGTTGCCCTGATCTCGATCGCCGGCATGCTGACCGGGCTGATCGGTATGTTCACCGACTCCGATTCCAACCTCGTGGTCGGCATCCCCCTGATCCTAGTCTCGTCGGCGTGTCTACAGTTCTGGATGTTGCGTGAAGGCCTCGCGGACGATCACCTGTCGCCTTGGGTTACGGCTTCTGCTGTGGCGGCAGCAGCAGCATCCCTCGTTGGTGTGACGCGGGTGGGGATCGGCCCTGCCTCGGACGGCCAACAAGTCGCCTGGGGCATCAGCCTATTCTTCGCCGGCACATTGCTGGCCATAGCGAATACGGGCGTCCGGGCGTCATCGGTTCTTCTGATGGGCATTCTCGTTTGGGTGGCGGGTGTCGCACTGCTCTTCGGCGGTGAGCGTATAAGGGTGAAATACATCGGACCCGACATGTTCTACTCGGGGGAGCCGCTCGTCAGAATTCCCGGGCCTCCATTCTTCGATGGGGTGCTCGGTTCACCCCGCCTGCGTGAGGTTGTCGGTGAGATGGAGGCCGCCGTCGAACGCTACGTCCCACCGCCGGGCCAGGAATCCAGCAGCGTCTATTTCGGCCCTCGTCTGGAGTTCGCATATGCCGCTTTCGGCATCCCGTCGCCGAAGCACCTCCCGGTCTGGTACCACCCAGGGAACAGCTACCCTGAGGCCCTGGGCGAAACCATCGCGGCGACATTCGTGTCTCAGGAATTCGAGATGGGAGTTTTCCTCAAGTCCAATCACGCGCCCGACTTCACCTACCTTCCCGCCCGGATCACGCAGGATTTCGAACAGCACTTTCAACGAATCGACTACCCTCAAATCGTCGTATTCGTCAGAGAAGCAAGGTAGGCCTGTGCTTTCGCGCCTCTGTCGGCAGCCGCGAAGAGTGACCAACGGAAGACCGGGCGTGGTCCGCCGCCCCCCTAGTACTCCCTGATGGACAAACCCGCATCCGGAAGCATCCGCAGGCGCAGCACCCTCGGTGGACGCAGACCGGCAGGCCAGTCTGCACGGAATGCCTGTGGCGGCTCCGTCAGACCGTGCGATCGCGCCGCATGGGACTCCAACCCGCCGCAAGGGACTCCAACCGCCCCCTCCGCTAGACCTCCGATGCCTTCAACGATACGGAGGGCGGATCTGCAAGACATGGGGGAGACTGCATTATGAGCAAGGAACAGAAGATAGCCATCCTATCCGCGATCATCATCGCAGGTGTCTCAGTTTCGGTCGGGTATCACTACGTCCAGGGCTACTATCTCGACCAAACGTATCCCTACAACACGTTCCTCTTCCTCCCTTCAGCTAGCGGCACGGATTTCAAAGATGTCGTTGTTGAAGGAGCCTCCCTGGACCCCTACCGCCAGTACGGGAGCGCCCAGTATCCCCTGCTCGTCATCGTCGGCTTCGGCTTCTCGCTTATCACCCGACACACGTACCCGATCTACCTGCTCCTAGTCGGCGGGCTGTTCCTGGTGGCAGGCGCGGTGTACCTGTGGCCCGGCAAGTGGTGGTCAAGTGCCACCCACATCTTCGTCATCGCCGGCCTCTCCTACCCGTTCCTGTTTGCGGTTGACCGAGGCAATTTCGAGCTCTTGGTGGCGGTCTGCCTCTTGGCGTTTGCGTATTCCTTCGCCAAGAGGCGATACCTGCTCAGCGCCGTGCTGCTCTCCTTCGCCATCGCCCTCAAGCTGACGCCCGCGATCTTCCTCGTGCTGTTTCTCCCCGAAAGGAAGTACCGCGAGATCGCCGCAAGCCTCGCTTGTGCGGCGGCTCTCACGCTCGCCTCCCTCCTCTGCTTCAAGGGCGGGCTTGCGGCCAACGCGGTCGTTCTTGCTGCACGGTGCCAACGTGGCGGGGTCGAACTGGCGTTTCGAGCAGTTCACCTCCCTCTCCAGCAATGTCGTGCAGCGCGGCGTCTCGATCCTCACGCTCGTGAAGACCATCGCCCATGAGACCGGCTGGCTGCTTGGCCTCGATGATTTCCGCT
Source organism: uncultured Chloroflexia bacterium (assembly GCA_963743255.1). Classification (GTDB taxonomy): domain Bacteria; phylum Chloroflexota; class Anaerolineae; order Anaerolineales; family E44-bin32; genus DYJB01. Next base: position 425,548 of record CAVUPD010000001.1, read on the forward strand.
TCCTGGGGTACTACCTCACGTCGGCCGCCCTCGCAGGCGGGCTCCTGATGCTGTACGTCATATTCGTCGAGAGAGCGTTATGGCGCAGAACAGCAGTCGTGACGTTCGCATTGCTGCTCCTGCCGCACATCTCTGCCGACTACAAGCTCCTGCACGTCTTCCTCCCGCTCTATCTATTCCTGAACGCCGAGGACCACTCGAAACTGGATCCGGTCTACCTGGGCCTGTTCGGCCTGCTCCTGATCCCCAAGGACTACCTGTATTTCACGCAAGTGGTCTCGGACGCCCGCGGGGCACATGACGTGAGCGTCTCCGTTCCCGCCAACATCATCATCCTGATCGCCATGACCGGGCTGATCGCGGTCACGGGGATTGCTGCGCGAAGGCGCGCTGCCGGGTCCGGGGCGCCGGGGGTGGGGCCGCTCCCCTCGAGGTCGGCGCCGCCGGAGCCTGAACCCCCGGCGCATCAAACCTTGGGCGAGGGAGCAACTCCTCGGCTTCCTCGCGAACCCTCCGCCGTTATCTCCCGCGGCCATCAAGAGCGTCAGGCCGCGAAAGGGTGACCGTCTTCCCCTCCTGGATTTTCACAGACACCCGCGCTTCGACGACCGCGTCGATTGCCTTTCGAGGTAGCTTCGGATTGTCCCCTGGACGGACTGGCAATCCGCTCCCCCCGCGGCCGCCCGTCATGTCCGCCCATTCCGCCGCCGGGGATCGCCGCCAACAGCGACGATAGGGATGGCCCGTGGCTTGTCGCGGGCGATCCAACGACAGCCCGAAACGCCAGGCGAGTGAGGTGTATGATGTCGGACGTGTCCACTGGGGTGGGCTGCGAACCGGGCCATCCCTGACGCCTCGCGTGAGCGGCCTGGGTGAACCACACGGTTGGGTCCCGCCTTCCGGCCGGCTCCCTTGGGCACACATCTGGGGACCTCTCTGCATTCGGAGGCTTTCGGCGTGCGTGTGTCAGAGTACATCGCCAACAGGCTTGCCCACCTCGGCGTCCGCCACGTGTTCATGCTGACCGGCGGCGGCGCCATGTTCCTGAACCACGCCATCGGCACGCACCCCCGGATCAAGACCATCTTCAACCTCCATGAGCAAGCGTGTGCGATGGCCGCGGAAGGGTATGCGCGCATGACCGGCGGGCCCGGGGTAGTCAATGTCACCACCGGTCCTGGCGGCATCAACGCCCTCAACGGCGTCTATGGCGCCTGGACGGATTCCGTCCCGATGCTGGTCCTTTCCGGGCAGGTGAAACGCGAGACCTACATTCGCTCCTATGATCTCCCTGCCCTCCGGCAACTCGGTGATCAGGAAGCGGACATCGTGGCGATGGTGGCCGGGATCACCAAGTACGCCGTCACGGTGAAGGATCCGCAGGAGATACGCTACCAGCTTGAGAAGGCATGGCACCTGGCCCAGAGCGGTCGCCCAGGGCCTTGCTGGCTGGACATTCCGATCGACGTGCAGTCAAGCATGATCGACCCCGATGCCCTTCCAGGCTACACACCCCCGGCTGCGGTCCTCCCTGAGCGAGACGATCTGCGCCGGGAGGTGTCGCGCGATGCTGGAGCGACTGCGGACCGCTGAGCGGCCGGTGATCCTGGCCGGCACAGGAGTGCGGGCCGCAGGCGGCGTGGAGGTCTTCAACGACGTCATCCACAAGCTCGGCCTCCCCGTCACGACGGCCTGGGCGCATGATCTGATCGACAGCGATGACCCGGTTTTCTGCGGCCGGCCCGGCAGCATCGGGACGCGCCCCGGCAATTTCGCCGTCCAGAACTCCGATGTGCTGCTCGTCCTCGGGAGCCGGCTCAACGTGCGCCAGACGGGCTACACGTTCAAATCGTTCGCCCGTGCCGCCCACAAGATCTGGGTCGATATCGATCCGGCAGAGCTGTCCAAGCCGACGGTCAAGCCCGATTGGCCCATTGTCGCTGATGTTGGGGACTTCCTGCGTGAACTGAGCCGTCAACTCGACGCATCCAAGTGGGATCCACTGCGCTTCTCGGGCTGGCTGGCCTGGTGCCGAGACCGTCACGCGCGCTACCCCGCCGTGCTGCCCAGGCACCGCGAGTTCCACGGGAAGATCAACCCCTACCACTTCATCGAGGCGCTCTTCAACGAGCTGGACGCCGATGATGTCGTCGTCTGTGGAAACGGTGCGGCGACGGTCGTGACATTCCAGGTGGCCCACGTCAAGCGCGGGATGCGGCTGTGGGCCAATTCCGGGGCAGCGTCCATGGGCTACGACCTGCCGGCGGCCATCGGCGCGGCGATTGCCCGAGGCGGAAAGCGCGTCATCTGCCTGGCCGGCGACGGGAGCCTCCAGCTCAACGTCCAGGAACTGCAGACGGTGGTGAACTACTCGCTGCCCATCAAGCTCTTCGTCCTGAACAACAACGGCTACCTGTCCATCCGATCGTCCATGCAGGCCTTTTTCGGTAGCGCGGTCGGGGAAGGTCCGTCCTCCGGCCTCACGCTGCCCGACAGCGTCGCCCTCGCCCGGGGCGTACGGGATTCCTGCGGTGCGGGTGGAGGGCGTCGACTTCAGCGGCGCCATTCGACACGCCCTGGAGTCATCTGGACCGGTGGTGTGCGATGTGGTCCTCGATCCCGAGCAGGGCTTCGAGCCGCGCCAGAGCTCGCGTCAGTTGCCCGATGGGCGCATCGTCTCGGCGCCGCTCGAGGACCTCTACCCCTTCTTGCCGCGTGAAGAGCTCGCCGAGAACCTGCTCATCCCGCCGTGGGAGCCGGGTGGAGCCGCGTAGACCCGGCGTCGGCTGGCGTCCGTACGTGAGCGCCGGATGGCCCGCGCCCGCCGGACGCCCTCCCAGGCCTGAAGCCCGGGGCACACGCGAACGCCATCCATGCTCGTGCGAACGTGGGATGCCGGGACCAACGGCGCGGCTTACCCTCTACCGCACACCGCCTGACCGGGAGCCGGGATACAATAGGCGCTCAAGGCGGTCTCGCCGGACCGGGAGGCACATGCCGTGAGCAGGGATATCTTCGAGGACCTGTTCGTCCTTGAGATGACGAACAATCACAACGGGTCGGTCGAGCGCGGGCTGGAGATCATCCACGCCCATTCGCGCGTCGCGCGCTTCAACAACGTGCGTGCCGCCATCAAGCTCCAGTTCCGGGACGTCGACAGCTTCATCCACAAGGACGTCCGCGATCGCACGGATATCCGCTATATCAAGCGCGTGACAGGGACCCGGCTCGACAAGGGGCAGTACGCCGTCCTGGTGGAAGCCATCCGCAGCAGCGGCTGCATTCCCATGGCCACGCCATTCGACGAGGCCTCGGTGCAGTGGTGCGTCGATTTCGATATGCCGATCATCAAGGTTGCCAGCGCCGACTGCAATGACTGGCTTCTCCTTGAGGAGGTCGCCAAGACACGGAAACCCGTCGTGGTCTCGATCGGAGGCGTGTCGCTCAAGGATCTGGATGACCTGGTCGTCTTCTTCGAACGCCGAAGCATTCCCCTGGCGCTCAACCACTGCGTCGCCGCCTATCCGACCGAGGACAACGAGCTCGAGCTGCATCAGATCGACTTCCTGATGCACCGCTACCCGGGCCATCCCATCGGCCTCTCGAGCCACGAGTACCACGACTGGCATTCGTCCCTGCTCATCGCCTACGGCAAGGGCGTCCGGCTCTTCGAGCGGCACATCGATATCCGCTCCGAGGGCGCGGAGGTCGCTCCATATTCATCGCTTCCGGACCAGATCGATCTGTGGTTTCAGGCTTATCGGAAGGCGGAGGAGATGTCCGGGACCTCGGCCGAGCACCGCAAGCCTCCGCTGAAGAAGGAGATCGAGTACCTGGATTCGTACGTCCGCGGCGTCTACGCCCGGCGCGATCTGTCTGAGGGTGACCTGCTCACCCAGGAAGATATCTACCTGGCGATCCCCTTGCGCAAGGGGCAGCTCTCAACACGGGAGTTGATGCTCGGCCGCTTCGGCCACCGCATGATCCGCGCCTGCCCTCAGGACCAGCCGATCACCATCGACATGGTAGACACACCGTACGCGATGAACGAAGAGCTGAGGAAGCGAATCACCGATCGCGGGCTCTGACGCCTCCGCCGCCCGGGCGCACAACAGGAGATCGGTCGTGGGCATCTCTCATACTGCCCTGGTCACCGGAGCGTCACGCGGCATCGGTGCCGCCATCGCGCAGGCGCTGGCCGAGGACGGGTACTCGGTGCTCGCCCCGACCCGCGCCGTGATGGACCTTCGGGCCGACGCCTCGATCGATGCATATCTCCAGACCTTGGCCGGGCCCATTCACGTATTGGTCAACACGGCGGGCATCAACCCCATCTCGCCCCTGGCCCAGATCGCCGACGACGGTTTGCGCGAGACGCTGCAAGTCAATCTGCTTGCACCCTTCCGTTTGTCGCGGGCCGTTGCGCCAGGCATGATCGAGAGCGGTTTCGGAAGGATCGTCAACGTGAGCTCCATCTGGAGCGTCGTGGCCAGAGGAGGTCGGGCCAGCTACTCGATGAGCAAGGCCGCTCTGAATGGGATGACACGCTCGCTGGCCATCGAACTCGCCCCGCATAACATCCTGGTGAACACCGTCGCGCCCGGATACGTCCTCACCGATCTCACTCGCCAGAACAACACCGAGGCCGAGCTCGGCGACATCAGCCGGGCCATCCCACTGGGTCGTCTGGCACAGCCCGCTGAGGTCGCGGCGGTGGTGGCGTTCCTGTGCTCGCCGCGCAACTCGTACATCACCGGGCAGACGATCGTCGTCGACGGGGGCTACACGTGCCTGTGAGCCTTGAGATCCACTCCAGCACCCGCGACTATCAGGCGCATTTTGAGGGTACTCCAGACTTCATTGCCGCCCTTGCCACGCTGCCGCACGCCTGCTTCGCCATCGACGAAAACGTATGGAAATTGTACCGGGACACATTGCTCAGCCCGCTCTCCGATCGAGAGCCGATCTTGGTGCCGATCGGCGAGGCGCTGAAGACCCTGGATACCGTCCAGTGGCTCTACGAGCAACTCGTCCAGCGTCCTGAGAAGCGCAACCTCACCATCGTCGCCTTCGGCGGCGGCATTCTGCAGGACGTCGTCGGTTTCGCCGCCTCCACCCTCTACCGGGGTGTCGTCATGGATCTTCACTCCCACCACCCTGCTCGCCCAGGCGGACAGCTGCATCGGCAGCAAGACGTCCCTCAACTTCCGAGGCTTCAAGAACCTCCTCGGGACGTTTTATCCACCGGAGCGGATCCATATCTACCCCCCGTTTCTCGAAACGCAGTCCATCGAAGACTACACCAGCGGGCTGGGCGAGGTGATCAAGCTTCACCTGATGGGGGGCGAACGCCTGTACCACCGCCTCGCAGAACTTCTTCCCGATCTTCAATCCCGCAGTCCGAGCGCCTTGCCGGCCGCCATCCGTACGTCCTTGGAGATCAAGCTCGACTACATCAGCGGTGACGAGTTCGATCGCGGCCGCCGCAATCTGTTGAACTTCGGGCACGATTTCGGACACGCCCTGGAGGGCATCTCGGCTTTCCGCGTTCCGCACGGCCAGGCCGTGGTCTTTGGCATGCTCGCCGCCAATATCGTGTCGAGAAACCGCTCGTTACTGACCCAGCATCTGGAACGCGAGATCGCCGACGCTCTCCTCATCCCCGCCTTGGTTGTTCGGCCTCGCGCCGGAGACCTGTCATCAGAGCAGTTCATCGAGGCGCTTGGGAAGGACAAGAAGCGTACCGGCTCGCAGTTGGCCCTGGTGATGATGTTGGATGGCTTCGAATTCCAGCGTGTGAACGACCTGCGGTCGGACGAGGTCGGCGCCGCTTTGAAGGAGCTGGGGCAGCGCCTGGTCGAGCCGCCGCCAGACGGTTCTGAGTCGGGGGGAACGCCGTGAGACAGATCAGCGTGGTCACCCCGTGCTTCAACGAGGCCGGGAATCTTCGAGAACTCCATGAACGCATCCGCCTCGCCATGCAGGAGCTTCCCTACGAATACGAGCACCTGATCATCGACAACGCCTCCACCGATGGCAGCGTCGAAGTGCTGCGCGAGCTGGCGGCGCGGGACAAGCGGGTGAAGGTCATCCTGAACACACGCAACTTCGGCCACATCCGCTCCCCGTTCTACGGACTCCTGCAGGCAAAGGGGGATGCGGTGATTGCGATGTCATCCGACCTGCAGGATCCCCCGGAGCGCATCTCGGACTTTCTTGCGAAAGTGGGAAGAGGGCTTCAAGGTGGTCGTCGGCGTGAAGACCCGCAGCCAGGAGCCTCGGCTGTTGTATCTTCCTGCGTTCGATGTATTACCGTGTGCTGCGCCGCCTGTCGGACGTTGACCTGATCGACAACTTCACCGGCTTCGGTCTATACGATCAGCAGGTGGTCGAGATCCTGCGCCAATGCAATGACCCCTATCCCTACTTCCGGGGATTGATTGCCGACCTTGGGTTCGAACATGCGCAGGTGGCCTTCGACCAGCCGAGGAGGAAACGCGGCGTCACCAAGAACAACTTCTACACGCTTTACGACATGGCGATGCTTGGGGTGACCAGCTACACCAAGGTCCCCCTGCGCCTGGCGACGCTGCTGGGCTTCGCCTCGGCCGCACTCAGCTTCCTGATCGGCAGCGTGTATCTTGTCTACAAGCTCGTCAATTGGGCGAACTTCTCCCTCGGGCTGGCGCCGGTGATCATCGGCCTGTTCTTCCTCGGATCCGTGCAGTTGTTCTTCCTGGGGATCGTGGGGGAGTACATCGGATCGATTTACACCCTGGCCATCCGCCGCCCGCTGGTCATCGAGAAGGAACGCATCAACTTCTAACTAAGCGCGCGCCGGCGAGCCTCCGTCTGGGGCGTCAGATTCTAAGCTCCCCGGATGCGGCGATCTCGCAAGCCTCCGCTCTCTTTAGTGTGGCAGCTTTCCCTCCTACTCCCAGCCATATTCATTCTAGGTGTCCGCAGGCTGCTGGCCTGCGCCCCGCTGAACCCCGCAATCTGGATGGTGGACGCGATGGGTGCGTCGCTGGCAACACGGATCAATTCACAGTCTCTGGTTCAGTCAGGCGCTGATCCTGTTGGCGGCCATGGGACTGTCTAGCGCCATCCCGTCCACCCCGGGCTACGTCGGCGTCTACCAGTTCGTCGCCGTCACCGTGCTGGTGCCATTTGGCTTCCCGCGCGCCGACGCTCTGGCCTGTAGCCTTGTCTTGCAGGTCATGAACGACGCGGTCGTCACCTTCTGGGGGCTGCTCGGTTTGTGGCAGCTAGGCTTCCGCACGGGCCTGCACGATCTCACCGAGAGTCAGTAGTGTCCTGGTGCGGGCATAGGCTCGAGCCACGCCCGCTTGCGGGGAATGGACCTACTTGACAGGGTCCTTCCGCATGTACAGCGCAAGGTCCTTCTCGCGTTCCACCTCGACGTAGCCCTCTCTAATCAAGGCGTACAGCTCCGGAAACGCGCTGGCGAACTCATCGGACACCAGGAACATACTGGGAGTGTCACTCTCGAGGTAGTCGGCGTATAGGCTGACATCGCTCTCCAGGAACAGCTCATACCATCCGGGGGCACGCACCGGATTCGCGGCCCCCGTCTCGAGATAGAAGATCGTGTCGTAATTTGGAGAGAAGATGGGGGCTTCGTCTCCAGGATGAAAGTTTCGCTTCATGAGCTCAATCCGGCGAGTATATGCGTGGGGGACGCCGCGCGTGCTTGCCTGGATCTCCCTCACTCGGGCTTGAAGCCCCAGAATGGCCTCCGGAACCTTGCCGAAGAAGGCGGCCACATACACAGAAAGCACGAACAGGAGCAGCGCGGGCAAGGTCAGCATAGCGCCATTCCGGAGTGTGTCCATCTTTAGATCGGAGACTTCAACCTCCTGAAGGAGGCGCTCCGTCAGGGCATCGCTGAAGAGCGTCATCAAGAAGAAGGCAGACCAAAGCGTTCCAAGTAGGTTGAGGTCATGGCTTCTCCCCTGGTAATTGGTGAACAAGCCTACCCCCATGACGGATACCACAAATACCATGGTCACCCATCTCATCTGCTCAGGCACCCCCGGAGGATCGCTCCCTCGGAGCCGTCGGGCCAAGAACGCGGCACAAACACAGAGGCCGGCCATGTAGGTCAGCACAACGAGATTCCACGGATGGAAGAGCGGCATGGGGAGCATGCCGTAGCCAGATTGATAGAAGAGCGACTGATAGAAGCCCAGCTTCCCGAGATCGGGGACGCTCCCGCTCCGCACGTAGGTGTAGAGGAGCAAGAGGCCCAGGGCCGTCAGCAGCGTCGCGACTGCCGATGCCAGATGCCTCGCAACCCCAAGGACGGCTCCTCTCCCGCCCTGTGTGCGCCAGCCCAGCAGCGTCTCCCAACTCAAGTACAGGGTCCACACAGCGAAGGCAATTGCGCCCGTGTCGAAGTTCCAAAGCAGTCCAGCACCGCACGCCAGGAATCCCAGGGCACACGCCGCTCGCTTCCGCTTACCGTGGCCCGCTTGATGTAGGAAGGTCAGCAAGAGCACGATTGACGGAAAGATCAGGCGGTGAGGCCAATACTGAAAGTAGGGATCCGGCAAGGCGCCGTATTGACTCGACAGCCAGACGTTGGCGATCGAGACGAAGCCACACACAGCAATGATTCGGCTCTTCACCACCCTGGTGAGCAGGTAGAACACGATCGCGAGAAAGGCTACGTGAAGGGTGCCCATGACAAGCGTCAACTGAGGAATACCCAGCCCAACGAGATGGAGGAAGGGCTCGAGGAAATAGGGATAGAAGCCATATTGGTTGGAGAGGTCGACGAGAAGCGTCCTCCCCAGGAACACTTGCACGACGGAATGGAAGTAGGCATTGAAATGCACGGTATAGACGTATTCGTCTGCGCTGCTGAGCAGCGAACGGGAAACCACTGCAAGTCCCACCAGGAGTCCGAGGGTGATGCTTCCTGCGGCCTCCAGGCGCTCCCGCCACACCCCGGACGGGTACCTCCGCTCTACGAGAAGCAGCCCGACAATGGCCAGGAATACCGCAATGGCCGGCGCCAACTGAAGATTGGGGTACGGGATTCTTAGGTACAGGAAGTCGACTTCTCGCAGCGATAAGACGACCCAGGAGGCCAGTCCACCGGCCACAACAAGCAAAGTGATTGTGCCAACTGCAGCCGTTGATCTCGGGACTCCCCATTGGAGCCTGTGTGCGATCGTCCATGTGATGAAAGCAAGGATGGGGAACAAGAGCGCGGTGGCGATGTATCGGGCTCTCTCAACCTGCTCCGGCTTGAAGTCGTATGTCGAAAGCGAAGCGCGCATCAGTCTGACCATGGCCGCGTTCATGTGATCTCTGACCTGTACACCGATCAGAAGGTTCACCAGAAGAAGTGCGGTTGCAGAGAGGAGGATAACCAAGCACCCGACGAAGAAGTCCCGCAGGAACTTGGCTGCGGGATCCGGCGACTCGGTTTGGATGGTCTGCGACGGCGGCCATGATTCATCGGCGTCGTGTAAGCCGAAGACACAGAGCAAGTTCAATGCAGCCACGATCATGACCCATACCATCGCTGGTTGCAGGCGCAGGATGACCCCGGGTGGGACGGGCAGCCAATCACGGAAGCCAACTAGCGCAAGCCCGCCCAGGAAGACTGAGGCCGAGGCGAAGAACACAAGGAGTCTCAGCCACCCGTCCCGACTCAGGTGTCTCCGGATCCAGCCTGCTGCCATCTCAGGGGTGCGCCGCGAATACCACGCCAGCGCCACGGCCACGCCGGCCACAATGACGAAGGCGCCGACCATTGCCAACCGGCTCACGGATAGGCCGAGCAGAAACTGACTTTGCAGTTCGCTGGGGGTGGCGAACACCCATCCAATGACCCCGAGCCCGGCAAGACCCGTGAGCAGGAAGTATGCCTGAGCCAGTCTAGCGAGTCTATTGGTCAAGGTCTTACCTCGGTGTCATGGATCGGATTCGCACCCTCAAACGGCCGCCACGCGCGGAGGCGACAATCTTGCCGACCGTCCGGGGAACTTGGCGACAGCACTTGGCCGAATCCTCACGTGCATGCGAGGTGCTCGAGGGTGGAAAGCAGGGCGCTGTCGCAACGGCTTGCGAGCTCACTTTCGCCGCTTCGCACTAAACCCATCTCTGCCTGGTCGGTCCCGCCGCTCAACCGGAGCTTCCCCCAAACCGGTAGATCTGCAGGATCGGCACCTGATCCACCGAAAGCTGATATTCGAGGCTGCCGCGCTTCTTGGTATATGCAATCTCGTCGGCCAACTCCCCCTCCATCCCGCGCAAGATGAACATCAGGTAGGTCGGCGCCGGCGCGGCCTTCATCACCGAGAAGTCCGGCAGGCTCCCCACCAGGGTCTCGATGTCCGGCCGCAGCAGCACCGGCCCGGAGATCTCGACGATCCACGGCGCGATCAGTGCCGCCACGTGCGAACCCTGCGGCGCATGCTCGTTCAGCCACTCCATTCCCTGCCGATAGCTGCTCGCCCAGTAGTCCGACGCTTCCGTCCCCAGGAAGCGATCCCTCGCCCCTTGCAACCCACCCGTCAACTGGTTGTAGTACAGGTGCATGAACGGGTAGAACAACCGGTAAGCCTGAACGAGGTTCAGCGCCAACGCGATGGCCACGGCCGTCCACACAATCCTGCCGGACGCCGACCGCCGACGCTCGAACCACTTTGCTGCCTGGTCGACGCCGATCCCGGCCACCAGGGCGGCCGCGGGCAGGAACTCGAGGAAGTGCCGGATGCCGTCGAAATTGACGCCGCTGGGGACTGACAGGCGCAGGATGGGGATCAACATCCACACCAGGACCAAACGCCACACACCCTCTCCGCTTCTCACCGCCCGCATGACGACCACGGCCAGGCCGATCCCCAGGAAAAGTAGCATGACCTCCGGCATGGTCGTGACTACCTGCCGCAGAGGATCGATTTGCCACCCGGCAGAGCCGGCGGTTCCCATCTTGATGATCCCGCCCCAGTAGGTTTTCAAACCCAGCAAGGGGTTCACATACAAGTACGGCCAGGAAAGGACGTAGAACGCCAGCGCGGTCGCACCCATGATCGCGTAGTGCGACCAGCGCTCCCGGAAGTGCCTGACCAACGCCAGCCATTCCCCACTTTCGGGCCTCCAGGGCATGATGCCTACAAAGAGGATCGGGAGAATGAAGCCCGCGTTTGGCTTGGCGGCCAGAGCACAACCCATCAGCAGGCCGGCAACCAGGGCTCTCTTCCGCGTGGGTGCCTCGTGCCATACCCAGTAGGCCATCAGCGTGGCACCGAAATAGACCGTCTCTGGAACATCCTTGACGTTGAAGTGCATGTCGCCCCAGAAGCGAGGCACGGTGCCCAACATCACGATCGCCAGAAGCGCCGGCGCCTTGCCCAAACGAGGCGCGCTGAACCGGAACAACGCCCAAAGGAATCCCCCTGCCAGAAGAACCGGGTACAAGTGGAAGGCATCGAGCGGGTTCAGCCACCCCAACCAGTAGGAGAAGAGATACTTGCTGACGGTGGGGGGCAAGTCCACAAATCCGGGGAAGCTGTACGGGTGCCGCGATTCCGCGGAGAGCCCGATCACGAGGTCGGGCTGCCTGCGCGGCGCCAGATCGATGTCCAGATCGAGGTAGCGAGGATCCAGGCTCGTCAGAAAGCGCAGGTTCCGCTCGCCGAACAGGTGGTTCCCCAGTCCTTCGTCCCACGTGAGCCCGAATTCACCGAGCGTGGCAATCCCGGAGATCAGGAAGACCAGAACGAAGGCAGCCGCCAGCTGCCCGGCATGCCGGTCGAACCAGGTCGCTGCCTGCGCAGAACCGGACGAGCGGCGCCGAAGACCGGACGGTGATCCGGCAGGCGACTCAGCGGCGCTCAAGCATCCTCCATCCCGTCCGCCCGAAGGCCATCCCCCGGTAGACGGCCGCGATGGCGGTCCCCATCAGGCGATTGCGCCACACGAGCGAGCGCCGGCCGGCAGCGTACTTCTCCGCCACAAGAGAATTCTCCCGGAACTGCGCCTCGAAGTTCGCCCCGCTCTTGCTCGCCTCATACCATCTGAAGCAGGCCTGCGGCTGGTCGATGTACACCGGAGGGCCTCGACGTGCGAATCTCAGCCACAACTCGTAGTCGAAGGCCAGCGGGAACTGCGGATCCAGGGTCCCCACGGCCTCCAGCAGCGACCGCCGCCAGAACACGGTCATCTGGTTCACGTAGTTCTCGATCAGCAGCGTCTCGAACGTGTGCCGCTTGGCTCGAAAGTGCTTGTACGCCTCTACCCAGCCGCGGATCACCCGGTCGTGCTCATCGATGATCCGGCACCTGCCATGCACCCATTCCACCTCAGGCCGGGTGGCGAATGCCGACGCCGCCCGTTGAAGCGCTCCCGGGAGAAGCACATCGTCACTGTTCAGCCAGCCGACCACGTCCCCGGTGCAGCGCTCCAGACCCTTGTTGATCGCATCCACCTGACCGTGGTCCGGCTCGGAGATCCACTTCAGGCGAGACCCGTAGTCCTCCAGGATCGCCGCCGTCCCGTCCGTGCTCCCGCCATCGACCACCAGGTACTCGAGCCCGAAGTCCCCTTGCTGGCCCAGGACGCTGTCGATCGTTCGGCGAATGAAGCGCGCCTGATTGTAGGACGGCGTGACGATCGAGAACCGAAGTCGGGGCGGTTCGGTCATGACATCCGCGGCGGAGCACCGGGTAGGATGAGTCCCGGCGCACATCGGACGAATCCAAGCGCACGGCCGGGACGCTCGAACGCGAGGCGCAGCGGTCCGCGCCGCCTGGGCTAGCGGAAGTTTGCCCACAGGTAGGCCTGCCAAACCAACCGCGGCGGAACGAACAACAGGCCCGCCTCGATCGCCATGCCAAGCAGGTCGGCCGGCGTCGGCCTCAATCCCAGCCGCCGCCACCCGGTCAGCTTGACGCGCAACGTCGCCCGGAGCATGTTGCGCAGCTTGCGGGACCGGAGGGTCGTGTCGCTGACCCGATACAGGTAGGCGACTTCGTCGAGCGCGGCCAGTCGGCCGACCCGCGAAAGCTCCAACCACAGGTAGTAGTCCTCGGCGTAGATGTACTCCGCCCGATAGCGAATCGCATGCTGCTCCAGGACGCTGCGCCGCAGCATGACCGTGGGATGCAGCAGCGGATTCCCACGCAGCATCGATCCCCCCAGCCCACACCGGCGCACCCGGTTCAGGCTCTTGCCGCGGGCGTCGATGTAAGCCAGCGATGTTCCCAGGGCCACGATGTCCGGGTTGGCCTCCAGATGCGCAACCTGCCGTTCGAAACGATCCGGGAGGGCGATGTCGTCGGCGTCCATGCGAGCGACGTACGGCGCCCGGCACTCATCCAGCCCGCGATTGAGCGCGGCGACGATCCCGGTGTTGGCCGCCTGGCGGATCAGCCGAAACCTGGTGTCGGCGGTCGCCGCCTGTTCCAGGAGCGCTCCGGAGCGATCGGTCGATCCGTCGTCGACCATGATGACTTCGAAGTCACTCAATGTCTGACGGTGCAGACTCTTCAGCATGGCCGGCACATACTCTTCGGCGTTGTAGACCGGGAGGAGCACGGACACTCGCGGCAGAGCGGGAGGGAGCGTCATCTCCGGGAAGGCTCAGACGCTGTGTCGACGGGCCGAGGCGAAGGTTCGGAGCGCGCCGAGAGGTCCATCATCGTGCGCACCAGGTCGCGCCCACCCAGGCGGATCACGCCGAGGACACCCCACACGACGATGAGCAGGTAGTTGAGCGCCTGCATCGCCACGGCCAGTAGAAGCGCCGGCTCCCTGGCAATGCCGTACGAGACGGCGACGGAGGATGCCACCCACTGGTAAACCCCCACCTGCCCGGGCGTCAGCGGGACGGCGCTGCTGGCCCCCAGCGCCGCCAGAATCACGAACGCAGCCAGCAGGGGAATACGCACACCCAGGGCAGCACCCGCCAGGATCGTCGTCAGCGCATCCAAGCTCCAGATGCAGCAGGTCAGGAACAGGAATGTCGCCAGCCTGCCCAGGTGGCGGATGCTCGACACGCCCTCGACAAAGCGGTCCAGCCAGCGCTGACGCAGGCGCACGACGATGCTCGCCAACCGCGGCTGGGCCTCAGCCCAGGCGGCCACCTTCCCCCACACTACAGGCAAGAGAAGCAAGCCGACCAGCGCGCCGATCGCGCCGACGGCCAGCAGCACCATGCCTCTACTCAACCAGGAAGGCAACCCGGGATGGCCTTGCAGGGCGAGGCCCCCCAGGACGACCAGGAAGATCGCATCGAACACGCGCTCCGCGGCGGTCGTCGCCAGGGCGAAGCTGCCCCCCATGCCCGAGCGGCGTCCCATCAAGTAGGAACGTCCCAGGTCGCCGGCGCGCATCGGCAGCACGTTGTTTCCCAGGTACCCGACCGTGACCACCCAAAAGGTTCCCGGAAATGGTCCGGGGCGACCAGGCGCCAGGAGCACATGCCAGCGCAAGGCGCGGATCCCCAGGTTGATGCTTCCAAGCAGCAGCGTGCCCAGGAGCATCACCGGGTTGGCGCCGCGGGCGACCTGAGCAAGATGATCCCACTCGATATCGCGGAACGCCAGCACCAGAAACGCGGCCGCCAGCGCCAGGCCCAGGACCATCCGGGCAGCACGCCACACCCGCTTCGGAGGCGTGTTCGGGGGAGCCGGTGTCATCAGCGACGTGTCCTAGTCCGGGGTTACCTTGCGAGCCCCGAGGTCGGGCCGCTCGATGCGCCGCAGGTACGCAAGCTGCTCGGCCAGGAAGCCGAGCATGGCCACCATCATTCCGCTCAGGATGGCGAGCAGCGAGACGCCGCTCATCCCCGTCCCTGCCAGGAGGAACGGGATCGCCCAGGCAACCCCGGCCAGGACCAGCAGCAGCGCCAGCGGCAGGAAGATCTTCAGTGGCTTGAACCACATCATGACGTTGACGATCTCCAGCGCCGTCTCCACCGCCGTCATGGTGTTGATTGTGCTCCGGCCGCCCTGCCGAGGGCGGGTCTCGACCGGGATCTCGATCACGTGCAGTTCCAGGTTGAGATGCAGCAGCGTGACGACGTCCGAGAAAGCCATCGATCCCGGGCACAGCGGCAGCAGGCGTTGGACGATCTCCGTCCGGTAGAGCTTGAAACCGGAGTTCAGGTCCTGGATACGCACCGGGAAAAGCATCCGTGCCAGCAGGCGGATCAGCCCCTTCCCCAGCCGCCGATAGGCGCCGGAGGTGTCGTTGACCAGGCGCGCACCGATGACCAGGTCGGCGTCGCGCGTCTGCATCGCGTCCAGGAGCCGGTCCACGTCCTCCAACCGATGCTGACCATCGGCATCCATCGTCACGGCATAGGGGGTCTCGGCGTGGAACAGCCCGGTCTTCAGCGCGTTTCCGTAGCCGCGATTCGTCCGGTGGCGGTAGGCCCGCAGCCGCGGATGTGCCGCCAGGCCGCGCAGCAGCGCCTCGGTGCCGTCGACCGAGCCGTCGTCCACGACGATCAGCCGCCAATGCTTGTCGTCGCAGGCACGCAGCCAAACCGGCAGGTTGGCCTCCAGCGAGGTGCGCTCGTTGTAGGCCGGGATGACAATCGACAGCAGATCGTCCATCGGGGGTTGTGGGACCACGGCGGCATTGTACAGCAGAACGCCGACCCGAGCGTGAGGCCGGGATCGTCGCTCGATAGGGCGCCCGCCCCCGGGGGGAATCAAAAAGCCGGGCGCAGCCACCTTCGGCCTGCGCCCGGCAACCGTCGCGTGTTAACTCAGGTGACTTCGACGCTGACCGGCAGCATCCGCTCGAGGACGCGCTCCAGCGCCATGGTATGGCTGCACACGCCCCGCCGTTGGAAGAAGTCGCAGTCGCACTTCCAGCCCTCGCTGCCGAACTCCACCGTGTGCGGGTTGTTGTCGCCGTCGAAGGTCGCCCGGAAAGACTCAAATCGTATGCGCTCCCGCTCCTCAGCGTAGCGCTTAGCCTTCTCGATCTTTCCGATCATCCCATTGTCCATGGCGTCTCCTTCCCAGGGTTGGCGGAAACAAGAAGGCACACGGGGGAGTCCCACGTGCCTCGGGTCAACGACCTCTCGATTGTGCTCTAACTCCGCTCATAGCGGGTCATCTCACGGGAGAAGTGGACATAGTATAGGTCACCCGCCCCCGGCTGTCAACGGACAATTCCTCTACGCCTGCCCGACGGGGACGGATTAACCGCCGATAAACGACATCTCGACCTTGGGCAGGTGTTCGGTCTCCGACGAGCGGATCTCGGAATACCGATCCGTGCGCCGCTCCCACAGCCCGCACACGCTGTCGGCCAGGGCGTCGTCCGACGCCCCCAAGCGCATCAGGTCGCGAAGGTTGTGTCCGCGGCCGGCGAACAGGCAGGTGTAGAGCGAGCCGTCAGCCGAGAGCCGTGCCCGGGTGCAGCCGCGGCAGAAGGGGCGCGTGACCGAGGCGATCACGCCGACCTCCCCCGCCCCGTCCTGATAGCGCCAGCGGCCGGCGACCTCGCCGGCGTAGTTGGGCTCCAGGGGCTCGAGCGGGAAGGCGGCGTGCACACGTCCCAGGATCTCGGCCGCCGGCACGACGTCGTCCATCCGCCAGCCGTTGGTCTGCCCCACATCCATGAACTCGATGAAACGCAGGATATGACCGCTGCCGCGGAAGTGCTGGGCCATGGGCACGATGCTGTCTTCGTTCACACCGCGCTTGACGACCATGTTGACCTTGATCGGCCGAAGCCCGGCTGCGGCGGCCGCCTCGATCCCTTCCAGCACGCGGGCGGCCGGGAAATCGACGTCGTTCATCCGGCGAAAGACGTCCTCTTCGAGAGCGTCGAGGCTGACCGTCACACGCTGCAGCCCGGCGGCCACCAGGGCCGTCGCCTTCGACGCCAGCAGCGCACCATTGGTGGTCAGCGTCAGGTCGAGCCCGCCCAGGCCGGCCAGCATCTCCACCAGCCGCTCGAGGTGCCGTCGAACCAGCGGCTCCCCGCCCGTCAGCCTGACCTTCTGGACGCCCAGCGGCTTGAGCACCCGAACCAGGCGCGTGATCTCCTCGAAACTCAGCAGCTCCTGCCGGTCGAGGAACTGGTAGTCGCGCCCGAAGATCTCCTTGGGCATGCAGTACACGCAGCGGAAGTTGCAGCGGTCGGTGACGGAGACGCGTAAGTCCCGCAGCGGGCGCTGCAGCTGATCGATCGGGGGAACGCGCGTGGGGGATTCGATGGACATTCAACCTACCCTTGCCGGAGGCCGATGGGTGCTCTCCGGTCCGGGGCTCACGCGCCCCGGAGGATTGATTCTAACATGGCCCTGCACCGCCCGGCGTCAGCCCGCTATCAGGCAGGGGCGACCCGGGGCGGTATAATCGCCTCAGCCCGAAAGGCAGGGAACAGGGTGGACGACAAGCCTTCACGCAGTGTGGTTCCGAAGAGCGGCGGCGTCTTTCACGAGGCGGCGATGCGCATCAAGCTGATCGTGCGCTTGATGCGCGACCAGCGCGTCAACCCGCTGGTCAAGCTGCTCCCGGTGGGAGCCCTGGCGTACTGGCTGATCCCCGATATCGCCCCCGGACCGATCGACGACGCCCTACTGATGTGGCTGGGAACCTACCTGTTCGTCGAGCTGTGCCCGCCTGCCGTCGTCCAGGAGCATCTGCGAGAGCTGACCGCTGTGATCGACGGCGAATGGCGCGAAGTGCCTCCCGAAGCGCCGGAGCAACTCGACCCACCGCAACAGGGCCCCTGAACTTCCTCCCATGCAACCCGCAGGGCGCCTCTCAGGGCGCCCTGTTCGATTCCTATGGCCGACCTTGCAGTGCGAGGCGTCGGAAGGGGATCTGGGGGTACCGCGGGGAAGAAACTCCGTTCAAGGTGCTAAGCCGGGCCCACAACGACCCCGCTCAGGTCATACAGCAGACGCGCCGGTGATTCGGACCGGAACCATGTCGCCGATCGGCGCCGCCCCCTCGACGATGACCATCCCGTCGATCTCCGGCGCGTCGCGATACGAGCGCCCGAGCGAGAGACCGTCCCCCTGCCCCTCGATGAGGACCTGGAGCGTCCGGCCGACCATGGCCTGATTGTTCTGCAGCGAGATCGTCTGCTGCAGCGACATCAGCCGGTCGCGGCGCTCCTCCTTGACGGCCGTCGGCACCGGATCCCCCAGCGGCTCGCTGGAGGTCCCGGGTTCGAAGGAGAAGGTGAACGCACCCAGGCGATCGAAGCGCATTTCGGCGACGAAATCCAGCAGCGTCTGGAACTCGCGCTCGGTCTCGCCCGGATAGCCGACGAGGAACGTCGTGCGCAGCGCCAGGTCCGGCATTTGGCGGCGCATCTTCTCGATCGTGCGGTGGACCCACTCGACGTTCGCCGGGCGGCGCATGCGGCGCAGGGTGTCCGGGTGCGCGTGCTGCAGCGGCATGTCGAGATACGGGATCAGCCGCGGGTTCGCCGCCATCGTGTCGATCAGCCGGTCGGTCACGTAGCCGGGATAGGCATACAGGATGCGGAACCAGTCGATCGACGGCGCGGCACGCAGCAGGCCCTCAAGCAAGATCGCCAGGCCGTCTTTGAGCCCCAGGTCCCACCCGTAGTCGGTGGTGTCCTGGGCGATCAGGTTGACCTCGTGGACTCCCCGCCGATCGAGCTCCGCTGCCTCCTGCAGGATGGCCTCCGGGGTGCGGCTGACCGCCGTTCCCTTGATCAGCGGGATGGCGCAGAAGGCGCACGGCCGCCGACAGCCGTCGGCGATCTTCAAATAGGCGCTGGCGCCCTGCACCGCCCAGCGTGGGATCCCCGGCGATTCCATGATCACGGGCCCCGGCTCCGGCAGGTGATAGACCGGCTTCGGGGAGGCGCCGTGGCGCAGCGCGCGCACCACCTCGACGACGTCCGCCCAGCGGCGCGTGCCCAGCACCCCGTCGACGCCCGGCGCCTGGGCGACCACCTCCGCACCGTAGCGCTGGGTCAGGCAACCCGCGGCCACCAGGAGCTGGCCGGGTCGTTTGGCGTCGGAGAATTCGCGCAGAACCCGCAGCAATTCCTCCTTCGCCGGCCCGATGAAACCGCAGGTGTTGACGATCAGGACGTCAGCCCGGGCGGGGTCCGAGTCGGCCGCGTAGCCCGAGCCCTGCAGCAAGGCGGCCATCGACTCGGAGTCAACGGTGTTCTTGGCACACCCCAGGGACACGACGTGGAATCGCGGCTTGCCCATCTAGCCTCCGGTCGTCTGCGTGCCCGTAGCCGGGACGGGCTGCGTGGCGGTGATCTGGGGTGTGGCCGTGGGGGTCGGGGTGATCAGACCACCCTCCGACCAGATTCGGATGACGGCTTCGCCAAACTCCCCCATCAACCCGGTGTCTTCCCCCTGGAAGAATGCCCGCACGCCGCCGCCGTTGCCGGTGACGACCTCGATGGTCCGCTGCGCCTGATACTCGAGGAGATCGCCCGCCGCCGCCCGCCCGGAGTACTGTTCGGTCCCATCGACCACGACGCGAAGCCACGCCCGACGCTCGATGACCAGTTGGACGTTGACCCGACCGAAGGATGCAAGGATGGGAGGGGGTGCCAGCGTGGCGGTCGGGCCTCCGCCTGGGGCAGCCGCCGGCTGAGCGATCACTTCCGAGAACGGGGTCTCGGGCGTCGGGCTGGGTGTGAGCTCCGCCGTCGGGATCGCCAGTGAAACGCCTCCGGCTTCCTCGAGCGTGCGCGCCCGAAAGCCGGCCATCATCCGTCCGACGCCCCAGACCAACACGGCCATGACCGCCAGGACGACCACGGAAGAGATCAGCAGGTCAGGTGAGACCCAGCGCGGACGCCGGACCGGCACGGCCGCGGTAACGGGAGCGGCCCGAGCCACCGGACGCGTCGGCGCCGCCAACGCCGACCGACGATGCTGCAGCACGTCGACGTACTGGAGCAGGAGAGCGTCGGGATTGAGCCCCAGGAATTCAGCGTAGTTGTGCAGGAAGCCGCGGGCCTGCACCGGAGAGGGCAGTGTGTCCCACGCTTCGCTCTCGAGCGCCTGGAGATGGTGCGCGCGAATACGCGTGGCGCGCTCGGCTTCCTCGAGCGTCAGCCCGAGTCGCTCGCGGGCGTCGCAGAGCGTCTGCCCGATGGTGGTCATGGGGTTGGGATGGCTCGCCGCGGAGCCGGCCGAAGGGGGCTAGGCTTCCGCAGTCTCGTCCGCTTCCGCGTCTTCGCCGCGCTTGCCCTTGCGCGTCTGGCGCTCGGCCTCTTCCTCGGCCTTCTCGGCGGCTGCGAGATCCGCAGACAGCTCGGCGAAGGCCTCGGCCTCGCGCTCGCGCGTTTGGGCCGCGGCGGTCTCGGCGAACGCCAACTCGGCCGACTCGCCCTCGCGGTGGACCACGATCGTCAAGCTCGGGACCAGGTCGATCGTCAGGCGGATGCTGGCCTTGTGAATGCCGAGCGCCTTGATCGGCTGGAAGTCGATCTGCCGCTTGTCGACTTCGGCGCCGGTCGCTTTTTGGATCGACTCGGCCAGCATGCCTGCCGTGATCGAGCCGTAGAGCTTGCCGGTCTCGCCGGCCTTGACCGGGAAGACCAACTGCAGGCCGTTCAGGCGTTCGGCGATGGCGCCCAACTCCTGATTGAGACGGACGCGGTTTCGGTGGCCGAGTGGCGGATGCGCTCGACCTGCTTGAGGGCTCCGGGGGAAGCCAGCACGGCCAGATTGTGGGGGAGCAGGAAGTTGCGCCCGTAACCATCGGCGACCTTCTTGACATCGCCGGCGCGGCCCAGTTTGTACACGTCTTTGAGGAGGAGAACACGCATGGGGATCCAAGCCCTTTCTGGCAAGATCAGGCGCCTGATGCGGCGCCTGGGGGCGAAGGGTACAACGCCCGACGGGGACTATCTTACCAGAGGCGGGCCGCCGCGTGAAGGGCGATCTTGCAGGAGCAGCTTCTCCATCACCACCCCATCCTCGCCGTTCCGATAGTATTGGTGCCAGACGTCGATTTGCTGGTATCCCGCCTGGTCGTACAGGCGGCGGGCGCCAAGGTTGGAGGGACGCAGCGTCAGCCGGATGCGGGGGACCCCCAGATCGATTTCGCAGCGGTCCAGCAGGCTGGCTCCGATCCCCCGGCGTCGCTGGCCGGGATGGACGCCCAGTGTGGCGATCCAGCCCAGGCCCTCCCCGCGTCGGCGGTCGCCGACGACGAAGCCGACGGCCGTCTCCCCGACCAGCGCCTTCAGCCGCACGGTCTCCGGGAACGTCAACGCCGCCAGCACGTCGATCCACGGCCAGGCGTCGTCGGGGAAGCACTGCTTCTCCAATTCCCACACGGCGCGGCAGGTCGCGCCACGTCGCCGGAACTACGACGACGGGCGCGACCTGACGAAGGTCGTCCGTCAAGGGACCGCGCTACTCCTTGGACTTGAGGAAGTTCCCCAGCAGGCTCGTGAACTCCATCGGGAAGATGTACTTGGTGGAGGCGCCCGCCCCGATGGCCTTGAGCGCCTCGAAGTACTGCAGCGTCATCGTCTTCTGGTCGATGGTCTTGGCAGCGGCGAAGATCCGCTCGAGCGCCACAGCGTAGCCTTCGGCCTGCAGCGCCTGCGCCTGCTTCCCGCCCTCGGCCTTGAGGATGCTGGCCTGCTTGTCGCCCTCGGCCTTGAGGATCGCCGCCTGCTTATCGCCCTCGGCGACGTTGATCGCCGCCTCGCGCGTGCCGGTCGATTCGGTGACGACGGCCCGCCGCACGCGCTCGGCCGTCATCTGGCGGTTCATCGCCTCCTGCACCTCGCGCGGCGGGATGATCTCGCGGATCTCGACGTTGGTCACCTTGACGCCCCAGCGTTCCGTCACCTCATCCAGCTTGGTGCGCAGGACCTGGTTGATGTGCTCGCGCTGTGACAGGACATCGTCGAGCGGGATGCCGCCGATCACCGAGCGCAAGGTGGTGGTGGCCATATACATGGCGGCCGCTTCGAAGCTGCCGACCTGAAGTACGGTGTTGGCCGAATCGACGACCTTGTAATACCAGACGAAGTCGATGGCGATCGGGGCGTTGTCTTTGGTGATCGACGTCTGATGCGGAATCTCGCGCACCTGCTCGCGCAGATCCACCCGCACCCCGCGGTCCATGATCGGGATCAGGAAGACGATGCCCGGCCCGCGCTCCCCGACGCAGCGGCCGAGGCGGAAGACGACCAGCCGTTCGTATTCCTGGACGATCCGAATGGCCCCCAGCAGCAGGACCAGCGCGAACAGAACGACGATGCCGATACCGCACAGAGCGAAGGTCAGGTCCATGGATGCCTCCTACGGGATCGCGGCGGGTCCCCCCGGAACCGGATCCACGAGCAGCACGAGGCCTTCCCGGCCTCGCACGCGAACGGTCGTGCCGACGGCCGCCGGGGACTCACTGCGTGCACTCCACAGCTCCCCCCCGACGTACACCGAGCCAACGGGATCCAGCGCGCTGCGCACATTGCCCACCTGCCCCAGCATGGCGTCGGGGTTGTGTCGGGGCTTGGCACGTTGGGCAATCACGCCGCGCCGGACGGCGATCCAGAAGAAGCCGACGGTCAGAATCGAGACGACCGCAGCCAGCAGAGGGTGGACGGCCGTCTGCCCGGCCTGAATTCCGAGCAGGAAGGCCGAGCCCGCGCTCAGCAGGAGCGCCGAAAGCGTCAGCCACAGCGCGGTCCGCCTCCACCGCAGTGCGCCGACGAACAGGACGACGCCCACGCCGATGACGCCCAGCGCCCACAGATCGACCGGCACCTGCAGCGTCCCGATCCCCGCCATCACCGAGAATCGCGACGGCACCGATCTCGAGCAGGCCGGTGCCCGGCGAGACGATCGCCATCGCCGCCAGCCACACTCCGGCCATCAGCAGGAGGTAGACCAGATTAGGCATGATCAGGGTTTCCGATGGGGTCATGGCGCACCGTCATCTGTCGGTTCCTTTCCAGTCTACGGCAGGTCCCGCCGGCAGCGTGCCATCCCCCCGACATCCAGCCGACATGCGCATTCTCCCGGGCGGCGATGCTGACGCCAGGCTTGCCGCGCCTGGACCCCGGTGGCCTACAACGCCTTCTCATACATGCGGTAGGTCTTGTACACACTCCCGCCCAGCGAGCGGATCGCCCGGTTCATCATCTGGTTGTTCTCGAGGATCCAGCTCATTTCGGCGAACTTGTACCCCTTGGGCACGGCCGCCTTCGCCGTCTCCAGGTACATCAGCCCGTCCACCCCCTTGCCGCGGAACTCGGGCAAGACGCCCAGGGCGATCACCCGGAGCCATGCATGCCGGTGGCGGACCTTCCAGTGCCACATCAGCTTCAGCATCGTGAACGCCTCGGGCTCCGACGGTCGCGGGTAGGCCAGGCGCAGCGGTTCGCTCACGTCGGGAACCGTCAGCCCGAATCCAACCGCCTCGCCCTGGTGTTCGACGAGAATGACCAGATCGGGATCGAGCAGAGGTTTCATCTGATCCGCCAGGCGGCCAAATTCCGCATCGGTCATCGGAACGAAGCCCCAGTTGCGCTCCCACGATCGGTTGTAGATCTTCTTGACCGCCTCCAGTTCCTGGTCGAACCGACTCATGTCGAGATGCCGGACGGTCAGCTTGCCGCGCTCCAGCACTTTGGCGGCCACGCGTTCGAGCTTCTCGGGTTTGTTGCGGATGAAGTCGGCGATGGCCAGCCGATACGCCCACAGGTTCATCGCCGTACGGTAGCCGGCGGCGTCGAGATAGGTCATGTAGCGCGGCGGGTTGTAGGTCATCAGGATACGCGGCGCATCCTGGAAGCCGTCCACCAGCAGGCCGACCTCGTCGTTGGTGGAGAACTGGGCCGGTCCCAGGATCGAAACATGCCCGGCCTTTCGCGCCCACGCTTCGGCCGTCGCCAGCAGCGCCGCGGCAGCCTGCGGATCGTCCAGGACTTCAAAGAAACCGAAGAACCCCGTGTTGACCTGCTGGAACTGGTTGTACCGGTCATTGGTGAACGCGGCGATGGTGCCGACGACCTTCTCTCCCCGGCGGGCCAGGAAGTACTCGGCGCGCGCGTGCTGGAAGAAAGGGCTGCGAGCCCGGTCGAGGAAGCCGCGCCGCTCGGAGATCAACGGTGGGACCCAGTAGGGATCGCCGCGGTAGACCTCCCACGGGAACCGAATGAAGGTCATCAGCTCCAATTCGCTGCGCACCGGCGAGATCTGAACTTCGGCCATTTGGATCACTCCGCGGGGTGCACGGATTATACAGCCGCGACCTGTGCTGCGGCGGAGACGCCGCCATCGCCTTCGGCCGGCCGATCGGAGAGCATCTCGCCCAGTCGCCCGGCGTTCGTGCCTGAGTGGGTCCGACCGTCCACGGCGGCACAGGGCGCGGGCCCGCCTTTCGAGGCATGGACTCGCCCCAACACTCCGTTCGGGCAGGTGTTCATCTCCAGGCGAGGGAGCCGTCATTCGGTTCCCGGCACGCACCTCCACCCGCGGCGTAATCTCCTGTCCGACGCGTCCCAGGTTCCGGTGTCGACTGACGCGCCGAGCAGGGTTGGACAGGCTCCGGCCGCAGTGGTGGTGGTATGATTCCGACCCTGGGCCGCCGATGGGCAATATCTACCCACTCCTCTTCGCCCTGGGAACCCTCGCCGGGCTCCTGTGGTTGCTCCTGGCCGATCCCGACCGCCGGATGTCCGGCCGCTGGCGCGACCTGGACTCGGCGGCATTGCTCCGTCTTGATGCGGGCCTGGCGGCGCTGGTGCTGGGATTGGCCGGCGCACGCGGGGTCTATGTCGGAGCGCACTGGGACTACTTCGCCTCCCACCTCGCGGAGGCGTTTTCCTTCTCGGCCGGTGGGCTAAGTTGGGTCGGTGGGGCACTGGGCGCTGTGACTGGTCTATTCGCCCTCGCCGCTCTGCGCCGTGCGCCTGTGTGGCCTTTGGCGGATTCCCTTGCCCTGCCTGCCGCGCTCTTGGCCGCAGCCAGCTGGGCCGGTTGCCTGGTGGACGGGTGCGGGTATGGCCGCCCACTTGCCGCAGGATCCGCGACGCTGTTCTCCTCGGATATCTTCGACAGCCGCATGGAGCGGTGGCCCACGCAGGTGATGGGGCTGCTATCGTGTTTCGCCGTCGTCCTGGGCGTGCTGGCGCTCGAGCCTCGCGTCTTGCGCCCGGGTCTGCTCGCCTGTCTGACCTTCGCCGCCCTGGGTCTGATCGGCCTGGCGCTCAGCCTCGTCCGCGGCGATCCTGTGCCGCTGCTCGCCGGCACACGGCTCGATTTCGCCGGGGCCGCGATTGTGGCCGCGCTCGGCCTCGCCGGGGTGTTCTACCGGCGGGCGGCCACGGCCGCATGACACGGCCGGCGCTGATCCCGCGCCTCATCGACGGCCTGGGTCGGCGCCGGGACGCCGACGTGGACCGTGCGCCGACCCCCACGCCTCGGGGCGCCGAGCCGCAGCATCGGGAAGCCAAGAGAGGGACGCCATGAATGACCACGCTCTCGCGCTGGAGATCGATGTCGATCTCGTCCGCCGTACGCTGGTCGACTTCGTGCGGACGGAGGTCCGCCGTGCCGGGCTTAAGCGCGCAGTCGTGGGCGTCTCCGGCGGATTGGACTCGGCCCTGGCGTGCTTCCTGGCTGCGGAGGCGCTGGGCCCGGACAACGTCCTCGGCGTACGCATGCCTTTCCGCACCTCTTCACCTGACTCTCTGGAGCACGCCGCGCTCGTCCTTCAGCAGACGGGCGCGCATGTGGCGACGGTGCCGATCACGCCGATGGCGGAACCGTTCCTGGCCTCCATCCCGGAAGACCAGACCGTCCGTCGCGGCAACATCCTGGCGCGTCTGCGCATGATCGTGCTCTACGACCGATCGGCGGAGTTCCAGGGACTGGTCGTCGGCACGGGAAACAAGACTGAGTTCCTGCTCGGTTACACCACACTCTACGGTGACTCTGCCTGTGCCTTCAATCCGATTGGGGATCTGTACAAGACCCAGGTTCGGCAACTGGCGCGGGCGATGGGCGTTCCGGAGGTCATCCTGGCCAAGCCGCCCAGCGCCGACCTGTGGGCCGGGCAAACGGACGAGGGCGAACTCGGATTCACCTACGCCCGAGTTGATCAACTGCTGATGCTGATGGTCGACGGCCGGCACGCGCCCGACGTGTGCGTCGAAGCCGGTTTCGACCGCGCCTTTGTGCAGGCTGTCCTTGAGCGCATCCGGCGCAACCACTTCAAGCGTGTCCTGCCGCCGATCGCCCTCTTGAGCGGCCGGCCGGCGAATGACGACCACCTCATCCCGAGAGACGGGGGGACCTAGCGCTTTTCGGCCGACGTCCGGCGCTTCCACCGGCATGCGATTCCCTCCCGCCCTGCGCCATCGCCGCTACAGGCTCCTGTGGATCGGGTTGCTGATCTCGGTCACCGGCACCCGGATGCAGGCCGCCGCGGTGTTGTGGCACATCCACGAGATCAATCCCGAGCCGATCGCTTTGGGGGCCGTGGGTCTGGCCAATATCCTGCCGATCCTGGTGCTCTCGCTGGTCGCCGGCGTCGCCGCCGACTCGGTTAACCGCCGGAGGCTGATGTTCCTCACCCAGACGGCGTTGGCGCTGCTGGCGGCTCTGCTGGGCTGGCTGACGATGAGCGGGGCGGCTGCCCTGTGGTCGATCTACGCCATCACCGCCCTCAGCTCCGGCGTCGCCACCTTCGACATGCCCGCCCGCCAGGCCCTCGTCCCAAACCTGGTCGAGCGCGGGGACTTGACCAACGCCTTCAGCCTTAACTCGATCGCCTTCCAATTCGGGTCGATCGCCGGCCCGGCTTTGGGCGGGTTGGTGATCGCCGGGGCCGGCATAAGCTACGTCTACTGGATCAACGCCGTGTCGTACGCCGCGGTGCTGGTGGCGCTGGTGATGATGGGCGGCGTGGCGCAGCAAGGCGAGATCGACTCATCGGCGCTGCAGCACGTCCGGCGTGAGCCGGTCGGCGCATTCCTGCGCTCGGCCGGGGAAGGTCTGCGATTCGTCCTCCGGCACGCCATGATCTTCCCCACCATGCTGCTCGATTTCCTGGCCACCTTCTTCTCCTCCGCCACGGCGCTGCTGCCGATCTTCGCCCGCGACCTCCTGGGGGTGGGTGCCGTTGGGTACGGCTGGCTGGTGGCCGGGCCGTCCATCGGCGCTGGCGCCGTCGCCGCCGTGCTCGCCTTTTCCGGACCCATCCGGCGGCAAGGCAAGGTGTTGATCTCTTCCGTGGCTTTCTTCGGCCTGGCCACGGTCATCTTTGGCCTGTCCCGATCGTTCTGGCTCACCTTCCTATCGCTGGTCATGGTCGGCGGGAGCGATGGGGTCAGCACGATCATTCGCAACACCATCCGCCAGCTGCTCACGCCCGATCGCCTGCGCGGCCGGATGACGAGCGTGAATCAGATGTTCTTCCTCGGCGGACCTCAACTTGGAGAACTGGAGGCCGGTCTGGTGGCCCAGGCCTTCGGCGCACCGATCTCGGTCGTGACCGGCGGGCTGGGCTGCCTGCTGACGCTGGGCTGGGTGTCCGCCCGCTACCCTCAGCTTCGGCGCTACGATGGGGGCGAGGCGATCTTCGAGGCGGGGGCCGGCGCTCCTGCGCTTGCCATCCAGCCGCCCGCGGTGGGTGGCGGACCCTGACGCGCAGCGCGGACCTCAGTGTGTGCGCTTACATCCGCACTTCGCAGGAGCAACCATGAAACGAGCCGTGAGCATCAGCATCGGATCCTCGAAGCGGGACAAGGCCGTCGAGATCGACCTGCTCGGGGAACGCATCCGGATCGAGCGCATCGGCACCGACGGGGACATGGAGAAGGCCGCCCGACTGTTCCAGGAACTGGATGGTCACGTCGACGCCTTTGGCGTCGGCGGTGCCGACCTGGCGATCGTCGTTGACGGGCACGCTTATCCGCTGTACTCGGCGCGCAAGCTCGTTCGCTACGTCCGAAAGACCCCCTACGTGGACGGCGCCGGTCTCAAGAATACGCTCGAGCGCCAAGTGGCAGGATTCATCGAGCGCACCCTCGGCGATCAGATCCAACCCAAGCGTGCCTTCATCGACCTCGGGTCCGACCGCTGGGGGATGTCCAGCGGCTTCATCCAGGAGGGCTACGAGTGCATCTTCGGCGACCTGATGTTTGCCCTCGGGATCAACGTCCCTCTCCGCAGTCTGAACGCCGTCAAGCGGATGGCGCGCATCCTCCTGCCGGTCGTTGGTCGTATCCCGATTGCATGGCTGTACCCGACCGGCAAGGAACAGGAGAAGCGCACGCCTCGCTGGGGCCGGGCGTTCGATTGGGCCACGGTGATCGCCGGCGACGCGCTGTACATCACGCGCTACATGCCGGACAGAATCCCCGGGAAGGTGGTCGCGGCCAATACCACCACCCCGGCCGACGTGGCATTGTTCCGTCAGGCCGGAGCGAAGGCCCTCGTTACCTCCACGCCGGTGTTGGAGGGTCGCTCGTTCGGCACCAACATGATGGAAGCGGCGCTCGTAGCAGTTGCCGGGAAGGGCCGCAGCCTGACCACGGAAGAGCTCCAGGGTCTGATCGACCGGCTGGGACTCCAGCCTCAGCTTCAGCAGTTGAACTGAAGGGCGCTCGAGGCTCCCTCATGGTCGGAACAGTCCTGGCTCCCGTCTTCCGAGCGCAGGTGTACGCGGTGGTGAAGTCTGTCCCCGCCGGGCGGCTGATGACGTACGGCCAGGTGGCTGCGCTCATCCCTCCGCCACCCGGAGTGGATCTACGGGGTTACGAGCATGTCAAGGCGCGTTGGGTCGGCTACGCCATGGCCGAGTGCCCGGAGGGGATACCCTGGCAGCGAGTGGTCAATGCACGAGGCCAAGTCAGCCTGCGCCGCGGCGAAGGCCCGGAGGTTCAGCGCCTCCTGCTGGTGGACGAGGGGGTTGTATTCGGCGAGGACGGAAGGATCGACCTCGCCCGGTACGCCTGGGAGCCGGGCGCGGAATGGTACGCGGCGCATCGCGACCTTCTTCCCCTCCCGGCAAGGCATCGGGCGGAGGCAGGGACCGAGGATGACCTCAGCCACGCAGGCAGCCTCCAAGGGGAGTGATGCATGGACGCACTGGTAGTCGCCGGCGGCACCCCGGGGCCCGACGATCCCCTGTACCCGCTGACGCAAGGCCGCCCCAAAGCATTGCTGGAGCTGGAGGGCCGCCCGATGGTGCAGTGGGTGCTCGATGCGCTCGAAAGTGCGGCGCGGGTGGAACACGTCGTGATGGTCGGGCCGGGACCGGAGGCCGGGCTGCGAACTCGGCCCGACGTCCACATTCGTGCCCGACCAGGGTGCGATGATCGCCAACGTGCGCGCAGGCCTGCAGGCTGTTCGCCGGCTGAAATCCGGCGGCGACGCAGATCCTGCTGGCCAGCGGCGACATACCCGCCATCACCCCCGAGATGGTCGATTGGCGCGTGCAGACGGTCGAGGCGGCGGACGCCGACATCGACTATGCCGTGGTCGAGCGCCGGGTGATGGACCAGGTCTTCCCGGGCTCGCGCCGATCGTTCACGCACATGAAGGGTGCTCGAGGTGTGCGGCGGCGACCTGAATGGATTGCGCGTCACCGTGGCCGCCGATGACGGTTTGTGGGATGCGCTCTACGCCACGCGCAAGAACGCCTTCAAGCAGGCGGCGCTGGTCGGCTTCGACGTACTCTTCCTCGGGGCGATCCGGCAGCTCTCGCTCGAGGCTGCCGAGCAGCGAGTTGGCCGCCATCTCGGATTGAAGACCCACATTACACGCTGCCCGTATGCCGAGATCGGTATGGACGTGGATAAGCCTCACCAGTACGAGATGGTTCGGCAGCATCTGCGCGCCAGGAGCCAGGCATGAGCCTCGAACGACTGCTGTTGGCCGACGCGCGCTGGTCGGAGAGTCTGCGGCGGGCGGAGCGCCCGGGGGCTTTGCGGGTCGCCGCCACCGTGTTCGCCCATTCGGGGGACTCGTGGTTCTGGGGTGTGGCGCTGGCCATCATCGCCTGGCGCGGCGATGAGTTCTGGCGGTCGTGGGCCGTCCACCTGGTGCTGAGCATCGCCGCACTGGCGGTGGTCGTGATGGCGATCAAGCTGTTGGTACGTCGGCGCCGCCCGGCCGGGGAATGGGGGGCGATCTATCGCAACACCGATCCACATTCATTCCCGTCCGGCCACGCCGCGCGGGCGGTGCTCCTGGCCGTGTTGCTCACCGCCTGGGGGCCAGCCTGGGCCGCACCGATCGCCGTCGTCTGGGCCCCGCTGGTCTCGCTGGCGCGGGTCGCGCTTGGCGTGCACTACCTTTCGGACGTGGTCGCCGGCGCAATCCTCGGCCTTGCGGCCGCCGCGCTGACAGTCACAGTGTTTACACCCTAGGGGCCTGCTGAAGAAGTTGCCTCCCGCCTCACCCCTGGCCCCCTCTCCGCGGACGACAACCACACCCATGAAGAACCATGGCGGAGAGGGGGTTGGGAACTAGGAGGGATGGGGGGAGCTTCGCTCCCCCCATCCCTCATGAATCCCTTCCCCCTCCCCCTGCGAAATTCCCTCGATCGCGAGCGTCAGCTTGAGCAGGGGAGGGGTGAGGATACGAGGGCGTCCTTCGCCGGTCCCTGGACGACGCCGAAATGAAACGGGCGGTCCTTGCGGACCGCCCGGATGCCTCGAGGACAGTCAGGTCAGTGCAGGCCGCCCTGCTGAACGACGTACGCCGCCCAATCCTGCCCCAGGACGACAATCACATCTAGACCCGCGTCCGACGTCACCGGGTACAGGATCTGGCTTTGCGAGAGATTCATCAGGCTGGCCAGGAAGCGGACCGCGTAGGGATAGGTCGCGTTCTGTACCATCAGGATCGACTTGTCGTAGTCCAGTCGGTCGGCGTTGCCCACCTCGACGACGTTGAGCCCCTGGGCCTTGAAGAAGTCGGCTGTCTGCGTCGCCAGGCCTTCCACCCCCGAGCCGTTGCGGACCGAGATCCGCGCCGCTTCGATCCGGGCGCCCTCCCCGGGTCCTCTGCCGAGCACGGACGGGCCGACGGCGCTGGTGTTGGTGAAGATCTGATCGCGCAGTTCGCGGATCTTGTCCGGGACCGGCTTCAGCACCTGGGCGCCGTCCGGCAGCGTCTCGAGCGACACCTGGTCGGGCGGCGCAATCACACCCCGGTGGATGTTCCCCTTCGGGACCTGCAGCGCCATCATCCCCAGGGAGATCATCTGGTCCAGGCTGAGGTTGGTGCGGATGCCGGCCGAGAGGTCCTGGTAGAGGGCCGGCGACTTGGTCAACAGCGTGGGCACCATGTCCAGGTCGAGGATCGTGTCGCGCAATGCCATGGCGACCTGCTGCTGGCGGCTGGCGCGGTCGAAATCGCCACCTTCGGTCTTGCGGGCGCGGGCGTAGGCCAGCGAATCCGGGCCGTCGAGATGCTCGCTCTTGCCGGCATGCAGCCAGCGGCTGGGCCGACCGAGGGGCGAGATCTTGACGTCCTGCTTGACGAGGATGTCGACGCCCCCGATCTCATCCACCATGCGTTCGAAGGTGTGAAAGTCGATCACGGCGTAATACTGCACCGGGACGCCGAGCAGGTTCTCCACCGTGCGCATCGCCAGCCCGGGTCCGCCGCCGGGCACCTTGAAGGACTCGCCCTGCGAGTAGGCGGTGTTGATGCGGTTGTGCTCGAACCCGGGAATGGCCACCCACAGATCGCGCGGGATCGAGACCATGCCTGCCGTGCGCGCCACCGGATCGAGGGTGATCAGCATCATCGAATCGGTGCGCGGCGGACCTTCGTCCGCCAGCCAGTCGCGGTAGTCCAGGCCCATGAGCAGGATCGTGACCCGGTCGCTGCCGTTCCACTCCGGCGCGGTCTCGCCGATATTCGCCACCGGTGTAGGGAGGGCCGGCGTGCCGTCGGTCGTCTCGCCGCCCGACGTCTGGAACGGGTTGATGCCCGTGCCGGTCCAGGCCGATGCCAGGCCGCGCACCGTGGTGAAGACCAGGATGCCGGAGCCGACAGCCGCCACGACGAACGCGGCCGCCAGTGCCTTGATCACCCATTCGGGAAAGGCACCGCCGGTGCGGCGTCGAACGGCTTGCGGCTTGCGTGCTCGGGGTCTCAACGATCGCTCCTCAACACACGTGCTCCCAAAGGGAGCATTTTATCACGCCGGGGGAAGCGGCCCTCGGGCCAGCCGCTCCCAGGCTTCCAACTCGGCTTCCAGCCGCGCCTGGACCACCGTATAACGGCCTCCAACCTCGGAGACGCGGGCGACATCCGCCCCGGCCGCTTCCAGCTGCGCGGCCAGTTCCGTCAGCTCAACCTCCAGCCTGGCGATGCGGTCCTCCGCGGCGCGAATCTCGGTCGCCATCGGATCTCGCCGCCGCGGCTTGTCGCGACGCCGCTCGCCGGATTCGGCCGAGCGAGTGCGTTCCTGCTCGACTCGTCGCTGCAGGCCGTAGGCACTGTAGTTCCCGGCGAAGACGACCATGCGCCGCGTCCCGGGGTGGATCGCCCAGACCTGCGTCGCCAGAGCATTGATCAGGTAGCGATCGTGGGAGACCAGCAGGATCGTTCCGGGGAACTCCTGCAACGCCTCCTGTAGGATCTCCTGCGACGGCAGATCGAGGTGGTTGGTCGGCTCGTCCAAGAGGAGCAGATTGGCGCCCTGCAGGGCGAGTTTGGCCAGGGCAACGCGCCCACGCTCTCCGCCGGAGAGGACGGCAATCGTCTTCTCGACGGTCTCGCCGGTGAATAGGAAGCGCGCCAGGAAGTTGCGGCACTGGGCCACGGTCCAACGCGGCGCCGTCTCCTGGATTTCTTCGAGCACGGTCCGATCCGGGTCCAGTCCCTGATGCGCCTGGGCGAAGTAGCCGAGATGGAGGCTGGCGCCCATGCGAACGCCACCCGAGAAGGCGGGCGTCTCGCCCAGGATGGTCTTCAGGAAGGTGGTCTTGCCCGCCCCGTTGGGTCCGATGAGCGCGGCGCACTCGCCCCGCCGCAGCACCATGTCTGGGACGGAGAACAGGGCGGCGGGGTCGTCGGCGTAGCCGACGTTCAGCGCCTCCGTCTCCAGCACGATGTCGCCGGACCGCGGGGCCGGCTGCAGCGCCAGGTGGACGGACTTCTCCGTCTGCGGACGGTCGGCGGCCTCGTCGCGCAACATGCGCTCCAGCCGCTTGCGCCGCCCCTGTGCCTGGCGCGTGTTCTGGCCGGCCATGTTGCGGCGGATGTAATCCTGCTCCTTGCGTACATGCTCCTGCTGAGCATCGAAGACGACCTGCTGCAGCGCCCTCCGTTCCTGGCGTTGCCGGAGGTAGGCGGTGTAGTTGCCCCGGTACGTCTCGAGGCCGTGCGGAGCCAGCTCCCAGACCGCGTCGGCCACGCGGTCGAGGAAGTAGCGGTCATGCGAGACCACCAGCGCCGCGCCCGGCCATTCGGTCAGCCATCCTTCCAGCCACTCGACGGCTTCGACATCCAGGTGGTTGGTCGGCTCGTCCAGGATCAGCAGGTCCGGATCCTCGAGCAGCAGTCGCGCCAGCTCGGCCCGGGTCCGCTCGCCGCCGGACAGCCGGCCGAGCGCGACGCCGTCCTCGGCAGGGGTGAACCCCAGGCCGTTGAGCACCCGCCGCACGCGCGCCGGATAGGCATAGCCGCCTGCCCGCTCGAACTCCTCCTGCAGCGGGCCATAGCGCGCCATGGCCCCGACGGCTTGCTGCGGGTCAGCCATGGCGCCTTCCAGGCGCTGCAACTCGGCCTCCTGGGCACGTAGCGCGGCGAGCGCCTCGACGCACCAGTCCCACAGGCCGACGGCCTGCAGGGCCTGTCGCCCTTCTGCTGACAGGGTCTCCTGAGCCAGGTAGCCGACGCGCAGGCTGCGGGCGCGCTGCGTTCGGCCGCGGTCCGGCGGGTCGAGGCCGGCCAGAATCTGCAGCAGCGTCGTCTTCCCAACACCGTTGGGACCGACGAGCGCAATCCGCGCTTGGTGGGGGATGGCCAGAGACACGCCTTCGAACACATCCTGCGCGCCGAAGGCTTTGGCCAGGTCGGTGGCACTTAGGAGCGACATCGGGTCTCGCGGCAGATTATACCTGCCAGGCACGGCGCGGCCTGTCGGCCAGGGGTCAACGCCTCGCGCCCGCTGGGCTATAATCGCGGCCACGTTCGCCAGGCCGCTCAGGAATGTCAGATCCAGGATCGTCAAGCTACCGCTCCCTGATGGTTGCCGCGGCCATCCTGGCTTGCGCCGGATGGCTCGGGCTGCTCGTGCTTCTTAATACGACGCTCCCCACCGTCGGACCTCGCTGGCTGTTCTTCTTCCTGTGGACGCTGGCGGTCACCGGCACCGCCCTGCCCTTCGTCTGGGTCCTGCACCGCCGCTTCGATCCTTCCCCGGTTTCGGGGCGCGTCCTGCTGCGGCAATCGCTGCTGGTTGGCTTGCTGGCCGGGACCTGTATGTGGCTGCAGATCAACCGCACACTGACGCTGCCTCTTGTGTTGCTCCTGGCCGTCGGCCTGGGCGGCGTGGAGTCGCTGATCCGCGCCGTCGAACGCAGCACTTGGAGAGCGAACCGGTGAGCCTGCGCGCCCTCCCGTCGGTCGATCGTCTGCTCCAGGCGGCGACGGCGGACGGCCTGGAGGGGCGATTCGGTCGCCGGCTCACACTGCAAGCCCTGCACGAGACGCTCGATGAGGCGCGCGGGCTGATCCGCAGCGGTGGGCTGCCGCCGGACGAAGCCGCGCTGATCGCCGAGGCCGGTCGGCGCCTGGAAAGCTGGATCGCCCCCACGCTCCAGCCGGTGATCAACGCCACCGGCGTCATCCTGCACACCAACCTCGGCCGCGCGCCGCTCAGCCCGGCGGCGACGCAGGCGATGCTCGAGATCGCCGGCGGGTACAGCACGCTCGAATACGATCTCGCCGGCGGGACGCGCGGCGCGCGCGAAGCGCACGCTGAAGCGCTGCTGCGGCGGCTGCTGGACGTCGAGGCCGCACTGGTGGTCAACAACAACGCTGCGGCGGTCCTGCTGGCGCTGACGGCCCTCGCCCGCCGGCGGGAGGTGGTGATCGCCCGCTCGCAGCTGGTCGAGGTCGGCGGCGGGTTCCGCATCCCGGACGTGATGAAGGAGTCGGGGGCGCGTCTGGTCGAGGTGGGCACGACCAACCGCACGCACTTGAGGGACTTCGAAGCCGCCCTCACCGATCGCACCGCACTCCTTCTTCGCGCGCACCACTCCAACTTCCGCATCGTCGGCTTCACGGCCGAGCCGGATCTCGCCGAATTGGTCGCCCTTGCCCGACGCCACGCGCTGCCGGTCGTAGACGACCTCGGCTCCGGCGCGCTTCTGGATACGACCGCGTTTGGGTTGGCGCACGAGCCCACCGTGCAAGAATCGCTCCGGTCCGGCGCGGCGCTCGTGGCCTTTTCGGGGGACAAGCTGCTGGGCGGGCCGCAGGCCGGAATCCTCGTCGGCGCCAGAGCGCAAGTCGATCGCCTGCGCCGGCATCCACTCGCCCGCGCCGTACGACCGGACAAACTGTGCCTGGCAGCTCTTGCGGCGACTATCACCCACTACTTGAGGGAGGAAGCCACGCGCGAGATCCCCGTGTGGCGGATGATCGCCGCACGTCCGGAGGACCTGCGCGCCAAGGCAGACGCCTGGGCAACCGCGCTCCAAGCCGGCGCCGTGATCCAGGGCCTGTCGACCGTCGGTGGGGGCAGCCTGCCCGAGGAGACGCTGCCCTCCTGGCTGCTGGCGCTGGATGTGCCTCAACCCAATCTGATGGCGGAACGGCTGCGTCTAGGGGCGGTGCCTGTGATCGCGCGCGTCGAGAGCAAGCGCCTGATCCTCGACCCGCGCACCGTGCTGCCCGAACAAGAGGCGGCACTGTTGGCCAGCGTCTCGGCCGCCCTGCGCACGCATGCCGCCGCAAGGAACCCGGATGAAATCCGATCTTGACCGCCTGATGCAGGAAGCCGGCCTCGACGCCCTGCTAATCACCGGCCCGCGGGCACACAACCCTTCCATGACCTACTTCACCGGGCCGGCGCACTTAACCTCAGCGGACCTGCTGAAGCGGCGCGGACAGCCGCCAATTCTGTTCTGCCGCTCCATGGAACGCGACGAGGCGACAGGCACCGGCCTGCAGACCAAGCGCATCGATGATTACAGGCCGCTCGAGCTGTTGGAGCAGGCCGGAGGCGACACGGCGCTCCGGGGCGCCATGCTCTATCAACGCATGTTCGCCGAATATCCCGTCGAGGGCCGGCTGGCCGTAGCCGGCCGTGCAGACCTCGGCACCGGGTGGCAGACCCTGCAGCGCCTGGCTGCGCTGCGGCCCGACCTGGAGATCGTCGGCGCTGTCGATGCCAGGGACGTCCTCACCCGCGCCCGGTCGACCAAGGACGAGGGCGAGGTCGATCGCATCCGGCAGATGGGCAAGATCACGACCAACGTAGTGGCCGACGTCGCCAACTTCCTGACCTCCCATCGTGCCCGCAACGGTGTGTTGATCAACCAGCACGACGAAGTGCTGACCATCGGCGAGGTCAAGCGGCGCGTCAACTTGTGGCTGGCGATGCGTGGCGCGGAGAATCCTGAAGGCACGATCTTCGCCATCGGCCGCGACGCCGGGGTGCCCCACAGCGCCGGGAACGACCGCGCCCCGGTCGAGACGGGCAAGGCGATCATCTTCGACATTTTCCCGTGCGAGGCGGGGGGCGGTTACTTCTACGACTTCACGCGCACGTGGTGCATCGGACACGCGCCGGACGAGGTGCTGCGCGCCTTCGAGGACGTGAAGGCCGTTCAGCAGGAGATGCTCGCCGGTCTGCGCGCCGGGACCGCCTTCCACGCGTACCAGCGGCGCACATGCGAGGCCTTCGAAGCCCGCGGCCATCCCACCGTCCTCGGAACGCCGGGCACCACCGAAGGCTATGTCCACTCGCTCGGCCACGGCGTGGGCCTGGCCGTCCAGGAGAAACCCGCCTCCGGCTACACCGAGCACGACGCCGACCTGCTGCAGCCGGGCTCGGTGGTCACGGTCGAACCGGGCCTGTACTACCCCGAGCGCGGCTTCGGAGTCCGGATCGAGGACACCGTCTGGATTCGCCCCGACGGGTTGCCCGAGGTCCTCGCCGATTACCCGCGCGAGCTGCTGCTGAAAGTGCAGGGCGCATGACCGGCAACACACGAATCCTGGCGATCGAATCGTCGTGCGATGAGACCGCCGCCGCAGTCGTCGAGAACGGGCGCCGGATGCTGGCGGGAATCGTTGCCTCCCAGGCAAGCCGGCACGCGCGCTACGGGGGCGTGTTTCCCGAAGCGGCGTCGCGGATGCATATCGAGTCGATCTACTCGGTGGTGGCCGAGACGCTGACCCAGGCACACGTCGGCCTGGAGGCCATCGACGCCATCGCCGTCACCCGCGGCCCCGGGTTGGCGGGGTCGCTGGTGGTCGGGATGGCGATGGCCAAGGGGATGGCGCTGGCCTCCGGGCTGCCGCTGTTGGGCATCAACCACCTGGAGGCTCACCTGTACTCGATCTGGCTGGTAGAGGAGGAGCCCGAGCCGGCCTTCCCCCTCCTGGGGCTGATCGTTTCCGGGGGTCATTCCGAGCTGATCCTGATGCGCGATCACCTGACGTACGAGCGCCTGGGAGGGACGCTGGATGATGCCGCGGGCGAAGCCTTCGACAAGGTGGCCCGGCTGCTCGGGCTCGGATACCCTGGAGGACCGGCGGTGCAAGCGGCCGCCGAGACCGGCGACCCTCAGGCGTTCAAGTTCCCGCGCGCCTGGATGGAAGGATCGTGGGATTTCTCGTTCAGCGGGTTGAAGACCGCCGTGCTGCGTGAAGTTCGCGCCCAACAGCCGGACCTGGAGGCAGGGGTCGAGGCGCCCCGGCCGGGCCTTCCCATCGCCGATCTAGCTGCTTCGTTCCAGGCGTCAGTCGTCGACGTCCTGGTCACCAAGGCGCTCTCGGCCGCCGAGGCCTTCGAGGCCAAAGAGGTCCTGGTCGCTGGCGGGGTCTCGGCGAACCGCGCGCTGCGGGAGGCGTTCCGCGAACGCTCCCCCCTGCCGGTGCGCGTGCCTCCGCTGGCACTGTGCACAGACAACGCGGCCATGATTGGCGCCGTCGGGCACTGGCGCTATCTGAGCGGGCAGCGCGACGCGCTCGATATGGACGTCCTGCCCACCTGGCCACTCACCGGCTGACCGGCGTCAGGCGAGGCCGTCGGCGGACAGCGTCACAAGTTCCACGCCGGCCTGATGCACGCCGTGAAAGCCCACCCCGGCCGCAACGGCGCGGAGCACCGCACCCTCGTCCCGGACGATCGCCCCACACAGTCGATGCACACCGTACTCGAACAGCGCCGGGCTGAGGGGGGTGCTCGGGCCCGCGACGACTACCTGGGCGTGATCGGGGCACAGCCGCAGCAGATCGGCCAGCGAGCGGTTCACAAACGCCATCCCGGTAATGACCACGACCTCCGCCCCCGGGAGCACCTCGGGCGCGGCGCTGGCATGGAGATCGCCCGCTCGCGGCCGCTCCTCGAGCACGGTGAGCGATCCCACCTGTGAGCGCAGCGAATTGACGAACGGGAAGTGGCCGACGACGACCACCGAGCGATCGGCGCCGAGGCGCCGGATGACGTCCTCGAGTTTCTCGGTGTCCCAGCGCTCCTTCGCCGGAGGCAGCAACGCATTGACCGTCGCCGCCGCCAGGCTGGCGCTCGCCCCGCGCGCATGACGCAGCTCGTTCGCCAGCGCCCGCGCCGCCGATCCGTCAATCGGGAGGCTCACAGGCGCCGCCTCGTCCTCCGGCAGCCACCAGGTCGCCGCCAACCCGCATCGCCGCGTGCCCTGCACATCGACCACTGCCGCGGCCCAACGCCGGCCAACGATCGCAGTGCGCATCACGCCTTCGGGCAGGCTGGCCAGGATCGCGTTCAGCAAGTCGGTCATACATCACTCCGGTGATCTTCCGCCACAGTCCGCCCGCGGGTGACATTCAACACTACACGCCTCACGCGCTCCGCGTGCACACTAGGCACGTGGGCATTCTACCCTGCGAGGGCGCGCGCGGAATTCCCCGCGTGGTGCCCGCTCGCCCGACCCACGGCACCCGGAGGTTCCCATGCACTACCCCTGGTGGTACGTCCCCTTCCTCACCTCCCCCATGCTGATCGCCGCCATCGCCGCGATTCACGTCTTCGTGGCGCTGTACGCCGTCGGCGGCGGACTGTTCCTGGCGGTCGAGACGTATTACGCCCATCGCGTTCAGAACCGTCCGTACCTGGCGTACCTGCGCGACCATGCCTGGTTCTTCATCCTGCTGACGGTCGTGTTCGGCGCCATCACCGGCGTGGGCATCTGGTGGACGATCGGGCTGGCCTCGCCGCTGGCGACGGAAGCGCTGATCCACATCTTCGTCTTCGGCTGGGCGATGGAGTATGTGTTCTTCGTGGTCGAGATCGCCTCGGCCTTCATCTTCTTCTACTACTGGGACCGGCTGCCTCCGAAGACTCACACGATCTTCGGCTAGATCTACGCCGTCTCAGCCTGGATCAGCCTGGTCCTGATCACGAGCATCACCGCCTTCATGCTCAACCCGGGCAACTGGGTTCAAGCGCCCTCCTTCTGGGTGGCCTTCTTCAACCCCGAATTCATTCCCCAGACCATCGCCCGGACCGGCGGTTCGCTGCTCCTGGCCTCGCTCTACGTGTACCTGCACGCCGCCCTGCGCAAGCAGGACGATCCGGAGCTGCGAGCCCTGATCGCCCGCCGCTCGACCCGGCCCGGATTGCTCGGCGCCGTGCTGGTGACGATCGGGGGCGTGTGGTGGTTCATCGGGCTGCCGGCCTCGGCCCGAGCGGCGCTGGCGGCCGCCAGCTCCCTCAACATCCTGATGCTGCTGATCTTCGCCGTCACGTTGGTCGTGTTCGCCATGCTCTACCTCGGCCCGTACCGCAACCCGAGCTGGCTCTCGCCCGGGTTCGCCATCCTGTTGTTCACCTTCGGTCTGGCGGCCATCGGCACCGGCGAGTTCATCCGCGAGGCGGTCCGCAAGCCGTACATCATCTACAACGTCGTCCTGAGCAACCAGATCTATGTGGATGAAGTCCCCGTGCTGCGCCAGAGTGGCTACCTCGAGGGCGGCACGTGGACGCGCGCCTACCTGGCCCAGCATTACCCGCAGGTGGTCGATCCCCAGGGGGGTGTCGATGAGACGGCCTTGCTTGCGCTACTGACGGAGCAGCGCATCGAGGTCGGCCAGCTGCTCTTCCTGTATCACTGCAACGACTGTCACTCGGTCGAGGGGTACGCGGCCGTCAGCGAGAGCACCCGCGGCTGGTCGCGCGAGATGATCCTGGCCGTCGTCAGAGAGCCTCACCGTGCACGCTTCTTCATGCCCCCGTTCGCCGGGACGCCGGAGGAGGCCGAGCTGCTCACCGACTACCTGGTCACCATCGCGCGGCCGTTCCCGGCCGGGCTGGTGAATGGCTCGACGGACTAGGAGGCAGCGATGCTCCCACCCTTTCTCGGACCCTTCAACCCGCTCGGTTATCCGGCACCGTACTGGTTCATCCTGTCCTTCAAGGTCATCGGCTTCACGCTGCACATCAGCTTGATGCATCTGTGGTTCGCCGGCCTGATCACGATGCTGCTCCTGCGCTGGCGCGGCGGCGCGCACGCGCAGCGGTTGAGCGATCGCGTGATCGGCGCCCTGCCGTTCGTCATCGCCTTCGGCATCAACCTGGGCATCGTCCCGCTGCTCTTCACCCAGGTGGCCTACTATCAGGTCTTCTACCCGGCGACGATCCTGGCGGCCTGGCCGTGGTTTGCGGTCATTCCCCTGCTGATGATCGCCTACTACGGCCTCTACCTGTACGTGATCGGCCAGCGCAAGGGAATGATGACTCGTGCGAAGCGCGCAGCCGGGTGGGCGTCGGCGGCCATCTTCATGCTCCTCGGCCTGGCTTTCAGCAACACCTTCAGCCTGATGACCAACGTGGATGCCTGGGGTGCGCTCTGGAATGCCACCAGCCAGACGGGCGCGCCGCTGGGCATCGGCCTCAACCTTGGCGATCCGACACTCGCGCCTCGCCTGCTGATGATGTTCGGCCTGGCGCTGACGACGACGGCGGCCTATGTCGCCATCGACACCGGGTTCTTCGCCGGGGGTGGAGACTCCCGAGTACAAGCGCTGGGCGATTCGACTTGCCTTGATCCTCAGCACGATCGGGAACCTCTGGGTGGCGGGCATGGGCAGCTGGTACTTCTTCGGCGCGCTGACGCCCGGGGTCCGGGCGGCCCAGCTTCAGATGCCGATGCTCGGCCTGACGCTCTTGACGGCTGCCGGCACCGGGCTTCCCTGGTTTTTGATACTGCTTGCCCAGCGCGGCTTGAAGACCCGGCTTACGTTGCTCATCGGCCTGGCGCAACTCGGCGCGCTGGCTCTCCACGCCACCAGCCGCCAGATCGTGCAGAACCTCGAGCTGGCACCCTACCTGCAGGTGGGCGCCGAACCGGTGAACTTGCAGTTGAGCCCGATGCTGCTCTTCCTGGTCCTGTTCATCGGCGGGGTGGGCGTGGTGGCCTGGATGGTCGTCCAGGTGGTTCGGGCGGTGCGGCAGCCTGCCGCTTCGTAGTCCCGCCTGGGGTCAAGTTGCCCTGCCCGCATTGAGAAGACACATGCGCGCCGCCAGGAGTGGGCGGCGCGCTGCGCGATCGCTGGGGCGAAGGCCCGCATTCAGTGGGGCGTCATTGCGAGGCCCGAAGGGTCGTAGCAATCTCCGCGCAATGACATCGTGCAAGGCGCGCGTGGGGCGAGGTCAGAATGCCGGCGTCAGGTTGCCTTGCGCGTCGCGCCAGTGAGGAACCCAGGCAAGCGCCACGAGCTGCACGGTGATATCGGCTTTCTTGGGTTTGATCGTCAGGGTCTCAAGCGGCTCGGCGGTGGGATCACCCAGAGCCTGGAGCTCAGCAACCTTGGCCTCAAACTCGGCATTCAGGGCCGCCAGCTGCTGATCGAGCGACTCGATCGTATCCTGGGCGCGCCCGACGTCTTGCTGCTCGCGCATCGAGCGGCTGGCGCCGCGGGCGGCGGTTGTCGCGCGGCCCAGGGTCGAACTGCTGATGATCTTGCGGCCACCCAGAGCGCCAAGCAACGTCGCGCCCACGGAGATGGCCGTCTGCAATGCGGCGTCCTTGACCTGATCGGTTTGTCTCTCCTTGGCCTGCTCGGCGCGGCGCTTGCGGTCCTCCAAAGCGATCCTCTTGGGGTTGTACTTCGCCCGCAGTCTCTCGAGCGCCTGGTCGCGTTGTTCACGTCCACCCTGCGACAGGCGGGCGCGGAAATCGCGTTCGTTCTCG
This sequence comes from uncultured Chloroflexia bacterium, assembly GCA_963743255.1. GTDB lineage: Bacteria > Chloroflexota > Anaerolineae > Anaerolineales > E44-bin32 > DYJB01. The sequence goes on from CAVUPD010000001.1 coordinate 467,905, forward strand.
CCCGGCTGAGAAACCTGCTTCGAACCCTGGCTGCGCATCAGCTCGAGCTTCTGGCTGGCAAACAGCCATGCGCCGAAGTCCTTGCTCCAGGCGGCGTAGCTCTTCGGTTTGGCGGCCGGTCCCGGCAGCGGGCCGAACGCTGCCCCGGCGGCAGGTGTCTTCTCGAGATCGTCGACCGCCATCTCCGCCACGTTCCCGCGCTCCCACGACACCGGGACGGCCTCGTCGGTGATTGGGGTGAGGGCGACCAGCGGGCGGTTGATATCGACCCGCGTCTTGCTGTCTGCGAATCCGAGGGCGCGCTGCCCCCAATATCATCGCCTGGTAGAGCAGACTGCTGCCTGCTGGGGCACTGCCGCGCGCCGGCAGGTAGATGACGGGCACGTCTGGGCCGGTCGTCGGGATCGAGGCTGCCGCAACGGGCGCGGAACCACCCATCGACGCGGCGCCGGAAACGAAGGCGGGGGCGCTGGCCTGCGCCGCAGCCGGACGCCGGGGGTCCATCAACAGCTTGATCTGTTGGCGCGTCATCGGACCGCGCAGGTAGCTCATGGCCCAGCGCGTCTGGAACACCACAGGCGCGTCTTCATGGACGCTGTGCAGCAGGAAGATCCGCGACTGCAAACCGGCCAAAGTCTTTTCCATGCTGGCGCGATCGAAGGCGCCGCCGGCGGTCGCCGCCACGCCCTCCAGCCCCTCCAGGACGCGCTCCTTGTCGCGCTCGGTTTGCAGTCGGCCGAGAAACCACGTGCCGGCGTTCGCCAGCCCCTTGTAATCCAGGTCCACCGGGTTCTGCGTCGTCAGGACGACGCCCAGGCCGTATGCCCGCGCCTGCTTGAGCAGTGTGAGCATCGGCCGCTTGGACGGCGGCTCGGCCACCGGCGGGAAGAAACCGAAGATCTCATCCATGTACAGCAGCGCGCGCAGGCTGTTGGTGCCGGGCTGCGTGCGGACCCAGGCGAGGACCTCGCTCAGCAAGAGCGTGACGAAGAACATCCTCTCAGTGTCTCTCAGGTGGGCGATGGAGAAGATGGTCATCCGTGGTTTGCCGGCCGGGGTGCGCAGCATGGCGGCGATGTCGAGCGGCTCGCCCTCCATCCAGGTGCTGAAGCCCGGCGCCGCCAGCAGATTGTTGAGCGCCATCACAAGTGCAAAGCGATCCTTGGCCGGGAAGACCGATTCCAGGTCGAGGACGCCGATCTTCTCGACCGGCGGCGTCTGCACCTGCTGGATCAGCGACGGCAGATCGAGCGTCTGGCCCTGCTGCCAGGCGAGTCCGAGAAGCGTCGAGAGCAGGATGTGCTCTCGGCTCTTGATCGGGTCGGCTTCGATTCCGAGCAGTCCCAGCAGGCCGGCGACGGTCGCCGCCACTCGATCCTGCAGCAGTTCGGGGTCCTCGCGAACGGCGGGCGCCGGCGCCTCGAAGGAGCGCAGGATGGAGACCGGGAGTCCGGCGTTCGAGCCGGGGGTGTAGATGGTGAAGTCGGCCGCGTCGCGCAGTCGCTGGATCCGCTCGCCGTCCTGTCCCCATTCGGCCAGGCCCTTCTTCCACATCTCGGCCTGCTGGGCGGCATAGGCCTCCGGCGTCAGTCCCTGCTTGGCTGCGTCGTCGGCATTGATCCACGGCAGGAAGTCCTCGCCGCGCAGCTTCGGGAAGGTCAGCAGCAAATTGGGCAGATCGCCTTTGGGATCGATCAGGATAGCAGGCACGCCGTCGAGGGCGGCCTCCTCGAGCAAGCCTAGGCACAGCCCGGTCTTCCCGCTGCCGGTCATGCCCACACACACGGCGTGGGTGACCAGGTCCTTCGAGTCGTAAAGCAGCGGCGAATCGGAAGCCTGCTGCTTCTTTAGATCGTACGGCCGTCCCAGGTAGAACACACCCAGCTTCTCGAAGTTCTCCATCTCCGCCTCCTGTCCGCGTCTAGTATCCCCGGGCAGACCGAGGGCCGCAAGTCACTTCACGAGGCCGCGCCGTCGAGTTCCGGACGGTGGGCCCAATCGATCGGCCCGTGCTCGAACCGGTAGCGGAGTCGCGGGAGCACGACCTGTCCCCAGGCGCGCTCGAAGTAGCCGAAGGCCTGGTCCCATTCGCCGCCGACACCCCAGCCATCGTGCCGAAGCCGGACGTGGATAGTCTGCGGCCCGAGGGCGGCGAAGCGCACGGTGACATGCGTCCGCTGGTCGCGCACGGTTGGGAGTTCGGGCGGCGCGTTCCAGGAGAAACTGAGCATCTTCCCGGGCTGGATCGCCAGCAGGCGGTTGCCTTCGCCCCCCTGCAGACCAGGTTCCGCCTCCAGATTGAAGAGCATCTCGTAGGCTCCGCCCGGCCTGAGGTCGATGCGGCAGGCGGGCGCGAAGAAGGTGCGCGCACCCGCCTCCGTCGTCCACGCCTCCCAGACCTCGTCCAGCGCCGCCGGCACGTCGATCCGCGCCGTCACCGCCCGCACGTGTTCCGCAGGCACACTCTGCCGGGCATCGTCGCTTCATCTTTCGGCGCTGCGTGGCATGGGTTCCCCTTCTCAGGACGCCGCGGCCTGGTAGATCTCGGTGAACTCATGTTCGAGCTCCGCGGCCGCTTCCGGGCTGAACAGGATCACGAAGTTCTCGTCGTTTGACTCCTCGGCGCTGCGGGTGAAGTTGTAGGAGCCGGTGGCCAGCACACGATCGTCGATCAACAGGAGTTTGTGGTGCATCGTCCCATCGCTCGAGTCCAGGCGAACGTCGATGCCGGCCTGGCGCAGCCGATCATAATCGGTGCCGGCGACCACCGCCTGGTCGCGCTCGATCACGCCCCGCACCGTCACACCGCGCTCGGCCGCGCGGACCAGCGCCTCGGCCAGGGGATCGGAGGTAAAGGTGAAGGCCAGGAAGTCCACACGCGTCTGCGCACCTTCGATCAGCTCCATCAGGCGCCCCGCCACCCCGTCGTCCGGTGAAAACCATGCCTCGACCGGCGTCCCATCGATGGTCAACGCCGGGTGGGGTGTGTCGGCGATCGACAGGGGGCCGAACCGGTCGTCGACGAACATCTCGTCGAACTCTCGGGCGTAGTCCTCGGCCAGGGCGCTGGAACGCATGCGCAGCAGCACGTTGCGGTCGCGGTAGGCGCTCCCGACCGAATAGTTCATCGAGCCGGTCCACACCTCCAGCCCGTCGATCAGGGTGAACTTGTGGTGCATGAGCGACTCGCGCCGGTCTCCGAGCACCGATATTCCGGCCTGCACCAGGTCTTGGACCTCGGCATCGAACATCCCATCGCTCTCGACGACGACGCGCACGCGAACCCCGCGCTCGGCGGCGCGCAGCAGCGCGTCCCGGATGCTCCACAGGTTGAGGTGATAGATGGCGACATCCACCGAGTAGGCTGCTGCGTCGATCGCCTGGGCAAGCCTGGCGTCCGGTCCGCCGCGCAACGAGTCCGAGGCGGGGTCGGACGGGGCGGTCCGGTAGATTGCCAACCAGGAATCATCGGCGGAGGGGGGACCGGCCAGTGTCGGCGCGGGCTCGCGACGCGAGGCAAGCCACCAGAACGCCGCGCCGATCGTCAGCAGCGCGAGCAGGGGCAGTGCCGAGCCGTGCAAATAGGAACGAATTCGAGTGCTCAGCGGCGAGTGCTGCATACCCCGGTCTGCTCTGGCGCCTGCGGCCAAGTGCGCGGATAGAGCCCATGCAGTCGCAGATCGATTATAGCGGCCAAGGCGGGCTCGGGCGGGACAGGTGGCTGCGCCCACCTTGCCTTGGTTGGCGGCGGCTCCCTCCGCCCGGCCGTTCCTCACCCGGCAGGCGCCCGGCACCCGGGTTTCAAGCGGCCGCTTCCAGGACCAGCGTCGGCTCGAGCCATCTTTCGTTCCCCAATCTGCGGGATTCCAGCTTGTGATGATCTTCACGAGTCGTCTAGTGGGGGTTTCGCTAATACGCTGAGGCCGAGAAAGGGGTTGGCTGGCATTTCATAAGCTGATCGCCAGAGCGCATTCTGACCAGGAAGTAGGCTCAGAACGGCGCTTGGCGTGCGGTACGCGTCCCGAAGGAAGTTGCGCTTCCCCGCCCGACGCCGCGAAGAGACTTGCACCTGACGCGACTTGCGCTTTGCACGCATCGTGCAGTAGAATCCCAGGGAACGAAAGTTGATGTACAATCCGACATTATTGCCCACGGATGGCAGATTCACGACCGGAGACTAAAGGAGGAACCCGATGGCAGTCAAGAAGAAGGTCAAGAAGGCCGTCAAGAAGGTGGCCAAGAGGGCCCCGGCCAAGAAGGTTGTGAAGAAGGTCGTCAAGAAGGCCGTCAAGAGAGCCCCGGCCAAGAAGGTTGTGAAGAAGGTCGTCAAGAAGGCCGTCAAGAGAGCCCCGGCCAAGAAGGTTGTGAAGAAAGTCGTCAAGAAGGCCGCTCCGGTCGCCAAGCCCGCACTGGTCGCCAAGCCCGCTCCCGCTCCCAAGGCGCTGGCGCCCGCTCCGGTCGTCACGGCTCCACGGATCAAGGCCTGGCACGTGGTCGCTGCCGGCGATACGCCCAGCACGATCACGCAGAAGTACTACGGGTCAACCGATCCGGGCAAGTGGACGGCGATCTACGAGATCAACAAGACCGCCATTGGACCGGACCCGAACCAGCTCCGACCTGGGATGGTTCTGCGCATCCCTGAGGCCTGAGCCGGCCGGCGTTTCACGCCACTGGTCTCGCCGCCGGTACCGGCGGCAGCTTAGCGGTCTCTCGAAGACCCGCCGCCCCCGCGCCTAGCGGGGGCGGTTCGTTTTCCCCGACCGTTTGCCACCCGCGGCGTGTGCGCGCGTGGTTGTCATTGCGAGGAGGGCGCAGCCCGACGAAGCAATCGTCGGTCATGCCAGGCACGCCGCTGCGTGGTTGCGAAGGCGATGCAGATCGCTCGGCCCTTCGGGCGCTGGCAATGACAACGCACCGTCATTGCGAGGAGGGCGCAGCCCGACGAAGCAATCTCCGGTCATGCCAGGCACGCCGCTGTGTGGTTGCGAAGGCGAGGAGATTGCTTCGGCCCTTCGGGCCTCGCAATGACACCCACTGTTCCATCTCGCCCGGCTTAGGCGTATAGCCCGCGCAAGATGTCCCGCACGAGCGCCGGACCCCGGTAAACCAGGCCGGTGTAGACCTGGACCAGCGCGGCACCGGCGTCCAGCGCGCGCCGCGTCTTCGGGCCCGGCGATCCCACCCACAGCCACGATCGGCAAGCGACCCCCGGTTAGGCGATTGATCGCCCTCACACAGCCGAGCGAACGCTCGCGCAGCGGTACGCCGCTTAGCCCACCGGCCTCTGTCCCGCGCGGCGACCGTACTCCTTCGCGCCCGAGCGTCGTGTTCGTGGCCACAATTCCCTCCACCCCTGCGGCTGTGATTGCCCCGACGGCATCTTCCAACTCCGCTTCCGCCAGGTCCGGGGCAACCTTCACCAGGAGAGGGACCGGCGGTGTGCGTCCCAGGCGCCTGCGCTCATCTACCAACGCGGTCAACAGGGTCTCCAGATGATCTCGCGCTCTGGAGCCGCCTCAAGCCGAGCGTGTTCGGCGAAGAAACATTGACGGCGATGTAATCGGCCAGGCCGTCGAAGGCGCGCACCATCTCGAGGTAGTCCTCGGCCGCCCGTTCGAGGGGTGTGTCCCTGCCCTTGCCGATGTTCACGCCGACGCGCACACCAGCCGCCCTCCGCCGCTGCAACCGGCGCCGCATCGCCTCGGCCCCAGCATTGGGGAACCCCATGCGGTTGATCAGCGCCTCGTCTTCCAGAAGCCGGAAGACGCGCGGCTTCGGGTTGCCCGGCTGCGGCTCCCGAGTCACCGTCCCCACCTCGATGTGCCCGAAGCCCAGGCTCGCCAGTCCCTGGACGGCGCGCGCATCCTTGTCGTACCCGGCGGCCAGGCCCACGGGGTTCTCGAAGGTCAAACCGAAGGCTTCGGTCCGGAGACGCGGGTCCGGAACGCAGAAGGCGCGGCTCAGCAGCCAGCGCACCGGCCTCACCGCTCCGGCCAACCGGAGCGCCGCCAGCGTCCAACCATGGATCGATTCCGGGTCAGCGCGGAACAGGAGCGGACGGAGTCCTGCGTACACAGGCTCAGGTCCTCCGGGGAGTGGAACTTGAGCCTGGCGTCAGCGGCAGCATGCTCGCCAGGTAAACGGCCCTCTGGGTCACATCCGCCTCGTTCGATGCGACATCGGGCTATGGGCGCCCGAGGAACTCGCGCGTCGCCCGGAGAGTCTCGGCGTCGAGGCGGCGCGTCGCCTCCCAGTGGTCGAGAAGCTCGGTCAACGAGAACACGGAGTGCAGCCGGACACCCCTGGCCTGAAGTCCCTGGCGCGCTCCGGACTGGCGGTCGATCAAGACGACGACGTCGCGAGTCACCAGTCCCGCCGCCTGCAGCCGTTCAATCGCTTCGAACTTGCTGTCGCCTGTCGTCGCCAGATCATCGAGCAGCACGACTGTCTCGCCTTCGCGAAACGCACCCTCGATTGCGGCCCAAGTCCCGTACTCCTTGACCTCGCGCCGGGGGTAAATCATCGGACGTCCTGTCTGCAGCGCGACGGCCGTGCCGATCGGCAGCGCCGCGTAGGGGAGGGCACCCAGGCGATCGAAAGTCAGCCCTGCCAGCAGGCGGACGTAGGCTCGGGCGACGTCGGCCAGCAGGCGCGGGTGCGAGGCCAGCAGCCGCAAGTCGAAGTAGATCGGTGACTGCGTGCCGGACTTCAGCCGGAAGGAACCGAATTGGACACAGCCGACTTCGAGCAAGGCGTCCGCCAGGGCAGCCCTGTCCGGAGGCAGACGCCCGGAGGCAGGTGCCCGGTTGGCATACAATCCCGCAGCCTCGGCGATGGCATCCCGCATCTCGGCCGCTGCCCGTCCCGGATCCGGCGCGCTGGCGATGGAGCGCGAGACGTTCAGCAGCACGCCTCGCCCGTCGGCACGCAGGCCGGCCGCCAGGGCGGATTCGAGATTGCCGCCCTGCGCGCCCACGCCTGGCACCAGGAACCACAACCCGGGTGCCGCGGCGCGTGCCGCCGCCAGCCCCGCCAGGTCCGTGGCGCCGACGACCAATCCGAGGTTGTCGCGCACGTTCCAGCCCACTGCCAGGCGCGCCACGCGCTCGAACAATCGCTCCCCCCCTTCGACAATCAGCGATTGCAGGTCGTCCGATCCCGAGTTGGAGGTCTTACACAGCAAGAAGACGCCCTTCTCGCGGTCGGCGAGGAATGGCTCGAGCGCGTCGCGTCCCAGGTAAGGCGAGAGCGTGATGGCGTCGGCGCCCAGCAACCGAAAGGCGGAGTAGGCGTAGGCCTCGGCCGTGGAGGCAATATCGCCTCGCTTGGCATCCAGGATCACCGGGATGTGCGAGCCAAGCCGGTCGGATTGCGCCTGGACCGCCTGGATCATTTCGGCGAGCAGCGCCCAGCCCTGCGGGCCGAAGGCCTCGAAGAAGGCGGCATTGGCCTTGAAGGCCGCCGCGTAGCGGGCGGTCTGCTCGATCAGACGCAGGCACAGGGCGCGGGCCGCGGGCAGCGTCGGCTCGGGCAAGTCGGCGCGATGTGGGTCGAGCCCGACGCACAACAGCGAAGAACAGTCCTGGACCCGCCGTTCGAGAAAGGAAAAGAAAGTCTCCATCACGCCTTTCCCAGCACCATGGCCAGCAGGGCCATGCGGATGTACAGGCCGTATTCCATCTGCCGGAAGTAGGCGGCGCGCGGGTCGTCGTCGACCTCGGGCGCAATTTCGCCGACGCGCGGCAGCGGGTGCATCACGATCATGTGCTGCTTGGCAGCGCGCATGATCGTCGGATCGATCACGTAGGCCCCTTTGACGGACTCGTACGTCGCCTCATCGGCGAAGCGCTCCTTCTGCACGCGGGTCACATACAGCACGTCGGTCTCGGGCAGCGCCTGGTCGAGCGTACTGTACTCCGCCTGCTCGAGGCGTTTGCCCTGGAGTTCGTCGATCAGCTCGGAGGGCATGCGCAGGATGTCGGGGGCAGACGTAGTTGAGCGTGACTTTGTACAGCGACAGCAGGCGCGCCAGCGAGTGCACCGTGCGGCCGTACTTGAGATCGCCGAGCATCGTGACCGTCAGGCCGTCCAGGTGCCGAGCTCCTCCCGGATGGTGAAGAGGTCCAGCAGCGCCTGGGTGGGGTGCTCGCCGATCCCGTCGCCGGCGTTGATGACCGGCTTGCGGGCGGCTTCGGCGGCAATGGCCGCCGAGCCCACCTCGGGATGACGCAGCACGATCACGTCGGCGTAGCACTCGAGCGTGCGCACCGTGTCGGGCAGGGACTCGCCCTTGGAGACCGACGAGTAGCTGCACCTCGTTGATCGGGATGACGCTGCCCCCCAGGCGCTCCATGGCCGAGGTGAAGGAGGACGAGGTGCGGGTCGACGGCTCGTAGAACAGGTTGGCGAGGATCTTCCCCTTGAGCAGATCGAAGGTGCCGACGCGCTCGACCATGATGCGCATCTCGTGGGCGACGGCGAAGATGAACTCGAGGTCCTCCCGGTTGAACTGCCTGACCGAGAGGATGTCCTTGCCGTACCACGGCGCCGTGCGCTGGTCTCCGAACGGCAGGTGGGGACTGATCGGTTGCGTGGGCATCAACGTCATCTCCTGGGCGGACTCGGGTTGGCGCTCCGCGTGAGGCGCGAGCGACATCGCAGTTGTGCCGCTCCGCGCCGCCTCGCGGTGGCAGGGAGAGAGGATTGCGACGATCCTTCGCAGCCGTCATTCCGAGGAGGGCGAAGCCCGACGAAGCAATCGCGGCCTCGGTCGCTTGTCATCGCGTCACCGCGGGATCCCGGCGACATCCGGGATTGCCACGGCACCGCTGTGCGGTGCTTCGCAATGACATATAGGAAGGGCTGCGAGGATCCCCTCCCCCGTCATTGCGAGGAGGGCAAAGCCCGACGAAGCAATCTCGGCCTCGGTCGCATGCCATCGCGTCACCGCGGGATTCCGGCGACATCCGGGATTGCCACGGCGCCGCTGCGCGTCGCCTCGCAATGACGGAGAACGACGGTTGTGGCGTTCTCCCATGCCCGTCATCGCAGAGAGGGCAAAGCCCAACGAAGCAATCTTGGCCATGACGACAAAGTTGGCGGGCCGCAATTGCTCCTCAATTGATCTCATCGTATAGATCCTTCCACTCCGGATTCTGCTCTGTGATCAGCTTGCGCTTGGCCCTCGCAGGACCTGCCTTGATCTGCTTCTCACGATTGATGGCCGCCTGAGCCCTCCCGGCAACCTCGTAGTACACGAGGTGGGTGACATGGTACTTGCGCACGAAGGCGCTCCCCACTCCCTTGCGATGCTCCCACACCCGCCGCCACAGATCATTCGTGACGCCGGTGTAGAGCACCGTGTGGTGAGCGTTTGTCATGATGTAGACCCAGAACACCCTCTCGCCCATCGTTCCCCCTGGTTGGTGCGACCAGCGTCGCGGGCTTCAGAGATAGCCCGGATTCCCACGGTGCGCCGCACAGAACGCGGGACGCCTCGCAATGACACCTCACTGGTATACACCCGCCCCGCCCGCAGGGCGGCGATGTGAGTGTCGGGTGTCATTGCGAGGAGGGCGCAGCCCGACGAGGCAATCTCACCACGGGGCACCGGCCCCTCTCCGCCCTTGTCATGCGAACACGTCCCTCCCCGATCCCGGCGCGGCGAGCACCCTTCCGTCTTCGTAAGCGGGGCGGCCGCGCAGGACGACCCGCCGTACACGCCCCCGCAGCCGGCGTCCCTCAAAGGGCGTCCAGCCGCAGCGCGAATGCAGTTCCGCCGCCCGGACCTCCCATTCGGCCTCAGGGTCCAATTCGACGAACGTCTCGGGGTGGTCCGGCAGGCCAAATATGCGGCGCGGGTTGGTGTGCATCCGCCGTACCACGTCGTCCACCGTCAGCCGCCCTGCGTGCACCGCGGTCCACAGCAGCCCGAGCGCAGTCTCGAGGCCGGGGAATCCGGGCGGCGGCGTGGGGCCGTCCTTCTCTTCGAGCGTGTGTGGCGCATGATCGGTTGCGAAACAGTCGACCACCTCCAGGTTGTCCCACAATGCCCGGACGTCCTCGGGGGTCGCAAGCCGCGGGCGCACTTCGCAGCGTCCCGGCCCGAGCGCGGCAAGGTCGGCCTCGGACAAGAAGAGGTGATGCGGGGCGACCTCACAAGTGACGCGCAGGCCGTGCTCCTTGGCGGCGCGGATCAGCAGGATCTCCTCCTGTCGGCTGACATGGCAGACATGCAATGGGCGATCGCGCAGCGCGGCAAGCAGGAGGAGCGCCGCCAGGCTTCGGCCCTCGGCGTGGGCGGCGATCGGCCGATCGGCCGGCCAGGCGTGCACGTGCGCCTGCAGGCTGGAGAGGTCTTCGAGGCGAAGCGGACCGAAGGTCTGATCGAGGTACATCTTGAGACCGCAGACCTGGCCGGCAAGCCCCGCGGCTGTGGCGCAGTTCTCAGCGCCGGCGCCCAAGAACATGGCGTAGTCGCAGCGCGCCTTGGCGCGGCCGGCCCGCTTGGCGAGGTCCAGGCTTCCGGCGTCGGTTAGCGGGGGATTTGTGTTGGGCATAGCCAGGATCGTCGTGAATCCGCCTGCCAGCGCGGCGGCGGTGCCGGTGTCGAAGTCCTCCTTGTGCGTGCCGCCCGGCTCGCGCAGGTGGACGTGAGAGTCGATCAGGCCTGGGAGGCGGATCAGGCTCATCGACGACCTTCCGGCCGCAGGCAAAAAAAGAGAGCCGGAGGGCTCTCGAAGGTCAACGGGGGCGTCCGGCCCGGAACCCGGGCCGCCGATCGGCCGGCAGAAGGGTTGGTGCTCCTGTGATTCAGCATAGCGCCGGATGCATTGTATGGAAACACGGTCGGGTGTCAAGGGTGCGAGGGGTGCAGGAGCTGTGGGTCTCGAACTTCCGGTTCTGATCCCGAGCCGCAAAGTCGGCCGCGGCGCGATCCTTCGAGGGTGCATCGAGCGCCAGGCGCCATCCGACGCAGTCCGGGATTGCCACGGCCCTGCGGTCCTCGCGATGACGGTGTCAATGTCATTGCGAGGAGGGCATAGCCCGACGAAGCAATCTCCCGTGGCGCCCAGTCTGCCCCTCGGGGGCCTCGCGGGCGAGGAGATTGCTTCGGCCCAGCGGGCCTCGCAATGACGGTGTCAATGTCAGTGCGAGGAGGGCGAAGCCCGACGAACAATCTCGGCCACGGCCGCTTGCCTTGGCGCGACTGCGGGGGTCCTCGGTCACGGTCGCCTGCTTTGGCGTGTCTTCGGGGTCCCCGGGCCGGCCGAGATTGCCACGGCGCCCCGCTCAATGCGCGGGGCGCCTCGCAATGACACTGTGCGGGCAGACACACAGCCTTTCGAAAGGTTTGGTAGGATTGCAGTGTCACGCACGCATGAGCCAACTACTTCGCCGCTCTCAGAACGCGTCTCAGCCGATTCGACCGACGCGCGAAGATGTCGAATACTCGACGCACGTCCGCGGTCGCATCATGCCCCCTGCCCGGGAGTGTGCATGAGTTCGCCCGCCAGCGCTCGCGTTACGGACGCTGCGCGTCCCCAGCCGCCGACCGCCAAGGTCGTGCCGCAGGTTCGCGTCCACCTCGGCCGGACGCTGGTCGATCCGTACGCCTGGTTGCAGGACCCCGACGATCCGGACGTCCTCGCCTACCTCGAAGCTGAGAACGCCTATGCGCGCAGCGTGCTTCAGCCGACCGAGCCGCTTCAGGAACGGCTGGTGCAGGAGATGCGCGCCCGCATGCCCGAAGAAGACTGCAGCGCACCCCAGGTGCGAGGGGATTTCCTGTACTACTTCCGCTACCTCGCCGGACGGCAGTACCGGGTCTTCTGCCGCCGGCGTCGCGCACCCGGATCGCCCGAGCACGTCATCCTGGACGAGAATGAACTCGCTCGCGGTCAGCCCTACACCTTCGTCGGAGCCTTCGTGCCCAGCCCCGACCACCGTTACCTGGCGTACGCCGTGGATCACACCGGCGCGTGGGTCTGGGACCTGTTCGTCAAGGACCTGGAGACCGGGCGGGTGGTCACCGACCGCATTCGCGGCATCGCCCGCACGGCGGCGTGGGCTAGCGACAGCCGCACGCTGTTCTACACCTCGTTTAACGACTCCCACCGACCCTACAAGGTGTTTCGACACGTCGTGGGGGAAGGCCCGGACCTCGCCGCCGAAGTCCATCACGAGCCGGACGAGGACTGCTACCAGTTCGTCACGCGGGCACGCAGCGGCGCCTACCTGCTGCTGACCATCGCCGGCGACAATTACAGCGAGATGCGCTATCTGCGCGCCGACGATCCGGGCGGCGCCTTTCGGGCGATGGAGCCTCGCCGGCGCGACGTCGAGTACTACGCCGATCACCAGGCCGAGCGCTTCGTGATCTGGACCAACGACCAGGCGCTCAACTTCCGGGTGATCGAAGCGCCGGTCGCCACCCCCTCGCGCCGGCATTGGCGCGAGGTCATCCCGAACCGGGCCGACACGCTGATCGACGACGTGAGCGCCTTCCGCGACCACTTGGTGGTGTACGAGCGCCGCGACGGTGCGCGCCACATCCGGGTGTCGGACGCCGACGGCGTCTCCAACGTGCGCTACGTCGCCTTCCCCGACCCGGTCTACACCTTCCGCACCGACACGTTCCGCGACAACGTCAATCCGGAGTACGCCACCGGCCAGCTTCGCTTCCACTACAGTTCATTCACTACCCCGGAGTCGACCATCGACTACGACCTGGCGCGTGGCACATGGACGGTGGCCAAGCGGCAAGTCATTCCCGCCGGCTTCGATCCATCGCGCTACATCGCCCGCCGCCTGACGGCCACGGCGCCCGACGGCGCGCAGGTGCCGATGGCCCTCGTGCACCGTCGCGAGCTGGCGCTCGACGGCCGGCACCCGATGCTGCTCGAGGGCTACGGCGCCTACGGCCGCAGCGTCGAGCCGGGCTTCAACGAGCGCCTGTTGTCGCTCCTCGATCGAGGCTTCGTCTACGCCATCGCCCACGTACGCGGCAGCGCCATGCTCGGCCGGGAGTGGTACGACCAGGGGCGCCTGCTGAACAAAATGAACACCTTCACCGATTTCATCGCCTGCGCTGAGGAGCTGATCCGCCAGGGTTACACCTCGGCCGACCGCCTGGCGATCACGGGCGGCAGCGCCGGAGGCGTGCTGATCTCGGCCGCGATCAACCTGCGGCCGGACCTCTTCCGCGCCGTCGTGGCGCTGATGCCGTTCACCAACGTCGTCACCACGACGCTGATGCCCGATCTGCCGCTGGTGGCCAATGAATACGAAGAGTGGGGCCGCCCGGACGACCCGGCGGCGTTCGACAACATCCTGTCCTACTCTCCGTACGATAACCTCAAGCCCCAGGTCTATCCCCACATCTTCGCCCGGGCGGCGCTCAACGACATGCAGGTCCCGTACTGGGATGTGGCCAAGTGGATCGCCCGCCTGCGCACGGTGCAGACCGGCGACCGGCGGCTCCTGCTGCTGACGAACATGGCCTCCGGGCACTCCGGGGCCTCGGGCAGATACGACAGCCTGCGCGAGGACGCACAGGCCTACGCCTTCCTGATCGACGTCCTCGGAGCCCCTGCCGAACCGTTCTAGGAGCGTCCTGGAGGGAACCCGCTTCCCGCCTCACCCCCTGGCCCCCTCTCCGCCGACAGCGGTCTCACCCACGAAGGGCCATGGCGGAGAGGGGGTGGAAACCCATGAGGGACGGGGGGAGCTTCGCTCCCCCCGTCCCTCATGAAGTTCCTCCCCTCCCCCTGTGAGGTTCCCACGGTCGCGAGAACCGGGCAGTCTTGGAGCGCGAAAGTTGGAGCGGCCTTCCAGCCTTTTCCGCGGTCTTCATGGTCTCGCCCGGGATTTCCGTGCACTGTTCCATGCCCCCGCCCTCCTCCCTATTCCTCTGCGGTAGCCGGTTTTTCATCCAATTTACCAAGTCACCACAGTCCGTCTACCGGTATGCGACAGGATGGCGTTGAGAGAGGAGGGCAGAATGTCCATCATGTCGTACGTGAGGCGGTCCGTGCTGGCGCTGGCCATCACCCTGCCCTGGCTGGCGGCCGTCCCAGCGCACGCGCAGGGCGATGGCCCGCTCAGCTCATGTCTCGAGGAGTCCGAGCGCCGACCGGCGGCCCTTGAGGTGTGCCTGATCGAGCATCAGCAAGAGCTGCAAGAGGGGTACGGCCTTCCAGCCGATTGGGCGCAGCAGGTGCGCGCCACCCTCGAGGCGCACCCGGAGGCTTGGGATCGGGTGGAGGATTTCGCCGACCGGCTCGAGAACCGGCGCGATCGCGCCGAGAACGAGCGCGGCCGGCGTGAGGATCGGCTCGATCGTCGTGAGGACCGGCACGACGGCGAACTCAACCTGGAGGATCTGTTCGATCGGCGCGAGGCCGTACGCGACCGGCGGAAAGACGCGCGCGATCAATTCGAGAACCGCTGGGACCGCCGGCACTGATCGACACGGAACACCCGAGCCCCTGACCGCGGCGGGCGATTCGGACGGCCGTCCCCCTCGCCCCTATGGCGCGGCAGCAAAGCGCTGCGCCATAGGGGTGAGGGGGCCAGATGCGGATGTCAGCGGTAGAGGACGAACCCCAGCAGCCCGGCGCCGAGGATGACCAGCGCCGGGTTGATGCGGGTGAAGGTGAGCAACGCCATCGCCGCACCGGCGAAGAGCAGCTTGTCCCACCCGGCCAGAAGCGCGTCCTTCCAGCCTAGTTGTTCGGAGGCGAACACCACGCGAGCCATGTCGTACGCCGTCCAAAGCAGCAGTCCGATGACGACCGGGCGAATGGCGCGCAGCATCGCCTGGATCGTCGGACTGTCTTTGATCCCGAAAAAGTAGACGACCATGAGCAGCATCAGCAGCGTGGTGGGCAGGACGGTCCCGGCGACGGCGGCGACGGCGCCCCATGTGCCGGCCATCTTGTAGCCGATATAGGCGGAGACCTGCGGCGCGATCGGGCCCGGGAGCGCGTTGCCGATGGCGACGGCGTCGGCGAATTCAGCCGGCGTGACCCAGCCGACGGAGGTCGTTTCACGCTGCATCAGGGCCAGCGAGGCGGGCCCGCCGCCCCACGAGAACAGGGCAATGCGGCTGAAGATCAGGAACAGGCTCCACAGCATGGGCAACTCCTGAGGACTCGCAGGGTTGGCGAATGGGCGTCAGGCGGCCGCGGCGCGAGCCAGGTCTGCGGCGTGGTCGACGGTCTCGTGCTCCAGGATGATCATCCAGATCTGCCAACCGACGGCGGCGTGCGCTCGCCGGCCTCCAGTCAGGCCCCACTGGGTCTGGCGAGTGCGGTCAAGGCGCTCCGGCGTGAGCAGGCCGGGCTCGGCGAAGATCGAGCGAGCCGCCGCGGCGCGGTCGAGCGCCTCGGAACGGATTTGTTCCCAGGAGCGGTCGCGCTGCGCGTCGGCGTGAAAGGCGTTGAAGGCATCGATCAACTCGAAGTCCCGGCGCTCGCCGCTCTCGTCCAGGTAATCGCGCAGGTCCATGAAGCCGGGCCAGGCGGCGCCGCTGAGCATCTCGCCGCAGGCCTGCAGCATAAAGCGGTCCCAGGCGGAGATGTGTCCGACGACCAGGGCGATGGAACGCCCGTCGCTGCTGGTTGAGCGCGCCGCCTCGGGCGTGATCGCTCGCAGCCAGCCGGCGTACTCGGCCAGCGTGGCGGTGTGCAGGGTGCACATCCCGGCGTGCCGATCGTCGGGCGGCAAGGTCAACAGCGTGGCGTAGCGTGAATAGAAGTTGTCGGCGTGCACGCCGGTCTCCTCATCGCCGCCGCTGATAGCGGAAGCAGCCGACCATGTGATCGTCGACCATGCCGACGGCCTGCATGAAGGCGTAGCAGATCGTCGGGCCGACAAAGCGGAAGCCGCGCTCCAGCAGGGCGCGCGACATGGCTTCGGACTCCGCCGACTGGGTGGGGATCTGGCTCCACGAGCGGGCGGCCCGGCCGCGGAGCGTGCCACCTCCGGTGTGGCTCCATAGGAATTCGGCAAACGAACCCAGTTCCTGCTGGAGCGTCCGGTAAGCCCGGGCGTTGGAGATGGCGGCATCGATCTTCAACCGGTTGCGGATGATGCCAGGATCGCCCAGGAGGCGGGCCCGATCGCGGGCGGTGTATCGGGCAATTCGTTCGGGGTCGAAGGCGTGGAAGGCGCGGCGGAAGTTCTCGCGCTTGTATAGGATGGTCCGCCACGACAGGCCGGCCTGGAAGGAGTCGAGCAGCAGTTTCTCGAACAGGGCGCGATCGTCGTGGATCGGCACGCCCCATTCGTCGTCGTGATAGGCCTGCATGAGCGGGTCGCCGGTGCCGAAGCAGCGGTGGAGGGGTCGGGGCTTCGTCACGGTACGGCCCACTGGAGCACCATACTGCACGGAGGGAGGGATAGGCGGCGGTGGCGGGCGCCGAGCGCGGAGGAGCCTAGACGGCATGTGGGATCTCCCCGGGCCGGGACACGACCGCCCGGCTCGCCAGCGTCCCGAAGTGAACCCCAGGAGCGGAAGGAGTGCAAGCCGGGGGAGGTAGGGCGAAGGCGCGGAGTACCCTCCCTGACAAGGCGCCTATAGAGCTGCACCCGGTTCAATCGCCAGAAGGCTTCCGGCATGGCGCCTGGCGCCTGCACTGAGCATTCCACGAACGATGCACTCTCAAGTCAAGGGTGGCTGTCAGCGTCGCGGCCGCGTCACCCCAACCGTGCGCGTCGAGCCAGATCCCGCCGCCCCGGAGCCCCCCTCTCCTGTCCGCTTTCCCCTCCTCTTCCGTTAACTATGTGAGAATGCAACCATCTCGACGCGCCACCAAGGAGCCCAATGGGTGAACCGCTCCCTGCTGCTGACCGGGCGACGGACCTCCTCCCCCAGGACGAGGCAGAACTCATCCGTGCGGCACAATCCAACCCCTACCAGATTCAGGCCGCTCTACTTGCATTGGGTCACCCCGGTCTACAAGTACTTGCTCGCCCGGCTCCGCGACCCGCTCGAGGCCGAAGACCTCACTTCCCAGGTCTTCCTCACCGCCTGCGAGAGGCTCCCGCGTTACGACCATCGAGGGCGATTTGCGGCCTGGCTCTTCACCATCGCACGCAATAAGGCCCGCGACCATTTCCGCACGGCCAGTCGCAGCGCTCCTCTGGATGTTGCCGAAGTGCACGGATCTGACCCGGATCTGCTCGCCCAGGCTGTCCACTCCGACGAAATCCAGCGTCTCCGCAGCCTGATCCGCGCACTGCCCGAGGCTGAACTCGACCTCGTCCGCCTGCGCTTTACGGCCGGGCTGACCTACGGCGACATCGGCGCGCTCCTCGGGAAGAGCGACGAGGCGGTGCGCAAGCAGCTCGAGCGGCTCCTGGCGCGGATGCAATCCCAGATGGAGGATGACCATGCCTAACCCATCGGGCATTCCATTCGAAGAAACGGTACGCGCGGCGGTCGATCTTCCCGCGCCGAGCGATGAGTTCATTCAGCGCTTGTGGACGCGCATCGCACGCGCGGCGCCGGCCACTCGCCCGACGCGCACGAGCGGCGTACGCCGGATGCCATTCCGTTCTGCCTGGATCGGCGTGGGGATCGTCCTCGCCGCGCTCGTCATCACCACTCTGATCCTCGGGCCGACGCGCGTGTATGCCGCCATTCGCGGGCTGCTGGGCTACATCCCAGGCGTCGGCATCGTCGATCAATCTGCGCCCATCCGCGTCCTGGCCGTGCCGGTCAGCCAGACGCGCGACGGCATCACCATCACTGTCACCAGTGCCACACTCACATCCGATAGGACGCACGTCGAGTACCGCATCTTCGGCGTGCCGCGCTCCGCCTACCCGAACAGCGAGGACGTGCACGGCTGCTTCGAGTCCGACTACCTGCACTTGCCGGACGGGACGAAGCTGGAGCGCATGCAGGACTATCCGCCTGTCCCGGCGGACGTGTCGCAGGCGCAGCTGGTGATCCCGTGCATCGGCGAGACGCTGCCCGGCACCGTCCCCGAGAATTGGGTGCTGCCGCTGCGCTTCGTGCCGGCGCCGGCGGATCTGACCGTGATGCCGGTCATCGAGCTCTCGCCCTCGCCCGAGGCGCCGGCCGAGACGCCCGCAACGCCCGGTGTCTCGCTCGCCACGCCGGTCACGTTTGACCAGGTCATCGAGACGGCCGATGGATACATCCTGCTCGGCCGGTTCCAGCCGACGGTGGAGCAGGGCGAGTGGGCGCAGGTAACCGGGATGCCGCTGATGCACGACGCAACCGGAGTGAGGGTTGCCTACAGCATTCCCTACGACATTCAGCCGCCGGAAGTGAACGATGGCTTGGGTGGATACGGCTTCGCGTTCCAGTTCGAAGCCGCGGAGCTGATCTTCCCGCTCAGCGTTACCTTCCCCGGCGTGGTGATCGGCCCGGCCGACCCCGCGGCGCGCGCCCAAGTCGAGTTCGACGCCGGCTCCGACCCGCAGCCCGGGCAGGAATGGATCCTCAATCGAGCAAATCGAGCTCGCCGGGCACACACTCACGCTCGCATCGCTCACCGCCGATGGGCGTAACGGTTACTCCTTCAAGTTCGAGTCCGGCCCCGAGGTGTACTCGGTGAGCGTCGAGATCGAGGGATACACCGCCGCGGGAGGCGGTGGCGGCGGCAGCGGCGTGACCGGCGGCACGTTCTACACCAGCCTGGATTACGTCGAGATACCGACCGGCAAGCTCACGGTCAACGTGTCGAACCTGCTGCTCGTGAAAGACCGCCTCACCTGGAAGGGCAGTGGTCGCCTGTCCGCTGCCCAGGACCGACTTGGCGGAGGTCACGCCGGAGCCCGGTCTGTGCCTGACCGCGAACGATATCGCACGGCCTGACGCTCACGCCGGCCGATCTCGCCGGGCGGGCGCTGGTCTACGAACCGCTCGCGGGGAGCGACTCTTGGGGCATGGTGCTCTACGACCTGGCCTCCGGCGCGCGGCGCGTGCTCGTGCCGGATGCCGCGCGCGGCGCGCTCTCGCCGGATGGAACGCAATTGGCCTACCCCGCGCAGGATGGCATCCGCATCCTCGATCTCGACACCGACTCGGAGAGTGTCATCTCGCTAGGCAGCGGCGGATACGACTTGCACTGGTCCCCGGACGGAATGCAGATCGCGTTTGTCGGCTCGAGCGCGGAGGGGATCTATATCGCGCGAACCGATGGCAGCGGCGAGCGGCGTGTTTCGGATGCGGCCTACGCGTCCGTGATTGGCTTCTCGCCGGACAGCGCGCGGCTGTACCTGGCGCTGATGTACACCGGCGGCAGCGCGTGGATGGTGCGCGTGGTCGACGTGGCGAGCGGGACGGCGCAGGACCTAACGACCATCGAGAACGGGTCGATGAAGATGCTTGCGGCGGCGCTCTCGCCGGATGAGGAATGGATTGCGTATCGCGGGCGCGACAACGACAGCCTGTACGTGATGCATCCCGATGGCAGCGCGATGCACAGGGCGATGGAGCAACCGGCGTTGGCGATGAGCGGCGTCCAGTGGAGCGCCTCCGGCTGGCTAGGCGTGAGCCTGGTGACTGGGGGCGACGCCCAGCGCACGCTGTTGATCTTGAAGCCGGAGACCTGCCAGGCGTACCTTCTGAGGGCGCAGGGCGACCTGGAGGGCTTGTGGATTCCGTGAGATCGTGATTCTGAGGAATGCTCGGCCGCGAGGCCAGGCCGATGACCACCGTCGCGTGACCCGCGCTCTTCCCAGAACCGGATCGGACGTCGGTAACCCGCCGGGGCGTGACTGAGACCTCGAGTCCCCCCACCACGCTGCCCGCCGTACCGGGTCCCATCCTCTCGGATTGGCACCTTGGGCGAGGGAGCGCGCGAGGCGAGTTCCTCTTCATCAGGCTCGCCCGAGGGCCAAGGCAACCGATTCGTGATCCCGGGGCGCCGAACAACTCGATAAGCCCAATTTGGTGGGCAGCGCTTTCTGGTCGGCCTGTCTGGGGTGTCGGCCTGCCGCACAATCCCACTAGTCCTGCTCGCCTCCGCCGGGCAGCCTCCCGCCAACAGCGTGGGACCTCGGTGCCCGATGCATTAGGGCAGACCCTTCGAAACTCCAGGGAGTGCCGGGAACTCCTTCTCACCCGTCGGCGTCCTTAGAAAAAGCCATAAGGACCCTGCGATGAGAAACCTGGTGACATTCGCCCTGGCCGCATGCCTTCTCACTTCTTGCCGTTCGAACTCGCTTCCCGTGGCAGCGACAATTCCTCTGCCGCTGACACCAACTCCCTACAAGTCCTTCCCCCCGACGCCCGCCCGTCTTCCCCAGGGAACACGCATCATCATTCAGTCGGCAAACCTATCTCTCGCCGTCGATGATCCCGCCAAGGCCCTCGCTCAAATCGAGGGTGCCGTCGTTGAATTGGGGGGCTTCGTCGTTTCGTCGACCTCGTGGTCATCGCCCGGCTCGCCGCCCTCCGCCAACCTCAGCGCAAGGGTTCCACGAGACGCCCTCCCCGCCCTTCGCCGTGTCGCCATCGGGCTCTCCAACCAGGTCCAGAA
The DNA here is from genome assembly GCA_963743255.1 of uncultured Chloroflexia bacterium. Taxonomy (GTDB): domain Bacteria; phylum Chloroflexota; class Anaerolineae; order Anaerolineales; family E44-bin32; genus DYJB01. Next base: position 488,430 of record CAVUPD010000001.1, read on the forward strand.
CGATGGGACCTACAGCCAGGATGTCACGCCGGACCACCGGCGACTCCACGAACGCCACCAGGTGTTGGCACGGGCAGAAGACGACCTCGTGGAACTCCTTACGCACGCCTCCTCCCGAGAGCAGGTGGCTTCGCTGCTGGTCGCCCACCAGATGATCGTGCAGGAGAGAACCAATATCGAGTCCCAGCTCGCCGAGTATGAGGACAGGGCAACCCTCGCCTCCTTCGATGTGACCTTGAACGGGATGGCAGCTGCGATCTTCGTCGAATGATGGCCTGTGTGGAGGTACCGGGGCTGGCTGTCGATTTGCCAGAGCTCCTGGAATGCCACCCTCGCCCAAGAAGGTCCCGCCAATAACGCGTGGCCTTCGGCGGGGTCTGCGGCGGGGCTTTCGAAGGGATCCACCTCGGGGACACCGGCAAGCGATTGAGCCGACGGCTGGGCGTTGAGCTGCACCTTGCTCGGCCCGCCGGCGTGGCTTAGAGTCCTGAGAGGGTAGCCCATGTCGAGGCCGTCGGGCGGCGTCGCCGGCCGCGTCCCGAGGACAGACGGAGTCAAGCTGAGATGCAGGTAACCATCATTGCAGTTGGTAGTCGAGGCGATGTCGAACCGTATGTCGCGCTTGGCAACGGCCTCAAGCAGGCGGGCCACGCTGTGCACGTCCTGGGATCCCAAGATTTTCGGGATGCGATCACGGCCCACGGCCTGACCTACTTCGACATCGGCGGCAGCATCCAGTCTGTGGCGCAAGGCATGCAGGATCTGCTCGAAGGCGGCAACTTCCTGAAGATCCTCTCCAGCATGGGGCCCGCGGCGCAAGGCATGGTCAGCCAGGCCGTCGTAAGTGGCCTTGCGGCGTGCGAAGGCTCCGACCTGGTCATCGCCGGCCTGGGCGGGTTCTCCGTGGGGCTTGCGCTGTCCGAGAAACTAGGCATCCCGTTTGTCCCGGCCTATCTCTACCCGTTCACACCCACCCGGGAGTTCGCCAGCGTGTTACTACCCTCCACGGGTGTCGCATTGCCGGCTTGGGCGAATTGACTGTCCCACCGCCTCGGGCGGCAGATGCTGTGGCAGGCCTTCCGCAGTGCCGACAATAAGGCCCGGCGCGAGGTCCTGGACCTGCCGGCGGCTCCGTTCCTGGGGCCATTCGGTTCGCTGGAGAAGGCCGGATGCACAGTCCTGTGTGGCTTCAGCCGGCATGTCATCCCGGTCCCCCGCGACTGGAGCCGGTCAATCCATGTCACCGGCTACTGGTTCCTGGAGCCAGCGCCCGGATGGAAACCACCCGCCGAGCTCGACCTGTTCCTGAACTCCGGCCCACCACCCGTCTACCTTGGGTTTGGCAGCATGGTCAATCGCAGGCCGGAGGAAGTGGCCGACCTGGTCCTACGCGCTCTGGAAAGGACCGGACAGCGCGCGGTCGTGTCGACCGGCTGGGGCGGCATGCGGGGCAGCCGCCTGCCAGACTCGGTCTGTATGGTTGGCTCCATCCCGCACAGCTGGCTCTTTCCGCGCATGGCCGCCGTTGTCCATCATGGCGGCGTTGGGACCACGGCCGCGGGTTTGCGCGCCGGCGTCCCCGCAGTGGTGACACCCTTCTTTGGGGACCAGCCCTTCTGGGGAGATCGCGTTCATTCTCTGGGAGTGGGTCCACGGCCTATCCCTCGCAGGCAACTTAGCTCCGATCGCCTGGCCGACGCAATCCGTGTTGCGGTGTCCGACACCGGGATGCGTGCTCGAGCGGCGGCGCTCGGCGAGCGCATCCGGGCTGAAGACGGCATCGACCGAGCGGTTGAGGTGCTTGAGCAGACAAGATCAACGATTCGCACAGCAACCCGCTAAGGCAATTGGGGGCGACAGGGATTCGGCTGACTCGGCAGGCCGCGCCTTCGGTTATGCTTGGAGCCGCGGACCCTGTCCCAAGGAATTGTCCATCGCCCGGAGACCCCATGATTGCTGCAAACTTGGAAAGCCTTGGTTTCGACGCGTGGTTCCGCGCCCGGCAGCCCGAGACGCACCAGCCGGGTTGCGCTCCGGCCCGCGTCACGGCCGTCGACCGCGATCGGGTCCTGGTCCGCGATGCCGAGGGCGAGATCCCGGCGGAGGTGTCCGGAGCATTCCGATTCTCCGTTGAGACAAGCCTGGATCTCCCTTGCGTCGGAGACTGGGTCTCCGTCGACCTGCACGATTCTCGCCGCCTGGCCATCCTCCACGCCGTATTCCCCCGCAAGTCGCTCCTGCAGAGGAAGACGCCCGGCAAGCGGATCGACTACCAACTCGTGGCGGCCAACATCGATATCGCCTTCCTGGTCCAATCCTGCGACTCCAATTTCAACCTGCGGCGGCTGGAGCGCTACCTGGCCATGGTGCATGAGGCACACGTCGAGCCGAGTGTGCTGCTTACCAAGAGCGACCTACTTACCCCGACAGAGGTCGAGCTAAGAATTGCCGCGGTAAGAGACGCCAATCCCGGGCTCGCGGTTCGCGCCGTCAGCAGCGAGACCGGTGCCGGCCTGGATCCGCTCGATCGGATGCTCGAGTCCGGGAAGACTTACTGTCTGCTCGGATCTTCCGGGGTCGGCAAGACGACCCTCCTCAACCACCTGGTGGCCGACAACGGCCGATACGCGACAGCTCCGGTGCGGGTCTTCGATGGAAAGGGCCGGCACACGACGGCGCGCCGTCAGTTGACCGTGCTGGAGCGCGGTGCGATGCTGATCGACACTCCCGGGATGAGGGAGCTCGGCGCGATGGGGGTGGGCGACGGGATCGACGCCAGCTTCGCAGAGGTCATCGACCTTGCCGGAGCCTGCCGCTTCCCCGATTGCACTCACACGCAGGAGATTGGCTGCGCGCTGGTGGCCGCGGTCGAACGAGGCGAGCTAGATCGGGCCCGATACGAGAGCTACCTGCGGCTGGCTCGCGAATCCGACTACCACGAGATGTCGTATCTCGAGAGGCGGAGGAAAGCCAGGGATTTCGGGCGGATGATCAAGTCGGCCATTAAGCACAGGAAGGGTTGACGCTTCGGCCGCCGCCGTCGCGGGGCTCGGTCGGATCCGCCACGACCCTCAGCGAGAGGAGCGACGCATGCACGGTGATCTCGGGCTCCGCCGAGTCCAGCGGATACACACCACACTTCTGGCTGCAGGCACCGCCTTCGTCGGGTTTTCCGCCGCGCACCTGATCGACGAGTTCCTGTGGGGTGCACCGCAGGAGTTCCACCTGCAGGTGGGAACGACACTTGTGCTGGCGCTGCTCTTCGTGACCGCCTTGGCGGGGCTGCTGGCCGGGGCCGCGATGCGGCGTCCCACCAGCACGTTCGGTCTGGGTTTGATCGGCGCGCTGATCGCCGTCGCCGACGTATCGAAGCACGGCCCGGAGATCGCCATGCCTGGAGTGTGGCGTTCCGGGCCCGTCTCGATTCTTCTTGCCGCCGGGCTTACGTCGAGTGCCATCCTGACCGCGGTTCTGGGATTCCTCGTGTGGCGGTCATTCCGCGTTCGACGCTAGCCCGCACCGCTCCCCCACCCATCCCGCACGGGCCGGCGGGAACAAGGAGACTGCCTGGCTTCGGAGGGAGCGACGGGGACCGGATCGTGGTGTTGCAAGAGCGCAGGAGGAACAACATGGGGATGACGGTCGATGAATTCGTCCAGGCCAGGGTCCTGCCGCAGTATCGGGAGATCGTGACGGCGCTGCGCAAGCTGATGAAGGAGTATGCCCCGGACGCCGTCGAGGCTATCAGCTACGGGATCCCCGCCTACAAAGGCAGGCGGATTCTGGCGGTCATCAGCCCCACCAAGAAGGGCATCACCTTCGCCTTCTCACACGGGGCGGAGTTCGAAGACAAGTACGGGCTGCTGGAAGGCGTCGGCAAGGTCTCCAAGAACGTCCGAATGAGCAGCCTGAAGGATCTCAACAAGCCCGCCCTGCGCTACTACATCAAACAGGCGCTGGCGTTCGACGCGAAGAACCGGAAGTAGCGGCTCTCCGCGCCGCCCGCATTTCGTTGGAACGTCTCGATGGACTGCTCGAGCGGCATGGATGAGGTCGCCTGACTTCGGCCCGACTCGCGGGCCACATCGGCCGGCGTAGGCTCGGGGAAGATGTCCCACAGGCCGGTTCGGCTTACACCTGTTTGAGGTGGACGACGGTCACACCGTCGCCGCCTTCGGCGTCGGTTCCGGCCTGGAACGAGGCGGCGTACGGATTGGAGCGCAGCGCCTCGCGAATCGCCTGCCGCAGCCGGCCGGTTCCCTTGCCGTGGATGATGCGCACGAAGGGCAGACCGGCGTAGGAGGCCGCGTCCAGGCGGCGCTCGAGCTCCTCGAGCGCCTCGTCCACCATCCTGCCGCGCAGGTCGAGCTCAAAGGGTGGCGGCTCGGGGGCGACGATCGACCGTGCGACCCTCTCCCGTACGCCGTGCGTCGCTTGGCGCTCCGCTTCGGACTGCTCCTGCTCCTCCGGCAGCGCCAGTTCTTCGAGCCGAGCCCGCACCCGCAGCCTGCCGATCTGTACTTCCACGTGTTGCACGCCGATCTCCGTCAGCACCCCGGTGGTCTGCAGCGCCGGCAGCCGCACCCGCTGCCCGAGACGAAAGACGCGTGGCGCAGGCGGCGCCGGCGCAGGGGCGCGCCGTTCCACGGGCGCCTCCGTCCGGTCCTCCAGTTCGTCCAGTGCTTCGGCGATCTCTTCGACGGCCTGCAGCGGCTGCGCGGCGACGGCCAGTCGGCGGCGCAGCGCATCAATCTCGTCATGCAGGCCCTGCACTTCGGCCTGCGCCTGATCCCGCGCCGCCTGCAATACCTGGCGCCGTTCTTCCTCCAGCCCTTCCAGACGCGCCGACAGCTCTTGCGTTTGCTCCCGGAGCTGCTCGCCCGCCAGCTCTGCCGCCTGGCGCGCGACACGCGCCGCATCGCGCTGCCGGTGAATTTCATCTAGCAGCTGCTCGGCCTGGATCTCCTCCGGCGCCACCAGCGCTCGCGCTCGCTCGATCAGCTCGAGACCGAGGCCAAGACGCCGGGCGATCGCCAACGCATTCGACCTCCCGGGCAGGCCGATCGTCAGATGGTAGGTCGGACGAAGCGTCTCGAGGTCGAATTCCATGCTGGCATTGCGCACGCCGGGCGTGGTGTGCGCGTAGGCCTTCAACTCGGAGTAGTGCGTCGCCACCAGCGTCGTGATCCGCCGCTCGATCAGTTCGCCCAGGATGGCCCGCGCCAGGGCTGAGCCCTCCTGCGGATCGGTGCCTGCTCCCAACTCGTCCAAGACAACCAGCGAACCCTCGTCCGCCTGTTCCAGCACGCGGATGATGGTCGTGATGTGCGAAGAGAAGGTTGACAGCGACTGCTCTATCGACTGCTCATCCCCGATGTCGGCGTACACGGCATCGAAGGTCGTCAGCTCCGAGCCGAAGTCGGCTGGCAGGTGGAGCCCACACTGGGCCATCAGCGCCAACAGCCCGGCCGTCTTCAGGCTGACCGTCTTCCCACCGGTGTTCGGCCCGGTGATCACCAGGACAAACGTGTCCGCGTCGAACTCCAGGTCGATGGGGACCACCCGCGCCGGGTCGAGCAGCGGATGGCGGGCATGGTGGAGGCGCAGGATCGATCCGGGATGGCCCGCCCGCGTCGGCATGCGCTCGCGAAGCAGCGGCTCGCTGGCGCGCAGCACCAGCGCATAGCGCGCCTTGGCGAACGCCAGGTCCAGCCGGGCAAGCGCTTCGACCGTCTCAACGATCGCCGTCACGTGCAGTCCGACGAGGGTCGATACGGCGGCCAGGACCCGCCGGACCTCGTCCCGCTCGGCCAGCATGAGCTCGCGCACCTGGTTGTTCAAGTCGACGACGGTCAGCGGCTCGATGAACAGCGTCGCCCCGGAGGCCGATTGATCGTGGACGATCGCCCGCAGCCGACCTTTGAACTCGGCCCGCAGCGGGATCACGTAGCGGCCGTCGCGCTGCGTGATGATCGGCTCCTGCAGCATCGGGATGAGCTTGGGGTCGGTGATCAGCCTCTGCAGCTTGGTGTTCAGGCGCTCATGCGCCAGGCGCAGTTCGACGCGAATCGACTGCAGGGCCGGCGAGGCGCTGTCGAGCACCTCGCCGCGCTCGTCCAGCGTCTGTGTGATGGCTTCGATCACGCCGGGCGTCGGCTGCAAGCCGCCGGCGATCGCCCCGAGCGTCGGCGCGCCGGCGGCGCCCTTCTCGAAAAAGCGCGTCAGCGTGCGTGCGGAGATCAGCGTGGCCTTGAGGTCGAGCAGCTCTTGAGGTTCGAGGACCGCGCCGCGCGACGCCTGGGTTGCCTGCGGGCGAACGTCGTGGGCGCCGCCGATCGACAGACTGCTGTGCATCGAGAGGAGTCGGGCGGCCTCGGTCGTCTCCGCCTGGCGCCGTCGCGCCTCGTCTAGATCGGCGGTCGGCTCCAGACCTCGCGCTAGGTCCTTGGAGGCCGAGAAGGCTGCGTAGGACGCCAGCCGCTCCAACACCTTCGGCAATTCGAGTGTGCTCAGCGACTTGGCGTCCATGGCGGCGGCAGTGTATCACGAGTCCCCCATCCGAGCCCTTGGCACGCAGCGGATTCCGGACGACAATCGGTTCCCGGTCCGGCGGTGGTCTCACGCCGGTCCGCCCGAGGACCCGCATGACCCGAGCGATGACCCCGGACGAACGCCAAGCGTTTCTGTCCGGCATGCACGTCGGGATCTTCAGCGTGCCGCAGAGACTCGATCGGCCCGCTCAGCCTGCCGGCATGGTATGCCTACACGCCCGGCGAGCCGGTGCGCATCTTCCTACCCGCCGACGACCCGCGCACGCCGCTGCTGCGGAGCCTGCCGCGCGCCGCCCTGTGCGTCCAGGACGAGATGCCGCCCTATCGCTACGTCTCGATCGAGGGTCCGGTCGAGGCGCTCGTCCCCGTTCAGCGCGAGCAGGAATACTGGCCGTTGATCCTGCGCTACCTTCCGGAGATCTGGGCGCAGGGCTACCTGCGCCACACCTGGCCGGAGGGAGATCCGCTGGCCGGGTCGATGCTCTTCGCCCACCTGTTTCCGCAGACGTGGCGCGCCGTCGACTACCACGATCAGTACGTTTCATTTCTCAGCGGACGCCGCGGGACGGACGCCGGCTGAATCGGCCGCGTGGAGGGCGTATGCGCGATCTGACGGATGCATTCCTTGAATTGATCCGCAGGACATCGACCGACCTGCCGCCGGACGTCGAGCGCGCCCTCGAGCAGGCCCTTGAGCGCGAGCAACCCGGCTCAGCCGCCCACAACGCGCTCGAGACCATCCTGGAGAACGTGGCGCTGGCGCGGCTCGGCTCGTCCCCGATCTGCCAGGACACCGGCACGCCGATCTTCACCGTCCAGCATCCGGCCGGATGGAGCACGCGTGCGCTGCGCCACCAGATCCGGGAGGCCGTCGCCCGAGCCACCGGCCTGGCCTACCTTCGTCCGAATGCCGTGGACTCGCTGAGCGGCAAGAACAGCGGCGACAACCTGGGCGACGATGCCTTCCCCACTCTGCACTTTGAGGAGGTCGAAGGGGAAACTCTCACCGTCGACTTGATGCTGAAGGGCGGCGGGTGCGAGAACGTCGGCGCGCAGTACTCGCTGCCTCACAGCGGGCTCGGCGCCGGCCGGGATCTGGAGGGCGTGCGCCGAGCGGCGCTCGACGCTGTGCATCAGGCGCAAGGCCAGGGCTGTTCCCCCGGCGTGCTGGGCATCGCCATCGGGGGGGACCGGGGCTCGTCCTTCCTGGCCTCCAAGGCCGTGCTCCTTCGGCCGCTGGATGATGTCAACCCCGACGCGGCGCTGGCCGACCTCGAGGCTCGCTTGTTTCGCGAGGCGAACGAACTCGGGATCGGCCCGATGGGTTTCGGCGGTGCGACGACCGTGCTGGGCGTCAAAGCCCGGGGCATGCACCGCCTCCCGGCCAGCTACTTCGTTTCGGTGTCCTACATGTGCTGGGCCCATCGCCGCAGGCGGATGGAGGTCGACGGCGAGACCGTTCGCTATCTCGATCGGAGCGATGCATGATCGAGCTGACGCTGCCCCTGAGCGACGCCGCAGTCCGCGGCCTGCACGTCGGTGACCCGGTGTCGCTGCACGGCGTGATGGTCACCGGACGCGACGCGGCCCACAAGTGGCTGGTCGAGACATTCATCCGCAAGACGCGCCCGCCGCAGGCCGACGACACGCAGGCCGTCGAGGCACTGACGCCGCTGCTGGCTGGCGGAGCGATCTACCACTGCGGCCCGGTCGTCGCCGGGCTGGACACGAAGCAGTATCGATTCGTTGCCGCCGGCCCAACGACCAGCAGTCGCGAGGAGCCCTACCAGGCAGACGTCCTGCAGCACTTCGGCGTGCGGGCGGTGATTGGCAAGGGCGGCATGGGGGCACGCACGCTGGCCGCGTGTCAGGCTGGGCCGGCGGTCTATCTGCACGCCATCGGTGGCGCGGCCACGCTGATCGCGCAGACGGTAACCCGCGTCCTCGGGGTTTACAAACTGGACTTCGGTGTGCCCGAGGCGCTGTGGGTGATCGAGGTGCGCGGTTTCCCCGCGGTCGTCACCATGGACGCACACGGCCGCAGCCTTCACGCCGAGATCGAGGCGCACTCGCGGGCCGCCCTCGACCGGTTGGTCACAACTTGATCCGGCGCGTTGCGCCCCGGGCATCAGCGGGCCAGGTCGTCCGGCGAAGTCTCACGGCCGGGAATACGGCTCCCTACTGACTCACTCTGGATGTCACCCGCCCATCACGGCGGTGCAATCGGAACAGGGGCGCCAATGCGCCCCCGTTTGACTGAGGTAGCCCACGAGCGAGTGCGTGACCGGCCGGATGAGTGGGGTCAGGCTTCGCCGAGCCCCGGCACGCGATGGCGGACCCAGCTTGGCGGTGCGATCGCACATGCCAACGAGACCGAACCTCCAAGCGTCAGCCCGGCAGCGCTGCCAACCCAGGCCGGGAGGGACAGGAACGCCGTCAGGAAACCCGGCCCCAGGAACAACACCAGGCACAGCGGCAGGTAGAGCAAGCTGACGATCGCCGAGAGAAGCCCCACGCTTCCCCGGACCATCTGACGCGGGTCCTCCCAGTCCATCTTCGCCCCGAGCACCCCGAAGGCGATGTTGATCCCGGTGGCGCCCGCCAGGCACAGAGCAACGACGGCCATCTCGAACGCCGTCGTTCCGATCCCGGACCGCTGTAACAGGGAGAGGATCAAGAGAAACCCCCAGCCCAGCGCTGCAGCCGGCAGGTAGGCGACCAGGAATTTCGCCGCCAGCAAGTCCGCGGGACGCAGCGGAGCTGACTTGAGCAGCCAGTAGCTCCGCCCTTCCTGAGAGAAGCCCATCCCCGCCAGCCGTCCAAGCAGCGACCAACCGATGAACAGAGCGATGCCCATGCCGCCGTACGAAAGCGCCGTGCGCATCGCCTCCATCGCCCACGTCGGCGCCTCCCCGCGGCCGGGATCGGGGACGCCACCGCTGCGCACCAGCATGATGGCGTAGATGATCCCCAGGATCAAGGGAGTGACCAGCTGCGACATGTTGCGCAAGTCCCGGCGCAGGGTGCGGAGATCTTTGAGCACCAGTCCCTGGATGGCCGGTGGGATCCCGCGCACCTGGCTCCCCCAGGAGGCCGGTCGGGCCGCCGCCTTCTTCTTGCCGCCCGCCTGCATGCGCGCCCATCCCGAGTAGTACAGCCGCTCTCCGGCCGCCAGCGTCGCAGCGAAGGCGGCGGCCGACAACCCCAGCACGAGCGTGAGCAGCCCGGCCGCCTCCAACCACCGCCCTTCGCCGAGACGCATCAATCCCCGGCCGGCCCAACTCAGGGGTGACCAGGAGGTGTCCAGGCGGACAGCGAACTGCAGCGCCCGGCTGGCCTGGCCGGCCGAAAGGCGATTGAAGTTGGCGATCTGACCCGACTGAGAGCACACAATTGAGACGACGGCGCCGAGCAGACCAAGTACCTCAGCCACACGCCTGGCCGGAACCACGCGGACCGTCAGCATGACCAGCGTGCTGGCGAGCCCGGCCGCCGCCAGGGCTAGGGCGAGCATCACCGCAATCACCATAGGGTAGTAGAGAGGACTGTAGCCGCCGGCAGCCCCAATCCCGAACAGCAATGGAAGGCCAACAAGTCCGATCAATCCGAGGTTGGGCAGAATAGCCTGCAGCAGCTTGGAGACGAACACGGCGCGATGCGGGATCGGCGCACTCAACAGGAAGTCCATGTCACCCGCCAGGTAGAGCGCCTGCAGGAGCACGCCGAAACTCGTGAACAGGATGCCAACGAACGCCCCGCCGAGAACCAGGGAGGGCAGGCTGTCCAGGAAGGCACCGATGTCCCCGGCCATGCCGGCGAACTCCGGTGAGCGGATCAACCCCAAGGACAGCCAGCTCAGGGCAAACAACCCTCCCAGAAAGACGATCAAGACCAGTCCCAGGATGATCGCCCCGAACTTGCGGCGGGGAGTCGATCGGCGGAAACCGCGCAGTAGAGTCTGCAGCCGCAGGCGAAGCAGCGTGGAAACGGCTGGCCAGAGCTCCAGTCCGGCTGAGGCAGGAGCCTCGGTCATCCAAGCACCTCGGCGATGGCGGCGTACTCCGCGCCTCCGGTCAGGCTGAGGAAGATGTCCTCCAGGCTCGCCTCCGTCCTTCCCTGGCCCCGCAGATCTGCCATCGTCCCCATGGCGATCAACCGGCCATGGTCGATGATTCCGATCCGATCACACATGTGCTCGGCGATTTCGAGAATGTGGGTGGAGAGGAAGATCGCCGCGCCCCGCTCGGCCATCTGCCTCAGGATGTCCTTGATCAGCCGCGCAGACCGCGGGTCGAGGCCTACCGTCGGCTCGTCCAGGAGCAGCACCCTGGGGTCGTGCACCAAGGCTGCCGCCAGCGCGGTCTTCTGGCGCATGCCATGGCTGTACGTGTCGATCGTGTCGTCGCCGACTCCGGCCAGGTCGAACATGCGCAGCAGTTCCTCGCCGCGCCGCGCCACCTGCGCTCGCTCGAGACCGTACAGGTCACCGACAAACTGGAGCAGTTCACGCCCGGTGAGCTTGGGGTACAGGTTGGGCTCGTCGGGAACGAAACCGGTAGTCGCTTTGGCCTGGATCGGCTGGGTCTGCACGTCGTACCCCGCCACGGATACGCTGCCGCCCGACGGCTTGAGCAACCCGACGATCATCCGGATGGTGGTCGTCTTCCCGGCGCCGTTCGGCCCCAGGAAGCCGAAGATCTCGCCGGGGTGCACACGGAGGTTGACGTCATCCACGGCCAGCTTGTCGCCGTAGCGTTTCACCAGGTGCTGCGTCTCGAGGAGAGGGCCGGCTGAATCCATGATGTGACCTCTGATGAAGGCCCGGGCAAAGGGTCTGCGTATTCTAGGTGGCCAGGATTATGCTACTTGATTGAATACCCCGCCCACCGACTTGCGCCCGCCCATTAGCCTGACATCTAGGAGACGGGCGACCCGGGCGGCCGCCGGCTCCGCGCCCATCCGCTTGCGGGTGATCCGCGCCCGAGCTCCCGAGGAGGGGCGGGAACTGCTCTCGATGGTCACTTCGCGGCTGAACTGCGAGGAGGTCATGGTCGAGAATCCTCGTCGCACTATCCGTCCCCAGATCTGTTCCTAGGTACGTCCCTCGCTCGACTCCGGCCCCGCAAATACCAAGGTCGAGTGGCTCCCGGCGAGTGGGTGCGCCTTGTGGGATGGGCCGAATGCCGTCGTTGTGCGAACCCGGGCGTGGTCCGCGTGGAAGCGCAGTCTTCCCCAGGCGCTCCGCATGGCCGATGGATGCATGCGGTGATCCCCCTCAGGGGCCGCCATCGAAATGCAACTTCCCGTCATCCCACCCTGTATGGTTGTCTACGCGTATGCCATCTGATGCACGCGCCGCGTGCCCCGGCGTCTGGGAGGTTCCATGGCCGATATCCTGGCTCTCTTCGGTGTGATCCTACTCGTAGGCGCGGCGCTTTCCGGGCTGCTCACCACCCACTGGCTGCTATTCCCGGGCCGTGTTGCGGCCGCCGCGACGAACCTGGAACAGCATCCCTGGCGCTGCCTGCTGCTCGGCGCCGGGATGGGGCTTGTGGTCGCGCTCCCGGTCCTCGTTCTCACGGCCTTCCCGGCTGGAGTGACCCAGTTCCTCGCTTGGGTCGTGATTGTTGCAGCCCTGGCGGTATCCGGCATCGGCACGGCCGGGCTGGTTCTCCTGATGGCTGGTCGGATACGATCCAGGGGTGGCACAGGTTGGAGCGAATTGGGCGCCTTTGTCCGCTCATCCCTTGTGCTCGAGCTCGCAGCGGTCCTCCCCATCGTTGGTTGGTTCGTCGTCCTGCCGTTGCTCATCTTCGGCTCCTTCGGAGCGAGTCTTCACGGCCTGCGTCGGCCAATTCCCGCCAACTCCTCGCGGCCAGCAACGGCTGCGAGCCAGGCCTGACCCGCCGCCCGCATGACACTGAACCGCCGCGATTTCCTGCGTCTGGCCGGAACCCTGGCCCTGAGCGTCTCGGTAAGCGGCTGTGTCGAGCACGGACGGCTCACCGGGCGGGTCCTCTCCGCCCTAACGGCTCTGGAGCCGGTGGGGTCGTACGACCCGCCGCTCTCCCCGGACGATCACGCGATCCTGTGTCGGCTGACGTACGGGCCGCGCCTCGAAGACCGGCGCCGGATGACCGAGATCGGCCGACTGGCTTGGGTCGAAGAGCAGCTCAGCCCCGAGACGCTGGCCGATTCGCCTGCCGACCTTCGGCTGCGCGCATACCCTTCGCTGAAGATGTCCGCCGGTGACCTGTCCGACCTGAGCGACAAACTGTTCGATGAGCAGGATCGGCAGACGGTCCCGTCCGAGTTGCGCCAGGCGACGCTGCTGCGACGGGTGCTGAGCCGGCGCCAGGTGTATGAGCGAATGGTCGACTTCTGGACCGATCACTTCAACATCAGCGTCGACAAGGGCGAATGCTGCTACTTGAAGACCGTCGATGACCGCGAGGTCATCCGGCAGCATGCCTTCGGCCGGTTCGCCGACCTCCTCAGCGCCTCCGCCCACTCTCCCGCCATGCTGGTCTACCTCGACAACCACGCCAACCAGAGCGGCGCGCCCAACGAGAACTATGCCCGGGAGGTGATGGAACTGCACACGCTTGGCATCGACGGCGGGTATGGCCAGCAGGACGTCGAGAACCTGGCTCGCTGCCTGACCGGGTGGTCGGTGAAGGAGCACTTCTGGCGCGGCGAGTTCCGCTTCGACAGCCAACGGCATGACGACAACCCCAAGCAAGTGCTGGGTTTGACGATTGAGCCACAGGGTCAGGTGGAGGCCGAACGCGTGCTCGCCCAGCTTGCCGATCACCCCAGCACTGCCGTGCACCTGGCACGGAAGCTAGCTGCAAGCTTCGTCGCGGATGATCCACCAGCCTGGTTGGTGGACCGCACGGCAAGGGCATTCTCGGCCAGCGGCGGCGACCTGCGCACGACGCTGCGCACCCTCCTGCTTGACGGCCTGAGCGTCATGCGCCCCAAGTTCAAACGCCCTCAGGATTTCGTCCTGTCCTGCCTGCGCCAGCTCCAGGGCCAGATGGACGAGCCGGCCGCGCTCCTGGAGCCCCTGGAGCGGATGGGGCACCTGCCCTTCGCCTGGCCGACGCCCGACGGGTATCCGGACCTGGCTGAGGCGTGGATGACAACACTCATCCCGCGCTGGCAGTTTGCCGGGGACCTGTCGCGCGGCGACCTCGCCGGCCTGCGCGTGCCGATCGAAGCCGTGCTCGATGTCGGCTCCGGGCTGCGTGGAGCTCTACAAGTCCTGGCGGATCTGCTCTTCGGGGTGACAGCCGATTCGAAACGCGTGGATGCCATGGCCGGAGCGCTGACCGAGATCGGGATCCGGGATGACGCAGACGCCCTGAGACTGGCCGCGGCGGGCTGGATGGGCTCACAGGAGTTCCAATGGCGATGACCCGCGGTGCGGTTTCGGGCCTTGTCGCCGCTGCAACCAGACGCACGGAGAGGCGGGCCGCATGACGCGTTTCCCGCAAACCAGACCGGCGCTCCACGCTGCAGGTCCGCGGTGGTGGGTGGCGGGCCCACCCATCGGGGATGTGCTCGTGGTCGTCTTCCTGCGCGGTGCGGCCGATGGGCTGAATATCGTCGTGCCCACTGGCGATCTGGCGTACTACCGACTGCGTCCGTCGTTGGCCATCGCCGCGCCGGACGCGACGCGTGTCCCGCGTCTTGAGCGCGCCCTAGCGCTGGACGCCCAGTTTGGCCTCCACCCCGCGCTGGCACCGCTGATGCCTGCCTGGCAGGCGGAACAACTCGCCGTGGTCCATGCGTGTGGTTCGCCGGATGAGAGCCGCAGCCACTTCCGCGCCATGGCGTTAATGGAACGCGGCCTGGCCATTGAAGCGGGCCCGGCATCGGGGTGGGTCGCCCGGCTTCTCGCGAGCCGCCCGTCGACGGACGCCTCGCCGCTGCGTGCGCTGGCGTGGGGCAGCTCGCTGCCGCGCAGCCTGGCCGGCGTGGGGGCGGTGTCTACGCTTCGTGACCTGGCCGAGGCGCGCCTGGCGTCGGCTCCATCCCAGGCCGACAACCTGCGCAAGATCATGGGCAGGCTGTATTCCCACGCGCCAGGACCGTTGGGTGCCATCGGGCGTGAGACCCTTCAGGTTGTGGATCGCCTGGAACAGGCGACGTCCGACGGACTTTCGGCACTCCCTTACCCGGAAACGGATTTCGGCCGCGGCTTGCGCCAGACCGCGCTGCTGATCAGGATGCAGCTCGGCGTGCAGGCCGTAGCGCTCGATCTAGGGGGGTGGGACACGCACTTCGCACAGGGGGCGTCAGCAGGTTGGATGGCTCGCCTGCTCGACGAACTCGCCAGCGGCCTGGCAGCGTTCCATGCCGATCTCGGACAGGCGTGGGATCACACAACGCTGGTGGTCATGACCGAGTTCGGCCGGAGGGCGCGCGAGAACGGCAGCCTGGGAACGGATCACGGCCATGGCAGCGTGATGCTGCTCATGGGCGGGCACGTCGCCGGGGGCCGCGTCCACGCGCAGTGGCCCGGCCTCGACGACAGTCAACTGGTGGGGCCGGGCGACCTAGCCGTCACCACCGACTTCCGCGACGTCCTGGCCGAGATGTGCCAGCGGCGGCTCGGCGTACCCGCCGTTGGGGATATCTTCCCCGGGTTCTCGCCCACGCCTCGCGGCTTGTTCACCGGATAGCGGTCCCGACGAGGGATCCCGCGCGGCCTAGGGGGACTACTCGCCGCTGTCGTACTTGAACGAAAGCTTGAGCTTCGTCCGGAACGCCAGGACTTTGCCGTCCTCGATTTGCAGGTCCAGCTCCACCACCTCGGCGACCCGCAGGTCCCTCAGCGACTTGGCCGCCGTCTCTACCGCCGCCTTGGCAGCCTTCTCCCAGGACTCGCTCGACGTGCCGACCAGTTCGATCACCTTGTAGACGCTGTCTGTCATAATAGGCTCCTCTCCAGTTCCGGTGGCGATGCTCTCCCCTTCGAGCGGGGCGGGCGCGTAGGGATCATAGGGCGGGGCGAGGGAAGTTGGGAGCACCCGGCTCGAGGCAGCGACGCGGGCGCGTGGCCCCGCGTGTCAGAGTCTAGGAGACAAACCGTTGAACAGCAAGGACCGGGGACCTCAGCCCGCGATCGGTTGGGCTCGCCGCACCCTCCGCACGGATTCTGTGTTATGACGGTCGAAGATCCATCTTCGGTCCGGGGGTTGAGCAGCATGGCGGCCATAGACAGCCCACGCATCCGATCCCGCCTGGAGCGGCTTCTGCCGGCTGGATCGCTCCCCTACCTGCTCCACCTGCGCCCCAGGGCCTGGCCGATCGTCGCCGCGCACATGAGCGTCGGGGTCCTGCTCGCTCTCGGTCCAGCCTTCACCGCCGAGAGCCTGCGCCGCTGGCTGCTGGCCGCCGTGGCCTGGGGGATCCTGGGAAACGGCGGCACGCTGGCCATCAACTCGGTCTTCGATCGGGATGAGGGCGACATCGGCTACCTGGACAACCCACCGCCCGTGCCACGTCATTTGCTGGCCTTTTCGCTGATCTTTCTGCTTGCCGGCTGGGCGTTGGCCGCCACGTTAGGGGGGATGTTCCTGGCCGCCTACAGCCTGTGTCTGGCGATGTCGCTCCTGTACTCGGTCCCGCCCATCCGGGCCAAGGCGCGCGCCGGATATCGATGTGCTGATCAACTCGGCCGGCTTCGGAGGCCTCACGGTCTTCGCCGGCTGGGCAGCCCTCGGCCGGCCGGTCACCTCGCCCATTGTGGCCGTTGCCATCGGTTTCTTCTTCCTCTTCGCCGGGTTCTATCCGCTGACGCAGATCTATCAGATGGACGAAGACCGGTCGCGTGGCGACTCGACCCTCGCCCTTTCACTCGGCAGGCGCAACGCCATTCTCTTCGCGCTGGGAGCCGTCAGTCTGGCCTCCGTCTTGTTCCTGGGTGAAGCCTGGGCTCATTTCCGCACTTGGCGTTCGATCCTTCTGGTGGCCGCGCTGGCGCTGTGGTACGTTCTGCTGCTTGGCTGGCTGCGCCGATCGGCCACAGCCGAACGAGCCTACGAACAGCGCGGCTTCTACACCGCCCTGTGGATCTGGGCCTTAACGGACGTGGCGATGGTCGTTGCGATGACCCCCGTTTTCTAGCCAGCGCGTCTTCAAGATCCCATCCATACCGCCCCACCCCGATCGCGTTCCGCCAACGGCGGGAGCCAACCTGGCTGCGGGCGGATGCCTGGCATGGAGCTCGGTTCACGCCGCGGAGCCGTGAAGTCTCAGAGGTGAATTCGGCACGGCCCGCCCGGCACACTCCCGGAAATGCAGCGGGGGCGCATGGATTGCGCCCCCGCTTGTGTTCGGACACGTCGAGCCACGATGCCATCCGCGGCTAGTGTTTGGCTTGCGTCTCCAGTTCATCCAGCATGTGCAGGTCGCGCTGCAGCGACCGGTAACGGGCGAGCATGCTGATCAGCAGCACGCCGATACATCCCAGGATGACGCCGTAGCCGAGCAGCATGTAGTTGAACGTCTGGGCAGGTCCTTCGAGAGCCATGGTCTATGCTCCTTGTTGTTTGCGCTCGCCCGGTTAGGCCGAGAGCAGCTTCATCTTGCGTTGTTCCACCACCTCGGCCAACGCCTGCATGCGCACACGGTGCCACAGCAGCACGACGTAGAGCAGGGTGAACACGAACAGACTGAACAGGAAGGTCTGCAGCATCGGCGGTGTCATGTCGAACGTCCCCTGCGCCGTCGGATCATTGTTGCCCACCACCACCGGGTGGATCGTGCGGAAGATGCGGATCGACAGGAAGGTCAGGGGCACGCTCAAGAAACCGATGATGGCATAGACGGCGCCGAAGCGCGCCCGGCGGTCCGGGTCATCGATCCCCTGGCGCAGCAGCAGGTAGGCGATGTACACCAACTCCATCACGCTGGCCGTGACCAGGCGCGGGTCCCAGGTCCACCAGGTGTTCCAGATCGGGCGGGCCCACACCGAGCCGCTGATCAGGTTGGCCAGCGTGAAGGCGAGGCCGATCTCGACCGATGCCAGGCCGACGGCGTCCCAGCGCCGACTGCCGCGCAGCAGATGGATCACCCCCGCGACGGCGGCCACCAGGAAGGCCAGCGCACCCACCCAGCCGGAGGCGACGTGGAAGTAGAACACGCGCTGGACGTCGCCCATCACGGCCTCGCGCGGCGCATAGAACAGCGTCATCAGCAGTGCCACCGCAAACAGGCCGGCGGAAACCCAGGTAAGCACTTTGAGAGTTCTCGGCATCGGCTGCATGTCCTTCTCCTTCAGTCCGGTCTCGCGGACCTCAGCGCCAGGCGAGGCATGTCCGCCTGGCACTCTACTCCTCGACGACGAAATCGAACAGCATGAAGGCCGCAGCGGTGAAGATCACATCGTAGGCGATCAACAGGTTCAGCCACGGCCAGAGCTCGGCCGCCTCCAATCCCAGCAGCACGGCATTCGTCGCCTTGACGGCCGAGATCAGCACCGGCAGGACAACCGGGAACAGCAGGATCGGCAGCAGCACATCGCGGGTGCGAGCCTGGACGGCCATCGACGCCAGCAGCGTCCCTACGGCGGCATAGCCGATCGAGCCCAGCAGCACCACCCCGACGAGCCCGGGATGGAACAGGTTGACGTTGTACAGGATGCTGTAGGCCGGCAGGACGATCGCCTCGACGATCAGCATGAACACCAGGTTGCCGAGCGCCTTGCCGAAGTACAGCGCGCTCGCGGTCCACCGGCGCCAGCAGCAGTCCGTCCAGGCAGCCGCGATCGCGCTCGACGGCCATCGATCGGTTGAGCCCCAGCGTGCCGGCGAAGGCGAAGGTCACCCACAGCACGCCCGACGTCACCGTCTGGCGTGTGGCCAGATCCAGCTCGAGGGCGAAATTGAAGATCAGGATCACCAGCAGCGCGAAGACCAGCATGCCGCTGAGCAGCTCGCGGCTGCGCAGTTCCGCCGCCAGGTCCTTCCACACCACGGCGCCGACTGCCCGCAGGTAGCCGCGGGCGCGTGCCGCCGGCGCGGGCGGAGGGCAGCCCCGCTAGTCATGCGTCACCTTGCGGTACAGCTCGATCAAGCCGGCGGAGGTGATCTCGGCCTGCGGGACGCTGGCGGCGATCACGCCCCTGCGAGAGCACGTCGATCCGCGTCGCCAGATCGGCGGCGCGCGGCAGGTCATGCGAGGTCATCACCACCGTGCGGCCGCCGGCGGCTACGTGGCGCAGGAGTTCATCCAACATGGCGCTGGCATCCTGGTCCAGCCCGGTATACGGCTCGTCGAGCAGCATCACCTGTGGATCGTGCAGCAGTGCCCGCCCGATGGCCAGCCGCTGCTGCATGCCGCGCGAGAACTGGCGCACGAGGTCGCGGCGCCTGGGCGCCAGGCCCACCGATTCCAGCGCCTGACGGGCGCGGCCTGCGCCGTCGCTCAGCCCGTACATCCGCGCGTAGAAGCGCAGGTTCTCCTCGGCCGTCAGCTCGCCGTACAACAAGGGTTGATGCGAGACGACGCCGAGCAGGCGGCGCACCTCGCTCGCCTGGCCGGGAAGGGAGTAGCCGGCGATGCGCACTTCGCCCAGCGTCGGGCGCGAGAGCGACGCCAGGATGCGCAGCATCGTCGTCTTCCCGGCGCCGTTCGGCCCGAGCAGGGCCACGAACTCGCCCGGCGTCGGCGCGGAAGTCGACGCCGCGCAGCACCGGCTTGAGGCCGAAGGTCTTGACCAGCCGATGGACTTCGATCATGGGCTAGCGCATCTGCTCCCGCAGTTGGCGCTTGAGCGCCTCGCGCCGCGTGTGGTGTTCGGCGGCGTCGATCTGCCCGGCGTCCAGGGCGTCATCCAGTTCGGCGATGGCGCGCAGGAGCGCCTCGGTCTGGTCTGCACCGGGTGAGGCGGCGACGGAGTCGCGGCGGGCGCTCCAGGCCGAAGGGCGAAACCACCACAGCCCGCCGAGGATCACCAGCACCCCCAACACGGCCAGGCCGATGGCGGTGTTCGTCCAACCGCCGGTGCCCGTCGACGAGGCAGCGGTCTGCGGGCTCCCGCGGAGCTCGAACTCCAACGCCTGGCCCGCCGTGATGGCTCCACCGGCATACGAATGAACTGCCTGGTCGCCCATCTGCAGCTGGCCCTGATCCTGGAGCCCGCCGCCCTCTGCCGTCACGCCATTCTGCGGCAGCAGGACGACGACGGCCTGAATCGGCTGTTTCGATGGCTGCCGGAAGGTGATCTTGCCGTCATAGGGTAGGCGGTAGCTGAAGATGAACTGCGACGTCCCCGATCCGGGGACCACCGGCTGCGTGTCGCCGAATCCGTCGGCGGTCAGGATGTAGCGGTCGCCGATCGAACCGTCCTCGAATCCCAGATCCGTCGCGCCCTCCGGGAGCGACACCTCGAGCGTGCCGCGCGACGGCGCCGCCACCACGGTGCGGTCTCCAGCGTTGGAGACCACCCACAGTTCGATCACCTGCACCTGGTCGGCGGCCGAGAAATCGAACAGCACGTGCAGGCGCTCGATGGTAAGCGCTGCCGGATCGGTCGTCGTCTCGAAGACGGTGACCGGCATGTCCAGCGGCGCGAGGTCGCCGGTCAGATGCGCCCCGTCCGAGAAGTACAGCACGTCCTGGTAGCCCACCGTCACGCCGTAGATCCGACCCGCCACCACCGGCACGTCGGAGAATGCGTAGCTCCCATCCGCCGCCACGCTGGACGACTGGGTGTACGCCTCCTGTTCGCCGTCGAAACCGGAGAGCGTGATCTCGAGCTCGCCGGGCAGGTCTCCACCCGGTGAGCCGTTTGTCACCGTTCCCCGGATCGTGCCGACTGCCGACACCTGCTCCACCGGCGCCTCGGGCTGCTGGGCTGCCCAGGCCATCGAGCGGACGAATACGGCCAGCGACCACACGTCGTCTTCGGTGAGCTGCTCAGCGTAAGCCGGCATGGCCGGCGGGCTTCCGGCCCGGATCGAAAGGGCCAGCTCCGTCAGCGATTGCTGATCGACGAGCCCCGGAACCAAGAAGCTGGGTCCGCTTCCGGCTCCGCCCTGGGCATCCCCATGGCACGCCGCGCAACCCTGCGCTCCATACAGCTCCTCGCCGCTGTGCCCGTGCCTCCGCCGTCGTACCGAGCGTCAGCGCATAGGCGACGGCGTCCCAGCGTTCGGCGTCGCTGAGGCTGGCAAACGCCGGCATCAGCCGGTCCATGCGGCCGTTGGTCACGACCTCGTACCACGCAGACGGCCGTGCATCCCGGGCAATCTGCGGGTCGCCGAGTTTGGGAGGTGCGCTGGTCAGGTTGGCGGTCATCGCTCCGTCGGATTGACCGGTGAGGCCGTGACACGGCGCGCACTTCTCCTGCCAGATGGACTGGCCGCGGGCCAGGTCGATCCCCTCCGCGGCGGTCACTGCGGGGAGGGTGGGGGCTGCCGCCGGTGTGGCGGGGCCGGCGGTCACCACGCCCGGGTCGGTCGGGGCGAGCGTCGCCGGAGGTACCGTCGCGGCCGCCTGCGCCGTGGCAAGTCCCGACGGCGGAGTGATGTCGCCGGCCAGCGAGCACCCGGCCAGCACGAACGTCAGGACGATGAGGGGGGCTGCGGCAGACCTCACGCTCCTGCCTCCTGCAGCACAGGCGCACCGCACCGGGCGCAGAATTGATCGTGCGGCTGGAGTGACTGACCGCAACGCGTGCAGAAGCCTGGCCGCGCCCGTCGTCGCCGCACCGCGCCGGGCGGCCACGGCCGCCTCGATCGCCGCGTCGAGATCATCGGAGCCGGGCATGCTCTCCGCCGGGACCTCGCCCAGCGCGTCCAGCTCGCGCAGCACGGCGGAGCCGTGTGTCATCAGCGCCGCGCGCTGCGTCTGGAAGTCGTCCGCACCGATCTTGCCCATGGCCTGATCCATGTCGATCTCGCGGAGCATGGTCAGGATCTTGTCGCGCTCAGCCTGAAGCGCCGAGAGCTGGTGATCGTCAGCCGTCGCGCCCGAAACGCGCCTGTCCATCAGGGGCCGCGCCAGGAACGCCACCACCAGCAACCCCAAGCCGGTCATGATCAGGAAAGAACCAAGGTCCATGATGCCAGTCCATCGTGCCGGTTCGGCCGACGCCGACCCCGGCGGTTGGTTGGGGCGCCCGACTACGGCGCCTGCGCGGCCCGGATCGCCTGGACGATTTCGTCCAGCGAGGTGTACGGCCCGATCTTGACGTGCGCCATGCGGCCGTCCGGCCCGAGGATGTATGTTTCGGGGACGCCGCGGATGCGGAAGGCCTGCGAGATACGCGTCCCGAGATCCGGCCCGTTGGGGTAGGTGATTCCGAAGCGCTCGAGGTACGCCCTCGCCTCCGGCTCGGTGTCGACGTAGTTGACACCCAGGAAGACGACGCCCTGATCCTTGAACTGCTGGTAGGCCTGTTCGAGCTCGGCGGCTTCCTGCTCGCACGGCTTGCACCACGAGGCCCAGAAGTTGATCAACACCACCTGGCCCACCAGGTCGGCGGTGTCGTATTCCACACCATCGAAGGTACGCAGCTTGAAGGGATCCGGCTTCGAGCCGACGCCGACCGGCCCCTGTGTGCTGCGGATCAACCCGATGCCCAGCACCGCCAACAGCCCCAGGACTGCCACCCACACCAGGATGACCCCCCAGCGTCGCCCCGTCCCGGGGACACCCGGTGCGTTGGTTTGCGCTTCCGTCATGTGGCCTCCGCCATTCTCGCTTACCGGAACGACTTCCGAAATCCTTGGGACTTCGGAAGTCGGTTTGGACTAGCCTCGCCGTCGAAGCTCGTCTTCCAGGCGGCGAATGTATGGATCGTCGGCCGGCAGGGGTGCGGCGGGTGTGCTGGTCGCCGCCGCGCGCCGCCAGCTGCGCAGGGCGCGGAATGAGAATCGCGGCACCGGCCAGGAAGGCCGCCGGCGGAAGCACGTACACCAGCCAGTTGAGGCCTGTGGCCGGCGGCGTCGCCAGGACGCGCGCACCGTACTGCTCGACGAAGTAGTCTTTGATCTGCTGCTCGCTCCACCCCTCCGACAGCTTGAGGCGGATGGTCTCGCGCCACTGGGCGCAGGCCTGCGTGGGGCAGACATCCAGCGGGATGTTCTCGCATACCGGGCAATACAGTCCCTTGGCGATGGCGTTGACGTCATCGTCGGAGGGTGTCGGGCCTTGCGCGGCCGCTCCGCCGGCAAGCGCCAGCAATACGGCCGCCCCGAGGGCCAGCCCGATCAGGGCCAGGATGGTCGTGCGCATGGTGCCTCCCTCAGACGCGGGCCAACCCGGTGCGCGCTGCCGCCGGCTGGCGCACGGCCGCCGGCTCGCGATCCGGCCAGGCCGCCACGAGCGTGCCCAGGATGAAGATCAAACCGCCCATCCACACGAAGTTGACCAACGGGTTGTGGTAGATCTTGAAGGTAGCACCCTCGGCGGCGATGGGCTGCCAATCGACCAGCAGGACGTAGAAGTCGTCCTCGAGCGTCGAGCGCACACCCGGGATGGTCATCGGCTGCTGGCTCTCATAGTAGTAATCGCGCCGCGGGTACAGTTCGCCCACCGGTCGGCCGTTCTTGTAGACCGAGACAACGGCCCGAGCCACATTCTTTCCGTCGGCGGTATCGAAAACCGACAGTGCATCGTAGGTCATGACGTACTTGCCCAGCGTGAGCTGTTCGCCGCGGCGCCAGCGTCCCCTGCGTCTCGGTCTGGAACAGCTCGATCCCGATGATGCCCAGGGCCATGACCACCACGCCCAGGTGGATGATGTAGCCGCCGTAGCGCCGGCGATTGCGCCCGGCCAGCCGGCCCAGCGCCAACAGCAAGTTCTCCCCGTGCAGCTTGCGCCGCGCCAGCGCGCCGCGCCAGAACTCGTAGGCCACCACGGCCACGACGAAGGCGATCAGCCAGTAGGTCAGGATCGCCGGCAGGCTGCGTGCGCCCAGTGCGACGACCGCCACGCGCTACCGCCAGCGAGACGGCCAGCGGCTTCCACATCGCCCGCCCCAGGTTGGTCCACGACGTGCGACCGTAGACCGACAGCGGCGCCACACCCATCAGCAACAGCAGCCCCGCCCACAGCGGCCCGGTTGCCCGCTCATAGAACGTCGGCCCCACAGTCACCTTCTGACCGGTGAAGATCTCCGAGATCAGCGGGAAGATCACGCCCCAGAAACAGACCACCAGAATGCCCATGAACAGCAGGTTGTTGAGGGTGAACAACGCTTCGCGCGAGAACATCGAGTCCAGCTGGCTCTCGCCCTTCAGATCGGCCCAGCGGCTGATCAGGATGGAGAGCGAGATCGACGAACGTCAGCCCGATGAAGGCGAAGAACATCGGCCCGATGGCGGACTGCGCGAAGGAATGTACGGAGGACAGCACGCCCGAGCGGGTCAGGAACGTCCCGAAGATCACCAGCGAATAGGTCAGGATGATCAGCACCATGTTCCAGTGCTTCAGCATGCCGCGCTTCTCCTGCATCGACCACCGAGTGCAGGAAGGCGGTTCCGGTGAGCCAGGGCATGAAGGCGGCGATCTCCACCGGATCCCAGCCCCAGTAGCCGCCCCAGCCCAGCACGTCGTACGCCCAGCGCCCGCCGAGGATCAGCCCGAGCGACAGGAACAGCCAGGCGACCAGCGTCCAGCGTCGGGTGATGCGGATCCAGCGATCGTCGGTCCGACCGCGTGATCAGCGCCGCCATGGCGAAGGCGAAGGGGATCACGAATGACACGAAGCCCAGGTAGAGCATCGGCGGGTGGATGACCATGCCGGGGTGGCGCAGGAGCGGGTTCAACCCGCTGCCCGTCGGTCGGCGACGAGCGGCCACCGCGCCGGCGGGCTGGAACATCGCCCCCGCCTGGTCGCCTGCGGACGTCAGCCACAGCCGCGCGAACGGATTCTCGAAGAAGACCGTCAGGCTCAGGAAGAAGGCCAGCGTGATCATCGTGACCACGATCACCCACGGCAGGAATTCGCGATCCCGATCCCAGTTGCGCAACGCTGGCGACGGTGGCGAACCCGGACATCAGCCACGACCAGAACAGGAGCGAGCCGGCCTGCCCGCCCCACCAGGCGGTGACTTCAGGTAGACCGGCATGGCGCTGCTGGTCGTCGAGGCCACGTACTGGATGTCATAGGCGCCGGTGACCAGCAGGTAGATCAAGCACAGCGACGACACGGTCAACAGCGGCCAGGTGAGCAGCATGGCGTGTCGCGCGCTCTCGACCCAGGCCGGCCGGTGACGCAGGCTGCCGAACGCAGCCATCCCCGCCCCATACAGTGCGACCACAAACGTCACCACGAGCGTGAAGAAACCTACGTTGGCTACCACGCGGTCACCCTCCACACAAAATCCCCGACCCCGGCGCAACCTTCCCGGCGGGGTCGGGGGGACACGATTGAAGGCTGAGCGATCCCTTGATCGATCCGGCCGGAGGAGAGTGCGAGGGAAACATCGATCCCGGCCGCATCGAGACGTCGGTGCGTGTGACGGCTACGCCCCGGAAGACTGGAGCGGAACCTCCTGTTCATAGCGCGTTGGGCACTTGAGCAGGAGTTCACTCGCCTGGAAGACGCCGCCGTCGTCCATCCTCCCGGTCAGGATGGCCTGGGCCTCATTTCGAAGCAGATCCGGCTTCACGCCGATATAGACGACCTGCAGCCGGCGGGCGTTGGGATCGGAGACGGCCTGGTGCAGTACCTCGGCCAGCCCGCCGCTCTTCTCGATCGCATCGAGCTCGGCCGGGACGTTGGCGATCGTGAAGCGCAGCGTCAACGTATCCGCATCGTAAACGATCGACTTGCCGTCGACGGCGCCCGAGATCTTCAGATCCCGGCCGCGGACCGCATCGCCCTTCTCCGCCAGCTCGTCGATCGTCAGGTAGTACTGGGCCGAGGCCTGCGTGGACGAGGCGATCAGGTACACGATGGCGGCGACGATCAGCAAGCCGCCGATCAGGAACTTGGTGCGCCCGCCGGATCGCGCCGGCGCCAGAGAGACATTTGTCATGCTGCTCCTCACCTTATGGATTCACCCGGCAACGATACTGGCTCAAGTGAGCCTATCTTATCATGATGGGCTGAGCGGGTGCCGATTCGAGCG
Source organism: uncultured Chloroflexia bacterium (assembly GCA_963743255.1). Classification (GTDB taxonomy): domain Bacteria; phylum Chloroflexota; class Anaerolineae; order Anaerolineales; family E44-bin32; genus DYJB01. The sequence goes on from CAVUPD010000001.1 coordinate 514,079, forward strand.
CGGCTGCTGGCACCAGATCAAACGGACGCTTCAACCGAAGTTTCCCACCCCATCATTAATGCTCAATGAGCCGCGAGGAGAAGATCGCTGAGGCCGGCGCTTTCACTCGAGGCACCCTCGGCCTCCTTGCAGCGTCCGTTGGCGAACCGAGACGAACACTCGACCTGCGCGTGCCGCCTCGCCCCTCAACCCTGGCTCGGGCGGCGCAGGCGCAGTCTGTGGTTGCCGCGGCTGCCTTGCCTGGCATAGCCTCGGTGGTGGGGGCATGGGCAATCTAGAATCGGGAGGGTCGCACCGCGGCACGGGTTGGGCGCGTGTCGCCGGGCACCCGTCTTCGCTTGGCGCGTGCCGGCTCCCGCCGAACCAGGAATGGCCGACCTCGGCGTGCGTTCGGCTTGTCCCTGGCTACCTTTCAGCTGTCCAGGCCTCAGGCGGCGGATGGCTGATAGGGCGGGAATCTGAGGGCAATATGGTGGTCGAATGGGTCCGGCCAGCCAGTCCATTCCTCGCTCTGGGCCATGGCAAATTCGCCCAATCACGTGTACAATGTGACATCTTGCACGTGTATCTGTGACACTTGTCACAACACGGTTCGGGCTTCCGGATTAACATTGGGTTAGGCTATACTGCGTGTGTCCCACGCGCCTGGGTTGTTCTACCCATACCCAAGGCGCGCTGGCTGTATCTACATACGGCCGGGGAGAGCGGGGGTCCGTCAAGCCCTGGACGGGCCCCCCGGACGCCGCCCGCAGGGCAACGTCGCGATGGATCGATCCGGGCAGCTCAACCGGGGTTGGCCATCGGAGCCGGGCAAACCCTGAGGTTCTCAAGCCGTCAAAGCGAGCGCTCGCCGGCTTGAGGCCTTCCTCGCCCAGCTCGAGGAAAGGAGGCCGCGCGACCGGCAGCGACAGACGCATCGCCTTCGTTTCCATTTAGATGCTCCCCAAGGATGAGAGGAGAATCGTCCGATGAGACGTACAACCTTGTTGCTCGGCCTGATCTTGGTCGGAGCAGCGCTAGTCCTGGCGGCGTGCGGCGGTCAGACCACGACGCCCACGGCCGAAGGGCCCTCCGCCACCGAGGCGCCGGCTCTGCCGACGCTTGTGGTGCCGTTCGAAGAGGGCTTCCTGGCCTCCGGCCACGCCGACGCCACGGCGGAGGCGTTCGTGCACTGGGACGCCGAAGATCCGGCCGTGGTCCCCGGCGCTTGCGCCCGCTGCCATTCCAGCGCCGGCTACATCGACTTTCTCACCAACGGCCAGGCCGCCGACGTGACTGCCCCGGCGGGTCCGTTCACTTGCGAGACCTGCCACAACGACAAAGCCATGGCCTTGACCTCGGTCACCTTCCCCTCCGGCAAGGTCGTGGAGACCTCCGAGGAGGGCGAAGGCGCGCTGCATGACCTGCCACCAGGGCCGCGAGTCCAAGGTGAGCGTGGACAAGCAGATCACCGACTTCAAGGTCACCGACGTCGACGCGGTGGTTGCCCCGATGAAGGACGCCGAGGGCAACGACGTGCGCTTCGGCTTCCGCAACGTCCACTACTTCGCCGCCGGCGCGACGCTGTACGGCTCGCAGGCCCAGATGGGCTACGAGTACGACGGCAAGCTGTACGACCCCAAGTTCCGCCACGTGGCGGAGGTGGACACCTGCGTCGCCTGCCACAACCAGCACACGCTGGAAGTGCGCATCGAGACGTGCAAGGAATGCCACACCAACGTCACCACCACCGAGGACCTGAAGAACATCCGCATGCAGGGCTCGCTGGAAGACTACAACGGCAACGGTGACGTTACCGAAGGCATCGCCGACGAGCTCGCCGGGCTGCAGGAAATCCTGTACACGACGATGCAGGCGTATGCCAAGGATGTCGCCGGCACCGGGCTCGTCTACGATGGAGCCACCTATCCGTACTGGTTCGCCGATGCCGACGGTGATGGCACGGCCGATCAGGAAGACGGCGCCGGGGTGGCGTTCAGCTCCTGGACCGCCCGCCTGCTCAAGGCTGCCTACAACTACCAGGTCTCCGTCAAGGACCCGGGCGCCTTCGCCCACAACGGCAAGTACATCATCGAGCTGCTCTACGACTCGATCGAGGACCTGAACACCAAAGTCCAAGCGTCGACATGGCCAAGCTCTGCGCCGTGACGACGCCGGGCACTTCGCCGGCAACGGCATGCCGTTCCGCGACTGGGACGCCGACGGTGAGGTTCCTGCCGGCTGCGCCAAGTGCCACAGCGCCGGCGGGCTGCCCCAGTTCATCCATAACGCCGGCACGACCTACCGTGACCTCGACCGGCTCGCTGCTCATCACGGGCGTTGTCGGTCAGCCGCCGGCCAACGGCTTCATGTGCACCACCTGCCACGACGACGCCACGGGCTTCCCGGCGCGCTACGCCGTCACCACCGTCCCGTTCCCCAGCGGCGCTACGCTGACCTTCAGCACCGAGAAGGACGCCGATGGCAACCTGGTGCCGGTGGACTGCCAACCTGTGCATCGAGTGCCACCAGGGACGCGAGTCGACGGTCAGCATGAACAAGTACCTGGGCGACAAGCCGGCTGACACGGTGGACGACAAGATCAGCTTCAAGAACGTCCACTACTTCGCCGCCGGCGCGACCCTCTTCGGCGATGCAGCCAAGGGCGCCTACCAGTACGATGGCCAGGAGTACGTCGGCCAGAACACCGAGCACCCGCTCAACCAGTGCACCCAGTGCCACGAAGTGCACGAGCTGGGCGTCAAGGTCGACGCGTGCAAGGCCTGCCACACCACCGTAACGTCTGAAGAAGACCTGCAGACCATCCGCATGTCGACGACGGACTACGATGGCGACGGCAACGCCACCGAGGGCATCTACGGCGAGATCGACACGCTGCGGACCGCCCTGTACGATGCCGTCAAGGCGTACGCCAGAGAAGGCGGGCACGCCGATCGTCTACGACCCCGCCGCCTACCCGTACTTCTTCGTCGACAAGGACGAGGACGGGAAGGGCGACGTGGACGACAAGGGTGCAGGGGTGCGCTACAACGCCTGGACGCCGAACTTGCTCCGGGCGGCGTACAACCTTCAGTACTCGTACAAGGATCCGGGTGCGTTCACGCACAACCCGAAGTACGTCATCCAGTTCCTGTACGATTCGCTGAAGTCCGTCGGCGGCTCTGTCGCCGGCATGACCCGGCCGTAATCTCCGACCGGACCGTAGGTAGGAATGAGACCGGGCACAGGTGTGCCCGGTCTTCTTTTCTCCATGGGCCGGTGCACCGCATCGTTTGGTAGAAGCCGGAGGCTTCGCCTCCCGTCACGCGGACACTCAATCGAGTCGCCGAACCGGACGCCTCCAGGTATTGGACCTGGGCACGGGAGCGTCTCGTCCAACCCCAAGCCCGCCAGTACCTTCCTGGGCATCCCGTGCGGCGGGTGCAAGTCCCGGAAACGCTTCGGTCAAGCATGGCCTCGCCAGGCCATTCGGCCTCTGCGGAGCCGGCAGGGCCGCCTCCAGTGCCCGAGTCCATCCTCCTCCATCGCCCCTCACGACCCAATATTCCGCATAAGACTGTCCGTTATGTGACATTCGTCAAGTCCGCTTGTGATGGCCCCCACTAAGCTTGACAGAGCCTAGGGCGCAGAATGGTATGGCTCAGACTACCCAACCCAGTGGGTCGTCTGACCCATTCCGGTTCCTAGGCGGTGAGGAGCCGGTCGGCCACGCATACGTCCTGGCGCCACCTGGCCCCCCGCCCGGTTCTCCGGGCTTCCCTCGGGCGGGCCGAACCGGCCGACTTTCCTCCTCCCCCCTCCGGACTGACGTTTCGCTTGGCTGGGCGTTCCGATCACGCTTGAGGAGATTGCAGGCATGAAACAAGTCAAGCCCGGACGCAGAACCCTGATCGGCCTGACCTTCGCAGTGGCCTTTGGTGCCTGTCTGGCACTGGGCGCGGCCTACGGCGCAGCCGCGCCGGCGGCGGCCGCACCGGCTCAGCAGACCACTCCCACCCCGACTCCCGCAGGCCCGGCAACGTATGTCGGCCCGTCCGTGTGCGAAACCTGCCATGCGGATGAGCATGACGTCTGGAGCGTCAGCCTGCACTCGCAGGCGTTCTCAAGTCCCGTCTTCCAGGAGGACTGGACTAAGGACGGCAGCAAGAACTCGTGCCTCGAGTGCCACACCACAGGCTACGACACGCTGAGTGGCACCTACGCCCTCGAAGGCGTGACGTGCGAGTCCTGTCATGGTCCCTTCCAGCAAGGCCACCCGACCCAACCGATGCCGGTCACGCCGGACGCCTCGCTGTGCGCCACATGCCACAAGACCACCACCAATGAATGGCGCGCCAGCAAGCACGGCCAGATCGGCCTCGATTGCCAGACCTGTCACGACCCGCACACCCAGAAATCCAAGTTCGAGAGCGTGACCGCCCTGTGCACCAACTGCCACAAGGATCCGGGACAGTCCTTCACCCACGGCTCGCACGCCAATGCCGGTCTGCAGTGCAGCAACTGCCACATGTACACCGGCCCTCGCACCAGCGCACCGATCCTTGGCCTGTCGCCCACCGGACACACGTTCTCCGTCGGATCCGAGGCCTGCATCGGCTGCCACCAGGATACGGTCCACTCACGGTCCACCATTCTGGAGCTCACGGGCCAGGTCGACGCCGCCGGCGGACCGAACCTCGAGGAACTTCAACAGCAGGTCCAGGCCCAGGGGGCCGAGATCACCAACCTGCAGGCGACCAACTCTGCCCGTCTCTACACGGGGTTGATCCAGGGCGGCATCGTCGGATTGGTGATGGGGGGCGTGGTGGCGTGGATCGTCAGTCGCCGGTTGAAGATCGTCGACGTGGAAGAGGGAGAGGGTGATGGCCAAGAAGCGCCAAAAGGCTAAGCTCGAGCTCACACGGCGCGACTTCCTGGTGATGGCGGGCACGGCCGTCGGATCGGCCGTCTTCGCCCAGGCGGTGACCACGGGCCCGCTCTCGCCGTTCGCAACGCTGCGCCAGCGTCAGGTGGCCGGGGCCGAGGGCGAACTCGGCCACACGGCCGGCAAGCGCTGGGGGATGGTCATCAGCCTCGATCGCTGCATCGGCTGCGAGTACTGCATGCGGGCCTGCTCCGCCACCAACGATGTCCACCCGGACAAGCCGTGGAATATCGTCACCGAGGAGAAGACCAGCGCCGGGCAGACCTTCTTCTTCAGCCGGCCGTGCCTGCACTGCCAGGAGGCTCCGTGCGTCGAGGTCTGTCCCGTCCGCGCCACGTACGTGCGTGACGACGGCCTGGTCGTCATGGACTACGATCGCTGCATCGGCTGCCGATACTGCGAGGTGGCCTGTCCTTACGACGCGCGCAAGTTCAACTGGGAGGAGCGCACCGACGAGAATCCGTTCGTGCCCACCTGGGGCAAGCCGGAAGTCGAGCGACGCCCCCGCGGCGTCGTCGAGAAGTGCACCTTCTGCATCCACCGCATCGATGCCGGTTTGGCCAAGGGGCTGACGCCTGGCGTCGACTTCGAGGCGACCCCGGCTTGCGTCAACATCTGTCCCGTGGGGGCCCGCACCTTCGGTGATCTGCACGATCCCGAGAGCTCGGTCGCGCAGTTGGTCGCCAATACGCCGACGCTTCGATTGCGCGAGGAGCTGGGTACCGAGCCCAGCGTGTACTACATCCCGCCCAAGGAGGGCCTGTAGCCATGACCGCCCTGGCCCTGCCCCGCAAGGTTGCCGGGTTCACGCCCGGGATGATCGGCTGGCTGGCGTTCCTGGCGCTGTGCCTGGCGATCGGCCTCGTCTCCGCCTTCCAGGTGCTCACCCGCGGCCTGGTGGTCACCAACATGAGCAACACGGTTCCCTGGGGTCTGTGGATCACCGTCGACCTTTCGGCGATTGCCCTCGGTGCCGGCGCATTCACCCTCAGCGCCGTCGTCTACCTGTTCGGCTTGAAGAGGTTCCAGTCGATCGTCCGCCTGGCGGTGTTCGTCGGCTTCATCGGCTACACGTCTGCCCTGTTGGCGCTGGTGATGGACATCGGCCGGCCGGATCGCTTCTGGCATCCGTGGGCCTACTGGAACGTTCACTCGGTGCTGTGGGAAATCACCTGGTGCATCACGATCTACCTGGTGATCATGGTGTTCGAGTTCCTCCCGGTCGTGGTGGAACTCAAGTACTTCGACCGCTGGCCGCGCATCCGGACCCTGGCCCACACCCTGCATAAGGCCGCTCCGTACCTGGCGCTGCTCGGGCTGGGGATCTCGCTCCTGCACCAGTCGTCGCTGGGCGCCACCTACGGCGTGGTCAAGGCCAGGGCCATCTGGTTCAAGCCGAGCATGCCGATCATGTTCATCCTCTCGGCCGTGGCCGTCGGCCCGGCCGTCACCATGGCCATCGCCTATGTGGTCGAGTGGGTGACCAGCCGGCCCACGATCCCGCACGACATCCTTCGCACGATCGCGCGCTTCAGCGGCTTCGGGCTGTTGATCTATCTGTACATCAAGCTCTGGGACCTGGCGGCCACGACCTACTACGGCCGAACGCCTTCGGTGCGCGATGCCCTTGCCCGCCTGGGGGACACGACCCCCTACGGGTTCGGCTTCTGGGTCGCCGAGATCCTGATCGGCATCGTCCTGCCTGTCTTGTTCTTCCTGCTCCCACGCCTCTCGCGACGGCCGGGGCTCCTGGTGCTGGGCGCCTTCTGCGCGATGATAGGCGTCGTCTTCAACCGCTGGGACGTGACCGTCTCCGGGTTGGTGATCCCGCTTGACTACTCGCCGGGCACGATCTACCAATCGGCCGCCGGCGCGTACTTGCCGAGCGCGGCGGAGTGGGGCGTCGCCATCGGCGTCGTCGGATACGCGCTCGTCCTGCTCACCCTAGGCGTCTGGTTGTTGCCGCTGTTCAACCACCGGCCGCAATCGAAGTGAGTGCTCGGGGGTTCGCACGTTCGGGGGAGGGACAACGATGAGCTTCAGGCTGTGGCTTGAGCCGGGGGCGCTGGAAGGGAGCGGTGCCAACCCGGTGATCGTCTTCCTCTTGTTTGTGGTGCGCTGCCTGGTTCCCCTGGCGCTGATGCTCGGCGTGTCGTACCTGCTGCGCAGGTTCGGCTGGATCAAGGAGCCCGCCCCGCCTCCCCCCGCGCCGTCCGCCGGCAGCGAGGACCACCCATCGGGCCGATCCCAGGGAGGGCGCTGACATGCACAAGCCCAGAACCCTCGCCCACTTCCTGCCGTTCGGCCTGGGGATCGGGATTGCCCTGATTTTGAGCGCCGCAGGGGCTGGCATCGCCCTGGCCCAACGACCGGCCGCCCGCGAGGCCCCGCCCGCGCCCTCCCGCGGCCGCGGCGGAATGCCTTGTCTGCCACGACGACCCGGCGCTCAAGATGTCCCTGCCCAGCGGCGAGACGCTGGCCCTCTTCGTGTCCGCAGACACGCTGCACACCTCGGTGCACGGGGAGCTGGGGATCGAATGCCAATCCTGCCACCCACAGGTGACCGGCTATCCCCACGCCCCCGTCCCGTTCACCACCCGGCGCGAGTTGTCCCGCAGCTACTACCAGGCCTGCCAGCGCTGCCACCCGGACAACTACACCTAGACCCAGGACAGCATGCACGCCCAGGTCGCCGCGGCAGGGAACCTGGATTCCCCGATCTGCACCGACTGCCACGGCGCCCATGACGTACAACCCCCGACCAGCCGCGGACCCACGTTTCGCAGACCTGCGGCCAATGCCACACGGCGATCTTCGAGTCCTACACGAAGAGCGTCCACGGCAGCGCCCTGGAACGCGAGGACAACCCGGACGTGCCGGTGTGCACCGACTGCCACGGGGTTCACAACATCCAGGACCCGCGCACCGCGCTGTTCCGGATTGACACCCCCGAGATGTGCGCCGGCTGCCACGCCAATCGTGAGCTGATGGACCGCTATGGTCTTTCCGCCGATGTCTACAGCCTGTATTCGCTCTCCTGGCACGGCGTGGACGTCTCGGTCTACAAGGCCAACTGGCCCACTATCTGGCACGATAGCGCCGTGTGCACCGACTGCCACGGCGTGCACAACATCCTCCCGACCACCGATCCGGCCTCGTGGGTCAATCCCAGCAACCTGCTGGCAACCTGCCGCCAGTGCCATCCCGATGCTGGCCCAAACTGGACCGGTGCCTGGACCGGCCACTACCAGGTGAGCCTGGAGCGCACGCCATTTGTCTTCTACACCCAGGCGTTCTATGAGTCGTTCGCGCCCTTCGTGCTGTGGATGTCCGGGATCTACGTCTTCCTCCAGATCCTGCGAGCCACAGTCGCGCGCATCCGAAGGAGCCTGCGATGAGCGCTGCGGATCGATCCACTCCTGCCCACGGGGCCCACGGGGTGCGCACCGAACGGACCTTCCTGCGCTTCACGCTCGGCCAGCGCTGGGAGCACGCGCTCCTGATCCTGTCCTTTGCCGTGCTCCTGCTGACCGGCCTGCCCCAGAAGTACCGGCTGGCAGCCTGGAGCCAGCAGATTCTGGCGACGCCGGATCGCCTGACGCTGCTGCGGACGATCCATCACATCGCCGCCCTCGTGCTCACGGCCGAAGTTCTCTACCACCTCGGCAAGGGGCTGGTTGCCCTGGCTCGCCGCAGGCTCTCGTCGGCCATGTTCCCGAACGGGCAGGACGTGCGCGATGCGGCGCAGATGATCCGCTACCTGGTCTTCCTGTCGCCGGACAAGCCCTCCTTCCGCAAGTACAGCTTCGAGCAGAAGTTCACCTACTGGTTCTTCTTCTTCGGCATCGGGATCATGGTCGTGACCGGGTTCATCATCTGGTTCCCGATTCTGTTTACCCGTTTCTTCCCCGGAGGCATCGTCCCGGCGGCGAAGATGGCGCACAGCACCGAGGCCATCGTCGCCGCCATCTTCCTCATCATCTGGCACTTCTACCATGTGCACCTGCAGAGGCTCAACCTGAGCATCTTCACCGGCTGGCTGAACGAGCGCGACATGCGCCGGAATCACGCGCTGGAGTACCAGCGTCTCACCGGTGAGCCTGCTGAGACATCCCCCGCGGGGGAGGACGATTGATGTCCCGTCTTCGCTGGATGTCCGTCGTCCTGATCCTGGCCGGGGCGCTGGTGATCGCCGTGCAGAGCGCCCAGGCGACGGGGCAGACGCAGGCGGTCAGCAACGACACCTGCCTCGCCTGCCACGGCCGGCCGGGCATCCAGCTGACCCTCGACAACGGGGAGGTCGTTCCTCTGCTCGTCGACGGCTCCGTGTTCGCCATGTCCGTCCACGGCCAGCAAGATTTCGACTGCGTTCAGTGCCACACCACGCTGGGCAGCTATCCTCATCCCGCCTTCCATGCCGCGGATCGGCGCGACTTCAACACCCAGCTCTACCGTGCCTGCCAGTCCTGTCACCAGAATGAGTACGAGAAGACGCTGGACAGCGTGCACGAGCGCGCCCGCGCCGCCGGCGTGCCGGAAGCGGCTTTGTGTACCGACTGTCACGGCGCGCACGACACACAGCGCCTGACGGATCCGCAGACGCACACGCTGCGCGATGACGCCCGGACCTGGATCCCCCAGACCTGCGCCAAGTGCCACAGCGCCATCTACGACAAGTACCTCACCAGCGTGCACGGTTCGGCTTTACTCGGCGAAGGCAACCCGGACGTCCCGACGTGTATCGACTGCCATGGGGTGCACAACATCGGGGATCCCACGACGGCCGCCTTCCGTCTGAAGTCGCCCGAGCTGTGCGCCGGGTGTCACACCGACCCGGAACGGATGGACAAGTACGGCCTTTCGACGCAGGTGCTCAACACCTATGTGGCCGACTTCCATGGCACAACCGTCACGCTGTTCGAGAAGCTCACGCCGGACGCGGCGACCAACAAGCCCGTGTGCTTCGACTGCCATGGGGTGCACGACATCCAGCGCGTGGATGATCCGCAGAAGGGTCTTGCCGTACGCGAGAACTTGCTGGCCCGCTGCCAGCGCTGCCACCCCGAGGCGACGGCCGATTTCCCCGATGCCTGGCTCTCGCACTACATTCCGTCGCCCGATCACTTCCCGCTGGTGTTCTCGGTGGATCTCTTCTACAAGATCTTCATCCCTGGAACTCTCGGGGGCATGGCGCTTCTTGTGGCCCTCGACATGTCCTGGCAGGTGCGCTCGCGGTGGAAGCGGCGAAAGGCCGCCGCGCCACCGGCCCCGGAGCTGTCAGCCGAAGCACCCGATATCCCTCCTGCCGACGCGCCCCTCACGCCGGTGGAGCCAGCCGAGGCGCACGACATCCCTCCTGCCGACGCACCCCCCACGCCAGGGGACCCGGCCGAGGCGCACGACATCCCTCCTGCCGACGCGCCCCCCACGCCAGTGGAGCCAGCCGAGACACCCGGGCAATCAGAAGGAAGCGAGGAGACGGCCCATGGCTGACTCCCGCGCCCTTCCTGCGCCCGCAGACGCACAGCAGTTCGTGCGCTTCGATTTCGTGCAGCGCGTCCAACATGTCTTGCTGCTGATCTCCTTCACGATCCTGGCCGTGACCGGTCTGGTGCAGAAGTTCGCCACGGCCGGCCTCAGCGAGTGGATCATCGGGCTTCTGGGCGGCATCGAGACGACGCGGGTGGCCCACCGGTCGGCCGCTGTCGTCCTGTGCGCCGTGGCCATCTACCATGCCGTGGACGCGGCCTATCGCGTCTTCGTGTTGCGTACGCCCTTAAGCATGCTGCCCCTGGTGGAAGACTTCAAGCATCTGTATCAGGATGTGATGTTCTACGTGGGACGCCGGGACCGCAAAGCCTCCTACGGCCGCTTCAGCTACGCCGAGAAGGTCGAATACCTGGCGGTCGTCTGGGGCACGCTGATCATGGCGCTGACCGGCTTCATGATGTGGAACCCGCTGGCGTCCGCGCGCTGGTTCCACGGCCAGGCGATCCCGGCTGCCAAAGCGGCACATGGCGGCGAAGCCATCCTGGCCGTCCTCTCCATCATCCTGTGGCACTTCTATCACGTTCACCTGCGCCACTTCAACAAGAGCATCTTCACCGGCAGGCTCTCGCGCCAGGAAATGCATGAAGAGCACTCCGCGGAGCTTGCATGGATCGAACGCGGCACCGTCGCGGCCCTCCCGCCGGCCAACGTGCTCCGGCGCCGTCAGCAGATCTTCCTCCCGGTGGCCATCGTCTTCGTCGCCGTGGCCGCCTTCGGCCTTTTCCGGTTTGTCACCGCGGAGACCTCAGCAGTCGCCATCGCCCCACCGGCGGAAACTGCGCCGATCTTCGTCCCTCAGACGCCCACACCGACCCTTCCGCCCCCACCCACGCCCACGTCTGAACCCATCGCCGCCGCCACCTGGGACGGCGGCTTGGGCGAACTCCTCGGCCAACGCTGCAGCGCATGCCACGGTGCCTCCGCCATCAGCGGTCTCTCGCTCTCGAGTTACGCCGCCGCACTGCAGGGAGGCACGCGTGGCCCAGCCGTTGTCCCGGGCAACCCGGATGCCAGCGTACTGGTCGAGATCCAGGCAGCCGGGAACCACGCCGGGCAATTGACCGACGAGGAGTTGGCCGTTATCATTGCGTGGATCCGGTCCGGCGCGCCGGAACAATAGCACGGCGCGTGTACTCCCAGGAGCTCAGGATGTCTTCGCTTGGTCGCGCCTTGCGTCGGTTCTTCTTCCCTCCCGCGGGTTCCTCCCGCTGGGCTCGCGTCCTGCCCTACGCCGTGTTGGGTGCCCTCACCCTGATCGTCCTCATCGGCAGTGCGTACGCGTGGGACTACACCAACTCGCCGGCCTTCTGCGGCACTGCCTGCCACACGATGCCGCCTGAGTACACTGCCTACCTGACCTCGCCTCACGCCCGGGTCGACTGCGTCGACTGCCACATCGGCAAAGGCTTCATCGCCACCCGCATTTCACGCAAGGCCGGGGACCTCCGGCACGTCTTCGCCACCGTGTTTCACAACTACGAGTACCCGATCCGCGCCGGCGAGCTGCGCCCGGCGCGTGAGACCTGCGAGAAATGTCACTCGCCCCAGAAGTTCTCAGACGACAGCTTGCGCACGATCACCAGCTACGCCGACGATCCGAATAATAGCCTGTCCTTCACCTACCTGGTGCTCAAGACCGGCGGCGGCAGCAAGCGCCTCGGTCTGGGCAAGGGCATCCACTGGCACATCGAGAACCAGGTCTACTACCTGCCGACCGACCCCGAGGAGCAGGACATCCCGTTCGTACGCGTGGTCAACGATGACGGCTCAACGACCGACTACATCGAGGTCGGCAGCGGGGTTGATCCGGCCGGGGTGCAAGCGGGCGATCTCAAGGAGATGGACTGCATCACCTGCCACAACCGCATCACCCACCTGGTCTATCAGCCGGAGGACACGGTCGACCGGCTCCTGGCGCAGGGGTTGATCTCGGCCCAGATCCCGGAGATTCGACGCAAATCCGTGGAGGTGATGCGTGCCTCCTATCCGACGATGGAGGCCGCCGCGCAGGGCATCGCGGCGTTGGCCGATTTCTACAGCACCACCTACGCGGATTTCGCGGCCGAGAACACCCCGGCCATTCGAGAGGCGATCGGGGCCATCCAGACCGCGTACCGCGACAGCGTCTTCATCGACCAGAAGGTCGATTGGGACGCGCACCCCAACAACATCGGCCACCTGAGTGCTCCCGGCTGCTTCCGCTGCCACGATGGCAAGCATCTGACCCAGGAACAGACGGCCATCCGGCTGGAGTGCAACCTGTGCCACGCCATTCCGGTCGTCTCGGGCTCGGATGAGTTCGTCAGCAACATCGAGATCAGCCGCGGCCCGGAGCCGCAGTCGCACCTGAACACCAACTGGATCCAGCTCCACCGCGACGCCTTCGACGCCTCGTGCTCGAACTGCCACAACACGGCCAACGCCGGCGGCACAGACAACAGTTCCTTCTGCTCCAACAGTGCCTGCCACGGCACGGCCTGGACTTTCGCCGGTTTCGACGCCCCCGAGCTCCGGGCCATCTTGGCCGAGCAACTCCCCAGGCCCACTCCCACGCAGCCCTCGGCGCCCGCCGAAGCGCCCCTGACCTATAACGGTGTGATCGGCGGGTTGCTCCAGACCCGTTGCACCATGTGCCACGGTACGGGAGGCCAGAAGGGCCTGGACATGACCACGTACGCCAGTCTGATGCAGGGCAGCGTAAGCGGCCCGGTGATCGTAGCGGGTGATGTGGACGGGAGCCTGCTGATCCAGGTACAGTCGGCCGCCCAGCCGCACTTCGGCCAGCTCACGGCCGATGAACTGAAGCTGGTGAGCGACTGGATCGCCGCCGGCGCCCCGGAAGGGTAGCCATTCGAACGGTTCTCACCGGGTCGATCCTGCGCAATGGCCGGCTCGGCCCGTGCCGACATGCACGCACTTCGCCTCCCCCGGGGCAGCCGCGCCCTCGCGATCCTTGGGCCTGGCCCTCCTCTGAGGGTGCAGCCCTTCACGCGACGGGCAACCTGCCAGCGGTGACAGGCGCCCTGCCCTCCGTGGGAGGGAACGTGCCGTAACGGCGCGACGCTTGCGCCCGGATACGCAGGATCCCAGGTCGGCCCCCGGCGCCGTCCGGGGCTCGCCCTGGGTGGATCGCCTGACACTCGCGTAGGAAGAGGAGGGTTCTTGGGTATGGAGAAACCGGTTCTCCCGCGACGCGGCTTCCTCTCGACGATCACCTGGGCGATTGGCGCCCTGATCGCCGCCGGATTCGGCGTCCCGGCCGTTGCCTACGTGGTAGGCCCGGCGCTCAAGCCGGCCCAAGAAGGGGAGTGGGTTCCGCTCGGCTCTCCCGGCAAGGTTGAGATCGGCACGCCCACCCTCTTCAACGTCGCCGTGGAACGCAAGACCGGCTGGATCGTCAACCAGGAGAAGGTTTCGATCTACGTGCTCACCCCCGACGGGCGCGATTTCATCGCCATGTCGAACATCTGCACCCACCTCGGATGCCGGGTTCGCTGGATCGCGGCTCAGGGACTCTTTCTTCTGCCCTTGTCACAACGGCGTTTTCGACGCCCAGGGCTCTGTGGTGTCCGGCCCCCCGCCCCGACCGCTTGACCGCTACGAGGTCAAGGTGGAGGGGGACCAGCTGTACGTGCGAGGAGTGTAGGATGGCGACGCGACTGGCGAACTGGCTCGACGAGCGAATCCACTGGCAGGGTGTGTGGCAGGCCGTCTTCCTGCGCAACGTGCCCAAAGTCAACTGGCTCTACACCCTCGGCTCCGCCACGCTGTTCGTGGCCATCAATCAGGCGGTGACCGGGATTCTGCTGACCATCTACTATGTCCCGACACCCGACCACGCCTACGACAGCGTCCAGTTCATCACGCAGGAGGTGACGGCCGGCTGGTTGATTCGGGGCCTCCACCACTGGGGAGCCAGCGCCATGGTGGTCCTATGCGTTCTGCACTTGCTGAGGGTCGTCTTCCACGGCGCCTACAAGTTCCCGCGCGAAGTGACCTGGTGGAGCGGGGTCATCCTGCTGGTGGTGGTGATCGGGTTTGGCTTCACCGGCTACCTTCTTCCCTGGGACCAGAAGGCGTATTGGGCAACGACGGTGGGGACTCGGATTGCCGCAGTCACGCCGGTTGTCGGGGAGGCTCTCATGCGCCTGCTGCGCGGCGGCGAGGAGCTTTCGGCCGTCACGCTGGCCCGCTTCTACGGAATCCATATCTGGGTGCTGCCTGCCAGCCTGCTGCTCCTGATCGCCTTCCACATGTATCTGGTGATCCGGATCGGGATCAGCGCCGCCCCGAAGCGAGGGGAGTAGCCCATGAAACCCGAGGAGAAGAAGGAATACCTGGAGAAGTACAAGCGGCAGAAGGAAGGCGGCGTGCCTTTCTTCCCGGACATCATCTTCAAGGACGCTGTAATCGCCCTGGTCGTCTTCCTGGGGCTCATCGCCCTGGCAGCCTTGCTGGGTGCGCCCCTTGAAGCCCGGGCGAATCCGGGTGACACCACCTACACCCCGCGCCCGGAATGGTATTTCCTGTTCCTGTTTCAATTCCTGAAGTACTTCCCTGGGAAGCTGGAGGTGATCGGCGCGTTCCTCGTCCCGACGCTGTTGATCCTGGGGCTTCTAGCCCTGCCGTTTCTGGATCGATCGTCGCGCAGGCATTTCGCCGGCAGGCCGCTGGTGATGGCCACGATCGGCATCATCGGCGCGGGGATTGTCATCCTGTCTGTGCTCGCCCTGCGGGAGGCGCCCCCGCCGTCGCAAACCACGGAGGGCGATCAAACCGCGGCCCTCTACACGGCCAACTGCGCCGCATGCCACGGACCGAGCATCAGCGTTCCGGTCGGCACCAACCTGCACGCCATCATCGCCCAGGGCAAGCACGAGGGCATGCCCTCCTGGAGCAGCGACCTGAGTACGGATCAGATCGACGCCCTGGCGGGGTTCATCCTCTCGCCGGGCGGAAGCCGGTTGTTCACCGAGTTCTGCGCCAAGTGCCACGAAGCACCCGAGCTCGTAGCCGGCAACCCTCTGCAGCTCCAGAGCGCCCTGAACGACGGCAGCCAATTCGCGCCGCATCAGGACGCCGACATCGCGGACTGGACGTCGGCCATGTCACCCGAGGAACGGACGACACTGCTGAACTTCCTGATCGCGCCCGACGGGCAGCGGCTCTTTGCCATCAACTGCAGTTCCTGCCACGGACGCTCGGTCGCTTTCGGCGGCACCCCGGAGGAGTTGCGCGAGATCATCCGCCAGGGCGGACAGCACCTGGAGATGCCGGCCTGGCGCGGGCGCCTTACGCCACAGCAAGTGGATGTCCTTGCCCGATATGTCGTCCAGCCCGCGTCCGCGCCTGACGGTGCCCCGCTCTTCGAGCAGTACTGCACCATCTGCCATGGCGAGCGCATCCCCGCGGCGACCGAGATCGACCAGGCAAAGCAGATCATCGCGCAGGGCGGCGCGCATGTGGACATGCCCGTCTGGGGCGATGTCCTGACGCCGGAGCAGCTCGACGCTCTGGTCAACTACACGCTGACGGCTTCCTCAGGAACACCCCTCGAGGTGGGGCAGGCCTTGTTCGAGAAGAACTGCTCGCCCTGCCACGGAGATTTCGGGGAAGGCGGCCCGAATCCCACCCGGGCGGGCGACATCATCATGCCCATTAGTTCATCGGAGTACTTGAAGACTCGCGACGATTTCACGCTTCGGTCGATCATCTCCCAGGGTCAGCCCAATTTCGGCATGTCTCCCTTTTCCACCGGCAATGGGGGCCCCCTGGATGACCAGGAGATCGACGCCATCGTCAGCTACATGCGCTCCTGGGAGGGGAACCCTCCCGTCGAGCTGCCTCCCCAGGTCGTTACGGTTGGGGCGACCATCGACGGCGAGCAGGTCTATCGAGATGTGTGCACCCAGTGCCACGGCACCAAGGGCGAGGGTGGCCTCGGGCCTGCGCTCCGGGACCCGGCACTGCAAGCGGACCGAACCGACCAGCAGCTCTATAACGCGATCTTCAACGGCCACCCGTCGACCGCGATGATCGCCTGGGGGCAGATCCTGTCCGCCGAGCAGATCCAACAATTGGTGGCCTACTTGCGGGAGCTCGGAGCTGCAGCCGTGACCCCCAGCCCGACGTCGGCCATCGCTCCAACACCCCGTCCGGCCGCATCCCCCTCCCCAGCGGCCGCACCTTCCTTTGCCGCCGATGTCCTGCCCGTACTCCAGCAGCACTGTGCAGCCTGCCATGGAACCCTGGGAGGCTGGGACAGCTCCAGCTACGAGGCGGTCATGACCTCGGGCGACCACGAACCGGTTGTGGTTCCAGGTGATCTGACAGCCAGCTTGTTGGCGCAGAAGATCCTGGGCAAGCAGACGATCGGAACCGTCATGCCGATGAGTGGGGCGCTCCCGCTGGCTGAGATCCAGCCCATCCTGGATTGGATTGCCGCCGGCGCCCTGAACAACTGATCCTGCGCAGCAGTAGCCATAGACATGCCGGGCGGTGGGTGCACCACCGCCCGGCTGATTCCGACAAAGGTCACCGCCCAATTCGCAGACATAGTTTGCGGATCCAGGCCGTAGTCCGTTACGCCCTGGTGACGAGTTGCGATCGCCGTGCGCCAACCCGAATGCCCCTGATGGACAGTCCCCCCTGTCGTCCGTGACAGCGGTAAGTTGACCCATCCATGTGCGGGTGAGGTGGGTAGATCTCCCCATGCCAGGATCCCATATTGAGCCCATCGACGCGGCCCGCCGGAACGCCTAAGCTGTAAGTGGGGACAGTGGGCCAGGCACAGGAAGGCCAAGGAGGCGCATCATGAAGACACGCTGGGTGCTGATCGTGTTGTGGACCGTCATCCTCGGCATTCCCTTCACCGCGCTCGCACTTGCCACCGTGGCGTTGATTGACAAGGCGGCTACGGTCCTGTTGACCTTGTCGCCGGCCACCTGGCAGAAGCTCGCCCTCGAGGGGTCGGCGCGTTGGCCCGAATTGGCCGGGATGGTCATCGGACAGGCCGTGATCCTGCTGATCCTGCTCCTTGTCCGCCGGTCGGATCGGGAAACCGTCCACAGCTAGCTGGTTGCCCTGGTCGGCAACACAAACGGATCGGGCGACAGAGGCGAACGTTCAGTCTCTGTCGCTTCTCGTCCATCCCATCCCACGAATGGTTTCTCGCGCCGCAATCGAACCATACTCCCATTCTGGGTGCGTCGAAGCGCCTTCCTCCGACCACACCGTTGTTGCCCCTGCCATCATGGGACGGCCCACTGAGTTGCGCCGTCCACCGGGCAGGCCGCCCTGCCCGCCTCCTCGATCAACGGTTGCATGTTCCCCGGCCCACCCGGAGTCACCGCCTGCGGAGGCGGGCCGATTCGGTTCGGCATCCGGGTCGACCTACAGACCGGCAGGGGGAGACAGGACACAACCGCGGATGCTCGAAGCGGCTGCTTCACCAACCTCCCAGGGTTTGAGGGCTGCTCCCGACGATCGTTGATCCCATTGGCACACACAAAGCAAGATCCACCCGCTTCGGGGTGGATCCACTTCGGGTCTCTCGGCGCGGTTCTAAGTCCTGTCAGGACTCCGACTGACGCCGCTTACCTCCGCCCATTGCCGATTGGATGATCACGCCCAGCACAAACAGGCCGACCAGCACGAGCAGATGCATGGTCGACGACAGTTCGAGGGCGTTGGCGACCAGCATTGCCCCGGCCAGCGACGAAAGGCCGACGAGGGCCCACTCGAACGCCGCCCCCAGGAGCAGGGCGCCCAAAATCCCGCCGACGATGAAGGCCACCCAGGGCCATGGGGCAGCCGCCAGGTTGAGCATCGACACCAGGCCCGTCGCCAGGAAGGCACCCGCCAGGAACCCGGCCAGGCCGATGGCGAGCTTCTGGACGAAGGTCGCCAGGACTGCGCCGAGTACGCCAGCGGCCAGGGCGATCACAAGCGCAAGCCACTCCGGCTGCACATGCAGCAGATCGGACATCACGGTCCATCCGGCGGCGAAGCCGACAGCGGTCACGAAGAGCCAGAACAGCTTGCGTCCCAAAACGAGCAGTGCCGCACCGACAGCCAGGCGTAAGATCATCGTTTCCTCCCTCGAGCATCCCGCAAGACGTTTCTCATGGTTGAATGATCCCTTTGCGTATGGCGTATTTCACCAACTCGGTGCGCGAGTGCAGTCCGAGCTTGTGCATGATGTTTTCCCGGTGCCGGGCAACGGTCTTAGGACTGATGCCCAGCGTATCGGCGATCTCGGCGTTTCCCACGCCCTCCGCAAGGTGGGCGAGCACCTCCTGCTCGCGGGCGCTCAGGCCATCCACGGCGTGTGTCGCCCGCGCCTGCTGATCCTGCTCGAGGTAGTCGCTCACCAGCAAGCGTGCCAGCGACGGGTACAGGTACACTTCGCCAAGGGCGGCCGTGCGGATGGCCGTGAGGAGTTCCTCCGGAGCTGCCCGCTTTGGGACATACCCGGTAGCCCCCGCCTCGAGCATGCGAAAGAAGTACTCCTCATCTTCGTGGATCGTCAGCGCCACAACCGCCGTCGCCGGGTTCAACTGCTTGATCGCCCGCGTGGCGTCAATCCCGGATTGATCCGGAAGCCCGATGTCCATCAGCACGACATCGGGCCCCAGCTCCTGGACGGCCCTCAGCGCCTCGGCACCGGTGCCCGCCTCGCCGACGATCTCCATATCGGGCTCGCCTTCGAGCAGCATGCGCAGCCCGGAACGCACGACGGCGTGATCGTCAACCAGCAGCAGTCGAGTGCTCATCATCTGTCCTCGCGTCGACCTTGATCGGGAATGCCACCTCAATCAGCGTCCCCCGGCCTTGGTCGCTCATGATCTGCACGGTCCCGCCCAGCATGTTGGCGCGCTCTTCCATGCCGAGCAGGCCCCAAGCCCCGGCCTTGCCCTTCCGAACAGTGTCGAAACCGACTCCATCATCCTCGATCGTCAGCGTCACCGAGTCCGGAGCATAGTGCAGCCGCAACCAGGCCTGCCTGGCATTGGCGTGCTTGACAGTGTTGGTCAGCGCCTCCTGGGCCATGCGGAACAGAGCGGTATTCACGGCTCCGGGCAGGGCGCACTGTTCGCCGTGGATTTCTACCGCCACAGGAAGCTGGGACCTCGCCTGGACCTCGCCGGCGAACCAGCGCAGCGCCGCCGGGAGGCCGAGATCATCCAGGTGTGACGGACGCAGGTCGGCGATCAGCCGCTGGAGCTCGTTGAGCGAGTTCGTCACCAGGTTCTCAAGCTGGCGCACGTTCTGCACGGCCCGGGCGGGGTCACTGCTGACGGCGCTCTCGATACCGCGCAACCCGAGCCCAAGGGCCGTGAGCGCCTGCCCCGTTTCATCGTGCAGCTCGCGTGCGATCCTCTGGCGTTCGGCCTCCTGGGCCCCGACGCTGCGCCGCATCATCTCCAGCCGCAGCGCCTCGCGCGCCTCCGCCTCGCGCAGCTGGGCCTGCTGCAGTTGGACGATCTCCGCCCTCTGCTCGACCTCGAAACTTCGCAGGAAGCGCATCACGAAGTAGGAGGCCATGATGGCCATGCCGGCTCTCAGCAGCTGGACCGGAAAACCCAGCAGGCTCTGGAATAAGTCCGAGTTGATGATCATCGAGGGAGGCACGACGCTCGCCCGCGGGAAGGCCTGCCCAACCAGCCCGTAGGTGGCAAAGGCCAGGGCAGCCATCAGGCAGTCGAGGCCGAATTGGCCAAGCCCGGCGCGCTCGAAGGCCCGCCGCTGGGCGAGCAGCCCGGCGGCGGCCAGCAGCGCCGCCGGGATCGCCAGCATGTAACGCGACCAGACATCGGCCGCGTCCCAGAAGGTCACCGAGACATTTAGACGCCTGAGCAGCACCACGATGCCCAGGAACCACAACACCGAGAGCGCCAGCGAGTTCGATCCATCGCAGGCGAGGTTGGGGCCGGATGCGATCGAGCAGCGACGCCCCGAACATACTCAGTGCCAGGAACGATGTCGCCAGGAGCACGATGCGCACCAGTTCCCAGGCATTGTGGCCGGGGACCGCCCAGGGAAGGATCCCAAGCCGGTCGAACATCTCCAGCCACTCATGCGATCCGTGGATCAGGCCGAACGCCGCCAGAGGAAGCAGCGCCGTGCGCAGGCGGGCGTTCGATCCGTGGCCGCGTTCGAGCAGGATGGCCAGTCCCATGCAGAAGAACGCCAGTCCATAGAAGAAGAAAATCAGGACGTAACTGCTGTTATCCATCCTGCGTCCAGTTTAGCACCGGCACCCGCGGCGCGAAAGCGACGGCGGGAGGCGACCGCTGCAGCATGCCAAGTGCGGGCGGCTCGACGACGCGGCACCCCAACCCTCGCCTTGTCCCTCCCACCCCAGAGGTGCCGCCGGGACCGCGCAATTCGCACCGGGTCCACGCTGCCAGAAAAGACGAACGCTCCCGCGCCTGGGGCGCGGGAGCGATGGGAGAAACGGGGATCGGGAAGGCGGTCAGACCCGCAACCGCGTCCCGCACTTGCGGCAGAAGACATCGCTGACGCCGGCCGGCGTGCCACATGAGTGACAGAAGACGGTCGAGGCGTCGATCGTCGGTGAGTCCGCTGGCGGGCGATCGATCGGCCGGTGCCGAGCCCGTCGGCCGCCGCTCTCTTCCTTCCGCGAGCGCAGGAACAACACCGCACCCACGATCAGGAGCGTCGCCCCCAGACCGCCGATCGCCCACGGCGCCCATGCGAGCAACACCGATCCCTGTCCCGAAGGTTCAACCGGGCCGATCGCAGGCGTTTCATCGCCTGACGCCGGAGGCAAGGCATCGAGCGTCAGCCCCGAGGCGGAGGCGGTGTACCCCAACTGCACGCGGGCTTCCGCTGTCCCATCCTGTGCCCCGAGGCTCCCGGTGTAGTAGGTGAGACCCTCCGGGCCGACGCGGTCACTGGCGGGAACGGGTTCGATCTGCATCGAGGTCACGCCGAAGGGCTGCTGGACCTCGAAGGCCAGTTCGCCGACCGGCCAGCCGGCCGGCCACAGGAGCGTGTAGGCCCTTTGGTCAACGTCGATGGAGAGTGTGTCGTAGAACTCAATCTGGATCCGCGGGTTCTCGACGTGGATCTCCAGCGAAGCCCAGTCTCCCGTCGCCGGCTGGCGAGTGTAGTTCGCCAGGATCAGTGCGCCATCTCCGCCCTGCTGCGCCACGGCGGCCGGGTCGCCGACGCGCGCCGGGATCGGGATCGAGAGGGTCGCCGGGAGCGCCGTACCTTCGGCGAGGGTCACGCGATAGATCACCAGCATGGCGCGCTCGATCGTATTCCGGCCACAGAGCGATCTCGACCCGCTGCAGGGGCGGCGAACCTTGTGCCGCGGCCAACCCGGGCAACCAAACTGCCCCGAGCAAGCCGGCCAGGACGATCACACGTACGACGGGACGCATGGGGGACCTCCGTCAGGCGCGTCGATAGTACCAGAACATCGCACCGACGGCGAGCACGACCACCACACCCAGCAGCACCAGGCTGCCCGTGCGCGAGACGGGGCCCTCCGGCACTTGAGTTGGCACGGGAATCCCCGCCGCCGGGCTGAGGGTCAGCACGTAGGCACTCACATTGGCGATCTCAATCTCGGTCAAGGGCCCGCCTTGTGTCTGGAGCCATGCCGGCATCGTCGAGCCCGGGACGCCGTTCCCGACAACCTGGCGGATGTAGTTCAAAGGCTCAATGCTCGGCCAGCTCTTGGCGAGCTTGCCTCCGATGCGCCCCTGGCCCTGTGCGCCGTGGCAGACGGTGCAGTTGGACTGGTAAACGACACTGCCGGCGCCCGGGTCACCGGGGATGCCCGGTGCCGGGGTTACCGCCTCAGGTTGATACGTTGGCAGGGGCGCCAGTGGCTCGGTCCCACTGAAGGCGACCAGGATGTAGGCCGCCAAATCCTCAATGTCATTCTCGGTGAGCGGGCCGCCGTTCTCCTGGCCCCAGGCAGGCATGCGCGTTCCCGGGATCCCATTGCGGATCGTATCGAATAACGCGGCGCCGATACTGATGCCGGGGAAGTCGGTCAGCGTGGCGCCCACGCGGCCCTGTCCATCGACGCCATGGCACACGGCGCAGTTCTCAACGAACAGGCGGCCGCCGTTTTCCGGGTCGCCGGTGTCATGGGCGTCCGCCGCCCCGACGGCCAGCAACGCGACCATCATCAGCGCGATTCCAGCCGTCCAGCGCAGCCCTGTCCGCATGCCGTGCCTCCCGGAACTCCCCGCCGCCCGGCCCTCGCCGCGGCGGACGGTCCCTATCCACACCCTGGCGCCCAGCGAGCGCCGTCCGCTCCACCTGCCCTGCACTGATCGGGAAAGGGGCGCCGTGTCGAACCGGCTACTCGGCGCCCTGTCCCCTGCGTCGATCGCCCTCCCCTAGCGCAGGCTGAGCATGTAGGCGATCAGATCCGCCGCGTCCTGCGCGCTCAACCGGTCCGCGTAATTCTGCGGCATTAGATTCGGCTGGAAACCCTCGACCACGTTCGCGTTGGGCAGCACGATCGACTCGAACAGGTATTGTTCCGCCGAAGTCGCGCTTCCGGCGTACCCGGAGGCCTGGAACCGACCCTCGGCCCGCGTCCCGATGCCAGGCACCGCGCCTTCCGCCGCCCACTTGGGACCGACGGCGGTCAGGACGTGGCAGCTGGCACAGCCGAGCGGACCTTCGGAGAGCGTCTTGCCGTGCGCCGTATCTCCGTCTGGCAACGCGACCGTGATGTCTGTCCCGACCGTGGGACCGGTTGGTACCGGAACGCCCGAACCCAGCGCGCGGTCTTGCCAGTTGAGGATGAACGCCGTCAAGGCTTCGACCTGGTCATCCCGCAGCGGGCCGCCGAAGGCCGCGCCCCAGGTGGGCATGCGCTGGGGATAAGTCGTGCCGACCGAGGGCACCGGGCGGCCGGCGGCGATCACGCCGCGCACGTAATCCGGCAGCGTCCCACCGAAGCCGACCTTCGCCAGGCGTGAGCCGTCGAACAGGTCTGCAGCGTTGATCGCCGGAGCCACGCCCTCGATCCCTTGGCCTTGCGGGCCGTGGCAGGGGCGGCAGTTGTCCTCAAACAGCGAAGCGCCGGTTTCGATGGCGCGTGCCTCGTAGGCCCGCGAGAACTCGGCCATGCGGTTCTGTTCGCCCAGCGTGACGGCGACCATCACGCCGATGAGCGCCAGAAGGGCCAGCAATCCGAGTGCAACCTGTCCCTTCATCGTCTACGCTCCCTGGCCGTAATTGCCGTCGCGGTGGAGGTAGACCGACTGGCTGAATTCACCCGCCGTGCCGTCGGCCGTGTTGGTCCAGGTCACGCGCAGTGTGATTTTCTTCAAGTCGGTCTGCCAATCCTCGATCACCATCAGCCCCGCCACATCCGTGCGCCCTGCGCTCTGGACGTTGGTCAGCACCTCGTCGTAGCGGTGCAGCAATTCCTGCAGCGTGGCGTTGGGCGCCGCCGACCAGGCCGCCGCCTCATAGCTGCCGTAGGCCAGATCGTCCCACGGCGCGCTGCGCAGCGGGCCGGGATGCGTCTGCGGCAGCAGCTCGGCCACGGCCTCCTGATCCGGCGACGTGCTCACGGCGTAGTGCGGCGTCCCCATGTAGGACAGGACGGCCATGACGGCCACCAACACCGCCGCCGCGGACAGGCCGATCCGCCGGTCGCCGTAGCGCCGGCTCGGGCCGACCTCGAGATACGGCAGCAGCAGGAGCAGCCCAGTGGCTACCCCCGGGACGATCAGGCCCCAGATGACCTTGTCGCCGACCTTGAGCATTCCCTGCAGCCACAGGAAGTACCACGGGGCGGTCGTATGCAGCGGGGTGATGAGCGGATTGGCGTGCGGTTCGAGCGCCGGGGCGTTGTAGAGGTAGGCCGCCGCAGCAAACAGCACCGCCAGCAGCCCGGCGACGTACCACAGCTCGCGGGTGGCGATCTGCGGCATGAAGTAGACCCGCGAGTCCATCGGGACGCGCTTGGCCGTATCCTCGCCGACCTTCTCCCCCTCAGGCGGCAGGCTGTGCCCGTGGTGGATGACCTTGTAGTAGTGCACCCCGAAGGCGACGATCCCAACCAGCGGCAGCGCCACGACATGCAGCAGGTAGAAGCGCAGCAGCCCGTTGGCGCCGAACTCCGGCGCACCGCGCACCAGCAGGTTGACATTGCGGCCGACGATCTCCGGCGGGATGGCCTCGACCATCGAGGCGCCGATCGTCACCGCCCACAGGCTGAGCTGGTCCCAGGGAAGCAGGTAGCCGGAGAACGAAAGCACCAACGTCACGAACAGCAGGACCACACCGGTCGCCCAGGTGAACTGGCGCGGCTTCTTGTACGATCCGGTGATGAAGGTGCGCAGCATGTGCAGCGCCACGACGATCACCATCAGCTCGGCCGCCAGCCGGTGCAGGTCGCGCATCAACTGGCCGAACGGGACGTTGCTCAGCAGGTTGAGCATGTTCTCGTAGGCCACGACCGGCGACGGCGTGTAGTAGATCATCAGGTAGATGCCGGTCAGGATCTCGAAGGCAAAGAAGAAGGTCGAGAGCCAGCCGAGACGGAAGGTCGGATAGAGGCCGTCGACCATCCGGTGGTAGTAGGTCGGCTTCATGTGCAGCCAGAAGCCCTCGGCGTGCGGCGTCAGCCGTGGGTTGGGCCGGCCGGGCGGATCGTCGCGCAGCACGCCGCGCACGTCGGTCGGGTTCAGGCCGGCGGTGACACGGGTGACGATGTCCACCCACTTGTCGTTCAGCGCTTTCCGCAGGCCCTTGCGCTTGACCTCGTCCAGCACCGGGATATGCAATCGGAAGATCGCCATGCCCCGCCCCTCCTAGATCCCGCCGCCCGGCTTGGAGTTCACCGCGCCGACGACGCGGCGTCCGGTGTCGATGCGCAAGGCGGCGGCCTCTGCCGGGACCTTGACCGAGGCGGCCTCCTGGCTGCCCAGCGTCGGCTCGCTTCGGCTGAGGACGTTCCCGCTGGCGTCGAGCACTTCGACGAAGAACATATCCAGGTTGCGCCGGGCGGGCCCGTCGATGCGCGCCCCCGACTTGAGATACTTCGACCCGTGGCACGGGCACTCGAACCGGTCGTTGGTCGGCACCCACTTGTAGATGCAACCCAGGTGGACGCAAACTTTGTAGATCGCCTTGAGGCCCGGCTCGAGCGGAGTAGTCCTTCGGCTGGCGCGGGTCGTGCAGGGTGCCGTCGCCGATGTTGACCAACCAGAAGCGGCCGTCAGGGAAGTCCGCCGGCTGGCTATCCGGTGCGGGGAGTTCGGTGATCGGCAGGGTGAACACGCCACCGAACTCGCCCTCGCGGAATCGCGGCAGGGCATACCAGAGGGTGACGCCCCCGCTGCCGGCGAGGAACACGGCCATCGAGGCTCCCCACAGGTAGTACAGGAACTCTCGCCGGCTGAGCGGAACGCCAGCGTCGGCGCCCGGCGCAGTCTGGACGCCTGCATCGGTCATGCTGCTCCTCCTGTGATGCCGCGTACGAGGGGAGGCGGGCTCTGACGTGCCGCGCCGATCCGCCCGAGTTGAGGTTGGTCATTTTTAGCATATCTGACTAGATAAGTCAATTTTGACCTTCTCAGGTCTGGGTACCTCCTTCGGGCTCCTGGCCCTCCCTGCCATCGGGAAGCCGGGTGTGCAACGGCGCGTCCCTGGGCAGCACGGCAGACTGGGGAGGTTGTTGGCGCTTCGACGAGGGCCGTCGACTTGCGTGCCAGCGCCGGCGCTGTGTAGGCTGCTGCTGGTCTGCTTCGAGTGCAGTGAAGCTGCCCCAACGGTTACAATACGCTCATGGAATTCGCCCGCCCCCGCCGCGCCGCTCTGGATCGACACCCCGGAGCAGCTTGCGGCATGGATCGACGCCCAGCGCCACACCGCCCGGCTGGCCATCGACACCGAGTTCGAACAGCCTGCATGCCTACCAGGAACGCGTGTGCCTGATCCAGGTCAGCACGCTGGAGGGTGATGTTCTGATCGACCCACTCGGGCGCGCCGACATGGGCGCCCTGGCGCCGCTGTTCGCCTCGCCGGCCATCGAGAAGGTCTTCCACGGCGCCGAGTACGACCTGGCGTGCCTCAAGCGCGACTTCGGATTCGAGATTCTCAACCTTTTCGACACCCGCCTGGCGCTGCGCACGCTGGGGATGCAGCCGAGCGGCCTGGCCGATGTGCTGGCGCAGGAGTTCGGCGTGACGCTCGACAAGCGCTACCAGCGCGCCGATTGGGCCAAGCGTCCGCTGCCCCCGCCGCAGCTCGAGTACGCCCGCTTCGACACCCACTACCTGCTTTCCTTACGCGATCGGCTGGCGGACGCCCTGCAGCTCGCCGGGCGCTGGGAGGAAGCCGTCGAGGCCTGCGCCCACCTGGCCTGCACCGTTCATCCCAGCGTCAACGGCGGCCTCGAAGGATTCTGGGGAATGACCAACGCCCGCAAGCTCGAGCCGCGCCAGGCGGCCGCCCTGCGCGAGCTCTACGCCTGGCGTGACCAGACCGCCCGGCAGCTCGACCGTCCGCCCTTCAAGGTCATCGGCGACGATGCGCTCCTCAGCCTGGCCCGCGTGCAGCCGCAGGAGGCCGAGGAGTTGAGCCACATTCCCGACCTTGCTCCGCGCCTGGCGGAACGCTACGCGGAGCCGATCCTCGCCGCCCTGACGCGCGGGCGAAGCGTGGCGCCTCCCCGTCCTCCGGCCGCCGAGCCGGTGGACCCTGCCGTTCTCGCCCGCTACGACCAGCTCCGTCGCTGGCGGAAAGCCGTCGCCGCCGAGCGCGGCGTCGAGTCGGATATCGTCCTGCCCCGCGAGGTCCTGTGGGACATCGCCCGGGCAGCGCCGCGCACGCTGCCGGCGCTCGAGCCTCTGTTGGCCTGCTTGCCCTGGCGGCTGCACGCGTACGGCCCGGCGGTCCTGGCCTCCCTTTGGGGTGCACCCACGTCGACCGAATGAGGTGACGATGGAGATCACGTTTGCCGGCGCGGCGCAGACCGTCACCGGCTCCCAGCACTTGATCGGTATCAACGGCCATCAGCTGCTGCTCGAATGCGGACTCTTCCAGGGCCGGCGCGCCGACACCTACGCCCGCAACCGCACGTTCCCGTTCGACCCGCGGGAGATCGACGCCGTCATCCTCTCGCATGCCCACATCGACCACTGCGGCAATCTACCCAACCTGGTGCGCCAGGGATTCGGCGGCTCGATCCACGCCACGCCCAGCACGTCCGATCTCACCGACTTGACTCTGCGCGATTCGGGCCACATCCAGGAATCCGACATCGCCTTCCTGAACAAGAGGCGCGCGCGCGACGGGCTTGGGCCGCTCGAACCGCTGTACACGCTCGCGGACGCCGAGGCGGTATCGAAACAACTGGTCATGCAGGCCTACGCTCGGCCGTTCGAACCCGTCCCGGGCGTCGTCGCCCGGCTGGTGGATGCCGGGCACATCCTGGGCTCGGCCGGCGTCGTGCTCGACCTGGAGGAGAAGGGGCGCAAGCTGCGCTTGATGTTCTCCGGCGACATCGGCCGATTGCGCATCCCGCTGCTGCGCGACCCGGTCGCCCCCTCCGAGGTCGACGTGCTGATTGATGGAGTGCACCTACGGCGACAAGCCGCATCTGTCCCCGGAGGAAGCCACCGCCGGACTGCGGCAGGTTCTGCGCCGCACCTTCGAACGCCGTGGCAAGGTCATCATTCCCGGCCTTCGCCATCGGCCGCACGCAGCTTCTGGTCTACACGCTGCATCAGATGATCGACGCCGGCGAACTCCCGCAGGTGCCGGTGTACGTCGACAGCCCGCTGGCCACCAACGCCACCGAGATCTTCCGCCGCCACCCGGAAGACTTCGACGACCAGGCCGTCAAGTTCCTGCACGAGGATCCGCACGGCCGGCTGTTCGGCTTCGACCTGCTCACGTTCACCAAGTCGGTGGAAGAAAGCAAGGCCATCAACGAACACAAGGGCCCGCTGGTGATCCTCTCCGCCTCCGGCATGGCCGAGACCGGGCGCATCCTGCATCACCTGCGCAACAACCTGGGCGACCCGCGCAACACGATCCTGATCACCTCCTGGATGGCGCCCGACACGCTGGGCCGTCGCCTGACCGAAGGACAGAAGACCGTGCGCATCTTCGGCGAGGAGTACCCGGTGCATGGCCGAAGTCGCCACCGTCGACGGTTTCTCGGCCCACGCCGGGCAGGATTTCCTGGAGACTTACGCTCGAGCTTCCGCCGGAACGCTCAAGCGACTGTTTCTGGTCCACGGCGAACGCCAGCCGGCCGAGGCGCTGCGCGCCAGGCTCGGGGACCTGAAGATCCCGATCGACTATCCGGAACGCGGAACGCGGATCGAGATCTGACCTTTGGCGTCACGCACTACGGCGACGCCAGGCCGGGGGGCAGCATGGCGTCCACGCGGTTCACGCAGCAGGCGGTCATCATCACCGGCGCCTCCAGCGGCATCGGCGAGGCGCTGGCCATCCGCCTGGCGTCCGAAGGCGCCTGGCTCGCATTGGCCGCTCGGCGGGCCGATCGCCTCGAGGCGGTGGCGGAGGCATGCCGTCAACGCGGCGGGCGGGCGATCGTCGTTCCCACCGATGTGACCGACGAGCAGGCTTGCCGCTCCCTGGTCGAGCGCACCACCCGCGAGTACAGCCGGGTGGATATGCTGGTCAACAACGCCGGCCTGTCGGTCGTGGCGAAGTTCAGCGACCTGCACGACCTCGACCTGTTCCGGCATGTGATGAACGTCAACTTCTACGGGGCGCTCTACTGCACCTACCACGCGCTGCCGCATCTGATCGACGCCGCAGGCCGATTGGTGAATATCTCCAGCATGGGCGGCAAGTTGGCCATTCCGTACAACACAGCCTATGTGGCCAGCAAGTTCGCCCTGGGCGGGCTGTCGAACGCGCTGCGCCTCGAGCTGGCCGGCAGCGGTGTGAGCGTCACGCTGATTTGCCCGCACTGGGTGGTGAGCGAGTTTCACGAGAGCTACCTGGACCGCGACGGCCGACCCAAGGGCCCCGCCGGACGCGCGCTGTACACGAGACGCACGATGACCGCCGACGACTGCGCGCGGATCACGCTCGAGGCCGCCCGCTGGCGCCGGCGTGAAGTGCTGATGGGGCCGGGAAAGCCGGTCGTCTGGCTCCAGGCGCTTGCGCCGGGGCTGGCTGACCGATTGACCATGAGATCCTTCATGCGTTCTGTACGGCGGCGCAGCCGCTCGCCACATTCGCACGCGTAGCCCTCTCCCCTTCCGATCTGCCCGAAGCGCCTATCCCTGGGGCACGTCGAAAGAAGCCAGCTCCAGGCTATCGGTGAACTTGACACCGGGGATCTGGCTGCTTCCTTCGCTCCTGACCAACCCAATGTCCTCCGCCAACCACACGGTGGTGGTGTAGGTGCCGGTGAGCTTCGGCGAGGCGCCGATCTCCATCTGGATCACCGCGTCGATGCGCAGGGCATCGAATGTCCCGGCTGGAACACTGACGGTCTCGATCCCGGCCGCCGTGAACGCGTAGGAGAAGGTGCCGTACGCCGAAGCATCAGGGCCGGTGGCGTCCCACGCGAAGACCTGCTCCCAGCTGTCGCCGGCCTGGATGTCGACCGGCAGTGTGACGCCGGAGTTCGACACGCGGTGGACGGTGACGCCCCCGGATGGCCCGTGGAACATGGCGGCAATGTCCGACTGATTGGGTTCCATGTTGACCAGCCCGACCGCCCTGCAGGAGAACTCCTGGGTGTAGTCCATCTGGGTAAGTTGGGTGGCGATGATGAAGCTGTCGTCCTCGGACGAAATGATGGTATCGGTGCGGGAGTAGGGGCCGGTGCTGCTGTTGTTGCCCGCGTAGGTCCAAGTCGATCCTTCATCCGAGGGCATGTAGGTATTCTCGCAGGAGGCGATCTCGGGCTCGGTGGTGGGCCAGCGGGGTTCTGTCGGCGTCGAAACCCCCATGGGTCGGACTCCACCCGCGAACACGGTCGGCGATGGCTCGGGGCTGGGAGCCTGGGGAACGCAGGCCGTCATGGATAGGGTCGGGAGTGCGAAGAGGATCAGCGCTCGCTGGATGTGCATGTCGGCCTCCGCCGGAGTGTCCTTCGAGTCAACCGGATCGATGGCAGTCGTCCCGGGCTACAACGGGTTCCATGCCAGGCAAACAAGGCTCCTTGGGCTCCTTGATCCGC
This sequence comes from uncultured Chloroflexia bacterium, assembly GCA_963743255.1. Lineage (GTDB taxonomy): Bacteria > Chloroflexota > Anaerolineae > Anaerolineales > E44-bin32 > DYJB01. The sequence goes on from CAVUPD010000001.1 coordinate 544,738, forward strand.
CGCCCAGGTTCGTGCTGGCGGTATAATCACCGGTGGAGAGGTGCCAGAGTGGTTGAATGGGGCGGTCTCGAAAACCGTTGTGGTCCTTTGGGCCACCGTGGGTTCGAATCCCACCCTCTCCGCCAGTATAAGACACCCGAGAACCTGATCCATGCGCTCCTGCCTGCGAGCCGCACACGCGGCAGACACCGATCATCGTCGCCCCACTCCACGCGCCACAACCGCCGCAAGTCGGTCGTCCTGGATCGTTGACGGCTCCGTTCCTCCAACATGTGAAGCGTAGATTCCCACACCTGTGACTTGGCTGCCTGAGGCAGGTGGTTTGGCTGCCCTGCCCGGCCTTGTTGGGTGGGCGCACAAGCTGACCAGATGGCGCACCTTGCTCCTTCTCGCCCTCCTGGGATCGTGGCCTCGGTGAGAAGCGAATTCTCCTGCCGTCGAGTGGTATAATCGGACAACTTGACGTGGAATTAGACAAGATTCCGCGCCGGCGTCTCGAGGTTCGTGTGTGTGTGTTCTGTGCAGCTATTCCAGCGACTTTGGCCCTGGGCGCGGCCGGCCAAGCGAAACAGACGGAACGGTCGAGGCGAGCGGGCGCGCCTGAACCTCTCCGCCGGGCTCCTAGTTCGGCCGTTGCCCTCGGCGCTGCTTTCGGCCTGGTCCTGATCGCGGGCTTCTACCATTCGCGATGGCCGACAGGATGACGGCCGGACGCTACCCGCGTTCGACTTCCATCCGGCGGCTGGTTCTCTCCGTCGTTCTCCCAGCCTTGCTGGCCGGTATTCTGCCTGTCACGCCGCCCGGCCTATGCCCTTGCTGGCTCCTGGACCACGTCCATCCCCATCCCTTTGCGCTCTCCGAACTGCCCCACAGTCACGACTACCTCTTCTGGATGTTCTCTGCGGACACCGCCGAGACACCGCCGGCCCTCCCGACCTCGAGCGAAGTGCACGCCCGACTGCTTTCCCTGAACGACCTGTGGTCCAAGGCGAGCGAGCCCCTTCCCGGTTCGCCGGCTTGGTCAGGGTCGCCCTCGAAGCCGCCCCCGCGCCTCCTTGGCTGGGTCTGACCCCTGCCGACCCGCGCTTCAACTCATTCGCTGAAGGAGGCGACCTCATGTCGCGTACGTCCGTCAGAAGGATCACCGGGCTGCTCGTGCTTGCGGCCCTGCTTCTGGTCCCGCTCACCGCCTGGGCTCACGAATCGGTCGAGAGCGGCAGCTTCGTCTTCGAGATCGGCTGGCTCCAGGAACCGGTCATCGTCGGCGAGCGCAACGGTCTCGAACTCTTCGTCGCGCCGAAGGACGCGCCGGAGGAGGGGATCGCGGAGATCACAACGCTCCAGTTCACCGTGGAATACGGTGGCGCCAGCAGGAGCTACGACCTCGTCCCCGCCGAAGACGATCCGGGCCACTACTCCGCCGCGTTCATCCCGACGGTCGAGGGTCAATACACCTTCCACCTGACGGGCACAGTCAACGACGAATCCGTCGACGTCAGCGTTGATCCGGAGGAGGTCGTCGCCGCCGGGGAACTGGCCTTCCCCTCCCCGGCCGGCCCGGCCGCGGGAGGCGGAGCACAGACACTGGCGCTGGCCGCCCTCGTGCTCGGTGCGTGCGCCCTCGCCGTGAGTGGGTTTGCCCTCCTGCGGAGAAGGGCGTAGGCTCCCTAACCTGACAAGGTGGAGCGGGGGCACCGTTCCCTCGCTCCACCGCCTTCGGGTCGTAGATGAAACGCCATCTGGCTGCCCTCGCCCTTATGACAGGGGTGTTGGCCTTGACCTGGACCTCGGCCCAGGCTCACGCGTTGCTCCTCCGCTCGAACCCGGCAGCCAATGCCACCTTGGAGAAGGCCCCCCGCTTCGTCGAGCTAGTCTTCTCCGAAGGCCTTGAGCCGTCGTTCTCCTCCGCCAACGTGCTCAACGTAGGCGGTCTGCGCCTCGACAACAACGATGCCAACGTCGACCCGGGCGACCCTACTCGCATGACCCTGACGCTTCTTCCCCTCCCGGATGGCGTCTACACCGTGACGTGGAAGGCCCTTTCGGCCGTCGACGGGCACGGCAGCACGGGGGCCTTCGCCTTTGTCGTCGGGTCGGGCGGCCAGGCGCCTGCCTCCATCTCTCCGTCGCCTGCCGGGACAAGGTTGCCGGCGCCGGAGGTCATCGCCCGCTGGCTGCTGTATTTGGGAGCCGCACTCCTGACGGGGGGAACGGTGTTCCTTCTCGTCGTGTGGCAGCCCGCCGTCCGTGCATGGATCGAGGCTGGCGAAACGACACCCTTGCCCACCCTGCCGTGGCCCGCCCTGGCCCGTCTGGGGGCCGGTGTGTTTCTCTTCGCCAACCTTCTGGGGTGGTGGGCTCAGGCGGCCCAGGCGGTTGGCGGGCCGGTTCCAGCGCCATGGGATCCTGCGCTGGGCACGGTCCTTTTCACGACGAGGTTCGGCGCGCTGTGGTCCGCACGCCTGGTGCTTGGCCTGGGACTGGCGGCATGGTTGCCGCGGTCGCGTTCCACATTCGCACGGTTCGCCTCCATCGTCATGGCGGGTGCCTTGCTCCTGGATATCAGCCTGGGCAGCCACGCAGCCACCGAGGTGAAGCCCGTGCTGCCGGTACTCGGCGACTGGCTCCATCTCCTGTCGGCCTCCATCTGGGTCGGAGGTCTCGTCCACTTCATCGCCGGGCTCATCACCCTCCAGCGCATGCCGGCACGGCCTCGCACGAAACTCGTCGCAGGATTGATCCCTCGATTCAGTGGGCTGGCTCTCCCAACCGTCGCCTTTCTTGCCGCAACGGGCGTCTACGCTGCTGTCCTCCGCGTGGGTACGTGGCCGGGCTTGTTCGGAACACCCTACGGGCAGACCCTCCTGGCCAAGACCCTGATCGCCCTGATGATGGTCGGCTTCGGCGCCCTGAATCTTCTCGTCGTTAGCCCTCGCATGCGCCGGGGCGCGAGCTCTGGCCGAGGGAGCATCCGGACTGGTCGGCACCTTCGGGCGGCTTGTCACCACAGAGATCTTGCTGGGATGTGCCGCCCTGCTGGCTGCGGGTGTCCTGACCTCCCAGGCGCCCGCCCGGGCCTCGACGTCCCCCGCGTTTCTCACGGTGCAAGGGAGAACCGATGACGATCTCCGGGTGGTTCTCGAGATCACCCCCGGACGCGTCGGGGCAAATACATTCGCTGTCTACGCTCACGTCAGGGGGGTCTCCGGTCATCGGCGCGAAGGGGGTCATGCTTCGATTCACCCCCACGACCGATGTGCCTCCGTCGCAAGTTGTCCTGGTCGAGTCCGGGCAAGGACGCTACACCGGCCAGGGAACCTACCTCAGTCTGCCGGATCGCTGGGAGGTGCAGGTGGCGGTGCGCCGCGAGGGGAGGTACGACAGCTTCGCCGACCTGCTCGTGGACCTGAGGCCGGCCGAGGCTGCCCTCAACCTGGCGTGGCCTCGGCTCACCGGCGGTTTTCTGGGTTTGGCCGGACTGCTGGCGTGGGCGGCGATCCGTCGCTCGCAGGTCGGTCTTCCGGCTCAGGTCTTCCGGGCTCTCCCGGCGGCTGGCGCTCTCCATCGTCGGAGTGGCCGTCCTGGCACGGCCACTCCCGGCAGGAAATCTCATCAATCCGGTCCCGCCTTCCTCCGCCTCCGTCGCAGCCGGTAAGTCCCTCTACCAGATGCACTGCGTGGTTTGCCACGGCACAGGCGGGAAAGGCGACGGGCCGTGGGGATTGACCCTGAACCCACGCCCGGCCGACCTCACCTTGCACACCATCCCCGGGGTACACTCCGACGGCCAGTTGTACGATTGGATCACGAACGGGTACAGGGGATCCGTCATGCCGGCATGGAAGGATCGCCTCTCCGACACCCTCCGCTGGGATGTGGTCAACTTCCTGCGGACGATGGCTCCGAGCACGCTGCCATGAGCTCATTCGCTCGGATTGCAGACTCGGGTTGCGAATCGGCTCTGTCGGATGGTGCTCCTCGCCGCCGTCGCCACCGCGTGCTCGACCCCTACCCCTTCTCAGCCCTCGGAGAGCCTCTCGCCCTCCGAGGCGGCGCCCGCGTCCCCCACCTTCGGAACGGCCCCCATCCCCGCTGCAGCCTCCGTCGTCTATCATATCGACTCCCCGTTTCCATGGTCCACATTGCCTGTGACGGGGAGGCTCCTCTTCATGACCTACGACCCCCAGGTTTCCACGACCTCCATGCCCGTTCCCTTGGTCGCCCTTCTCGACTTGGCTACGGGGGATGTGACTGCCGTCTGGCGTCCACCGGAGAACGCCTGGCTGAGCGGGATGGACCTGGCCCCGGATCGGACAAAGCTCGCCATTGCCTATGCGCCTCCACCCGAGGCAGGCAGCTTCCAATCCGGTCGTCCGGGCGTGTACCTGCTGCCGGGCGACTGCCTTGCGCGGGGGTGTCCCGACGTCGTGCCGGACCCGATGGTCGAAGCCACGCAAGATCGATTCCTCCTTTGGGCCCGTTTGGTCCATGGATGGAACAGAGCCTCTACTTTTCCCATCTGACGACCCCGCCCGATACACTGGTTTCTGCCGTCAATGTGGAGCGAGTGCCCGCCGCCGGAGGCACACCGGAACTGTTGATCCCGAATGCAACCTGGCCTCGCCCCTCTCCGGATGGGACGACGTTCGCCTACGTGGCCTTTGACAGCCTGCAGAACGTCAACGACCTGTACTTCGCCGCGCTCGACGGGACGAACGCCCGGCCGGCGATGCCTCCCGGATCCTTCTTGTCCGTGGACGCGCCGGTGTTCTCCCCCGATGGAAAGTACGTTTACTTCAGCGGCGCCGGGGCTGGCCCTCAGTTCTCATTCGAGGCTCCCTGGTCGGATCATCGAACTTGGATCGAGCGTCTGACCGGTGTCCAACCCGCCTATGCCAACGGCATGCCCTCCGAGTGGTGGAGGCTGCCCGTCGCCGGCGGCGACCCGACCCGGTTGTCGGCCATCGGGGCCTCCGGGTTATCGGGGGCGTTTTCTCCCGACGGCAGGTTCTTCGTCTTCATTAGCTACAGCGGGATGGGGATGATGTCGGTGGAGGGGGAACGCCTCACCTGGATCTATCCGGGGACGACGTTCGGAAACGTGATCTGGCTCCCCTGAAGCGGAGTCAGGCGAAGGGTCGCGGCTCCCGCCGCATCGGATAATCAGGAAGCGCAGCCTAGATCGCCAAGATGACCCAAGACCGGCTTCCTCCTGTGGTCGCCTTCCGCCGGGCAGGCGGTTTCCATGCCTACAACCGAAGGTACGCCGTGTCACGTGCCCTGCTTATGAGGCACTGACCGCGCGTCTCAGGCAGGCGGGTTCCTATACCGCTGTAAGCCCGTCCAGTTTGTGCCCCACGGTCACTCTCTTGATTGCAGCCTGCGCCGGTGCCGGCTCCGCGGCTCGCGTCAATCGCAACCCGAGTCCGCCGGTCAACAAGCCGCCACCCAGCGCCAGCAACGCCGCCAGAACGATGGATGTTGCGGTGATCGGGTAATCGCGCAGCGCCGGGGTGAGCTCGAAGCGTACGGCCGAAAGCAGGACCATGCTGACCGAGAAGATGGGTGCCGCCACGATCGGGTGTCTGCGGACCCAAGGGAGAGCGCCGGCGAGTGCCACCAGGGCCAGCGCCGGGATCGCCAGCGTCATCGACCAGGCCTGATGCAGGCCGATCAGCCCATTGTTGCCCAGCAACGCGGCGAACTGGCGCGCCTGGGCCGCGGTCGACTGCGGATTGAGCAGGACGTACTGATCGATGACCGGGATCGGCTTGAGGATGGCGAAGCCCAGCGCGGCGATGCCCGTGGCAACATACTGCAATGCCAACGCCAGGCCGGCGGTCAGCAGGACAACCCAGGCCCGGCGCGCCAGACGTATGCAGGCCACGAGCGAGAGCGGAAGGAAGGCGCCGATCAGGATGGGGAAGAGCAGGCCGTACAGGCCGGCCCCGCCATGGCGGTGGCCGACGATGAACGCCTCGCCCATCTGGAAATGCACCAATTCGTAAGCGTAGGCACCGGTGAGCACGATGCCCCACAGCAGCGGGCTCTTCCAGGTGAAGGTGTAGCCCAGCCGGCGAGCCGATGCGGTGATGCCGAGCAGCAGGCTGTAATCGACGACCACCGTGGCGGCCATGATCAGCAGGTGCGGCGGACTCCACAGCGTGGCATCGATCCCGAAGGCGCGGTGCCACAGTTCGTCGATCACCCCTGAGAGCAACGCCGCCGTGTAGCCCAGCAGGATGCCGAAGTACGCGCCGGGTGCACGCAGCCTACCCAGACTGGCGGTATGCGGCATCTCCTGTCCGGCAAGCGAAATCCCGGTCTCGTAGGCGATCATCACCACGACGATCGCCAGGCCGCTGACGAACGCCAGGAACACCATCAGGTGGGGCGGGATCCACAGGCTGTCGCGGCCGATGGCGACGTGCCATTGGATGTCCCACGCGCCGCCGATGAAGTTGAACAGCTTGAGCAGGGCGACGGCGAACAGGACCGCGCAGGCGCAGGCGCTCGTGGGCGACAGCGTCGACCGGCCTGGCCAGTCCGGCGACGACGGTCTTGTTCATTCTCATCCGAATGTCTGCAAGCATCCGTGAGCCTCCCCAGAAGTTGCTCAGATCATTGCGGGTATTCTACCCTTGTAAATCTGAATAGTCCAGATTATACTCGTCATGGATGGAATACGGTCTCTTCCAAGTCTTGCCCGAGGTGGCAGGCTGGCGAAGGGGCCTGCGGCACTCGGGATGCCCCAAGGAGGGGCGAACAGGCGATCGGAAGTGTTTCCCACTCTCCGACACGCAGTCGTCAGCTTCGAACCTCGCACGGGGTCACATCGCAGCCGGGTAGCTCAATCTGGGGACACACAGACTCGATGGGGGCCGCTCCCCAAGCGCCAGCGCAAGCATTCTGATCTTGGAAACGCACAGGAGGAGAGCTATGGACGTTGATCTGGTTTTTGAAGGCGGCGGCGCAAAAGGCCTGGC
>CAVUPD010000002.1:0-112822 GCA_963743255.1 uncultured Chloroflexia bacterium
TTCAGATACATGTGAGACGGGTTGGCTAGCAGAAAGAGTGCATCGGGGCCATCCTTGGGGTGAGCAACCACAACCAAGGAGAGGCCCCGATGCGCATCGTAGGATACCCCCGTTCGTTCTATGTGACTGCCCAGTTCGGGGCGGTGGAAGTCTCGCCCGAGGCGTGGGCGAGGTTGCGCTGGCTGAAGGCGTGGCGGGCGCTGATGGGGCGAGGAATGCGCAGCCAGCAGGCGGCGGACACGCTGCATCTGGCCAGGTCGTCGCTGTATCGCTGGGAGAAGCAACTGAAGGAGGGTGGTCCGCGGGGACTGGAAGAGAGGAGCCGGCGGCCGAAGCGGGTGAGGCGGACGGAGTGGAGCCGGGAGCTGAACGAGGCGGTTCTGCGCCTGCGGGAGCAGTACCCCGCCTGGGGCAAGGAGACGCTTCAGGTGCTACTGGCTCGGGAAGGCCGCACGACATCGGTCTCGACGGTCGGGCGGATCCTCGGGCAACTGAAGGCTCGTGGGGTACTCCGCGAGGCGCCCCGGCGGGTGGTGTCGGCGCACCGACGACGGCTACACCGGGAATACGCCATTCGCAAGCCGAGGGGGTATGCGGTGGAGGCGCCGGGAGACATCGTGCAAGTGGACACGCTGGACGTCCGGCCGGTGCCGGGGGTGGGCTTCAAGCATTTCACGGCCCGGGACATGGTGTCTCGCTGGGATGTGGTCGAAGTGCACAAGCGGGCGACAGCTCACACGGCGACCGCCTTTCTGGGTGAACTGCAGGCGCGCATGCCCTTCCGAGTGAAAGCGATCCAGGTCGATGGCGGGAGCGAATACCAGGCGGAGTTCGAACAGGCGTGTGCCGAGCGAGGGGTCCAGTTGTTCGTCCTCCCGCCGCGGTCGCCCAAGCTGAACGGCTGCGTCGAGCGTGCGCACCGCACGCATCAGGAGGAGTTCTACCAGCTGTACGACGGCCCGCTGGACCTGGGCAGCATCAACCGGGCCCTGCGAAGGTGGGAAAGGACCTACAACACGATCCGACCCCACCGATCGCTTGCCAAGAAGACGCCCGCCGAGTACCTTCAGCACTACCACCCCTGGGCAGCCCCAAAGGGCCAGCTGTCTCATATGTCCTGAACGACGCCCTGAGACCTCGCCCCGCAGCCATAGAGCGAGCCGCGACACCGCGCTAGACCTCGAAGCTTTAGCCGTGCGCCATGCCGCCGCCCTGGCCCGCGCCTGTGTTGGCCTTGGCGCGGCTAACCGTAGGCCGCAGCCGAGGCCGAACGCGGAGACTAGGCTCGACGGCTTGCGGTGCCAACCGCTACGCCAATTTCCAGCTCTTGGTGCTCGTAAGGCTGGCTATGCGCAATGCGCCGGACACTGAAAGCCGGTCGCCAGCGCAAACCGACAGTTACGACTAGCGATTCGGCGCCAATTGTCGAACCGGATCCATGGGGTCCATCGAGCGGCCGAGACGGCATGGCGAGCGGAGCCGGGGGCGGAGGCCCGCATCGCCGTGGGGACATTTGCCGCAGCCGGCGGCCGAGGCAAGGCCGAGGATGCCGGCGGAGGCCAGCCCCTAGACAACCGGCGTGCGACTGGGTAGAATGAACAGGTTGTACAGAGAGGCTATTGGAGGCCAGGTTGGCAAACATCGAGTCCGCCAAGAAACGGAACCGGCAGAACGTCAAGCGCCGGATTCGAAATCGGGATCTGCGCTCGCGCGCCCGCACGCAGGTGAAGGTCGCTCGGCAGGCGGTGCAGACCGACGCCAAGACGGCCGAGCCGATCGTGCGCAAGGCGGCGAGCGAGCTCGACCGCGCGGCGGTCAAGGGCGTGCTGCACAAGAAGAACGCTGCCCGTCGCAAGAGCCGGCTGATGAAGGCACTGGCCAAGGCCCAAAAGTCCAAGTAGCCTGGTCCACCCCGCTCCGCATGTCCGGGACGACGCACCCTCGGGTGCGTCGTGCCTATTCCACGGGATGCTATAATCGCCCGGCATCGAGGCCTGTGACGTGTTCGGTTCCGAACTAGGCGCGCTGTCTGATCAAATCCGCGAGCGACTGACGTCCCTGGGGGCGACGCCTCCAGACCGCGTCGAGTGGGCTCCGGTCCCCTTTCAAGGCCATTGGGGCTTTGGCACCGCGGTCTGCTTCCAAGCGGCCGCGGCCGAGGCGCGGGCCGGCAAGCCCGTGCGCGTCCCCGACCGCGCCGCGGAGCTGGCACGCGCGCTGGCCGACCAGATCGCGCCGCCGTTCGGGTTCATCCGGCTGCAGGCTGAGAAGGCCTACCTGAATGCCCTGGTCGACCCCGCCACGTTTGCCGGCCGGGTGGTCAACTCGGTACTGACGCGGGGCCCGGACTTCGGGCGCGGGCGAGCCGAAGGCCGAGCGCGTGATGGTCGAGTACGCCCAGCCGAACACGCACCATTCCTTCCACATCGGCCACGCGCGCAACGCGCTGCTGGGCGAGTCGCTGGCCCGCCTGGTCGAGTTCGCCGGCTTCCCGACCATCCGCGCCTCGTACCCCGGCGACATCGGCCTGGGCGTGATCACGTGCATGTGGGCGTACCAGCAGCTTCCACCTCGGCCAGGAGCCGGAGGGAGTGCACGAGCGTGGTCAGTGGCTGCTCAAGATCTACGCCGAGGCCACGGCGCTGCTGACCGCGCAAGCGGGCGAGACCGCCGAGCAGAGCGGCGCAGCGCGAGGCCTACGACGCCGAACGCCGCGAGATGTACCGGCGTTGGGATACCGGGGATCCCGAGGTCCGCGAGCTGTGGCGGCGAGACGCGCCAGTGGAGCCTGGATGAGCTGGACGACATCCTCTGCCCTGCTGGACATCGCACATCGACGTGTTCTTCTTCGAGAGCGAGGTGGATGAGCCGGCCAAGGCGATCGTCGACGAGCTGATCGCGCGGGGCATCGCCGAAGACGAACGGCCCGGCGGCCCGGTGATCGTCAAGATCGACGAGAAGCTCGGGCTGAAGAAGGAGAAGTACCGCACGGCGGTGATCCTGCGCAGCGACGGCACCACGCTCTATCTGACCAAGGACCTGGCGCTGGCCAAGCAGAAGTTCGAGCAGTATCCACGTCGATCGTTCGATCTACGTCGTGGACGTGCGCCAGAGCCTGCACTTCCAGCAGGCCTTCAAGATCCTCGAGCTATTGGGGCTTTCCGCAGGCGCCCAAGTGCTACCACCTGGCCTACGGGTTCGTGAGCGCTGCCCGAGGGCGCCATGTCGGCCCGCAAGGGCAACGTCGTCTTCTTCAAGGACGTGGCCGACGAAGCGGAGCGCCGAGTGCTCGGGGTGATCGCCGAGAAGAACCCGGACCTGCCGAGCCGAGCAGCGACGGGATGGTCGCCCGGCAGGTGGGACTGGGCGCGCTGGCTCTATGCTCTGCTCTCGGTGGACAATACCAAAGACATCGTCTTCGACTGGGACAGCGCCCTGAGCTTCGACGGCCAGACGGCGCCGTACATTCAGAACGCCCACGTCCGCGCCAACAGCATCCTGCGGAAGGCCGAGAGCCTGCCGGCGCAGCCGGAAAAGTACGAGCCGCAGGAACGGCCGGAGATCGAGCTGATCGACTGGATCTCGCGCTTCCCGGCCGCGGTGCAGCAGGCGGCGCTGGAGTACAAGCCGCTGCACATGGCCAACTACGCGTACGAACTGGCCCGCGCCTTTCACAGCTTTTATCACGCCGTGCCGGTGCTGCAGGCCGAGAACCGGCAGCGCGCCGCGCGGCTGCGCCTGGTCGCCGCCGCCCGGCAGACCCTGGCCAATGCCCTCCGGCTGCTGGCGATCGCGGCGCCGGAGGTGATGTAGCCGACGCATGCCATCGACGACAAGGCACCCTGCCCCGCGAAGGAGATGTGAACCAGTATGAGCCGCCAGCGAGTGATCATCATGGGCGCCGCCGGGCGCGACTTCCACAACTTCAACGTGTACTTCCGGGACAACCCGGCGTATGAGGTGGTGGCCTTCACCGCTACCCAGATCCCCAACATCGAAGGGCGCACTTACCCGGCCGAACTGGCCGGCGCCCAGTACCCCAAGGGCATCCCCATCTATCCGGAGACTGAGCTGGTCTCCCTGATCGGAAAGCTCAAGGTCGACCAGGTGATCTTCGCCTACAGCGACGTCTCTCACGAGAACGTGATGCACAAGGCGTCGCAAGTGCTGGCGGCCGGCGCGGACTTCCGGCTGATGGGCGCCGGTCGACCCAGCTGAAATCCAGCAAGCCGGTCGTCTCGATCTGCGCCGTGCGCACCGGGAGCGGGAAGAGCCAGACCACGCGCCGCGTGGCCGAACTCCTGCATGGCCCGCGGCTACAAGGTGGCCGCCGTCCGCCACCCGATGCCGTACGGCGATCTGGTGAAGCAGGCCGTGCAGCGCTTCGCCAGCTACAAGGACCTGGCGGCACACGATTGCACGATCGAAGAGCGCGAGGAGTACGAGCCGCACATCGACCGCGGCATCATCGTCTACGCCGGCGTGGACTACGAGCGCATCCTGCGCCAGGCGGAAGCGGAGGTCGACGTCATCCTGTGGGACGGCGGCAACAACGACCTGTCCTTCTACCAGAGCGACCTGCACATCGTGGTGGTCGACCCGCACCGTCCCGGGCACGAGCTCCGTACCATCCCGGCGAGGCCAATCTGCTGCATGGCCGACGTGGTCGTGATCAACAAGGTCGATACGGCCAGCCGAGATGCCGTGCTGACCGTGCGCAACAACGTGCGCTCGCGCAACCCGAAGGCCATCGTGATCGACGCCGCCTCCCCGATCTTACGTCGACGACCCGGCGGCGATCCGGGGCAAACGCGTGCTGGTGGTCGAAGACGGTCCGACGCTGACGCACGGCGAGATGGCCTACGGCGCCGGCTGGGTGGCCGCCCAGCGGTTCGGCGCGGCCGAGATCATCGACCCGCGGCCATTCGCCGTGGGGACGATCTCGGCCACGTACGCCAAGTACCCGACGACCGGCAACGTCCTGCCGGCCATGGGCTACGGCGACAAGCAGATGCGGGAGCTCGAGCGGACGATCAACCGCTCCGACGCCGATCTGGTCCTGATCGGAACGCCGATCGACCTGGGACGCCTGTTGAAGCTGAACAAGCCCGCGCAGCGCGTCCGCTATGACCTGCAGGAGATCGGCCAGCCGACGCTGGACGAGGTCTTAGGCAAGCGCTTCCCGGCCAAGTAGCGCCGACATGACACGGCGTCGGGGCGACCTGCCCCAGCCACGCCTGATCTGGGACGGCCGCAGCGACCCAACGGAGATCGCTGCGGCCGTCGTGTATCCGCAGGCGGAGGTCTATCCCGGGGGCGCTAGTAGCACGCCGGCCGAGCGGCGTCTGATCCAGGGTGACAACCTGGGTGTGATGGCCAGCCTGCTGCCGGCCTACGAGGGCCGGTTCGACCTGATCTATGCCGACCCGCCATTCCTGACCGGCAAGGCCTTCCGCGCCCGCGTCGGGCGCGGCGAAGACTTCGCGATCGCCTCTGGGCTGGCAGACGATCGACGGTTACACGGACCATTGGGAGTCACCCTCCGCCTATCTTTCGATGCTCGAGCCCCGGCTGCGATTGATGCACCGGTTGCTTTCTCCGAACGGCTCCCTCTATCTGCACCTGGACTGGCACGCCTCGGCTTTCGCACGCCTTCTCCTGGATGAGATCTTCGGACCCGACCGGCTGCTGAACGAAATCGCCTGGGTCTATCACGGGCCTTCTCCGATACGGCGGGCGTTCAATCGCAAGCACGATACGCTACTGGTCTACACGAAGACGGACGCTTACACCTTCAATGCCGATGCCGTGCGCACGCCGTATGACCCAGCCACGCTGCGCACGTTTGCGGGATCGCCACGGGCCGGCTTCGGCAAGGTCCCTGATCTCGACCGGGGGAAGGTGCCGGAGGACTGGTGGTATTTCCCGGTGGTCGCACGGCTGCATCACGAGCGGACGGGCTACCCGACGCAGAAGCCCGAGGCGCTGCTGACCCGGGTGATCGCCGCCTCCAGCCCGCCCGGCGGCCTGGTGGGCGATTTCTTCTGCGGCTCAGGCACCACGCTGGTGGCGGCGGAACGGCTGGGCCGTGCTTGGATCGGCTGCGATGCACACCCCCTGGCCTGTCACGTTGCTCATCACCGGCTGCTGCTCGAAGCGGAATGCCGTCCGTACCTGCTCGAATCGAGTTCGACCGACGCAAGTTCCGTACTGCAAGTCTGCGCTATTCTCGAACTTAGTGGTCTGGAGGCGGCCGTCCGGCTCGAAGGTGTCCGGGCTGCAACCGGCGATCTCGCGGATCGCGAGGCAGTGGAGGTCTGGGAGGTTGACTGGGACTACGACGCGGTGTTGTTCCGAAGCCGATCGCAGGCGGTGCGTGCCTGGAGGAGCCCAGAGCTCCCCGATCGGCTGCCCCGGCGCCAGGCCAATTCCCTGGGGCGCAGTGTGGCGGTCCGGGCCGTCGACCGGAATGGCCGCGTGGGGATCACCGTCCTGAAGATGCCCGGCGGCTGAGTCGATGCGCTTCTAGGCGGGCAGTGTGAGTGAACGAATGAGGGCTCCCGGTGGGAGCCCTCGGCGCCATGCGGGACGCGGAGATGTCTCAGCGGCCTTCGCGTCCGCTTCCATCGGCGGGCACGTCCAACCGATAGCCCATGCCGCGGATCGTTCTCAACAGGCCGGGCCGCCGCGGATCATCTCCGAGCGAGCGGCGCAGCCAGCTCATGTGCACATCCAGCGTGCGCGTGTCCCCCGTGTAATCGGTGTGCCAGACCTGCCGGATCAGTGTGGCGCGCGTCAACAGCTTGCCCGGGTTGTGCATGAAGACCTCGAGCAAGCGCGCCTGTTTCGGCGTGAGGCGCGCATCCTTCCCACGGCAGCGCACCTTGCGCTGAGCGAGGTTGAGCTTGATCGGACCGACTTCGAGGTTGAAGCTGTCATCACCGGGAAGCAGGCGGGCGACGCGGTTGAGCAGTTTGCGCGGCGTGAGCGGGTGGACGAGCGTCAGCGTAGCGCCGCTCCCGGGATCGGCGCGCGTCCCCTCCGGCGCCACCAGCACGATGGGCACACCATTCAGGACGCCGCGCGCCGCGCGGCTCATGCGCGTGCCGCTGGTCTTCATGCTGGCTGCGTCGAGGATCAGCAGGTCCGGAGGAGAGTCCGCCAGGCGCGCCAGCGCCGACTCCACCTGATGGTGGGTGGCGACGGAGTATCCCTTCTTCTCCAGGGCTGGTGCGAAAGAGGGCGCGTTGGCCCGCTCGCTCTCAATCAACAGTATGCGATGAGCCGCCATCGGGACCTTTGCGAAAGAACGGGCAGCCTGCAAGCCGGCTGCCGCATACCTTAAAGCATTATAGCCGCGTTCCGGCGGCGTGCCAATGGGAGCCCGGTTCTGTCTGCCGGGCACTCGCCGGCGCGGTGCGGCGGTTGAGTGCGAGCCGCCGGCTGGTGCGTATTCGGCTGGCGCCCCCACCCTCAGTGCGACTGCGCCCACCACCGAAGGCGCGGAAGGGCTCCCGATCGAGCCGTTCCATCAATCGCTGGGCGAAAGCCACGGGTGCGGGCCACAGCCCGAAGGGCGAGAGTGCACTCGCGCTCATCCGAGGACCACTCCGGGTTCCCCAGCCACCGGGTCACCTGAAGTCGACGGCCTACGGCCTGGGCGGCATGCTCGACCTCGTCGACGCGCGTCGCCTCCCGGCCCCCGGAGGTCAGGATCCAGGTCGGTGTGTCTGCCGGCTCCTGGAAGTATTCAAGGTGTGCCCATTCCTCGACGTCCTGGGCGTGATAGGCCACGCCGCTGGCCTCGAGGACTTTGGCCGCCGCGAAACCGGCCGCGCCGTATGCCGGGCCGCTGCCGAGGAAGACGCCATAGGGTGAGTCCAGCACGGCATCGGCGAACGCCCTTCCCTGCTCGCCCTGCACAGCGGCGGCATGCGCCATCTGCTCGGGAAGCGAGCCCATCAAGGAGGGGATGCGCTTCCAATTCGTGCTCGGCGCCATCGAGGCTCCGACGGCCAGGACGCCCAGTAACGCGGCGAGATAGCTGATCAAACCGGGGCCAAACGGATGTTCGGGCAGATCCGCCACGATCGCGGCATCGGCTGTCTGGGTGAGGGTGCTGTTGCGGGTGCACGTCAGCGCAAGCGTCCGAGCGCCGGCATGGCGGGCCTGCTCCAATGCTTCCACCGTCCGGGCAACCTCGCCGGAGGCTGAGATGCCGATCACCAGCCAGTCGGTTCCGGCGCCCTGCATCAGGTAGCGGGCGGCCATCATCGAGGAAGCCGCACGCACCCGGCGACCCGTCCACATACGGAGTCCGAACTCGGCACCCCGGGCGGCGAAATGCGAATCGCCGCAACCGCATACCAGGAGGGTCGTGAGCTTCTCCTCCTGCCCCGCGAGAGACTGTCGCGCCTGGTCGAGGAGCGCCGGCCACGCCTCGCCTACGAACGCCGGGGCCCGATCCGCCTGGACGGTCAGGGAGTCGCGCAATTGCCCTCCGCACCCTGCTCGATATAATGCGATGCATGGCAGGGTCGGTCGATTTCGCCTTTGTCGGTGGCATGCGGCAGGATTATTGTATCACCCACGACGGGCGCGTCTTTGCCGGCATGTTGGGCGGCAACGCGGTGTATGCCGCGGTCGGGGCGCGGGTGTGGGGCGCGTCGGTGGGCGTGGTCAGTCGCGTGGGGAGCGACTACCCGTCCGACTGGCTCGAGCGCCTCCGGGTGCAGGGATTCAATCTCGACGGCGTGCGCGTGCTGCCGGGCCCGCAAGACACACGCACCTTCTACGCCTATCTCTCGCCCGACGAACGAGTGGACACCTCCCCGGCCTCGCACTTCCTGCGCGTTGGGCACGCCTTGCCCAAGGAACTGCTCGGCTACCAGCATTCCACGCTTCAGCAGGATCGCCGCGCCGAGCCGGGGCGGCTGGCCGTTCGCGTGGACGATCTCCCGGCGTGGATCGGTGGCGTCAAGGGCGTACATTTCTCGCCCGGCGACTACCTGACACACTTGACGGTTCCCACCCACCTGCGTCATCTAGGGATCAAGAGGCTTACGCTCGATCCTTCGCTGATGTACATGGATCCCGGGTTCCGTCGTGACCTCCCCGACTTGCTCAACGGTCTGGATGCGTTCCTCCCCAGCCTGATGGAGGCGGAGGCGTTCTTCCGGCCTGAGCGCCTGCAGGTATGGGAGATGGCCGAAGCGTTCCTTGGGATGGGTTGCGCGATGGTCGTCATCAAGTGCGGCGCGAACGGACAGGCGGTCTTGGACGGCACGTCCGGGCAGCGCTGGGATGTTCCGGCGTACCCGGTCCAGCCGCACGATGTGACCGGGGCCGGGGACGCGTACTGCGGCGGGTTCCTGGCCGGCCTCGTTCAGACAGGCGATCCGCTCGAAGCCGCGCTCAGAGGTAGCGTGTCGTCATCGCTCGTCATCGAGGGCACCGGCGCCCTCTTTGCCCTCGAGGCACTTCCCGGCCTGCCGCAGGCCCGGCTACACGCACTCCGTCAGGCCGTGGGAAGGGCTTAGAGGATGGATACCGAGAGGATCGTCGCTCAGGCTCTCGCAATTCAGAGGATCCCCTCACCGACCTTCGACGAGCAAGAACGGGCGGAGTTCGTGCGCGATCAATTCCAGCGCGCCGGCCTGGACGAAGTCCATATCGATCCCACCGGAAACGTCGTAGCGCGCCGGGGAGAGCCAAGTGAGCCCGGCGTCCTGGTGAGCGCCCATCTGGACAGCGTCTTCACCCGCGACGCCGTCTGGCCAGCGCGAAGAGAGGGCGACTGGCTCAGAGGGCCGGGGATCGGCGACAACGCCCTGGGAGTCGCAGCGCTCGTGGAGCTGGCCGCCGACCTACGGCAAGCCCTCCCCGGCATCTGCATGTGGTTCGCAGGAACGGTCGGTGAGGAGGGGTTGGGCAACCTGCGCGGCATGAGCACCCTCGTCAACCGCTACCGCAGCCGGGTAAGCGCCTACCTGGTCATCGAGGGGATGTCGCTCGGAAACGTATACCACACCGGACTACCGGCGCGGCGGCTGAGGATCAGCGTTCGAACTCCAGGTGGGCACTCATGGACGCACTCCGGCCGCCCCTCCGCAACCCACGAGCTGATCAGGCTGGCGGAGCAGGTCCTGCGCTTCCCGGTGCCTTCCCAACCGCGCACGACCATGAATATCGGCCGCCTGGGGGGCGGCACGGCCATCAACGCCATTGCCTCGTCGGCGTCGATGGAGATCGATCTGCGCTCGGAGGACGAGCAAGTCGCCGCGGCGCTGGAGGCGGCCGTAGCAAGGCACGCCGAGACACTTGCCGCGCCTGACGTCCAGGTCTTCACCGAATCGATCGGCACCAGGCCGGGGGGCGGGATTCCTGCCGATCATCCGCTGGTCATCGCCGCGATCCGTTGTCTGCAAGCCCAGGGGATCCACGATGTGCGGCGCGGGGCCGGCTCGACGGACGCAAGCGCACCTTTGAGCCAGGGATTGGCGGCTGTGTGCATCGGCCTGACGCGCGGGACGATGGCCCACACCACGGACGAGGCGATCGAGATCGGGCCGATTGCTCAGGGGTACCCGGCCCTACTCCAACTTGTTCGGGAAGCGGCGCGCATTACAGCAGCGGGTGAGATCCCAGCTCCTGCAGCTGGCGAGGAGCGGGAAGCACCGATCGCCTAGCACCACTCGCACGAACCCAGACTGCCTGTCAATTTCAGGGGCTGGAGTGGCAACCTTCTACGCGGTCGTGGAGTTCGGCTTAGCCGTCGAGGAGAGGATTACCCGTTAGGGGGTTGCGGTCGACGTGGCGCTCAGAACGCTGAAACGCGCCGAGACCCACCAGGCTTCTCCCAGAAACATCTGCACTTCATAGTCCCCCTCCGCCCAGCCCGCCTCCGGAGCGCACTCGGTGTAGCCATACCCGCCCGTGCCGCCGTCCCAGGGCTTGCTCTCTCGACAGACGATCGTCTCTCCCCGCCGCCAGATCGCCGTCCAGCGGACGCCGTCCTGCAGCCCGTCATAGGTGAATGCTCCAAACAGGCGACGAGGCGGCTGGGTGAAGGCCTCCGCGGCATCCAGCGGCCGATTGAACCCGTCCAGCCGCGTGGCGATCGTGATTGGGCTGAGGGCCGCCGCCGTCCCCGGGGTGACCGTCTCGTGGAACGTCACCAGCATCGCTTCCGGAATGCTCGGCGTGGGCGTATCGACTGGCGTGAAGGTTGCCTCCGGAGTGGAAGTGATCGTCGGGGTCAGTGTGATTGTGGGCGTGAGAGTGCGGGTGGGCGTCGGGGTAATCGAGGGCGTGGGCGGGACGATTCGATAGGCTACCTGCCGACCGAAACCCTGCACGAAGATGGCCAGCAGGCCCGCGACGACCCCGACCACGATAAGCCGCCAGCCTGCCGCCACGCGCTGACGCCGCAAGGTGTAGAAACGTAAACCGCCTGAACCGCGCACCATTCTCCCGCCTGCCCACACCAGGGCGATCAGGCAGGCCAGGAGAACCAGGACGAGGCTTTGCAGCGCGGAGTCGATGGTCATCCAGGAGCTGATCCACGTGCCGCGGCGCAGTATAGCATGCGATCAGCGGACGTCTGCTGAGCGGTCCCCCGGAGCGCACAGTCGCCCGATTGCCGCGGCCTCACCAGCGGATGTTCAAGTCCGACTCGGCCTGCGTGTGGAGGTCGAAGGCATACATCCCGCCACCAAGATCCAGTGCCGGCAGCCTTTCATGATCGAGGACCGCCTCCATCGGCGCCCCAGGGAGCCACAGCCACGCCCTGCCGCGCCGCGGCCGGCCGAACCCGAGCCGAGCGTGCAGCGACCTGCCCTCCAGATGCCATGCCCGCACGACCTGCCCTTGCGAGACGTGAAGCGTGTCCCCCAACCAGCATGGCTCTCCCGTTGCCGGTCTGACGGCCAGCAGCCTGACGCCATGCGCCGGGATGGCCGTCAGTTGCAGCTCCGGACCGACTGTGGTCCACGCCCGTTCGTCCCAGGCGTCGACCCAGTGGTACGCGGGCGCGTCGAGCACGCCAAAGTGTCGCAGGTCGATGGAGGGCGAACGCGGGCGATCGTCCCAGTTCAAGCGGGCCATCAGCCACCACCTTCCTGCGGCCCCAGTCTGTTCGAGCACGATTTGGGACGGTTGGGCAGTTTCCAGCGCATCCAGGACCCAAGCCCGGCCCTGCAAGGGTGGGAAGAGGCGCCCGAGCCATTCGAGCCGCTCAGCGGAAAGTGTCTGCAGGTCATCCGAGACCAGCAGCGATCCGCCGCTCAAAGCCAGAACCGTCGCCAGCGTCTGCACCTCCGCCGGCGTGAGGTGGGTGTCCTCCTGGCGCACAAGCAGACAATCCGGGTCGTTGACCCACCACCGGTTGTGCAGCGGCATGCGTGCCAGCACGTTGCGCACGACGTTCCGGACCGCCGGGAAGGTCGGCTCCGGACGGAAGAACACACCCGTGCCGAAGTACCGTGGATGCCAGGCCGGGGCGACGTCGGTGCCGATGCGCATGGCGTCGAACACGCCGATCCCCGAACCGACGGGACAGCCACAGCCGAGCAACGTGACCTCCGGGCCGGCCGCCTCGCGGATCACACTCAAGATCGAATCCATGGCCTGAGCTCGCGTTCGCGTCGGATCGTGCCTGCGCCCCTCGAGCACGCCCGCGTATAGGAAGTCGAGCTTGAGGTAGCGGAATCCGAACTCGTCGATGGCGGTTTGGACCAGGCGACGCGTGTACTCCACCACATCGGGGTGTGTCACATCCAGGCCTCGGGCGAGCACGCTCCAGGTGGAGCCGGCGTCGGCGGGCAGTCCGCCCCAACCGCGCAGGATCCACTCCGGCCGGCGCCGCGCCAGGACAGATCGGGGTGCCGTGATGAACGGTGCAAGCCAGAGGCCGGGCACGAAGCCCTTCGCCGATAGGTTCTTTGCCAGCCCACCGAGCCCGTCGGGAAAGTGTTCGTTCGTTTCCAGGAGCTCCGCCTCGGCCGCCTGATATCCGTCATCAAGCTGAATGAGGCTCAGAGGGATCTGGTCCCGCAGCTCGGAGGCGCGCTTCGCGTTCGACGTCACGTCCTCCTGTCTGACTGACCTCATGTACTTGTACCAGGAGCACCAGCCGACCGGCACGGGGCGGATGCGCGGCGTGCCATTCTCGAACGCCACGGCGTCGAGATACGGGGCCAGTGGATCCGGCCGGTCGAGAAGGACCGGCTGCACGCAGGCCCAATCGGTCTGGAGGTGGTGGCCGGGTGGGATCTCGACGCCATCGCCTTGTGCCCACATGTGCATGCTCGGAGCGAAGCGATCCAGCCGGACGGATAGCGTCCCGTAGGTTTGCCGTTGGGAGAGGAAGCCAAACAGCATCCCGGTCCGATGGGTTCGGTCCACAGCTACACCGAACATGTGAGATACGAATTCGCCGCGGCGCTGCGAAACCGGCGTGGCCGGATTTTCCGGCCACAGGATCGGCCCAAGGCGGGTGCGCGGCATCCGATCGCCCGGCTGCAGGGCGCCGGCGAAGGACCAACTCTGGAACCCATTGGAAAAGAACGCCAGGTCCCCCGGGTCAGCGTGCAATCGCAGGGCACCCGGCGTCGCGCGGGACTTCGTCCCCCGGCGATAGAAAGGGCGTCCTCCGGGCGGGCCAACCTTGAGAACGTCAAGCGCGTCGACCGCAATTGGTTGCGCAAGATGGTTTGTCACGCTCACTTGCCACAGGAAGAGCGGTTGTTCCAGGCAGGCTTCGAAACCCAGGCGTAATTCGATGCCCTGATAGTCCAGGCTGAGCCGGGCGCTGTGCACCGCCCCATGTGCGCCTCGCTCCAACCCGTGGTGTGTCACTTCCGCGTCCGCCAATCGTCCGTCCCAGAGCAGGTCCCCCCGGAGCGTTCGCAGACGCGCTCCAAACGTGGCCTCTTCAATCCGGCCGCCCTGGCGAGCGAACAGGTCCCATCTTCCGGACTCGCGGCGGAGGTAGAACGCAAAGTCGGGCGTTTCGAGAACCAGGCTGCTCACGCGGGCCTCCGCCCCAGAGTCCGGAACGGTCGCAGAAGCTCATGCGCCCCGGGAAGGGATACCAGGCAGGATACCTCTCCGGCGCGTCGTCGGCAATCGCCAGCGGGCAAAGCCCGTGCGCTATACTGAGATCCGCCATGCGATCCGCAACTTCATCTGCTGGCAAGATTCGCCGTCAGATGCGGCCCGCCAGGATTGCGACGGATCATGCTCCGCGTCGGAAGGCGCAGCGTGGCCTTCGTCCGGGAAGCAGGTGTCCCGAATGCCGGCTCGGGAGGATGGAGAATGACGGGTGCCTGGTCCTTCGCTGCCCGGCTTGCGGTTTCGGCGAGGGTGGCCCTCCGACCTGATAACCTCGATTGCCGCCAGTTGGCGGCCGCGGCCCCCGGAATCCCCCCAGGCCCTGTCAGGCCAGCAGCGGGTTGATGGGCCGCCTTTCATTGGGCGAACGGGGTGAGTTGGGCGCTGCGCTAGCCCGGTAGGGACGCACGCGTAGGCCTCCTCCGCGCGTGTCCACCTGCCGAACAAGTGGGCCGCCGGTGAAACGGAGCCCGGACCGGCTCCCCCTCCAGCGTCCGTCTCGACGCAGCGGGCGAGCCAAACCGTGACCGGGGGACGGGAGAGGGACATCGTCACGCGGAGATCGACCCTCGCCCTGGCGGTTGCCGGGGTCGCCCTGATCATGATCGCAATCGTCGCCTGGCTGGCGCTGCCACGGGTGCCCTCGCTTACGCCTGCTGGCGAAGACGACTGCGCTCCGGCGCAGGGGGCGGAAGGTCCGGCGCCTGAGTTGGAGCTTGAGCAGCTTTCGGGCGGCCGCCAGACTCTCGGGGGTTTGGCCGGGGATGTTGTCCTGCTCAACACCTGGGCAACGTGGTGTCCGCCCTGCCGAAAGGAGCTCCCGGCGCTGGAAGCTGTCTATCGACGATATCGTGACCAAGGCTTCGTCGTCCTTGGAGTGAACATCGGTGAGAGCGGCGACATCGTCGAGCGCTTCGTAACCCGCAGCGGCCTGACGTTTCCCATCCTGCTCGACCCCGACGAGGCTTCGCTGCGCGCCTTCGGCACGATCTCGCTCCCCAGCAGCTTCCTGATCGACCGCCAGGGGAACGTGCGTGCGCGATGGATCGGAGCGACGTGCGAACGTGAGCTCGACGAAGCCATCTTACCCGTCCTCGTCAACTAGGAGGTCTATGAACGCCACCGTCACCTGGTCCGCAGGGATGAGTTTCTCCGGCGCGGCCGACAGCGGTTACAGCGTCCCGCTGGACGCGAGCGCCGACGTCGGAGGGCAGGAGGGAGGCTTCCGACCCATCGAACTGATGCTCGTCAGCCTGGCCGGATGTACGGCGATGGATGTGATCTCGCTCCTGCAGAAGAAGCAGCAGTCGGTCACCGGATTCCGTGTGCAGGCCGAGGCTGAGCGCGCCGAGGCGCACCCCCGCGTGTTCACGCGTGTGCACCTGCGCTATGTCCTGACCGGAAGAAAGCTAGATCCCTCCGCCGTGCAGCGCGCCGTCGAACTCTCCGAAACCAAGTACTGCCCGGTGCAGGCAATGCTGCGCCCGACGGTCACCATCACGTCTTCGGTGGAGATTCACGAGGCAGACTGAAGGGCGCACCGGGAAACCCGGCGCCGTGAGAAGGGGTCCAAGCCGACGATCGGCTCGGCAGAGTCAGCGGATGTTGAAGTACGAGTAGTGGTACTGAATACGGCCGTCGAGCAGGCCCAGCGTGTCATTCCCATCGACGACCGAACCACGATCGCTCTTCGCCGTCCAAGTGTAGTGGCGTGTCGATCCGTTCCCGCTCTTGCCGGTGACCTGGAACGTGGCGTTGGGAAGCCCTTCAGCCAACCAGGTGCGGTACCACTCGGCGATCGCCTCGCGGCCGACGATCGTTCGCTGGCCCGTCACATGCGCCGCATTCTCTTGATACAGGCCCGAGATCAGCTGGGCGTCTTTCTGGTTGATGCGCCCTACCAGCCGCTCCGGCATGTCGGCGACTGTCGGGCCCGCCGGCCAGTCGAAGGCGGCGATCGTCTCCCACAGATCGAGGAACGACGTCCGGGTGGAGAAGTCGTACGCCCAGAAGTTCGCCGCCGTCAGCCCCATCGACTTGGCCCGGACCAGGAAGCGTTCGATTTCGGCAGCAGTCGGCCGCCAACCGCCGTGGCTGTAGGTCGGGCCCGTGGGGATGATCGGACGCGCCGGGCTCAGGCTGAGGTATTGCTGCACGCAGCGCTCGAGCTGCGCCTCCGGATCGTGCGCCTGTTCGAAGTACACCTGCGGCATCACCAGGTCGCACTGCTCAAGGAACTCGGCAAAGGGAAACGTCGGGTGGGTTCGCGGGTAGCGGTAAGAGCTCAGGGCGATCGGGAGATCGCCCAAGCCGGCGCGCAGTGTGTTCATGTAGCGGCGCGCGGCCGCCCCCCTGCCCGCCTTCTTGTATTCGATCTCGGCGTCGACGACGAAGCCGTCGATCCCCAGGCTGCGTGCACGCTGCACCGCCAGTTGAGCTTCTGCTTCCGGATAGTCACCGCGCACGTACTGCCAGCCCCACACCGCCACGCCTGCCTGGCGCAACGCCACAAGGACGGGAGGGATCCAGTCGACCTTCGTCTTGAGGTCGATGTTGTACGGCCAGTGACTTCCGTCGGCAATCTTGATCATGACGTGCGAGATCCCGGCCTTGACGATGCGGGCAGTGATCGCAGACGGCGAGCCGCCGTCGCAATTGGGGAGCTGCCACATGTAATGACCCTTGCCCAGCAGCGTCATGTGTCCTCACCTCCGCGGGGTTTCCGCGTCTTACCAGCATGCAGGTTTGCCGCCCGTTGCAGCGCCTGCTGTCCGAAGCGCGCTCGGATCGCATCGACCGCGTGCATCAGGCGGCCATCCTGCTCCCAGCCACGGTCGAATAGGTCGAGCTGCCGAACGTGCGATCCCAGCCCGCTGACGCCCACACCGATCAACCTCACTGGCCGGCCCTGCGGCCAGGTCGCCTCGAAGAGCGACTCGACCGCCCGATAGATTTCACCGTCCTGGTCAGTCGGCTGCGGCACTCTAGTCTGCCGGGTCAGTGTGGTGAAGTCCGACCAGCGCAGCTTGAGGCGCACCGTCGATCCCGCCAGCCCGCCCTCTCGCAGCCTCTGGCCGACCTCTTCGGTGAGGCGAAGCAGTGTCCGACGGAGTTCGCGGCCATCACGCACGTCTCGGGCAAAGGTCGTTTCGCTGGACATCGACTTCGGCTCATAGCTGTCGACCACGGGCTGATCGTCCCGGCCCAACGCTCGAGATGCAAGTTCCAGGCCGTGGGGGCCGAGCAGGCTGGTCAGCCGGTCAGCCGGTTGGGAAGCCAGGTCACCAATGGTCAGTACTCCCAGGCTCTCCAGGCTTGAGCGGGTCTTCGGCCCGACGCCCCACAGCATGCCAACGGGGAGCGGCGCAAGGAATGCGGCCTCTTCACCCGGTGGCACGGCGACCAACCCGTTGGGCTTTCCGACCTCCGTGGCAATCTTGGCGACCAGGCGGCTGGGAGCCACCCCCCAGGAGGTCGGGAGGTGAAGCTCGGTCCTGATTCGCGCCTGGAGCGTGGCCGCCACCTCCCTCCCGGGGCGCGGGTCGTCGCTGACGTCGAGGAACGCCTCGTCTACGGAGACCTGCTCGACGATCGGGGCGGAATCACGCAACAGTGCCATGACGCGCTCCGACGCCTCGCCATAGATACCGTGCCTCGGGGGAACGATGATCAGCGTCGGACACAGGCGGACGGCGCGGGCAGTCGGCATCGCAGACCGAACGCCGAACGCTCGTGCCGGATAGGAGGCCGAAGCCACCACCCCGCGCTGGTCCGGACGCCCGGCGACGACGAACGGCTTTCCGGATAGGTCCGGATCGTTCAGTTCCTCGACCGAGCAGAAGAACGCATCCAGGTCAACGTGCAGAATGACGCGCGGCATCCGGCCTCCGGTTGACAGCCCGCGAATCGCCGCTACAATCGGGCACATTCCCCCCCGGACGGAGACAGATCGTGCGGACGTGTTCGCTGTGCAAAGCACAATCCCCTGACACGGCCGATCTCTGTCGGCAGTGCGGAGCGGACCTTGCCCGTCATGCAGAGACGGCGGTCGCTCTGGCGGCGCTGCGTTCCAATCCCCGCGTCCGCCGCATACGGCTGATCGTGGCCAATGATGCATGCCCGGCGTGCCGAAGGGCCGAGCGTGATAACGCCAAGGATGACGCCCCTGTGCTCCCGGTTCATGGGTGCTCGTCGCCGCTCGGCTGTCGCTGCTGGTACGAGCCGGCGTTGTCCGAGATCTACCCCTAGCGTCACACCTCGGTCAGCCGTGGATCCGCCGCGCTCGGCAGCCGCCGGATAGGTCCACGCGCGTGCCGGAGGGCGGGTCTCACCCGGCGCCGTCGGCCCGCATGCCGGCCAGCGTGGCACGCACAAACGCCAGCGCTTCGTCGCGCGTCCTCACGCCGCCCTCGGCCTGTGCTTCCCGGAGCGCCTCCAGCAGGGTTCCGACGATCGGCCCCGGCTCGAGCCCTAGTGCCTGCATCACGTCTTCGCCGCCGATCAGCTTCTGCGGTTCGACGATCTGCGCATGCTCTTCGAAGGTTGCCAGGAGCAGCCCTCGAGCCACCGCCACTCGTCCCGCCCATTCCGCTTGAGGAGGGGAAGCCGCGTACTTCCCGAGCAAGTCGGCCAGCGACAACAGCACGATCCCGATTCCTGCTGAGCCGGCATCCTGGAAGAAACGATAGGCGGCACGGCGCGTGACGGTCGACGCGGATTGGAGCATTTCCGGTCGCATGTGATGCTCGATTGCGGAGACGAGGAACTCGATCTCGTCGTTGCTCAGGCGAAGCGCGCGCCCCCGATCGGCCGCCAGCTGCGCCCCATGGGCCTCGTGCCCGATGAAACGCGTGCGGCCGCCCGGTCCCGGCTGACCTGTGGAGGGTTTGCCGACATCGTGGAGCAGCGCCGCCATGAAGAGCAGCTGCCGCCGGGTGCGACCGGGGGCGAGCTCATGCCCAAGGTAACCTTCAAGCCCGCCGCGGAATCGTCCCAGGCGCAGGGAGGCCTCCCCCAGGGTCAAGTCGGCCGGCCTGTGCTCCTCCGAATCGGGCCCGAGCACGGCCAGCAGCTCGGCTAGCCGATCGAGCACCGCCAGCGTGTGGGTCAGGCCGTCGAACGCGTGAGGCGGGGGCTGCGCCAGGCCGCGCAGGGGCTCAATCTCCGGGCAGGCGACGCCGAGCAGCCCGAGGTGATCGAGCACGCGCAGCGGGCGGCCAGGGCGCTCCGCCTGCAGCACGCGCATCCACTCATCCCGGATGCGTTCCGGGGAGACACGCGACAGACCGCTGCCTGCACGCCGGATGCTCGCCAGCGTTTTCGGTTCGATCGTGAGGTCGAGCTCGGTCGCCAGGCGAACACCCCGCAGGGCTCGCAGCGGATCGGCTTCGATGGCCGTGGGCCCGGCCTGTCGCAGGCGCCGATCGCGCAGGTCCTGCAATCCCCCGGTGGGATCCAGGACGACCTCCGGCGCGTCGGGGGAGACGGCCATAGCATCGATGCTGAAATCCCTCGCCGCCAGGTCGGCTTCGATCGACCCACCCCGCAGCCGGGCGAAATCCAGGCTCTGTCCGCCGCGGGCTGCCGGGAGCAGGACGCGGCCGGTGTCGCGTTCGGCATCGAGCTCATAGTAGGCTGCACCCAAGGGACCGGCGACGCGGCGCGCCAGCCGTCGCGCTTCCCCGTCCACGGCGAAGTCCAGGTCGAGCACCGGTCGTCCGAGGATCTGGTCGCGCACGGCGCCTCCCACCAGCCACAGGCGTGGCGCATCGGGGAGATGCGCCAGGACCTCCGCGACGAGCGGCGGGAGTAGGCGACGATTCAGCATCGGTGGCGGCCTTCAGGAGTCGTGCAGGAACTTCTCGGGCTGGACCACGCCGATGAACGGTAGATTGCGGTAGTACTCGTCCAGGTCCAGGCCGTAGCCGAACACGAACTTGTTCGGAATGACGAACCCGCAGTAATCGATCGGCACCTGGGCCTCACGCCGCTCGGCCTTGTCCAGCAGGGTGCAGACGCGCAGGCTGCGTGGGCGCCGGGCGCCGAGCAGTTCGAGGACCGAGGCGATCGTGTGCCCGCTGTCGATGATGTCTTCCACGAGCAGGACGTTGCGCCCCTCCACCGAGCTTGCCAGGTCCAATCCGATGCGCACCTGGCCGGTGGTCTGGCGCGCACCGGCGCCGTAGGAACTGATGGCCATGAAATCGACCGTGTGCGGGACGGTGATGGCGCGCATCAGGTCGGTGAGGAACATCACCCCGCCGCGCAGGATGCACACCAACATCAGATCCTGTCCGTCGTAGTCGCGGCTGATCTGGGCCCCCAGCTCGCGAATGCGCTGCTGGACCCGGTCGGCGGGGATGAGGATCTCGGCCAGGAACTCGCGGTAATCCTGCATGGCCTCAATCCCGCGGCACGTCGTGATGCTGCCGGCAGCGGGCCTCGTACATCTCGCTCGCCCCGACGATCACCACGGGGTCGTTGTAGTGGGCCGGACGGCCGTTGATCAGGCGCTGGGTGCGTGTGGCGGCTTCCCCGCACACCATGCAGATGGCGTGCAGCTTATCGACCTGTTCCGCCTGGGCGATCAGCAGCGGCATGGCGCCGAACGGCTCACCGCGGAAATCCATGTCCAGCCCGGCGACGATGACGCGCAGCCCGCGATCGGCCAGCTGCTGCACGACGGCCACCACGGCCGGATCGAAGAACTGCGCCTCATCCAGCGCCACGACGGTTGTCCCCTTCTCCACCAGCGCCGGGACTTCGCCGGCCAATTCCACAGGCGTGGCTTCGAATTCAGTTCCGGCGTGCGAGGTGACTTTCCCCTTCTCGTAGCGCACGTCGACGCTCGGCTTGAAGACCTGAATCCGCTGCCGGGCGATCCGCGCTCGCCGCAAGCGGCGGATCAGCTCGTCGGTCTTGCCGCTGAACATCGACCCGGTGATGACTTCGATATGGCCCGTCCCATGCAGCATCGCGGCGTCTCCATTCGGCGGGAAAACAATCGGGCAGGCGCCGGTCGGCGCCTGCCCAGAGTGTACACCCACGAAGCCGCGGGGCAACCCGTTCAGGCGGCCGGCGCAGCTTCCCCTTCGGTCTCCGGAAGCGAGAAGCCGCGGGCGCGGAGCCGCCGCTTGAAATCGGCCAGGCTCTTGCGCCCGAATCCCTCGACCGCCAGCAGGGCCTCATCGCCGCCCTGCTCCAGCCGCTCGAGGGCCTGCCCCACAGTCGCGATGCCCGCCTTCGCCAGTGCCCCCTCGGCGCGCGCGCCGAGCTCGAGGGCCTGGATGCTCAGCTCGGGCGAAGTGCGCGAGGCCTCGCGCGTCTCGACTTCGGTCAGGTACTCCTGGCGGGCCTGCAGCTTCTTGTAGAAGCGGTCCACCTGGCCCTCGGTGTCGACGATGCGCTGCTCCCCGGTGTAGAACGGGTGGCACTTCGAGCACACGTCGGTGTGGATCATCTCGGTCGTCGAGCCGGTGTGCCAGGTGTTGCCGCACGCGCACACGACGGTGGCGTTCGGGAAGTACTTGGGGTGAATACCTTGCTTCATGCGCTTTCCTTTCCCCGTGCAATCGTTGCGAGGCGCCTGCGGGCTGATCCCCGGGGTCGAAAGTCAGCCCGTGCCGCGTCCCCGCACCGGCAGGTCAGGCCTGCTCGACCGGAATGACGTTAACCCGCTTGCGTCCGCCGCGGGCGAAGTCGAACTTGACCCGGCCGTCGGCGATGGCGAACAGCGTATCGTCTCCGCCCCGGTCGACGTTCAGGCCGGGATGGATGTGCGTGCCGCGCTGCCGCACGATGATGTGGCCGGATTGGACGAATTCGCCTTCGTACTTCTTGACGCCCAGCCGCTGAGAATTGCTGTCGCGTCCGTTGCGGCTTGAGCCGCCACCCTTCTTGTGTGCCATGATCCTGCTCCGCTGCCTACTTCTTCTTCGGCGCCGTCTTGGGCTTGGGCTTGGGCGCCTCCGCCTTCTTGGCGGCCGGCGCGGCACTCCTGGTCCTGGGGGCGGCCTTCTTCGGTGCGGCCGGGGGCTTCGGGCGCTCGCCTGCCTCGCCGATGCCGTCCACCATGACCCGCGTGTACTGCTGTCGGTGGCCCCGCTTCTTCCGGTACCGCTCCTTGGGGATATAGCGGTACACGATCACCTTGGTGCCCTTGGTGTGCTCGGTGACCGTGGCATGGACCTTGATCCCTTGCACCGCCGGAGTGCCGATGCGGACGTCGCTGCCGTCCACCACCAGCAGGATCCGGTCGAACTCCACAGGCTTGCCCACCTCGACCGGCAGCCGGTCGACTTCCAGGGCCTGGCCCTCGCGGGCGACGTACTGTTTCCCGCCCGTCTCGACAATTGCGTAGCTCATGTTCCTGTCTCCAGCTTCGCTTCGCCGCCGGTCCCGCGCTGTGCGCCGGCCGGCGGGGAAGTTGGGGATACGCAGTCCCGCCCCAACACGCCGGTTGGGGCAGGTCCGATTATTCTACCAGCCCCGCCACCGGCTGTCAATCGCCGGGCGTGGGCTCGAGTTCCGGCTCCACCGCCGGGACGGCGATCGGCTCCAGGCGCTCGTCATGCAGCACAGCCTCTTCGCCCGGGAAGCCGGTGCCGGCCGGGATGAGCTTGCCGATGATCACGTTCTCCTTCAGCCCGCGCAGGTAGTCGACCTTGCCTTCGATCGCCGCGCCGGCCAGCACCTTGATCGTGTGCTGGAAGGAGGAAGCCGAGAGGAATGACTTCGGTGTTCAGCGATGCCTTGGTCACTCCAAGCAGGATCTGGGCGCCGCGCGCCGGCTGCCCGGTGTCGGTCAGCATCCTCTCGTTCATCGCCTGCAGGTGCAGCCGGTCGACCAGATCGCCGGGCAGCAGGTCGCTGTCGCCGGGCTGCGTGATCTGCACCTTCGAGAGCATCTTGCGGATGATGACCTCGAAATGCTTGTCGTTGATGTTCTGACCCTGCGAGCGGTAGACCTTCTGAACTTCGGTCATCAGGTACAGCTCGCATGCCTCGCGGCCCAGGATGCGCAGGATCCGGTGCGGGTTGAGCGAGCCCTCGGTGAGCTGCTCCCCGGCCACCACCTTGGCGCCATCCTTGACCAGCAGGCGGGCGCTGGCCGGAATCTCCACCTCGAACTCGTCGACCTGATCGTAGGCGACGACGGCCTTCTTCTCCTCCAACCGCAGGCGCCCGGTGTGGCTGACGATGACCTGCGATTCGCCGCGCGTGGCGATCACGTCCCCGGCCTGCACCTCGACGCCGTCTTCGACCTTCACCGACCAGTTGCCCGGGATGGGATACTCGTCCTGGATCAGCTGGCTGTTGACGATGCGCAGCACGCGCTGGCCTTCGGGTGAGTCGGGCACGTGGATGTGGAGCGTGCCGGCAATCTCGGCCGTCACCGCTTCGCCCTTGGGCTTCTTGCGCGCCTCGAACAGCTCTTCGACGCGCGGCAGGCCGGTGGTGATGTCGCCGCCGGCGGCCACACCGCCGGTGTGGAAGGTGCGCAGCGTCAGCTGCGTGCCCGGTTCACCGATCGACTGCGCGGCGACGATGCCTACCGCCGCGCCCAGCTCCACCATCTTGGCCCGCCCCAGGTCCTGCCCGTAGCATTGCCCGCACATCCCGAACAGCAGCTCGCAGGTGAGCGGGGAGCGGACGTAGACCTCTTGCACGCCGGAGCTGCCAAGGGCCAATGCCAGATCCATGTCGACGGACTGGCCGCGCTCGGCCAGGATCTCGCCTGTGGCCGGGTCGGCGACGCGGGCGGCGGTGATGCGGCCGAAGAGGCGCGACGGGTAGTCCTGCCCGGCCACGTCGTCCGACCGGCGGACGAAGATGCCCTTGTCGGTGCCGCAGTCGTCGGCGTTGATGATCATGTCCTGGGCGACGTCGACCAGGCGGCGGGTGAGGTAGCCGGCATCGGCGGTGCGCAGGGCGGTATCGGTCAGACCCTTGCGGGCGCCGTGGGTCGAGATGAAGTACTCCAGCGTGTTCAGGCCGTCACGGAAGTTCGAACGGATGGGCAGCGGGATGATGCGCCCGGCCGGATCGGCCATCAGGCCGCGCATGCCGGCCAGCTGCGAGATCGGGCCGAAGCCGCCCTTGGTGGCCCCGGAGATGGCCATCGTGCTCAGGTTGCCCGAGGGGTCCATGGCGGCACGAACCGCCGTGGCCACCTTGCTGGTCGTCTCCTGCCACAGTTCGATGGTGCGCTCGTTCTGCTCCTGGTCGGTCAGCAGACCGCGGCGGTAGTCGCGGCTGATCGACTCGGCCTCCAGGAGGGTCTTGGCGATGATCTCGCTCTTCTCCGCCGGCACGGTGATGTCCGAGACGGCGATCGTCGTCCCGGAAATCGTGGCGTACTCGAAGCCGATGTCCTTGATGGCGTCGACCACCGTCGGCGTCCCCTCTTCGCGCAGGACCTGATACACCTCGCCGACCAGCTTCTGCATCGAACCCTTGTCCAGGACGCGGTTGACGAAATGCAGCTCCGGCGGCAGGACTCGGTTGAACAGCACGCTGTCCGACGGTCGTCTGCAACATGCGGGTCTCCGGCGCAGCCAGGCGGACACCCTTGTCGTCGTACCAGGTTTCGGCCCTTAGCCGGATCGGCGTGTGGATCTCCACCTGCGCCAGCCCGTAGGCCAGCTCGACCTCGTCCATGTCGGCGAAGGCGCGCCCTTCCCCGCGATGCTTGCGGTTCTCGACCAGCATCGTCAGGTAGTACACGCCAAGTACCATGTCCTTCGACGGGCTGACGATCGGCTCGCCGTCGGCAGGCTTGAGCAGGTTCTTGGTGGAAAGCATCAGCGAGCGTGCTTCCTCGACCGCCTTGGACGAGAGCGGGACGTGGACCGACATCTGGTCGCCGTCGAAGTCGGCGTTGAACGCGGCGCACACCAGCGGATGCAGGTGGATCGCCTTGCCCTCCACCAGCACGGGCTCGAATGCCTGGATGCCCAGGCGGTGGAGCGTCGGGGCGCGGTTGAGGAGCACCGGGCGGTCCTTGATCACTTCTTCCAGGACCTCCCACACCTCCGGACGCTCCCGTTCGATGATGCGCTTGGCGCCCTTGACGTTGGCGGCGTAGTTGTAGGAGACCAGCTTGGAGATCACGAAGGGCCGGTAGAGCTCGAGCGCCATCGTCTTGGGCAAGCCGCACTGGAACAGCTTCAAGTGCGGGCCGATGACGATTACCGAGCGGCCCGAGTAGTCGACGCGCTTGCCGAGCAGGTTGCGGCGGAAGCGCCCCTTCTTGCCCTTGAGCATGTCGCTGAGCGACTTGAGCTCGCGCCGGCCCCTTCGGGAGAGAGCCTTGCCACGCTGGGCGTTGTCGATCAGCGAGTCGACCGCCTCCTGCAGCATGCGCTTCTCGTTGCGCACGATGACGTCCGGCGCGCCGAGCTCGACCAGCCGCTTGAGCCGGTTGTTGCGGTTGATCACCCGCCGGTACAGGTCGTTCAGGTCGGAGGTGGCGAAGCGCCCGCCGTCGAGCTGAACCATCGGGCGCAGGTCGGGCGGGATCACCGGCAGGACGGTCATCACCATCCACTCCGGACGGTTGCCCGAGCGCCGGAAAGCCTCGACGACCTTCAATCGCTTGGTCGCCTTCTTCTTGCGCTGCTTGCTGCGCGTGGTGCGGGACTTCTTCCCACAGCTCCTTGGAGAGCGTCTCCAGATCGATGCGCTGCAGGATTTCGTAGAAGGCCTCGGCGCCCATGTCGGCCCGGAAGACCTGGCCCCACTTCGCCTTGAGCTCGCGGTAGCGCGGTCTCGCCCAGGAACATCATCGGAGCAATGGCGGTCAGTTCGTCGCGGT
The DNA here is from genome assembly GCA_963743255.1 of uncultured Chloroflexia bacterium. Classification (GTDB taxonomy): domain Bacteria; phylum Chloroflexota; class Anaerolineae; order Anaerolineales; family E44-bin32; genus DYJB01. The sequence goes on from CAVUPD010000002.1 coordinate 25,928, forward strand.
CGGCATCCAGCTGCTCGCGGGCCGTCGAGCCGTCGTCGTCGACGGCGTCGCGCAGCTCGGCCATGGCCATGTCCGATTCGGCCTTGACCTTGTCGACCTGCAAGGTGACGCGCTCCAACTCGCGGTTGCGCTTCTCCTTGCCGGAGGCCTCGATCTCGTCCAGCCGCGCCTTGACCACTTCCTGGACGCGGGTGATGTGGTCGGAGGTGATCGTCTCGCCCTTGTCGGCGATGAGCGTTTCCGTCTCGTGAAACTGGATCGCCGCCCGGATGCTCTTGTCGAGCTTCTCGGTCAGCGAGCGTTCGAGCGACTGGCCCTCGCGGATGATCGGATCGATCCGCGCCGCCACGTCCTCGGAGAAGCTCTCCTCGACCTGGCGCTTGCGCTCCTCCAGGTCCTCCAGGCGCTTCTTGCGGTTGGCCTTGATTTGGGCGATGCGCTGGTTGAGGCCGTCGGCCTGTTCCTTCTCCAGCCGGCCGATCTCGTCCTCGATGCGCTTGAGAGCCTTGCGCCGCGCTTCTTCGTCGACATGTGTGACGACGTACTGGGCGAAGTACAGCACCCGATCGAGGTTGCGGCGCGAGATGTCGAGCAGCAGGCCGAGGTACGACGGCACCCGGCGCGTGTACCAGACGTGCGCCACCGGCGCCGCCAGCGTGATGTGTCCCATGCGCTCGCGGCGCACCGACGACCGCGTGACCTCGACGCCGCACTTCTCGCAGGTGATGCCCTTGAAGCGGATGTTCTTGTACTTGCCGCAGTAGCACTGCCAGTCCTTCGTCGGCCCGAAGATCGCTTCACAGAACAGGCCGTCCTTCTCCGGACGGAGCCGCCGGTAGTTGATCGTCTCCGGTTTCAGCACCTCACCGTAGGACCAGCTCAGGATGATTTCCGGTGACGCCAGACTGATACGCAGAGCTTTGAACGATTTGGATTCCACCCGGTTCCTCCACGGCCCACTCGGACTGGAACATACGTGCTACCCGACTGACAACGCAAAACGAGCGCCTGAGGCCCTTGTGTCCTCAAGCGCTTCCTCTGCCGCCGGTGAATTACCGCGAATCACGTGGGGAGAATTATAAGGCCTGAATCCACTCTGTCAAGGTGGAAATCCTACCCCGCAAGCCGGGCTGGAAGCTCCAGCGTGAAGGTGCTGCCTACCCCGAGCCGGCTCTCCACCGTCACCCGGCCCCCATGCTGCTCGACCACCGACTTGACGATCGCCAGCCCGAGGCCCGAGCCTTTTTCGCGAAGAGTCTCGCTGCGGCGTGCCCGATAGAACTTCTCGAACAAGCGCGCCTGGTCGGTCGGGGCGATGCCGACGCCGGTGTCCTCGACGCTGATGATCTGCCGGCCGTCGTGCTGCCGCGCCCGCAGCGTGACGCGCCCGCCGGCCTGCGTGTACTTGATGGCATTGTCCACCAGGTTCGCCACTGCCTGGCGCAGCAGCGTCAGGTCGGCTTCGATCGGGCGCATTCCTCCGGCCACGTCGGTCGCCAGCGAGATTCGTTTGTTGGCCGCCTGCGCCTGATACGCGCCGGACACGTCCTGCACGACGCTGTCGACGCTGACGGTCTCGAGGTTGAGCCCCACGCCGGCCTCGATCCGCCCCAGGTCCAGCAGATTGTCGACCAGCTGCGTCATCTGCTCGACGCTCTCGTGGATCTTGCGTACGAAGTCCTTCTGCTGCTCATTCATGGCCCCGACCATCGAGAGCATGGTCGCATAGCCTCGCATCAGCGTCAGAGGCGCGCGCAGGTCATGGCTCACGGTGGACACGAACTCCGACTTGAGCATGTCGACCTTCTTGAAGTGGGTGATGTCCCACAGCACGCACACCCGGCCCCCCTCGCCGTCCCCGCCCGGGCGAATGTCGGTGGCGGTGGCAAACAAGGCCCGCCCCGTCCCCATGGCGACCTCTGCGGTGCGCACCTCCGAGCCGGCATGGAGCAGCTCGAGCACCTCCCGCGATGTCACCCACTCGGTCGCCGGCTTCCCCAGCACGTCTTCGACGTTGCCGCGCAGCACCGCCTCTGCCGCCGGGTTGGCCAGCGTGATCCTCCCCCGGCGGTCGGTCGCCAGGACGGCGTCCGGGGTTGCCTCCAGCACCGCGCCCAGGCGCAATCGTTCTTGTTCGGCGCGGTGGAACAGACGGGCGTTGCTGACCGACACGCCGATCTGGGAGGCCAGGATCGTCAGAAGGTTGCTGGAGTCCGGAGGCAGCGACTGCGCCCGGCGGTAGCCGAGCCAGATCGTACCGATGAACGTCTGCTCATCGCGCAACGGCACCGCAGCCAGCCCCTGCAGAGGTTCGGTCACTTGAGCGAGGTTGAGCACGGCGCGGGCCCGCCCGGGATTCTCGAGGGTGAAGCGTCCTCGCTGCCGCGCCAGCTCCACGACCTGCGCATCCAGCGATGCCCAGTTGCCGCGGTCCTTCCCGGCGCTGAAGACCTCCATCGACGTGCCGGGTTCGCCGCCCGGTCCGAGCAAGGCCACGCGCACGTGATCGGCCCGCAGCAGCCGGCCGATGCCTTCCAGAATCGGCGGCAGGATCCCGGCCAGATCGAAACTCGACGCCAGCCGCTGGCTTGACGCGAGGAGCAGATCCATCTCGCCCAGCCGGGCCTGCAGGCTGCGGCGCATTCCTTCGAAGGACATCGCCAGCCGCCCGATCTCATCCTCACTGCGCACCCGGATCGGCAGCGCCAGATTCCCACGGGCGATCGACTCTGCCGCCAGCGCCATTTCACGCAGCGGTCGTGTGAGGCGACGGCTGGTGGCATACAGCACGAGCATCATCACCGCGCCGACGGCCACCAGCACCGCGACCAGGCGCGTGGCCAGTTGGACCGCCAGTGCGTTGATCGTTCGTTGCGGGATGCTGACGACCACCTGCCACGGGTAGCCTTCAGCCGCCCGGATCAACACCCATTGCCGCGTGCCGTCGGCAGCGATCACGGCCGAGGCCGCCCCGCTGCGCGGCGGAAGCGCCGCCGTCTGAAGGATGCGCGCCGGATCCGGGTGGACCAGGATGCGCCCCGACTCGTCGACGATGAAGGCCTCACCTTCGGTGATCGCCTCCAGCCGCTCGACGATCGGGAGGAACAACGGATTGCTTGCCAGGTCGGTCCAACCGGCCAGGGCGCCTCCGGTGCGGCCACCCTCCGTCGCGGCGAGCGGAACGATGAATGCCAACCGCGCCCCGGAGCTATCCGGAGCCGGAGCGACGACGTGTTCCTGGGTACTTCCCTCGAGGGCAAGCGCCAGCGACGGGCCGATCTCGAGCAGCGCCTGCGCCTCGGCCGGATCGGCGGAAGTGGTCGCCGTCAGACGGCCTGTCGGATCGAAAGTACTGAGGCGGGAGAAGAATGGGACTTGCCGCAGTACCGCGGTCAGCGCCTCCGCCTCGGAAACGCCTTCCGCGCGCTGGGCGGTGTAGGACTGGGCCGCTTCCTGAGCGAACGACCGACCACTCTGGATGAAGAATGGGATCCCGCCTCCGACGATGCCGGCGGTCTGCTCCATCTGCGACTCGACCAGGTCCCGTGCCGCCGACTGAGCCAGCAGCCAGTTGCCCAACAGAAGCACAAGGCCGGCGACAAGCCCGACGCCGGCGAAGGCGGTCAACAATCTGGCAGCGAGAGAGCGGTTGTAGGGTGCGCGGACGAGGCGCTTGGGCTGGTACCATGCGGAAGGAGAGATGGTGCGCAGCGCCTCGCAGATCACCCCGGCGCTGCCGAGCTGGAGGACGAAGGCGAGCATCCCGGGCAGCAGCCAGGACATGCCGTACTCGAGCGCGTCGTACCCGCTGCCCCCGGCGTAGGTCACGCGTTCGGCGGCACCCAATACGGCCAGCAAGACGCCAGCCGGCAGACTGGTCAGCAGCGGGCTGCGCAATCCCCGACCCGTCCATTCGACGTATCCCTGCCGCAGAACGCGGGCGACCAGCGCCGCGACCAGGGCCGTGTGGATCGGGGTCAGCAATCCGTGTGTGGAGAATCCTGCCGTGGCGAACCCGGCCACCAACCCCACCAGGGCCGCCTCCGTGATGCCTGCAGCGCCGCCTGCCAGAAGCCACGGCAAGGCACCGAGGACCGAGAAGGACGCCGCCGGGGCGGTACCTCCCTGGCCGGGAAGGGGAAGTCCCGAGATGGCAGGAAGGTGGACTATGAGCGATTGCGATGCCAGGGGTGCGACAAGCAGGAGCAGCAGAAACAGCAGCGGGCGGCTGCTGTTCGAGGGGGCTTTGCGGGAACGCTGGATCAGATCCTGGAGGACGATCACCAGGGTCAGCAGCAGGGCAAGCGCGAACCAGACGTACCCGGAGGAGCGAACGGGCAGTCCTAGCGCAAGGCTCGCGTCGAAGCCCCAGAGGTCGAAGAGCATCTCGTTGATGAGCGCGGGTGTGACGGCATTATAGCATCGCGGCCGCCTCCCGACGCGTCCGCTTGCCCGGGCTTCCTCTTTATGCTAGACTGCCCGCGCTTGTCCAGACCGCAGGTGTGGCGGCAACCGCATGGCCGAAAAGATCCTGATCATCGACGACGATGTTGACACGCTCAAGCTGGTCGGCCTGATGCTTGAGCGCCAGGGCTACCGCATCGCCGTCGCCAGCAACGGGACGTTGGGGATCAGCCGCGCGGCGGCGGAAAAGCCGGATCTGATCCTGCTCGACGTGATGATGCCGGACCTCGACGGCTACGAGGTCACCCGGCGTTTGCGCGCCGACCCCGCACTGGCGCACATCCCGATCATCATGTTCACCGCCAAGAGCATGGTGGATGACAAGGTGGCGGGATTCGAGGCCGGCGTCGACGACTACCTCACCAAGCCGACGCATCCGGCCGAGCTGACGGCGCACGTTAAGGCCGTCCTGTCGCGGATCACGACCGCCAAGGCGCCCCCCGCGCCCAGCCGGGACCGCGAACGAGCTCGGGTCGTTGCTTTCCTGGGCGCCCGGGGGGCTCGGGGACTTCGACGCTGGCTGTGAACACCGCGGTCGTCCTGCACGGCGGCGGCCAGGACGTGATCCTGGCCGAGTTCAATCCCGGGCGCGGATCGATCGCCCTCGACCTCAACCTCCCGAACCCGGTGGGGCTCAGCAACTTGCTCACCCGCTCGCTGAAAGATATCCACCTGCGGTCGATCGACGGCGAGCTGACCACCCACCGCACGGGCGTTCGTTTGTTGCTGGCCTCGTCGCGCCCCAAGGAGTTGGATCTCGAGCAGGCCGTCCCTCAGATGGAGGCGATCGTCAACTATCTGGCGACGATGGCGACTCTCGTCATACTCGACCTGGGCGTGGGGCTGCGACCCTATGTCATGCCGCTGGCCAATCTTTCGGATCGGATCATCCTGGTCGCCGAGCCGATCTATCCGTCCAACACGATTGCCCGCAATTTGATTGACGAGATGGCCGCCAGCGGTCTGGGCCGTCACCGAATCAGTCTGGCGCTCCTGACGCGCGAGCGGACCAGCATGCAAATCCCCTGGCAGCAGATGGCGGCGGATCTGGGTGTAGAGCTCGCCGGGCTGGTCTCCCCGGCCCCGGAGCAGGCCCACCAATCAGCCCAGAATGGAGCGCCCCTCGTCCTGCTCCATCCCGACACCCTGGTGGGCGACCAGATCCGCAAGCTCGCCGGTCACATCGCCACCGAACTCCAGCTCGCTTGACCAGGGTCGTCTCGTGGGAGCGGCTCCGCCAGTGACCTCTCTTCGCCAGGCCGCTGATTTGTTGCATGCCGCCCGCCGCCCGACCGTGTTGACCGGCGCGGGGATCTCCACGCCCTCCGGCATCCCGGACTTCCGGTCTCACGGCTCAGGCCTGTGGGACCAGTACGACCCGATGCAGGTGGCCTCGCTGACGTCATTCCGCTACCAGCCGGAGGGATTCTTCGCCTGGATCCGGCCGCTGGCCGAGCGCATCCTGCTCGCCGAGCCGAACCCGGCCCATCTCGCTCTGGCGCGCCTGGAAGCTGCCGGCCGGTTGGCCGGCGTGGTCACCCAGAACATCGACGGCCTGCACCGGCGCGCCGGCTCGGTCTGCGTCTTCGAGATCCACGGCCACTTGAGGACCGCCACGTGCGGGTCGTGCTACCGGCAATCGGCGACCGACGGGTTGCTGGCCGAATTCGCACGAACCGGAACCCCGCCCCGCTGCCAGTCGTGCGGCGGGGTGCTCAAGCCGGACGTCGTCCTGTTCGGCGAACAGCTCCCGCAGCGAATCTTGAAACAGGCCGAGTGTTTGCTGGCGGGCAGCGACCTTCTCCTGGTTGCAGGCTCGTCGCTCGAAGTCACTCCGGCGGCGCTGCTTCCGCAGCGCGCGCTGGAGGTCGGCGCCCGGCTGATCATCGTGAACCGCGAGCCGACGTACCTGGACGTCCGCGCCGATGTGGTCCTGCACGAGGATGTCATCGACGTGCTGCCGCCTCTGGCGGATGAGGTGCTCCGTGGCTGATGGTGACCGGCGTTCTGATCGCGAGCTCTCGGCGATTCGAAATTATCCGCTGCTCGTCCGCCGCTATGCCCGCCTGTTGGAAGTGACGACCGATCTGGCTTCCCGGCTCGACCTGGAGAACTTGCTGCAGCGCATCGTCGAGGCCGCCCAGGAGCTGACGGATTGCGAGGCCGCCTCGCTCCTGATGTACGACGCCACATCGAAGCAGCTGTACTTCGAGGCCGCCACCAACGAGCTTGCCGCCGGCGTCGGCCGGCAGACCGTTCCCACCGAGAGGAGCATCGCCGGGTGGGTCTTCACCCACGGCGAACCACTGCTGGTCGATAACGCGCTCACCGACCCGCGTTTCTTCCGCGAGCTTGACGTGCTGACACACTTCCGCACCCAGTCGGTGCTGGGCGTGCCGCTGAGGACACAGTACAAGACGCTGGGGGTCATTGAGGCGGTCAACAAGCGCAAAGGGCCTTTCGACGATCAGGACGTGCGCCTGCTGCAGGCGCTGGCGGCTCAGGCGGCGATCGCTATCGAGAACAGCCGCCTGTTCCAGCAAAGTGACGTGGTGTCGGAGATCGTGCACGAGCTGCGCACGCCTCTTGCGGCGCTGATGGCCGCCGCCTACCTGCTCCAGCGGCCCGATCTTCCGAAGGAGGAACACCAGAGGCTGGGTGAGTCGATCTACACCGAGGTACGGCGGTTGAACGAGATGGCGACAGATTTCCTCGAGCTGGCGCGCCTCGAGTCCGGACGGACGCGATTCACGCGCGAGCCGGTTGACCTGGCCGGGCTGGTCCGCGAGTGTCTGGAGGTCATCCGCCCCCAGGCGGAGGCGGATCGGATCCGCCTCGAGACCGACATCGATGCCGGGCTTGGCCCGGTGCACGGCGATCGCAATCGGCTCAAGCAAGTCGTCCTAAACCTGTTGACGAATGCCATCAAGTACAACCAGAAGGGTGGCCTGGTCCGCGTCTCGATCTCGGCCGAGCCGTCCCTGGCCGTACTGTCGGTCACCGACACGGGCCGGGGGATCCCGCCGGAAAGCCTGCCGCGCGTGTTCGATCGCTTCTACCGGGTGCCGGATCAGGAGGCGGCGACGGCCGGCACCGGGTTGGGACTGGCTATCGCCAAGCGCATCATTGAGTCAAACCGGGGGACGATCGAGGTCTCCAGCGTGATCGGACAGGGGAGCACCTTCACCGTCCGGTTGCCCTCCTCTCCCTGAGCCTGTCTTTCGAGGCTCGCGACCGCGGTGCTACACAGGGGGAGACACAAGCGCCCGTCGCCCGCGGGGCTCCTAACCGCGTCTTCCAAACTGCCGCTCGAGGGTGTCCACCGAAAGATGGATCATCGTCGGGCGGCCGTGGGGGCAGGAGCGCGGCATGGCGCACGCTTCCAGATCCCGCACCAGCTGTTCCTGTTCGGCCAGCGAGAGCACCTGACCGGCCTTCACCGCCGCCCGCTTGCAGACCCTGGCCGCCAGACGCGCTTCAACGACGTCGGCCAGAGGGGTCTCATCCTCTTCGAAGTCCTCGATCACGGCGCGCAGCGTGTGCCAGGGGGGCAAATGTGCGAGAAGCGGCGGGACGGCGCGGACGCGAAAGGCGCTCGACCCGAATGCCTCCACATCGAATCCGAGCCCCCGCAGCACCCCCAGCTGCCCCTCGAGGGCTTGAGCCTCGGCCGGTGAGAGCTCCACGATCACCGGCTCAAGCAAGGACTGAGATGCGGCCCCGGACGGCTGGACCTGCAGGAGCTTCTCGAACAGGATACGTTCATGGGCGGCGTGCTGGTCGATGAGATACACACCGTCCGGGCCTTCTGCCACCAGGTAGGTGGCGCCCACCTGCCCGACGCTGCGTAGGAGTGGCAGTCCACCCGTCGGCAGGTGCGTCTGTGCAACAACCCCCGCCGGGGTGTCCTCCGGACCCGAAGCGTGTGCAATCGCCCAGGCCGGGTCCGACGCCTGCACCGCGGCGGATCCTCTCCACCCTGCTCCCCACGTCTCAGGCAGGACGAGGGCGGGCGCCGGGGCCTGGCCCAGGAGCGTCGCCCGCACCGCTCGCTGGAGCGTTGCGAACACCACTTCCGGTTCCCGAAAGCGCACCTCGGCCTTCGCCGGGTGCACGTTGACGTCGACCGATTCGGGCGCCACGGTCAGGAACAAGGCGGCGATCGGAAAGCGCCCGACCATCAGCAGACCTTGATACGCCTGCACGACCGCCGCCGTCAGCGACGCGTCCTGGATCCATCGTCCGTTGAGAAACAGTGTGACCTCGCGTCGATTCGACCGGTGCACCGACGGAGGGCTGATGTAGCCTTCGACGCGGACGCCGCGCCCTTCGGCTTCCGGGAGGGCGACCATCTCGCGGGCGACCTCCAGCCCAAAGACCGCCGTCAAGACCTCGCGCCGGTCCCCACTCCCGGAGGAGGCGAAGGCCGGGCGCCCATCGTGCGACAGGTTGAAGCGCACCTGCGGATAGGCGAGCGCATAACGCGTCACCAGGGTCAGGATCCGGCGACGTTCGGTCTCCTCAGATTTGAGAAACTTCTGGCGAGCCGGGACATTGAAGAACAGGTCGCGGACGCGGACGACAGTCCCGGCGGGCGCTCCGACCACCTCCGTCCGTCTCCCGCTCCCGCCCTGGATGCGGAGCCGTGTCCCGCCCGGCTCATGCTGGGCCCGCGAGGTCAGTTCCAGGTGAGCGACCGCGGCGATCGACGCCAGGGCCTCACCGCGGAAGCCGAGTGTGCGAATGGCGAACAGATCGTCGATCGTGCGCAGCTTGGAGGTCGCATGACGCTCGACGGCCAGCGGGATCTCCGCAGCCGGAATGCCGGCACCGTCGTCCGAGACTTCGACCAGGATCCGCCCTCCGCCCTCGATGCGCACCCCAATCGAGCGTGCCCCGGCATCCAGAGCATTCTCCACCAACTCCTTGACAACCGACGCCGGCCGCTCGATCACCTCACCGGCGGCGATCGCCGAAGCAACTTCTTGAGGCAGGACCTGTATCGTCACTGTTCCGCTCCCGGTCAGGCGGATTATAGTGCCGCGCCAACCCGTACGGGTTGACACCCCCGTCGCGCGTAGCCTATACTGCCCACGTGGACTGGCCGACGACCCTCCTGCTGGCAACCGTCTTGTTCCTGCTCGGGCTGGTCGCTGTGCGCAGCGAGAGACGCCTGCGTCGCTGGATCATTCTGCTGCTGCCCGTCCCGAGTGTCTACCTGATCCTGCGTTGGGCCGCTTACCGGCATGCGTGGAACGAGGCCGGCGTCGCCGCGCTGCTTGCCCTGAGCGCCCTTGGCATTTGGTGGCGGCTCCGCGGCCGTCATCTGCCTCCTCCAGCCAGCTCGATCCGGGTGTGGTCCAAGGACGATCCGTTCTGATGGGATGGCGGGTCGTCTTCTTCGATCTAGATGACACCCTGTATCCGCCATCCAGCGGGGTGTGGGATGCCATCGGCGCGCGGATCCAGGACTTTGTCATGGACCGGCTGGGGCTAAGCTACGAAGAGGCGAAGGCGCTCCGCCGCCGCTATTTCGACGAGTATGGCACAACGCTCAATGGCCTGTGGCACCACCATGCCATCGACCCGACCGACTACCTATCCTACGTCCACGCCGTCCCGCTCGAGGACATGATCCATCCTGATCCGGAGTTGGCCACCATGCTCCGTGATCTTCCGCAGAAACGAATCGTCTTCACCAACGCCAATCGCCAGCATGCCGAGCGTGTCCTGCGTTGCCTGGGGGTTTCCGCTCACATTGACGCTATTCTCGACCTGTTCGCCCTGGAGATGACCAACAAGCCGGAGAAGGCGGCGTACACGCGCGCCCTTGCCCTGGCCGGCGAGACCGATCCGCGCGCCTGCGTGCTCGCCGACGATCTGCCCCGCAACCTCGTTCCGGCAGGCGCCCTGGGTATGACAACCGTCCTCGTCGGCCCGGAACAGCAGGACGGGGCATCCGACCACCGCATCGAACGGATCACCGATCTGACGCGAGCGCTTCCCGGCCTGGTGACGCATGATCATTGATAAGCGCATCGATCTCGACGCCGCCGTGCAGCTCGTTCCGACGGGGGCCAGCCTTGCCCTAGGCGGCGTGACGTTGTACCGCCGGCCGATGGCCTTCACGCTGGCGCTGATGCGGCGCTTCGCCGCCGAGTTCCGAGCCCGGCGGTTTGACTTTGCTCCCGTTTACCGGAGGCCTGGAGACCGATCTGCTGATCTCGGCTGGGATGGTTCGCCAGGTACGCGCCTGCTATGTCGGGCTCGAGGCATTCGGCCTCGCGCCCCACTTCACGCGGCACGCCAACGAGGGCCGTCTGGACATTCTGGAGGAAACGGAGGCCAGCCTGGCATGTGGGATCCGGGCGGCGCTTTCCGGGGTGGGCTTCCTGCCCTCGACAGCGTGGATCGGGACCGACCTCCCGGCCCTTCGGCCCGATGTGCGCACAGTGATCGACCCATACTCGGGCGAAGAGCTCATGGCGTTTCCGGCTATCCACTGTGACGTCGCCGTCGTGCATGCACTTGAGGCGGACCCGCGCGGAAACGCCCTGCTCAACGGCCACTGGGGCGTCGACCGTGAGGTGGTCATGGTATCCAAGACCGTGATCGTCACAGCGGAACGAATCGTCGACCGGCTGGCTCACGCGGACATCCCCGGACCTGCCGTGAGCGCCGTCGTCGAGGCTCCGGGAGGCGCTTACCCAACCTCCTGCCACCCGGACTATCCCTTCGATGGGACCGCCATCCTGCGCTACGTTGAGGCCGCCGGGACCGACGCCTTCCCGGCCTTGATCGCCGAGTGGTGCTCCCGTCACCATCTCCCCTGACCCCCAGGGCGCCCTCACCTCCCGGCCGGAACGAATCACGCTTATCGTCTGCTTATCATCGTATGCTAGCCTTTGGCCGATCGTCCGAGGTGTGCAGATGAACAGGAAAGTTGGAAGGGTTGTCGGGCTCTTGGCCGGGCTGGGTTTGGCGGTTGGCATATTCGGCGGCGGGGTGGCCGTGGGCACTTTCTCCCCGCAGTTCCAGCGCCTGGGATCCGAGCTCGCCGCGCCCATCTTCCAGGCGATCGGCACTTCCCCCCAGCCGGCGCCAAGCTCCGCGGCCGACTCCGTCCCTCAAGAGCTGTTCGGCCCGTTTTGGCAAGCCTGGGATCTGGTCCATAGCCGGTACGTGGACCAGCCGGTCGACGACACGGCGCTGATGCGCGGTTCGATTCGCGGCATGCTCGAGGCGCTGGGGGACGAGCACACTGCCTACATGGATCCGGAGCAGTACCGCCAGGCGAACATCGGCCTGACCGGAGAGTACGAAGGGATCGGCGCCTGGGTCGACAAGGATGGCAAGTTCCTGACGATCGTCTCCCCGATCCCCGGCTCGCCGGCGGAGAAGGCCGGCGTGAAGGCGGGTGACGTGGTGATCGGCGTGGACGGGGAAGACATGACCGGGATCGATCCGAGCCTGGTGATCCAGCGGATCCTCGGTCCCAAAGGCACGAGCGTGTTGTTGACGCTCACGCGTGAGGGCACGCCGGATCCGATCGAACTGAGCGTAGTTCGAGACAGCATCAACATCCCCAGTGTCGAAGGCAAGATGTTGGACGGTGGGTTCGGCTACGTGCAGTTGTCCACCTTCGGCGACGAGACGACGCGCGACCTTCGCGCAGCGCTCAAGGAATTGCTCGCTCAGGAGCCTCGAGGCCTGATCCTTGACTTGCGAGGTAATGGCGGCGGATACCTGACAACCTCCGTGGACGTCGCCTCCGAGTTCCTGGCCCAGGGTGTCGTCCTGACCGAGCGATTCGGCGACGGGCGGGTGGAAACCTATCAGGCGCGCGCCGGAGGCCTGGCAACCGACATCCCGCTGGTCGTCCTGGTCGACGCTGGATCGGCTTCCGCATCCGAGATCGTCGCCGGCGCGCTGCAGGACCTCGGTCGCGCGAAACTGGTGGGCGATACGACGTACGGCAAGGGCTCCGTCCAGGACTGGATTACGTTGGACAACGACGGGGGCGCTGTGCGAGTGACCATCGCGCGCTGGTATACGCCGAACGAGCGGCAGATCAATGACGCGGGCCTCGAGCCCGATGTCAAAGTCCTGATCTCTGAGGAAGACATCCTCGCCGGACGTGACCCCCAGCTCGAACGGGCGATCGAAGCCCTGCAGGCCGAGCTGAAGGCGTAAGGAGGCCTCTCGCCGATGTACATCAATTCGAGCTACATCCTGTTCATGCTCCCGGCTTTCCTGATCGTCACCCTGGCGCAGGCCTGGGTCAGCGGCACGTACCGCAAGTGGGGCCGGGCACGCAACAGCCTGGGGCTGAGCGGGCAGGACGCCGCCCAGCGCCTGCTGGCGCACGCCATGCTGCCGGACGTCGGTGTGGCCGCGGCGCAGGGCCGCCTGGGCGACCACTACGATCCGCGCAGCAAGACGCTGCACCTTTCTCCCGAGGTGGCGACGGATCCATCGGTGGCATCGCTCGCCATCACCGCCCACGAGATCGGCCATGCCATGCAGGATCGCGAGGGCTACGGCCCGCTGCGGCTTCGCGCCGCGCTCGTCCCGGCAGCCAACATCGGATCGAACTTCGGCTGGATCCTGCTTTTCATCGGACTGATCCTGCGCAGTTTCGAACTCGCCGGGCTGGGACTGGTGGTCTTCTCGGCCGGTGCGCTGTTCGCGCTGGCGACGCTGCCGGTGGAATTCAACGCCTCGTCGCGAGCACGTCGCTTGCTGACCAACTCAGGCCTGCTGTACAGCGAGGAAGAGCGCAGCGGCGTGAACTCAATGTTGAACGCGGCAGCGTTCACGTACGTCGCCGGCCTGGCAGCCGCCCTGCTGCAGCTCCTGTACTTCGCCAGCATGGTCGCCGGCATGGGGGGCCGCCGCAGAAGCTAAGCGGAAACCGCAGGCTCTCTCTCTCACCCTCTCTGCGTATTCTTTGGCGGGCTGTGCCTTCGGCACAGCCCGCCGATCGTCTACCACCGCGGCCTCCGAGCCACTTCTCTGACGCTCTCCTAAGTCGGCTCTTACCTTGCCTTCACTTCGCGGGCTTAGCATCCAGGCGAATGCGCAGTATATGGAAGGAGACCTTCATGCAGCCTGTCACACCGTTCTCTCGGCGTGCGACAACCGTCCTCGCGCTGGTGGTCGCCGTCAGCATGCTCCTCTCGGGCCGCGGTGGGCGCTGCCGCTGGCGGCGCCGTGGCGTACTTCGTGCTGCGGGATCGGACACCTGCCGAGCCAATCCCCGCAGGTACCACAGCCAGCGTCATGTCTAAGTCTGCCGGAAGTTCCAGAGTCGGCCGAAGGGGCGGCGCAGGCCGCCGCTGCGCTGGCGCCGTCCGTCGTGACCGTGGTGAACTATCTCGAGTCGAATGGCGGCTCGGCCGCGCCGGCCGACCAGGGCAACCGGGCATCCGGATCCGGCGTGATCATCAGCGACCAGGGACACGTAATCACCAATGCACACGTGGTCGAAGGCAGCCAGCGCCTGGAGGTGGTCCTGGCCGACGGAACAAGCCTGCCGGCTACTCTGGTCGGGAGGGACACCTTCTCCGACCTGGCGGTGATCAAGATCGAACCCGGTGCGGCGCCGACCGCCGTATTCGGCAACTCGGATGCACTCCTGGCCGGGGACACCGTCATCGCCATCGGGTCGCCGTTGGGCGACCTGACCAATACCGTCACGGTCGGAGTGGTGAGCGCCAAGGATCGCAGCCTCGAGACGAGCTCCGGCTTCCAGATGGAGGGCCTGCTGCAGACCGACGCCGCGATCAACAGCGGCAACTCCGGAGGGCCGCTCGTCAGCTTGAAGGGCGAAGTGGTTGGGATCAACACCCTGGTCGTGCGCGGCAGCGCGCTCTCCGGCGCCTCGGCCGAGGGCCTGGGTTTTGCCATCCCGAGCAACACGGTGAAGGCCATCGCCGCGCAGCTCATCGCCACCGGCCAGGTGACCCGGCCCTACCTGGGAATCCGCTGGGAGTGGATCACCCCGGCGTTGGCAGCGGCGAATGGGCTTGAGGTTTCCTTCGGTGCCTACGTAACCGATGTTAGCTCCGGCAGCCCAGCGGCCGTGGCCGGGCTCCGCACGGGCGACGTCCTGATCGGGATGGATGGAAGGCGTTTTGACGGCGACAACCCGTTCCTCAACCGGCTGCTTACGCACGCCCCCGGCGAGACGGTGACGCTGGAGGTGAAGCGCGGTACGGCTGAGCTCCAACTGCCCGTGACGCTGACCCAGCGGCCGAGCCTTTAGGCCTCGCCGGCACTCGCCGTCACGCGTTTCCCGCGCCGACACGAACTGACCGGTGGCGGAACCACCGGTCAGTTCATGCCGCACCTGGCCGTCCGAACTCCCAGGCGCTGCTTTGACGCCTCCCCCGGGCGATGCTAAAATCGACCGACGGTCGAGGGGTACACCCATTGGAACCGAAGACACCCGTTGCGAAAGAGCCCCCGGTTTCCCGGAAGCTCCGTCTCAACTACCCCCCTTCCCTGGTTCGCGAACCCATCGTGCACCGATTGATTCGGAAGTTCGACCTCACGGTCAACATCCTGGGCGCCCAACTCGGGATCGAGGAGGGCTGGCTCGAACTCCAGGCCACGGGTTCGTCGGCGGAACTCGAGCGCGCCGTCACCTGGCTGACGGCTGAAGGTCTGCAGGTGACGTTCCTCGACTGAAAGCTCGCGGACTTCCGAAGCTCAGGAGACCACCGTGACTGCCAAAGTCATCCTCAACCCATACTCCGCCCGCTGGATGGCACGGAAGCGCCGCCCTGAGATGGAAGCCGCCCTGCGAGCTGCCGGACTCGATTTCGAGGTTATCGAGACCAACGCTCCAGGCGAAGGCGTGACGCTGGCGGAGGCGGCCGCGCGCCAGGGTTTTGCGCCGATCATTGCCGCCGGCGGCGATGGGGCGATCGGAGAAGTGGTCAACGGAATGCACCGCGCCTCCCCCGACGGCGTGCTCGGGCCGCTCGGCTTGATGCCGATGGGGACCGCCAACGACCTGGTCCACAACCTCGGCCTGCCCGCGGAGTTGGGGGCCATGGCCCGCGCGATTGCCGGCGGCAAGACGCGACGGATCGACCTGGGCATGGCCAACGAGTGGGTGTTCGACAACAACTCGGCCGTGGGTCTGGAGCCTATAGTCACGCTCTACAACATCCGCATGGTCCGGCTGCGCGGCGTCATTCGCTATCTGGTGGCTGCGCTGCGGGCGATCAATCAGAAGCCGACCTGGGCCATGCGCCTGGAATGGGACGACGGCGGGTACGAGGGCCCGGTCAGCCTGGTCAGCGTGGGCAACTCCGCGGTGACCGGAGGCCTGTTCCACATGGCGCCGGCGGCGGACCCGACGGATGGGAAGCTGACCTTCGTCTATGCCTATGCCCCCACGCGGCTTAAGATGCTCTCCTTGCTCCCGCGGGCCATTTCAGGCGAGTACGTCAGAGATCCAGCCGTCCATCAGCACCACACGACCAGGCTGCGCATCAGCATGACCCCGGACTCGCCGATCCAGGTCGACGGCGAGATCCGATCGCACGCGCTCCATTCGGTGACCTATGCGGTTCTCCCCGCACGGCTAGACGTCCTGGTTCCATGACGCGGGCGCTGATCGTCAACGCCGATGATTTCGGCCGGACGCGCGGCGTCTCGGCCGGGATCATCGAGGCGCACCTGCACGGGTTGGTGAGCACGACGACGGCGCTGGTGAATCTGCCTGGTACGCTCCTCGACGTCGCCCAGGCAAGCCGCCAGGCGCCAACGCTCGGCCTCGGCGTCCACCTCAACCTGACCCTCGGGCGGCCGGTCCTCAACCCGACGACCGTCCCCACCCTGGTCACCTCGGACGGGAACTTCTATGCGCCGGATGCGCTGGCGGCGATCGCCGATCGCCTCGAAGCCGCGGCAGGTGGCCATGGAATGGCGCGCCCAGATCGAGGCGTTCCTGAAGACCGGCGCCACGCTCGACCACCTCGACAGCCATCATCACGCTGCACTCTTCGCTCCGGCCTTGTGGGAGGCCTGCCTCGCCCTGGCGGTCGAGTTCGGTTGCGGCGTACGGCCACCCGCTCCCCGCGCGGCGCGCGACGATGTCCTGCTCTCCCGCTTCCCCATCTCTGCTCGCCGCTACGCCACCGCCGAGGCGCAACGTCAGCTGCATGCCTCCGGCGCGCCCTCTCCCGATGGCCTGGTGACGCGCTTCTACACGGATCGCGCAACACTCCCCGCCCTGCTGTCCATCCTCGCCGCCATCCCGGAAGGGACAACGGAGTTGATGTGCCACCCGGGGTGGGTGGACGAGCAACTGCAGCGCGAGAGCAGCTATGCACAATTCCGGGAACGCGAGCTGCAAGTGCTTACCTCCGCCCGCGCCCTCCAGACTGTAACTCGGCTCGGGATCACGCTGCCCACGTACCTCCAAGCGTTGGTTCGGCCAGCGTGAACGCCTGGACCAGGCTCCTGTGGTGGGCCAGCCGACTGCTGTATGCGCAGTTTGCATGGAGCTACGATCTGGCCGCCTGGCTTGTCTCGAACGGTCAGTGGCGAATCTGGCAGCGCGTTGGCCTGACGGAGGTACCCGCAGGCCGGGTGCTCGAGATGGCGTTCGGGCCGGGTCACTTGCTCAAGGAACGCGCCGACGCCGGGCGGCCGATGATTGGGATCGACCGCTCGCACCAGATGGTGCGCAAGGCTGCGCGCAGGCTGCGCCGCGCCGGACACGCCCCGCGGCTGGTGCGCGGCGATGTCCACAGGCTCCCCTTCGCCAGCGGCCAGTTCGAAGCGATCCTCTCGACCTTCCCCGCCGAGTTCATCGTCGACCCGGGCGTACACGCTGAAGCCCTTCGAGTCTTGCGGAAGCAGGCAGCCTGGATCATCATCCCGTCCGCCCGCATCAGCGGTGGTCGGGGGCTGGATCGGATCCTTGCCGGACTGGGCCGCCAGATCGCGTTGCAGGACGACCCGCTGCCCGGATTTCGGGCGCGCCTGGAGGCAGCCGGTTTCCAGGTGGAAAGCGGATGGGTTACACTGCCCCGCAGCCAGGTGATGCCGCGTCGTCGCTCGGCGCGCATCGGATCGACCCCGGGAGGGCGACGGATGAAGTTGGTCGAGCCAGGAGATCTGGTCCTGCTTCTCGGAGGGGACCGCAAGCCGTTCTTCCTGCGCGCCGCCGAGGGTGGCGAGCTGCAGACGCATCACGGCGTCGTCCGGCATGTGTCGATCCTCGGGCAGCCGTGGGGCACGGACGTCCACAGCCACCTCGGGTATGCGTTTCTGATCCTGCCTCCCTCGCTCCACGACCTGCTGCTTTACCTGCGCCGTCAATCCCAGATCATCTTTCCCAAGGACCTCGGCTACATCCTGCTGCGCCTCTCCGCCGGGCCGGGCAGGACCATCCTTGAGGCCGGGACAGGGTCCGGCGGATTGACCACTGCGCTGGCCTGGATGGTCGGGCCCCACGGGCGCGTGGTCTCCTACGACCGACGCGAGGACATGCAGTCCCTGGCTCGTCAGAACCTCGAACGCGTGGGGCTCGAAGCGCAGGTCACGCTGAAGCACAGGGACATCGCCGAAGGATTCGATGAGACCGACGCCGATGCGCTCTTCCTGGATCTGCCGGACCCGCACTTGTACCTCCCCCAGGTACGCGCAGCGCTGCGCAACGGCGCGCCGCTGGGGGCTATCCTGCCCACCGCCAATCAGGTCTCCGAACTGATCGAGGCCTTGGATCGGAACAGCTTCGGTTTCATCGAAGCGTGCGAGATCATGCTGAGGTTCTACAAGACCGTCCCGGCGCGGCTGCGACCGGTCGATCGGATGGTCGCCCACACCGGTTATCTGGTGTTTGCCCGGGCCTTGATACCCGGCTCGGTCCCGCCGCTCCCGTCCACCGCGGAACCCGGCGCTGTCGACGCCGAACTCCTCGAAGACCTCTGACCCTCATCCCACCCAGGGAGGCAAGCATGCGTCGCATGAGACGGGCACTGCTCGGAGGCCGGCGGTCGCGAAGGATCCTTGGACCGATCCTGAACCCGGCACTCCATCGGCTGCGGTTGGCCCACGCGCGGCGTGAGGCAGGCGACTACCGCACGGCTGCCGGCGAGTTCCACGCCCTGGCCGAGCGCGCTGAGGCCGAAGGGATTCCTCGATCCGGTCCAGGCCTTCGTGCTGGCCGGGCAGAGCTACCTGCTCGCCGGGCAACACGCAGAGGGGGTTGCAGACCTGCAGCGAAGCGTGCTGGCCGCGGTGCGCTTCGGGCAGCTGCCGCGACTGACAGCCGCATCCACACGCATCGCCGCCGAGCTTCGGGCCAGCGGCTTTGGACAGGAAGCGGATGCCTTCCTGGGGATGCTCGGTTCGGCCGGCCAGAAGCCGCTACCTGCGGAGCTTTCGGCCGTACCGGTGCACCCGCCGCCACGTCCGCCGACAAAGTGCCCCTCCTGCGGAGGCACCATCCACCCCGGCGAAGTCGAATGGGTCGATCCGCACTCCATCGCCTGCGACTACTGCGGGTCGGTGGTGCAGGCCGAATCGGGCTAGCCAAGACGATGACCATGCGCCACGCACCTCAGCGGCGTCGACGGCGCGCGCCAAACCTCGGGACCCGGACGACCATCGAGACGCGCTCGGCCGCCAGCAGCATGGGCGGGCTCCCCATGCGGGAGGGCGCCGAGCGTTCCAGCGATCTGGCAACCTATCTGACAGCGCGCCTGGATGCCCAGCCTCGGCCGGTTCGGCCGGAATGGGATGTCATCCCGGCGGCGGTCCTGGTTCCGATCTTTGAAGAGCACGGCCGATGGTCGGTCCTGTACACCAGGCGCACCGAGACGGTCGACGTCCATCGTGGTCAGGTGTCCTTCCCTGGCGGGCGGATCGATCCGCTCGATCACGGCCCGCTGGAAGCGGCGCTGCGCGAGGCCGAAGAGGAGGTCGGGATTCCGCCGGGACAGGTTGAGATTCTCGGGACTCTCGGGGCGCTCCTCACGGTCACACAGTTCGAGGTGACGCCGGTCATCGGGCGGATCGCCTGGCCGTGCCCGCTGCGGTTAAACACGCACGAGGTGGCCTGCGCGTTCGGGGTGCCTCTGGACTGGCTGGCGGATCCTGCGCACGTGCATCGCCAGCAGGGCATGCCTCCGATCCCCGGGCGGGAAATCATGGTCTACAGCTTCGACCCGTTCCTGGGTGAGACGATCTGGGGCGCCACGGCGCGGATCACCTTGGACCTGGTGGCCTTGTGGCGGGGCTTCACAGGCGGAAACAAAAAGCGGAGCGGCAGTCCGCCGCTCCGCTGACCAACATTGCCGGGCGACTACTCTTCTTCCTCGCCCTCTTCTTCCTCGTCCTTCTTGCGCGCGATTACCTCGGGCTCCGCGACCACGGCCACGGCTTCCTTCACCTCTTCGACGACTTCGGCCACCTGGTAGATCACGCGGGCGACGACGTCATCGGCCGACGTCAGAACCCGGACGCCCTCGCCCAGAGTCAAATTCCCCACGGTGATCCTGTCTTCGATCTTCTCCAGGCCCTCGATACTGACGAGAATGCGATCCGGCAGATCCGCCGGCAGCGCCTCGACCACGATCGCCTGGACGGCAGTGACCAGGACGCCCCCGAGCGTCTTGACCGCCGGAGCCTCGCCCGTCAACTCGAGCGGCACCTCGGCCCGGATCAGCTGATCCATGGCTACCTTCAGGAAATCGACGTGCCGCACATTCCTTCGAATGGAGTGGCGCTGAACTTCGCGCACCAGTACCTTATGCGTCACGCCGTCCAACTCGAGGTCGAACAGCGTCGCACCGGTGGCGCGCGCCAGCGCTTTCTCTGCCTCGCGCGCCATGAGCTCGATCGCCGTGGGCTGCAGGCCGGCGCCGTAGATCACCGCCGGCACCCGCCCTTCCCGACGCAGGCGCTTGACCTGCTTGCCGATTACCTTGCGTCCTTCCGCCTTGATTTGGTTCTGTGCCATCGTTTCCTCCGGAGCGCCTCTTGCCCCCGCACGGGGCTACCTTCGCTCCCGCAATCTCACCGGCATACTACCGGTGGAAGAACTAGGATCGCCGCCGGGCAATCAGCCCGCCGGCGAACATCACCAGCCCGGCCGCCACCCCGGCCACCAGCCCGGCCAGGATCGCCCCGCGCGTGTCGAGGACCGTCTCGACCGAACCGTTCACTTCCCGGGCGATGAGGATCACCGTACTGCTGTCCTGCAGGTCGGCGCGCTCGGCAAGGGCCAGGCCGGCGCGCGAGTTCGTCATCCTCAGCTCCCGCGCCGCCATGATCCCGCTGCCGCACTCGTTGGCGTCGATCGTGTCCGCGCGCACCACCAGACCGACGAATTCGTTCAGGCTGACCGTCTCGGCGTCGATCGTCGCCGCGCCTCCGGTGTCCATTTCAACGACCCCGGCGAAGACGCGGTTGACCCCGCCCTGGTGGATATGGACCTCGTCGGCCTCGACGGTGTCCACCATCGTGCCGCGCAAGTTGACCGTTTCCGGTGCGTGCTCGTCGGCCAGACCGTCCATCCCGAGTGTGTCGTCCATGGCATCCCTCACCTGGGCAACAAAACGGGCCCTGTCACCCTGCCCGGGCCCGAGGAACCCATTCTACCCTTGCCCTGACGGACCGTCAACGCTCGCACGGGCCATCTTCCCATCGGGCCCCAGAGTGAACCCTCGGCCCGCGCCTCCCGGTCCGGCTTGCAGGTTCTCGGTCATTGACTGCTCGGCCCCCCGCAGAGCGCCCGCGTTGACCAAGGTTACCCGGCGTGTTAAACTGACGGGTCGTCGACGCACCCCGGCCCTTTGAATGAACTCGTGGGTTGCCTCCCTGCTCATCTTGACCCTGTGGGCCCTGCCTGCCCCAGGTCCCTTCGCGCAAGCCCCGGGGTTTGCCGAGATCACGCGCCCTGTTGAGGGCGAAACGGTTCGCGGCGTCGTGACGCTGGAGGGGACGGCGAACCATCCGGCCTTTGACCGTTTCGATCTGGCCTTCGCCTATGACGCGGATCCAACGGAGACCTGGTTCCCGATTGTCGACGAGGACCGGTCACGTGTTGTCGAAGGCCGCCTGGCCGTGTGGGATACAAGCGGGATCACGGACGGGGAGTACATGCTGCGGCTGCGCGTCTGGCCGGCCGAAGGCGAGCCGCTGGTGACCGTCGTGCGCGGTGTGCGCGTCCGGAACAACGCCAGCGCCGAGACGCCCACGCCTGGGCCGTCGTCCGAGGCACCGGCAGCCACGCCTACACTCGCTGCCGCTACCCTCACGCCCACCCCACCCGTCGCCCTTGCCGAGGTGCCGAAGTCAGGCAGCCGGGTCGGCGACGCGCTGCTCGCGGGCGGTCTCCTGGCCCTGGCCGTGCTGGCCGCAGCCGGGTTCTACGCCGCCCGGCGCGCAGCCTCGCGATCCGAGTGGGGTTCGGCGCGCGCCGCGCGGCGGGCGGAGCGCCGCCGGCGCACCGGACACTCGCCATGACCGAGACAACCAGGCCCTCACCGCTGCTGATCATCGGCCTTGGGAATCCGGGCCGCGGATATAGGCGCAATCGACACAACATTGGATTCCAGGTCCTGGATGCGCTGGCCGAGAGCCTTGACGCCCGGTTCACGCGCATGCAGGCGAACGCGCTGGTGACCGACGCGCGCCTGGAGGGCATCCGCGTGATCCTCGCCAAGCCTCAGACTTACATGAACAACGCCGGTCAGTCGGTGGGTTCGCTGGCCAGGTTCTTCCGGCTGCCGGCGGAGCAGATCCTGGCCGTCTACGATGACCTGGACCTGCCCCTCGGCGCCCTGCGACTGCGCCCAGGCGGAGGCACCGGCGGTCATCGCGGGCTTGGCTCGATCGTCGAACACCTGGGCTTGGACGATTTTCCCCGCTTGCGGTTCGGCATCGGACGGCCGCCCGGGGCGATGGACCCGGCAGACTACGTCCTGCAAGATTTCGGGGCGGCGGATGACGATCTCGTCAGCTCGAATGTGGAGCGAGCCGTCGCCTGCATACGGACCTTCGCCCTCGAGGGAATTCAGGCAGCGATGACGCGCTTCAACGCCGCCTCCGAGTAGGCATGGACCTCTCCGGCTTGCTCGACCGGCTGCGGGACACAGCCGCCTATCGCTCGCTCGTCGGCGACCTGCAATCCCGCTCACAGGTCCAGGGCAGCCTGCGGCTTCTGCGTTCGGCGCGTGCGCCACTGGCGGCAGCGCTGGCGACCGACCTGCAGCGCCCGATTGTCATGATCGTCCCCCGCCCCGATCGCCTGCTGGTCCTGGCCGAAGAGCTGCCCGCGTGGGCGCCCGCCGCGCGGGTGTATCCGTTTCCCGATCCGAACCCGCTCTTCTATGAGCGCGCACCCTGGGGGCCGCGAACGCTCCGACAGCGGGTCGTGGCCTTGACGGCGCTGACCGAGGCTGCCCAGCCCGGCGCCGGGCCGCCGCGCCCCTCCCCCCAGATCTTCGTCGCCCCAGCCCGCGCCTTGATGACCCGCACCCTTGCCCGGCGCGACTTCCTGGCCAACTCGCGCACACTCAAAATTCGGGCCGCTCTACGCCCCGATCGACTGCTGGATCTCCTGGTGGGCACGGGCTACACGCCTGCCAGTCTGGTCACCGAGCCTGGCCAGTTCAGCCGCCGGGGAGGCATCCTCGACATGTGGCCTCCGGCCGAGGCGCTGCCTGTGCGGATCGAGCTGTTCGGCGACGAGATCGATTCGCTGCGCTGGTTCGACCCCACGACTCAACGGTCGACCGACCCCCTGGAAGAGGTGCGCCTTACCCCTGCCCGCGAGGGCTTGCCGCGGATGTATCAAGACGAATGGGACGCGTGGCTGCCTGGTGCGGCGGAGGCTCCGCAGGAGGAACGGGAACGATTGCGCGAGTTTTTCCTACCGTGGGCCAATCCCGGGTCAGCCGGTCTGCTCGATTTCCTACCCCACGAGGCGGTCCTCCTTCTGGATGACCGCCTGAGCGTCGAGGACGCGGTCAGCGAGCTTGAAGAGCAGGCAATCGCCTTGCGCAGCGAGCACGAGTTCTCGCGGCGAGCTCCCACCCGACTCCCCCCTGCCCTACGTCACCATCTCCGAACTGCGTGAGGCGTTTGAAGACCGGACGGTCCTTGATCTGGGCATGCTCTCCGGTGATGACGAGATGGGATGGGACATCGCAGAGGCCTTTGCGCCAGGCCCGCGCTTCGGTGGACAGCTGCATGCGGTGCTCGATCATCTCGAGGAGCAACGCCGCGCCCACGCGATCACGGTCGTCGTCAGCCGGCAGGCGCCTCGGCTGGCCGAACTCTGGTCCGAGGCCGGATCCCCGCAGCTCGTCCTGGAGCGCCTGCCGACGGAGCTCGCCGACGGGGATCTGCACTTCGTCCAGGGTGCGCTTTCAGAGGGCTGGCGCCTGGAGCCGGGTGAAGGCCGTCTGGTGCACTTGCTCACCGACGCCGAGGTATTTGGCTGGTCTCGTCCCCAGCCGCGTCAGCGCCCCACCCGGCGCGCCGCCTCCCCCGAGGCGTTCTACTCGGACCTGGCACCCGGTGACTGGGTCGTCCACGTCGACTACGGGATCGGCCGGTTCGCCGGATTGGTCGAACGCACGCTGGATGACCTGATGCGGGAATTCCTGCTCGTGGAGTTCGCCGACGGCGATCAGCTCTTCGTCCCCGTCCACCAGGCCGATCGAATCACTCGCTACATCGGTGTCGACGCCTCTCCGCCCAGCGCCTCGCGTTTGGGCAGCCAGGAATGGGAGCGCACGCGCGCGCGCGCCCAGGAGGCCGTGGCCGAGGTGGCGCGCGACCTGCTGGATCTGTATGCCCGGCGCATGGCCGTCGAGGGTCACGCCTTCCCGCCCGATGGGACCTGGCAGCGCGAGCTCGAGGCGTCGTTCGCCTATCTCGAAACGGAAGACCAGCTGCAGGCCATCCGGGCCGTCAAGACCGACATGGAGCGGGCGCGCCCGATGGACCGGCTGGTGTGCGGCGACGTCGGCTACGGCAAGACGGAGGTGGCGCTGCGGGCGGCGTTCAAGGCCGTCATGGACGGGCGCCAGGTGGCGATGCTCGTCCCGACCACGGTGCTTGCCCAGCAGCACTTCAACACCTTCCGTCAGCGCCTGGCTGCTTTCCCCGTCGAGGTCGATATGCTTTCGCGCTTCCGCACCCGGGCGGAAGCCGACCGCGTGCTCGAACGCCTCGTGGGAGGCGAGGTCGATATCCTCATTGGGACGCACCGCCTGCTGCAGAAGGACGTGCTATTCAAGGATCTCGGATTGCTGGTCATCGACGAAGAGCAGCGCTTCGGGGTCACCGACAAGGAAAGCCTGAAGCGCTTGCGGACCGAGGTCGACGTGCTGACGATGACGGCCACGCCGATCCCACGCACGTTGTACCTGGCGCTCACCGGAGCACGCGACATCTCCACCATCAACACCCCGCCGGAGGAGCGCCTGCCGATCATGACCCACATCGGGCCGTACGACCCGCGCCTGGTGCGGCAGGCGGTGCTGCGCGAGATGGACCGCGGCGGCCAGGTCTTCTTCGTCCACAATCGGGTGCAGACGATCCTGGCCATGCATGCCCGCCTCGAACGGCTGGTGCCTGAGGCCCGCCTGGCCGTGGCCCACGGCCAGATGCCGGAGAAGGACCTCGCCCAGGTGATGGAGCGGTTTACCACCGGGGAGATCGACTTGCTGTTGAGCACCTCGATCATCGAGTTCGGCCTAGACATCCCGAACGCCAACACGCTGATCGTCGACCGAGCCGACACCTTTGGCCTGGCGCAGCTCTACCAGCTGAGAGGACGCGTCGGGCGCAGCGCGGCTCGCGCCTATGCGTACTTCTTCCGCCATCCTCATTTCCGCGCCACGGAAGAGGCGCGCGAGCGGCTCGAGATCCTGGCCGAGCACACGCAGTTGGGCGCGGGGTATTCGATCGCCATGCGGGATCTGGAGATGCGCGGCGCCGGCGATGTTCTCGGCGTCCGGCAGCACGGGCATATCGCCGCCATCGGCTTCCATCTGTATACCCGCCTGCTGGCGGCCGCCGTGCGCCGCCTGAAGAGCGGAGCCGATGCCGCCGGCCCCGAGCCGGGCGCGGCACTCACTACCCCCGACCCACTGATGGTGACCATCGAACTCCCGCTGGCCTACGCCATCCCGGCCTGCCTACGTGCCGGATCGCGACCTGCGGCTGCACCTGTATCGCCGCCTGGCGGATTTCCGCTCCGAGGAAGAAGTCGAAACGCTCCGTGCCGAGCTGGAAGATCGATTCGGCCCGATCCCGGAGGAAGTCGAGAACCTGGTTTACCAGATGCGGGTTCGCATTCGGGCGGCGCACGTCGGCGTCGACTCGATCTCAGCCGAGAACGGCCAGATTCTTGCTGCAGACCACCGCAGGCGAAGGGGATCAAGAAGCGCTCGACCTCGGCGCCGATGTCCGCAGGAGTCGTCGAGGCTACTGGCTGGCGCGACGCGAAGGATGGCGGCAGCGGCTGCTGGAGGTACTGGAGTCTCTACGGACCTGACGCCGAGAGCTGATCGAACTTCCTGGCGGAAGGGAAGGATCAGCCGCCGGCGAACTGGACGCCGTTGGTTTGACGGCTACAGGTCGCCCTGGTAGCGGATCAGGATGGCGACGTACGGCACGCCATCCACGTACTCGACGCCGACTGCCCAGCTTCGCCAGTTGAACTTCGGCCCTGGGTCGGGCGCCGTTAGGTGGTAGCTGAGGAAGTTCATCCGGGCGTACTCCCCGGGCCACTCGGCGGGAATCCCCGTGTCGGCGGAGAGCAGCTGGTTGCAGGCTTCCTTCGCCTCTCCGGCCAGCAGCGCATCCAGCTCAGGCAGCATTCGGTCTCGGAACGAACCGACGATTGGCGCCCCCGACCCGCGCTCGAACACCCCAGGCGATCTCGTCCACGCGCTGCAGCAGGTCCGGGACCTCGGGCAGCGGAATCACGACTTCGTGGTTCCACCAATCGTGGCGCAGAACCAGGCCCCGACGCGGGGAGATCGTCTCGGCCAGCGATTCCCCCGAGCGATCGCGCAGGGCGGCAAAGAAGGTGTCCATCAACGCCGGCACCCTCGGGTCCTGGCAGAAGTCCTGCGGTTCAACGTCCTCGGTCAGATTCCAGAGGTTGATCCAGCCGCTGGTCCCGGAGGGTACCGAGATCTCCACCCAGATCGAACTCCCCAACGGGGTGGACAGGCCCGTCAGTCCGATGCGCCGCAGATCTGCGGGCAACTCAGCCACGACCGTCCCGGAAATTCCCGCCGGCTCCCGGACGATCAGGTGGCCATCCGGAGGCACGCCGAATACCGAGAAGCTGGTTCCGCCCCCCGGGATGATCCCGCCTGCGCCGAGCGTACTCTCGGCGATCGCGGTGGCGGACTGGGGAGCCGCGGGGATCCCGATCGGGACCAGGGCGCGGGTGCAGGCGCCAAGAATCCCCGCAGCCGCGAGGGCGACCACGAGCTCGCGTTCGCCGTGCCACCGGCGAAGTCCCGATCCGGTTGGCCTCATGAAGCGCGACTGGTTCGCCGGCGGGCGGTGGGCTTGGAGGTGGGCTTGGTGGCGCGGGTGCGACGCACCGCAGGGCGCTTGCCTTCAGCCCGCAACGCCAGCGCGAGCACATCGTCCATGTGAGACACAAAGCGAATGTCCAGCGCCTGACGCGCCTTGGAAGGAATCTCCACCAGATCCTTCTTGTTCTTTTCCGGGAGCAGGATCGACCGAAGCTTCAGGCGGTAGGCGGCCAGTACCTTCTCACGCACGCCGCCTACCGGAAGCACCTTGCCGCGCAGCGTGATCTCGCCGGTCAGGCCGACATCGTGCCGGACTGCCCGCCCGGTGAGCGCCGAAGCCAGGGCCGTGGCCATCGTGATCCCGGCGCTCGGTCCGTCCTTCGGGATGGCGCCCTCTGGAATGTGAACATGGATGTCGGTCTTCTCGAAACGGTCGCGGCTGACGCCGAGCTCGCGGGCTCGAGACTTGATGTACGACAGCGCCGCTTGCGCCGACTCCTGCATCACCTCGCCCACCTGCCCGGTGACCTGCATCGTCCCCTTGCCGTCGATCAGGAGCACTTCGACCGCCATCCCCTCGCCGCCGTTCTCGGTCCATGCCAGGCCGATGGCCATCCCCACTTGATCTTCCTTCTCCGGCGTCGGCGGCAAGACGTCGGGAGGGCCGAGGAGCCGGGCCAGGCCGGCGGGCGAAATGCGCCTCGGTCCAACCTTGCCCTCCGCCTTCCGCCGGGCGACCTTGCGGCACACTTTGCCGATCTCGCGTTCCAGGTTTCGAACCCCGGCTTCCCAGGTGTACTCCCGGATGATGGCCCGCACCGCAGGGTCATTCAACACCAGCGTCCCCACGGGGAGGCCGTTCTGCTCCATCTGGCGCGGGATCAGGTAGCGGCGAGCGATGACCAGCTTCTCTTCCTCGATGTACCCGGGGAACTCGATCACCTCCAACCGGTCGAGCAGCGCCGGAGGGATGTTCGTCAGGGTGTTGGCGGTGGTGACGAACATCACCCGCGAGAGGTCGTAGGCGAGTTCGAGGTAGTGATCCGAGAAGGCGTGGTTCTGCTCGGGGTCGAGGACCTCGAGCAGCGCCGAAGACGGGTCGCCGCGGAAGTCATGTCCCAGTTTGTCGATCTCATCCAGCATGAAGAGCGGGTTGACCGTGCCGGCACGGCGCATGGCCTGCAGGACGCGCCCCGGGAGCGCACCGATGTACGTGCGCCGGTGGCCGCGGATCTCGGCCTCGTCCCGGATCCCGCCCAGCGACAGGCGCAGGAACTTGCGGCCGAGCGCTTCGGCGATCGAGCGCCCGATGGATGTCTTGCCGGTGCCCGGCGCGCCAACGAAACACAGGATCGGCTGCCGCTGCTTCTCGGGCGCCAGGCTGCGGACGGCGATGTATTCGAGGATCCGATCCTTGGCGTTCTTCAGGCCGTAGTGATCCCGGTGCAGGATCTCAGCCGCGTGCGGTACATCCAGGTTGTCGACCGTCGCTTCCGTCCAGGGCAGCTCGAGCAGCCAGTCCAGGTAGGTGCGCAGGATGCTGACTTCGGGCGAAAGCGGCGGCATCTGGCTGAGACGGGCGATTTCCTTCAACGCCCGAACCTCCACCTCTTCAGGCAAGCCGAGGTGACTCACGCGCTCGCGCAGCTCAGTCAACTCCAGCGCCCAGGGGTCGGCCTCCCCCAGCTCGGTCTGAATCGCCTTCAACTGCTCGCGCAGGTACATCTCGCGCTGGGAGCGGTCGACCTCGTTCTGAACCTGTGAGTGGATGTGATCCTCAAGCTCGAGGACATCGAGCTCGCGTCCCAGCATGACGCTGATGCGCTGCAGGCGCATGATCGGGTCGAAGGTCTCGAGGATATCCTGGCGCTCGGCCACGCTCAGGCTGAGGGCCGAGGCGACCAGGTCGGCGAGCCAGCCTGGCTCCTCGATGTTGACGGCATAGACGTAGGCTTCCTCGGGCAGGCTGCGATTGAGCTGGACGCACTTCTCGAACAGCGTGCGCACGGCGCGCATCAGCGCCGTCGTCTCCTTGCCGCGTTCAGCGCTCTCATCCACCGGACGGCCGCGGGCGCGCCAGCCGTCTCCGTCCGGGATCAGCTCCATGATCTGGATGCGGCGGCGACCCTGCGTCAGCACGGAGGTCGAGCCGTCCGGGATGTGCATCTGTCGCCCGACGGCCACCTCGGTGCCGACGGTATAGAAATCCCCCGGACCTGGAGTCTCGGCCTCCGGATCGAGCTGCGTCACGGCGACCATGGTCCTGCCGGCGCGGGTGGCCGCTTCGATCGCCTGCAGGGTCGACTCCTGGCTGACAAACAACGGCGTGAGCATGTTGGGATACAGCACGACGTCCCGCAGTGGCAGGACGGCACATTCCAGGCAGCCGTCGCTGTCCAGCGGGGAATCCTCGATCTGGTACAGCTCGTCGGCCCGGCGACTCATGGGGTCGCCCAATTCTGCAGGCAGGGACGGGTAGCGATTGCGGGCTCCGCTCATGGCGTCCCTCCGCCTGCGTCGGCCTTCAACCGCGCGGCAATCTCATCCCAGGCCGAGAGGATCTCGGCCGAGACGAACAGGCTGCCGGCCGAGACGATGACCTCGTTGGGCCGCACCCGGCCGATCGCCGTCTCCAGCGCCGCCCGCACCGGCGATACCACTTCGGTGCGCAGCCCGTGCTGGTGGGCAAGCGCCACGACCTCCTGCGGTTCGGCCGCCCGAGGGTGCGCCGCCTGGGTCACGATCACGCGGGACACACGCGGCGCCAGCTCGACGAACATCCCCTCGATGTCCTTGTCGGCCGAGGCACCGAAGATCAGCGTCACCGGCTGGCCGGGGAAGTAGTCATCGAGGGCGATGCGCAGCTTGAGCGCCGAGTCCCGGTTGTGGGCAGAGTCGACCACGATCAGCGGCGATCGCGAGAGGAGCTGGAAGCGGCCCATCCAGTGGACGGATCGAAACCCGTTCCGGATGGCCTCCTCGCCGATCGTCAGCCCTCGTTCCCCCGCAACGCGAAGGGCGGCGTAGGCGACCGCTCCGTTGACGACCTGGTGATGGCCCAGCAGCGGCAGGTCGAATCGCGGCGGCACCCACTCCTCCCCGCCGGCCGATTCGACGAATGCATCCATCAGCGGCTGTTCCTTCGCCGACCAAACATGGAGCGTCTGCCCATCCAAATCGTGCCAGCCAGGAGCATACAGCCAATCGTGGCCTACGCGGACGAGCGGCGAACCCTGCGCCCGAGCCACCTCTTCGATCACCCGCTCGGCCTCATGCTGCTGCGGCGCCGTCACGACCGGTACGCCCGGCTTGATGATCCCGGCCTTTTCCCGGGCGATGTCGGAAAGCCGATCGCCCAGCAACTGCGTATGGTCATACGAAAGGGAGGTGATGACCGAGACCACCGGGACGCAGCACGTTCGTGGCATCCAGTCGACCCCCCAGCCCGACCTCGATCGAAGCGGCCTGCACCCCGGCGCGGGCGAAGTAGGCGAAGGCAACCGCTGTCACGATCTCGTAGGTGGTCAGGTTCGGCACCTGTTCGACCAAAGGTTGGATCTCGCTCACCCCGGCGACCAGGTCCGCCTCGGGAATCGGTTGCCCGTCCACCTGGATCCGCTCGGTGAAGTGGATCAGGTGCGGCGAGGTGTACATGCCGGTGCGGTAGCCGGCGGCGCGCAGGCCGGAGGCGATCATCGCCGTAACCGATCCTTTGCCCTTGGTCCCGGCGATGTGGAAGGTCGGGTAGCGCTCGTGCGGATCACCGAGCGCATGCAGGAGCTGGCGGACCCGGCCCAGGTCGAAGAGCTCCGCCGAATAGCGGTAGCTCCGCTCCAGGCTGTAGTCGACGAAGCTGTAGAGATAATCGAGGGCGTCTTGGTACGTGCGGACGGGCATGGGGGTTGATTGTAAGCGCCGGCCGCCAATCCGACAAGACACGCCCTTGCTTGCGCCGGCACGCGAGTTCGCGCTATGATGTCATGAATACCCCTCTGATCTAGCGCTGAAAGGAGGTAGGCCCCCACCTATAGGCAGTGCTTCTGCCCTCGTTCGATTCGGCCCCAAGCCATATTCGAGGAGGAAGAAGAATGCGCAAGAACCGTATGTTCCTGGCCGTCAGCCTGATGCTGGTGGCCGCCCTTGTGCTGGGCGCCTGCGCTCAGGCCACGCCGACGGAAGCCCCCCCCGTGGCCACCGAGGCCCCGACCGTTCCGCCGCCCCCGCCCCCGCCGCCGACCGAGGTGCCCCTGGGCTCCGCGGAGAATGCCGATCATCATGGCCCTCGCACCTTCCGCCAACACCCAAGAGCTGATCGCCGGTGGTGAGGCGATCGCCGCCAAGATGACCGAACTGACCGGATACACCATCGAGGTCACCGTCCCGACCAACTACGCCGCTCTGATTGAGGCCATGGGCTCGGGCAATGCGCACATCGGCTGGCTGCCAACGGTCCCGTACATCGTCGCCTACGAGAAGGGTTACGCCACGGTCGGTTTGGTGACCCTGCGCAGCGGCGCGGATCACTATGCCTTCGAGTTCGTGGTCAACCAGGCTCGCATCGACGATGCCACCTTCACGTCCTTCTACGATGCGGCGACCGGCAAGGACACCGGCGATGCAGCGACCGCTCTGGCCCAGTTCGCCGGCAAGCGCCCGTGCTACACCGATCCGCTGTCGTCCTCGGGCTACCTGGTGCCTGCGGCCTCCTGGCCACGACCGAGATCAAGACCCTGGCCGGCGCCTGGGTGCAGGGCCATCCGACGGTCATCAAGTCGGTGTACTTGAGCCCGCACGGCGAGATCTGCGACTTTGGCGCGGCCTACGTCGACGCCCGCACGGCGGTCACCAATGACTTCCCGGACGTCAATGAACAGGTCGCCATCGTCTACGTCTCCGACCCGATCATCCCGAACGATACGGTCTCCTTCATCGCCGGGCTGGATCCCACGATCCGCCAGAACCTGGTCGATGCGCTGGTCGAGATCGCCTCGACGGAAGATGGCCTGCAGCTGCTCAAGGACGGCGGCTACAGCATCGGTGGTCTGGCTCCTGTCGAAGACTCCTTCTACGATGAATTCCGCGTCTACCTGGAGTCGATCCACTTCGACATCAACTCCTACCGTTAGTTCACTGTCCCAAAAGAGGGAGGGCAGATGCCCTCCCTCTTCCTTAGTCTCCTGCGGCGAATGGAGGGCGGACTCCAGTCTGGTTGCCTTGACAGACTGCAGCCTGCGCTCCATTCCATCTTCATCGACAGGTGGACCATGCTCCGTGTTGAACACCTCACCAAGATCTACCCGAACGGGACCAAGGCGCTCAAGGATGTCAGTTTCGAGGTCAAGGACGGTGAATTCCTGGTCGTGATCGGCTTGTCCGGATCAGGAAAATCCACTCTCTTGCGCTGCATCAACCGGCTGATCGATCCGACGAGCGGGAAGATCCTCTGGGACGATGTCGATATCACTGCGGCGTCGCAGACCGAGCTGCGCCACATCCGCCGCGGCATCGGGATGGTCTTCCAGCAGTTCAACCTGGTGAAGCGCTCGAGCGTCATGACCAACGTGCTCAGCGGGCGGCTGGGATACGCCAACCCCTGGCTTTCCATGCTGGGTATTTGGCCGCCGACCGAGAAGCAGCGGGCGATGAGTGCCCTCGAGAGAGTGGGGATCGCCGACAAAGCCGGCAGCCGTGCCGATGCGCTCTCGGGCGGCCAGCAGCAGCGGGTTGGGATTGCTCGTGCCCTGATGCAGGAGCCGCGCATCATCCTGGCCGACGAGCCGGTCGCCAGCCTCGATCCGGTCCTCTCGCATTCCATCCTGCAGTATCTTGAACAGCTGAACAAGGACGGCATGACGGTCATCTGCAGCCTGCACTTCCTGGACCTCGTGCACCGCTACGCCACGCGCGTTATCGCCCTGAAGGACGGTGTCAACGTCTTCGAAGGCCTGCCGCAGGAGATCAACCGCGCCAAGTTCAAGGAGATCTACGGCGAGGACGCTCAGGAGGTGCGCGCCACATCGTTTGAGGTCGAGGCATGAAGGAGGTACGTGCAGGACGCTCGCCCCTCCTGGCCGGGGTGCTGTCTGCCCTGCTCCCCGGCACGGGACAGATGTACGCCCGACAGGGTTATCGCGGGGGCGTCATCCTGATCGGCACTTTGGTGATCACCGGAGTGGTAGCCTGGTACGGCCACTCGGCGTGGCTTTTCGCGCCGGCGGCGATCTATCTCTGGAACATCTGGGATGCCGTGAGCACGGCCGGCGGCCGTGTTCGTTCCGTCGTACTGCCGGTCTTCTTCGGGCTGGTGGCATCCTACGGCATCGGCTGGCAGATGGTCGGGATCGATTTCAGCTCCGCCAGCCTGCCGCGGGCCATGGCGGTCCTGCGCCCGATGCTGCACCCCGATCTGGTCGAGAAACGCACCGAACTGAACCGCATGTGGACACCGATCACTGTGCCGTGCTCGACGATCGAGGTTCCGCCCTCGGCCAGCCGGGAGGACGGCGACAAGCGAGCCTTCGCCACCCCGGACTGCGCCGGCGTGAGTGAGACGGTCATCGTCTCCGTGTCCGGGCTGTGGCCCGACTCCGACACCGAGATCTGGTGGGAGACCAGTATCGGCGACGATAAGCCGTTAGGGGGGAACGAGGACACGCCGCTGATCGTGGTCACCGATTCCGCCGGATCGCTGACCACCACCATCCAGGTACCCAGCACAGTCCTGATTGCCCAGCCCGATCCGACCATGGCATTGACCCACCGCATCTACTTCGATCAGCGCCGCCCGCTCGGCGGCATCGAGATCTCGCGCAACGGTCGCTTCGTCGTCCAGGGCATGCTCGAGTTCGGTCACCATGGCCCTGATGGCCACTTTCCTGGCCGTCCTGTTGGCCGTCCCGATCAGTTTCCTGGCTGCCCGCAACCTGATGGGCGGCAACCCGGTTACGACGGCCGTGTACTTCCTCGTGCGGACGATCCTGAACATCACCCGCTCGATCGAGGCGCTGATCATCGCCATTGTCTTCGTGATCATCGTTGGCCTGGGCCCATTCGCCGGTGTAATGGCGCTGGTCATTCACTCCGTGGCCGCCCTGGCCAAGCTGTATTCCGAAGTGATTGAAGGCATCGACCCCGGTCCGATCGAGGCGATGCGCGCCACCGGGGCCGATTGGGCGCAGGTTGTACGCTACGGCGTCGTCCCGCAAATCGTCCCGCCCTTTGCCGCCTTCACCATCTACCGTTGGGACATCAACGTGCGCAGCTCGACGATCGTCGGATTTGTGGGCGGCGGCGGAATCGGGTTCTACCTGGTGCAGTGGATCCAGATCAATCAGATGAGGCCGGTCGGCGCGGCGGTCATCGCCATCGCCGTCGTCGTGATGACTCTGGACTACCTCAGCGCCAAGCTACGGGAAAGGCTCGTGTAGCCATGAAGGACCTTTCCCAACTCAAACGGCTTGTCCTGAACGCTCTGGTGATCGCCGTTCTGGTGGTTCTGTTCGGCTATTCCTACCGGGCAACGGGGATCGACTTCCCGCGCATGTTCAGGGATGCCGGCAAGGCGAGCGAGATCGTCTCGGATTTTCTGCGGCCCGATCTGGTGACGCGGGACTTTGAGACGGTGACCATTGAACTGGCCTTCCCCATCCCCTGCGGCTCAGCCGCTGAGGGTACGCCGGCTCCCTCCGGCCCGCGCCTGGTGACCAGTGTCCCGTGCGTGGCGGAGAGGGAAACCTTCACGATCGAGGGGTTCGACCTGGCGGCGAACAGCGAGATCGAGGTGCGCTGGCGGCTCGCCGACGCACGCATCTGGACCATCGACCAGACCCAGACCGATGCAAACGGCCACTTCCTGGTGGAGGCGGAGGCGCGCCCGATCGCCGCTGCCAAGGACGGGACTCCGAGCCGCATCCTGGTCGATACGCTCACTCCCGTCGGCCCCCTCAAGCCCAGCCGGGCCCTGGACGACGTGATGGCCAACATGCTGGTCACGATCTTCATGGCCCTGCTGGCGACCACGATTGCCACCCTGGTGGCGGCGCCGCTCAGCTTCCTGGCGGCCAGCAACATCACCAGGCGCGGCTGCATCGGGACGGCGGTCTACTATCTCACGCGCTCGATCTTCAACATCCTGCGCTCGTATGAACCCCTGGTCATGGCCGTGGTCTTCGCCTTCTGGCTTGGGTTCGGCCCCTTCGCCGGGACCCTGGCCATGACGGTGGTCACCATCGCCTCGCTCGGCAAGTTGTTCTCCGAAGCCGTGGAGAGCATCGACCGTGGCCCGACCGAGGCCCTGGAGGCGACCGGCGCCAACCGGCTGCAGGCGGTCATCTACGGCGTCATCCCTCAGATCGTCCCGGATTTCATCTCCTTCATCGTCTACCACTGGGACATCAACGTGCGCATCTCAACGATCATCGGTTTCGTCGGCGGCGGCGGGATCGGGTATTACCTCAGTGAACAGATCAACCTGCTCGCCTACCGGCACGCGGCGACGGCCATTTGGGCCATCATCGTGGTGGTCATGGCGCTCGACTTCCTGAGTGCCGAAGTGCGCAAGCGCACCATCTGATGGCGATACGCCTTGCGCCGCACCCGAGGCACTCGGCGGGGCATCCTCCGGAAGGAGCCCGCTGGTTTGGCGTGATATAATCCGCCCCACTGGTCCCGGCCGATGGACGCTCCTGTTCTAGTTCTCAACGCCAACTTCGAGCCGCTCAACGTGTGTTCGACCCGTCGGGCGGTCGGCCTGCTGGTTGCCGGCCGGGCAGAGATGCTGGTCAACGGCCGAGGCTACGTCCACACCGTCCGACTGACCTATCCGCGTCCCTCGATCATCCGCCTGGGGCACATGATCAAGCGTCCACGCCCGCGGGTCCGCCTTACCAAGCGGGAGATCTTCCGCCGGGACGGCTTCGCCTGCCAGTATTGCGGCACACGAGGAGGGCGGTTGACGATCGATCATGTCGTCCCACGCCACCGCGGCGGCGATCACAGCTGGGCAAATCTGGTCACCGCCTGCGCCGGCTGCAACTTGCGCAAAGGCGGCCGTACGCTCCCGGAGGCGCGCATGGTGCTGCTGCGGCCCGTTCAGGAGCCGCATGCCTCGGCCCACTACTTGTTCGGCTCGCATCTGACTGAGAATCAGGAGTGGGTCTCCTACCTCGAAGGGTGGTAAACGGTCTTCCGCCGAGTCAATCAAAGGGGCGGAGCTTAAGGCTCCGCCCCTTTGATTCGCACCTCGGGCAGGGACGCTCAACTTGGATCTTGCGACGGCAGGCTCTCCAGCAGCGCCATCAAGCTCCCCGAGACCAGGCTGTGCCCGCCCGTCAGGATCGGAATCCGAGCACCACGCAGCGCTCGCGTGAGGGCGGCCAGGTCGGGAGCGCGGACTTCGTCGGTCCAGCACAGATCGGAGGCAAAGCGGTCGCCGGCGCTGGGCCAGAGCCCGCGGTGCGCCATCCACACGCGGTTGTCCCATAACACGCCGTCCGCCATCCCGGCCAATCGATCGACGAAGCGCTCAGGGCCCCAGTCATCCAGTAGTTCGCCGATCAGGGATCGAACCTCACCTCGCTCGGCTCGCCCGCTGGCCAGCATGCCCCGTTCCTCGACGAACAATCGCACCCAGACCTGCTTGCGGCGTTCGATCTCGCGCCAGATGGTGGACGAAGTCCGTCCGATGATCGCCAGTGTGCTGGCCGGCGTGGAGAGCAGGCGGCGGAGCGCGTCCACCTGCGCCAGCAGTTCTGACGGCGCGACGTCATCGAGGAACGCCCGCAGCGCGCTTCCTACCTGCGGATGCCGGGCGAGCAGCAGAACATCCGCCGGGGTGTCTATGTCGGCCTGCGTCTCGGCTGACGAAGGCAGCGCAACTACCTGATAGCCTGCCTCGCGCTCGAGCACCCAGCCAAGTGGATTGTCCGTCGTCAACGCACTTGAGACCCGCTCCAGGCCCCGCGCGGACGATAGGACAGCCCAATCGGTCGACAAGGGGTTGTTGACCCACGCGGTCGGCGATCGGCCCGATTGCAGGGCCTGCGCCAGGAGGTCGCTCAGCAGCCGGGTGGAGGCCAGGGGCGCGCTGGCCCCTCCGAAGTAGGCGACCGGTCCCTCTCCGTAGCGGGCGGTGATGCCCGCCAGGGACCGGCCGAAATGGAATGGATCACCACCGGCGGAGGCCGGCAGAACCTCGGCTCCGTCCCCGGCCAGCACGGCGCGGTCGGCGTCTTCGGCCGCCTGGACGAGGATCGGCCCGGCGAGCCCCGTGAGGCGCAGGCGTTCGAGGGTGTCCCGACACGCCGCAAGCCGCGCCTTGGCCATCCAGACCTCGCCCGCCGAGAGTCCGGCGGGCGGGAGGAAGAGTACGGCAGGGACGAGGTTGGACATTGGTACGATTGGGGTTGACGAGCCGGCGGGCGCGCGCCCGCCGGCTCGCAGGCTGCCACCTTAGGCGATGTCGGTCTCGATCAAGCCCAGCGTCCCATTCCGTCGTCGGTAGAGGACATTCACTTGCTGCGTGACCGAGTTCAGGAACACGAAGAAGTCATCGTGCCCCAGGAGCTGCATTTGCTCGATCGCCTCGTACTCGTCCATCGGGGTGATTCGGAACGCCTTGCGCCGCGAGATCACCTCGCCGACGTCGACGGCTTCGGTTTCCGAAGGTTCGGCGGCCGCCTCGGCCAGCGAGCGCCCGTCGCCCCGCCCCCGGTGGCGCCGGCCCTTGTAGCGTTCGATCTGCCGGTTGAGCTTCTCCAGGGCGGTGTCGTAGGCGGCGAAAATATCGTCGGTTCGCTCCTCCGCCCGGAGCAGGATCCCTTTGCCCCGCACGGTCACCTGGGCGACCTGACGATCGTCCGAATCGCGGGCCGACTTCTCGTAGGCCAGATCGATCTTGACCGATTCCACCTCTTCGAGGTGTCGGTCCAGTTTCGAGGCCTTCTTCGTGATGTAGTCTTCCAAGCGCTTGCTGAGTTCCAGGTTATGGGTGCCGATCTCCACTTTGACGGTCATGATCGCTCCTTGTCTTGTAGGACTCGTCTCCGTCTCAACCAGCTCGGCCAACGGTCACGCCGTACACAGCGCGGGCGTCCGCCTCCACGCACGCCCGGCCGCAGGCCATCAAGGTGGCGCCAGTCGTGCACAGATCATCGACCAGACAAACATGGGACTCGCGGAGGATTGTGGCGTCTGCCCGGAAGGCGCCCGCCACGTTATGCTGACGGGCCGCCCCATCCAAACCGACTTGTGATCGCGTCTCCCGGATGCGGGTCAAAGCCGCCTCGCTGGAGGGCAGATCCAGCCTCGCCGCCAGATGTGCGGCGATCAACGCAGCCTGATTATACCCGCGCTGGCGTCGTCGCTCGGGTGCCAGCGGCACCGCCACGACGACGGTCGGGCGCCAGCCCTCGCGCCGCACGACCGACGCCAGCCACTCCCCCATCACCGATGCCAACGGATCGTTTGGGCGGTACTTCAGGTGCAGCAGTGCGCGGACCATCGGCCCGCGGTAGCGGGCATAGGATCGCACGGGAAAGTCGAGCGGGGACCGGCAGCGGGTGGGGCCATGCCCCGGCGTTCCGCACAGGGCACACACACGACCCTCCAGACGCTGGAGGCGTCCGTCACACGCCTCGCACCACACCGGTCCCGGTCGGCCGCAGCCGGCGCAGCGCGACGGGAACAGCAGGTCGAGGATCCGATCGATCCAAGTGGAGAGCAGGCGCCGGCCGGCGTCCAGGATGAGGGGTCGAGGGTCTTCGGGGGAGGCCGTCACACCGGGCTCCGGGGTTGAGTTGCCTGTGCCGGAAATCAACCGGGGAGGCTTCTGCCTCCCCGGTGTCGGTCTGCGGTCTTCAGCCGGTCAGGATCTTACCCAGCTCCGAGGTGAAGAGGATCAGGGCGGCCGGCCCAAGCAGGATGATCAGAATCGAGGGAAAGATCAGGATGCCGATAGGGAAGATCATCTTGATCGGGAGCCGGTGCGCCTCTTCTTCCGCCATCTGCCGCCGCCGTACGCGCATTTGATCAGACTGGATGCGGAGCACCTTGGCCATGCTGACGCCCAACTGCTCCGACTGGATGACGGCTGCCACGAAGCTTGTCATCTCGCTCACCTGCAGCCGTTCGGCCATGTCCCTCAGGCCGTCACGCCGGAGCTTCCCCAGGCGGATCTCCTGGATCACCCGGCCGAACTCGAGCGCCAGGTCGTTGTCCCATTTCTCATGGACTTTGGACATGGCGGCATCGAACCCCAGGCCGGCCTCCACGCAGATCGTGAGCAGGTCGAGGGCATCCGGCATGGCGCGGAAGACGCCCTTCTGCCGGCGGGAGATACGGCTGCCGAGCCAAAGGTCGGGAAAGAAGAAGCCGATCAGCAGGAACAGCGCCGAGAGGCCGAGCCCCTGGAGCCAGTTGCGGCCGGTGACGGCGAAGACCACGAAAATCAGTCCGCCGAAAGTTATCCCCAGGACGAAGCGCATGGCCAGGAAGAAGGCGGGGTCCATCTGCATCGGGTTGCCGGCCGTCTCGAGCCGTTTGCGCGTCGTCTCCAGTGTGGCCTGCGGTGTGAAGCGCGAGGCCAGGTGCCCGACGCGATTGAAGAACGGGAGGATGATGCGCTCACGGAAGCGCTGGGAGAGCTCGATCTCCTCCAGGCTGATCGGCTCGTCGCGCACGCTGAACTCGGCCAGCCGTTCCTGGATCGGGTCCTTCGCCTGCGGGGCGCGCATTCCCGCAATCACGAGCCCGACGGCCAGGAACAGGACCACGCCGATCAGGATGACGATGCTCATGCGATGCTCCCTCGTTCCGACGCTAAATGTCGATCTTGACCATGCGCTGGACGATGTAGAACCCGCTGCCGATCATCCCGCCGCCCAGGCACAGCAGCGGGAGGCCGCAGTTGCGCGTATCCGGATTGAAGAACTCCATCATGTACGGCTTGTTCACGATGAACAGAATTGCCATCAGGGCCAGCGGAAGGCCCGAGATCACCCAGGCGGTCGCACGGCCCTGGGCCGTCAGCGAGTTGATCTCGCCCTTGATCCGTACGCGCTCCCGGATGGTGTAGGAGATCACGTCCAGGATCTCGGCCAGGTTGCCGCCGACCTCGCGCTGGACGTTGATTGCCGTGACGACCAGATCCAGGTCATCGCTGCGAATGCGGCGCAGGATGTGATCCAGGGAGTCTTCCATCGTCAGGCCGAGCTGCATCTCCTGGACCACGCGGCGGAACTCGTCGCAGATCGGCGGCGGAAGTTCGCGGCTGACCGCCTCCATGGCCTGAAGGGTTGAGTAACCGGCACGCAGGCCGTTGACCGTCAGGTTGAGCATGTCGCCAAGCTGGTCATCGAACTTCCGCAGACGCCTCTTCTGCGCCTGGCCGACGTAAATGCCCGGCACGAAGACCCCGACCACCAGGCCGACGATGCCGAAGGCCGAGCGTCCTGGCCAGAATCGCCAGGACGGCGCCCAACCCGAGGGACACCGCCACGATGACGACCATGTACTCGGCCGGACGGAGCTTGATGTCGGCCCGCGCCAGGTTCTTGCTGATCCCGTCGAACAGATCGGTGCCTTCGCCCAGCCGGTTGAGCCAGTCGGCCATCGGCGTGGACCGCTTGACCTTGGCCGTCGCCTGCTGCATGGAGGAAGCGCTGCGCCATCCCGCCCGACTCG
Source organism: uncultured Chloroflexia bacterium (assembly GCA_963743255.1). Taxonomy (GTDB): domain Bacteria; phylum Chloroflexota; class Anaerolineae; order Anaerolineales; family E44-bin32; genus DYJB01. The sequence continues at coordinate 66,610 of CAVUPD010000002.1, forward strand.
GAGTAGCGCCCGAGGCGCTCCTCGACCACCGAGCGGCCCGAGAGGACGCTGGAGGCCACCCCGACCACCAGCAGGAGCAGCCCCAGACCTCCGCCGACGAACAGGACCAGGGAAGAGGCTGGCATGGCTAGTACCGCATCCGTTCGCCGACGCCGAAGATCGACGCCGGCAGGTGAATTCCGGAGGCTTCGATCTTGTCCATGAACTTGGGCCGCAGCCCGGTCGGGCGCAGTCGACCGACCACGCGGCCGTCTTCGAACCCGGTCTGTTCGAAGACGAACAGGTCCGTCATCGTGATCACGTCGCCTTCCATGCCCTGGATCTCGGTAATGTGGGTCACCTTGCGCGAGCCGTCGCGCATGCGTTCCAGGTGGACGACCAGGTCGATCGCCGAGGAGATCTGCTCGCGGATGGCGCGGATGGGAAGGTCCATCCCGGCCATCAGCGTCATGGTCTCGATACGGGACAGCGTATCGCGCGGGCTGTTGGAGTGGGCGGTGGTCATCGAGCCTTCATGGCCGGTGTTCATCGCCTGCAGCATGTCCAGCGCTTCGGCGGCGCGGATCTCCCCGACGATGATCCGGTCGGGGCGCATTCGCAGCGCATTGACCACCAGGTTCTGAATGGTGACCTCGCCGCGGCCTTCGATGTTCGGGGGGCGGGACTCGAGCGTCACCACGTGTTCCTGCCGCAGCTGAAGCTCGGCGGCGTTCTCGATGGTGATGATGCGCTCGTCGCCCGGAATGAACTGCGACAGCACGTTCAGGAAGGTGGTCTTGCCGGAGCCGGTGCCGCCGGAGATCACAATGTTGATGCGGGCAAGCACGCAGGCCTTGAGGAACTCGACCGACTCGACCGTGATCGTGCCGTACTCGATCAGCTTGTCGATGGTGATCGGGATCTTGGCGAACTTACGGATGGTCAGCGTCGGGCCGACCAGGCAGATCGGCGGAATGATGGCGTTGACGCGCGAGCCGTCCGGCAGGCGGGCGTCGACGTACGGGCTTGACTCGTCGATGCGGCGGCCGAGCGGCGCCACGATGCGGTCGATGATGCGCATCACGTGGTCGTCGCTCTCGAAGCTGACCGGTTCGCGGTGGATCTTGCCCTTGCGCTCGATGTAGATGTTCTTGGCCCCGTTGACCATGATTTCGGTCACGGTCTCGTCGGCCAGCAGCGGCTCGAGCGGACCGAGGCCCAGGATCTCGGCCACGATCTGTTCGAACAGCCGTCGGCGTTCCGGCCGCGAGAGCACGATCTTCTCTTCGGTCAGGATGTTCTCGAACAGCTCCTCGATCGTCCGGCGGACCTCCGCCGTCTGGCTGACGTCCATCGACGGGTCGAGTTCGGACAGCAGCTTGTTCTGCACCCTGGACTTCAGATCGAAGTACGTGTCGCGGGACGTTTGCCCGCCCGGGGTCGGCGGTCGTTTGCGCTCGATCGGCGGGGCGATGCGGGTGGTCCCGGGCAAGGCGCTGCCGCCGGGTCCGGTGGCCGCCTGCTGCTGTGAGGCCTGTCCCTGTTCGATTCGTTTCAGGAGCGACACCGTCTCCCCTCCTACCTATCCTGGGTGCGGCTTCACCGGCTGAACAGCCGCGGGCGTTCCGGCACTTTCTCTTCGACCGGGGGCGGTTCGGCCACCAGGCGCTGCTTGACCGAACCGATCAGGTCGAGGAAGTTCTTGGCCGGCGGCCGGCTCTTATCGCCGAGCATCAGGGGAACGCCCTTGTTGATCGAGCTTGTAATGGTCGCGTAGTCCACCGGGATTTCCCCGTCCACCGGTCGCCGCAGGTTCTCAGCCACCGCCTCCGGGGTGATGCCGGTCTTGCGGTCCATCCTGTTCATCACGAAGAAGATCCGATCCTTGGGGATCTCCAGCACCCCCAGCAGGTCGAACAGCAGCCGGGCGTCTTTGATGGCCGGGATATCCGGCGTGGCCACGGCGATCACCAGGTCGCTGCTTTCCAGGACGGCCAGCGTCACGTCATCCATGGTGGAGTGGGTGTCGACGACGACGTAGGCGTAGTGGCTCTTCAGATACTGCAGCACCTTGCGCACCTGGTCGGCGTGCACTTCATCGGCCATTTCCGGCCGCGGCGGTGCCGCCAGCACCCGCATGCCTGTCCCGTGGACGATCAGAATCTCCTCCACGTACTCCCGGTCGAGCTCCTCGGCGCGCGAGGCCAGATCGACGATGCTGTTCTTCACCTGCAGGTTGAGGAAGACCGAGACGTCGCCGAACTGCAGGTTGGTGTCCACAATCACGGTCGGGGTCTCGGCGGTGTGCAGGCCGACCGCCAGGTTGGTCGCCAGCGTCGTGCACCCCACCCCGCCCTTGGCAGAGTAGACCGACAGGATCTTGCCCTGCAACCGGCCGGTGCCGCCGTGCCGGCCCGGGATGCGGATATCCGGGGCGGCAGCTACGACCCTGGCTCGTTCCTCATCCTTCTTGGCCCGCTCGCCCAGGAACCGAATGGTCTTGATCAGCTCATCGCCGGACGGGGGCTTGGGGATGAAGTCCTTCGCCCCCGCCATCATCGCCCGGCGCATGTAGTCCGGTTCGGACTGCACCGACAAGATGACGACCTGACAGAACGGGACCTGCTCGATCACGCCTTCGGTGGCGGTGATCCCGTCCATGTCGGGCATGTTGATGTCCATCAGTGCGATGTGCGGCCGGGCCTCGGCCGCCATCTGGATGCCTTCCTGGCCGCTGCGCGCTCCGCCCACCACCTCAATATCCGCTTCGAATTGAAGCAGCTTCTTGATGTTCTCACGCGTCTCGGCGATGTCGTCGACGATCAAGACGCGGATGGTGGGGACGGTTGGCTCAGGCATTCGCGCAGCGACTCCAGAGTCTGAAGGCTCGCCTACTTGGCGGCCGGCGTCGCCGCAGGCTGGTCGTTGGGCAGGACCGGCTTGATCGGCGTCGTCAGCCGCGGCTCAATGCCGTACGGCAGCTTGCTGGGCACGGTGATGTTGTAATTCTCCACAAGGTAGTTGAGCGTCACGCTGGTGGTCTCGGTGGTGGTGTCATCCTTGGGCCCGCGCAGCGTCAGCACCAGGTCCACACCGGACTTCATCGCCCAGTTGATCGTCAGTGCATCCTGCGGCGTGACGATCAGCGTCACGATGTCCGGCGCCGCCGGCCCGGTGGCCACCTCCGGCGTAGTCTGCGGAGGCGCGCCCACGGGCGCAGCCGCCGCGCCGATGGCCGCCTGGCCCTCCGCCCCCGGAACCGGGAACGAGCCAACGTGCAGCACGACGGCGTTCTCGACCAGACGCTGAGTCACCAGCCGCGGCCGTTGCGACTCAGACGGCTTGGCGTACAGCTGGGTCCCGGTCGTCTCCTCCGTGTCCACCCGGGCAAACGGCGGCGCTTCCGGGTTGATGCACTCCAGGCCCTTCTCGGACGCCTTCACTTCCTGGCAGGCATAACCCGTCAGCGGGGCGGTGTTGTTGCCCAGCAGGATCATGCTCGAGTTGGGCAGGATGGTCTGGAAGTCCGCATCCAGATCGACCATCAGCATCGTCCCGATGACGTCGACGCTGTCCCCGTCACGCAGCGCGTAGGCCACGCCGGACAGCCGGTTCATCGGGACGGCGATGGCCGTATACCCCGGCGGGATGGCGACCGACGCCGTCGAACCCGTGCCCAGCAGGTCGCCTGCCTGGTCGGTGATCATCCCGGTCGTGATGGGCAGGCCGCGGGCGATGTCCTGCCGCGCGAATCTGCCGATCACCTGCGTGACGTCCCCGGTGATCATCGTTTCCACCACGGCGTCTGCCGGGAACGGCGCCAGGATGACCCCGTTCTCAGGGATCACCGCACCGCGGGAGATGTCCTGTGCGGCGATAACCACGTTCTGCCGGTCAAGGGCAGCGGGTGTGGCCTCTGCTCCACTGGGGCCCGGAGTCTGTCTGCGCATCCACAAGAAGACAGCCGCCACCCCCAGAAGCAGGATGATGGCTACCAGAATGAGCATACGGCCTCGGCGCATGGTGCCTCCTCGTCAGACCCGAAGGTTGGATCGTACCCGACAGTGCAAGAATGATACCGGCATGCAAACAAATGTCAAGTCGACCGCCTGCGGGCGGCCTTCCTGACGCTTCCCGGGACCCCTGACACAAGGAGCCCTATCCAGGATAGGGCTCCCGTGTGGTTGGCCGGGGGTCGAGACAAACCTCGCTCCCCGCCGGTGGCAACTAGATGTTCCCGACGATATTGCTGAAGACGTTGCCGATGGCGGGACCGAGCAGCGCAAGAATGACAATCACGACGACGGCGACAAGAACGAGGATCAACGCATACTCGACCAGACCCTGGCCTCTCTCCTTCGGTGAGAACAACATGGACGCCACCTCCCTTCTGTTCCAGGATCGCCCCATTTGTGTTGCAGGCTAGCCTCATTATAAGAGCCGGAGGTCGCGGCGCAATAGGACCTCTTTCCGATAGCTCGTCTGGACAGGGTCCCCACGGAAGACTGCGGCCCGCCGAAGCAGGCCGCAAGGTTGCGTTCCAAGGGCGGAGGATATTACTCAGGTACCAGCCGGGATCGAGAAGGTGATCTTGGCTCCCGAGCCGGGGGAGGACTCGATCTCAATCGTGCCTCCGACTTGTGAGACCCGGCTCTTGAGCGTGCGCAGGCCTCGGCCCTTGGTGCCCTCGGCCTGGGCCGTCTCCGGGTCGAACCCGCGGCCGTTGTCATCGACGATCACGCGCACCTGCGCCGCGTCGACGTCCATCATCACCTTCACCTGGGTGGCCTGCGCGTGGTCGCGGATGTTGCCCAACAGCTCCTGGATTCCCCGGAAGACCAGGACCTCACGGTGGGGTTCGAGCCTGCGCTCGGTGCCTGTGATCACCAGCGTGACGTTCAGCCCGGTCTTCTCCTTGTACGCGTCCACATACCGTCGGGCGGTCGGGATCAGGCCCAGGTCGTCGAGCATCATGGGGCGCAGGTCGAAGATGAAGTCCCTCACGTTGGCGAAGGTCGAGGTCGCCGAGGCCTTCAGGCTGGTCAGCTCCTGCCGCGCCTTGCCGGCATCCACGTCGAACAGGCGCATGGCGATCTCAGTTTGCAGGATGAAGTTGGCCAAGGCTTGCGCCGGCCCGTCGTGGATCTGGCGCGAGATCTTGCGCCGCTCCTCCTCCTGCGCCTCGATGATCTGCTCGATGCTCGAGGCCGGCAGGTTCACCGCTTCCTCGGACAGATCCAGCGTGACCCCGCCCTCGAGGACCTGCAGCGCTCGGGCCATCGTCTCCGCATGCCGCTTCAGATGGCCCTGGTCACTCTGCAGCTTCTCCAGCTGACCGCGCATGGTGAACAGCCGCTGCTGCGCATCCTGCGAGGCTTCGTATGCACCGCGGATGTCTTCGCGCGGGACGGTATCAAAGTGAGCCTGCAGCTGGTGGACGTGCGCGGTGATCGAGGCGTTGCGCTGAGCGAGCTTTTCCACCTCGCCCTGGCTCTGCTCGACCAGCAAGCCGATCTCTTTCATCTCCGCCCGCACCTGCTGAAGCTCCTGGCGGAGCGACTCGACGAAGACCTCCAACGGGGTCTGTTCCTTTTCCTTCTCCTTCTCTTTCTCTTTCGCTCTGGGCTTGGCCGCGTCAGCCATGCCGCCTCCTACTGACTTGCGCGCTTACCTGCGCGCTTACTTGCGCGCTTGCTTGCGCGCTCATTTGCGCGCTTGCTTGCGCGCTTATTTGCGCGTGTCCTGCAGGCGTACCCATCCGTGCCGCAGCGCGTATACGGCTGCCTGAGTGCGGTCTTCGACGTCCAGCTTGTGCAGAATCGCCGTCATGTGGTTCTTCACCGTCTGATGGCTGATCCCCAGCTTGGCGGCGATTTCCTTGTTGCTCATCCCTCGCGTGACGAACTGCAGGATCTCCATTTCGCGGGGCGAAAGCGGGGCAAAGGCTTCTTGCTCGCCTTCCAGGTGCGGGCGCCGCTGCGCCTCGACACCGTGCGACAACCAGTCCTCCAGGCCGGCGGCGTCGTACACCTGGTCGTGGACGACGAAGAACCCGCGCGACACCTGGCGTATGACGTCCATCAACTTGCCGGCCTGGATGTCCTTGGAGCAGTATGCTGCCGCCCCGGCGCGGAAGGCGTGGAAGATCTGTTCCACATCGTCGTAGGCCGTCAGGAGGACAACGGTTGTGCTTAGCCGCTCGGAGACGATCTGACGCGTGACCTGGATGCCGTTCAACCCCGGCAGGTTCACATCGATCAGCGCCACCCGCGGCTTGTGTTCCCGGACCAGCTCCACGGCCTGATCACCGCTGAGCCCCTCCGCCAGGACCTTCAGATCAGGCTCGGCGTTGATGACGTTTCGGACCCCTTCGCGGAACAGGGGGTGGTCGTCTACGATGACAAGGCCGATCGTCTCCATGGGCCACCTCCCGGGGGAACGATTGCGGCGAGTATAGCACAGCGGCCTTGCGCGAGGGAACGCGCGCAGTTCACCATGGGTAGACAGCCATGTTCTCGCCCCCGGCGGCGGGGGCATAGGTCGCCGTCGACCGGTACACCGGCGTTCGGCCCTCCACCAGACGCGGATACCATCCGGGGAAGGTCATCAGATAATCCGCGCCGCGTGCCTGCAGGTACACGGCCAGTTGCGCCTCGTCCCTCAGGAAGGGGATGACCTCGGGTGAGATCAACCCCGCCAGGTCGATCAGCGTCCGGTCGGAGAAGTAGCCAACCGCCCCGATATCGTGTGCCGCGATCAGGTCCCCGCGTTCGGTGTTGGCCGCAATCCATCGCGCCGTAGCGACCATCTCGGTCTCGATAATCGCAACGTCCTGGCTGTACGCCCGCGCCCCGGGCACCAGGAACGCGATCGCCGTCGCCAGGGCGGCCATAACCCAGGCGCGGCTCCATAGCCTTGCCCCCTTCCCCGAGGCCCGGAGAACCGCCATGAGCATCACCTCCGCCCCAAGCAGGACCAGCACCGGGATGGTGGGCATGGCATAGCGCCCATGCTGGTACGTAACCGGCAGGCGTACGGCGTAGGCCGCCAGGAATGCCAGCCACCAAAGGGCCGGTGCAAGCCGCGCCCATCGTTTGCCGGCCGCATCGAACCAGATCGAGGCGACGAACCCGGCGGCCAGCACCGCTCCGACGCCCACAAGCCCCACACTCCATTGCTCGGCCAGGCGAAGCATGAGCGGCCTGCCGAGTTCGACGGCGTACTCGGCTTGCTTGGCGTAGAAGGTGCTCGGCCACGCCTGGCCTCCTAGCATCAGGTTGAATCCCAGGTAAGGGAGGAACAGGACGGCTGCGCCCACCCCGACCGCCATCAGCCGCCGCGCGGCGCCAAGGAGATTCTGCCGCCCCTCGACGCCCACCACCCAACCGATCGGGAGCAGCAGGAGCAACGCGTCTGGCCGGATCCACACCGCCGCCCCCACCAGCAGACCGATCACCACCGGCGGCCAGCGCGCCTCAAGCGCGTAGAACACGAGCAGGATGGTGAATGCCTGGGCAAGCGTCTCCATTCCAGACAGGCCAGCCCAGATCAGATGCCACTCGAGAACGAGCAGCGCCCCGGCCACCCAGGACAGGCGTCCCAGGTGAGGCGAGCGGGCCGCGATCCAGCGGCTGCCGACGTAAGCGGTGGCGGCCAGCAGCAGCACGCCCCATGCCTCGACCCATGCGCAGGGACCGATCCCAAGGCGGTAGCCTAGGGCGAGAAGCGCGGTCCACAAGGGCGATGTCGAGCCCGCGCTGGGGACGCCGGGGAGGTATGCCCATTCACCCCGAAGCCCGAGGTTTCGGGCATAGGTCTGATGGATCCAGGCATCGTCGAGCGGAAAACCGGCGCCAATCGTCTCGATGGCCGTGAATGCGAATGCTCCGCATACGATCGCCGCCAGCGCAAGCAGAGCCAGGAAGGCAAGCCACCTCTCGGCGCGAGAGCTCACGGCAACTCACTCCCAACTTCCGGAGCGAACTGCAGCAGGTACACTGGCCTGCCCAGCGGATCATCGATCTGTCCTCGCAGGATAAGCCATGGCACCGACTCGGGGTCCGCGTACAGGCCGGCCAGCGGCGCCGGATGGTTGACGTCCAAGACCACCCACTCGACATCGAATCGTTCCGCCACATCTCGAAGGGTCGCCTGGTCACCAAACGGAACGACGACGCATGGCAGGTTGGAAGCCAGGTAGAACCCCGGCGGATCATTGATGGCCACGACACCCGGAGACGAATCGAGGCTTCGCAGGGCCTTGGCGATCGCGCGATGGTAGTCGGCCGGGCCTTCCCAGCGCGTGGCTGCCGGCCAGCCGGCGGCTGCACGGTCCCAGGCCACCCAGCCTGTGATGGCGATCATCGCCGCAACGATCGCCGGGGTGAACAGGCGCCATGCCCGCTCCGGATTCCAGCCTCTTCGGGTGGAGACCGACCCGAGGGCTTGCTCCAAACCGATTGGCGCCAAGGCCCACAGGATCGGGATCAGAGCTGCGCTCGAGTGAAACAGACCTCCGCGGGCGCCGGAGAATGGGAAGGCGACCGTCATGACGCCCACGAGAAGCACAAGGTAGATCCCGCTGACCGCCACGAGAGGCTCGCGCCGCAGCCGCCATGCACCGATCAGCATGAAGGGCCCAACGATCACGCTGCCGACGACGACCACGAGCGTCTGGAGGTTGGTGGCGAATGCCTGCGACCGGGCGGCGAGGATCTCGCCCAGCCCTTGCGCCGCCCATCGACCATAGTTGAGCACAGTCGCAGGGTACGTGAACAGCTCGTCGTAGCTGGCAAGCCACAGCGTCCGTACACCACCCGGGCCGAGCAGGCTCCCGGTCGTAGACAGGTTCCGAGCCATCCAGGGCGCCATCACCAGGAGGTAACCCGAGATGAGCAGCGCCAGAGACGGCAGACGGCGACGCGGTGAGATGATCGCCAGCCCGGCGAGCGGCAGGAGCAGGATCACGCCGTCCGCGCGCGCCAGATGACCCGCGCCAGCGAGCAGGCCGGCGGCTAGCCACGCGAATTGGCTCCGACCCCGATACCCGGCGGCGGCGCTGGCGAAAGCCAACGTCCCGATCCAAGCGTATACAGCGAAGGCGTCGGTCGTGACCAGGAAGGGGAGGTAGAACCCGGCAAAGGCACCCAGAAGACCGGAGAGCACGGCCTGTCGTGCGCTCGCTCCAAGTTGAATCGCAATCCAGGCGGCAAGGAGTGGCAGCCCGGCGGCGAGGAGGACAAAGGGGAGCTGCGCTGCACGGAAGCTGCCCCCGAGAGCGTTCAGCCCGGCAGCGGCCAGGATGCTGGTCAGCGGCATCCAGTACAAGTGCGAAGGATGGGGCAGCGAGACGGGATCATCGAGATAGTTCCAAACAAACGGTTCCTGGAACCCGCGCCCCTCGGAGAGCTCGACCGCCGATGAATAGTAGTATTCCGCATCCATGTAGCCCGGGGCGCGCACAAAGACCGCCATCGTTGCGGCGGTCAGAATGCCAACCGCGGCCAGACCTACCCACTGCCAACGTCTCATCGGGCTCGCATCGGCATCACGTTGACCCTCACGACCAGACAACGGAATTGATCACTTTCTCCCCGCCGCATCGCAAGTCGGTCACCTGGAAGAACAGCCACCATCCGGCCGGATGAGGGCTGCACCCTTCCCCTGCGCTGCGGGCGGGACTTACACCGGGTGTGCCAGAATCGGGCCGACGCCTGCGGACCCTTGGGCGGACCGCCCGTCGCCGCCTGGCCACGGCCTTGCCCTCCGCGATGCCTGCGCCGCTAGACGACACTCGTTTCAACCGGTGAGAGATCGCGTATCTCTTCGCCCCGCGTCACCCACCAGCGCACCCACAGAAGCCCGAAAGCCGTCAGCGCGTGCCCGACCGATCCCATGATCGTCTCTCCGGCCTGTGCGGCCACTGCCGGGAGGTAACGGGATCCACGATCCGATCCCGATCAGCGCCAACGCCCCCGCCACTGCCCACTCCCCCTTCGTCATTACTCGCCGGCCAAGGCCGGCCAGGATCAACACGATCGCGGGCAGCAGGTAGACCCCAGGCGAAGCTCCCCAGTGCCAACAGGCTGAACCAGTCTCCGAGGACAAGGGCGAAGGCCAGCGTCCACGTCAACCAACGCGTGCCCTTCCCCCAACTCTGCCAGATCCCCCAGAGGACTGCGAAACCCAGGAGCGAAGCCAGGATCCCTTGCGCCCACCCCCAACGAAGGATCATCAGTCCCGTCCCCGCGCTCGAGCCACCAGATGCCTCGACCCAACCCGCAAGTTGCTGCAGCCAGGCAAGCGGCCAACCGGGCATCACCACGAGCGAAACGGCGCACAGCACGCCGGCGGTGCCCAGGGCGGCGACCATCGCCCACCAGCGCCTGGCTGATCCGGCCCACACGAGGGCAACCAGAAACACAGTCGGGCCGACGATTGGATCCGCGAGCGCAAGTGCGAGCAGGATCCCGCCGGCTACATCCCCGCCTCGTTCGAGGCTCGCGGCTGCCGCCAGCGAGAACACCAATGCGAGGACGGCAATGTGACCGGAGACGATCGATCGGATGCCTGGGGACCAAGCAACGCCAAAGGCCAGGAGGGCGGCGAGGAGCAGCGAGGGTGGGTGCCAACCCGACAGCCGCACCGCCAGCAAGCCCGCCACGACCAGCAGGATTTCAAGCAGGGTCATCCAGCCGGCGCGGGCGGCCTCGTAATTGAGCGCCCCCCACGGCGCATACAGCAGCATCGTCGGGAAGGGGTAGGCGAACAGTGCCAGGTCCTCCCCCTGCCCCGGGATCGCCGCGCGCCCGTACAGGCGGTGCTGCGCGGACAGGCTGACTCGTGTGTCGTAGGGGCTCATGCCCCTCGCCACCCAGGCTTGCGCGCCCTCCCAGCGTGGCAGGAACTCATTTGCATCCTGTGCGCTCTGCGAGAAGCGCGCGTTCGCCGCGCCAAGGCCGACCAAGACCGCAAGCATGAGCAAGGCCAGAGGGATGGTCGTCCAAGCGAAGCTGCGTGTGTTCACGCCGGAACCTGCGAGGTGTGCGCCGACGGATCCCGGCGCGCGGTTTTCCAAGCATCCACCGCCAGCAGGACCAGCACCGCGGTCCGAACCGTCACCGTCAACCACAGCAGATCAAAGCGGCCGCGTGACAGCAGCACCGGCCACTCGAGGATCACGACCGAAGTGAGGGCTACGACATACAGCGCACCTCTCGATTGAGGCAAGCTGAGCAGCACGAGTGGGACGAGGTAGGCCAGCCATTGCGGGCTCCACCCGGCAGAGGCAAGCAAGAGCAGGATCATGCCCACCAGGACAAACGACATCCCGCTTCGGGGGGTGGACCGGCGCATGCGCGCGGCGAGCACGCAGCCGAGAACAGCCGCCAGGACCGGCGGGAGCCAGCGCGGGATGAACCGTCCCACCGCGCCGGGGTCAGAGACCACCAGTGGCGTGAGGCGTACCGATGCTTCACCGAACGTCCCCGTGCCCAGGCTCCCTTCCAACAGAGCCCAGGGAGTCTGCCACGCCGGTTTGGCAGACTGCGATCGAAGCGAGTCCCAGGCGGCCTGACGCCCTACGGCGATCAGCGGCACCCAAACAAGGAGCACCACCATCGCCGCACCCAGAACCGCCATCGCGAACTCGACGCTTCGGCCAACGCGTCCAAGCAAATAGCAGCCCCAGTCCCGGGAGCCACTTCGTGAGCATCCCGAGGCCGGCGACCAACCCGGTGGCTGCCCAGCCGGACTCAAACACGAGGACCAGGGTCAACAGGAGCCAGAACACGCCAAGTGGATCAAAGGTCCACCAGCCGAGCGCCGGCAGGCAAAGGAACGCGAAATAGATCCAGACCTTGGGCTGAGGGTTCTCGCCGTCGGGCAGGTGAGTAAGCAGGCGGGTCAGGAGCAGCAGGTTGGCGGCATCGAGACAGGCGATCAGCGTGGCAAGCGCGTAGACATACGCGTGCTCCGAGCCTCCGGTCAGCGAGTTCAGCCCGACCGAAAGGAAGGGGAAAAGCGGGGGGAACTCGATCCAGTGACCGATGAACGGCAATCCGCCGCCGGCCATCGCAAGCTCGGCAAGTTGGTGGAAGTGGCGCAGGTCGCCATAGGCAACGACGGCCTCGTACGGCAGGGCGGCAAGGAGCAGGAGCCGGAAGAGCAGAAGCCCGAGCGCCGGCGCCGCGGCTGCCCGCAGGCCGTTCCAGGGGGCTTTCAACATCTGGCGATGCCTCCTGCCTGCCTGGCAGTCTGGCGAGGCGCATCCCGCACATCGGGCCGAACCGGCAGCCGCATGCTCACCCTCCAACCTGTGCGGCGGGCGCAGCGAGGAGCACGGCCTGTTGGTCGGAGTAGAGCACCTGCCAACCCTCCGACGTCAGTTCGTCGGCTAGCGGCGCTCCCGGCTCGATGAGTGCCAGCCGGATGCCGTACGTGTGCAGGATCTGCTCCCAGCCGTCTGCCGCGTTCCAGGCAGTCAGGTACTCAGACAGCACACCGTCGGCGAACAAGTCCGTGCGCCCATCGACGAATGTCCGGTAGGTCGGCCACGCATCCCAGATCAGGTACCCGCCCCACGTGTACGAGTTGAACAACGGGCCGGGGAGCTGCGCCGCTTTGAGGGCTGCCATCGCGCCGAGCGGCTGCTGCTCCCGCAGGGCCCGCTCGTTGCGGGCCGTCGAGAGCGGCTCGATCATCTTCCCCACGGCGGCAACGATCAGCAGCGCGAACACGATCAGGTTCACGACGCGCGCCACGCCCGCGCGCACGGGCTTCGACGCGAAGCGCCGTTCCAGATCCAGGGAAACCAGGATAGCCCACGCGTGTTGGGCGAGCAACGGCACGATCCCGAGCGCGAACAGGGCGATGTTGCGTCGAGCGACAAGGCCCAGGCCGGCCAAGGTCGCAAACAGCACCAACTCCCTGCCGGTCTTGCGCCGGGGAGAGATCGATAGCACGAGCATCGCCCCCAGGAGCAGGGCCAGGAACGGCAGCGAATCCACGCTGTGGAAATCCGGGGATTGCCATTCGTTGATCGATGTTTGCAGCGTGCCGATCGAAAGCGTTTGCAGCGGATACGCCAGGAGACGCGGGCCGTACGGATTGAGCGAAACGGCGGCGGCAGAAACAGCGAGCAGGGAAACCAGGGTCAACAGAGATCCCTTGCGCTGCGCCCAGATTGCCCTCCACTCCTCTCCCTTCCCCAGACGGTCCGCCACGCCCTCCACAAGCTCCCCGGCCAGATGGACGCCGATCAACAGCAAACCAATGGCGAACCCACCATGGATATTCGCCCACAGCGCCATACCCAATGGCAGCAGCCACAGCAACCTGCGGTGGGCGCGCCCTTTCTCCAACAGCAGCAGGAAAGCGCCGGACAAGGCGAAGGAAAGGATCTGGGGCCGCGCCGACCAGTAGACCCCGGAGGCGGTCGCGGCCGCCACGAGGACGAAGGCCCGCAGGAGCACCGGGGAGTCCATCAAAGGCCAGACGCAGGCAAATGCCAGCGTGACCATCAGGGCCGTCAGCAGGTTGAGGCCCGGTAGACCCGCAGCTTGGTGGACGCCGTACAGCAGCAACTGCGACAGCCAACTTGGGTTCGTCCATGGCTGCCCGGCACGGGTCAGCGAGAACGGGTCGACCGTCAGAATCTGCCGGTTCTCGGCCATCCAGCGCCCGGCGCCGAGGTGCCACCAGGTATCCGTATCGGCCGAGATGCGCACCGCCATGGTGAACACCGCAAGAAGGGCGATACACACGACCAGCGTCTTGAAGCTCATTGCGCTTGACGCCTCCGGTTGCGGCGGCGTCTGCCTCCGATCGTCAAGGTCGGAAGACCCACGTCGTGATTGCCTCGCAGACGACCGACGATTCCACCCAAGGCTTCACGGCGCGACGGGGGAGCCCGGACGATATGTGAAGACTGCGACATCGCTCTGGTCATAGATCACAGCGTAGGAGGGCGAATTCAGAAGCAATTCGTACAGTCCTCCACCCATCCCCTTTGCGCCCTCAATGGCTCCTCGCTTGACGACGAAGACATGGGTAAACGTAGTTCGAGCCTCCAATGCCCACGCCTCGAGGCAATCGGCTCCTTGAAGCTGACAGCGCTGCAATTCAGAGTGCGCCTTCCACCTGGCGTCAAACACTTGGTCTGGAAACCACTCGTATCCCTGGGGAGTCGCAACGCTGGTGCGGTCGGTCAGCGCGGGGAACCACTCGGAGACGTAGTCGATCCCTGCCGAGTCGATCCCGGAGATCACGGCAAACTGACTTGTATCCGTCGTGTTCTCGCGGATCCACTGCATCGACTGGCGTTGGGATTCGGTCAGTGCTTGGCGAGGAGCCGCTAGGTACACGGCGATCAGGAGATAGACGAGGAAGTAGGTCGACGCAATCATTCCAACCCGTCCACCGGCGGGGGTGCCGAGTTCGGCTTGAGCATCGCTATTACTCTGGGGGCGGCTAGTCCGCCCGGATTGCGCCGCCTGCAAGCCTTCGACTGCGCCTCGGAGGCCGCGAAGGACGATCCCTTCGTACCCGATTCCGACCAGGAGCGCGGTGGGGATCACGGCGTAGGTTGCCGTCAGCCTCGTCTCCAGGCAGAAGACAGCCGCCATCCACACAGGGAGATGGAACTCCCGTCTGCGCAAGCTGAGGAACAGCCCCAGCATGGCAAACACGGCTTGCAGCGTCACATAGGGCTCGTTGGTTTGCATGAACAGGAAGGGCGCCAGAAGGGCGCTCCATGGGCGCGTTCCGGCCTGGAATGCGCCCAAGAAGGGGCTGAGCCCATGGCGGGCCAGACTGGTGCCCCACCAAGGAGCGGTCAGGAGGACCGTGCCCACAACGACGATCGCCGAATCCGCCAGCCCGCGCCGGTTGGGCGCCTTGAAGACCAGAAGAACCGCCAGACTGTAGAAGGTAAACCACGCGATCACCGGGTGACAGAGCACCGTCAGGCTGGCGAGGATGGTAGTCGAGGCAAGTCGCATTCTGCTGGTGCGAGTGTAGAGGCCGGCCGCTTGATGCAACGTCAGGATCGAGAAAAGGAAGCCCAGTGCCCGCGGGAGACCCCCGCCCACGATCATGAAATCGAATGCAGTCGGGAGCAAGGCAAAGGAGATGGTTGCGATCGCTGCGGCTGTCCGAGACTCGAGCAGACGCCTGGCCAACAAGTAGGTCGCAGGGATTGTCGCGATGCTGACCATCGACGGAAGGAAACGGAGCAGCTCAAGGAGACTAAGGCCGGTGACGTCGGAGAGAAGGCCGGTCAGGTAGAAGGAAAGTGGGGGATAGACGAATGGGATGGATGCCTGGTTGTAGCTTGTGAACACGGGCAGCTGGTAAGACCCGGCTTGGAGGTCCCGGATAAGGGTGTAGAACAGGCCGCCATCGTTCAGCGGGAACTCGGACGCCAATACCGGGGCCAGGCGAACGAACGCCCCCAGAAGCGTGGCAAACAGCACTGCGAGCCAGGCCCAATCGCTCGTGAGCCACGCCATGCTGCGCGTGTCTTGAACAGTCTTGGCCGAGGATGACTGCATACAGATTCAGATCCTGCCCGGGCAATCGCGGGCCAAGGGGCTGTCACAGTATAGCGGTGCAGCCAGGCTCACACACAATGTCGCCTCCGATACCGGCCGGAGGTCCTCGATCACTGGGACCGTTCGGAAAGACGGCAACTCGGCCCGGCAGGCGCGCCGGTCCGGGATGCCGTTAACCGCGCGCACTTCCGGCGCCTCATCGGCTCTCTCCCTCCGCCGGCAGGCCCATCATCTCAGGCGCGACCCGGGCCGAGAGCCCATAGAACACATGGAACCCGCCGATGTCCGTTTCCGCGTACGTCACGCCCAACGCGCCGAACCCAGCGCGCAGGGATTTATTCAGGGCGGGGTGGTTGGTCGTGATGTAGGCCACCCGCTCGGCCCCATCGACGAAGTCGTCATACGGGGCATAGCGGTCGTCACGCGCCGTGTAGCGGAAGTCCTCATGGTACAGGAAGACGCGGGACGAAGATCAGCCGCTCCTGCGAGAGGAATGCCAGCGGGTACGCGACCCAGTAGTTGGTGTATCCCGCACGCTCGTCGTGCGCCTCCAGGAACGCCACCAGGTCGCCATACGCCCGGGTGTCGACTCGGGCAACGGGATCGAACTGCGTCGTGATGCCGGGGGGATTTCGGGACGCGCTGTCGACGATCCCCCACAGCATGGAATCCGAGCAGCAGGGCGACGATCCCCCATGCCCACCGCCGGTCCGTGCGCACCCGGAGATCGGCGACCATGCTGCCGGCGAAGACGGCCATCGGCATCGCCAGGGGCACGAAGTAGCGGCCGGAGGGATCGGCCCCGAAGGAGGTCAGGACGAAGCCCGCAAGTGTGGTGATGGCCACGCCGGCGATGATCCAACGCCCTGGGAGATTCGCGTCGCGACGGCGGAGCACGAACAGCACGTGCAGAAACACGCTCGCCCAGATTGCCAGCACGAAGGGGAGCAGCGGCAGCCCCAGCCAGCGGGTGTCCCACGGCGGCCGGAAACCGAGGATGACCGGCCCGCCGAGGAGGAGCAGATTGCGCGCATGTTCGAGCCAGGCCAGGGGCAAGCTGCTGGGCGACGCGCCGCGATCGCCGACCCGAAGAGCTCCCGAAGCAGTGTGCCTGGCGACCCGGTGACCGCCCCGGCGATCCATGGGCCCATCCCCACCGCCGCGCCGACGGCCGTCGCCAACCAGCAGGCGACACGCCCCCTTCGATCCGAGGAGCGGATGTCCCTCCATGCGAGGGCCAGCCCGGAGGGAAGGATGTACACCAGCATCAACCCGAAGGTCCAGAACCCGAGGCCTGCCAGGAAACCCCATGCCGCATACAGAAATGCACGGCGGCTCCGATCCAGCAGGACCAGCGTGAGCAGGAGCAGAATCTGACCGAGGAGGAGCGCCTCCCCGTAGCCACCCAGCGAGACCGTCGTGTACAGCGTCAGGTTCACGTTGGGGATTGCCAGCAGAAGTCCGGCGACGACGGCCGCAGCGTTTCGAGCGGGTCACACGCCAGGCGAGCAACACACCGGTGGCGACTGTCCCGGCGTACAGGAGGATCTGGATCCAGCGGATGACCTGGACGTCCTCGCCGAACACGCCAAAACCCAACGCGACAAGTGTCGCGTCCAGGCTGCCCATGTACGCCTGACCGTAGAAGAAGGCCGGCCACCGCCCGTGCAGAATGTGGCGCGCCATCAGCGCAACGATGGCCTCGTCGGCATTGAAGGGGAACGCGCGCAGCGCCAGCAGAGCACGCCTTGAGCACGATCGATAGAAGGGCGCTGATCCCCGCCCAGGCGACAACGCTGCGCAACCCCGGTCCAGCCGGAGGCAGGCGCCGCCACCCGCGCCGGAGTAAGGACCGATGGAGCCCGTCACGCCCTTCGTCCGCGCCGTGACTCGCACCAACCGTTGACGAGCATGCGCCCCAGCACCGGTGCAACGGCCTCCAAGGATTCCCGCCGCGTGCCCGCGGCGATGATCGCGGCGAGCGAAGGCAGGCGAATGGTGAGGCCCTCCCGCTTTCGCCGGAAAGGCCACCGCGCGATCCGGACGACGTCCTGCCGCCCCGGCCGATCTCTCGGGGACCGACGGAGCGGCCCATTCTACAGCCATTCACATCGCCGGCCATCCCGACGGACTGGCGACGCCGGGCCCATCGCCGCCAGACGTCCTGCGCCGGCCGCGGATCGGGCGGCCACGCGCCTCGATGCGCACGACGCCGGAGGCGCCGCCTCGCCCCGGGGTAGAAAGCAAACCGCCCTGCGCGGCAGGGCGGTGAGGATCTTCGGGCACGATCACTCGTGCAGGTAATCGGCCAGGCGCCGGCGGTGGCTCGGATGCCGCAGCCGGCTGAGGGCCTGCGCCTCGATCTGCCGCACGCGCTCGCGGGTGACGCCCATCTTGCGGCCGACCTCCTCGAGCGTGTACGATTGTCCGTCGAGCAGGCCGTAGCGCAGCTGCAGGATGCGCACCTCGCGCGGCGGGAGCATGTTCAGGACCTCCTGCAGATGCTCGCGCAGCAGGTTGAGCGTGACCGGTTCCGCCGGGGCGGGCGCTCTTCGTCCTCGATGAAGTCGCCCAGCACGGAATCCTCCTCTTCGTCGGTCGGCGTCTCCAGCGAGAGCGGGCGGCGCGCCACCTGGATCATGTTCTCGACCTTCTTCGGCGTGACCTCCAGCGCGTCGGCCAGCTCGTCGATCGAGGGGTCGCGCCCCAGGCGCTGGGTCAGCTGGTGCGAGACGCGCAGCAGTTTGTTGATCTGGTCGCCCATGTGGACCGGCACGCGGATCGTGCGGCCCTGGTCGGCGATGGCGCGGGTGACCGCCTGGCGGATCCACCAGGTGGCGTAGGTGGAGAACTTGTGGCCGCGCCGGTAGTCGAACTTCTTCGCGGCCCGGATCAGGCCGATGTTGCCCTCCTGGATCAGGTCCAGGAACGGCACGCCGCGGCCCATGTACTTCTTGGCGACGCTGATCACCAGGCGCGAGTTGGCCGTGATCAGGTGCTCGCGGGCCGCCCACCCGTCTTCGACCGTCGTGCGAGCTCCAGCCGCCTGCGCGCCGTGGTCGGGCCGGCCGCCATCGCCTCGCGCGCCCGTTTCCCGCGCTCGATGCGCTTGGCGAGGGAGACTTCCTGCTCGGCCGTCAGCAGCGGAACGCGGCCGACTTCCTTGAGGTACAGGCCGATGGTGTCGTCGGCGTCGACGTGGCTGAGGTCGTCTTGCGCCTCGCCGTCCGGGCGCTCGTCCTCGATCAGGTCCTCCTCCGGCCCCTCGTCCGTCTCCGCCACCTCGTCCAGGTAGGTGACGCCGGCCGCCAGAAGCGCGGCGTAGGTCTCCTCAAGCTGGTCGAGATCCCGTTCCGCGTCGGGAAAGAAGGCCAGGATGTCGTCGATCGTGACGTAGCCGCGCTCGCGACCGATCTCGATGAGCTGATCGATCGCCGGGTTTTCCTCTTCAGGAGTGGGCTGCTCCTCCGGAGCCGGCTCGCCCAGGCGCGCCTCAATGTCCTCCATCGGGAGGGCCATCTGGCGCGTCTTGCCCGCTTTGGGCTTCAGGGTTCGTTTCTTCGTCTTCGCCATTCCTCTCCCAGAATACGTCCAAACCTAGGTCAAGGCAACGCGCCTTGGTGTCTATCCTTCCAAGCTACACCCTCTTCATTAACTTCCCACAAACGCCCGGCATTTGGCATGCACCAACACCCTGGACCGCGCCAGGGGTCGGCGCAGTGGCCCCGACCGGGCCTCAATTGCCGGTTGGCTCAGGCGTAGCCGTGACCGATGGAGGAAGCGCCTCGCCCGGCGTGGCCGTGGGAGGGTAGGGTAGATCGTCCAACAGCGACAGCGCGTCCGTGAGCGAATACTCGTTGAGCAGGACAATCTCGGGGCGTCCTGGGACCGCCACATAGAACACCCCACCAGTCGGACTGATGCGCCCAATTTCGAAGGATCGTGTCACATCGTCCCGCAGGAAGACCGTCACCCGTCGCGATGGTTCCGCCAACCCAAACGCTGCCAGGTCGTCCGGCGCCGGCAGGGTACCCCGGGGCCGCGGGGAGAGCAACGAGTTGACCGCCCATTCCACCCGGGCGGCGTCGGCCGGGCCCTCCACTGGCTCAATCATCCGCCACGGGGTCTGTTCGTCCCCACGGCGGACCTCGACCACCACCCCGGTCTGCAGGTCTTCCAGCCGCATGCCTACGATGTCGGTCGACGGAACCGACCACAACGGCTCCACCGTTGGCGTGGCATCGGCCTGGGCCGCCCCCTCAGGTCCCGATTTCGTGCGGCTCCAGAGAATGGCGCCTGCCAGTATGACGACGAAGGCGGACAGGAAGATCCAGGTGGAGCGACGGATCATGCCGGCCTCAAGCCTGCCGTCGCCGACGGATCCACACCGACACGCCGGCGGCGATCACGGCACCCGGGATCACCAGCACGGTCAGCAGGAAGATCAACCCTACGGCCTGTGTCGTCGGCGGCGTCACAAAACGGGGCGTGCTCTGCTTGGGCGTCAGGCTGATCAGCGCTTCCTGACGCGCCGCCCAGTCGATGCTGTTCACCAGTAGATCGCCGTTGGCGTAATTGTAGAACTCTGCGTTGGAGGCGAAATCAGAATCCCCGAGCACCACCAGCCGCGCCTGGGTGGCGCCGTCCTCGCCCACCATCCCGACGGTGAGCGGGCCCAGCGTGTCCTCCTCCGCCACATAATCCAGCGAGCCGTTGCGAATCGAAGTCCAGGTTGGTCTTGCCCCACGAGTTGGCGCCGGTGAGGACCAGATCGGTCAGGCTGGCCTGACCGCCGTCGAGGGCTGCCAGGCTGCGCGCCGAGGGGAAGTAGGACACCAGAATTCGACATGCGTTCGGTGATCGGGTGCGACGCATATTGGTCGGCCACCGCCGTCAAGGGCAGGTTCGAGCGCAGGTCGACCACCAGGTCCTTACGTGCTTCCACGCCCCAGGCAGAAGCCAGATACGGGACGAGCGCGTCGACACCCGTCGAATTCGGCGGCCAGTGGCGGCTCCAGCAACACGACCAGCGCCCCACCCCGCGCGAGGTAATCTCGCAAGGGCTGCATCTCGGTCTCCGGCAGGCCGATCTTCGGCCCGGCGATCACTACCGCCCGAGCGTCCGCCGGTACCTCGGATTCGCTCACCAGATTCAACCCGGCAACCTGGTAGTTCTTAGACTGCGAGCGCGTCGCGCAGTTCGCTATAGCCCTCGGCCTCGACCGATTCCAGATCGTGCTCGCCGTGGCCCGTGAGGAAGTACACCTTGCGTTCTTCGGGGTTCGCCAGGCGCACGATGGCGCCCGTGATCTCCTGCTCCGTCGGCGAGGCGGTGACCTCCGAGTGATCGCCCATGACGACCACGATCGTCGCGTCGCGAGTGACCCCATAACGGTCGGCGGAGACAGGATCGGCCCGAGGGTCGATGAACTCGTAGCTGACCTTCTCAGCGCCGCTGCGCCGGTACTGGTCTAGCAGCGGACGCAGGTTGTCGCGTGACTGGCTGAGCTCGGGCGTGTAGAAGCCCAGCAGCGTCACAGGTTGCTGCAGCCCGGCCAGCACCAGCTGCGTTTCGGTTGCCAGCGTGTACTCCCGGTCCTCCGTAAGGTCGATCTGCTGCGTGTTGGTGAAGGCCAGGTAGCAGGCGACGGCCAGGATGCCGGCAAAGGCCAGGCTGACCAGCACGGCATTGCTGCCATACCGGGCCTGGCGACCGGCGAGGGCGACACGGATACGCTGAGGATCGAGCAGTACTCCCAGGGCAGCGAGACCGACGGTCAGCGCCAGACCAATTCGGAAGTACAGGTCGAACTGCCGGTTGACGACTCCCCAGCCGGCGGTGACGAGCAGCGCCAACCCTGCCAGGATGAAAGCCCACGGCGCAAGCCGCCGGCGCACGTCGGTGTTCATCGCCACCTCCACGCTTCGACGACGCGTGTGCCAAGGAAGAGCGCCAGCGCGGTCAGGCTGACAAAGTAGACGGCATCCCCCAGGTCGAGCACGCCGCGGTAGAAGTTGTTGTAGTAGTGGTCGACGAAGCTCAGGTAGCCCGCCAGCTGGCCACCCGCCCCTGCGCCCGACGACAGGCCGCCGACGATCCACAGCCCGAGCATGACGCCCAGTGCGGTGAAGAACGCGGCCACCGGGCTGCGGAAGAGCGCCGAAATGAATACGCCGATGGCCAGCATCGCCGCCACGGCCAGCAGAAGGCCCAGATAGGCAGACAGGAGTGTCCCCTGGTCGATTCCGGGATTGGTCATGCGGTGCAGGATCAGCGGATAGACCCAGGTGACGGCCAGGATGGCGACCATGAAGCCGTAGGCGCCCAGCCACTTGCCCGACGACCAGTTCCCAATCGCGCACCGGCGCGGTCAGCAGAAGCTCCATCGTCCCCATGCGGTATTCGTCGGCCAGCAGGCGCATGGTGATCGCCGGGCTGGCGAAGAGCAGGATCGTCACCATCGGGCCGATCACCATCCGGCCGTCGGGGTTGACCTGGCCGGTCTGCAGCCCGAAGTAGATGTTGATGAAGAAGATCCCGCCCAGGATCAGATAGAGCATCGTCGCCAGGGCATAGGCGATTGGCGAGACGAAGTAGTGGCGGAACTCACGGCTGGCGATGATCCACAAGTTGCGCATCGCTACCCTCCGGCCTGATCGTCGTTCTCTTCGCGGGTCAATTGCAGGAAGATCTGCTCCAGGCTGCAAGCCTGCCGTCCGCAACTCCAGCAGGTCGAGCCGGCCTCAACTGACGCTGCCGCGCCACCAGCGGCCGGACGTCCTTGCCCGGCGCCGTGGCCACGTTCTACCTCGCCCTCGCGGCCGCCGGCGCGCACGCTCGAGACGCCCGACAGCGCCGGCGAGCATTCGAGTGAGCTCGGCCGTTGTGGTCGCGGCCAGGACCATCAGCCGTTCGGCGCCGGCCAGCTGCGCCTGCAGGTTGCCTGGCGTGTCCTCGCGCCACGATCTTGCCGTGATTGATGATCAGCACCCGATCGCAGATCTGCTGCGCCTCGGGCAGGATGTGCGTGGACAACAGGACCGTCCGTATCGCTGACCGAGCTCCTGGATGATCTCGCCGCACCTCGATGATCTGCGCCGGATCCAGGCCGATCGTCGGCTCATCGAGGATCAGGACTTCGGGGCGGTGCAGCAGGGCCTGGGCGAGTCCGACGCGCTGCCGCAGGCCCTTCGACAGGTTTCCAATGAAGGACGCGGATCGGTCCGACATGTCGACTTGCTCGAGAACCTCGTCCACACGGGCGTCGAGATCCGGCACCCGCCGCAGCGAACCCATAAAGGCCAGGTACTCGAAGACCGTCATCTCCGGATACAGGGGCACGGTCTCAGGCAGATATCCGACCCGCCGGCGAACCTCGAGGGATTGCTCGATGACGTCGAATCCGGCCACGCGGGCGATCCCGCTGGTGGGCGGCATGTACCCGGCCAGGATGCGCATCGTCGTTGTCTTGCCTGCGCCGTTCGGGCCCAGGAATCCGACGATCTCTCCCGGTCGGGCATTGAAGTTGAGGTCCTGGATGGCCGGGAAACGCTCCGTAGAACTTGGTCAGGCCTTCGACGTCGATCATAGGTTCCCCGCGCAGGGTGATGAGCGGCATAGGGTACGGGGCGAACAAAAAGCACCCCGCCCGGCGCAAGTCGCCGGCGTGTGCTCTCAGGTCCCGCAGGGGCTTGAGGGCCACCCTCGAAAGACTATACAGAAGGCCCGCAGCGCGTGTCAAGCATCTGTCCAGTCTCTCACCGAACGCTTAGCTGCGCCCATGCGCTTGACACTCACTGTGCCGACCTGTACAATCGCCTTGATTCCCCCTTCAAGTGCGAAAACAACCTGTGTCAAGGAGGATCCGGGACGATGCAAGGACTGACGTCGCTCGAACAGATCGCGATCTGGGCTGTGTTTGGTGTGGCCATCCTCGGGCTGGTCTATGCGGTCTTCCTGCGCAACCAGATCCTGAGGGAGGACAAGGGCAGCGCCAAGATGCAGGAAGTCTGGGGCGCCATCCGGGATGGCGCCGACGCCTACCTGCGAAGCCAGCTGCGATCGATCCTGCCCCTCATCGTCCTGCTCACCGTCGCGCTCTTCCTTTCTGTCTACATCGTTCCCCCGTCGCCCGAGGCCATGCAGCGCTTCGCCGGCATGGGCGAGGCGCAGGTGCGCCTGATCATCGGCGTGGCGCGCGCCATGGCGTTCGTCATGGGCGCCGGGTTCAGCCTGACCGTCGGCCAGATCGGCATGCGCATGGCTGTCCAGGCCAACGTGCGGGTGGCCTCCGCCTCCCGCCGCTCCTTCGGTGACTCGCTGCGCATCGCCTATCGCGCCGGGACGATCACCGGCATGCTGACCGACGGGCTGGGCCTGCTGGGCGGCACGTCGATCTTCATCGTGCTCGGCATCGCCGCCCCGGATGCCCTGCTCGGATTTGGCTTTGGCGGCACGCTGCTGGCGCTGTTCATGCGCGTCGGCGGCGGCATCTTCACCAAGGCCGCCGACGTCGGCGCCGATCTGGTCGGGAAGGTCGAGGCGGGCATCCCCGAGGACGACCCGCGCAATCCGGCCGTGGTCGCCGACCTGGTCGGCGACAACGTCGGCGACTGCGCCGGCATGGCAGCCGACATCTTCGAGAGCTACGAGGTCACCATCGTCTCCGGCCTGATCCTGGGCCTGGCGCTGTGGCACCTCACCGGCCGCCTGGAGTGGATCATCTTCCCGCTGATCGTGCGCGGCATCGGCGTGTTGTCGTCGATCATCGGCACGTACGTCGTGCGCAGCGGCCCCGGGAAGAGCGGCAACGCCATGGCCGCCATCTTCCGCGGCTTCCTGTCCTCGGCCGCCATCTCGGCCGTGCTGTTCTTCGTCGCCGGCTACCTCTACATGAACACCCCGCAGATGGCCGCCTGGGCGGCTGGTGGCGCACCCCGCTGGCGGTCGCCGTCGGCGTGCTGCTCGCCATCCTGATCGACCGCCTGACCGAGTACTTCACCGGCACGCACGCCACGCCCGTCAAGGAGATCAAAAGCGGCGCCGACACCGGCCCAGCAACGCTCATCCTGCAGGGCATCGCCGTCGGCTATGAATCGTCGGTCTGGTCGATCCTGGTGATCGCCCTGACCATCGTGGCCTCGATCGTCATCTTCGGGACGATCCCCGGGATCGAGGGCGTCGACCGCACGACGTTCATTCTCTACGGCGTCGCCATGACCGGTATCGGCATGCTGACGCTGACCGGCAACAACGTGGCGATGGACTCCTTCGGCCCGATCGCCGACAACGCCAACGGCATCGGCGAGATGTCGTGGTCCGGCAAGACCGATCCCGAGACGAAGGATGCGCAGCAGATCATGGCCGACCTGGATGCGGTGGGCAACACGACCAAGGCCATCACCAAGGGCGTGGCGATCGGCTCGGCGGTCATCGCGGCCGTGTCGCTGTTCGGCTCGTTCCTGGTGGATGTCGGCCGCGCGCAGGCGACGCTGGGGATTCCCGTGGCCGAACATATCGGCGCCATCGGCATCCGCATCGATATCCCCAGGTGTTCGTCGGCATGCTGATCGGCGGCGCCCTGCCGTGGCTGTTCTCCTCGTTCGCCATTCAGGCCGTCAGCCGCGCCTCGGCCCTGATCGTGCTGGAAGTCCGCCGCCAGTTCAGTCTGGGCGTGCTGGAGGGCAAGGTCAAGCCCGACTACCGGCAGGCGGTCTCGATCTCCACCACGGCGGCGCAGAAGGAACTGGTCAGCCTGGCGCTGCTCGGCATCGTCACGCCGATCGTCGTCGGCCTGATCTTCCAGGTCGAGGCCCTGGGCGGGTTCCTGGCCGGCATCATCGTCTCCGGCCAGTTGCTGGCGGTCTTCATGAACAACTCCGGCGGCGCCTGGGACAATGCCAAGAAGCTGATCGAAGACGAGCCGAGGAACCTGACCAAGAACACCGGCAAGGGCTCCGAGCGGCACAAGGCCGGCGTCGTCGGCGACACGGTCGGCGATCCGTTGAAGGACACGGCCGGCCCGGCGCTCAACCCGATGATCAAGGTGGTCAACCTGGTGTCGGTGATCATCGCCCCGATCGTCGTGCAGTACCGCAACCTCGGATGGGGCGGCTGGATCATTGTGCTCGTGCTGCTGGCTGTCCTCGGGTGGGCAATCTGGCAGTCGAAGAGGCCGGCACCCGGGCTGGCGGCCAAACCCGACTAAGTCTGAACTCCTCCCCGACGATTGCCGGGCCCGGGCACCCTCGCCGGGCCCGGTTTCGATTCTCCCAGGGCTTGTCCTCTTGGGGCCGCGGTTGTACCTTCTGGCGTCGATCGCGGCGGCGGTTGCCCGCGGAAGGGCCGCGCACAGTGGGGTCAGTCTATGCAACTGAGGTCTGGGAAGGTCTCGGGCGATTTCCTGACACTGGTCACCGCAATCGGGCTCGGCGCACTGGTTCGCCTACTCCCGGTGGCAGCGGGCGAGTTCCCGCTTAACGACGGGGGCCTGTTCTACCGAATGACGGAGGACCTGATTGCCGGTGGATTCGGGATGCCACTCATGACGACCTACAACGGCGGCGGAATCCCCTTCGGCTACCCACCGCTTGGCTTCTACCTCCTGGGCGGTCTCCACGCGGCCACCGGAATCCGGATCCTCGAACTGATGCGGTGGCTGCCGGCGCTGTTCAGCGTGCTTACTATCCCAGCCTTCTACCTCCTCGCCCGCCGTCTCCTGCAACGGACTGACGATGCAGCGTTGGCCACGCTGGTCTTCGCTCTGATCCCCCGCTCGCACGAATGGATCCTGATGGGCGGCGGGATCGCACGTGCTCCCGGCATGCTCTTCTCAATCTTGGCCCTCGCACAGGTCATGCGTCTGCAGGATCGCCCGACATGGGGGAGGGCGTCTGTGCTCGGCCTGTTGATCGGCCTCGTCGCCCTGTCGCATCTCGAGATGGCCTGGTTCACAGCCTTCAGCCTATTGCTGCTCGTCGCCTTCCGGGGCAGGACTGCGTCGGTCGTGGCGCGTGTTGCGGCGGCCTTGGGACTCGGCGTTCTGCTCGCGGGCACCTGGTGGATCCCGTTCCTCGCCGAGACACGGAATCGCCCCGCTCGTTCAGGCAGCCATGTCCGGGCAGCACACGTCGACGTCCACTGCAGCCATACTCACCAACTTCACCGGCGAACCGTTCCAGGGTGTGTTCCTCGTGTTGGGCGTCCTGGCCGCAATCAGGAACCTGCGCCTGGGGGATCTCCTGCTCCCCACCTGGCTGGTCTCGATCGTGTTGCTGGACCCCCGAGCCGCCGGCACCGATGCTTCCATCCCGATCGGCATGTTGGTGGCCATCGCCGTAACGCAGATTGTTCTGCCGTCGCCGACCACGCCGGCAGGCGTTCGTGAGTCGACCAGAGATCAACCGTCGGACCACCATCACGAATCAGAGCGCACATCAGCGTGGACTCGCCCTCGCCGTGGCGCTAGTCGCATGCTACGGCGTCTATGTGTGCGTGCTGGCACCATTCCTTCCGGGCTCATCCCTGCGCGTGTCCCTTCGGCCCGGCGAGACCGAAGCCGCGAATTGGATCAACGCCAACCTGCCGGGGGGGAACAGCTTTCTCATCGTCTCCGGCCGCTCGGCGTGGGAAGCGGATCCGCTCTCCGAGTGGTTCCCTGCTCTCACAGACCAGGTGAGCCTCGCCACTCCACAGGGCAAGGAGTGGGTTGGCGGGCTTGGGGAGGCCGGAGAACGTCATCGGGCCCTTCAACAGTGCGCAGAGCGAGGCTGGGAGTGCCTCGATGAGTGGCTGGCCAGAGGCGAGGTGCAATTCGACTACCTTCTTGTAGCCAGGTATCCGGCCGGATCCGCGATCCAGACCGTGGCGCTCATCGAGGGCATCGGCCGGTCTCAGGAGTACGAGATGGTCTATTCAAATCCTGAGGCGGCGATCTTCTCACACCGATCCACACAAACACCTTGACGCACATCCTCGGCGCCAGAATGGACCGCAGAAGACATTGAATCCCATGGAGCTTTGGCGCGGCCTGCCACAGGAACATCGTCGGGCCTAGCCATCGTCCCGGCTTTCCCACCTCGGTCCTGGATTGTCACTCTGACACGTCAGCCTCTCTATGGAGGTGGAGACTCCACTCTCCGGCCTCGATGGACATCAGAGGGAGTACCCAAACGAGACGGGCGAAACCAGAGCTGCAAAGCGCGCTGCCTCGTGGTCAGCCGCCGGAGAGCGCGTGCGGGCAGTCCGGGGCTCTCTTGGAGAGCCTGGGATCGCCGCCTTTCTGGACCGGGCTTCCATGCATCCAGCTCCTAGATCTCGCCTCAGGAAACTTGCCACGCGTGTCCTCCCCCTCCGCGGCCGGCCGACGCGAATCCCATTTGGAGCTCATCGGGGCTGTGTTCCTCCGGGATCGGCGCTGTCCCGACGTCTCGTCCGGTGAGCGTTCGTCCAATGGGCCTCGCGGACTTGGCCACGCGCCGTTGTCCTGCGTCGATGCGCGTGGCATAATGTCGCCGGTGGCCGTCGCCCAAGGATCGGCTCGCGTTTCCCTGGGTGCCATGCCACCCCGAAAGGGCACACTCGGGTGCCCCTCAGATGGAGGCCTCTTCGTGATAGCTCACACACTTCTGACTCCCAACCATGGCGGTCTGGCGAATGTACTCCTGGCCTACCTCGACCCCGGCTCAGGCAGCTTCATCTTGCAGCTCCTGATCGCGGGCATCCTGGGTGGGCTGGTCGCGCTGCGGATGTCATGGAGCAAGATCAAGGCCCGCTTCACCCGCCGGACGGAGGGCTCGGACGAGCCAAGCGCCCCGCAGGAGGACAAGCCCGGTGAGTGATGCCCGGCGCCAGCCGGCGTCGTTTCGCGATCGATCGGGTTTCCTGTTCGTCAGAGACGGCAAGCTCTACCGCCAGGTCAACCGGAGCTACCAGCCCGACTACGACCTGCTGTTCTCCTCCGGCATGTACCAGGAGCTCGTCGAGCGCGGGCTGCTTGTCCCGCACAGCGAGGCCGCAGAAAGCCCCGCGGATCCTGCCCAGGCGTATAAAGTCCTCGAGCCGGAGCGGATCCCCTTCGTCTCCTATCCCTACGAGTGGTGTTTTGGGCAGCTCAAGCGCGCCGCCCTGGCGACGCTGGAGATCCAGCAGCGTGCCCTGGCGCGCGGGCTGTCGCTGAAAGATGCCAGCGCCTATAACATCCAGTTCCGCGGCTCGCGGCCGGTGTTGATTGACACGTTGTCGTTCGAGCGCTTCGTCGAGCACCGCCCCTGGGTTGCGTACCGGCAGTTTTGTCAGCACTTCCTTGCGCCTCTGGCGCTGATGGCGCTGGTGGACGTCCGGCTATCCCAGCTTCTGCGCGTTCACATCGACGGCATTCCGCTCGACCTGGCCTCGCGGCTGCTCCCCGCCCGCACGCGCTTGAACCCGGCGCTTGCCCTCCACCTCCACCTGCATGCCGGAGCGCAGCGGCGCTACGCCGATGCCACGGCCTCGCCCTCCCGCGGGCGCATGACCCGCGTCGGGCACATCGGGCTGATCGAGAACCTGCAGGCGGCGGTGCGCGGACTGCGCTGGGAACCGCGTGGCACAGCCTGGCAGTCGTACTACAAGGAAACCAACTACACCGCCGGAGGATTGGAGCACAAGCTTTCGCTGACCGAGTCCTTCCTCACCCAGGCGCGGCCGCGCAACGTCTGGGATCTGGGGGCGAATACGGGCATGTTCAGTCGGCTTGCCAGCCGCCAGGGCGCTTACACCCTCTCGATCGACTCCGATCCAGGCGCCGTCGAGCTGAATGACCGGGCCTGCGTCCAGGAGGACGAGCGGATGCTGCTGCCGCTCCTGATCGACCTGACGAACCCGAGCCCCGCTTTGGGATGGCAGAATGAGGAGCGCATGTCGCTGCGCGAGCGCGGTCCGGTCGACGCCCTGCTCGCCCTGGCGCTCGTCCACCACCTGGCGATCGCCAACAACACGCCGCTGCCCGACATCGCCGCGTGGTTCAGCCGGCTCACGCGCTGGCTGATCCTCGAATTCGTTCCCAAGGAAGACAGCCAGGTCCAGCGGCTGTTGTCCTTCCGCACCGATATCTTCGATGACTACCACGAGGCGGGGCTGGAGAAGGCATTCTCGGGACCGTTCCGGATTGTCTCGCACCAGCCCATTCGTGAATCGGCGCGCGCCCTGTATCTGATGGAACGCCGGTGACGCCGCCGGCGTGAGCTCGAATTCCGCCCCTCGTCGTCCGCCGCCTGTGGACTCGGGGGCGAGATGCAGTCTGAGGCCGAGGACATGCTCCCCGTCCCCATTGGTTACACGCTGGTCCCCTCGCCGGAACACGACCTCGAGAGCCACCCCGAAAACGCATCCCAATTCGACGGGCTGGAACGGGCCATCGCCACGCTCCCCGCAGGTACCGCCCAGCGGCTCGAGGCACCGAGGATCTCCGACCAGGCCCTGGTCTCGCGTTCATCCCGAACGCTACCTGCGCGCGCTGGAGGCGGCGTGCTCCCAGGGCCCGGCCTACATCGATCCCGCACCGACCTATGTGACGCAGGGGTCACTGGGCGCCGCGCGACGAGCGGCCGGCGGGACACTCGCCGTACTCGACCACGTGCTGGAGGGTAAGGCGAGGACCGGGTTCGCCCTCGTCCGGCCCCCCGGCCACCACGCCACCGCGGGTCGGGCCATGGGGTTCTGCCTGCTCAACAACATTGCCCTCGCCGCCAGGCACG
This sequence comes from uncultured Chloroflexia bacterium, assembly GCA_963743255.1. Taxonomy (GTDB): domain Bacteria; phylum Chloroflexota; class Anaerolineae; order Anaerolineales; family E44-bin32; genus DYJB01. The sequence goes on from CAVUPD010000002.1 coordinate 96,876, forward strand.
CTCAGGAGCTCGGCCTGCGACGGGTGATGATCGTCGATTTCGACCTGCATCATGGGAACGGGACGCAGGCCATCTTCGAATCCGACGCGGAAGTGTTGTACATCTCGACCCATCAGGTATGGATCTACCCCGGCAGCGGCCAATTGGGTGAGGTCGGGCTTGGCCCGGGGGCCGGGATGACGGTGAACATCCCTCTCCCCCGCATGCAGGCGACCAGGCCTTCGAGCAGATCGCCGACGCGTTGATTGTCCCTCTCGGCATTCGTTTCGCCCCCGACCTGATCTTGATTTCCGCCGGTTTCAACTCGCACTGGCGCGATCCCCTTGGCCAGCTGCAGCTAACGTGCAGCGGGTACCATAAGCTGGCAGCCACGGTCGCCCATCTGGCAGATGAAGTGTGTGGAGGACGAGTCGTGGCCGTCCTGGAGGGCGGATACGACCCCGAGGCGCTTGCGGGCAGCGCTCGTGCGGTGGCCCATGCACTGGCAGGCCTCCCGGCTCCGCCCGACCCACTCGGCAAGGGCGGCTTCCTGGAGCCGGAGATCGAACCGTTGATCCAGCGCCTGCGTCAGCTCCACGGGGTCTAGGGCTCGCATGCGGCATTGCTCTTGCACGCGCCAACTGCATGCCACCGCAGTCCCGCTTGCATAAATGTTGGACGTGCGGCATACTGCTACATAAGGTATCGACATGGCCGAAATAGCTTTGCGCGCCTATGTCAAGGAGATCGATGACCTCGTCGAGCACGAGCAGCTCGACGAGGCCATTGCACACTCCCGCCACGTCCTTGAGACCTACCCGAAGCACCTCGATACCTACCGACTACTCGGGAAGGCATACCTCGAGGCCAAGCGCTACGGCGACGCGGCCGATCTGTTTCAGCGCGTTCTGTCGGCCATCCCCGATGATTTCGTCGCCCACATCGGGATGTCGATCGTCCGCGAGGACGAAGGCAACATCGACGCCAGCATCTGGCACATGGAACGCGCCTTTGAAACCAACCCAGCCAACCCCGCCATCCAACAGGAGCTGCGTCGGCTGATCGGGAAGCGGGACGGCCTCGAGCCGCACAAAGTTCGCCTCACGCGCGGCGCGCTGGCCCGCATGTACGCGCACGGGGAACTGTATCCGCAGGCCATCGCTGAGCTGCGCTCAGCGCTTCAGGAGGACCCGGACCGGCCGGACTTGCAGGTGCTGCTCGCCAACCTGTACTGGCGGACCGACCAGAAGGAGCAGGCGGCTGAGGTCGGCCAGCAGATCCTGGAGAAACTGCCCTACTGCCGCGATGCGAACCGCATTGCTGCGGGTTTCTTGCAGGGGATCGGTCGGACGGACGAGGCCACGCCCTCCCACCGCCGCCTGGCGGCGCTCGACCCCTACGCCGCGTTCGTCGAAACCGCCATGGTCGAGCCCAGCACGGTCGATCCCGGCTCCGTCCATCTGCTGAAGCTCGAGTGGCGACCGGGTCACCCGGTCGCGACCCCCAACCTTCCCCGGGCGAGTTGGTCCAACTCGGTGGGAGCCGGCCTGCGCGCGGAGCAAAGGCCTTCCGCCGCGCCCGAAGGCCCGCTGCCAACCTGGCTTGCCCCAAACGCACCTGGCCCATCGCCTGAAGATCAGCCGGCTGCCACCTCCTCGTCGGAGGAGCCGGCCGCCGGCATACATCCGTTCGCCGGGGCGAAAGAACCTCCGGCCGATATTCCGTCCTGGATGCGGGAAGCCGGCTGGAGCGAGTCATCCGGCGAGGCAGTCGAGGGCCCTGTCACCTTCACGGACGACGAGTTGGCCGCCGCCTCACCGACTGCCGGCGAGGGCGACCTTGCACCGGCGGACATTCCCGACTGGTTGAGAGACATCGCCCCGCAGCAGATGCCCGAGGAGGAGACTGGCCCCACGGGGTCGGACTGGCTCGGGGAAGGCGCCGGACAACCTGCCGAACCCGCCTCGACTCCTCCTTCCGCAGCTACGCCTCAGGCACCTGCGGCAAGTGGAGACGCGGAGCGATCGGAAGTCCCTACATGGCTCGAGGAACCTTCTCCTGGTGCGACCGAGACTATCGTCACCTGGCTGGGTGATCGAAGTGCCAGGGAAGCCGCCATGCAGCCCTCCCCAGCTCCGCCTCCTGAACCTGAACCTGAGCCCGCGCCGCCTGCCGGAGAACAGCCCGATTGGCTTGCGCAGGGCGACTTCTTCGGTGAGGACGAAGCTGCCGAGCCTCCAGCGCCTGCCGCAGATGCACCTCCTGCATGGCTCACGGGCGTTGCCGAGGCGGCAGCGTCTGAGGAGCAGATTGCGGCTGAGCCACCCAGCTGGGTGACACAGCCGCCCCCTGAGCCCGACGAAGAAGACGAAATCGCCCCGGAGGTTCCGTCTGCCACGGAAGCCCCCGATTGGCTTCGCGCCATTGCAGACCCTGAGACCACCTCTGCGCCCTCGGCACAGGCCGAGGCCGATTGGCTCGCCGGGCTGTCCTCGTCCGCCGCCTCCAAGCCCAAGGCGTCCGACGCGGCCGGGCCCGAGTGGCTGCGGGGGATCGGCGAACCGGATGAGGAGGCCGCAGCCCAGCCAGCACGCAGGCTCGGCACCCGATTGGCTCCGCGGCCTCGGTGGCACTACCCCCGGCAGCCACTACCTTCGGAGCCCGCACCAACCGCGCCTGATTGGCTCAGGGACACTGCCCGCTCCCAAGGCCGCTGGCTCATCAGCCGCCGCTCTTGGCGCAGCGGGCGCGGGGTTTGACTGGCTGCGCGGCATCGGCGAACCCGAGCCTGTGGACGAAGCTCCGGATGCCTCGCCGCCTTCGCCGCGAGCCGCCGAAGCAGGCGATGACTGGCTGAGGGGCCTGGTCGGCCGCGGCCCCGAAGCCGTGGAGGAGACGCCTCCCGAGCGCGCACCCGAAGAGTGGCCAGAGGAAGACGCCGGCGAAACCGAGCCCTCAACTTCCGAACCGCCGGACTGGCTGGGAAGGCTCGCCGCCGCGGCGCCCCCGGAGACCACTGGCGCAGTTCCCCAACCCTCGTGGCTGGAGGAGATGGCCGCCGGAGGCGAACCGGCGGCAGAGTCGGAGCCGGACTGGGTTCAACAGATGCCAGGCATCGCACGGCCGCCGGAACCCGAGGGCCCGGGACCCGCGACCGATGATTGGCTCAAGGGCCTTCTCGACGAAACCCCGGTGCCTGACGAATCCACCGTGCCTGAAGAATCCGGCGAGCCCGATTGGTTTGCCCCACAGCCCGTCGCAGATCAACCCGGAGTGGATTATGGGGCGGAGATCCGGGTTGCGACCACCGGTTGGCTGCGGGAGGTCGGCGAGGAAGCCGTTCCGCCGGATGCCCTGGAACCAGCGTCGACGCCGGATTGGCTGAAGGAATTCGAGGCCGCAGGTCCACCGACCATCTCGCCGAGCGACCGGACGGCCGTCGCCGGCCGCGGCGGCGATCAGGGCCAGCGCGCAGGTGAGCCTCGGCCGCCCGTCGGGAACATGGACGCCAGCACGGCCGGTGAATTGGGCGAGGACGATGTTCAGAAGTGGCTGGAGGCGCTGGCCTCCAGGCAAGAAGCTGGATCGGGCGCTGGGATTGAAGAGGGCCCGCCTGCAGAGGCTTCATCGTTCTTCCCGCCTGGAGACCTACCCGAACCCCCAGCCCCGCCCGAAGAGGCCGAAGAGGGCATGGAGTGGCTCGACCAGCTGGCTGGCCAGCCCAAACCACAGCCGGAACCGGCGGCACCCTCATGGCAACCGGTCGAGCAAGCGCCCGAACCGGCGCGCGCTCAGGCTGCGCCTTCCGAAGAGGCGGAGGACGAGGACGTCCCCGACTGGCTGCGGTCGCTGGCAGCCGAGGGCGAAGTGGTCGAGCCGCCCGAGGCCGAGGTCGCTGAGGACGATCAAGCACCGGACTGGTTGTTGACCAGCGCGTCTTCGACCGTGATCCGCCGAGCTTCGGTGGAGATCCCGACACCACCGGTGCCGCCGGAACCAGCGGAATCTCTCGAAAGTCTCGAAGAAGACGAAGCTCCGGATTGGCTGCGCGCTCCATCGGCTGAGCCGGCGCTTCCGCAGGAGCTTGAACCCGCGCCCGATGAAATCGAAGAGACGCCTGCCTGGCTGCTGAACGGCAGCCGATGAAGCGCGAGGCGGCCGAGCCGGCACGCACCTACGAGGAGGAAGAGACCGGCGGGATGCCGGACTGGCTCCTCAAGGCCGCCGAGCCTGTCGAGACCGCCAGACCCATCGTGTCCCGCGGAACCGGAGGAGACCTTCGGCGAACTCCCGATACCGCTGGAGCCCGAACCCGCTCCGCCGGTTCCCGCTCCCGAGCCGACCTGGATGCGCCCGAGCGAGCCCACGGCAGACCGTCTTGTCGCGCCCGAACTCGGAGATCGTCGTTCCCGAGTGGCTCCGCGCTCCGGTGGAAGCCCCCAAGGCGCCTGAACCCGCGCCGCAGCCAGTGCCCCAGGCGCCGGAGCCAGTGCGTCCGGCCGAGGTCATTCCGGCCGAGACTCGGGCGCAGGTCATCCCTGAGCCTGTTGCGGCGGTCCCAGTCACCCCGCCGCCTCCCGAACCCAGCGCTGCGGCTGCCTTGCCAAGTGGGGCGCCGGCCCCGACGCCAGTCGCTGCTCCGCCGCCTCCCGAACCACCGGCGGAGGAAGCGCCGGCACCGACGCCAGTCGCTGCTCAGCCGCCTTCCCCCGAACCACCGGTGGAGCAAGCGCCGGCCCCACCCCGACCGGCGAAGGCCCGCACGACCGCACGGTCACCTCAGGAAACCCTGGCTGCCGCGCGGCAGGCGATTGCGTCCAACGACTTGCAGGGCGCGGCCAAGCAGTACGGCGCGTTGATCCGGCGGCGTACTCTGTTGACCGAGGTGCTGGTCGATCTGAAGGTGGCCGTCGGCCGTCTGCCCGACAGAGCGGAGCTCTGGCAGGCGCTGGGTGATGCGTACATGAAGGCCGATCAGGCGGCGGAAGCTGTAGAGGCATACCGACACGGCCTGGCCAACCTGTGACGCCCCAGTCGATCGACACTTGACCGAACTCGGGGACTTCCCCGAGTTCGGCGTTTGCGGAGGCAGCTTTGGAACGAACGCTGGTCCTGATCAAACCGGACGCAGTCCAGCGCGGGCTGATCGGTGAAGTGACCGCCCGCCTCGAGCGCCGCGGATTGCGGCTGGTCGCGGCGCAATTCGTGCAGGTGGACCGCACCCTCGCCGAGCGGCACTATGCGGTGCACAAGGGCAAGCCCTTCTACGACGGCCTGATCGCGTACATCACGTCCGCCCCGGTGATGGCGATGGTCTGGGAAGGACCGAACGCCATCGCTGCCGTCCGTCAGACGATGGGATCCACCCGCCCGACCGAGGCCGCCCCCGGATCGATCCGCCACGATTTCGGCCTGACCGTCGGCCGCAACCTGACCCACGCCTCCGACTCCCCGCAGACGGCGCAAGAAGAAGTCGGCCTGTGGTTCAAGCCCGATGAGTTGATCGGTTGGGAGCGCGGGCAGGACCGCTGGATCTTCGACGCCTGAGCCCGGGACGCAGACGCCAGAAGGCTTCCGGCCGCTCACGCGTGAGCGGCCGGGTTGATATCCTTGGCAAATCGCAGCGGAGCAGGTTGGGAGAGGACAGGGGCAGCGTGCGCTGTCGCCGCGGCCTACGTGATCCGCAGGACGACGCGCCCCTCGCGCCACAACTCTTCGAGATTGTAGTACTTGCGCTGAGCCGGAGACAGCAAGTGGACCACAACGCTGCCGAAGTCCAACAGGATCCAGCCGCTCGAGGCTCCGCCTTCCGCGGGCGCTCGCCCGATGCGCCCGACCCCCTTGAACTTGCGGAGCAAGTCATCCGCCAGCGCCTGCAGCGTCCGCTCCGAGAGCCCTGTGGCAAATACGAAATAGTCGGCGAACGAGCATACGCCGATCAGCTCCAGCAGCAGGACATCCTCGCCCTTCTTCTCGGCCAACGCTTCCGTCAGGGCGCGTCCTAGTTCCAGGGGTTCGATGGTCATGTCCCTCCGTCAGGGCCCGGCGCCTGTGGCGCCATGGCCAGCGTGACCGCCTGCGTGGGTGAGTTGGCGGTTTGAATCGAAGCCGGCCGGCCGCGCGGATCACGCACCTGCCAACTGCCGAGCCCGACGACCCGCTTCCCGGCCTTGAGGGCCAGCCCGACTTCCGAAAGCGTCCCCGGCCCGCCGCCGATGGCGATGACCGCATCCCCCGCAAGCGCAAGGATGGCGTTCCGTGCCTGCCCCATCCCGGTGGGCAGCGCGATCGTCAGGAAGCGATTACCTTCGGATGCCTCCGAACCGGGGAGCAGGCCGATGGTGATCCCACCCTGGCCGACCGCACCGCGGCAAGCGGCTTCCATTACGCCCCCGCGCCCGCCGCAGACGACGACCACTCCCTCGCTCTGCGAGCAGCCTGCCGACTGCTTCGGCGTCCTGCAGCTCATCCGCCGATGCATCGGCCGCGCCGACGACCGCAATCACGCGTCGCCGTGACTCAGCGCTCATCGGCCGGCTTCCAGCACGGCCGAATGCAGCCGGCGATACTCGGCGCCAGTCGGACGCAGGTCGCTGCGGAAGAGGTGAACCGAGTTCGACCGTCATCTCACCCAGGTCAACCGCCTGCTCGCGCTCGAGCATGGAGCGGGCGAACGATGCCGCTTCGGCTCCAGCCTCGCGTCTCACGCGCCCCAGCGTCAGGTGCGGGCTGAAGGGACGGTCCTCAGCAGGAAGTCCCAGGGGGACACATTCGGCCTCGATCGCGCGTTGCAGGGCAGTCAACTCCCCGCGTGGCTCCTCCAGCCCGACCCAGATCACCCGAGGCCGTCGGAGGTCCGGAAAGCAGCCCGCGCCGCGAATCCGAACGTTGAATGCCGGCCGCGCAGCCGAGGCTCGCTCGAGTGCCTCCTGGAGACGGTTCCCCATCTCGCCTGGGATGTCGCCCAGGAACTTGAGCGTCACATGGATGCCGGAGGCCGACACAAATCGCATGCACTCCTGCCCCGGCATGCGCCGGAGACGGGCGACAAGCGCCTCGATCTCCATCCGGATCTCGGGCGAGAGATCGACGGCGATGAACGCGCGAAACGTGGTCAAGGTCACCGGCACAGGGATGGGGGCGTCGTGCAAATGGGAGGAGCGCTGCCCCGGAGGGCCGGCACACCGCTGCGGTTGCGGGAGGGATTGGCGAGGTGAAGTCCGACCTGCATTCGCGGCATTATAGCATGCGCTCGGTCCTCATCTGCTTCGCACGAGCAGGCCAAGCACCGGGCGCAGGCGGGCCAAGCTACCCTTCGTTTCTTCCGACGGGCTCCGCCACGAGCTGCGGGTTTGAGCGTGATTGGCGTTGAAAGATCCGGCTACACGCAATGCCGCCGATCCGGGTTGGGTTGGGGGAGGATGTGCTCAACCCAGCGACCGGCTCATGTAAAATCCTTCGTGAGCCGACCGGCCAGACGCCGGCCGGCCCAATCCGAGATGCCGGCCTCAGCCTGAGGAGGGAGAGCAATGCTCAAGGACTTCAAGGCCTTCGTTTTGCGCGGCAACGTCCTCGATCTGGCGATCGCCGTCATCATCGGGACAGCTTTCGGGAAGATCATCACCTCATTGGTCAACGACATCATCATGCCGCCGCTCGGCCTGCTGTTCGGCAGGGTGGATTTCAGCAGCCTGTTCATCAGCCTGTCCGGCGTCCCCTACGCCAGCCTGCCCGACGCCCAGGCTGCCGGGCGCGCCGACGCTCAACTACGGCGTGTTCATCCAGGCGCTGGTGGATTTCCTGATCGTCGCGCTGGTGATGTTCGTTTTGATTCGAGCCGTCACCCGCAGCTCAGCAGGCCCGGGCGCCCAAGACGCCCCCCGCCCCGACCACGCGCGAGTGCCCATTCTGCACGTCGACCATCAGCCTGAAGGCCACGCGCTGCCCGCAATGCACGTCTGAGTTGAAAGCCTGAGCCAATGCGTCGAGGTCACCTCGCCCGGGCGTCGACCGGGACGGAATCTCAAGGGCGAAGCCCGCCGCGCTCGCGGCTTGCTTCGCCCCTGGGTCGACATCTCCAGCGGCTCAGGAACGGCGCGGCGTGCGGGCGTCCTTCATCAGCACCGTCGACAGGAAGAAGGACACGAGGCTGACGACGATTGAACCCCAGATCGCCGGCCAGAATCCGTCCACGATGAAACCGACGCCGAGGACATTCTGCGCGATCCACGATGCCAGCCACAACGACAGGGCGTTGATCACGACGAGGAACAGCCCGAGCGTCACCACGATCAGACCGCACGATAGCAGCGACAGGAACGGCTTGACGAGCACATTCACCAGCCCCAACACCGCCGCCATCACCAGGACGACGACCAGCCCGTCATTGCCGCGAACCGAGATGCCCGGGACGAGATACGCGGCTGCCACCAATGCCGCCGCCGTGATCAGCCAACTGAGGATCATCCTGCCACCCGATCTCACGTCTGCCTCTCCTCGCCGAGCGTGAACCGCGGGTCATCGAAACCGATGCCCGCACCTGCCGCCGGCCCCGTGGCTTCGATTTTACTACCCTGCGCATCGTAGGCGCAGCCTGAACCCGCGACCCGGAGCCCGGCATGAGCACGGCACGGATTGTGCGCTCCCTCACAGCTTCGCCAATCAGGCGCAAGGTCCCTCTTGAGGCCGCCTTCGGCAGCAGTTAGAATCAGTTCATCGAGGACGCGTCCCGCACATCGAATGCAGCTTTCAACTTCGATCGGACGAAGGGATTTCCTGAAACTGGCTGCACTGGCCAGCGCGGGCATGGCCATGCGCCCCTTGCCTCCCGGCGTGGATCCCGCAGAGCTCGGGCGTGTAACCGTCACGTGGATCGGCCTGTACTCCGAGCCTTCCTTCCGGTCGAAACGGGTCGCACAGCTGACGCGGGATGAACTGATCCCGATCCTGGCTCGCGAGATTTCCGACGACGGGCCTGCGCACAACCCGACCTGGTACAGCGTCCCGGACGGGTACGCGCATTCCGGTCACCTTCAGCTCGTCCGTTGGGAGCCGATCGAACCAGCGGCGTACATCCCTGCCGACGGCGCGCTGTTCGAGGTTTGCGTGCCGTTCACGCGCAGCTACCGCGATCCCGACCCCGCCTCCGACCCGCTCTACCGGCTGTACTATCAGTCCACCGCCTGGGTGGAGCAGGTTGTCGAGGGTGCAGACGGGCGGCAATGGTGTCGGCTGCGCGACGACGTGCTGCTCATCACCTATCACGTTCGCGCCGAGCACCTGCGCCGGGTGACGGATGAGGAGCTGACGCCGCTCTCCCCGGAGGTGCCGGCGGGCAGAAAGCGCATCGAGGTCTCCCTGGCCCGGCAGGAACTGCGGGCCTACGAGGACGACCGTCTCGTGCTGCGCACGCTGATCTCCAGCGGCATCCCCAATTCGACGCCGCGCCGGAACGGCATCCCGACGGCCACCCCCACCGGCAGCTTCCGGGTGAGCATCAAGACCCCGCTGCGGCACATGGGCGACGGGCATGTCACGGCAAACCTGGAAGCTTACGAGTTGCCCGGCGTGCCGTGGGTCTCTTTCTTCCACGAGACCGGCGTCGGTTTCCACGGCACCTACTGGCACAACGACTTCGGGACGCCCAAGAAGTCACGGGTGCGTCAACATGCGCACCGACGAGGCCCGCTGGCTCTATCGCTGGACGCTCCCGGAGATCCAGCCGGATCGAATCGTGCAGAAAGGCAGCGGGACGACCGTCGTCGTCCGCTGACCGACATCCCCTATGCTGATCGGGAAGGGAAAGAGACCCGGCGCGCCGGAGGTCAGGCGCCCCGCTTCTTGACCTCGGCCAGGACATCCGAGAGCTTGCCCGTCTGGCTGAAGCCCGTCGCCCCGCGGCGAACGGCGGCACGCCCCTCGGCATCGGTGAGCGCATCCGCCAGGACGATGATCTCGGTCTGGGACAGAAGCTGGCGCAGGTTGCGCAGCAGCCAGTAGTCGCGCTCGCCGGCCAGCAGAGCGTTCACCAGGATGAGCGCCGGCGACACCCGCTCGGCAAGCACCAGCGCTTCCTCCGCACTGCGCGCTTCCGTCACCCGGTAGCCTTGCGACTGGATCAACGAGATGATCAGGTCCCGGGTGGCGTCATTCGGTTCGGCCACCAGGACGCGAGAGGACGGGTGCAGACCGGAGGTGAGCACGGCCTGGATGGTGGACAGCAGGGCGCCCGTCCCGGCCGAGCGGACGACGAAGTCCACTGCCCCCCAGCTCACGCCGTGCGTCGGATCGTCGACCGAGCTCAGGAAGAGCAGCGGCACGACGCGGGTGCGCGAGTCCTGCTTGAGGACCGTGGCAATCTCGAAGGCGCCGGGATCGCGCGCCTGCAGGTCGAGCAGGATCAGGTCCGGGATCTGCTCGGTGGCCAGAGGGTGGATCTCCGCGCCGCTGGCGGCGGGGATGACACGGTAGCCGGCGGCGGTCAGCTCGTCCACCAGCGGTCCGCGGCGTGTCGGATCCTCGACCAGCAGCACGATGCTCTTGGACGGTGCGCCGCTCGTCGGGCAGGTGCGCCTCGACCCACTGCCGCAGCGAGGACCAATCGGCCCGGCCGCTTCCGGCGCGCAGGGGGAGCGCCAGCGAAATGCGTGCGCCGCCGGCAGGCTGCGATTCGATCCATGTCTGCCCGCCCCAGGCCTGCACCGCCGATTGAACCGGGGCCAGGGAAACCGGCTCTGACGCCGCCGGCACGCAGCGACTTGCCGGCATAGAGTGCCTGCAGCGTGTCGGCAGGAATCCGTCCCTGGGCAGACTGCACGGAGACGACCGCCCACGGCCCGCCCTTGACCACGCCCTCCGGATGCCCGGCCACCTCGGCGAACGTCGCCGGCACCTCCCCTGATGTCAGGAGCTCGGCACGCACGCGTACTTCTCCACGATCGGTGAAGGCAGACACCGTCCGGATCATGGCGCCGATGGCGTCGGCCACGGAGGCGCCTTCCCCCTGGACCGCCGGGAGATGAGCCGGATACTCGGTGACGATCGAGAGCGGCTTGGCGGTGGCCTGCGCGCGGGCCGCCCGAATGGCGGCGTCCATGGCGCTCGCCAAGTCAACGGCCTGGCTGGGACTCGACGGCAAAAGTGCCTCCTCCAGGGAGCGCCCGGCCTTCGGGTGCTCCCCGACAGCATAACTCTAGTGTATCCCACCCTGCGACCTACCTTGCCGTTGGCTTACAGAAACATGCGCCCGGATGTAGAATCCCACGCATGGAAGCGCGGATTGCCGTCGCCAAGGTCGGGAAGTACGCCACCTCCGAAAGTGGCAACTCGATCGAGATGGTCGAGCGGCCGTCCGGCGGCCTGTCGTTCGTCCTGGCCGACGGGCAGACGTCGGGCAAGCCCGCCAAGGCCGTCTCGATTGCCGTCACGCGCAAAGCCATCAGCCTGTTGGCCGACGGCGTGCGCGACGGACCGGCCGCTCGCGCCGCCTCCGACTACCTGTGCACCTACCGCTCGGGCAAGGTCCTCTCGACGCTCAACATCCTGTCCATCGATCTGCAATCGCAGACGCTGGTCATCACGCGCAACAACCCGGTGCCCGTGATCCTGATTCACGACGGCAGCCTGCGGTCCCTGGCCGACGCCTCCGAGCCGGTGGGAACGCGGCGCGGGATTCGTCCGTCGATCACCGAGGTGCCCCTGGCGACGGGCCTGGCAGCGGTGCTCTTCACCGACGGTCTGACTCACGCCGGCGAACGCCTCGGCACGCCGATGGACGTCCCCGGTTTCCTCGAGGCACTGCTCGCCGAGGGGCCCGTCGACCCGGACGCCTGGGCGGACCGATTGCTGGCCCACGCCGTGGGCCTCGACCAGGGACGCCCGGCGGATGACATCAGCATCCTGGTCACCGCCATTCTACAACGCGAGGGGGATGATTCCCGTCGCCTGAGCGTTCGAATGCCCCTGTAGGCCCCCCCGTGGGCCCGCCTGCATGTCCACAGACATCGGCGCCAGCGGTCCCCTGATCGGCATCACCGGCCCCTGCGGCTCCGGGAAGACCACCCTCGCCGCCCGGCTGGCAGAGCACGGCCTGCGGGGCCGTGCAATCGCCCAGGAGCACTCCTTCGTCCCGGCGATGTGGCAGAAGCTGACCCGCCCGGACGTGCTGGTCTTCCTCGACGCCTCGTTCGAGACCTGCACCCGGCGACGACGGCTGAACTGGGAGATCTGGGAGTACGAAGAACAGCTTCGGCGTCTGGAGCACGCCTCGCGGCACGCCGACCTGCACGTCGGGACCGACCGGTTAACCCCGGAGCAGGTCTTGCAGACGGTCCTGGACGGCCTTGGGCTTGAGCCACAGCCGCCCCAGGGGGTATAATCAGCCGCTGATGGCCAGCCCTCCGGGGCACGCCGCCCGGACGTGGCTGGCCTTGTGCTTGATACGGAGGCACCTAGGGCATGAGACGGAACTACTGGCGCTGGCTGATCCCGATCCTCGTGCTGGCCGCGTTGGCCGCCTGGGTCGTCTGGCCGGACAACCCCGGCATCCGCATCGGCGGGATCGACCGCAAGATCGAGCTCGTGCGCGGGCTGGACCTGCAGGGAGGCCTGCAGGTGCTGCTCGAAGCCGATCTGCCGGCCGAGTCGGTGATTACTTCCGAGCAGATGCAGACCGCGCGGGACATTATCGAGAACCGCGTCAACGCCCTGGGCGTTGTCGAGCCGCTGGTGCAGGTGGCCGGCTCGCGGCGCATCGTCGTCGAGCTGCCCGGGGTCGCCGATCCCGAGCAGGCCGTGGCGACGATCAAGGAAACCGGGCTGCTCGAGTTCGTCGACATGAGCCCGATCAGCGCCGAACAATCGTTTGCGCTGGTCGGCACGGCCCTCGAGACGGACTTCGGGCAGGCCGCTCCGGCTGCGCCCTCCCCCACCCCGACGTCTGAAGCAACCCCGGCCGACACCGGCCGTCGATGCGCCGCTGGTCTTCCATACCGTGATGACGGGCACCGGGCTGAAGAGCGCCGCGGCGACCGTCAGCCAGACGACCGGTGAATACGAGGTCGCCTTCGTGCTCACCGACGAGGGCAAACAGACGTTCGGCGATTTCACCTCGAGCGCACGTCGGCCAGATCCTGGGCATCGTGCTCGACAAGGTGCTGATCTCGTCGCCGCGCATCTCGACGTCGATCACCGAGGGCAGCGGCGTGATCACCGGCAGCTTCGACCGCGAGGGCGCCAACCGCCTGGCGGTCCAACTGCGCTACGGCTCGCTGCCGATCCCGCTCAAGGTCGTCGAGAGCAGCACCGTCGGCCCGACGCTGGGCGAGGACTCGCTGCGCAAGAGCGCCGTCGCCGGCGTGATCGGCCTGGCGGTGGTGATGATCTTCATGGCCGTCTACTACCGCCTGCCCGGCGTGCTCGCCGACCTGGCGCTGTTGATCTACGCCATGACGACGCTGGCGCTGTTCAAGCTGATCCCCGTGACGCTGACGCTGCCGGGCGTCGCCGGGTTCGTCCTGTCGATCGGCGTGGCGGTGGACGCCAACGTCCTGATCTTCGAGCGCATGAAGGAAGAGCTGCGCGCCGGCCGGACGGTCTATCAGGCGATCGACACCGGGTTCTCGCGTGCCTGGCCGTCGATCCGGGACTCGAACCTGTCGACGCTGATCACCTGCGCCATCCTGTTCTGGTTCGGAAGCACCTTCGGCGCCAGCATCGTCAAGGGCTTCAGCCTGACGCTGGCGCTGGGCGTGATGGTCAGCCTGTTCACGGCGATCACCGTCACACGTACCTTCCTGCACGTCGTCCTGGACCGCGTCCGGGCGGCCGAGAGCCCACGCCTGTTCGGCGCCTAGGAGCAGCGAATGATCAACATCGTTAGCAAGCGCTACTGGTTCTTCGGCCTGTCGCTGCTCGTCATCCTGCCCGGCATGCTCGCCCTGCTCGTTTGGGGCCTGCCCGTGGGGATCGACTTCACCGGCGGCAGCCTGCTCGAGCTGCGCTTCCCCTCCGGCGCGCTGCCCTCGACGGCCGAGGTCGTCGGCCTGTACACCGACGCCGGCGTGGCCGACCCGCTCGTGCAGAGCGTCGGCACGGACGGGTTGTTGATCCGCAGCAAGACGATGGACGACGCCACCAAGGGCGAGATCGTGGCCGCCCTGACGGCACAATCCGGGGCACCGGTGGACGTCCAGCGATTCGAATCCGTCGGCCCGGCGATCGGGGCCGAGGTCGCCCAGCGCGCCGGCCTGGCCGTGGGGGTGGCGGCGCTCGGCATCCTGCTCTACATCTCCTACGCCTTCCGCAAGGTCGATCACGCCGTCCGTTACGGCGTGGCCGCCATCGTCGCCATGCTGCACGACGTGCTGGTGGTCATCGGCGTCGAAGCGATCCTGGGCCACTTCCTGGGCTGGGAGGTCGACTCGCTGTTCCTGACGGCGCTGCTGACGGTCATCGGCTTCTCGGTGCACGACACGATCGTCGTCTTCGACCGGATCCGCGAGAACCGCCGCCTGCACCGCCGGCTGAGCTACGACACGCTGGTCAATCACTCGATCGTCCAGACGCTCGACCGGTCGATCAACACCCAGTTGACGGTGATGTTCACGCTGCTGGCGCTGCTGCTCTTCGGGGGCGTGACGACGCACCACTTCGTCACCGTCCTGCTGATCGGCGTCTTCAGCGGCACCTACTCGTCGATCTTCAACGCCGCCCCGATCCTGGTCGTCTGGGAGAACCAGGAGTGGCGCACCTGGTTCCGCGGCCGGCGGGCCGCACCGGCCGGCGGCTAGCCCTCCACCCACCTACGGCCGGGCGCCCCTGAGGGCGCCCGGTTTCTGTTTCCAACTGCAATCGGACGAACGGGTTCAGGCGGCGTGGTCCACGCCCGCCGGCGTGCCCGCAAAGGACGAGCGCAGCCCCTCCAGCGCCTGCACCTGGCGCGCCATGGCCATCAGGATCTCGCGCTCTTCTTCCGGCGGACGCCGACCCAGCAAATGGGCCAGGCCCTGCGCCAGGCCGACCACCGGCCGCTCCAGATCCTGGCTGAAGTCCCGCCCTTCCTCCGTCAGGTCACGCACCACCACGATGCGCCCGGGTCGGTCGCGTTCCTTCGAGAGATCGACGGCTGTCGAGCCTCGCCGTCCGGCCGCCGAGCGACACCAGGCGGGGGTCCGGCCGCTCGAAACCGCGCGCCACTTCCAGGAAAGCCGCCAGCGGGTGGTCGGGGGTCTGCGCGTCCAGCGCCTGGAACCGCTGCGCTGCGGTGTTGTACGGGACGACCGCACGGCGGCCGCCGACGATCAGGATGCCCTCGGGCAGCGTGGCCAGGATCTGGCGCATCTCGCGGTCCTGGCGGTTGACCTGCTTGAGATCGGTCGGCCACCTCGTCCTGCAGCAGGTCGCCGCGCTTCTTCTGCACCTCGGCCATGCGCAGGTTGTCGAGGGTCAATCGGCGGAACTCGAGGGCGCGCGAGGCGGCGTTCTCGAGCACGCTCATGTGGTCGAACGGCTTGGTGAGGTAGCCGAATGCGCCCTGGTTGAGCGCCTGGACGGCCAATTCCATCGTCGCCCCGCCGGTGACGATCACGACCTGGACATTCGGATCGCGCGCCTTGGCTTCCTGGAGCAGCTCCAATCCGGTCTTGCCGGGCATGTTGATGTCGCTGATGATCAGGTCGTAAGCGTTCGCCTGAATGAGCGCCGCGGCCTGGACGCCGTCGCCGGCGGCATCCGGCGGGATGCCCATGCGGATCAGGCGCCGGACCATCAGCCCCAGAAGGGCCGGGTCGTCATCGGCGATGAGGACGCGTGGCGGGTTCATCGTAGCGCGCTTCCCTCCGGCTCCGCGGGGCAGGCACGCGGACTCTAAAGACCAATTGGCGGCCAAACCAGACGCCGAACAGCGTCAGCAGGACCCAGGCGAGCGGATTGCCCGGATCGGTCATCAGGCTACCCTGGGAGACCACCAG
>CAVUPD010000003.1:0-63786 GCA_963743255.1 uncultured Chloroflexia bacterium
GAAGCGCATTGTTCTACGTGGCGATGATTTTCACTTCGATCGCTCTTCGCCGGATCACGAACCGGCTGGGGCACCGCCGGCTGCTGCATGTCAGTTCGCTGCTGTATGCGGTCTATCCGTTCTTGACCTGGCTGGCGGTGGACGCTACGCTGTTCTGGGCGGCCTCGCTGACAGGCGGGGCAGTTTGGGGGCTGCTGAATGCCGCCCTGGTGAACCGGCTGATGGAGAAGGTGCCGGATGGCGACCGGCCGGCGCACATGGCACTTCACAACCTGGCGCTCAACCTGGGCATCCTGTTCGGCTCGCTGCTTGGGCCATCGCTGGCCGCGACCTTCAAGCTGCGCGGGGCGATGCTCGGGGCCGCCGGCCTGCGCCTGCTGGGCGGGCTGATCCTGCTGCTCGGCGCATAGGCACGAACCACGCCCGCCCATGCGGCGGCGCACGGAGGTGGGAATGTCCTCGTCGACCGGGAAGTTGATCCATCTCCAGCGGTTGATCGAACTCCGGGCCTCCATGACGACGCCCATCAGCCGCATCCTCCGCGACGGCTGGCCGCCGGACCAGGCGCACCAGGAGCTCCTGCGCCCGCGCTCCAGGCGAAGGGCTAGGGGGCAGGGCATGCCGGATCGAACCGCGCAACCCCCGCTGCCAACGCCGCACGCGGGTGGGCCTCGATCACGTGCGCTGTTTTTGTTGGACATGGACGGCACCTTCTATCTGGGCGAGTCGCTGCTGCCCGGCGCACTGAGTTCATTCAGGTGCTGCGGGAACAGGGGCGCGACTTCCTGTTCCTGACCAACAATTCTTCCCGCAGCCAGGACGATTACGCTGAGAAGATCACTCGGCTGGGCCTGCCGGTCGACCGTGAGAAGATCTTCACTCCGGCGAAGCGACCGC
The DNA here is from genome assembly GCA_963743255.1 of uncultured Chloroflexia bacterium. Classification (GTDB taxonomy): domain Bacteria; phylum Chloroflexota; class Anaerolineae; order Anaerolineales; family E44-bin32; genus DYJB01. The sequence continues at coordinate 898 of CAVUPD010000003.1, forward strand.
CTCGCCACCTGCGGGCCGCGCACCCGAGGCGCGCGTCTTCCTCCTGGGTCCGCCGTCCTGCATGCGGAGTACCACGCGCACGCGTCGTCCTCGCGGCGTCCACCTCGACACATGCCGTGCTTGGCTTTGACACGACGCTGACCTACGCAAAACTGTGGCGCTCTGCTGCGATCTGGTCACGCCGGTCTGCCCTACATCACCACACATGCCGACTTCAACTGCCCGACGCCCACCGGGTTCATGCCGGATGTCGGGGCGATGATCGCGCTGGTACACGCCTCCACCGGGCGGGATCCCGACCTGGTCGTCGGCAAACCGAGCCCGCATGTTCGTCGAGGCCGCCGCCGCCAAACTCGGGCTTCCCTGGGCGCGCTGGCGATGATCGGGGATCGCCTGTACACCGACATCGCCCTGGGGAAGACCAGCGGGATCACCACGCTGCTCGTGCTCTCGGGTGAGACACGGTTGGCGGAGGTGGTAGGATCGCCGCATCAGCCCGACATGATTCTTCGCCGACCTGGCGGCCGTGGCCGACCACTTTGCGCGCTGGGGGTTCGTGAGACAGGATAGGATGCTGAGGTTCGATCCAGGACAGGAACACGCCTTTTAGTCTGACATCGAGCGATTGCCCGGCTACCCGCGCGGTGAGCCCATCCGCTTACGGCGGATGCTCTTTGCCGGAGACGCCGTGCAAAGGCTGCCTGAGGTCCTGCGCTCGGTCGACGCACCGACCCAGGTCCCGTTGCGGGTGGTGATGGATCCCGTGCCGATGCGCCTCGGCGCTATCGGTCGCGAATGGGGACCAAGAGCACGGGGATCCTGCTTCGGGCGGACACCTTCGGCGGGACGCTGCGCTCCCAGAAGGCTTGACTTCCTACCGTGCCGTGGACGCCCATGACGATCAGCCCGGCATGTAGCTCGGCGCCGGCCTCGATGATCTTGCTGGCCGGATCTCCCGCGCACCACGCTCGCGTCGACCTCCACCTGATCCTTGCGAAGGGCTTCCGCCTGGTCTTCGAGGTAGGCCAACGCGTTCTCCTCATCCAGGTCCAGAATGACGCGCGTCGCCGTCGGGAGCAGGCGGCCGGTGGCGGCCTCGTGACCTGACAATGTGCCTACCGTGGGGATGACCGAGAGCAAGTGGATCCGCGCTCCAAATGGTTTGGCCAGCTCAACGGCAAGCGGCAGGCACCGCGCATGATCGGGATGGCGGTCCAGCGGCACGAGGACGGGCCCTCGCAGAAACCCCGGCTTGCGTTCCTGGAACTCGGGGCGGATCAGCAGCACCGGTGTGGCGCCGAGCGCGATGACTTGCTGGGCAATCGTGCCGAACATGAAGTCGCGCGGCCCGCTTCGCCCGTGGGTGCACATCACGATCAGGTCCGGCTCGAGCTCATCGGAGTGCTCGACGATGCTGCGGGCCACATCGCTGACCTCGGCCGTGTGGACGTGCGTCTCGACCTCCACGCCGGGCGGGAAAGATGTGCCGCGCAAGCTCGGCCAGGTACTGCGTGGCCTCGTCGACATCGTGCAAGTGGCGGTCGCTATGGACCGAGTCCGGCGGACGATGTTCGATCACGTGGATCAGCGTCACCGAGGCACCGAGCTTGGCGGCGATGGAAGCGGCGGGTGGAAGGGCTGCCTCCGCCAGATGCGATCCGTCGAGGGGAATGAGCACATGTCGGAACATGGCCTACCTCACGATGAGCGTCTGGTAGAGCAGGTACAGGTTCAGGACCACGATCGCCGCCGCCGCGAGGCTGGCGGCAAACGTGGTCAGCCGGCGGTTGACAAGAGCGCCCATGATATCGCGCCGCGCGGTGAACAGCACCAGCGGGATGATGGCGAAGGGCAGGCCGAAGCTCAGGACGACCTGGCTGAGCACCAGGGTCCGGGTCGGGTCGAGGCCGATGGCGATGACGATCAGCGACGGCAGCATCGTGACCAGCCGGCGGATCCAGGCCGGGATATGTTGGTGCAGGAAGCCCTGCATGATCACCTGGCCGGCCATGGTCCCGACCGAGGCCGAGGAGAGTCCGGAGGCCAGGAGCGAAATGGCGAAGACCCAGCTGGCCGCGGGCCCGAGGAGCGGCTGCAAGCGTGCGGTGGGCCTCCTCGATCGTGCCGATGTTCGTCAGCCCCTGGTTGAAGAAGGTGGCGGCAGCCATGATGAGCATGGCCATGTTGATCAGCCCGGCGGCACCCATGGCGATCGCCACATCGACGATCTCGAAGCGCAGCAGCCGCTGCTGCTGGGCGGTGTTGCGCGTGACAATCCGGTTCTGGGTGAGCGCCGAATGCAGGAAGATCGCGTGCGGCATCACGGTGGCGCCAAGGATGCCTGCCGCCAGGACGACACTCTCCGGCCCGGCGAACCTGCGGCACGACCGCGTGGTGAAGTACCAGGTTCCAGGCAGGCCGGTCGATGATCGTCTCCACCAGGTAGCACACGGCCACGACGCCGACCATGACGGTGATCACAGCCTCCAGAGGCCGGAAGCCGTAGTTCTCCAGGCTGAGGATCAGGACGGTCGCGACGGCGGTCAGGAGGCCGGCGAGCCACAGAGGCATCCCGAAGAGCAGATTGAAGCCCAGGGCGGCGCCGAGGAACTCCGCCAGGTCCGTGGCCATGGCGACGATTTCCATGAGCACCCACATGGTAAGGACGAGCGGCCGGGGGAAGTGCGTCCGGCATTGTTCGGCGAGGTTGGCGCCGGTGGCGATCCCCAACTTGGCCGAGAGCGTCTGGATCAGCATCGCCGTGAGGTTGGTGGCCAGCACGACCCACAGAAGCATGTACCCGAACTGGGCGCCGGCCGAGATGTTGGTGGCGAAGTTGCCCGGATCCATGTAGGCGACGCTGGCGATGAAGGCCGGGCCCAGGAATGGGAGCAGCCTGGCAAGCCTACCCTTACTGGTCTTGCCCGAGAGGATCTCCCTGGCGGCCGTGACCGTCCCACGGTCGCCTCGGCCGGAAATCGTGGGGAGGGGGCGCTTCTCCTGGTTCATCCTTCGCGCTCCAGGGCGGTGCAGACGCCGTGAGGGGTCAGCGCCGGTGCGACCGTCGGCGCCGGGTGGGCGCTGGCGGTATCAGAAACAGGACGAGCGCCCCCGCCGAGAATTCGAACTCGGAACCTACTGATTCGAAGTCAGGCGCTCTATCCATTGAGCTACGGGGGCATGCACCTGGATTATACCGGGAGGGTCGGGCGTGTCAACGCGGCGGGACGCGGATCGTTACGGGATACCGCCTGCGCATGTTGGGGCGAAGGATCGCTTCAGACGAAGTTTCGGCTTCCCATGAACATCCCCGGTGGGGGCGGTCGCGCGGACCGTGTCCCACCGCGTTCATCATCGTCCTAACGGTGCGCGATCCAAGGTGTGGCAAGCACGCTCACAGTCCATTCCTTCGACCGTGACGACTCACGCACAGCAACCCCCTCTGGAAATGCGCAGTGCCCGCACTTCTGCACCACCGCGCTCGGGGACGTACCCTCGCTAAAGCCAATCCCAGGGAGCCCGATCGGGGGAGTGGCCCGCTACGGTCTTCGGGTAGAAGCGCGCGGGGCCGGATTGAGAGGCCTTTGCAAGCCCCCACAGGGTGCAATTCGGAGGTTAGGGCCTATCATACAAGCATGTCTGGAGGCCGGCGGCGCATGTGCGCCTTGCGATGCACGGTCGGGGTGCCGCAGCGCTGTCGCGGAGGAGATCGGTGAACGGACTGGTCGGCCGTACGATCGGCCGGTACCGGATCCTGGAGCAAATCGGCCAGGGTGGGATGTCGAGCGTCTACCGTGCGGTGGATGTGACCACCAGCCGCACGGTGGCGATCAAGATCATTTCCCCCTACCTGGCCAATGAGGCTCAGTTTCAGGCCCGTTTCGAGCGGGAGATCAAGCTTCTCCGCAGGCTGCAGCACCCCAACATCATCCCCATTCTCGATTTCGGCGAGGCCGAAGGGTTGGCCTTCATCGTCATGCCCTTCATCGCCAGCGGGACTCTTCACGAGAGACTTCAAGCGGGCCCGCTTGATCCAGTCCAAGGTGGGCGGATCGTCGATCAGCTGGCCGCGGGCCTCAGCTACGCCCACGAGAACGGAGTCATCCACCGCGACGTCAAGCCGTCCAATGTCCTGCTTGACGGTCAAGGCAATGCGGTGCTGTCGGACTTCGGATTTGCCCGGCCCCAGGACGCGTCGCAGAACCTCACCGGCTCGGCCCTGATCGGGACGCCCGCGTACATGTCCCCCGAGCAATGCCGCGGCGAGCCGATCGACGCGCGATCGGACCAATACTCGTTCGCCATCATGCTCTACCAGATCACGACCGGGCAGCTTCCTTTTGATGGGGAGACGCCGATGGCGGTCGCCATGAAGCACGTCAGCGTGCCCTTGCCGCGGCCTCGCTCCATCAGCCCAAACCTCCCCGAGGGCGTGGAGTTGGTCTTGATCAAGGCGCTGGCCAAGGACCCGGCACTCCGCTTTGCCTCGATCAAGGATCTCAATCAGGCTTTCCAGACCGAATTGAAGGCTGCCATCGATCCGAAGCTGCGCTCCGCCGGGGCCCGCACGATCGGGCTGGATCGCACGCTGGAACTCTACCGGCGCTATCAGAACGTCAGGCCACCAGCTCGCAAGCGCTCGAACAACCGGGCGGCAGTCTTGTCTGCATTGCTGCTCCTGCTCGCCTGCGTTGTCTCCGCCGGCGCGATTTGGATCATCTACCCCGAGCTGTTCGGGCCGGCCAGCGCGTCCCCTCGATGAGTTCCGTCCGATCTCCAGTCGACCGTCGATGTCGTCCTTACCGCCAACGCTCCGGCGCTGGGCACGGAGCTTCCTCTGGGTGAACTCGAGACGGCGGTCTACGCCGCGGTGGTGCAAACGCTTCAGGCGACAGGGAGCCCCGAAGACGGCTCACCGCAGCCGACGCAGTCCATCGATGAACCATCCGCTAGTCCGCAGGCATTGCTCATCTTCCCGACGAGCGGAGGCACCGCGAGCCTCGCCCTGCCGACCGGCGTGACGCCTTCGCGCACGACCGCTCCGTCAGCTACAAAGGCAGCGACCTCCGCGCCGACGGCGACTTCTGCCGGTCCGACGTTGACCTCGCCTCCGCCGTCGCCGACTTCTCCCGGCCCGACGCTGACCTCGCCTCCGCCGTCACCAACTTCCCCTGCTCCGACGGTGACCTCGCCTCCATCATCGCCGACCGCGACCTTGTCTCCCGTTCCCCCGACGAATACGTCACCACCTCCCACCAGTACTCTGCCTCTTCCCACCGACACGCCGCCCTCGCTGGTCTGCGAGTGGGATACGAGCAGCGTGGATGTTAATGGCGACACGGCATCCGTCGAGATCCACAACACAGGCGATCTGACGCTGCACGTCACCGAGGTGGGTATCACGTGGACCAACGACGAAGAGATCCTGAGGTACGTGAGACTGAGCGGGACGATCTGGAGTGGATGGAACCACGGCCCCAGCTTCTCGGTGGGGACGAGCAAGTTCATCGCACCGGGGAGCACTCGAACTCTCGATTTCGAGTTCTATGGTTTTCATTTCACTGGGTCGGCTTCGGTGACGGTCGACGCCGACTGCTGAACCAAGAGTAGGTGTCCGCGAGGATCCCCCTGGGCGTCCCCCATGGATGCGTGCCAATCACAGTTGGCCCTGGCTTCCCGACTACCCGCATCGCTTGGTCGATCCACGGCCCGTTAGCTACGGCGGGTTGTGTCGGGGAATGACCGCGGCTCCTAAGAAGGCCGGGCGATTGCCCCAGCCGTGGTCCTTCGGCAATTCGTTGCACGCTCGGACGCCCCAGCATTCGGAGATCCAGGACTGCATGGATTCGGGCAGGTAGACCTCGCCGGGCGGGCTGTCCAACGCCCTGAGATACTCCAGGTCCACCGACGCCCACCGCCGGAAGAGGTTCCTACCCCCGGTGTTGAGGCGGTGGACAATGCGACAACCTGATCTCCGCGGATCTCGAGCAGCAACCCTCGATCGAACGCACGCTCAGATGACCAGTACTCCCTGGCGCACACCGAGGTCGGCGTGAATCATGAAACGGCCACGCATTGGAGATCCATCCCGGGGCAGCTCGCCTTCTCTGCTGCAATTCCCCGGCCTGCACTCCACACTCAGGCGAAGCACGTACGCGGGGCGGGCGTACGAAGGGGCGATGGGAACCGACGGTCACCCGGGGCTGGTGGCCGGCTGTATACTCCAGCCACCCGAAGCGGGTGGGGCAATGGCAGCAGTGTACCCGCCATGCGCTACGATCCAACTGACCTGTGGCCCGGCCAAGTCTGGCCGGGCTTGCGATTCCAAACTGCCGGAACACGCGGCGGGCTCCGCAGGAGGCGAGAGATGATCGAGGAGTTGCTCTCGGAGGGACAGCGTGCCCTGCGGGACGAGACACGCCGCTTCGTCCAGGAGGATGTCCCGCGCCAGTTGATCCTGGACATGGATGCGGGCCGCGTGACCTACCCACGCATCTTCCTCGAGAAGGCTGCCGCCGCGCCGGCTGCTCGGCTTGCGATTCTCTCCCGAGATCGGCGGACGGGGCCTGGGGTGGCAGGAAGAGATCGTGGCGCTGGAAGAGGTTGGGGTCCTGGGAACGTCGCTGGCGTGCCTGTACAGTCTGCCAAGCATCGTCGGAGAGGCCCTGGCCTGCTTCGGCTCGGTGGAGCAGCAGGCGCGTTGGCTGCGACCGGTGCTGGAAGGGAAACTGACCGTTGCCGAAGCCCTGACCGAGCCACGCGGCGGCTCCGACTTCTTCGGGACGACGACGCTGGCCGAACGCCGAGGCGATGCCTATTTCCTCCAGGGCCAAAAGCGATTCATCGTCGGCGCGGAGGGCGCCGACTATTTCCTGGTCTACGCGCGCACACGCCCGACGGGGGATCCTCACGCCTCGATCAGCATGTTCGTCGTCGAGCGCGGGCCGGGCGTCGAGGTCCAGCACGTCTACGGGCTTCTCGGCACGCGTGGTGGCGGGACGGGGCGAGTGACCTTCCGGGAGGCGCGGGTGCCGGCAGAGAACCTGGTGGGGAAGGAGAACGGCGCGGCCGAGATCTTCTATCAGATGATGATCCCCGAGCGTATGACCAGCGCTGCCGGCGCGCTGGGGATGGCGCGCGCCGCGCTGGAAGTGGCGGCCCGCTACAGCGATCGGCGCAAGGCCTTCGGGCAGAAGATCCGCACCTTCGAAGGGGTGAGCTTCAAGGTCGCCGAGTGCATCACGATGCTCGATTCGGCCTCCAGCCTGGTCCACGCAGCGGCGGTGGCCGCCGACCACGGCGATGAGCCGGCGCGCGTTCGGCGGCTGGTCTCCGAAGCCAAGAAGGTCGGCACCGAGGCGGCCTGGTCGATCGTCAACCATTCGATGCAGATTATGGGCGGCATCGGTTACACCAGCGTCTACCCGATCGAGCGGCTCCTTCGAGACGCCCGGCTGGCGCTGATCTGGACCGGCACGAACGAAATCATGGACCTGGTGATCCAGCACGAGTACTACCGCGAGCTGGGTGCCGCGCCCTTGGGCCGGGACGTCGAGGCCGACGCACCGGATGGGGAACTCGAAGCCGAGAAGGTATACGAGTAGAGACGGAGGCGGACATGAGCGAACTGCGTTTTCGGGTGTACGGCTATCGGTGGGTCGTCCTGCTGGCGTTCATGCTTGCGGTGGTGGCCAACCAGGCGCTGTGGATCACGTTCGCGCCGATCACTGGGACGGCGGCGGCGTATTACGGCGTGTCCGATTTGAGCATCGGGCTGCTATCGATGATCTTCATGCTGGCGTATCTGGTCGTCTCGATCCCCGCCTCGTGGGTCATCGACACCTACGGCTTCCGCGTGGCGGTGGCCATCGGGGCCGGGTTGACCGGCATCTTCGGGCTGATGCGCGGGCTGGTGGCGTCGGATTACACCCTGGTGCTGATGGCGCAGCTTGGGATCGCCATCGGCCAGCCGTTCATTCTGAACGCGGTGACCAAGGTGGCCGCCCGCTGGTTCCCGGTCGGGGAGCGGGCGACGGCCTCCGGATTCGGATCCCTGGCCATGTACGTCGGGATTCTGTTGGGCATGGTCCTCACGCCCTTCCTGACGCTGCGCGTGGGCATCGGTTCCATGCTGATGATCTATGGTGTGGCGGCAGTGGCGGGGGGTGTCGCCTTCATGCTGCTGGCGCGTGAGCGCCCGGCCACGCCACCGTGCCCTCCGGAGGAAGAGGAACGCTCCAAGGTCTACGAAGGCCTGCGGCACGCGCTCAAGCAGCGCGACTTCCTGCTTCTGTTGTTCATCTTCTTCATCGGGCTGGGGCTGTTCAATGCCGTGACCACCTGGATCGAGGACATCGTTCGCCCGCGCGGCTTCTCGATCACGCAGGCGGGGATTGCCGGCGGGCTGATGATCGTCGGCGGCGTCGTCGGGGCGCTGGTCATGCCTTCGCTCTCGGACCGTTTCCGGCGCAGGGTTCCTTTCATCGTCGTCGCCCTGCTGGGGGCACTGCCGGGTGTCCTGGGGGTTGCGTTCGCCGGGGAGTACTGGCTCCTGCTCGTGGCGGCGTTCGACTTGGGCTTCTTCCTGCTCAGCTCGGGCCCGATTGGCTTCCAGTACGGCGCCGAGATTACGCGTCCGACGCCGGAGGGGACGTCGAATGGTCTGCTGTTGTGGATGGGACAGGTTTCCGGAATCGCGTTCATTCTGGCCATGGACGCGCTCAAAGACCCCGTCAGCGGATCGATGACTCCTTCGTTGATCGGGCTGACGGCGTTGTTGGCCGTTTGTGTGCTGGTCGCGACCCGCTTGAGGGAGTCCGCGCTTCTGTCGGAACCGGGCGCTGCGCCCCCAGGCTAAGGGCGGATCTCGACCACCACGCCGTCCTCGGCCCAGGCATAGAGCTCCTCGGCCGCCTTCAAGTCGAGGATGATGCACCCGAAGGACGCCGGCCGACCGAGGACGTTTCCCCACAGCCGGACGCCGCTGGAGAGCAGCGGAAGCCCGTGGATTCCGTTCGTGAATCCCGGCAGCGCATCGTAGATCCCCAGGAAGTTCGGCATCCACAGGTCCCAGCGCGAGGCATAGGCGTTCTCGTAGTGGGATAGGACTTGAAAAAGGCCGGGGAGGGTGGGGGAGCGGGCGATTCCGGTGCTGATCACGTGCTCGCTGCGCAACCCGCCGACTTCGTAGGTCCACAGGTGCTGTTCGGCGATGCTAATGACGATCCGCTTCCCCGGGACGACAGGAAGAAGAAGCATGGCGTCTTTCGGAGGCAGCACGAGTTCGGTTCCGGCCGCCAACCCGGCGTAGGGGCTCGTGGTCGGGTTGTACTCCTGGATCTTCCACGTCGGCAGGCCATGTCGGAAGCCGATCGCGGCGAGTGACTCACCGCCGCGGGCAAGAGTGGCGGTTGGCAGGTACTTCAGGACAACCGGCTGCGCCGGCTGGCCGAGAACCGACTGTTCAAGGGCAGCTGCGGCGATCGGCACGTCGACCCGGCGCTCGTCCCCTAACGAAGCTGACCAGGCGTCCACTGAGGCGGCGATGCGCGCCGGGTCCAGCGTAATCGCGTCCGAGTCCCGCCCTTGCCGACGGAGATCCATTCGCCCACGGTGGACCGGTCCGGCGTCCAGGTCAACGTCTCGTTGGTCACGGGATCGTAGACGAGCAATGTAGCGGGCGCGGCCAGCAGTCGCTCGGCTTCGGCCGCGGCTGCGCGCACCTCGGCGATCGATGCCGGCCGCGGCGTGAAGATCAAAGGGACGAACCCGTAGTCCACGAGGAGAGCGGCAGGATCGGCGGCAATCAGCTCGAGCGTGGCGCCGACGTTCAGGTCCCGCCCTTCGCGGGCAGGGAAGACCTGGACGACGCCGGAGATGATCTCCAATCGGGCATCCTGTGCGGGTGTCCCAGCGACCATGCCCACCGACTCAAGGCGGCGCTGCGCGGTGGCGAGATCGACGGCGACCACCGGATCGAGGTTGACGCCCTCCCGCAGGCTGGTCGCAGCTTGCTGGATCGCCTGGAGCAGCTGTTGTTCGCGCCCGACGGCAAAAGCGTGCTGTGCCGTTTGCAGCCCGTCGACGGACAGCCCAAGCTCACCGGGCGTCATCGTCCATGCCGCGCCGCTGGGAGGATCGACAACCTGGAGGGTGAGCTGTCGATTCCACAGGTCGTCGAGCACGGTCGCCGCCTGTTCGACCGTCAGGTCGCCCACGGACAACCCGGCGACGGTCACGCCGGGCGCGATGCTTTCGGAGAGCGCGAACGAGCCATACAACGCGCCGGAAGCGGCCAGCGGGACTGCCAGGGCGACGGCTCCGATGGCTGTGATCAGCAGCAGAGGCCGCAGGGGGTTCCTCCGCCGCGCGGACGGCGTCGCATTCGATGGGGTGGGGCGGGTGGCGCTGAGAGTCTGCGTGGCCATGCTTGGGAGCCCTGCCTGGGAACGTTGAAGTCAGGCGGGGAACCAGCGCCCGCCCGCACACCCGCTGATGCAAGGAGCTTGCCACGCGCAGGGGCGGAGTTGACGCTCCCTCTGGTTGGAAGCCGGGCGGAGCATGACTGGGAGGGTGGCCAAAGATCCGCCCCTGGGGAAACGGCAGGCCAGCGTTGGCCAGCCGGTCTTCAGACGCTGCGGGTGATTCAGGTTACTCGGAGACCGGGAAGAAACACACGCCGGCTGTGCCCGGCCCAGAGTGGACGCCGAGGGCCGGAGAGAGTTCGGCGATGATGGATTCAACAGCTCGCACGCGTGATTCAACCAATCCCCTCAGCCGCTCGGCTTCCTCGGCCGCGGCGGCGTGGACGTAGGCGATCTTCACTTTGCCGGCGGTCCCCACCGCCTTCTCGACCAGGTCGGCGATCGCCTGGTACGCCTTGGACCGACTCCGCGCCACCCCGAGTGGGACAATTGTCCCGTCCCGCATACCGATCAGGGGCTTGATGTCGAGCAGGGCGCCGACCAGCCGCTTGGCAGCGCCGATCCTGCCTCCCATGTAGAGGTACTTGAGTGTGTCGGCGGTCTGGATCATGTGCGTGATCGGAATCATGCGACGCACCAAAGCCACGACGTCGGCCAGCGGCCCGCCTGCCTGTGCCAGCCGCGCCGCCTCGATCGCCATCCACCCGTGACACATGGAGACGTTGCGCGTATCGATGACCTCGATCTGAACGTCCGGCATTTGTTCTGCGGCCATCGACTGGGCGGTTCGCGCTGCCTGGTAGGCTCCGCTCCCGGCGGCCGACATGTGGATGCTGGCGATCTCCCGCACGCCCTCCCGAGCCAGCCCCTCGTACGCCTGGAGGTAGTCACCCGGCCCCGGACTTGCGGTCGTCGGCAGCTCCTTGGCTGTGGGGAGCCATCGGAAGAATTCCTCGCGCTGGATGGTGAGCAGGTCCCGGAGAACTTCGGCCCCGCGGTGGATGTAGTAGGCCACCCAGCGGATGTTGAGCGACGTGAGGAGTTGTTCGGGGATACTGACGACGCTGTCGGTTACGATGGCGACTCTGGTCACGCACTGCTCCTTCAGACGGGATCGGGATCCCTGGCCGACACCGGCGATCCGATTATAGACCTGCACCGTTCTGCAGGCGCTGAAGGCGCCCGGATGCAGGCACTCGAGCAGAGGTGGCGAATCCTTTCGGGTGGCCTAGAATCCCATCCTGCGATGAGCGCCATCTGTGGGGACCCCATCCACAGGATTGCAGACTCGTCCGCCGATTCGAGCTCGCGGGGGATTGGAGATCCGGCTCCTGGGTGGCGTCTGGAAGGTGAGGACGTGATTACCGACCGAGGCAACGAGCTGTCGTCAGCCCGGCAAGGTTCCGGGTCCCTAGCGGATGGGCCGCGCGGGATCGGGGCCTTCCTGGTGCCGCGCCTCGAGGATGTGCTGTTCGTGGCCATCTTCCTGTTGGTCGTGGCACTCGGGCCGAGGCTCCTCAATGTCGACGGCGACCTGGGACGCCACCTGACCATCGGTGAGCACATCCTGCAGACCGGTCGAATCCCCACGGCGGACATCTTCTCCCATACCATGTCGGGGGAGGAACTGACGCCGCACGAGTGGCTGGCGCAGGTTGCCTTTGCGCTTGCGTACAGGATCCTCGGGCTGGATGGCGTCGTCCTGCTCTGTGCCGTTCTGCTTGGCCTGACCTTGTCGTGGACCTATCGCTCGGGCGTCCGGCGCAGCAGGCTCGGATTGGCGACGCTGATGCTGGCATTGGTGGCCGCATCCGCATCCAGCCTGCACTGGCTCGCCAGGCCGCACCTGTTCACGCTGCTCCTGGTCGTCGCCTGGACCGATGGCCTGGAGCGGTCGGCACGCGGCGAGACTCTCGGCATGGTGGCGCCAGCCGCTGATCATGCTTCTGTGGGCGAACCTGCATGGAGCGTTTGTCTTCGGGTTTGTCGTATGGCTCGCGTACGCCGCGGACTGGGCCTGGCACAGGTGGAGGTCGGGACCGAACGAGGCGAACGCCACTCATGGGCGCCGGCTCGGATTGGCTCTGGCGCTTTCGCTGGCGGCGACTTTGGTGAACCCCGTTGGCCTGCGCCTGTGGGCCACTTCGGTCGGTTACATTGGGAACGCCTACCTGGTCAATCACACGGCCGAGTATCTGTCCCCCAACTTCCATGACGTGAGCACGTGGCCTTTCCTGGGGATGATCCTCCTTTCACCGGTCCTTCTGGCGCTCGGCCGCAGGCAGACCGAGCCGCGCTCGATCCTTCTGCTGATCGGATGGACCGGCCTGGGGTTGTACAGCGTTCGCCACGTCCCGGTCTACGCGATGCTCGCCGTACCGATCCTGGCCGAGTCGCTGGCGGCTGCACTGCCCGGGTCGGTGGCCGGTGATTCGTGGCTGAAGCGTGAGGCGCGGCTCAGCGGCCTCGAAGCCGGCTTGCGGGGCAAGCTGTGGCCGGCGGCTGCGATGCTGGGCGCGGCCGCCCTGTTGGCCGCCGGTGTACGGCTGACGCCGGCTCCGGGGGGCAACACCTTCTCGTCGCGCGTCTTTCCCGTTCAGGCCGTCGACTGGGCCTTGGCGAACCCTCCCGGCCGACATGTGTTCAACTACTTCCCGTGGGGAGGCTACCTGCTGTTTCGGGGCTGGCCCACGGTGACAGTCTTCATCGATGGGCAGACCGATTTCTACGGTGAGGCGCTCACGCGCCAGTACGAGACAGTCATCACGCTGGGGGATGGATGGGAACAGGTGCTGGCGCGCTACGACGTCGACTGGGTGATCCTGCCGCCGGACTCGCGGCTGGTTCGCCAGCTCCGCCAGGATCCGCTCTGGACGGAGACCTTCGCCGATGGCACGGCGGTCATCCTCGAGCGCACTCGTTGAGGTGGTCCCCGAAGCGCGCCGTGAGCGCGCAGAGGGGAACGGCTGAGCGAAGGCCGGATCATCCTTGTTGAGGGAGGCGCAGGAACGGTGAGACGAGGACTCGATGTGTGGATCGCACTCGGGTTGCTGGCCATCGCCTGGGCAATCCGCCTTGCGTTGGCTGCGCACATCGCGTTCCCGCCGCTTGACGATCCGGCATTCTACCTGCAGACCGCCCGCAGCCTGGCCGCCGGGCGCGGCCTGGTTTCCGATGTCTTGTGGTCCTACCAGTTCACGTTTCCCTCCGTCACCCATCCAAGCCATGAGTACTGGATGCCGATAGCGACGCTGCTCATGGTTCCCTGGATCAAGGCCTTCGGTGACTCGCTGCTCGTGGCGCAGATCCCCGGGACGTTTTGCGCAGCGCTTCTCGTTCCCTCACGTACGTGCTCGGCCGCACCGTACATCCGGGAGATCGGCGGGTCGCCCTGGGCGCGGCGCTTTTGCTAATGGCCGGAGCGCTTCCGGTCTACCAGGCGGCCAGCACCGACAGCGCCGCGCCGTTTGCGCTCCTCGGCGCCGGCGCGCTGCTGGTGGGCGGGCTGGCAGCCGAGCGACGGTCGGTGGGGCTGAGCCTGGTCGCCGGCCTGCTGGGCGGATTCGCATATCTGACGCGCTCGGACGGGATGCTCATTCCGGTGTTGATCGGTGTGTTCTTCGTCGGCACTCTCCGGCTGACCCGTCGGGGGCTGTGGATGCTGGTGGCGCTCGCAGCCGGTTGTGCCGTGCCGATGGGTGCCTGGTGGATTCGCAACCTGCACGTGTTCGGCGTTTTGCAGCCGGTCTCGCCGATGACGGCCGCCGCACTTCAGGACTACGTGCAGATGTTCAACTGGAACGACCCGCCGACGCTGCGTGCGCTCCTCGAGCGGGGGCCGGGGTTCATCACCGGGCTTCGATGGCAGGCATTGGTTCACAACCTCGGGGTGTGGGCGGTGATCTCGTTTCCTTTCGGCGCGTTCGGGTGGCTCGGCCTGTCGGGAGCGAACCGTCCTGTGATGCAGATTGGCATCGCCTACGGTGTCTTGCTCGCCCTGGTCAGCGCCATTGTCTTCAGCGTGCCGTCTCTGGCCGGGTTGTTCTACCACTCGGCGGGCGCGACCCTTCCCTGGTTGGCGCTGGGTGCGGCGTTGGTAATCGCACGCGTGGCGAGACGCAAGAGGACATTGGGCTTCGGGCTGGCCGCTGCGACTGCGGCATTGATTATCATTCAATCCGTATTCGCCTGGCCGCGTGCGATCGACGATAGCCGCAGAAACTCGGCCACCTTCGGCGAGGCGGCCAGTTGGCTGGCTGCACATGCCAGTCCCGACGAGCCTGTCCTTGCGACCCAGGCTCACAGCGTGAACCTGGCCAGCGGACAGCCGGCGATGACGCTGCCTGCCGGTCAAGAACTTGAGGTAGTCCGCGCCCTGGCCCAGCGGTACGGCGCTCGGTACGCCGTGGTCACAGAGCGCGTGGGGCGCTATCCGGCGGAGTTTGATGCGCATCTGAGGTGCCGGGGTCGAGCTCGTGTACTCCGGATCGGGTCTCTTCGTCTACGAGCTCACGGCGAGTCCATGAGCGAGTTGGCCAGCTTCCCCCTTTGCTTTGAGTTGTTGACGCCCTTGCGGTTCGGATGGAAGTCCATGAGGTCGAGCATGATCAATGGGCATGCCAGGGTGGGGATCGCACCTTCTTCCGATGTTCGGGGCGACGACCGCCAAGTGTTATGCGGCCCGAAACGCAGCGCGGTGCCCGCGGGAGCATCGGTTCCGCAGTGGGGGAGGCGGCCGGTGCGTGAGCCGCCAAGAGTCCCCGTGGGTGGCGCCCTCCGCTGCTCACCCGCATCCTGGCGGCAAATGCCGTGGTGGTGCTGTTGGGCGCCGTGGCCGGGACCATCGTGACGAAGTCGCTGGCCGACGAGTTCGACGCTCGGCCTGGTGTTGGGCTTCGCCGCATTGGGGGTGGCGCTCAGCCTGCTGATCAACTACATCGTGCTGCGCCGGACGCTGCGCCCGCTTTCGGAGCTCACCCGCGCCGTCGGCCGGATCCACGATGACCTCTCGGGCGCTCCCTTGCCGGTGATCCCGGGCAACGACCCGGATCTCGACCGACTGACTTTGGCGCTGAACACGATGCTCGACCGGCTGGCAGTGCATGCGGCGACGATCGAGGCCAACCGGCGGAGCCTGCGGGCACTGTCGCTGGAGGTCATCTCAGCCCAGGAAGAGGAACGCAAGCGCATCGCCGGTGAACTGCACGATGAGACCAGCCAGTCGCTGGCCAGCCTGCTGATCGCTCTGGAGCGAATTGAACTCGGCCATCCCGGATGACCTGCCGCACTTGAAGGATCGCCTGCGGGCCGCACGCGGGCTGACCCGGCGTGCTCTGGATGACCTGCGCGCCGTCGTGGCCGATTTGCGCCCCCTGGTGCTCGATGATCTCGGGCTGGCTCCGGCGATCCGATGGTATGCCTCGGACCGGCTCGAGCCGGAAGGGATCGACGTTACGGTCGAGGCAGACGCCAACCTACCGCGATTGCCCGCGTCGGTCGAGACGGCCGTGTTCCGGATCGCCCAGGAGGCGATCAGCAACGTCCTCAACCATGCCGACGCCGGCCAGGTGCGCATCCGACTTGCGTGCCGCGAGGACCTGGAGCTCGAAGTGGATGACGACGGCGTCGGATTCGACGCCGTGCTGCCTCCGCCGCCGGACGGGCGGCAGCACATGGGCTTGTTCGGAATCCGCGAGCGGGCGGCGGCGCTGGGCGGGGTGGCGAGCGTAGAGTCAACACCCGGCGAGGGGACACGCGTGCGCGTCGCCATTCCCCTGCAAGCCCTCGAGGGGCCGCGTGGCTAGGCCGATCCGCATCTTGTTGGCCGACGATCACGCCATCCTGCGCGATGGCATCCGCGCGCTCTTGAGCGACGAGGCCGACCTTCAAGTCGTAGGAGAGGCGGAGAACGGACGCCAGGCGTTGGAGAAGGCGCGTGCCTTGCGACCGGACATCGTCATCATGGACATCGGCATGCCGCTACTCAGCGGGCTGGAAGCGACGAAGCACATTCGCCGCGAAGTGCCGGAGTCACGCGTGCTGATCTTGACCATGCATCAAAACGATGAATACCTGGCGCAGGTGCTGGCCGCGGGCGCCTCGGGTTACGTCCTCAAGGACGCCGCCGGACGCGAACTGGTGCTCGCCATCCGGCAAGTGGCACGCGGGGAGCCGTTCTTCTCACCCCTGATGACCAGGACGCTCACCAGCCTGTACTTGAACAGCCTGGAGGCCGAGCGGACGCATGATCCCTATGACGACCTGACCATCCGCGAGCGCGAGGTCCTGCAGCTGGTAGCCGAGGGCTTCACCAATCGCCAGATCGCCGAGATGCTGAAGCTGAGCATCAAGACGGTCAAGACCCACCGCCTGCATCTGATGCAGAAGCTCGATCTGCACGATCGAACCGAACTCGTGAAGTATGCATTTCAGAAGGGGATCATCACTGCCTGAGTCCCGGGGGCAACGGCCGCCGACTGACTCGCACTTGCCTCTCGTGAGCTGGGACGCCTCAAGCGCGGCAAGCGGAGCGGCGTTGCTGCGAGGCTAGCCGGCGGGCGGAGGGCTCCACAGGCGGGTGAGCCTGACGCCCTCGAGCGCGGCTACGGCTTCCGTCAGTCGCTCCCGGGTCGACCCTTCGATCCACAGCGTCACGGCACGACAACCGGGATCCTCGCACGGCAGGATGATCGCCGAGCGGATGTTGCCGCGCAGGGCGGCGACGGCGTTGACGACGCGCGCCAGCGACCCGGGGACGTCCGGGACGACGACCGTCATCCGCAGCGCGGCGGTCTGGCCTCCCAGGATCTCGGCGAATTCCTTGAAGATGTCCGTCTCGGTGACGATGCCGACCAGCCGCCCCTGGTCCACGACGGGGAGAGATCCGATCTGCTGGGCGACCATCAGGCGCGCCGCTTCCTCCATGGGGTCGTCGGGAGATACGGTGATGACCGGCGCCACCATCACCTGTGAGATGCCGTGCTGGCGGGCTTGAATGCTGGGTGGGGGGGCGGTGGCGAGGAACCGCTCCAGCATGCCTCGGGTCACAATGCCGACGACTTGCCCTTCGCCATTGACGACCGGGAGCCGCCGGAACCGCCCCGATTTGCACAGCCCCAGTGCGGCGCGCGGGTCGCCCTGCGGGCGGATCGTGATCGGGTCGGCGGTCATCACGTCGCGCACGAGCATGCCAGGATCCCTTTCCGTCGGCCGCCGCCAGGGCCATCGCAATCCCCGGGCGACGTTGAGCACCGTCGGAGGATTCTCGCGCCATTCGAGATTGCGGGAAGGGCAAGGTGGGAACGAGGCCAGCGGACCCGAAGCCGCGTGCCGCGTCCGTCTTGGTACGGACGGGGAGTGGGGGTGTCTGTTCCTAAGCCATGGGGATTACGGAGGTTAACACGCTTTGCGCGGGGGAAGCCTGTGGTCCGGATGGTTGGGAGGAAGCCACGCCAGAAGTGGCCGGAAGGATGGAGCGGGCTACTGGCCGCCCTTCGGCTTCGCTCTCAGATCTGTAAACGCCGCCGTAGCCTGCTGGGTATCCACGGGGAAGTCGGCGAGTTCCTGGACCTGGCGAATCTCGATGACCTCTCGATCCGAGGCCGGGCAGCGGGAAGCCCACTCGACGGCGTCTGCCTTCGAACCGACCTGAATCATCCAGTACCCGCCGAGCACTTCGCTGACGCCGGGGAATGGGGCTTCGATGACCTTCGGTTTGCCCGCGGAGAAGGAGACCCGTGCGCCCATCGAAGGCGGGTGCAGCCCTTCGAGCGACAGCAGCACGCCGGCACGCTGCAGGGACTTGTTGTACTTCATCATCGCCTCGACGGCCTTGGCATCCGGCAGGGTGCCCGGCGTGGCGCTCTCGTAGCCTCTTGGGATCATCAACAGCATGAATCGCATCATCGCCTCACTGACGATTTCGCGCCTAGTGCCCGAGGCGCTGGCTGAGCTGTTCCGCCCGAGCCCGCTGGCGCGCTTCCTGCTCCTGGAGCTCGGGGGTGAACTCGGTGCCGAAGTCCTCCGCCTCGAAGACCGGGCGAAGCTCGACCTCCGCCTCGGCGCCGTCCGGGTTGGGAATGCGCTTGGCCCAATCGATCGCCTCGTCCAGTGAGGCCACCTTCCACATCCAGAACCCGGCGACCAGGTCGTTCGCCCGAGGGAAGGGACCTCGGATGACGGATCGCTTAGCGCCCTCAAGGCGGAGGCGCGCGCCTTTCGAACTCGGGTGCAATCCCTCACCGGCGAGCATGACGCCGGCCTGGACCAGTTCCTCATTGAACTTACCCATCGCGGTCAGGAGCTTCTCGTCGGGCAGCACGCCTGCCTCGGTGTCCTGGTCCGCTTTCATGATGACCATCACTCTCATGGTGTGACCTCGACTTTGGTTTCATCCTAAGGCACGGCGTTCAGGCCAACCCCTCCCGCCGGATACAAATACTCAGCGGCGCCTCTGCTTAGCCCCCGGCCATCGCCCCGATGATGCGGAAGGGCTCCGTGCCGTGTGCAATCTCGTCGGGAAGCGGATCGTCCGGAGCTTCGAGCGAATAGTCCTGCTTGCAGGCGAAGAACCGCAGGAAGTCGCGCCGCTCGTGGGTCACATGGTCGCGAATCGTTCCCTGCAGCACGGGATACGCCGCCTCGAGCGCGTCGAGGATCGAACGCTGCGTGACCGCACCTCCGACTTCGAGCCGGACCTCGCCCTGGATGCGGGCCAGCGTCCGCAGGTGCGCCGGTAGGGTGATCCGGATCATGACAGCGTCTGCACCTCGACCGAGAGAACTGCCGGCAGGTCTCGCACGATGGGGCTCCACGCGTCGCCCGCATTGGCGGAGGCGTACACCTGGCCGCCTGTGGTCCCGAAGTACACCCCGCACGGGTCGAGCGAATCAACGGCCATTGCGTCGCGCAGCACGTTGACGTAACAGTCGCGCTGCGGCAGGCCCTTCGAAAGCGGCTCCCACTCGTCGCCGCCGGACCGGCTGCGGTAGACGCGCAGCTTTCCGTCGGGCGGATAGTGCTCCGAGTCGCTCTTGATCGGGACGACGTAGATCGTCTCGGGCTCGTGGGCGTGGACGTCGATCACGAATCCGAAGTCGGTCGGGAGGTTTCCGCTCACCTCGCGCCAGGTCCCGCCGGCATCGTCCGTGCGCATCACGTCCCAGTGCTTCTGCATGAACAGGACGTCCGGGCGCGATGGGTGCATTGCGATCCGGTGCACGCAGTGGCCGACCTCCGCGTCCGCATCGGGAAGTTCCTGCGCCGACTTCAATCCGTTGTTGGTCGGGCGCCACGTCTGGCCAGCGTCGTCCGTACGGAAGACGCCGGCTGCCGAGATGGCGACGAACATCCGCCCCGAGTTCCGCGGGTCGAACACGATGGTGTGAAGGCCCATGCCGCCGGCGCCGGGCGACCATAGATTGCCTTTGGCCGCGCGAAGAGCCGGAAGCTCCTCCCAGGCCTGCCCTCCGTCGGCCGACCGGAACAGGGCGGCGTCCTCGACGCCGGCAAACACCGCGTCCGGATCAGTCAGCGAAGGCTCCAGGTGCCAGACGCGCTTGAACTCCCAGGGATGCTGTGTCCCGTCGTACCACTGATGCGTCCCGGGCGTGCCGTCGTAGGCGAACCTGTTCCCCACCGGCTCCCAGGTCGCGCCGCCGTCGCTGGATCTCTGCATGACCTGCCCGAACCAGCCGCTGGTCTGCGAGGCGTAGATGCGGTTCGGGTCTGCCGGCGAACCCTTGAGGTGATAGATCTCCCATCCGGCAAAGTGCGGGCCGCCGACGTCCCACTCCTTGCGCTTCCCGTCCGACGTGAGAATGAACGCGCCCTTGCGAGTGCCGACGAGTACACGGATCCCGCTCACGTTTCGCTCCTTCCAGTGCTTCGCGCTGTGCCCCGATGTCCAAGATTTAACTTTCCAGGGGGCCAAACCGGACAGATTATATCCTATTGCAACCGAGAACGGAAGGCACCTGTTCGTGGGACAGGATTTGCAGGGTGCGCGGCCGCGGAGCGGGACGAGCCCTTGCGGTGCACTTGTGCCCATAAGGCGACGATGACGTGGGAGCCGCCCCAGGATTGTGCGAACACGCCCCGAGCGTAGCGCTGGGGCTGAAAAGGCGAGAAGTTCGATGAGCTAGACCGAAATACTCAAGAGCCCATGCACGCGAGCTTGTCAGCCCGTGTAGACGGCAATCTCAGGCCAAGGGTGGATGACGCCGCCGGAGGGTCGCCGCTAGACTGGGCTAACAATTTCCGCGAGGTGTTAGTGTGCTCCCTCCGTGCGGAAGGCCGATCGGTCATGCGAACACAGGGTCACCCTCTCTGGCCGCGATGCCTGAGTCCCGTCGACCATGCGAAACGGGCACGCACGGCGTGAGCCTCGACGAGAGACGGCCCATTCCGCCCGGCCTCATCTCCGCGGCCAATCCGTGCTGTCCCCGGGCCGAGACCCGTGTGGTGCCCCGATGCGCGTAACCCTCGACCCGGCAGCGCTGCACGGCCCCATCGTGCGTGAGATCGAGGCGATCTCCGAGCAGAACCTCCTGAAATGCAATCAATGCGGCCGGTGCTCCGCCGGCTGCCCGCTGGTCGAGGAGATGGACCTGCTCCCCAACCAGATCATCCGGCTCGCTCAACTCGGCCTGGAGACGGTCGTCGATTCACAAACCCCCTGGATGTGCGCCTCATGCCTGATGTGTCAGTCGCGCTGTCCGAAAGGGGTCGACCTGCCGCGGGTCATGGAAGCCGTGCGCCAGATCGCCCTGCGGCGCGGTGACTTCTCGCGTCCTGGCGGGACGGGTGGACGGAGCGCTCCTGGCCTCCGCACCGCAGATGGCCGTCATCGCCGCCCTGCGGAGAGGCGAGCGGTGACCTCGGCCGAGCGCCTCTACTCCTACTTCCCAGGCTGCACGCTGGCGACGACCGCGGTCGACTACGATGCCTCCGGCCGGGCCGTGGCGGCGGCGTTGGACCTCGAGCTGCGGGAAGTGCCGGGATGGAACTGCTGCGGCGCATCTTTCCCGCTCAACGCCGAGAACGTGATGAACTTCATCGCCCCGACGCGGGCACTGATCGCTGCCCAGGAGTCCGGGCGAGACATGGCGACGTTGTGCGCCGTGTGCTTTCACGCCCTGAAGAGATCAGATTACTTCCTGCGGACGCACCCGGAAGCCGCCGATCGCCTGAATGCATTCGTGACCGAAGGGGACTACGACGGACGGGTGCACGTTCGTCACTTGCTCGGCATCCTGCGCGACGACCTTGGCTGGGAGGTCGTTCGCCGACGCGTGGTGGCTCCTCTTCAGGGACTGCGGGCGTCGCCGTACTACGGGTGCCTACTGTTGCGGCCCGAGGCCGAGATGGAGTTCGACAAGCCCGAGGCGCCGCGGGTGCTGCACGATCTACTGCAATCCGTGGGTGCCGAGCCAGTGGGTTTTGCCCGGCAGGCGGAGTGTTGTGGTTCAACGCTGCTTGTCTCGGCCCCCGAGGCCAACCAGCGCCTGTCCGCGGCGGTGATCGAATTGGCCCGCGCGGCCGGCGCCAGGATCGTGGTCACGGCCTGCCCGCTGTGCAAGTTCAATCTCGATCGCGCTCAGGAGGCAAAGCCGCTGGGG
This sequence comes from uncultured Chloroflexia bacterium, assembly GCA_963743255.1. GTDB lineage: Bacteria > Chloroflexota > Anaerolineae > Anaerolineales > E44-bin32 > DYJB01. The sequence goes on from CAVUPD010000003.1 coordinate 22,940, forward strand.
GAACGGCTGCCGGTGGCGTACTTTACTCAAGTGATGGCGGCCGCCTTCGGCCTAACGGAGCATGCCGGCCCTGCATTGCCGCTCCAGGCCGCCGCATGAGCAACTCAGCCTGCACCACGGCCCTGGTGGTCGGCGCGGGAATTGGCGGGATCACCGCCGCGCTCGACATCGCCAACAGCGGCTTCCCGGTGGTGCTGGTCGAGCGCGAGCCCTCGATCGGGGGCCACATGGCCCAGCTCTCCGAGACATTCCCGACGCTCGACTGCTCGCAATGCATCCTGACCCCCAGGACGGTCGAGGTCGGTCACCACGAGAACATCCGGCTCTACACCCACAGCGAGATCGAGTCGGTCCGAAGGGAAGCCTCGGGGAACTACACGGTGCGGGTTCGGCGCCGGGCGGCCTATGTCGACTGGGAGAAATGCACCGGCTGCGGAGTTTGTCAGGAGAAGTGCCCGTTCAAGGTCGAGTCGCACTTCGAGCGCGGGATCGGTAAGCGGAAGGTCATCTACACCCTGTCGCCGCAGGCGGTGCCCAACAAGCCGGTGATCGATGCCGAGCACTGCCGCTACCTGCAGAGCAAGTGGGACATCGGGGCCGGACGTGCGCCCTCGGTCGACAAGCAGGGAAACCCGGCCACACCCAAGTGCGGTGCGTGCGCCAAATTCTGTCCGACGGGCGCCATCGACTGGGAGCAGCAGGACACGGTCGTCGAGGAAGAGGTGGGGGCGATCGTCATGGCGACCGGCTATGACTTGCTGCCAATGGAGCGACTGCCCGAGTACGGCGGCGGGGAGCTGCAGGACGTCATCGACGGACTGGCGTTCGAGCGCCTGCTGGCGGCCAGCGGTCCGACGGCCGGCAAGGTCCTGCGTCCGTCGGACGGGGCGGTGCCCCAACAGGTCGTCTTCGTGCAGTGCAGCGGCTCGCGTGATCCGGAGCGGGGCGTGCCGTATTGCTCGAAGATCTGCTGCATGTATACGGCGAAGCAGGCCATGCTCTACAAACACCGGGTACCGGACGGGCAGGCGTACGTCTTCTACATCGACGTGCGCGCCGGCGGCAAAGGGTACGAGGAGTTCGTGACCCGGGCGCAGGAGGAACACGGGGTCATCTACCTGCGCGGCAAGGTGAGCAAGATCTACGCCCAGGACGGTAAGTTGATGGTCAAGGGGGCCGACACCTTGAGCCACCGGACGGTCGAGATCCCCGCCGACCTGGTGGTCCTGGCGACGGCATTCGTGCCGCGCGCAAGCACGGCCGCCGTCGCCGGTCTGTTCGGCGTGGGCGTCGACGGCAACGGATTCCTGATTCCGGGCGATGAAGAGATGGCGCCGGTCGAGTGCGGGGCCGAAGGGGTGTTCCTGGCGGGCGCGGCGCTCGGGCCGAAGGACATCCCGGAGACGGTCGCGCAGGCCAGCGGCGCGGCGGCCAAGGTGCTTTCGCTGTTTCAGCAGCGGGTGAATGCGCAGCAGCTCGTGATTGCCTGACGGGCGGGCGAGGAGACTTAACGGAGTTCCATGGGCAGTCGCATCGGGGTGTTCGTCTGTCATTGCGGCCACAACATCGCCTCGGCGGTGGATGTGGCCGCGTTGTCTGATGAGCTGCGCCACCATCCGGGAGTTGCCTTCGCCGCCGACTACAAATACATGTGTTCCGATCCGGGGCAGCAGTTGATCCGTCAATCGATCGCCGACCATCATCTCGACGGGATTGTGGTGGCGGCCTGCTCTCCGGCGATGCACGAAACCACCTTCCGCCGTACGGCGCTCAGCGCCGGGATGAATCCCTTCCGGTGCGAAAGCGCCAACATCCGCGAGCAGGTGTCGTGGGTGCATCAGCATGACATGCCGGCAGCGACGGCGAAGGCCTCCGACATCGTCCGGTCGATCGTCGAGAAGGTGCACCTGGATGAAGCGCTCGAGCCGCTCAGCCTGCCGTTGACCCGTCGATGCGTGGTGATCGGCGGCGGCATCGCCGGCATGCAGGTCGCCCTGGATGTTGCCGACGCCGGCTACCCGGTCGTACTGGTCGAGCGCGAGGCTGGGCTGGGCGGGCACATGGCCCAGTTGAGCGGGACATTCTGAACCTTACGGGAGGCCTCCGAGCGCCTGCAGGCGATGACGAACGCAGTCCAGGGCCACCCGAAGATCCAGGTGCTGACGGGCTCGGAGGTGACCTCATGCAGCGGATATGTGGGCAACTTCCAGGTGGAGATCCGAACCGCTGCGCCGGAGGGAGATGAGCCTACCCAGTTCTCGCTCGACGCGGGAGCGATCGTCGTGGCCACGGGTTGGGACGCCTACGACCCGGTGCGCCTGCCTGAGTACGGAGGCGGGGTCCTGCCCGATGTGATCAGCACGCTCGATTTCGAGACGATGCTTGCGCCGGACGGCGAATTGCGGCGCCCGTCGGATGGTGGCGTGCCTCGCCAGGTGGTCTTCGTTCAGTGCGCCGGCTCGCGCGACCCGGAACACGGCGTGCCGTATTGCTCCAAGGTCTGCTGCATGGTCGTCGCCAAGCAGGCCATGCTGTACAACGAGCGCGTCCCGGACGGCCAGGCGTATGTCTTCTACATCGACATCCGCTCGGCGGGCAAGGGCTATGACGAGTACGTCCAGCGCGCGATGAGGACCACGGCGCGCTCTACCTGCGCGGCAAGGTGAGCAAGATCTTTCCAGGAAATGGCAAGATCATCGTGTGGGGCACCGACACGCTCAGCGGTCGGGCGATCGAAATCGCCGCCGACCTTGTCGTGCTGGCGACGCCGATGGTCCCGGCGGCGGGCGCCGCCGAACTCGGCCAGACGCTGCACATCAGCACCGACGCCGACGGCTTTTTCAACGAGGCGCACCCCAAGCTGCGCCCGGTCGAAACGCTGACCGCCGGGATCTTCCTGGCGGGCACCGGCCAGGGGCCAAGGACATCCCCGAGACGCGTGGCGCAGGCCAGCGGCGCAGCCGCCAAGGTGCTGCAGCTGTTCTCCCAGCGACGAGATGACGACCAGTCGCCGACGGTCGCGCCGGTGATCGCCGAGCTGTGCGCAGCCTGCGGAGCGTGCGTCGGCAGCCTGCCCGTACGGGGCGCGCGCCATCCATCCGGTGCGGCACATGGCCACGGTGAACGCGGCCTTGTGCCAGAGCTGCGGCGCCTGCGTGGTGGCCTGCCCCAACAAGGCCAGCTACGTGCGCAACTGGCAGCACGAACAGATAATGGCGATGCTGGATGAGGTCGTCTAGCCGGGAATCTCCGGGAGCCATGAGGAGCCGATGACGACAGCCGTTCACAGCCGACCAATCGTCGACGTCCCCCTGATGCAGAGGGTGAACGCATGGCCGAACAGACGATCGAGCTGTGCTACCACTGCCACAAGTGCACGGCGGGCTGCCCGGTCGGCGGCGGACATGCGCTATGGGCCGGATCAAATGCTTCTGCGCATGGTGCAGCTTGGGCAGAAGGACGGCTTCTTTCCAGCCCCGATATCTGGCTGTGCGCCGGCTGCGAGACGTGCGGCACGCGCTGCCCGAACGAGATCGACATCGCCCACGTGATGGACGCGCTGCGTCAGATGGCGCAAGTGGCGAGGGAGTACCGGCTGGCGAGCCGGGCTCGGTGAAGTTCCACCGCTTGTTCCTGTTCCTGGTCGAACATCTGGGGCGGATGAACGAGGCCGGGCTCCTGGGCGCGTACAAGCTGTGGACGGGGAACCTGTTCGCCGATCTCGGCAGCGGCGCCCGCTGGTCGTCAAGGGCAAGGTGCCGCTGGTGCCGCATCGTCGTCAAGGGCAGGGCGCAGCTCGGCAGGGATTGTTCGAGGTCAGCGAGGAGCCCAGGAGCGTCCGCTGCTCGATCAGACGAGAGCGAACGCCTGCGGACGGTCGGAGCACGTGATGGAATACTCGTACTATCCCGGATGCAGCCTGCACTCGACCGGCCGGGAATTCAACGACTCGGTGCAGGCTGTCTTCAACGCTCTGAAGATCGGCCTGGTCGAGCTGGAAGACTGGAACTGCTGCGGCGCCTCCTCGGCTCACAGCCGGAGCCATACCCTCTGCCCTGGCATTGCCGGCGCGCAATCTGGCAATCGCCCAGCGAGCCGGCCATGACGTGCTCATGCCCTGCGCCGCGTGCTTCAACCGCCATAAGACGGTCGAACGCGAGCTGCAATCCAGTCCGGAGCGCCGCCGCCAGATCGAGCAGGCCGTGGGTTTCAACTACTCGCGGTTCGAGCTGCTGTGCGAGCTCTGCTGGAGGTACTGCATGACGCGGTTGGACCTGGACAGCAATCCGCGATCGTGTCACCGGCCGATCTGTGCCGGTTTCAAGGTCGTAGCGTACTACGGCTGCCTGCTCGTGCGCCCTCCGGAAGTGACGAACTTCGACGATCCGGAGCACCCGTCGTGATGAGCGAGTTGCTCGGCAGTCGTTGGGGGCGGATGTGCGCCCCTGGGGATATGCCACGGACTGCTGCGGCGGAGCGTTGACGCTCACCCAGCCGAAGGTTGCCCGCCGTCTGGTGAGCCGCCTGGCCGGACGGGCCAGGGAAGCCGGGGCAGATGCGATCGTGACCAGCTGCCCTTTGTGCCAGGTCAATCTGGAGATGCGCCAGGCGGGTCCGGAGGCCGGATGCCGATCTTCTATTTCAGCGAGCTGATCGGCCTGGCCTTCGGGCTGGAGGAAGTCGCGATCGTGGTGGCCGAAGCATCTGATCGATCCACGCCCGCTGCTGCAGCGGCGGGGCTGGCCTCATGAAGAGACAGTAGCGTGATGCGAGAGTTCGCTCACCCGGATACGGGAGTGCAGCCGGCGGACGAGCCAGTCGTGTGTCGGCGCTAGCGGCAGATGCTCCCGTGGAGCGACCAGATCCACCCGTTGGTGCGGTGCTGGTGGTTGGGGGCGGCATCGGCGGGATGCAGGCCTCGCTCGATCTGGCCGAAGCCGGGCTCAAGGTCTACCTGCTCGAGCGCTCGCCGGCCATCGGCGGGACGATGGCGCAGCTCGACAAGACCTTCCCGACCAACGACTGCGCCATGTGCATCATGTCGCCCAAGCTGGTGGAGGTCGGGCGCCACCTGAATATCGACATTCTGACCGACTGCCGAGCTCGAAGGCGATCGAGCGGCGAGCCGGCAATTTCACGCGTCACACTCCGCCAGCACCCGCGCTTCGTCGACCTCGACGCATGCACCGGCTGCGGCGACTGCGCCACGGCCTGCCCGGTCCAACGTCCGGATGCAGTTCAACGCGCGGCCTGTCGCAGCGCCAGGCGATCTACAAGCTCTACCCGCAGGCGATCCCCAATGCCTATCGCCATCGAAAAGCACGGGACGGCGCCCTGCCGGGACGCCTGCCCGATCCATCAGCGTGCCCAGGGTTACGTCGCCCTGATCCGCGAAGGCCGCTTCGCCGACGCCTACCGCACCATCAAGGAGGACAACCCGTTCCCGTCGGTCTGCGGGCGGGTGTGCAACCACCGCTGCGAGGACGCCTGCTCGCGCAATGGGAAGGCCGACACACCGGTCAACCTCATGGCGACTGAAGCGGTTCGTGGCCGACTGGCAATGGGACCGGCGAACCGCAACAGACACGGACGAAGCGGAACCTGCAGCGGCAACCCTCCCGGTCGAACCGAGCGGACACCGACGTGGCCATCGTCGGCGCGGACCTGCTGGGCTGACCTGCGCGCTCGATCTCGTTCGTCAGGGACACGCGGTCACGGTCTTCGAGGCGCTGCCGGTGGCGGGCGGCATGATGCGCGTGGGCGTCCCGGAATACCGCATGCCGTACGACCGTCGTCGAGCCGGAGATCGACGAGATCCTGGCGGTACGGCGTCGAGCTGCACCTGAACCATCGCGTGGACGATGCACCGGGTCTGCTGCGCCAGGGGTACGACGCCGTCTTCGTGGCCGTGGGCGCTCACCAGGGGGTGAAGCTGCCGATCCCCGGCGCCGATCTGCCCCAGGTGTGACCATGGCCACCGATTTCCTGCGCCAGGTCAGCTTGCGGAATGCAGGGCCGAACACGGGAGTGGACCTCGCGTCTCAGGCACCGGACCCGGCGGGCCGGGTGCGCGAAAACGCGTGCTGGTGCTGGGCGGCGGGAACGTGGCCATCGACGCGGCGATGAGCGCCGCGCGCCTGGGCGCGGCCTGGGTGGGGATGGCCTGCCTGGAAAGCCGGGAGAAGATGCCGGCGCACGATTGGGAAGTTCGCGACGCCGAGGAAGAGGGCATCGAGGTCTTCGCCTCGCAGGACCTTCAGCGACAGTCACCCAGCAGGACGGCCAGGTGACCGGCGTGCGACTGTGCGCAGGTGAACTTCCGCGGCTTCGTCGAAGGCCGTCCCGACTTCGACGAAATGCCGCAGACCGACGAGCATCATTCCGGCCGACGTCGTGATCTTCGCCATCGGCCAGCGGCCGGACCTCGAGTGTCTGCAAGGGACAGGTCGAGACGCTGCGCGGCCGCTTCCCTGTGGTCGACACGGAGACGCTTGCGACGAGCCTGCCGGGCGTGTTTGCCGGCGGCGACGTGGTGACCGGCACGACCTTCGTCGTCGACGCCATCGCCGCCGGGCACAAGGCGGCCGGCTCGATCGACCGCTTCCTGCTTGACGAGCCTGCCGCTGACAGCCGAAGATCAGCGCCCGCCGCGTCGCAGTTCTGGAACCAGCAGGAAGCCGTTCAGCCGCGTCGCTGGAGGCTAGAGCGGCCAGGCCGCGCCGCGTCGCAGAGCCCAGTCGCCGCCCGGCGGTCGAACGCAGGCTGGACTTCGGCGAGGTCTATATCGGCGCTCTACCGAGGCGCAGGCGCTGCGCCGAAGCGGCGCGCTGCCTGGAGCTGCGGCATCTGTTCGGAGTGCCTGCAGTGCGTCTATGCCTGCCGGGCCGGCGCCATCGACCACAACCAGGTCGAACAGATCGCTGGAGCTCGCAGGTGGGCGCGGTCCTGCTGACGCCGGGGCTCGAGCCGGTGCCAGGGCGACATCCGGCCCGAGTTCGGCTACGGCCGCTACGCCAACGTGGTCACCAGCCTGCGAGTTCGAGCGCATGTTGAGCGCCTCCGGGCCGTTCGGCGGGCGTCGTGCAGCGCCCTTCGGACGGCGCGCACCCGCACAAGGTCGCCTGGATCCAGTGCGTGGGCTCGCGCGACATCAGCCTGCGGTCAGGGCTACTGCTCGTCGGTCTGCTGCATGTACGCCACCAAGGAAGCCGTGATCGCCCGCGAGCACGATCCAGACATCGAGCCAACCATCTTCTACATGGACATCCGCGCCTTCGGCAAAGGCTTCGACGCCTATATCGAGCGCGCCGAGAAGGAGCAGGGCGTGCGCTACGTCCGCAGCATGGTCTCCAGCGGTCAAGGAAGTTCCCGGCAGCGCGCAACCTGCGCTTGAGCTATGCGACCTTCGAACCAGCGGACGGCAAGCCCGTGCCTACACGAAGAGGAATTCGACCTGGTGGTGCTCTCGGTCGGGCTGCAGCCCAGCCGATGCCGCCACAGGCACTGGCCGCGTCGCCTGGGCGTGAGCCTGAACGAGTTCGGCTTTGCCGAGGCGCCGGCATTCCAGCCCGCCGCAGACCTCGCGACCGGGCATCTTCGTGGCCGGCGCCTTCAGCGAACCCAAGGACATCCCCGAGACCGTCATCGAGGCCAGCTGCGCCGCGGCGCAGGCCTCGGCGCTGCTGGCCGAAGCGCGCGGCACCCTGACGCAGCGAGACGGCGTACCCGCCGGAGCGGGACGTGAGCGGACGAGGAGCCGCGCGTCGGCGTGTTCGTCTGCCACTGCGGGATCAACATCGGCGGCGTGGTCGACGTGCCCGACGTGGTCGAGTACGCCAGGACCCTGCCGGGCGTGGTCTACGCCGAACACAACCTGTACACCTGCTCGCAGGACACGCAGGAGAAGATCACGGCGACGATCCTCGAGCACCGGCTGAACCGCGTGGTGGTGGCAAGCTGCACCCCGCGCACGCACGAGCCGCTCTTCCAGGACACGCATCCGCCAGGCCGGGCTGAACCCGCACCTGTTCGAGCTGGCCAACATCCGCGAGCAGGATGCCTGGGTGCATCGCGGATCACCCGACGTGGCCACGCGCAAGGCCAAGGAACTGGTGGCCATGGCGGTCGCCAAGGCCCGGACCCTGCGTCCGCTCCAGCGCGGCAGCGCTGACCGTCGAGCCGCGGGCCCTGGTCATCGGCGGCGGCCTGGCTGGGATGACGGCGGCGCTGTCGATTGCCGCGCAGGGCTTCCCCGTCCACCTGGTCGAGCGCGAGCAGGAACTGGGCGGCAACCTGCGCCACATCCACATCGGGATGGACGGCAGCGACCCGCAGCGACTCCTGGAAGAGACCATCGACCGGGTGACGGGCGAGCCGCGGATCAGCGTGCTGACCGGCAGCGGAAGTCGTCGAGGTGGCGGCTACGTCGGCAAGTACCGGACGACCGTGCGCCGTGCCGACGGGGAACAGCGTCGAGCTGTCGCATGGGGCAACCGTCGTCGCGACCGGCGGCCACGAGCGCCGCCCGAAAGCGTACGGGTACGGAGCCCTCCCCAACGTCATGACGCAGCGTGAGCTCGAGGAGCGCCTGCAGACAATGGTCGACGAAGCCTCGGAGGCGTTCCCGCGCACGGTGGTCATGATCCAGTGCGTGGGCTCCCGCGACGAAGACGCACCCGTACTGCTCGCGCATCTGCTGTTCGGAGGCGATGAAGAACGCCCTGGAACTCAAGCAACGGGCACCGCAGGCGCAGGTGACGATCCTGTACCGAGACATGCGCAGCTACGGTTTCCGCGAGCGGTTGTACCGGCAGGCGCGCCAGGCCGGGGTGCGGTTCCTGCAGTTCGATCCTGCCGAGCCGCCGGTGGTCGGCCGCCAGGAGGGCGTGCCCGGCCGATCCGTGGAACAGCTGCAGGTGCGCGTCGTCGCGCAGCCGGGGAAAGAAACAGTCGAGATCATCGCCGACCTGGTGGTGCTCAGCGCCGGGATCGAAGCCGAGCCCGGAAACGCATCGCTCAGCCGCGCTGCTCAAGGTGCCGCTGACCAAGGACGGTTTCTTCCTCGAGGCGCATGTCAAGCTGCGGCCGGTCGATTTCGCCGCCGAGGGCATGTATCTGTGCGGCCTGGCGCATTCCCCGCGTTCGATCGACGAGACACTGGCTCAGGCGCAGGCTGCTTCGATCAAGGTCGCCGCGTTGCTGGCCAGGAAGGAATTGACCGCGACGCCGATCATCGCCACCGTCAATCCAAGGTTGTGCTCGGCTTGTGGCATTTGCGTGGAGATCTGCCCGTTCGGCGCGCGGCGGCTGGAGCCGGGCGACGCCAGCGCCCAGGTCGTGGACGTGCTCTGCCAGGGCTGCGGCGCGTGTGTGGCGGCCTGCCCCAACAAGGCAAGCCAGCAGAAGGGCTTTGAGTTCGGGCAGGTGACGGAGATGCTGGAGGCTGCGCTGTGGGAAACGGGATGAGCCCCGAGGGCGGGCAGGGCGGGTCGACCGATGCCAGGAAGGGTGGCGAGATAGCCATGATGGATGCAGCGTTTGAGCCGAGGATCATGGCGTTCCTGTGCAACTGGTGCACCTACACCGGAGCGGACCTGGCCGGGACGAGCCGCCTGCAGTACCCGCCCAACGTGCGCATCATCCGCATGATGTGCAGCGGCGCAGTCGATCCGGTGTACGTGATCAAGGCGCTGACCGACGGTGCCGATGGAGTCCTGATCGGCGGCTGCCACCCGGGCGACTGCCATTATCAGGATGGCAACTACAAGGCTCGCCGTCGCGCGGCAGTGCTCAAGGAAGTCCTGGGCGGCGCCGGTTTCGATTCGGAGCGGGTCTGGCTGCGATGGATTAGTGCCAGCGAGGGCAAATTGTTTGCGAACACGATCGGAGAAATGACCGAGGCTCTGCGCGCGAAGGGCCCGACGCCAATGCGCCAGGAGTGGTCGGTCTAAAGCCGAGTGGAGCGTGGGCTGGGCGGCGTCACCCTTCCGGACATTGATTCCAGGAGGCAGGCGCCAGGAGGTGGTCCCATGTTAGTGAGTCGAGTCTTGGAAGTCGGGGAGGGCAGCCCTGTTACGGTTCTGCAGTCGTTCCTGGCGGGACTGATGCAAGCCAGCGCCGCGCGTCGTCTGCTCGGACCTGTCTCCACCGAACCGGGACATGTGAACCCTGCCGTCCTCACGCAGATGAGCGAGCTCGCAGGGGTCAACCCGCTGTTGCCGCTGATGCAGGCCAATGCCGCTGCACTCCTGCGGACCGCGTTCGGGGACAGCGCTTCGGAGCCGTCGATCGCCGTCCTGCGTCCCTGTGAGGTCCGCGCGGCGATCGAATTGGCGAAACAAGGGAGGCTCGACCTGACGAATCTCATCCTCGTTGGCGTCGATTGCCTTTCGACCTACGAGCCGGAGTATTGGACGAATGGAAACGCCGCGCACCCCGGCCGGCCGGACTGGCTGATGGGGGAGGCACTTCAGCTGGCACAAACGGGACAGGTGCGCGCCGAGGGTTGCCGGCTTGCGTGCCAGCTGTGTGATCGGCCGGCCGCCGATTACCGTGCGGCCGACCTGCTGATCGGTCTGGTCGGCGTGCCGAATCAGGAGCGGTTGTTGGTCCTGGCGGATGAAGCCAAGGATGCGCGCTGGAACCTGGAGGCGCTCACGGACCGGCCGGCGACGGAAAGGGAGACGGTCGATCGCGAGGTCACGCTCTGGCGGCTGACTGAGCGCCGCAAGGAGGCGGCGGAGGCGAAGCTCGAGAGCCTGGGCCTGATCGATGCCTACCCCGGCGTGATCAGTGGCTACATGAACAAATGCACGCTGTGTGGCGAGTGTGTTGAAGCGTGCCCACAGTGGAGCGAGGAACTACGCGCTGCGCTTGCCGGCGGCAAGGATGCCTTCGTGCAGGCGCTCTTGAGTGCCAGCCAGCGCCTGGCTTCGTGTTCGGGGTGCGGGATGTGCCAGGTTCATTGTCCGGAAGGGATCCCGCTGAGCGCCATCCAGCGCGCGCTGAGCCGGCAGATCCAACAGCGGATGCACTACGTGGCCGGCAGGGACCTGCATGACCCTCTACCCTGGACGACGTAGGCGCCGACGCATGGACGGATGGGAGCGAACGGTATGAGCTTGTTTGCTGCTCTTCCGGGAGGACCGGACGGCGTGTTGGAAACCCTGCAGCAGACTCTGGCCGAGCTGCTGGAGACCGGCCGGCTGCGCGCCGTGCTGGTGATGCTGCGGACGCGTGACGGGCTAGGCGTGCAGCCGGCACTGGTCACGAAGGCCGAGCGACTTACACTCGCCGATCCCCTGCTGCCGGTGATGCCCATTCACATGGCGCGTATGGCGTCGCTTGTCAGCCAGGGTGCGACGACGGAGGAGACACCGGCGGAAGGCAAGGTCGGCGTCGTCGGCCGTCCCTGCGAACTGCGCGGCATGGTGGAGCTGGCCAAGCTCAACCAGCTCCGGATGGACGACTTCATGACCATCGGGATCGACTGTGCCGGCACCTTGGAGGGGGCCGCGTGGCGGCGTTGGAGCGAATCCGACCCACAGGCGCGGCATCGGTTGGATGCATCGCAGCGGGAAGCATCCCCGGAGGCTCCGCAGGAGTCCTATCGCCACGCGTGCACTTTGTGTGACACGCCCGCTGTATGGGATGCCGACCTGGCCGTCCATTGGATCGGTGTGCAAGACGGCCTGCTCCTGGAGGCGCGGGACGGCGGATGGCTGCCCGCATCAGCACAGCCGATCGAAGACCTTCCTGCGCGCGCCACATCGCTGGGAGGGCTGGAGGCAGCTCGGCGTACGGTGCGATTGCAGGCGCTCGATGCCATGGAAGCGAGGATGCACTCCGGCCCCGAGGGGACCCCCGGGCTGATGCTCGACTTCGAGCCCTGCCAACGCTGTCACAACTGCACCGTCGCCTGCCCGATCTGCTACTGCAAGGAATGCCTGTTCCGCACCGACTCATTCCGCCACGAGCCCCGTCGATATTTCGGCTGGGCCGAGCGCAAGGGCGCGGCACGCCTACCGGGAGACACGCTGACCTTCCAGCTCACCCGATTGTGTCATGTGACCGCATCGTGTGTGGGGTGCGGCATGTGCACGAGCGCCTGCCCGGCGGATCTGCCGGTGGATCTGCTCTTCCAGACGGTAGCGCGCCGGACGCAGGCGCTCTTCGATTACGTGCCGGGGCGCAGCCTGCAAGACCCGCTCCCGCCGGCGACATTCGAGCGCAAGGAATTCGTCGAGCTGGGCGAGGCCCACCGGTGAGCGGCGAGGAGGTGGCAGCCGTGGAGGTCGAGAACATTCCCGTCTTCGTGATGGGCCAGCGGGTGGAAGTGCCTCCGACGCTGACCATCCTGCGCGCCCTGGAGTATGCCGGCTACACGCTGACACGGGGCGTCGGCTGCCGGGCCGGGTTCTGCGGCGCGTGCGCCACCGTCTATCGACTGAAAGGCGACCCGCGGCTGTACTTCGCATTGGCCTGCCAGACGGTCGTGCGCCCCGACATGTACCTGGCGCAGATCCCCTTCTTCCCGTCGCGCCGGGCCGACTACCGCCTGGAGGAGCTGGCCGCCGTGCCGGGGACGCTGTTCACGCTTTACCCGGAGCTTCTGCGCTGCCTGGCGTGCGGCACGTGTACCAAGGCCTGTCCCCAGGGGATCGATGTGCGCGGCTACATGGCCGCCGCCATGCGCGGAGATATCGCCGCCGTGGCCAACTCTTCCTTCGACTGTATCGCCTGTGGCCTGTGCTCGGCACGCTGCCCGGTGGAAGAGACCCAGTACAACGTGGCACTTCTGGCCCGCAGGCTGTACGGGCGATACCTGGCCAAGCGATCCGCTCACCTTGCCGACCGCGTCGAACAGGTTGAACGGGGGGAATTCGGCCACGCGCTGGCCGAGCTGCGCGCGCTGGACGACGCATCCCTGCGCGCTCGATACGACGCGCGAGACATCGAAGCCTAGGAGGACCGGATGGCCTACACGCCTGCCATGCTCGAGTCGATCGCCCGCGTGGAAGCCAGCCGTGGCGCGCGGATGAGCACCACCTTCCCCAGGCTCACGCCGGATCAGCGCGACGACGTGCTCAGACACTTTCATCCGGACTACATCGCCCAGGCATCGCGCGAGATCCGGCTCGGAGCCTGCAAAGGCGACCGCACGCCTCTGGAGCTTGCCGAAGTATTGGAGGCGCCGGCCGCAGCTCGACCCGGAGACGTTCGCCCTGGACCGTTGTGATCTGGAGACCGACGTGCTGATCGTCGGGGGCGGTGGCGCCGGTGCGTGCGCGGCGCTGATGGCATCTGAAGCGGGCGCCCGGGTGCTCATGGTCACCAAGCTGCGTTTCGGCGACGCCAATACGATGATGGCGCAGGGAGGGATCCAGGCCGCCGATCAGCCTGAAGACTCACCGGCAATTCACTATCTGGACGTGATGGGCGGGGGGCACTTCTCGAACCATCCGGACCTGGTCGAGGCGCTGGTCACGGATGCGCCGCGGGTCATCCAGTGGCTCGAAGGGCTCGGCGTGATGTTCGACAAGCGGGCGGACGGCGCCATGAGCACCATCCACGGCGGCGGTACGTCGCGCAAGCGGATGCACTCGGCGCGGGACTATTCCGGCGCGGAGATCATGCGTGTGCTGCGCGATGAGGTCCGCTCGCGGGCGGAGACCATCCGGGTGCTCGAATTCAACCCGGTCGTCGAGCTACTGACCGACGGGCAGGGCAGCGTCTCTGGCGCCGTGCTGCTCGACCTGGAGACGCGCGAGTACAAGCTCGTCCAGGCCCGTGCGGTGATCCTGGCCACCGGTGGAGGCGGCCGGCTGCATTACCAGGGATTCCCTACGACCAACCACTATGGCGCGACAGCGGACGGCCTCGTGCTTGCTTACCGCGTGGGGCGCCGCCTGGCGTTCCTGCATACGATGCAGTATCACCCCACAGGTGTCGCCTACCCGGAGCAGATCCTCGGGCAACTGGTGACGGAAAAAGTCCGCGGCCTGGGCGCGCAGGTATGCAACATCTCCGGCGAGCAGTTCGTGTTTCCCCTGGAAACGCGCGATGTCGAGGCAGCGACATTCATTCGTGAGTGCCTGGACCGCAAGACCGGGGTGACGACACCGACGGGGCAGCCCGGAGTGTGGCTCGATTCACCGATGATCGACCTGATCCACGGGCCGGGGACGATCGAGAAGGAACTGCCGGCGATGGTGCGTCAGTTCAAGGGATTCGACATCGACATTACACGCCAGCCGATGCTGGTCTATCCGACGCTCCATTATCAAAACGGAGGGATCCGGATCCTGCCGGATGGATCCACCGGCGTCGACGGCCTGTACGTGGCAGGCGAAGCGGCGGGCGGGATCCACGGATCGAATCGGTTGATGGGAAACTCGCTGCTCGACATCACCGTCTTTGGACGCCGCGCCGGGACGGCGGCCGCAGCCTATGCCCTCGGGCACGAGCCGAGGGCACGGTCGCTGGAGCATCTGCGGACATGGAACCGTGAACGGCAGCAGGCCGGCTTGGACGACGGACGCCCGTCCCCGATCCTGCTGCCCGACTATGCACGGCATATCCGCCCGGTGCGTAAGGAGCCGCTCCTGCCGACAGCTGGGGATTGAATCAGGCGCGGGGACGACGCCCCGGACCCGCCATGAGCAGGCTGCTCGCCCAGCGGCCGTCCTCAAGCGGCAGGGCTGCACCTAGGGAGACCAGCGCCTCGAGGGCTATAACTACATCGGTCCGGTCCCACTGGAAGAGGCTCCGGACCGCGGCCGTGTCTGCCGCACCCACAGAATCAAGATACAGTCCCACCAGATGTTGACGAGCGGCGTCCGGCCGGATGCGCCGCGCCTCCCGGGCGACATTCGGGAGCCATCGATCAAGCAGTTCGTAGATGAAGGCGTATCGCCAGGCGCCTGCCTCCGCGACGCCCACGGGCAGGACCCACAGCCCGCGCTGCAGGTCGTGGAGTCCTTTGTCAAACCTACGCTTGGAGGCTTGGGAAGAGAGGTGGGCAAGCTTCCGCAGAGCGACGGTGTGCTGGGCGCCGTGGATGCGCAGCGTATCGGCGATGGTCCGCGCCTCGCGGCTCAGCCGGCCGGCCTCGTAGGCAAGCTGATAGTCCTCCAGATCGCCGAGACGGTCGCTCAGGGCGTAGAAGTAGGGCAGCGTCTTCAGGCTGACCATCATCGACTTACCGTGGAGCAACTTGGCGTAGAACCAGCGGCGCTGGCTCAGGAGCGAGTCTTTCCAGCCCCAGGTCACATGCCCGGGGTCGTCGTGCTCGCTGGCCACGCGCCGGTTCCCGGCCACGGCCGTCCACAGGCTCGGCAGGTCGATCCCTTGGATCGCCCAGAAGAACACGAAGCCGCGCTCTTCGACGAATGCCAGTGCCTGCCGGGGTGTCTTCACCTGAATGCCTGGGGCCAGCCGGAACGTATGGGCGCGATAGGCGCGCAGCCGGGTGAGGGTGACCGTGGGATGGCGAAGGGGGGTCATCAGCCTCCTGGCTTGGGCGCAGTCTCTCGACCGATTGGCCCTGCACGCCATCCGCCGGCTTCCTGCGGGCGGAGGCGGTGGGCGGTGCACCCGAGACACTATAATATGACCGGCGGCCGGGGATGATGTTTCCCCGGAGGGTCGATCACATCCGGCGTCCACTGGAAGGGCGCCTGCGAGGTGTGGACGTATGAGTTTGAGCCGACTGGCACGCTCGATCGCTGAGTCTCCCACGCTGAGGCTCAACGAGGAAGCCCGTATCCTGCGGGAACGGGGCGAGGACGTGATCAACCTGGGCATCGGGGAGCCGAAGAACCGCGCCCCGATAACCGCCATCCTCAGCGCCGCCTCCAAGCTGAGCGGGGGCGACGTCAAGTACACGCCGACCGACGGGCTGCCTTCTCTGAAGAAGGCCATCATCCGCTACACCGAGGAGCACTACGATCGGCTTGCGGCGCCCGAGAACGTGATCGTCGCCACCGGCGCCAAGCAGGCAATCCACACGCTGTTGTTCACGCTGCTCAACCCGCAGGAAGAGGTCATTCTCCTGGCGCCGTATTGGGTGAGCTACCCGGAGATGATCCGCATGGTGGGCGGGGTTCCGGTCGTCGTCACGCCCGAAGACGGGACCTTCCAGCCGCGCCTGGAAGACATCGAGCGGGCGGTCAGCGGGTACACCAAGGCCGTCATCCTGAACAGCCCGAACAATCCGTCAGGGATGGTGTTTCCCGAAAGCTTCGTGGCCGGCCTGGTCGAATTCTGCGAGCGCAAGAACCTGTACCTGATTACCGACGATATCTATCACCAGCTGGTCTTCGACGGCCAGCGCGCGCGCCGGCCTACAACTTCACCACGAAGGACGTCGAGTTGAGCCGGATCATCGTGATCAACGGCATCTCGAAGCTGTACGGCATGACCGGCTTCCGCATTGGCTGGGCCGTCGGGCCGCGGGCGATCATCGAAATCATGGCCAACGTTCAGGCGCAGACCACCTCGTGCGCCTCGGCCATTCTGCAGGCTGGAGCCGAGGGCGCTTTGACCGGCATGCAGAGCTTCGTCGAGAGCTTGCGCCTTACGATCCAGAACAACCGCGACGTGGTGATGCAGGAGCTGACCGGCGTTGCTTCGATCGTTACCCCCCGTCCGCAGGGGACGTTCTACTGCCTGCCGGATTTCCGCTACTACAACCAGGACTCGGTGGCGCTGTCCAACTTCCTCCTAAAGAAGGCACTCGTCGTCACCGTTCCAGGGAAAGAATTCGGCATGGAAGGCCACTTGCGTCTAAGCTACTCGGGAGGCGTGAAGGACCTGACGGAGGGGGTGGCGCGCATCAAATGGGCGCTCGACCCGAATTCGCCGAATGAGATCTACATCGGCGACCGCAAGCTAGTCAGGGACTGGCTATGAACAACCTGCTCGATATCCGAACGCCGGCGCAGGCGCAGGCCGCGAGCGCGCAAGAGCGACTTCGGCCTGGAGACGCTCGGGTTGGCCAACCTCCACCAGGTGTACTGGAATCTGCCCAACGAGGCGTTGTACGAGGAGATCGTCTTCCGGGGAGAAGGACGGATCACCCAGCAGGGCCCGATCGTGGTCAACACCGGCCGCCATACGGCGCGCTCGGCCAACGACAAGTTCGTGGTTCGGGAAGCCAGCTCGGAGGGGCACGTCTGGTGGGGAGAGTACAACCGTCCTTTCGCCCCGGACATGTTCGGCGAGCTCTACGACCGGATGCAGGGCTACGTCCAGGGGCGTGATGTGTTCGTGCAAGACTGCTTCGCCGGGGCGGATCCGCAGTATAGGCTGCCGATCCGCATCGTGACCGAGACGGCCTGGCACAGCCTGTTCGCCCGCAACATGTTCCTGGTGCCCGCCACCAATGAAGAATGCCGGCGGCACGTGCCGGAGTTCACCGTGCTGTGCGTGCCTTCCTTCCAGGGCATGCAGCAAATCGACGCCACGCGCTCGGGGACCTTCATCGTCCTCAACTTCGAACAGCGGCTGTGTCTGATCGGGAACACCGCCTATGCCGGCGAAATCAAGAAAGCGATCTTCACCATCCTTAACTACCTGCTCCCGCTGCAGGGCGTGCTGTCGATGCACTGTTCGGCCAACGTCGGCAGCCGGGGCGACGTGGCCCTGTTCTTCGGCCTGTCGGGTACGGGCAAGACGACGCTTTCGGCCGATCCCCGGCGGAGCCTGATCGGGGACGACGAGCACGGCTGGAGCGACGAAGGGGTGTTCAACTTCGAGGCCGGCTGCTACGCCAAGGTCATTCAGCTCTCGCCGTCGGCCGAGCCGCAGATCTACGCCTGCACGCGCAAGTTCGGCACGATCCTGGAGAACGTCGTCTTCGATCCGGTGACACGCCAGATCGATCTGGACGACGAGTCGATCACCGAGAACACGCGCGCCTCCTACCCTCTGGAGTTCATCGAGAACGCGCTCACGGCCAAACGGCCGGACACCCGACGAACATCATCCTGCTGACCTGCGATGCCTCGGGCGTCATGCCGCCGATCGCCCGCCTGACCCCGGACCAGGCGCTGTACCAGTTCATGTCGGGCTACACGGCCAAGATCGCCGGGACCGAGATCGGCCTGCGCGAGGAGCCGGAGATCACGTTCAGCGCGTGTTTCGGCGCACCCTTCATGGTCCATCACCCGTCTTACTACGCCGACCTGCTGAAGCGCAAGATCATGCGCCATGGGGTGGAGTGCTGGCTGGTGAACACCGGTTGGGTCGGCGGGCCGTACGGCGTCGGGAAGCGCATCAGCATCGGGCACACGCGGGCGTTGTTGAACTCCGCGCTGGACGGCAAGCTGAAGGATGTCGAGTACGGGGTCGATCCGGTCTTCGGCTTTCAGGTGCCGAAGCACTGCGAAGGAGTGCCCGACTCGGTGCTCGACCCGGGGAGCTCGTGGCCGGACCGGGACGTGTACATGCAGCGCTACCGTGAACTTGGAGCGAGATTCGTCGAGAACTTCAAGCGATTCGAAGCCGACTCGCCTTCGGAAGTCGTCAGGGCTGGTCCGCAGCTGCGTCACGCCGGCTGACCCGCTCGTCACAACCCGCCGCCCAGGAGGGGATCATGCCGCCCAAAGATGATTCCGATCGCTTCCGCCGCATCCGCGACAAGCAGATCGCAGCGCGCGACCCGATGACCAAGGTCCGCAAGCTGGATCGTTCCGTCGCGCAGAAGCAGCAGCGCCACCGGCAGTCCTTCTCCCTGATTCGCATGTGGCTGGACATTCCCAAAATGTGGCGCGGCACGTTCCTGGGGGGCACTGTGGGGGTCCTGATCCTGGCGGTGCTGCCCCTCTGGCTCCCGGAGACGTGGGCGGTATGCGGGGGCTTGGGCGCGCTCGGTTTCCTGGTGCTGCTGGGATTCTCCCTTGGGCGGTATGAGGACTCGCAGGACGAAATCAAACATCTGGTGAAGCACTGAGCCGGTCTGGCTCGCCTGGAAGGAAGGTGGCGGTGAGCAGCGAGGATCTTTCCAGCCTCCCCGGACGCCTGCCGCCGGCGGGATTGCGGGTCGGCCTGAAGACCTGGTTCCGCCGGACTCTCACCGAGGGCGATGTGGCGATGTTCATCGGCGCTACGTGGGACATCAACCCGCTGCACACGGATGACGTATACGCCAGCCACTCTCGCTTCGGCAAGCGAATCGTCCCCGGCCTCCTCGTCGCCAGCCTGCTGACACACCTCGGGGGGCTGTGGGGGTTTCTGGCAACGCGTATGGATTTCCGCTTCCTGGCGCCGGTTTTCATCGGCGAAACGATCACGGCCGAAGGTGCTGTGATCGAGTTTGATGAGCAGAAGGGTTGGGTCCGGCTTGAATGCACGTGCCGCAATCAGAACGGGGAGACCGTCCTGGAGGGCATGGTCGACGGATTTCCGGGAAACGTGCAGGCGGCGTGACAGTGCGAGGTGCGGCGCCAATCGAAACGGCGCTGGATGACGGGGCAGGGCGACCGAACTGCCGAGCCGGTCTGGCGCTCAGCCGCGCGATCATCGGAGACACAAGCAGCTCCCGCCAACTGGCGGGAGCTGCGATTCATCGAGCGCGCCCCGACGGGGGTGCTAGCCGAGGACGCCGGTGGTCAAGGCCAGCAGGATCCCGCCGGCAATGACGCTGGCCAGTTGCCCGGCAGTGTTGGCGCCCATCGCGTGCATCAGCAGGAAGTTCTGGTGATCCTCCTCGCGCGCCATCTTTGCCGCCAGACGGCCGGCCATTGGGAAGGCGCTGATCCCGGCCGCACCGATCAGCGGATTAATGCGGCCGCGGCTTAGCGCGCACAGCGCCTTGCCGAAGGTCAGGCCGGCAGCGGTGTCGAGGACGAAGGCAGCCAGCCCGAGGGCCATGATGCCCAGCGTGTCCCAGCGCAGAAACGCCGAGCCTTCCATCGTGGCGCCGATCGTCAGCCCCAGCAGAAGCGTGGTGATATTCAGCAGTTCGTTCTGGGCGGCCTGGCTCAACCGGTCGACGACGCGGCTCTCTCGCAGCAGGTTGCCAAACATCAAGGCGCCGATGAGTGGAGCTGCTTTGGGCACGAGCAATCCGACAAGCACGGTCGCCAGGATCGGGAACAACACCAGCGCCCGGCGCGAGACCGGGCGAGGCGTGTATTCCATCTGGATGCGGCGCTCGCGCGGCGTGGTGAGAAGCCGCATCAGCGGCGGCTGGATGATCGGGATCAGGCTCATGTACGAGTAGGCGGCGACGGCGATGGGGGCCAACAGACGCGGCGCCAGCTGCGAGGCGACGAAGATCGACGTCGGGCCGTCGATGGCGCCAATTACACCGATCGAGGCGGCCTCATTCAGCGGGAAACCCATCCACGCGGCAAGCAGCAGCGCGCCGAAGATGCCGAACTGTCCGGCGGCGCCCAACAGCGCAAGCTGCGGTTGCGCCAGGAGCGGAGAGAAGTCGATCATCGCTCCGACGCCCACGAAGATCAGGAGCGGAAAGAGTTCGGTGGCGATCCCCGCCTGGTACAGGACCGCCGTCATGCCCCCCGGGCCGTTCAACCCGGTCAACGGGATGTTGGCCAGCAGGCACCCGAAACCGATCGGCAGGAGCAGCACCGGCTCGACTTCCTTGCCGATGGCCAGCGCGATCAAGATGCCGCCAACGAGCAGCATGACGGCATTGGCCCAGGTGAAGGCGGAGAGGCCCTCGGTGAGGGCGTCGAGAACGGTGGCCAGGTCCATCGTCGGGGATCAGGCCTCGCCGGCTTGGTCGGCGAACTCCATCAGGACCTCCCGATGCTGAACGTGCTTGCCGACCGTCACATGAACGGTCTGGAGGACACCGGCGCGACCGGCACAGATCGGGTTGCGCATCTTCATCGCTTCCAGGACGCACAGCTCCTGGCCGGGGGTGACACTGGCACCGGATTGAACGGCCACCGATAGGATCACCCCGGGGATCGGCGCGCGCACTTCGCGCTCGGTGCTGAACGGCTGCAGGGCTCCGGAGGCAGCTGCATCCGGCAAGCGCGGCCCGTCCTCCGGCCACAACTCGTAGCGATGCCCGTCGACGGTGGCGACGACCGGAGCGGCCTGCGCGTCTTCGATCTCCACCACGTACGTGCGGTCTTCGATTTCGGACTCGGACTTTCATCGCACCGGTCCTCGCTGGCGTAGCTGGGCGGCGCGCATCACCGCCTGCCACGGACTGACCAACGCAGTGGGGGGCGGGGGAACTCGCGGCGTTCACGGCGGCGCAGCCAGGCCAGCGCGGCGGAGGCCGCCGCCGTCCGCCGGCGCTCCTCCTCAAGGTCCTCGAGCTGCGCCGGCCTGGGGCGCGGCGCGGTCGCTCGGGCGAGGAGTGCCATCCCCGCCCACAACAGCAGGATGGCACTGAACACCAGGAGCAAGCCGACGGCGGCGAGCTGCAGGGCGATGGCGAAGTCAGGCGTCACTGAACCCTCATCCGTGAGAGAGCGCACGGGCTCCCTGCGACAATCAGACCGGAATGTTTCCGTGCTTGCGCGGCGGCGTGGGCGAGTACTTGTCCCGCAGGGCGGCCAGCGTGGCGATGACCTTGGGGCGCGTCTCCTGCGGTTCGATAATGTCGTCCACGAAACCGGCCGAGGCGGCATGATACGGGTTGTTGAATTTGCGCCGGTAGTCGTCGGCCAGGCGGAGGCGCTCGGCCGCCGGGTCGAGCGCGGCGTCGATCTGGCGCCGAAACAGGATATTGGCGGCGCCCTCGGCGCCCAGCACGGCGATCTCGGCGCTCGGCCAAGCGTAGTTGACGTCGGTTCCGAGGTACTTGCTGCCCATCACGATGTAGGCGCCGCCGTAGGCTTTGCGCGTGATCACGCTGATCTTGGGCACGGTCGCCTCGGCGTAGGCGTAGAGCACCTTGGCGCCGTGGCGGATGATGCCGCGATGCTCCTGATCGACGCCGGGAAGGAATCCGGGGCTGTCGACAAAGGTCACCAGCGGGACGTTGAAGCAGTCGCACATGCGCACAAAGCGCGAGATCTTATCCGAGGCGTCGATGTCCAGCACGCCGGCCATCACGCTCGGTTCCTGGGCGACGATGCCGACGCTGTGTCCTCCCAGGCGGGCCAACCCGACGATGGCATTGCGCGCCCACGCCGCCTGGATCTCCAGGAGGGATCCGCGGTCGACAATATGCTCGATGACCGCGTGCATCGAATACGGGGTGGCCGGATCGAGCGGGACGATGGCGTTGAGTTCCGGATCCATCCGCAGGGGGTCATCGTCCGTCGAGCGGAAGGGCGGATTCTCGACGTTGTTCGAGGGAAGGTAGCCGAGCACTCGCCGGCAGAGGGCCAGTGCCTCGAATTCGTTGGCCACAGACAGGTGCGCCGTGCCGCTGACCGAGGTGTGGATCGAAGTCCCGCCCAGGCTCTCCGGATCGATGATCTCGCCGGTCACGGCCCGAATGACTTCCGGCCCGGTTAGGAACATGTACGAGTGCTTATCGACCATCACGATCAGGTCTGTAAGTGCCGGAGAGTAGGCGGCGCCGCCGGCGCAGGGGCCAAGCATCACGCTGATCTGGGGGATCACCCCGGAGTATTGCGCGTTGCGGCGGAAGATCTCGGCATACCCGCCCAGGCTGCGCACGCCGTCCTGGATGCGGGCGCCGCCGGAATTGATCAGGCCGAGCATCGGCACACCGTTGCGCAGGGCCAGGTCCATCACCCGGCAGATCCGGTGACTCTGCGTCTCGCTCAATGTCCCGCCGTGCACGGTGAAGTCCTGTGCATAGACGTACACCGTGCGGCCATCGATTTGACCATAGCCGGTGACTACGCCGTCGCCCATGAACTTCTCGGTGCTCAGTCCGAGCTCGTCTCCCTGCCCGGTGATGAAAGGCTCGAGCTCATGGAACGTCCCCGGATCGAGGAGCAGATCCAGCCGCTCGTACGGGGTCATTTTGCCCTTGGCATGCTGTTTGGCGATCCGGTCGGCCCCGCCGCCGAGGCGGGCCGCCTTCCGAAGCTTGCGCAGCTGCAGGATTCGTGGGTCTTCGGTCATACGCCCTCTGTGTCATGATCCGTTCGAGAGGTTGCCTTCCAAGCCTAGCCGGTCGGCCGACCGACGGTCAAGGGAGGGGTTGCAGGGAATTCCGGTGACCTTCCACCAGATACGCTGCGTGCGGGTCGAGCCGGTAATCGATTGATTCCGGCCATTCATCACACCCGAAGCGCCCCGAAGGTCCCGCTCGCCTCTCCCGGCCGACAAGATTAGCGTGACGGAGCTCTCAAAACCCGTCAAGCTTATCCAGGGGCTTGCACAGTCGTGGTCTCCCCATCAGCGCCGGTTGCGCGACGCAGCTGTAGGGGCGAAGCATGCCCAACGCGAGTCAGAGGAAGACGAGCGCCGTTCGGCATGCTTCGCCCCTGCCGTAGACAGGCAGGGATTCCGCATTCGGGGCGCGCACGGTCCTGCAACAACGTAGTGGCACGGCATGCCGTGCCCCTACGACAATGACGGGAAGAGAGGTCCGATGGCTGAGGCGAGGTCCTGCGGGCTAAGGGAGGAGGCACCGGAACGACGTAGGGGCGACGCATGCGTCGCCCCTACCGGGTTTGGGATTGACCGCCATCCGCGATGAGATACCGGGTTAGCTCATCCCGGCAAGCTGGACGACCGCCTGCGCCAGACGGCTGCGTAGATCCACCGCAATCTGCCGCATCAGCCGGTAGCCAAGCCCTGGATCCTGGTCGCACAGGTCGCGCAACGCGGCGGCGTCCAGGCTGATCAAAGACCCATCGGTGCGGGCCACCGCAGTGAACAGGTAACCTCTCGCCTCGAGCATGCTCGAGATCCCGAGGAGATCGCCGGCCACGGAGGTCATCAGGAAGACCTGTTTTCCGCTGCTCACCACGGTCAGCAGATCGACTTCGCCGGCCGTGACGATCATCAGGGAGCTGGCCGCTTCCACCGGCGCCAGGAAGCGTTCGCCCGGCGGCAGCCGACCGCTCTCGTCGAAAAGGCGCGTGCCGGCCTTGAAGACTTTCTCCTCGCCGAGCATGGCGATGGCGCGCAGCGTGGCGTCGGGCAGCCCGCCGAACGTCGGATAGCGTCTCAGCATCTCGGGAGAGATCATGTCTGGTCCTCCTGATGGAGCCACGCCTCGATCGCGGCGACGGCTCGGGGGATGGCTTGTTCGACGTCGGGCGTCAGTTGCTCGCTGAACGTCAGGACGTCGGCAGCCTCGACGCCCAGAATCACGATCGACTCATCCGCCGGCAGGGCGAGCCCGGACTGACGGCCAAGCTCAAGCGCCATGCGCAGGTTGATCCCGTGCGCCGTCGCCGTCCGCTGCGTGGGGACCGAGTGTATGTCGAGCGTGTGCAAGGTCCCGGCAGGAGCGCCGGTCTGGATGGCATCGACCAGAAGGACCCGGTCGAAACCGGCCAGCTGTTCGGCGAGCCCCAGCCCGCCGCGCTCGATCCTCGGATACTATCACGCCGGAGGACGGGGGCAGGCGCTGCGCCACGCGGCGCACCACGCGCAACCCGATGCTGTCATCCCCCAGGATGGCGTTCCCCAGACCGAGGACGAGCGTCCGCATTTCGTTACGCCACGCGCCAGCGGATCTTCGCCCGCTGGCGCACGCTGCGCCCGGCGTGCGCCTGGCTCACCCGAGGTTCTTCGTCAGAACCTCGAGGACCTCTCCGTTCGGCCCCCGCAAACGAACCTCCATGGGCATCTGTCCCGGCAGCGAGTGCGTCGCGCAGCCGAAGCATGGGTCGTAGGCCCGGAAGCCCATCTCGACCATGTTCAGCAGGCCCTCGGTGACCTTGCCCTTCTGGATCAGCTTCTCGGCGGCCTTCTTGCACGACATGGCGATCGGGCGCGTAGTTGTTCGTCGTGCCGACGATCAGGTTGACCTTCGGTCAGGATGCCGCGCTCGTCGGTCTTGTAGTGGTGGGTGAGCGTGCCGCGCGGGCGCTTCGACAGACCCGACGCCCTCGGTCGGGATCTCCGTCGGGAGCGTGCGAAAGTTCGGGCTGGTGATCTCCGGATCGGTCGCCAGCTCCACCCAGCGCTCGGCGGCGTAGAGCAGCTCGACGAGGCGCGCCCAGTGGGTGGCCAGTGTGTCGTGCACCGGCTTGCCGCCGAGCGTCTTGTAGAACTCCTCGTAAGCCGTCCTGGGCCCGCGGCGTCGCCATGCCGTCGGCGGCGTTCAGCCGCGAGAGCGGCGTGGCCTTGTAGACGCCCGAGTCGCTGCCGTCGACGAAGCCCCTTCCAGCCGACCTTCTTCAGGTACGGGAACTTCAGGTAGGTCCACGGCTCGACGTGTTCGGCGATGACGCTCAGGTAGTCCTTGGGCGCGTACTTGACGAATTCCTTGCCGTCGGGGTCGACCACGCGGATCATGCCGTCGTAGAAGTTGACGTGGTTCTTGGCGTCGACCGTGCCCATGGAGTAGGTGCGGTGGGTGTAGATGTCGCCCAGGATCAGGTCGACGTAGGCCTTGTTGCCCAGGACGATGTCGCGGAAGGCCTGCAGCGAGAACAGGGCGAACTCGATGGCGTCGCGCCCGAGCTTCTCGATCTCCTTGCGCTGCTCCTCGTTGATGCCCCGGCTGACGCCGCCAGGCAGCCCCCAGTTGGGCTGCACGCGCCGGGCGGCCGATCATCTGGATCAGGTCGTGGCCGTCGTGGCGCATCTTGAGCACCTTGCCGGCCACGTCCATGCCCACCTTCTGGATCACGCCCAGGATGTTGCGCTCGGCCGCCGGGGCATCGGGCCCGACGATGAAGTCCGGGCCGCCCAGGGCGTAGAAGTGGGTGGTGTGGTCGGTGGCGAAGAAGATGCTGTAGATCAGCTCGCGCAGTTTCTTCGCCGCCGGAGGCGGGTCGACGTGCCACAGCGCGTCGAGGGCCTTGGTGCGCCGCCATGTGGTGCGCCTCGGGGCAGACGCCGCAGATGCGGTCGGTCAGGTTAGGCATGTCCTCCGCCGGACGGCCGACACAGAACACCTCGAAGCCGCGCAGCTCCGGGATCTGGAAATAGGCGTTGGCGACCTCGCCTTGGTCGTCGAGGAAGATGTCGATCTTGCCGTGGCCCTCGAGGCGGGTGATGGGGTCAATCGAGATTCTCTGCATGAGTTCGCCTCCTCGGGCCTAGTGCCCGTTGCCGCTGATCGCCGAACGGCGCAGCAGGCTGTGGGGCAGGCTGAAGCGGTAGAAGGTGCCCACCGGGTCCGGGATGCCCTCCTGGATGATCCGGCGGATCTCGGCCGGGTCCTGCGAGTCGATCACCGAGGCCAGCGCCGTCATCATCCGGGCGCCGAAGTCCTCGACGTCGACGTTGGCGCCGTGGCAGCCGATGCAGGGTGAGTTGACCTTCGGACACAGCGCGCCGCATCCGGCGCGTGTCGCCAGTCCGAGGCAGACCAGACCCTGCTCCAGCAGGCACTCGGTCTCATTGGGCATGATCTCCCAGGTGCGCTTGAAGCCGGAGATCTTCTTCTCGGCGCGCGTGCGGGCGCATTCGTCGCACACCGTCGTCTCTTTGCCGAGGACCGTCCCGGCCGGCGGCAGGGGGGCGCCGCCCAGCCCGGCGATGACCACCTTGACGATCTCGTAGATGTTCTCGGCCTCCGGCGGGCAGCCCGGGACGTAGTAGTCCACCTCCACCGTCTGGTCGAGCGTCTTGACCGTGTCGTAGAAGACCGGGATGTGCAGCGTGCCTTCGGGCGCCTGGAATTCGGGCTGAGGCACGATACCCTGCGGGTTGTCGACCGACGGGCTCTTGCGGTAGACGTAGTCGAAGATCGCCTCGCGCTCGGAGAGATTGGCCAGGCCGGGGATGCAGCCTTCGTGGGCGCACGAGCCGAACGCCACGAGGATCTTGGACTTGCGGCGCAGCAGCTGGGCCATGTACTCCTGCTCGCTGTTGCGAATGCTGCCGTTGAACAGGCAGACGTCGATGCTCCCGTCGGCCATCTTCTCGATGTCGCGAACCTTAGCGTCGATGGCGACCGGCCACAGGACGATGTCAAAGGCCGCGGCCACCTCGAGGATCTTCTCGTCGATCGCCAGAACGGCGATCTCGCACCCGCCGCACGACGCCGCCCAGTAGAGCGCCAGCTTCGGCTTGGCAGTCATGCGGACACCTCCATGGCTTCGGCGTGCTCGTGGGGCAGGCGGGCGATGGCCTCCTGGTGGCCGCCGTTCTCGCTCCAGAAGCGCGGCCAGTTCATCGGCCCCAGGGCGCGCACCTGCTCGATCATCTCGTTGATCGCCGCCGCCAGTACGTTGCCTTCGGCGGCGGAGGCCCACTGCAGCCGCAGGCGGTGATCCTCTATCCCCATGGCCAGCAGGGTGTGGCGCAGCATCTCGTAGCGCCGCATGGCCTTGTAGTTCTGCTCCAGGTAGTGGCACTCCCCCGGATGGCAGCCGGCGATCATCACGCCGTCCGCCCCCAGGGAGTAGGCCTTGAGGATGAAGGACGGGTCGACGCGTCCGCTGCACATGACGCGGATCGTCCGGATGTTGGGCTGATACTTCATGCGCGCCGTGCCCGCCAGGTCGGCCGCGCGGTAGGAGCACCAGTTGCACAGGAAGGCGATGATCTTGGGCTCGAAGCGTTCGTCACTCATGGGCTTCCTCCGCTAGGCCGGCACGGCCACGGGCTTCGGCGCTCCGCCGTTGCCGCGCACCGCGTCATACAGCAGCCCCTCGAGCTCGGCCGTGATCTGCTGGTTGCTGAAATGGGCGCCGGTGATGGCCTGCGCCGGGCAGGCGGCGATGCACGTGCCGCAGCCCTTACACAACGCGGCGTTGATGTAGCTGACGCCCTTCTCGGCCAGGAACTCGATGGCGTTGTACGGGCACAGGTTGTTGCAGATGCGGCAGCCGGAGCAGTGCTCCTCGTGGATCGTGGCCACCACGGGCTCGATCATCACCGTGCCCTTGGCGATCATGCCCTGGATGCGCGCGGCCGCCGCCGCTCCCTGGGCGACCGAGTCGGGGATGTCCTTCGGCCCCTGACAGACGCCGGCGATGAAGATCCCGTCGGTCATCGTCGCCACCGGGTCGAGCTTCGGGTGGCGCTCGGTGAACCAGCCGTCCATCGAGCACGAGATCCCGAAGCGCAGGCCGACTTCCTTGGCGTCGGCCCGCGGCTGCAGGCCCGACATCAGGACGACCATGTCGAAGGGCAGCCGGCGCTGCTTGCCGACCAGCGTGTCCTCGACCTGGACGATCAGCTTGCCCTCTTCGTCCGGCCGTCGGGCGGCGTCGGTCACCTCGGCCACCCGGCCTCGGATGAAACGCATGCCCTCATCCAGCAGTCGGTCGTAGAACTCCTCGTAGTTCTTGTGCGGAGCCCGGATGTCGATGTAGAAGCTCGTCACCTCGGCCTGGGTCTTTTCCATCACCAGGTGCCCGAACTTGAGCGCCGCCATGCAGCACACGGCCGAGCACTGCGGGTTGGTCTGCTTGTCGCGGCTGCCGACGCAGTGGACCAGGGCGATCGACTTGGGCTCGGTCACGCCGTCGCGCAGGACGATCTTGCCGTCCGTCGGGCCGGCGGCGTTGCACAATCGTTCGAACTCCAGGTTGGTGAAGACGTTCGCCAGCCGTCCATAGCCGAACTGCGAGAGGCGCCGGGCGTCGAACAGGTCCCAGCCGGTGGCCAGGATGATGTTGCCGACATCCAGATCGAGGAACGTATCCTCCTGGTCGAAGTCGGATGGCGTTCGTCGGGCAGAACTTCTCGCACGCCTTGCACGTCCCGCGTTCGTAGAAGGTGCAATTGTCGCGGTCGATCACCGGGAACTTCGGTACGGCCTGCGGGAAGGGGCGGTAGATCGCCTTGCGGTAGCCCATCCCGGCCTCGAAGACCTCGTCGACGACCTTGCGCGGGCACTTCTCGATGCAGATGCCGCAGCCGGTGCAGTCCTTCTCATCCACGCCGCGCGCCTTCTTGCGGATGCGGACGTGGAAGTTGCCGACGAAGCCCGTGACCTCCTCGACCTCGGCATAGCTCAGCAGGGTGATCTTGTCGTGCGTCCCGACGTCCGACATCTTGGGCGTCAGGATGCAGGCCGAGCAGTCCAGGGTGGGGAAGGTCTTGTCGAACTGCGCCATGTGGCCGCCGATGGACGGCTCGCGCTCGACCATGTAGACGGGGTAACCGGCGTCGGCCAGCTCGAGGGCCGCCTGGATGCCGGCGATGCCGCCGCCGACGACCAACGTGTTGGGGTTGACCGGTACGGGCGTCGGCTCGAGCTGCTCCTGCAGCTGGACGCGGCGCACGGCGCCGGAGATCAGCGCCTTGGCCTTTTCGAGCGCCAGCGCTTTGTCCTCGGTCACCCACGAGACCTGCTCGCGGAGGTTCGCCATCTGCATCAGATACGGGTTCAGGCCGGCGGCTGGCGACGGCACGCCGGAAGGTCTTCTCGTGCAGGTGGGGCGAGCACGCGCCGACCACGACGCGCGTCAGCCCGTGCTTCTTGATGTCCTCGGCCGACCAGCTCCTGGCCGAGCGACGAGCACATGAACTTGTACTCCCGCGCCACGGTCACGCCCGGCAGCTCGCCGGCCAATCTGGCGACCTCGACGACGTCGACCGTCCCGGCGATGTTGCTGCCGCAGTGACAGATGTAGACCCCGACTTTCTCGCTCATTGCTACCCCTCCACCCGGCTGGGCATCGGCAGGGATTTGTCGTCCTTCTTCCGCTTGGGCGGTCCGGCCGGCTCCGGCTCGACGGCCGTGCCGATCTTGGTGAGCGCCTTGGCGGCCGAGACGATCTCGTCCCCGATCCCCAGCTCCTTGGGCGCCATCCCCATGGCCAACCCGATCATCTGGGTGAAGTACAGGACGGGGATGTGGTAATTGGTGCTGAAGTGCCGATTCATCGCGCCCTGGAACCCGTCCAGGTTCAACTGGCACATCGGGCAGAGCGTGACGATCACGTCGGTCTGGTAGTCGTCGGCGCCTTTGATCAGGCGCCGGATCATCTCGAACCCGGTGGCCTCACTGATCTGGGTCATGTGGCCGCCGCAGCAGTGCGCTTTCATCGGGTAGTCGACGACCTCTGCCCCCAGCGCCTTGAGGATCTTGTCCAGGCTGGTGGGGTACTCGGGGTCCTGATCTCCATTGTGGAAGCCGGGGCGGACGATCATGCAGCCGTAGTAGGGCGCCACGCGCAGCCCGTTCAGGGGGCGAGTGACCTTGGCTGCCAGGGCGTCCAACCCGATGTCCTCGAAGATCACATCCAGCAGATGGCGGACGTGCAGGCTGCCCGGCTTGTAGCTCAGGCCGCCGGCCGCCAGAGCCTTCCCGACGCGATCGGCGAGTTTGGCGTCCTGGCCGAGGACCTTGTCGCACTTGCGCAAGTTCAGGTAGCAGGCGCTGCACGGCGCCACCACCTGATCGACTCCGGTGTTCTTCGTCGCCTGGGCCAGATTGCGGGCGATCAGGCTGTAGGCTGCGGTCAGATTGAGGGAGACATACTCGGTGGCGCCGCAGCAGTTCCAGTCCTCGACCTCCTCCAGCTCCATGCCCACTCGCTCGGCGACGGCCCGGGTCGAGACGTCATAGGCCGCCGCATTCTTCTCGAGGGAGCAGCCCGGGAAATAGGTGTACTTCATGCCTGCGCCTCCAGCTCCTTGGCCTTGGCCAGGATGCGCTTCAGGCCGTCCAACGCCTTGATGCGCGTCGGGGCGAACCCCATGCGTCCCTTGGTCACCATGCCGACGCCCATGTCCATGATCTTGAACGCGCCGAAGGGGTTGTGGCGGATCATGTGCACACCCATCAGGCCGAGTTCAAAGGACCGCCCGTACTCCTCCACCCAGTGGATGAAGGTCTTCGAGAAATCCGGAGCGGTGGAGTCGTCGTACAGCCCGTCGCGCACCGCCAGCCGCTTCAAGGTGTACATGATTTCCGTGATGGGGATTTCCTTGGGGCAGCGGGAGGTGCAGTAGTAACACGACACGCAGTACCACGGCGTGTTGCTGCGCAGGACCTCCTCCCGCATTCCGCTGTTGATCATGGCGAACAGGGCGCGGGGCGTGTGGTCCATGTCCGCGCCGGAGGGGCAGGAGCCGCCGCACGTGCCGCACTGCAGGCACGTGCGCAAGGCCTCGCCTCCGGGGGCGGCGGAGATGACCTCCTCCAGGAACGGGTTGGCTGACTTACGATGCATGCGGCACCTCGGGAATCAAGAGACCTCACTCCCACCGGCCATGGTTTGGTCGTGTGGGCGCGAGGTCCTCAGCAGCCTGTCCGGTTGACAAGGCATAGGCAAGCCTTAGGGTTCGGATGTTCGTGCAAGAGCTCGATCGTTCCGGCCCGGCTCTACCAGAGAAGGTGACCAATGCTATGTGATGGTTTTCACATACCAGCGTATACCAATTTCGCTTTAGTATCTACTGCCAAGTCAATTCCAGCGCAGTGATGGAATTCCCGCCGCCACGGGAAGAATGTCAGAGAGGTGATGGATGGTGGCGGGTGAGCGGAAGGTCTGGCGCTTGTCTTCGGCGCCGACTGACCCCAAACTTACCCATGGCCAATGACAGGCCGATCGCGCCTGCGTTCACGATGAGGAGATGAGCGAAATGCCAATCAAGACCAAGCCAAAGCCGAAGTCAAGAGCGGTCAAGCCCAAGAAGGCAGCCCGACCTGCGGCCAAGAAGGCCACCCCGAAGGTGGTCAAGCTGCCCTACAAGCCGATCAAGCTCAAGCTGCTCCGGCCAGTGCCGTCGGACATCGACATCGCTCAGGCCGTCAGGCCGAAGCCGGTGACGTTGATCGCCCAGGAAGTGGGCATCCGGCTCGCAGAACTCGAGCTGCATGGCGAATCCAAGGCGAAAGTGCGCCTCGAGATCTTGGATCGTCTCAAGGGCCGCAAGAACGGCCGATACATCGATGTCACCGCCATCACCCCGACCCCCCTGGGTGAGGGCAAGAGCACGACCATGATGGGGCTCAGCCAGGCGCTGGGGGCGCATCTGGGCAAGCGCGTTTTCACCTGCATCCGCCAGCCCAGCCAGGGCCCGACGTTCGGGATCAAGGGCGGGGCGGCCGGCGGCGGTTACAGCCAGGTCATCCCGATGGAGGACTTCAACCTCCACCTGACCGGCGACATCCACGCCATCACCGCCGCCAACAACCTGTTGGCCGCCGCCATCGATGCCCGCATGTTTCACGAGGCCGAGCAGGACGACGAGAAGCTGTTCAACGCCCTGTGCCCGAAGAACAAGCAGGGCAAGCGCCGTTTCTCCCCGTCGATGCTCCGGCGCTTGAAGAAGCTGGGCATCACCAAGACCGATCCTGAAGACGCTGACGCTCGAAGAGCGCAAGCGCTTCGCCCGCCTGGACATCGACCCGGCCAGCATCACCTGGCAGCGCGTCGTCGACACGAACGACCGGTTCCTGCGCCGCATCACCATCGGCCAGGGGCCCGAGGAAAAGGGCAAGACCCGCGAGACGGGCTTCGATATCACCGTCGCCAGCGAGATCATGGCCATCCTGGCGCTGACCACGGACCTGGCCGACCTGCGCGAGCGGTTGGGCCGAATCGTCATCGGCACCAGCAAGGCCGGCGAAGCAGTTACCGCCGAAGACCTGGGCGTCGCCGGCGCACTGACGGTCCTGATGAAGGACGCCATCCAGCCGACGCTGATGCAGACGCTCGAGGGCACGCCGGTCTTCGTCCACGCCGGCCCGTTCGCCAATATCGCCCACGGCAACAGCTCGATCATCGCCGACCGCATCGCCCTCAAGCTGGCCGACTACGTCGTCACCGAGTCCGGCTTCGGCGCCGATATCGGCATGGAGAAATTCTTCGACATCAAGTGCCGCTACTCCGGGCTGGTCCCGCAGTGTGTTGTCCTGGTGGCGACGGTGCGCGCCCTCAAGATGCACGGCGGCGGCCCGAAGGTCGTGGCCGGCAAGCCGCTCGACCAGGCGTACACCGACGAGAACCTGGACCTGCTCAAGAAGGGCCTGGGCAACCTGCAGCACCACATCAAGAATGCGCTGCGCTTCGGCGTGCACGTCGTGGTGGCGGTCAATTCCTTCGCCACCGACACTCCCGCCGAGGTCGAGCTGGTGCGCAAGGCGGCCAAGGAAGCCGGCGCCGAGGACGCCGTAGTCTGCACGCACTGGATGGACGGCGGCAAGGGCGCGGTCGAGCTGGCCAAGGCGGTGGTCAAGGCTGTCGAGAAGCCGACCAAGTTCCAGTTCCTCTATCCGCTCGAGTGGACCGATCAAGCAGAAGATCGAGAAGATCTGCAAGGACATCTACGGAGCCGACGGCGTGGAATACTCGCCTGAGGCGGAGAAGAAGATCGAGCTCTACACCCGGCTCGGCTTCGACAAGCTCCCGATGAACATGGCCAAGACGCACCTCAGCCTGAGCCACGACCCGAGCCTCAAGGGCGTGCCCAAGGGTTACAAGGTGCCCATCCGTGACATCCGCGCCTCGGTCGGGGCCGGGTTCCTGTACCCGCTGCTCGGCGAGATGCGCACGATGCCCGGGCTTGCCGACCCGGCCGGTCTTCTACGACGTCGACGTCGATCTGAAGACCAAGCGGGTGGTCGGGTTGTTCTGATCCTGCCGTCGTCCACCGGCGGCCACGGGCCTCCCGCGAGGGAGGCCCGTTTGATTCGGTGGGCGCAATGTGTAATCGGCGAGCTGGCCCTCAGGGATCGCGGCTCGGCGCGGCCTTGGGCGGTAGGGGCACGGCTTGCGGTGCCCCTACGGATTCCCAGGAAGGGTTGGCCCCGCGCGACCGAGGGCTCTGCCATACTGGGTAGGGGCGAAGCATGCTTCGCCCCTACGATCAACGATGGATATGCGGCGCCGTCGGGATTCGTAGGGGCGGGTTTCAAACCCGCCCCTACGGAGAATATCGAGGGCGATCGTGGCGGTGGAAGGCTGGAGCGAGTCAGGATGCGCGACTCAGGCTAACACTGCCCTCAGCTCCGCCGCTGAGCGCGCCAGATCGCATCGAAGATGCCGTAAGCCAGCACGGCGTCGATCGCCAACGCCACCAGCCCGAATACGATCCGGCCGCCCACCGGATCCTCACCGCTGGTTGTCCAGGAGCCGATGGTCGTCTGGCTCGTATAGCGGACCCCGGGAGCGAAGGCGGTCCAATTGCATACGCCCGCAACGAGCAGGAAGAGCAGCACGCCAAGGAGCGTCCTGACCGCGCTCGGGGTGGAGCGCGGGATCCAGAGCATGACCGTAAACAGGATCAAGCCCGTGCCAAGCGCCAGGACGACGCCTGCGGGCGCCGCGAACGCCCCTCCGTCGGTGGGGACCACGCCGGCCAGGGCTCCGAGAATCAACGCTCCCATCAGAGCCGATCCAATGCCGAAAAGGATGCGGATCCAGACAGGCCCTCCGTCGTCCATCCTCGGTGCCCTCCCACTCTCCATTGCCGGGCTCCTCAATCCGCCGGTGCCTGCTCCGCGAGCCGGGAAGCGCGGGCCTGCGCAGCCCGCGCCACGAGCCCCAGATGGACGCGCCGGGTGATGGGGAACGCCGCGGCACACAGGCTTGCCAAGAGCAAGAGCACGACTGGCACCCAGCTGACCAGGACGCGCAAGCCGGTCAGGGTGGCGGCACCCTGCGTCGCCGCGCCCGCCTGATAGCCGGTGAGTTCAAGGACCCAGCCGATGACCAGCAAGGCAACCGATGTTCCCAGTTTCTGGAGAAAGGTCATCACGCCGCCGAACACACCTTCCTGGCGCTCGCCAGTGTCGATCTCGATCACCTCCATCACATCCGCCGCCATCGAGGTCGGCAGGATGTGCGCAGAAGAGACGCCGAGCCCGGCGAGTACGCCTACCAGGTAAACCGGCACGACCTGCATCTGCGGAACGAACCACAGGATGACATGCGTGATCGCCCAGGTCAGTGTGGCGACAACGAAGGCCCATTTCTTTTCCAGGCGTGACGCCATCCAGTTGACGAAGGGCAGGAAGACGATGGCGCTCCCCAGAATGACGGCCAGGACGATGGCCGAGTCTTCCTCCGGGATTCCGGCCCAATAGACGACGTAGTAGGCGAAGACCGCTTCAACGATTGCGATCGCCAGCCAGGCAAGCCAGTTCACCAGCATGGCCAGCCAGAACGGCCGGCTGCGGAGAACGCTGCGGATCGATTGGCCGATCCCCAAGCGGGGCGGGGTTTGGAAATCTGCTCGCTCGCGGACACGCGCCACGATCAGCAGGAAGGGCAAGGCGCTCAAGATACCGACGCCGACGGCCGCCCAGCCGAACCCGACACGTAACGAGGGGGCGGCGTTGAAGACCACGGGTAGTGCCACGGCCGCACCGAGCCCGGCGATGATCGAAGTCGCCATGCGATAGGTCACGATCGACGTGCGCTCGTCGCTGTCCAGCGAGAGCTCGGGCATCAAGGCGTAGTAGGGGCCGGTCACGATGGTCATGAACAGGTCGAACAGGAAGTAGGCCCCCAGGTAGTACAAGGCCAGGGCGGCGCTGGACAGCCCTGGAGGGACGATCCAGAGCAGGACGTAGGTGGCCGCCATGGGCAAGGCACCGGCGAGCATGAACGGCCGCCGCCGGCCAAGGCGTGTGCGCGTGCGGTCCGAGAGCGCTCCAACGAGCGGATCGTTGACGGCATCCCACAGCCTGGCAACCAGCAACAAGCTGCCCGCAATCCCAGGGCGGATGCCGGCGACGTCGGTCAGGAAGAAGAGGTAGTAGAACGGGATGATGGTCCCGCCGGCGACCGATGGGCCGAACTCGCCCAAACCGTAGATGACCTTGGACCAGAGGGAAAGGCTCGCCGATTTGCCTGTGGTACTTTCGGGCGTGGTCATGTCATCCCCTCTGCCGCGGCCACGGCGGAATCCGTTCGAGTAGGGGCGGCCGGAGTCCCCAGCCATAGAAGGTAGGCACGAAGAGCATATGGCTCCCGTCCTGGCGAGCGCGGGCGAATTCGGATTCCAGCCGCCGCAAGTCGTCTGGGGACGAAAACCCCTTCAGGTCGTTGGACAAGGTCTGCCACTCAAGGTCGCGCTGGGTGGGTGTCGACCCGACACGTGCATCGGCCCATTCCCCTCCCAGGACGCCGGCTTGAACCTGCGCCAGCCCCGCCTGGTGCAGAAGCTTGCGCAGCCGGCGGCCCAACCGGGGATCGGCACCTCTCGCCCGCAAGGACTGCTCCTGGAGGGCGCCGAGCGCCGTCAGGCTCTCGGGGTATTCGACGCGCCCACCATAATCCGGCTCTGCAAGGCATAACACTCCACCCCCGGGCCGGGTGACGCGCAGCATCTCAGCCAGGATCAGGAGGGGATCTTCGACCCACAGCAAGAGGAAGTGGCAATACACCAGATCGAACGAGCAGTCCGGTAGGGGGAGTCGTTCTCCCAGCCCGGTGACGCAGGCCGCGGTCGGGTCGCTTCGTCGTGCGAACTCATTCACCCGCCGATCACGATCCAGCCCGATGACAGTGCCGTGTGTCGAGGAGCGCAGTTCGGTGGTGATCGCTCCGGTGCCCGATCCGACCTCCAGGATCCGCGCGGCTTGGTCGACGCGGAATCGCTGGAATGCCTGCTGGCGGATGGCGGCGGTCCAGCCAGCCTGCTGGAGATAGCGCTGATGGATAGCCTCAGGCGAGTCGGGCATCAGGACGCCGCATGGCGCAAGGATGGGTTGCGGCACGGCCGTCGTAGACGCAGGGGTATGGAGGCACGTACGTCCCGCAGGCGGGCTGGGAACGAAGCAGCGGCCAACTCAAGGGCCGACACGCGCCCAGATGTCCGTCCAGGAGTCGCGCAGCACGTTGCCCAGCAGGCGGTCGACACCCTGTGTGGGCAGGACGTCGCCATCGGGTTCGACATATAACCAGGCGCGGCCGCCGCCCTCCGCCGGCTGGTCGAGTTCGAGCTGGATCGGGTGGCGGGCAGAGTAGGGGGCGGGCAAGTCCCAGATCAAGTCGAGGCCAAGGTCGGCTGTAGCCTGGCGTGCGGCGGCAAGCAGCTCGCGGCCGGCATCGGATGGATTGGAGACCGTGAGAGACACTGCCGGTACGCCGAGCCGTTTGAGCTCGCGCAGCATGGCGGTGACTTCAGACGGCGACCCGGAGAGCGTGAGATGCACGGCGGTGAAGATGTCGGACGCCGAGCGCGGCACGCAACCCCGCCATGCTGGCGACGTCACTGGATGCCAGGGAGAGCAGAATGTGATCGAGGCCGGCCGCTTCGAGTGATTGGAGGTAGCTTGGATCGGTGAGGCGTCGTCCTTCGGTGATCAGCCCGGACACCTGCCCGAGCTCCTGGGCATAGCCAACAAGAGCAACAAGATCTGCGCGGCGGGTGGGTTCACCGCCGGTGAATGTCACGTGCGGGATCCCCGCCGACCACGCGCTCTGCAATACTCCCTTCCATTCCTCTGCGCTGAGCTCGCGGTCGACACGCTTGGGGGCCAGCGGATCAAGCGCACCATCGGGATCGGTGGCGTAGGTCAGCGCCAAGTCAACCCGACAAGGCGCCGACAACCGGGTGGAGTAGGGCTCCTGCCGGTCCATCCCCAGGAACACAACCGGGTCAAGGTCCGGCTGGGTTGCCAGCCGCATGACCTGATCGCGCAGCTGAACCTGGTCTGCAAGCGCCCGTCGTCGGCTGACGCGGAAGCGGCAGCGGACGGCTCGGGCGGCATCGGCAACCGTGGCGTCGCGGATCAGCTCCAGGGCGTGTGCGGCGGCGGTGGTATTCAAGTGGAGGATGGTGGCGGCATTGACCAGGAGCAGGGCGCTTCCATCCGGTTCGACCCTTAGATGCAGGCGAAAGGGGATCGCCGCGTCCGGTTTGGGCTGTGAGGCATACATCCCCGGTTTGATCGGTCCAGCCGGCCGGGTAAAGGGAAACCAGCGTTCCAGGATCGACGTCATGGCAACCTCGCTCAGCAGCGCACCGTCAAGCGACGGGCAGCTCGAACTCCACGCGACGCGGGGGCTGGTGTGACAGGGTAAGCGGACACCCTCCACCGCACTCGGACAGGATTGCGCAAGTGCTGCACCCCTCAGGGACATACCGCCGTTCCCGGAGATAGCGCGCGAGTTCGTGATCCCAGATCGACTCCCACGCGTCGTGCAGCATATTGCCCAGCGGTTGATAGTACGACTGGCACGGGATCACCGCGCCGTCCGGCTCGACGCACAGGTTGTAGAGTGCCGCCGTGCAGCCCTTGACGCCCAGTTCCATCTGGGTGGGGTCGAAGTGACAGTACTGCGTCGGCGTGTACCAGATCAACCGTTGACCGGCGGCCTCGGTCTTGTGCCGCGCCAGCGTCATTAGCGGCGCCAGCTCGGCCTCCCGCAATCCGGTCCCGACGGATTGCCCTCGCCCGGCGTAGATCAGCGCGTTCAACCCGACGGTGGGGACGCCCTGCTCGGCCAGGAAGTCGAGAGTCCGCTCCATCCCGCCGGAGTTCTCCGCCAGCAGGGTCGTATTCGTCATGACGTACAGGCTGGCCTGCAGGCAATTCCTCAGGCCGGCGACGGTTTGTCTCCAGGCGCCACGTGCCGCGACCATGCGATCGTGAATGCTCTCGTCATGCGAACTCGAGCGTGATCTGCACGTGGTCGAGCCCGGCGCGGGTGAGCGCCTGCACGTAGGCTGGATCGGACAGCCGGCGGCCATTGGATAGCAGACCAGTGACCAGTCCCTTCTCCTCGCGCGTAGCCGACCAGGGTCGGGAGGTCGTCGCGCAGCGTCGCCTCGCCGCCGGTGAAGCACAGATGAGGAACCCCGACGTCGCGGATGCGGTCGATGATCTGCATCCAGCCTGCCGTATCGAGCTCAGGGTAGTCTCGCGGCCGGGCGTTGTAGCAGTGGGCGCAGTTGTCATTGCAGCGATAGGTGAGGGCCAGGTCGATCCGGTAAGGCGCGCTGGGGACCTGGCTGAACGGCTGGAGCACGTCGAGACCGAGATCGTGGATCGGGCACGCGCCGTCGGGGCGGGCGAGCGCTTCGACCTGCGCGTGCACCTCCCGCCAGTCGGATTGCAGCTGTCGGCGGGGGACGCGGTAGGCGCCCGCCAGACGCGCCAGCGCTTGAGCTTCCGGGATTCCTTCGAGAATCAGCCAGGCCATCGAGGTGGCTGTCGGGTTGAGGTGCACGATTCGGTTGGCGTTGACGACCAGCGTACCGCGGCCGTCGGCTTCCACCCGCAGATGCAGGCGCGTGCGTTCGCCCGGCGCCGGCTCACGGGTGTAGGCATGCAGTCCCGGGTTCGGGGCGGCGGCCGATCGTGTCGTACGCCGCAGGAAGGGCAGGCTCACCGGCCGCCCCCGGCGCACGCGCAGGCGCATCCGGCGCACGCGCAAGCGCAGGCGCACGAATGACCGCCGCCACCGCCTCCGAATCCGCCGCTGCGACCGGACGAAGCCGATGGGGGCGGCGGGGGATTGGTGACCTTGGTCACGCTGCCGGTGAAGGATGACAAGTTCGAGACGAGATTGCCGGCGGTATTCTGCACGCCCTTGACGACCGAGGCGGCGAAGTCCGCACCCGGGAGATGCGGCAGGCTTGGAGAAGTGCCCACCGGCACGCTTCCGGCGCCTGGGACGGCCACCGGGGAGGCCATGGCCCGCCCCGTGCTGTGCGCCGGGCTGAACCCGCCCCACCATTGCGGCAGGAACACCGGGCCGGTGCGGAAGGTGCGCTGCGTCCGATCGTCGAAATCGCGGTCGAGCATCGTCCACTCGATCGACTTGGCGTAGCGCTCGGACTTGACCTCGGGGGTGCTGGCCTGCTCGACTTCCGTCCAGGCCTTCTCCATGATCGCCTTGTAGTAGTCGCGCGTCTCCCGCAGGCTGAAGCCCTTCATCTTGAGCTGCACGGCCTTCACCAGATCGACGACCACCGTCTGGAGCTTGCGCGAGCGCTCGCGGGCGTTGCCGTCGACGATACCCTTGACGAAGGTCGCCTCGTAGTCACGCAGCTCTTGCCCGGGGGGATCGATCGCCTCCACCTTGAGCGGGTCTCCTGGACCACTCGGGCGCCGTTCTTCTTGACCGTGGAGAACAGCATCATCGTCAGCACCCGGTCGAGCGGCGTCTGGAGCAGGACCGCGGCTTCGACCGCGGTCAGGCCGCGCTTGATGCCGTGGCCCTCGATGGCGATCTTCGGGGGAAGGTAGGCCAGCTTGCGCCGTTCGCCGGTGACGACCGCCGCGCCGATGATCAGGGCGAAGAACCCGGCGAAGCCGCCAAAGCACAGGATGCTGAAGAGTGCTCCTTCGGAGATGCCCAGCCGTTGCACGGCGCTGGGTCGGATGACGGCCCCGGTGTCGACATACTTGCTGGGGAAGGAAGCCCCAAAGACATACTGAGTATCGCCGCGCGCTTGTGGGTTGCGCCATTGGTAGACGATCCGCCCGTCCGCATCCAGCCCGGTGACCGGCTCGGACGGAAAGCCGTCCGGAGCCCCGTGCCAGCGCGGCTCCTCCGGCTGAACGCCGGGCGGGAGGTGGAAGTACATCGTCAGGTCGGTAGCGCCGGTCACGTACTCACTCCCGAACCAGTTGGGGGAGAAGTTGACGCTGACCGTGTCGGAACCCGAGCCCTCGTACATGACGCCGCGTACGCCTTCGATCGAGACGGCCAGTGTCCCGGTGCCGCCGGGTGGGATCGCCCGCGCTCCCAGGCCCACGGCCACGCCCGGCGTCACGTAGGGCGAGGCACTGACGTCGGAGAGGGATTGCCCATCGATCGAGGCCTTCACGCGTGACAGGTCGTAGTCCTCCGTGGGAACGCCGACATCGACGAAGTCCATCGGGTCGGCACTTGGATCGTTGGTGAAGGTCATCATGTAGTCGATCGTCACCGTGCCGTCCGCCTGCC
>CAVUPD010000004.1:0-12137 GCA_963743255.1 uncultured Chloroflexia bacterium
GACGGTAACGCCTACGCCGGTCGCCATGGCGACGCCGGGGCCGGCGAGCACGACGAAGACGTCCACGCAGACTTAGGCTACACTCCCGCGAGAGCGGTTCGATGAGGAGGATCTGCGATTTGGGAATGCGGAGGAGTCGCCGGCTTACGAGGACGTGACGCCATACCCCGAGTGGAGGGCCGGACCGGCTGGGAAGGAGATCGTCCGTCTGCCGACACTTGATGGATTAGTACTGCCAGAATTCCCCGATCTATCGAGGGAAACCGTCCTTCTTACCGGGCAAGCATTGAAGCTCACGCGGAGCGGACTGAAGATGGACCAAGCGGGGGCGCTGGAATTCGTTGAGTTGCCAGCGGGCAAGGTTGCAGTCAGAGTTGGGGAGGGGATATTCTTGAGGGCGACAAGATTGCCCTGCGGCGGGAACTTGGATACCTCGGGACACGCTACAATGCCGCGACATTAGCCCAGACGACCGGCGGGGAACTCCTAGGTGGGGCGTCCTCGAATACAAGCCTTGGCTTGGGCATGTTCACTGCCGTCGCTGCGAATGTGGTCGACTACCAGTGGGGCGAGGAAAGCGAACATGGACTGCGGAGCCCGGAGTTTGCAGCCTCCACCTTGGTTGATGTGGCGACTGCAGGCCTAGTGGGGATCAGTTCGGCCGCCCTAGTCGCAGGAAGTCCTTACTGGGGCGGCCGCTGCCGGAGTTACAGCGGCCGCAACCGCCCCATTATGGCTTACCATTGGCGCAGTTGTCGCCGTGGGGGCCATCATTGGGAGCGTCGTGTCTACCGAAGTGGAACAGTCCAATATCAAAGAGAGTGTCGCCAACGGCCTCGTCGAATGGTCGGACATCCTAGAGACCAGCGAGCACCTAGTCAATTCGGCTGGGGAGCAAGCACGGAACTCCGCTGGGTCTGGCAGGACTCGGCCAGGCATGCGATAGACCGTTAGGTGAAGGACAACACCCGGATGCATGGGCGAGCCCCAGGAAATGGTCGTGGCATCTGCGCTTCCTGGTATCGGGATCCGACCCGTAGAGCCTGGTCGATGGAGGCGCGGCATACGGCTATCCGGTGGGCTGATGCCTGCCCACCCTATGTTGTGTGGGCGGGATCGTGAACGCACGTACGTACGGACCCCTCGCCCGAGCGAACGCATCGTGGGAGATTGTATGGGGACGCTGAAAAGGCTCGGATTAGCCGTCCTGGTCTTTGGCTCACTGGTGGCGATCCTGTCCATATACCCGTCCCCCTCGTGGCCAGCAACTGCCTTCGGTGTTGGGCTCGCATCGATTGGGATTTTCTCGTTAGTACTGACAGAGAATAGGCACAACTGGTATCTCCAAGTCGCATACACGCACTCGTGGTTGCTTTTCTTTCTGGGCTTTGCGACTCGGGCCTGGTCTTCGATCCTTCCCCCTGCGCTGCCTTGGGCAGCCGCCCTACTTGCCGCGTATGCGCTAGCATCGCTGATGCCGGTCATATCCCCCGGGCTTTCGGCGCTGCTCCTTCGCGAGCAGACTCAGCCGCAGACGAGGGCAGGGATTGGCTGCATCAGGGCGGCAGCGGCGATACTCCCTTCTGCAGCAGGCATCGGAGCGATAGTCGGCCTGCTGGGGCCAAGACATGCGACCTCGAATTCCGTTGCGATTCTCGTGGGCGCCATCTGTACTGGTGTGGCCGTTGGTGGCGCACAGGTATTCTCTGAGCAATTCTGGCGCGCCAGACCCTGGAAAGGCTCCGGCGACGGGACGCAGCCTCGTTACTCGGCCTAACAGCGGACTCCTCGGGCTGCTGATTCTTGGAGCCAGTCTGGCGGGCTGTGCGCGCATGCCTGAGATGGACGAGGAGTTCGGCGCACTCGTTGACGCTCGCGAACGTCAATCGGAGTATTGTCTTGGA
Organism: uncultured Chloroflexia bacterium; assembly: GCA_963743255.1. GTDB lineage: Bacteria > Chloroflexota > Anaerolineae > Anaerolineales > E44-bin32 > DYJB01. Next base: position 1,905 of record CAVUPD010000004.1, read on the forward strand.
CTCGGCTGAAGTCCACTCGTCCCCCGCCTCGGGGATCCTCATCACGGCCCGGATCACGAACCGGTCTGGGAGTTGGACGGTCTTCCCGGCAGATTACGGGGCAATCGGCTACGCCTGGACGGCAGATCTTGGGCAATGGGAAGTCGCACCCAGCCTAGTACGGTTGCCAGATACCCCTTACCTGTTGGGCCCGCTCGGCGGGAGCGATGCGCACTCGAGTACCGTTGTCTATAGCCCGGGCATGACGTGGCCAGGTGCCGGCCCGATTCGTCTTGTCGTTCAAGGCAGATTGCGGAACCCGGATGAGTTGCTGGGGGAAGCTGTGGCGGCCTTCCTTGACGTTCCTCCGCCTGAGTAGCGGCATACCGGTATCTCAATCGATCTGGGTTCCGGGCGGCATCACCGTGCATTAGCCTGGGGGGCGGACTCCCCAATCCCACATGGCATCAGGATGAGAGAAACGCCGGCGCGTTGGTCCTTGGTGCCGCAGTTCTTGATTCCTACCATCCTCTCCGAGTCTGCAGCCGATGTTGAAGGATGTCCTGATCTCCTGATCCGGCCCTTGGCGGATGAGGTGTTCGTACGGAGCGGAGCATATTGGGCCCAGACTTAAGATCTAAGGCGCGGTGCCATCACTCAGCTCCTCGAAGGGCGCTTTGCGGCGGCAGTCGTGAACCTGCAGCGCTGGATTGCACACCATCCGGCAAGTACCGCCGCTCTGCTTGAGCTCGCTTGTGCCCTCGCGGCAGACAATCGGTGGGCAAGAGGCCCGGAGCTCCTGGAAAGAATTCCCCCATCGGGCCTCACTGCTCGAGGAGGCCGCGAGGAGGTTCACAGCTGAGGGCTATCTGCTTATCAGGAGTGGTAGCACCGGTGAGGGGGAAGAGAAACTCAAGGCCGCATGTGGTGTGGACCCAACATTTGCCCCGGCGCCTTCTTCTCGTACGGTCGGTCGCTGCTCTTCGGTGCCAAGCGGCCAGAGGCCGCGGGCCCATTCTTGTCGGCTGCTGCCAAAGCGGCGCCCTCATCGCTCGCTGCCCAGCTTGGAGAAGTGGCTGTGGATACGGAGCGAGATGAGTACGCGAGTGCATGGCGGAAGTCCGTGGGCATTGCAGGCAAGTTCCCACTTGCGGCCAAGGCGTGGATCGCACTTGCTGGTGCCACCTTGCTCGCCAGTCCGCTCAAGGGACGAGTTGCAGTTGCGGTCCTGGTCGCCATGATGTTCTTGCCTCGTGTGGCCCTGCCGATGTTAGGGTTGTGGGCCACATTCGCTTCGCTTTCCTTCGTGATGCTCAGGCGATCGGTCCCCAGGTACGCGCTCGATCCCGCCATCGCGCTTGTACCGCTACTACTTGCCTTCGCCCTCCGAGTTATGGTTCTGGGGAGGGCCATCCCCTAACGGCGAGCGTGATGGATATCGACGGCTCGCCCACCCCCATGTGTGTGATGTCCGACTCGTGGATGAGGCATCCCTCGCGGAGCGGGATTCGATCCTTGAGGGAGAGCCAGGAGGACCCCACACAGTGTGGGAGGCGCCGGCGGGCCGGAGCATCGCGCGCCGGCTCGTCGGATCCCCGCCCAACTACGGGCGATTTAAGCTGAAGGGTGCAGATCCTCAAGCACGCGCTCGGCCGCCAGACGGCCGGAGACGATCGCCGTCGGCAGGCCGGTGCCGGGGTGCGTGCTGGCGCCGGCGAAGTACAGGTTGCGGTAATGGGCGTGCCGGTCATGCGGGCGGAAGTAGCCCATTTGCAGCAGCGTGTGCGCCAGGCCGTGCGTGGCGCCGCGCACCAGGTTGAACCGCCGCTGCCAGTCCGCCGGGTCGAAGCACACCTCGAACTTGATCCGCTGCCTCGAACTCCTTCACGCCCAACGATGCGATCCGGTGCACGACCGCCGCGCGCGCCTGCCGCGTGATCTCCTCCCAGTCCTGCCCGGCCCGAGGATCCAGGTGGCCGACGGGCACGATCCCGATCAGCGTGTCCTGCCCCGCCGGCGCCATCGAAGGATCGAGCCGCGCCGGCGCGTGCACGTAGACGCTCGGCTCGGCGGCGATCGTCTTGCGGCGCAGGATGGCGTCGAAGTTCTCGCGGTAGTCGTCCGATAGGAACAGCGTGTGGGCCGAGAGCTCCGGGATCACGTGTTCGACACCCCACAAGAAGGAGACGGCCGAGCACGAGTACGTCTTGCGCTCGAGGCGTCGAGCCGTGCCGTCGTCAGGCAGCAGGTCGCGGTAGACGTACGCCAGGTCCGGCGTTCGCCAGGACGACGTCGGCCGCCAGACGCGTCCCGTCGGCTAACCGGACAGCGCGCGCCCGGCCGCCGTCGATTTCGATCTGCGTCGCCGGCGACTTCAGCGCACCTCGGCGCCGCGCCGGACGGCGATCTCGTGCAGCGCGTCGGTGATGCGCGTCATCCCGCCCTCGGGATACCACACACCCTCGGCCAGCTCGGTGTACTGCAGCATCGAGAAGGTAGCCATGGCGTCGAAGGGGCTGATGCCCATGTACATGTCCTGGAACGAGAAGGCGTTCTTCAGCCGCGCCGTGCGGAAGAACGAACCCAGCCGCCGGTAGTGGTTCTCGAGCGCATGCAGCCGCAGGAACAGCGGGATGCTCGCTGGCGTCAGGAACTCTCCCAACGTGCGGAAGTTGCGCCGTACGAGCCGATCGGTCGCCAGCCGGTAGTGACGGCCGCCCTCCTCCAGGTAGCGCAGGAACGCCGGGAAGCTGCCGGGCTCGATGGCTTCGAGCTGGGCGCGCATGTGGTTCAGGTCGGAAGTCAGGTCCAGACGCGCACCGTCGTCGAAGTGCAGGTGGTAGGTGGGATCGACGCGGCGCAGCGCCAACCGATCGCGGCAGCTTCTCGCCCAGGGCGGCGAACTCGAGCTCGTACAGACCGGGCATCACCAGCAGCGTCGGCCCGATGTCGAAGGTGTGGCCGTCCCGCTCGAGGCGCGCACAGCGACCGCCCGGGCGATCGTTCTTCTCCAGCACCGTCACGCGCAGCCCGGCTCCGGCCAGGTGCGCCGCGGCGGTCAATCCGCCGGCGCCGGCGCCGATGATCACCACGTGGGCAGGAGTCACCAAGGACCTCACGAATGGCAGGGGATTGCGGGCCTAGCCGGCGCTCCCGGTCGGCGTGCGCCGGGGTCCGCGCAGGGCGGCCCGATGGCCGCACACGAAGCGGTCAAGCCAGACGCGATGGAGCTGCAAGCGGTCGTATTCGGACCGCAGCCGGTAGCCGTCGAGCTCGATCTGCCGCAAGACGACTTCGAATCGGGCGCAGTACAGCAAGCCGGCGATCAGCGCCCGCAGGCAGCCGCCGCGGCGCAAGTATCGTTTTCCATCCGCAAAGCACCGGCGCGCCTCGTTGACCCGTTCCCGCACCCACCGCCGGTACGCCGGGTGGTGAAGGTCGGAGGGCGCCAGGCGCTGGCGACTCGAACATCGACCGAGGGACATTGAAGTAGCCGGCGGCCAAATCATCGGCCGTGTCGCGCAGCATGTGGATGATGTGCGCGCCCGTGACGGCCTGCAGGCGCGCCGCCGTGCCCGTCGGGTATACGTGGTCGTGGCCGATGAAGTATCCGATGGCGTCCATGACCGCCCCCGCCAGAAGCTGCGAGTAGCGGTCGAGCTCCGTGTCTGAGATCAGCCTGCCGCGACGGCCGGCGTCGAACTCCATCACCGCCATCATGCGTTCCAGGTACGAGCGCAGTCCGGGGTGCCGGTCCCGGCGGCCGGCCAGCACATCCACCAGCATACGCTCCTCGGGCTGCAGCGTCGCCGGCGCCATGCCGGCCAGCAGGCCCTCGAGCAGCTGCTTCTGACGTGCGAGGAATTGCAGACGGGCGGCGCGATCGTGCGTCGGCGCGTCGAGCACGTCGTCCACCCAGCGAAAGTAGGCATAGGCTCGGTAGGCATCGTCCGTCCGGCCGCGATCGACGAGCCAGCGGATCGTGAGGTACGTCTGGGCGCTGGCGCGACGCGTGATCGTCCGGGCCAGGGCGGCTGACGACGCCGGGCGGCGCCGGGAGTTCCGGAGGCTGTTCGGTGTCCATCGGCTGGGAATCGATCTCCGCGCTCGACCGCTGTCGGCGTCTCGCCCCCCGCCGACTAAAAGTCGAGACGGTCGAGTTTACAGCCGACTGGCCGATACGCCCAAGTGACAATCGGCAGGACTTGACGCAGCCGGATTGTGCGGGAGGGGAGGACGAACGTCATGCCCAGGGTGCGTGTGCCGCCCGCGCCCGGCCGGGTTTCCAACCGACCACGACGGCATGCCCTGCCGAAGGCGCGTCCCGATCAAGGCTATCCGCCCTTCGGGGACAATGAGTTCGGGAGTGGAGCCGTGCCGTCCGAAGTCCCAGCTGGGCAAACGTGCCGTGGCTTTCGATTTTCTGCAGGGTCTTGCCCGCTTCCAACTGCAAACTCCCCGCAAGGTTGCCCTGTGCTAAATCCTCCTATACTTGTGCTGGAATGCACACGAGGCTGCGCATCCTAAGCATGTAGAGTTTCCAGGCGGGCCCGAAGCGTCGGTAGTGCGCGGTCAGGGGCCCGCGGTTGCGAATTGCCGGATCGCTCGGTCCGGCCGCCTGGTCGAAGGGTTCCCCGATCAGGCCCCGCGCTTGGATCCTTTCGTGGGACAAACGGTGCAAAGCGAGAAGCCCGGGGCGGTCGCCCCCTGCACGCCGCGGTCACCGGTCGGTCCGGCACCACCGAAGGAGGCGCCCAGCGTCGAGCAATCGCATCCCGGCATGCCTGAGACAACTCATCATCCAACATCGGAGGAAGACTGATGACCAGCAAGATCGACATGTACAAGGACTATCTCACGAAGGAAGGCTACAGCCCCTCGCAGGACGGCGGACTGCTGATCTTCAAGAAGGAAGGCCGCACGTATGTAATCACCGTCGACGACAACGATGTGCCGTACTTCCAGCTCGTGTTCCCCAACTTCTGGAGCATCGACAGCGACAAGGAGCGGGCCAAGGCCTTCGCCGCCGCCAACCACGCCACCGCGGCGACCAAGGTCGCCAAGATCTACGTGCGCGATGACGGCAAGAACATGTGGGGCAGCATCGAGATGTTCTTCGAGTCCCCGAGTACTTCAAGGGCGTGTTCGATCGTTCGATGGCCGCGCTGATGGCCGGCGTGGCGAATTTCACCGAGAAGATGAAGTAGCCCACCAGGGTTGCGTGCGAGGTCGTCGGCCGGGGGGCGAATTTCCCCCGGCCGATGTGCTTTCCGCCGTGTTCGCCGTTGGGCTGCGCGGGGTCGTCGGGCTTCGAGCGTCCCCTCGGCCTTACGGCCTCCCACCCTCTCAGACGACGGCGTTGAATCACCCGCTGCCGTGTAGCCCGAGCTCCGCGGCGGTTCACAGCTCCGTGGGGTACGGCTCGGGGAAGCAGATCCCGCGGAAGGCGCATTGCGCGCACACACGCTCGTCATCGATCCTGGGGAAGGCGTCCTTGTCGAGTGGAATGTTCTGCTCGACGTCACGGCAGTATTCATACATCTCGTGCGTCTCGGCCCGCACCAGGACGGCAAACGCCTGCAGGTCGGCGGCATCAACTGCCTCGTGCACTTCTTCATATGCCGGGTGCAGGTAGGCCAACGTCGGACGGACGCGTTCGGGGGGGATGTCGAAATGCGTTGACGCCCACGTTGCGTAGCCGACGAGCTGCTTGCGGTGCTTGGCCGGATCGGCCTTGCCCGTCTTCCAGTCCAGAATGTGGATCAGTTCGCCCAGCGGGAACAGCACGTCGACCTTGACGTAGATCTTCAGGTCGTCCAGGCGTGTCTCGCCGTACCCCGGCGGGTCGATGATCCACTCGCCCGACGCCGGCGCCGCTTCCTCCACCAGCCAACGAAACCGATCGCTGCCCAGTGAATCTTCCAGGCACGCGTGCACCTTCGGCTCCAGGTCGGCGGCGCTGACCTCGGGAAGGAGCGCGTACGCCACCTCCTCGAACGTCTTCCCCGTCAGGCTGCGCGCGATCGCCTGGTCGGCATACGCCAGGAAGCGCGGCCGGTCGATCGCCTCGGCGGTCGATCGCAGCCGGCCGAGAAGCGCCTCGATGACTTCGTGCACGATGCTGCCGGTCTCGAGCGGCAGTGTCACCAGTCCCTTGAAACGGTTCAGCCGTCGGACGGTGTTGTCTTTGTCGTACTTGGCGTAGTAGTGGAAGAAGTAGCGGCGCTTGCAGATCGAGAACAGGTCGTAGCGCGACGCCGACCAGCCCAGAATCGGCTGTAAAGGGGAACTGCTTGATGGCTCGCGGCATCGCCCTGGCCTCCGACTGCGGCCCCTGACTATACGCCAGAACCGGCCGCCCGCTGCGCCTGCGTCTTGTTCGCGAAGCCCACTCGGGCTTCAGGCGTTGGCCCGCCTCGGCCATCCGGCGCCCTCCCGAGCGCCGCATGCCCTCGGCGGGGGCGGCCCCCCTTTCGTGTCGGCCCGCAGGTCCCCTTCATTCAAGGGGAACAGCGGGGGAGGGGGACGAGCCGTGTTGCGACCGGCATGCATCCAATGGGGCAGGGGCACCCCTTTGAAAGCGGGTGCCTCTGGGTGCCATAAGGAAGGAAACGCAGGACTACTTGCACCAGGGGAGTGGTTCCCTAATGCCCGACATGTGATGGCAGTGTTCCTTGTAAAGGTAGCTCCAGGCCCCGTCGGTGCGGTGGAGGGGAAGGCGAGGGCGTTGGGCTGAATGCAGCCACAACCGGGTCTCCAACCCAGTAGCCCGAATCGCCGCCATCTTCGAAGATAGGTCCGCTGGTCAGCAAGACGGCGCCGTTGGACCAGCCGGGCCGCGAGCCCCCGGGCCACTGGAAGTCGCAGATGGCTGCCAGCCGCGTGCCCGATGGACGGCCGTTGGACGAGATCACATAGCAGACGTCGTCGGCGGAGAGCGCCGGCCTGAATTCCGGCCCGGGCGTGGTAGCCCGGGTCAATGAAGGCGTACAAGCCGTCGAAGGCCATGCGGAGCGGGATCTCGCAAGCGGCCGGACCTCCAGTGATGTCGCCGATGGAGCTCGGGTTCATCCGACTGTTGCACGGCCACGCGGCCATCACACGTATCATAAGTCACCGATACCGAGTCCACGCTGACGACGTCGTATGAGCCGAAGATCAGCGCCAGGATGTCCATGCTAGCACCCGTGCAGTCGCCATCGTGGTCGCATTCCAGATCGAAGGACCCGAGGTAGCCGGGCAGGACGGGGCAGGGGGGGCGCGGGACAGGACCAAAGACTCCTCCGCCGGCGATGGTGCCTGTCCCCCCAGCCTCGATGGTCCCGGTGCCGTCTGCGAATTGTGCGGCCCAAGACCTGAAGGATCCGCGACCGACAGGTCGAAGCGGTACTGCCCCGCCCCCAGATCGTAGATGCTGGCCACCATATGGTAGGTGCTGTCGGCCCAGTCGCCGCCAGCCATGCTTGTCTCTACGGTGATCACGTCAAAGGCGACCGTGGTTACGTAGACTTCGACGGCGTCGACCGAGGACGATCCGCGCCCGGCCGCGGTGGCAAATGCCGGGGTCGGTGCGGCAAACGTGACGAGGACTGCGGCCAGGACCGCCACGCTTCCAATTGCACTGAGCTTTGTGGGCATTGCGTTCTCCTCAAGACGTTCTCGCGCGTGCTGAGTTGGTGTGTGGGGCCGTATCTTGTGTTGCAGCGGGCCACTTCCGGCCAAACTGCATTCCACTATAGGTGGTGTTGGCGTGGTGATCCTTACACACGGCTTACAGGTGGGGCCGTTATCCTGACCGATGATCCGTTGGACTTAGAGAACGCCGCCCTTCAGTGCCGCGCGTGCGCCACTCGCCTGGCATGGCACTTCCTTATCTGTCGGCCCATCTTGGGCTGGCGCACAGCTGGCGCAGGGCGCAGCCCGCAGTGGCAATCTCGAACACTCGCGGGTCGCCCCGGCGGCCGTGTGCCCGTTCCTCCGTCATTGCGAGGAGCCGTGCAGCGGCGACGTGGCAATCTCGATCGCCCCGGCTAATCCCAAGCGGCCGAGTGCCTGTTCCTCCGTCATTGCGAGCAGCCGCGCATCGGAGACGTGGCAATCGAACACCCTTTTGGCTCACCGCGGCGGCGCGACCTGCCGCGCCCCTGGCGGCCGTGGATGCCCTATACTCAAGCCTCGCCGCCGGCCGCATCGATGCCGGCAGCAGCGGCGGGGGAACCCCATGACCGACCCGGTCTATCGCCAGCTCGCCCTGCACCTGGACGTGATCCCAACGGCTACCCGGCCACACAAAGCGGCATCGAGCTGCGGCTGCTCGAGCGTTTGTTCACCCCGGACGAGGCGCGCCTGGCGTGCGTGATGCGCCTGGAGTCCCAACCTCCGGCCGTGATCGCCGCGCGCCTCGGCCTCGATCCGGCCGAGCAACGTGCAAGGCGCTGAAAGCCATGGCGATGAAGGGCCTGATTGGCTTTGAGCGCAAGGAAAGCCAGCTGGCCTTCGCACTGATGCCCTTCATCGTCGGCTTCGACCAGGCGCAGCTCCCTCGCCTGGACGCCGAGCTGGCGGCGATGTTCGAGCAGTACTACCAGGAGTCTGCACGGCGCTATGATGCGCCCCGGCCTTCGGTGCACCGGGTGATTCGGTCGGCGAAGCCGTGCCGGTCGAGATCGAGGTCTTCCCGTATGCACGCGCGCCAGCGAGCTGATCAACGGCGCCCGCGCCTGGGGAGTGCGCGACTGCATCTGCCGCGTCCAGCAGCGCCTGATCGGAAAGGGCTGTGACCGCCCGCTCGAGGCCGGTCCTGGTCTTCGCTCCGATCGAGGGCGCCTTCAACGGGAGCCCGATGGATCGAGCCATCACGTGTGAAAAGAAGCTCTGCAGATCCTGCGCCAGACGGAGGACGCCGGCCTGGTTGATCGACCGGCAACTACCGCGACGGCATCGAGTACATCTGCAACTGCTGCACGTGCTGTTGTGGGATCATGCGCGGTATCGCCGAGTTCGGCATCCCGACGGCCGTGGCGCGGTCCGACTTCCTCACCTTCGTCGATGACGGACGCTGCACCGGATGCGGCGAATGCATCGAGCGCTGCCCGTTCCATGCCTTGTCGGTGCCGGAGCTGTTCGCCGTGGTCGAAGAGGCACGCTGCATGGGCTGCGGGCTGTGCGCCTCGGCCTGCACGACCGAAGCGCTGCACCTGACGTAGGCCGCCCGGCCTCCGAAGCCGAGTCGCCGCCCGCCGATATCGGCGAGTCGCGCGCCCTCCGCGACGCGCAGCGCGCCACGGGCGCTCCCGCGTAGTCTGCCGCAAGTTGGCCCGCATCGGGCGGCCGCCCTGCTGGCGCTGGGCGCCGGCCCTCAACCGGGGCACGGCCCCACGGCCCTCGTCCGATCGACACCGCGAGAGACCCTATCCCTGGAAAAGTGAGGGAGGGTGGGATTTCGTCCGACGAATCCCGAAACCTACGGGTGATCGCTAGGTGCCGAAGCCGGAGGAAGTAGGTCGAGCGGCTGCACAGCCTGGTACGCGCCCATCGCAGCGACGGCGCCGGTCAAGCCACGCAGGGCCAGGAGCGTCGAACCGCCAACCAGGATCAGCCCCAGCACCGTCGGCTGCTTCACCTGGAACTCCAGGCCCAGCCTCCCCTCCAGGTTTCCGGCGGTGGACGGATCGATCGACGCCAGCATCGCCGAGGCGGCACATGTAACCGCGCCAGAACGCGGTCGTGAATGCGCTCGCCCCACGCGATGTCCGATAAGCTTGGTCACCTGAAGCGTGATGTCGTCCCAACCGCCCGCCGAGCAGCACCCCGGCCGGCAGCCCCAGCATCAGATTGAACTCCCGGACGGCCATGAAGAATCGGAAGGGCGCGACCGAGTAGAGGAGGAAGACCGCACACCAGTATCAGATCGGAACATCCTGAGCGCGCGCATCCAACGGCCAAGATACCGCGTGGCGATGAGGAGCCCGGCGGCGAGGCCGTGCAGCTCGCAATCGCCACGCCGGCTTCGGGCAGGAACGCGAACGTCGCCCACCAGCCGGCGAGCAGCCCGAGCATCGGCTGCACGGCGCCAATCACCAGGGCCATCACCCAACGCTCAACGAGCCTCACGTCGGCCACCTCGCGTGTACTGCGCTCGCCCCCGACCCCCGCTGGAGCAGAGCAGGCGGCGTTCCAGATGACGCCTGCCTGCGCTCACGCGAGACCTTCCGAGAGACCTCAGGCATTTCCTGCGTGCGATGCCCTCTGGCT
>CAVUPD010000005.1:0-9568 GCA_963743255.1 uncultured Chloroflexia bacterium
CGCCGCGCCGAAGGCGCCCTGGAACAGGCCACGCAGGTCGACCGGTGACAGGTCCGCCACGATCGCCGGCGCGATCGTCGAAGCTGCAATTTCCCCCAGCGTCCCACACCCCAACCGACAGCCCGAAGAGCAGCAACGTGCTTGCCAGACCGGTAAGTCCGAAGCCGACGCCGGCAAGAATTGCGGCCACGGCCATGGCGCCGTAGCGCGGCCAGCGGCCCACGGCGTGGCTGGCGGGCAGCCCAAGGATGACGATCAGCACGCCGTTGACGGCGATCGCCAGCCCGTACTTCTCCGGCCCCAACCCGTGCGACGCCATGTCCACCGGCAGTGTGACGTTGCCCTGCATGTAGATCAATACCAAAGCCCAGCGCCGCGCAGAACGGCAGCGTCGGCGGCGAGCTGCGCAGCTGGCCGATCCTTCGGCGCAGCGGCGCCTTGGAGGCGGCGTGGGCTTCGGCTGGGCAGCATCACGCACACCGGCCAGGATGATCAGGCCGAAGACGAAGGTCGTGACGGCATCGCCGACGAACAGCAGGAAGTCGTCGAGGCCGCGATCAACCCGGCCACAACCGCCGCGATGGCGAACCCCAGGTTGATCGCCCAATACAGGTAGCCGTAGGCACGCGGCCGCTCCTCGGGCGGAACGAGGTCGGCAATGGCCGCGCTCACCGCCGGGCGGTACAGGTCGGTGAGCAATCCCTGGGTAAACGTGAGCAGCGCCAGCAGCGCCAGGGGTTGCACGAGCCCGAGAGCGATCATGTTAAGCGCGGCGCCTGCAGAAGCAGCAGCATCACCGGCCGCCGGCCAAGGCGGTCGGCCAGCTCGCCCCAGATGGCGGCGCTGAACGATCCGGCGCCGAATAACGAGACCATCAGCGCCGCCTGGCCGATGGGCGGCCCGCGGCGCTGCGTGAGGTAGAGCGTCAGGAAGGGGATGACGAAGCTCCCCAATCGGTTGATCAGCGTGCCGAGCCATAGACGGGCCAGTTGGCGCACCGGCATCGAGGCGAGGACGACGGACAGGCGCGGGCGCATGGGGCGGGATACTACCATAGGTGGCGCCCGCGCCGTTCAGTTGATCCGAGGGGGGAGAGCATGAGGAGCGGATCCCGTTCAGGGGCGGCGTTCCCCTTTCGGCGGCTCGGGGATGGTCTAGACGGAAGGGGGCAAATCGCTCCGAGCCGCTCGGCCGCCAGACGGCCGGAGACGATCGCCGTCGGCAGACCCGTTCCGGGGTGCGTGCTGGCGCCGGCGAAGTACAGGTTGCGGTAGCGGGCGTGCCGGTTATGCGGGCGGAAGTAGCCCATCTGCAGCAGCGTGTGCGCCAGGCCGTGCGTGGCGCCGCGCACCAGGTTGAACCGCCGCTGCCAGTCCGCCGGGTCGAAGCACACCTCGAACTTGATCCGCGCCTCGAACTCCTTCACGCCCAGCGATGCGATCCGGCGCACGACCGCCGCGCGCACCTGCCACGTGATCTCCTTCCCAGTCCTGCCCGGCCCGAGGATCCAGGTGGCCGACGGGCACGATCCCAATCAGTGTGTCCTGCCCGGCCGGAGCCATCGAAGGATCGAGCCGCGCCGGCGCGTGCACGTAGACGCTCGGCTCGGCGGCGATCGTCTTGCGGCGCAGGATGGCGTCGAAGTTCTCGCGGTAGTCGTCCGACAGGAACAGCGTGTGGGCCGAGAGCTCCGGGATCACACGCTCGACACCCCACAGGAAGGAGACGGCCGAGCACGAGTACGTCTTGCGCTCGAGGCGTTGTGCCGTGCCGTCGTCAGGCAGCAGGTCGCGGTAGACGTACGCCAGGTCGGCGTTCGCCAGGACGACGTCGGCCGCCAGCCGCGTCCCGTCGGCTAACCGGACAGCGCGCGCCCGGCCGCCGCTCGATTTCGATCTGCGTCGCCGGCAACTCGAAGCGCACCTCGGCGCCGCGCCGGACGGCGATGTCGTGCCGGCACGCGTCGGTGATGCGCGTCATCCCGCCCTCGGGATACCACACACCCTCGGCCAGCTCGGTGTACTGCAGCATCGAGAAGGTAGCCATGGCGTCGAACGGGCTGATGCCCATGTACATGTCCTGGAACGAGAAGGCGTTCTTCAGCCGCGCCGTGCGGAAGAACGAACCCAGCCGGCGGTAGTGGTTGTCGAGCGCATGCAGCCGCAGGAACAGCGGGATGCTCGCCGGCGTCAGGAACTCCCCCAGCGTGCGGAAGTTGCGCCGCACGAGCCGATCGGTCGCCAGCCGGTAGTGACGGCCGCCCTCCTCCAGGTAGCGCAGGAACGCCGGGAAGCTGCCGGGCTCGATGGCTTCGAGCTGGGCGCGCATGTGGTTCAGGTCGGAGGTCAGGTCCAGGACGCGAACCGTCGTCGAAGTGCAGGTGGTAGGTGGGATCGACGCGGCGCAGCGCCAACCGGTCGCGCAGCTTCTCGCCCAGGGCGGCGAACTCGAGCTCGTACAGACCGGGCATCACCAGCAGCGTCGGGCCGATGTCGAAGGTGTGGCCGTCCCGCTCGAGGCGCGCACAACGACCGCCCGGGCGATCGTTCTTCTCCAGCACCGTCACGCGCAGCCCGGCTCCGGCCAGGTGCGCCGCGGCGGTCAATCCGCCGGCGCCGGCGCCGATGATCACCACGTGGGCAGAAGTCACCAAGGACCTCACGAATGGCAGGGGATTGCGGGCCTAGCCGGCGCTCCCGGTCGGCGTGCGCCGGGGTCCGCGCAGGGCGGCCCGATGGCCGCGCACGAAGCGGTCAAGCCAGACGCGATGGAGCTGCAAGCGGTCGTATTCGGACCGCAGCCGGTAGCCGTCGAGCTCGATCTGCCGCAAGACGACTTCGAATCGGGCGCAGTACAGCAAGCCGGCGATCAGCGCCCGCAGGCAGCCGCCGCGGCGCAAGTATCGTTTTCCATCCGCAAAGCACCGGCGCGCCTCGTCGACCCGTTCCCGCACCCACCGCCGGTACGCCGGGTGGTGAAGGTCGGAGGGCGCCAGGCGCTGCGACTCGAGCATCGACCGAGGGACATTGAAGTAGCCGGCGGCCAAATCATCGGCCGTGTCGCGCAGCATGTGGATGATGTGCGCGCCCGTGACGGCCTGCAGGCGCGCCGCGCCCGTCGGGTATACGTGGTCGTGGCCGATGAAGTATCCGATGGCGTCCATGACCGCCCCCGCCAGAAGCTGCGAGTAGCGGTCGAGCTCCGTGTCTGAGATCAGCCTGCCGCGACGGCCGGCGTCGAACTCCATCACCGCCATCATGCGTTCCAGGTACGAGCGCAGTCCGGGGTGCCGGTCCCGGCGGCCGGCCAGCACATCCACCAGCATACGCTCCTCGGGCTGCAGCGTCGCCGGCGCCATGCCGGCCAGCAGGCCCTCGAGCAGCTGCTTCTGACGTGCGAGGAATTGCAGACGGGCGGCGCGATCGTGCGTCGGCACGTCGAGCAAGTCGTCCACCCAGCGAAAGTAGGCATAGGCTCGGTAGGCATCGTCCGTCCGGCCGCGATCGACGAGCCAGCGGATCGTGAGGTACGTCTGGGCGCTGGCGCGATGCGTGATCGTCCGGGCCAGGGCGGCTGACGACGCCGGGCGGCGCCGGGAGTCCGGAGGCTGTTCGGTGTCCATCGGCTGGGAATCCATCTCCGCGCTCGACCGCGTCGGCGTCTCGCCCCCCGCCGACTAAAAGTCGAGACGGTCGAGTCTACAGCCGACTGGCCGATACGCCCATGTGACAATTGGCAGGACTTGACGCAGCCGGATTGTGCGGGAGGGGAGGACGAACGTCATGCCCAGGGTGCGCGTGCCGCCCGCGCCCGGCCGGGTTTCCAACCGACCACGACGGCAGGCCCTGCCGAAGGCGCGTCCCGATCAAGGCTATCCGCCTACTCAGGAGCGATGAGTCCAGGAGCGGAGCTGGGCCGTCCGATTTCCCATCCGGACAACCGTGCCCTGGCGTTCGATTCTCTGCGGGATCTTGCCATCCGCCAACTGCAAACTCCCCGCAAGGTTGCACTGTGCTAAATCCTCCTATACTTGTGCTGGAATGCACACGAGGACCGCATCTTAAGCATGTAGAGTTTCCAGGCGGGCCCGAAGCGTCGATAGTCCGCGGTCAGGGGCCCACGGTTGCAAATCGCCGGATCGCTCGGTCCGGCCGCCTGGTCGAAGGGTTCCCCGATCAGGCCCCGCGCTTGGATCGTTTCTCGGGAGAACCGGTGCGAAGCGAGAAGTCTGGGGCGCGTGCCCCCCTGCACGCCGCGGTCACCGGTCCGTCCGGCACCGCCGAAGGAGGCGCCCAGCGTCGAGAGATCGCATCCCGGCATGCCTGAGACAACTCATCATCCAACATCGGAGGAAGACTGATGACCAGCAAGATCGACATGTACAAGGACTATCTCACGAAGGAAGGCTACAGCCCCTCGCAGGACGGCGGACTGCTGATCTTCAAGAAGGAAGGCCGCACGTATGTCATCACCGTCGATGATAACGATGTGCCGTACTTCCAGCTCGTGTTCCCCAACTTCTGGAGCATCGACAGCGACAAGGAGCGGGCCAAGGCGTTCGCCGCTGCCAACCACGCCACCGCGGCGACCAAGGTCGCCAAGATCTACGTGCGCGATGACGGAAAGAACATGTGGGGCAGCATCGAGATGTTCTTCGAGTCGCCCGAGCAGTTCAAGGGCGTGTTCGATCGTTCGATGGCCGCGCTGATGGCCGGCGTGGCGAATTTCACCGAGAAGATGAAGTAGCCCACCAGGGTTGCGTCCGGTCGTCGGCCGGGGGGAATTCGACCCCCGGCCGATGTGCTTTCCCGCAGTGTCCGCCGTTGGGCTGCGCGGGGACGTCGGGCTTCGAGCGTCCCCGCGGCCTATCCCCTCCGATCCTCTCAGACACACGGCGTTGGATTGCCCGCTGCCGTGAGCCCGAGTTCCGCGCGGCTCACAACTCCGTGGGGTACGGCTCGGGGAAGCAGATGCCGCGGAAGGCGCACTGCGCGCACACACGCTCGTCATCGATCCTGGGGAAGGCGTCCTTGTCGAGGGGTATGTTCTGCTCGACGTCACGGCAGTACTCATACATCTCGTGCGTCTCGGCCCGTATCAGGACGGCAAACGCCTGCAGGTCGGCGGCATCGACTAACTCGTGTACTTCCTCATACGCCGGGTGCAGGTAGGCCAGAGTCGGGCGAACGCGTTCCGGCGGAATGTCAAAATGCGTCGACGCCCACGTGGCGTAGCCGACGAGCTGCTTGCGGTGCTTGGCCGGATCGGCCTTGCCCGTCTTCCAGTCCAGGATGTGGATCAGTTCGCCCAGCGGGAACAGCACATCGACCTTGACGTAGATCTTCAGGTCGTCCAGGCGCGTCTCGCCGTACCCCGGCGGGTCGATGATCCACTCGCCCGACGCCGGCGCCGCTTCCTCCACCAGCCAATGAAACCGATCGCTGCCCAGTAGATTCTCCAGGCACGCGTGCACCTTGGGCTGCAAGTCGGCGGCGCGCACCTCGGGCAGGAGCGCGTACGCCACCTCCTCGAACGTCTTCCCCGTCAGACTGCGCGCGATCGCCTGGTCGGCATACGCCAGAAAGCGCGGCCGGTCGATCGCCTCGGCGGTTGATCGCAGCCGGCCAAGAAGCGCCTCGATGACCTCATGCACGATGCTGCCGGTCTCGAGCGGCAGGGTCACCAGTCCCTTGAATCGGTTCAGCCGCCGGACGGTGTTGTCTTTGTCGTACTTGGCGTAGTAGTGGAAGAAGTAACGGCGCTTGCAGATCGAAAACAGGTCGTAGCGCGAAGCCGACCAGCCCAGGATCGGCGTGAACGGGAACTGCTTGATGGCTCGCGGCATCGCCCTGGCCTCCGCCGGCAGCCCCTGACTATACGCCAGAACCGGCCACCCGCTGTGCCTGTCTCTTGCTCGCAAACCGTGCGGACTCACAGGTTGGCCCGCCTCGGCCATCCGGCGCCCGGAAGGGCGCCGCATGCCCTCGGCGGGGGGCGCGGCTGCCGTCTCCCGCAGGACCGCAGGTCCCCTTCATTAGAAGGGGAACAGCGGGGGGAGGGGACGAGAGCCGCGTTGCGGCCGGCGTGCATCCAATGGGCAGGGGCACCCCTTTGAAAGCGGGTGCCCCTGGGTGCCTCAAGGAAGGAAACGCAGGACTACTTGCACCAGGGGAGTGGTTCCCCAATGCCCGACATGTGATGGCAGTGTTCCTTGTGAAGGTAGCTCCAGGCCCCGTCGGTGCGGTGGAGGGGAAGGCGAGCTGCGTTGGGACTGAATGCAGCCACAACCGGGTCGCCAACCCAGTAGCCCGAATCGCTGCCATCTTCGAAGACAGGTCCGCTGGTTAGCAAGACGGCGCCGTTGGACCAGCCGGGCCGCGAGCCCCCGGGCCACTGGAAGTCGCAGATGGCTGCCAGGCGCGCGCCCGACGGACGGCCGTTGGACGAGATCACATAGCAGACGTCGCGCGGCGAAACAGCGCCGGCCTCAACGCCGGCCGGGGCGTGGTAGCCCGGGTCAATGAAGGCGTACAGGCCGTCGAAGGCCATGCGGAGCGGGATCTCGCAAGCGGCCGGACCTCCAGTGATGTCGCCGATGAGCTCGGGTTCATCCGACTGTTGCACGGCCACGCGGCCATCACACGTACTATAAGTCACCGATACCGAGTCCACGCTGACGACGTCGTATGAGCCGAAGATCAGCGCCAGGATGTCCATGCTAGCACCCGTGCAGTCGCCATCGTGGTCGCATTCCAGATCGAAGGACCCGAGGTAGCCGGGGAGGGCGGGCAAGGCGGGGCCCGAGAGGACCAAAGACCCGCCGCCGGCGATGGTGCCCGTCACCCCAGCCTCGATGGTCCCGGTGCCGTTGGGCGAATTGGCGGCCCAAGACCTGAAGGATCCGCTGACCGACAGGTCGAAGCGGTACTGCCCCGCCCCCAGATCGTAGATGCTGGCCACCATATGGTAGGTGCTGTCGGCCCAGTCGCCGCCAGCCATGCTTGTCTCTACGGTGATCACGTCAAAGGCGACCGTGGTTACGTAGACTTCGACGGCATCGACCGAGGATGACACGCGCCCGGCCGCGCTGGCAAATGCCGGAGTCGGAACGGCAATCGAGACAAGGATTGCGGCCAGGACCGCCACGCTTCCAATTGGACTGAGCTTTGTGGGCATTGCGTCCTCCTCAAGACCTTCTCGCGCGTGCTGAGTCGGTGTGTGGGGCCGGATCCTTGTGGTGCAGCGGGCCACTTCCGGCCAAACGGCATTCCACTATATGTGGTGTTGGGCGTGGTGATCCTTACACACGGCTTACAGGTGGGGCCGTTATCCTGACCGATGATCCGCTGGACTCAGAGAACGCCGCCCTCCACCGCCGCGCGGCGCCACTCTCCTGACATGGCAACTTCTCATCCGTCGGCCCACTTTGGGCTGACGCACTGCTGACGCAGGGCACAGCCCGCAGTGGCAATCTCGGACACTCCGGGTGGCCGCGGCGGCCGCGTGCCCGTTCCTCCGTCATTGCGAGGAGCCGCGCAGCGGCGACGTGGCAATCTCGAACGCCCCGGCTAATCCCAAGCGGCCGCGTGCCTGTTCCTCCGTCATTGCGAGCAGCCGCGCAGCGGAGACGTGGCAATCTCGAACACCGTGGGTGGCTCACCGCGGCGGCGCGACCTGCCGCGCCGCTTGCGCCCCCGGATGCCCTATACTCAAGCCATGCTGCCGGCACCGATGTCGGACGCAGCGGCGGGGGAACCCCATGACCGACCCGGTCTATCGCCAGCTCGCCCAATACCTGGACAGCGATCCCCAACGGCTTCCCGGCCACGCAAAGCGGCATCGAGCTGCGGCTGCTCGAGCGTTTATTCACCCCGGACGAGGCGCGCCTGGCGTGCGTGATGCGCCTGGAGTCCGAACCTCCGGCCGTGATCGCCGCGCGCCTCGGCCTCGATCCGGCCGAGACGCGCAAGGCGCTCAAAGCCATGGCGATGAAGGGCCTGATTGGCTTTGAGCGCAAGGAAAGCCAGCTGGCCTTCGCACTGATGCCCTTCATCGTCGGCTTCTACGAGGCGCAGCTCCCGCGCCTGGACGCCGAGCTGGCGGCGATGTTCGAGCAGTACTACCAGGAGTCGCACGGCGCGATGATGCGCGCCCAGCCTTCGGTGCACCGCGTGATCCCGGTCGGTGAAGCCGTGCCGGTCGAGATCGAAGTCTTCCCGTATGAACGTGCCAGCGAGCTGATCAACGGCGCCCGCGCCTGGGGAGTGCGCAACTGCATCTGCCGCGTCCAGCAGCGCCTGATCGGAAAGGGCTGTGACCGCCCGCTCGAGGCCTGCCTGGTCTTCTCTCCGATCGAGGGCGCCTTCAACGGGAGCCCGATGGATCGAGCCATCACCCGCGAGAAGCTCTGCAGATCCTGCGCCAGACGGAGGATGCCGGCCTGGTCCATTCGACCGGCAACTACCGCGACGGCATCGAGTACATCTGCAACTGCTGCACGTGCTGTTGTGGGATCATGCGCGGTATCGCCGAGTTCGGCATCCCGACGGCCGTGGCACGGTCCGACTTCCTCACCTTCGTCGATGACGGACGCTGCACCGGATGCGGCGAATGCATCGAGCGCTGCCCGTTCCATGCCTTGTCGGTGCCGGAGCTGTTGGCCGTGGTCGAAGAGGCGCGCTGCATGGGCTGCGGGCTGTGCGCCTCGGCCTGCACGACCGAGGCGCTGCACCTGGCGCGCCGCCCGGCTTCCGAAGCCGAGACGCCGCCCGCCGATATCGGCGAGTGGCGCGCCCTCCGCCACGCACAGCGCGCCACGGGCGCTCCCGCGTAATCTGCCGCAAGTTGGCCCGCCTCGGGCGGCCGCCCTGCTGGCGCTGGGCGCCGGCCCTCGACGGGGGGCGCGGCCCCGCGGCCCTCGTCCCATCGACACGCGGAGACCCTATCCCTGGAAAAGTGAGGAGAGGGTGGAATTTCGTCCGACGAATCCGAAACCTACGGGTGATCGCTAGGTGCCGGAAGCCTGAGGAGAGGGCAGGGCGCACAGCCTGGTACGTGCCCATCGCACGACGGCGCCGGTCAGCCACGGCCAGGAGCGTCGAACCGCCGACCAGGATCAGCCCCGGCACCATCGGCTGCGTCACACGGAAGCTCAGGCCCAACATCCCCTCCAGGTTTCCGGCGGTGGACGGATCGATCAACGCCAGCACCGCCGAGGCGGAACAGGTAACCGCCAGAACCGCGGTCGTGAATGCGCTCGCCCCTCGCGTGGTTCGATAGACCTGGTCACCTGGAGCGTGCTGCTGTGCGAACTGCCCGCCGAGCAAGATGCCGGCCGGTAACGCCAGCAGCACGTTGAACGCCGTGACCTCCATGAAGAATTCGAAGGCGCCGACCGGGTAGAGGAGGTCGACCGCATCAGTCCCAGAGCGGAGCAGCCTGAGCGTGCCGCATCCAACGGCCAAGATACGGCGCGTCGATGAGGAGCCCGGCGGCGAAGCCTGTGCAGCTCGCTCTCGCCACGCCGCCTTCGGGCAGGAAGGTGAACGTGCCCCACCAGCCGGCGAGC
>CAVUPD010000006.1:0-31044 GCA_963743255.1 uncultured Chloroflexia bacterium
CCCGGCGGCCATTTCGCCCAGGATCGCGTCAAGGGACTCGGTGCGCGGGTCTTCGGCCGTCAGGATGGTCAGGTCGGCGAGCCGGGTGGAGACCTCGGCCATCTTGTGGCGCTTCTCGCGGTCCCGCAGGCCGGCGGCGCCGAAGACGGCGATCACCCGGCCGCCGGTCATCGCCCGCGCCGCCTCGAGGGCGCGGCGCAAAGCATTCGGGGTGTGGGCGAAGTCGACCAGCACCGCGAACGGCTGGCCGAGGTCGATCGGCTCCATGCGGCCCGGGATTGCCTGCAGCGCGGCAATGCCCTCCGCCGCGGCCGCCGGCGAAATGCCCAGGCCTTCGACCGCCGCGGCGAAGGCCGCCAGAATGTTCGAGACGTTGAACTCTCCGCGGAGCCGCGAGACGACCGGCTGGCGGTACCCGCTGCCGGCCACCGTGAAGGTCAGCCCCGCGGGAGACTCGGAGACCTCCTGCGCCTGGACCTCCGCCGTCGGCGAGGTTCCATACGAGACCCTCCGGCCATGCACAAGGCCGCTGAGGAAGGGATACGACTCATCGTCACGGTTGAGAATCGCCGTCCGTTCGACGGCGCTCGGCTTCGGTGCGCTCTCGGACAAGCCCGAGAACAAGCGACCCTTGGCCTCGCGGTAGGCGTCGAACGTGCCGTGGTAGTCGAGGTGCTCGTGGGTGATGTTCGTGATCACACCCAGGTCGAAGTCGCAGGCCGCCACGCGATGTTGTGCCAGGCCGTGGGAGGTCGCCTCCAGCACGCAGTGTGTCAGCCCGGCCTCCACCATCTGTGCCAGGTAGGCCTGGATCTCGAGCGCCTCGGGCGTGGTCACGTGGAAGCCGGTGTCGAGCACGCGCTCGCCGATGACGGCGTTGACCGTGCTGATCAGCCCGGCGCGCACGCCGGAGGCCTGCAGCATGCGGTGGATCAGGTTGCAGGTGGTGGTCTTGCCGTCGGTTCCGGTGACGCCGATCATCACCATCCGGCGCGCCGGATGCCCGTGCCAGGCAGCTGCCAGGTGTGCCAGCGTCCAGCGCGCGTCGGGAACCTGGCGGTACGGGACTCCGGTGGCCCGGTCTGGCCCTTCGCCCACGAGCAGGGCCGCTCCGCTGCCGGCGGCCTGCGCCAGGAAGGCGCTGCCATCGACCGTCAGGCCCGGCACGGCGACAAAGACCGAGCCGGCCGTCACCTGACGCGAATCGGCGGTCACGCCCGACACTTCAAGGTCAGGCAGACCGCCGCGTTCGAGTTCGGGGATTTCGGCGAGCAGGTCGTGAAGGCGCATGGTGCCGTCAGCGGTCAGCGTTCAGCGCTCAGCCGGTGCGATTCTCGGCCCGGCGTCCTGAGCTGATAGCTGATCGCTGACAGCTGATCGCTCCTTACTTGCAGTGTCTGCCTCAGATTCTCCAGCTTGCCTGCGACCGAACCATCGACGACGCGGTCGCCGATGCGGATGACCATGCCGCCCAGGATACGCGTATCGACTCGGAAGGCTAAGGTGGCTCCGGAGCCCAGGCGGGAGAGGACGTCCTTGCGCACCGTCTCCTGCTCTTCGGCCGTCAGGGGCAATGCGGTGGTGACCTCGGCACTGGTCGCTCCGCTGCCGGACTCGCCCTCCAGCACGACGACCTTGCCGCCCTTCACGCCGCTGAAGAACTCGGCCAGCAGCGAGCGCTGCCGCTTCTCGTCGAGCGATTCGCCGATCAGCTTCTGCGTGGCCGCCATCGCCAGTGCCGCCACCTGACCGCGCAGCTCGCCCAGGTGCTGCAGCCGTGCCTGCTCGGCTTCGACCGCTGCGGCGGTCAGCACGGTCTTCGCCTCGGCTTCGGCACCGGCTTTGATCTCGCGCCCCACCTTCTCGGCGCGCTCGGATGCATCGCGCACGACCTGCGCCGCGTCCTTCTGCGCCCGGGCCAGGATCTCGGCGGCTTCCTTCTCGGCGTTGGCGCGGGCTTCGGCCGCCACGCGCGCGTCCTCCAGGCCCTGCGCGATCGTCTGCTTGCGCTTCTCCAGCATGCTCAGGATCGGCTTCCAGGCCCACAGGCGCAGCACCAACAGCAGCAGGATGAAGTTGACGATCTGCGAGATCAGGAAGGTGAGGTTGATCCCCAGCGGGGTTAACGGTCCCACGATGACATCTCCCTGCAGCCTAAATGCCGACGAAGATCAGGATGAGCGACACGACCAGGGCGTAAATGGCGATGGCTTCGGTGAAGGCCACACCCAGAATCATGTTCACCAGGACGGTGCCCGAGGTGTCGGGGTTGCGGCCGATGGCCTGCAGGGCGCCCAGCACCAGCAAGCCGATGCCGATACCCGGTCCGATGGCGCCCAGCCCGATGGCCAGGCCCGCACCCAGCGCGCGTGCTGCCAGAAGATCCATGCTCGATGTCCTCCTACGATGTCCTTGCCGGGCGCGACCGGCGCCCGATCCACATGCGACGGCGTCTAGAGGCGAGCTCAGGCGTGCGCGGCCTCGGCCTGCGGCGCGTGCGACTCATCTCCATGGCCGTGCGTGGCCATGTTGATGAAGACCAGCGCCAGCAGGGCGAAGACCACCGCCTGGATCGCCCCGACGAACAGCTCCAGCCCGTAGAAACCGGCCGGCAGAATGAACGGGATCAGGTTCGACATGACGAAGATCAGCACCGTGCCGGCGAAGATATTGCCCAGAAGTCGGAAGGCAAACGAGATGATGCGACTGAATTCGGAGATGATCTCCAGCAGCCCGGCAGCGAACTCGATCACGCCGATCGGGCCCTTGGCCAGCGCCGGCAGGTTGAAGAACTTGAGCAGGTAGCGCAGGCCCTGTGCCTTGAAGCCCCAGGCTTGCACCAGCGCCATCGTCACCAGCGCCAGCGACAGCGTGAAGTTGAGATCGGTGGCCACGCCACGGATGAAGGGCGTGATGTTGCACGCGGTGCACATGGCGGTTGGCTCGGCCGCATGCTCGCCGGCCCCAGCGGCCTCGTCGGCGTGCACAACCTCCACCGGCTTGGTCCCGTCGACCGTGTAGAACGAGATGGGACCGAGCTCGATCAACCGCGGCGCGTAGGCCGGGATGTTCGCCAGATGCGGCGACTCCAGGACCCCGATGCTTTCCGCACCGGGCAGCAGCTTGAACCAGTTGCCGAGCAGGATGAAGAAGAACAGCGTCGCCACGAGCGGGAAGATCGCCTTGCCGCGTTTGCCGGCGACATTCTCGGCGAAGTCGGCCAGCGCCTCGGACACCATCTCGACCATGTTGCCCAGGATGCCCTGGGGCGGGCGGACATCCCCGCGCCGTGCGTGGCGCAAGCCCAGTCCGACCAAGAGCAGGAGCAGCACGTCGATGATCAGCGTCGTCAGGAAGGTGTTCGACATCTTGCCGCCGAACCACGGAATGGGGATCGGCTCGGCCGGCAGGCTGACGACCGGGAGCGCCCCGTAGGGCGACTTCCCCAGTCCGCCGGAGTACAGGAAACCGGTGAGCGGCCCGCAGAGCAGGACGACCGCGGCCACGGCGAAGATGATCGTCAACGCTTTGCGCACGCTAGGACTCCTTCGTGCCGTCGAGCTTCGCCTGCTCCGCCTGGCTGACCCGCCGGGCATTGCGCAGGACGAACCAGACCATGACCACCAGACTCACGGGGATGCTCCCCAGGACAAAGGCCAGGGTGAATGCCGGGCGCGTCCCCAGCATGCGGTCGACCCACATTCCCAGGAACAGCCCGCCGACGGTGAAGCCGGCCGTAATGAACCCGGCCGAAACACCGACGCCGCTCGCCCGCCCCACCAGCGCCAGACCCTTGCCGATGCTGACGTTCGGCGGTTCGACGGGCCGTGCCGACGGAGCACCTGGACCGTCCGTTGTTCGAGGCTCCATCTGCATCCCATGCGTCCAGCGAGCGTGAAGTGTATCACGAGCACATTTGGATGGTCAACAAACCAGGCCCGATTCGGGTCCATTCGCCCGAGCCGGTCCCGCCGTGCCGACAACCTAGAACAGGCTGCTGGCGGCCTGCGTGGCCCACGCCAGCCACGGCGCGCTCAAGGTCCCGATCACGAGGATCGCCAGGACGCACAGCCCGAGCGCCAGCGCGTAGGTTCGCGGCACGCCGATCGCCTTGTCCTCATACTCCGAGCGGTACAGATAGACGACTTTGAGGACCGTCAGGTAGTAGTACAGCCCGATGATCGAATTCAACACACCGACAACGGCCAGCCAGATCAGGCCGCTCTCCACCGCCGCGGCGAAGACGTACAGCTTGCCGACGAACCCCGCCAGCGGCGGCATGCCCGCCAGCGAAAGGAAGGCCACCATCATCGCCAGCGCCAGTCCGGGAGAACGCCGGCTCAGCCCGGCGTACTCCTTGATCTCGTCCGATCCAGACGCCCGCGCAAACAGGATGACGACGGCGAAGGCGGCCAGGTTGCTGACCATGTAGGCCGCCAGGTAGAACACGACGCTCGTCACGCCGAAGACGCTCAGCGAGACCAGGCCGATCAACACGTACCCGGCATGGGCGATCGACGAGTACGCCAGCAGGCGCTTGATGTTCTTCTGCGCCAGCGCCAGCAGGTTGCCGACCGTCATCGTCAACACCGCCAGAATGCTCAGCATCGGCGCCCAGTACGCCTGCACGTCGGGGAACACGGCCAGCAGCACGCGCACCAGGACGGCGAAGCCGGCCGCCTTGGAGGCGGTCGATACGAACGCCGTGATCGGCGTCGGCGCGCCCTCGTACACGTCCGGCGACCAGAAGTGGAACGGCACCATCGAGATCTTGAACCCGAACCCGACCAGCACCAGGATCAGCACGCCGGCCAGCACCGAGGGCGAGACCGCCCCGGCGCGCAACAGCTCGGCCAGCAGGTACAGGTTCGTCCCGCCCGCCAGCCCGTACAACAGGCTGAAGCCGTAGAGCATCACCGTCGAGGTCAGCGCCCCGAACAGGAAATACTTCAGGCCGGACTCGGTCGATTTGTCGTCCTGCTTCAGGAAGCCGGCCAGGACGTAGAGCGGGATCGAGGTGGTCTCGATCGCCAGATAGAGCATGACCAGATCGGCGGCGGCGGCCATCAGGTTCATGCCGAGGGTGGCGACTACCAGCAGCGCGTAGAACTCGCCCTTCTGCCGCACGCCCTTCACGCCGGTCGTCAACAGCGCGGTGATGGCGGCCGAGAACAGGAACAGGATCCGGAAGGTGAACGCCAGCCAGTCGTCGCGCAGCATGCCGCCGAAGATCATCCCCTGGTCGGGATGCGGCCGGCTGAAGACCATGCCGGCCACCAGCGTCGCCACCAGCCCGATTGCCGTGAACCATCCCAGCCAGGTCCGCGACCGGCCGTGCCAGATGGCATCCACCAGCAGCACCAGCAGCGCCAGGACCAGCAGCAGGATCTCAGGCAGCAGCGCCTGCACCATCCAGGGTTCGAACGTCGGGACCGTCACTTACGCACCTCCGAGCAGGCGCAGCACGGCGTCGGCGCCGGACTGGACCATCGGCGCCATGACCGCCGGGTAGATACCGATCAGGATCAGGATGCCGGCCAGGATCACCAGCGCCAGCTTGTCCTTGCGCGTGATCGGGCCGATGTGCCCCTCGAACTCTGCCGGCATGGCGCCGAAGAACACGCGCCCGATGACGCGCATGATGTACGCCGCCGTGACGACGATGGCGATCGCCGCGATCAGCGCGATCACCGGCTGCCGCTGCCACAGCCCCATGAAGATCGGGAATTCGGCGATGAAGCCCGAAAAGCCGGGCATGCCCATCGAGACCAGGCCGCCGACGATGAACGCCACGGCCACCAGCGGCATCACTTTGGCGAACCCGCCCAGCTTGGGGATCTCGCGCGTGTGCGCCCGGTCGTAGACCATGCCGACCACAGCGAAGAAGAGAGCCGTCATCACGCCGTGGGAGAACATCTGCAGCCCGGCGCCGGTCAGGCCTGCCCGATTCAGCGTGGCGAAGCCGAGCATCACCAGCCCCATGTGCGAGACGGACGAGAAGCCGATGACGTACTTGAAGTCGGTCTGCACCATGGCGATGAAGGCGCCGTAGACGACGTTGACCGTCGCCAGCACCAGGATCAGCCCCGACCAGTAATGCGCGCCCTCGGGCAGCAGCATGATGCCGACGCGCAGCGCGGCGAACGCGCCCAGCTTCATCAGCACGCCGGCGTGGAACATCGACACCGCCGTCGGCGCCGCCACGTGGCCGTCCGGCGACCAGTTGTGGAACGGGAAGATGCCCCCCAGCACGGCGAAGCCGAAGAAGACCACCGGGAACCAGAACACCTGGAACGGCACGGCGGCGCCGAACAGCGAGACCGTGCCGCTGAAGGCGCCGGTCTGCGCCGCCTGCTGCCAGCTCGAACAGGTCGAACGAGCGCAAGCCGGCGGTGTAGTACAGCGCCAGCCCGCCGACCAGGGCGACGACCGACCCGATGAACAGGTAGAGCGTCAGCTTCATCGCCGCGTACTCGCGCGTCACCTGCCAGCCCCAGATGGCGATCAGCAGGTACATCGGGAAGACGGCGATCTCGTAGAAGAAGAACAGCTGGAACAGGTCCTGCGCCACGAACACCCCGAAGACGCCGGTGGCCAGGATGAACAGGAAGGCGAAGAACTCGCGCGGCCGGTCGTCGATGCCCCACGAGATCAGCACGCCGGTGAACATCACCACGCCCGTCAGCAGCACGAGCGGCAGGTTCATGCCGTCGACCGCCGACGTGGTAGGAGACGCCCAGCTGCGGGATCCAGGGGATCTTCTCGATCATCTGGTAGCCGCCGGCGGCCATGTCGTACGAGACGTAGGCCACCAGCGACAACCCCAGGTCGATCGCGGCCGCCGTCAGCGCCGCCACGCGAATCGCCGTCTTGCGCTCAGCCGGGAAGAGCAGGATCAACATCCCGGCGGCGATCGGGGTGAAGACAATGATGCTCAGGATGGGAAAGGTCATGATTCGACTCTCTTGGAGGCTATCGGCTATCAGCTATCAGCTTTCAGCGGTCAGCTTCACCTGCCGGCCGTCCTCGACGCTCGACTCAAGAGCTCGGGCCTTCGATCGGTCGTTCTGACGCAAACGCTGCCCCAGACCGGTCAACATCCGCTTCACTTCGACCACTCGTGCCGTCAGCTCGTCGTACAAACCTGCGCTCAGGTAGCCAAGGTCCCTGGACAGCAGAAGGTGGTACTCAAGCTCGCTGGCTGAACCCATCGCGATGGCGACATACCTGCCCAGCTCGCGATCCGATTGCCGCCCACATCCCTCAGCCAGATTCGCGGGAATAGAAGCGGCAGCCCGCCTGACCTGCGCCGTAATCCCAAAGCTCTCACGACTGGGGAACGCCGCGCTCGTCTTGTAGACCGTCAGAGCCGAGCGCGTGCGACTTTCTCCCAGACTTTCAGCCCCCTGAAGTCCTTCATCGGACCCCCCTCCCCAATGATCCTCCGTGCCACTGCCTGCGCAGCCAGCCTTTCGCGACACTCCGATCTCGCCTGATCCAGCCCCGCTCTCAACAATGAGCGTTCGGCTCTCGGCTTCTGGCTGACCGCTGATCGCTGAACGCTGAGAGCTATCCAAACAACCTCACCACCGTCGCATTGATCACCGAAACGATCCACCCCGGCCATATGCCGATCGCCAGCATCAGCACCATCAGCGGGGCGATGGCGATGACCTCGCGCCGGTTGATCTCCAGCGCGTGGCCCTTCCAGGCCTCGTTCAGCGGCCCGTGCAGCACCTGGCGGATGCTCTTCAGGATGTAGATGCCGGTGATCAACAACCCAAGCATGGCGATCGCCGTGTAAGCGGTGAAGATCGGCCAGGCGCCCCGCACGACCATGAACTCGGACACGAACCCGTTCAGCCCGGGCAGCCCGAGCGAAGCCATGCCGGTGAAGATCAGGATCCCGCCGTAGACCGGCGCCAGAGGGAACAATCCGCCGTAGGCATTCAGGTCGCGCGTATGCGTGCGGTCGTAGAGCACGCCGACCAGCAGGAACATCCCGGCCGCGGAGAGCCCGTGGTTGAACATCTGCAGCACGGCGCCGTTGAGCGCGATGACCGCATCGCCTGCCGCCATCGTCCCCCGGGCGAAGGCCGCCGCGGCGATGCCCAGCACGACGAAACCCATATGGTTGACCGACGAGTAGGCCACCAGGCGCTTGAAGTCCGTCTGCCCCCAGGAAGCGAACGCACCGAACACGATGGCAGCCACCGCCAGGAGCGCGAGCACGCCGGCGTACGCCTTCGCCTGCTCCGGATAAAGCGGCAGCACCAGCCGCAGGAACCCGTAGGCGCCAAGCTTGAGCAGCACCCCGGCCAGGATCATCGAGCCGGCCGTCGGCGCCTCGGTGTGCGCGTCCGGCAGCCAGGTGTGAAACGGCCAGATGGGGACCTTGATGGCGAAGGCGATGACAAACGCCCAGAAGGCGATCGCCTTCACCGTCTCGATCGGCAGCGTAATCGGAAGTCCGTAGACCGTCAGCGGTTGGCTAAGCGTCGGGAACATCGCCGTGATCGCCACCAGGTCGAAGGTGCCCGCGGCCGTGCCGATCATCTGGATCGCCAGCAGCAGGCCGAGCGAGCCGGCCATGGTGTAGATCAGGAACTTGAATGAGGCGTAGGTGCGGGCCGGCATCGTCCGGCCGCGCCCGTACTCGCGCTCGCCCTTCTCGCTGCCCCACTGGTTGATCAGGAAGTACATCGGCACCAGGCCGATTTCCCAGAAGACGAAGAACAGGAACAGGTCGAGGGCCATGAAGACGCCCAGCATGCCGGTCTCCAGCAGCAGGAAGAGCGCCATGTAGCCGCGAACGTTCTTGTCGATGCTGAAGGAGATCAGGATGGCCAGCGGGGTGAGCAGCGTGGTCAGCAGCACCATCGGGACCGAGATGCCGTCCACGCCCAGGTGGAAGCCGGCATTGATCGCTGCATACCACGTCGCCTGCTCGGTGAACTGGTAACCGGCAACCCCCGGATCGTAGCGCACCCACAGGACGATCGAGAGTGCCAGCGGCACCAGGCTGAGCACGAACGCCGCCCAGCGCACCAGGCGCGGCTTCTCACCGGGCAGCAGCATCATCACCAGCGCCGCGGCCGCCGGGGCGAAGAGGATCAGGGAAAGAAGATGACTGTTGAAGAAGTCCATCGGTCCGATCTCCGGCCGGCCCTAGGGCCGAACCAGCAGGACGTAGGAAAGCAGCAGCGCCACGAAGGCCACGCCCACCACCAGGTAACCCTGCACCCGGCCGGTCTGGATCACACGGCCGTCACGGCCGGCGCGCTTGACGCTCTCGCCCACCAGGTCGCCGGCACCGTTGACAATGGGCAGGTCGATGTACCGGCGCAGGTAGGTGCCCACGCTGCCCGCGACCAAGGCCACGCCGTGCAGCACACCGTCGATCAGCTTGCCGTCCAGGAACTTGTAGGTGAACGTCTCCGCCAGCCAGTAGGCCGGGGCGACGATGAAGCGTCCGTAGAACTCGTCGATGTAGTACTTGCGCTTGAGCAGCGTGTGAACCGGCCCCAGGGCGCGCACCAGCGGGTCGGGCGCCCCGGCCTTCACGTTGCGGTAGACCAGCCAGCCGCCAAGCAGCCCCAGCAGCGAGACGCCGATCGAAGTCAGCAACGGGATCGGGCTGAAGGTGATCGGGTGCGGGTGCTCGAGCAGCGTTCCGCCGACGAACTCGTGCATCCAGTTCGGCAGCAGACCTCCCAACAGCGGGAAGTCCTCCGGGATGCCGACCCAGCCGGCCGCCACCGCAAAGACGGCCAGGACGATCAGCGGCAGCGTCATCGTCCACTTGGATTCGTGGGCGTGCTCGGCCGCCGGCGTGCGCGGCTTTCCCAGGAAGGTCAGCGTGATCTGGCGCATGGTGTAGAACGCCGTCAACAGCGCCGCCAAGCGCCAGCGTGCCGAAGACCAGCATCCGGCCGTTGGCGAAGGCGTCGGCGAAGATCTCGTCCTTGGACCAGAAGCCGGCGGTGATGAGCGGGAAGCCGGACAGCGCGAAGCCGCCGATCAGAAAGGTCCAGAACGTGACCGGCATCTTCGAGCGCAGGCCGCCCATGTTGAGCATGTCCTGCGGGTCGACCTCGGCGTGGCGCCTGTGTGCAGCTCCGTGCTCCATGCCGTGGATCACCGAGCCCGAGCCGAGGAACAGCAGCGCCTTGAAGAAGGCGTGCGTGATCAGGTGAAACGCCGCAGCGACGTAGGCGCCGATGCCGACGGCGGCGATCATGTAGCCCAGCTGCGAGATGGTCGAGTAGGCCAGCACGCGCTTGATGTCGTTCTGCGCCACGGCGATCGTCGCCGCAAAGAGCGCGGTGAAGGCGCCGACGAGCCGAGACCACCAGCATCGGCGTCGTCAGCGCGCCGCCCTCCTCCCAGCCGGCCGAGAGCAGCGGGAAGATGCGCAGCGACAGATAGACGCCGGCCGAGACCATCGTGGCGGCGTGGATCATCGCCGAGACCGGCGTCGGGCCTTCCATCGCGTCCGGCAGCCAGACGTGCAGCGGGAACTGCGCCGACTTGCCGACGGTGCCCATGAAGAGCAGCAGCCCGTGCCGCGCCGGCCACCGACAGTCCCAGGAAAGCGGGCGTCGTCGCCAAGCTGGTGCAGCACCTCTTCGTTGAACAGGATGGCGCGGAAGTTCAGCGTGCCGGTGGCGGAGTACAGCAGCGCCATGCCGAGCAGCATGAACACATCGCCGATGCGCGTGGTCATGAACGCCTTGACCATCGCCCGCTTGGCCGAGTCCTTGCCGTACCAGAACCCGATCAGCAGGTAGGAGCACAGCCCCATGATCTCCCAGCCGACGAACAGCAGCAGCAGGTTATCGGAGACCACCAGGGTGAGCATGCCGAAGGCGAAGAGCGAGATGAAGGCGAAGAAGCGCGCGTACATCGGCTCGAGGCCTCCGCCGTGCGGCGGAAGCCCGGCCTGGTCGTGTGCGTCGCGCGGCTGGCCGAAGTTGTGGTAGCCGACGCTGTAGACGAAGATCGCCAGGCAGGTCCAGGCGACGAAGAACAGCGTGACGGCGCCGAGCGGGTCGATCAGCACCCCGAGCGACAGCGCCGTCGTCCCCGTCGGCAGCCAGGGAAAGGACAACTCGATCGGATGCTCTCCCAGGTGCGGCGTGGTCACGGCGATGACGAAGACCGCCATCGCCAGCCCCCACGACAGCAGCATGGCGCCGATCGCCACGCTGTGGCTCAAGCGGTTGCTGCGATTCGTGAACAGCACGATCAACGCAAAGGCCAGCAGCGGGGGTAGCGGGACAAGCAGGGTCAGGATCTCAGGTCGCATGAGCGCCGCCTACCACTTCATCAGGTTGATCTCATCCGCCACGACGGTGGAGCGTCGGCGGTAGATCGAGATGATCAGGGCCAGGCCGACGGCGGCTTCCGAGGCCGCCACGGCGAAGACGATCAGCGTGAACACCTGGCCGGCGATCATGCCGGGCGTCAGGTAGCGCCAGAAGGCCACCAGGTTGAGATTGACGGCGTTGAGCATCAGCTCGATGCCCATCAGGATGCCGACGGCGTTGCGGCGCGCCAGGACGCCGAAGACGCCGACGCAGAACAGCAGGGCGGACAGGATCAGGTACCACGACAGCGGGATCATGCGCCGCCCTCCTCATCCTCACTCGCCGGACGGGCGACGACCATGGCGCCGATCAGCGCCGCGAGCAGCAACACCGAGGCGACCTCGAACGGCAGCAGGTAGCGGTTCACGTCCACCAGCGAGGTGCCCAGGTCGGTCAGGCTGTCCGCGGCGGGCAGCACGGCTTCCGTCGTGCTGAAGACCGGCAGCTGCGTGATCAGCGCCAGCAGCCCGCCGAAAAGCACCAGGGCGCTGATGAGCGCCAACCACCAGGTCGGGTTGTGCGTCGGTCCGGTGTCGGCCATCACTCGTCGGGTGAGCATCACGGCGAAAATGACCAGGATGGCAATCGCCCCGATGTAGACGACGACCTGCACGACGGCCAGGAAGTTGGCGTTGAGCAGTACGAACAGCACCGCCACACCCGCCAGGCTGACGATCAGCCACAGTGCGGCGTGCACCAGCTTGGGCGAGGCGACCACCATCACGCCGGCCAGCAGCGTGACGAGGCCGGTCACCAGGAAGACGATTTGAAGCACGGTCATCGAAGACGTCTCCGTCGACGAACTCAGCGGGCGGTGCCGGCCGGGAGGGCGGCGGGCGTTCCCGCGCAGTCTCTCTTCTCGCTTGCGCACCGAGCGGCCGTACGCGCCCAGCACGGCGAACATCACCAGCGCCAGCACGGCGTTGGCGGCCAACAGTGCCAGCAGTTGGCTCCACCCCTGCTCCGCCGCCAGTTTGTCGACCACGGCGGTGAGAGCGACGATCACCAGCGCCAGCGGGGTGAGGAACTTCCAGTTGAGCGACAGCAGCTGGTCGATGCGCACGCGCGGGAACGAGGCGCGCACCCACACCGTCACGAACCAGACGGCGAGCGCCTTGGCGAAGAAGTAGAACAGGCCGAGGAGCGGGTACGTCTCCGCACCCGGCCCTTGCCAGCCGCCGAGGAACAGCGTCGAGAACAGCACCCCGACGGTGAAGGCGTGCAGGAATTCGCCGACGTAGAACATGCCGAAGGCCAGCCCGCCGTACTCGATGTTGAACCCGGCGACGATCTCCGACTCGCCTTCCATCAGGTCGAACGGCGCCCGGCCGTTCTCGGCCACGGACGAGATCAGGAACACGGCCGCCGCCAGCGGGGCGACGGCGATGAACCACAGGTCCTTCTGCGCCTCGACGATCGCCGTGACGCCCATCGAGCCGGCCAGCATCGTCGGGATGAGCAGCGTCAGCACCATCGGGATCTCATACGACACGAGCTGCGCCACGGCGCGGAATGCGCCCAGCAGGGCGAATTTGTTGTTCGACGACCAGCCGGCCATGATGATGCCCAGCGTGCCGATGGCCCCGATGGAAACGATGTACAGCACGCCGACGTTCAGGTCGGTCCCCCGGAACCCGGGGGCGAAGGGCACGACGGCCCAGATGCCGACGACCGACATCACGACCAGCAGCGGGGCCAGCCAGTAAACCGGCTTGTCGATGCCGTCGGGAACGACGATTTCCTTGCCGATCAGTTTGACGAAGTCGGCAATCGTCTGGAAGATGCCCCACGGCCCGACACGGTTCGGCCCGTAACGGTCCTGGAAGCGACCGAGGATCTTGCGTTCTGCGACGATCAGGAAGAAGCAGGTGAGGAGCAGGACCGTGGCCATGATCGCCGCCCCCAGAAAACGCAGCAGCGTCAGGGCCGCGTCCGGCCGGAGGCCCCAGCCGGTCACCAGATCGATCAACCAGCGCCCGATCAGTCCGAAGGGATCACCCATGCTCGTTCCGCTCCTCTAGGACACACAAAACAGTGGCTGATGTCCTCGGCCCATCAGCCACTCCTTCGTCCCAACGGCCGGCTACACCCACTCCAGGGCCCCCTTGCGCCAGGCGTACAACAGCCCGGCCGCCAGGATGAGCAGGAACAGCACGCCCTCCAGGACCATGTACAGCTGCATGTGGTTGTAGGCCACTGCCCACGGGAATAAGAACACCGCCTCGACGTCGAAGACGACAAAAATCAGGGCGAAGATGTAGTAGGAGGCCCGGAATTGGACCCAGGTTTCCCCGACCGTCTCGATCCCGCACTCGTAGGTGGTGCCCTTGATGGCGTTTGGCTTGCGCGGCCCCAGGAGAATACCCATCAGGACGGCCACGGCGGGAAGAACCAGACCAATGGGGAGCAGGAAGGCGACAAAAACCCACGGATCGTGCATGCTCGCTCCTGAGCAGGGGGCGGCGCCGGCGCAGCCTGGACGGGGCGGACAATCGGCGGGTCACACGCGCCCGCCGCTTGAGTTGCCCGCCCGGGTTGCCGGGCCCAGATTGAAGGTGAGTTTATCATGAGTGCCCCCGAGCGTCAAAGCAGCCGGAGCCGAGGGAGGAGATTCCCCAGGCCCGTGGGTCGATTGCCCCATCGGGTTTGCAGCCAACGCGCCGGTGTGCTGCGGCCGCTTCAGCCCGGATGCTATAATCCGCGTGTGCTCCTCCTCCTCCCTGGCTGACTGGGACGCATTCCTCGCCCGCTCGCCCGAGGCCCACCTGCTCCAGACCAGCGCCTGGGGTCAGCTTGAAGGACTCCTTCGGTTGGTCAGCACACCGGCTGCTCTCCGGCGGTGCCGGCGCGCTGATGCTGACGCGGCGGCTGGTGCCGGGGATGCGCATCGGCTACGTCCCGATGGGGCCGGTGGGCACCTGGCTTCCGGACCTGATCCCCGCCCTGGTGTCCTTCGCCCGAAGCATGCGCTGCTTTGCACTCAAGCTCGAGCCCGACGCACCGCACGGTTCACCGCTCGCCGATCAACTGCGCGCCCTCGGCTTCACACCGAGCCTGCATGCCGTCCAGCCGCGCCGCTCGCTGGTCGTCGACCTGACGCCGGACGAGGATGCGGTCCTGGCGCGCATGCACCAGAAGACGCGCTACAACATCCGCCTGGCTGAACGCAAGCAAGTCACCGTTCGGCCCTGGGACGATCTGCCGGCCTTCGGGGCGATGATGCAGACCACGGCGGCGCGCGACCAATTCGGGGTTCATACGCCGGCGTACTATGCCCGCGCCTACGACCTGTTCCACCCGCTTCAGGAGTGCGAACTTCTGGTGGCCGAGTTCGAGGGCCGGCCCCTCGCGGCTCTGATGGTCTTCGCCCACGGGCCGCGCGCCTGGTACCTGTACGGCGCTTCGACCGACGACGAGCGCAACCGCATGCCCACCTACCTGCTGCAGTGGGAGGCGATGCGCTGGGCGCGCCGCCGCGGCTGCGAGAGCTATGACCTGTGGGGCGTACCCGACGCCGAGCGCGAGACGCTCGAGACGCAGTTCGAGACGCGAGGCGACGGGCTGTGGGGGGTCTACCGCTTCAAGCGCGGCTTCGGCGGCGAATTGGTCCGCTCGATCGGCGCATGGGACTACCCGCTTCAGCCGCTGGTCTATCGCCTGTACCGCGCCGTGCTCGCCCGGCGTGCGGAGGCCTAGGTGGAGCTGCAGCGATCGACGGTCCTCGACCCGGCTGAATGGAGCCGTGCGCTGGCGGCGCTGCCGGACGCGCATGTGCTGCAGACCTGGGAGTGGGGTGAGTTCAAGGCCGGGTATGGCTGGTCCGCCGAGCGCCTGGTCTGGCGCACCGTCGACGGCCGGCCGGCCGCGGCGGCGCAGGTGCTCGAGCGGCGCGTGCGCGTTCCCGTGCTCGGCCTGTCGAGCAGCGTGCTCTACGCCCCGCGCGGCCCGCTGCTCGACTGGCGCGCCGTCGAGGTCGCCGATCACGTGCTGCGCGACCTGCATGCCATGGCCGCACGTCCCGGTGTGCTTGCAGCTCAAGATCGACCCCGACCTGCCCGTGGGCTACGGCCTGGCCGGCAGCGCCGAGTCCGGCGAAGATCCCACCAGCGATCGCGCCTGATCGCTCGGCTCCCATCTCTCGGCTACCGCCCGTCGCCCGAGCAGGTCCAGTTCCGCAATACCTTCGTCCTCGATCTGCGGCCCGGAGAGGATCGCCTGCTCGCCGGCATGAAGCAGAAGACGCGCTACAACGTGCGGCTGGCCGAGCGGCACGGCGTGCGCGTCCGGGCGGCCGGGATCGACGAACTCCCCGAGCTGTACCGCATGTATGCCGAGACCTCGGTGCGAGACGGATTCACCATCCGCTCCCCGGACTACTATCGCCACGTGTGGGGCCGGTTCATGCAGGCCGGGCTGGCGCAGCCGCTCGTGGCGCAGGTCGACGGGGAAGTTGTGGCCGGCGTTGATCCTCTACCACCTCGGCCCTCGAGCCTGGTACCTGTACGGCATGTCGCGTGATCTGCACCGCGACAAGATGCCCAACTACCTGCTGCAGTGGGAAGCCATCCGCTGGAGCAAGGCCGCCGGCTGCACGCACTACGACCTGTGGGGCGCGCCCGATCGGCTCGAGCCCTCCGACCCGATGTGGGGCGTCTTCCGATTCAAGGAGGGGCTTGGGGGGAGGTTGGTGCGCGGGCCGGGTGCATGGGACGCCACGGCCCGCCCGATGACCTACCGTCTCTATCACGGCCTCTTGCCCGCCCTGCTCGGACTCCTTCGCCGCCGTGGCCTCCAGGCCACCCGGCAATCCCTCGAGTAGATCCCGACAGCCTGAGGCGGACCATCCCTGCCGCACAGGCCCTGGCGACCAGGGCCCCGTGTCGGGAAGTCCCGTTCATCCCCCGGATTCGGGCCATGGCCGTCCGACAGGGGCTTGACTTGGGCGCCGCAGTCAGCTATTCTAGAGCTAGGATAGCTGCATGACAACTCCGCCGCCGATGACCCACGCCGAGCATGCCGTGCTGAGCCTGGTAGCCGAGGCGCCCCGCTACGGCTACGAGATCGAGCTCGTCATCCAGGCCCGCGAGATGCGCGCCTGGGCTGACCTCGGCTTCTCGTCCATCTACTACCATCTGGGCCGGCTCGAACGGCGCGGGCTGGTGCGTTCGACGCGCAGCGCCTCCCCTGAGGGGCCGGCGCGCAAGGTGTATCACTGCACGCCGGCCGGCGCCGGAGCACTGCGGCGCGCCGTCTACCTTGCGCTGACCGACCCCGGGCCGGCGGACAGCCCGATCCAGCTCGCCCTGGCCAATCTACCCGTGCTCCCGCCCGCCGGAATGCGCCGCGCCCTCAGACGTTACCGGAAGCTCCTGGGCGACCGCCTGGAACATCTCTGCCGGAGACGGGACGGCCAGCCCGAGTTGCCCTTCCACGTACACGCGATGTTCGCCCGCAGCATTATGCTCGCACGGGCCGAAATCCGGTGGGCCGATGGCTTCCTCGCTCAGCTCGGAAGGTCCGGGCCGGGTACCCATCGCCGCCGCCCAAGGAGAATCCCATGAAGGTGCTCGACCTACGCAAAGAACTAAAGCATCTCTACCACCCGTCCGCCAAGGACCCGGCGTTGATCGACGTGCCGCCGATGACCTTCGCCTGTGTGGATGGCCGCGGCGATCCGAATGGGCCGGACTTCGCGGCCGCCACCGGCGCGCTGTACGCCTTCTCGTACACGATCAAGTTCCTGGTCAAGAAGGAGCGCGCCGTCGACTACCCGGTCATGGCGCTTGAAGGCCTGTGGTCGATTGAGGGCAAGGCAGACTTCGCCATGGGCGATTATAAGGAGCGGGATGCCTGGCTGTGGACGGCGATGATCATGCAGCCGGAAGCTGCCGCGCCCGATCTGTGGCCAGTGGCACTCGAATAGGCCGCGCGCCGCGGGACGCCGTTCCTGGAGAGGCTTCATTTCGAGCGCTTCGACGAGGGTCGCTGCGCGCAGATCATGCACATCGGGCCGTATTCCACGGAGCCGGCAACGCTCACTCGCCTGCATGGATTCATTCATGCGCAGGGCCTTCGGCCGCGCGGCAGGCACCACGAGATCTACATGGGCGATCCACGCCGCTCCGCGCCGGAGAAGCTGAAGACCGTCCTGCGGCACGCGGTCGAGCCCCAGGGGTAGGCGCGGAATGAGCGGTGACGGAGCCGGAAGGCTGGCGGGATCCCAGGACGGCCCGAGGCGTCTGACCGCCAGCATCGAGGCGTTCTGCCGGATCGTCGAGCAGCTCCCGGCGCACGCATTCCTGGTGAAACCCTGGGGACCGCGGCAGGTGCTGGCGCACCTTGTGTTCTGGCACGAAATCTACGTCCGCCAGATCGAGGCCGGCCAGGCCGGAATCGGCTGGCTGTTCCCTGAAGGCACTTTGAAGGCAGTTGAACGAAGAGGCGGTCGCCTCGCTTGCCACCGTCGGCGTCCCGACCATGCTGGCGCGATTCCGCGCCGCAAACACCAGGCTGTGTCGCCTGGCCGCCGACCCAAAGACGGCCGGCGCCCGAGTGCAGCTCAAACGCGACACAAAGAGCTGGCCCCTGTCGGAGTTCATCCTCCAGGTCGAATCGCACGTCCGCCGCCACGGCGAAGAGATCCGGCGGACCTACCCCTCACGCCGGGCACCGTCGCGTGGGGGCGACACCCACCCGTAGAGCCGTCATTCTCCACTTGCCGAAACGAGATTGCTTCGTCGGGCTCCGCCCTCCCCCACTCCGCTTCGCTTCGGGGGCCATGGCTCGCAATGACAGCACAAATGTCATTGCGAGGCCCGTAGGGCCGAGGCGATTCCTCGGCCGCGGAGCAC
The DNA here is from genome assembly GCA_963743255.1 of uncultured Chloroflexia bacterium. Classification (GTDB taxonomy): domain Bacteria; phylum Chloroflexota; class Anaerolineae; order Anaerolineales; family E44-bin32; genus DYJB01. The sequence continues at coordinate 18,221 of CAVUPD010000006.1, forward strand.
CGGTTTGCGGTCAATGCAGCGCGAGAGATTGCTTCGTCGGGCACCACCTCCTCGCAATGACACACGCCGGAGGAACCGGGTACCCGGCAAGTGGGACCTCGCACGCATTGGGTGGGACCACCGGCGAGTGTGTGCTACAGTAGCCAGACACGCCCGTGAGCAGGAAACGCCATGATCACCGACCCCCTCCCCCGCGTCTCGCTCGCCCAACTTCCCACCCCGGTCGCCCAATTGCCGCGCATGAGCGCCCAGATGGGCGGAGCCGCTCTGTGGATCAAGCGCGACGACCAGACCGGACTGTCGATGGGAGGCAACAAGACACGCAAACTCGAATTGCTGGTAGCAGAGGCGGAGGCGCGCGGCGCCCGCACGTTGATCACGCGCGGGGCGGTTCAGTCGAACCACTGCCGGCAGACGGCGGCGGCTGCGGCAGCCCGCGGACTGCGCTCGATCATCGTCCTGCGGGGCGAGCCACCCGCCTCGACGAACGGCAATCTTCTCCTCGATCACCTGCTGGGCGCGGACATCGTGTGGACCCACGGACGTGACCCGGAAACCGTCCTCCAGCAGACTTTCACCCAGGCCGAGACTGACTCGCTCCGTCCCTATCTGGTCCCGTATGGCGGATCGAGCCCTCTCGGGGCCAGTGCATACGCCGCGGCGATCGAAGAGTGCCTGGCACAAGGGCTTGCGCCCGACTGGATCGTGGTCGCCTCGTCATCCGGGGGAACGCAGGCCGGGCTGGTAGCGGGCGCACGGCTGCTCGGCTTCGAGGGCAAGATCCTCGGGATCAGTGTCGACCTGCCCGCGACGCAGCTCTGTCCTGCGGTGGCCGCACTGGCGACGGAGGTCTGCACCCTGCTCGGCCGACCGTCGGATTTCGCAGCATCGGTGATCCTGGTGGAGGATCGTTTCGCCGCCCCTGGATACGCGGTTTTGACCCAGGTGGAGCACGAGGCGATCGATGCCTTTGCCCGCCAGGAGGGTATCCTGCTCGACCCCGTCTACACGGGCCGGGCGGCAGGTGGCCTGTTGGCGCTGGCGCGTGAGGGCCGATTCCGGGCCGGCGAGCAGGTGCTTTTTTGGCACACCGGGGGCACGCCAGCACTGTTTGAGTACGCCGACGTCCTCGCGGCCGAAGGCGCACCGTAACCCGGCGATCCCTTCGGCGCAGAACTCGTTGCCCGTTTGAATCGTGAGCAGATGAGTCGGAGTGGCTCTCCGTCGGAGCAGTGCGTCCGCGCGAGCTACCGCCGCTTGCCCCGGGCGAGCACCTGGGGCGAGAGCCGCACGAGCGCCGCCTGCAGCAGCAGAACCGTGTTGCGCCAGTCGTCGATTCGGATCAACCCAGCCGACGAGTGCGGGTAACGGACCGGAACGGAGACGGAGATCGCCGGGATTCCCTTGCGCGCGCGATGGATCGAGCCGGCATCGGTGCCTCCGCCGCCCGGCTGGCGATACTGGAACGGGAGGCGGGCGGCGCGGGCCGTCACTTCGAAGTGTTCGAGCAATCGGCGATCCGATACCGTGGCTCGATCCGCCGTGTACAGGGCAGGACCCTGCCCGAGGCGGGAGTTGTAGGCGGTGTTCTCGGCGCCGTCCCACGTCGGCAGGTCTCGAGCCGGCGTACAGTCGACGGCGATGGCCAGCTCTGGATCGAGGCTGTGCGCGGCAACGCCGGCGCCGCGCCGTCCGATCTCCTCCTGAACGGTGAAAGCCGCCAGCAGGTCGATGTTGGGGGGCGCCGCCCCCAGCAGCTCGATCAGAATCGCTACCCCCAGGCGGTTGTCGAGGGCCTTGGCCGACACGCACTCGCCCAGACGCGTCAGCGCCGTGGCAAACGCCGCCCGGTCTCCGATGCGAACCCGTTTGAGCGCTTCGTCCCGCGAGCGCGCCCCGACGTCCAGGCGAAGCTGGTCGAGCGTCAGCCGCCGGGCGCTGGCCGTGCCGGAGAGGTGCGGCGGGCTCAGGCCGATTACGCCCGGCACGCGCCCCTTCCCCACCCAGAAGGCCTTCCCGGCCAGGTGCTGCGGTGCGACGCCTCCGACTTGCCCGAGAAGCAACGCGCCGTCCGGCTCCACGCCGGTGATCATCAACCCGATCTCGTCCATGTGGGCCGAGAGCATCACGCGCAGCTTGCGACGCGCCGACCCGCGGCGGACGGCCAGCAGGTTGCCCAGCGCGTCGACGCGGACCTCGTCGGCCAGCGGCTCAACCTGTTCGCGCACCAATCGGCGAACCTCGCCCTCGTCCCCGGAGACGCCGACGGCCTCCGTCAGGGCGCGCAGCAGCGCCATGTGCGTGCGTTGGGGTGTGCGGGACAGCCGGGCGGGCGCCATGCTCTTAGCCCTGCTCCAGGAATCGAGCGCCGGCCTCGCCCAGGCCGCGCACGAATTCCGCCACCAGCGTCCCCGTCCGTCGGATGTCCTCCACATCGACCATCTCGACAGGGGAGTGCATGTAGCGCACGGGGATGAAGACGCAGCCGGTAGGTACGCCGGCCCCGGCGAGTTGGAGCACGTCGGCATCGCTCTCCGAGTACCACGGCATCGGCTCGAGCGTCAGCGGGAGTTCCAGCCGGTCCGCAGCCAGCCGGAGTTGTTCGTGGATCGCCGGATGGACCGCCGGACCCCAGCCGTTCGACGGCCCCCCGCCGAGCGGGAACGTGCGGTGCTCAGCCTCGGCATGCGAGCGGCCATAGGTCGTGTCGATGACCAGTGCCAGGGTCGGTGGATCGGCATGTGCGGAGGTACGCGCGCCCAGCGAGCCGATCTCCTCCTGGACCAGGCCGGCCGCGACGATGTCCCATGCATGACCGCTGCGTGCGAGCGATTGCAGCGCAAGCGTCAGCGCTGCCAGCCCGGCACGATTGTCGAGGGCGGGCCCTGCCACCACACCGTCGCCCATGTGTATCGGCATGCGATCGAATGTGATCGGGTCGCCAATCCGAACCTGGCTCTGCAACTGTCGAGGGCTCAGGCCGGTGTCCACCAGGAAGGCCCCCAGCGGGACATGGCCTTCGTCCGTGTCGGGAGGCAGGCAGTGTTCTGGCGGCTGGACTGCGATCCCCGGAATCGGCCGTTTGCCGTGGATCAACACTCTTTGGCCGGGGAGGATCTCGGTGGAGAATGTACCGGCCGATCCGACCCGAAGGAAGCCGCCTTCGACCTCGGCCACGACCATGCCGATGGCGTCCATGTGTGCAGTCAGCAGCACAGACGGGCGGGGCTTCTTCCCCTTCCCATGCCGGATGGCGTGCAGCGAACCGGCGGGTGTCCGCCGGACTTCGTCTGCCAGCGGCGCCCAGGCTGCCTGCAATCGATCGGCCACCGCTGTCTCCCGGCCGGGAATCCCAGGCAGCCTCATCAGATCCAGGAGCAGGGCGAGAAGGTCGTCAGGCATCCCGGCTCAACTCGGCGGTACCGGGGCTTCTGTTGGAGTGTCGGTGAGCGTGGGCGTGTCGGTTGGCGGCGGCGTGTCGGTCGAGGTCGGGGTGGGCGTGTCGGTTGGGACCGGCGTGTAGGTTGACGTCGCCGTCGACGGTGTGAACGCCACCAACGTGGGCGTAATGGACGGGGTGAGCGATGGCCCCGCGGTGGGCGTCTCGCTGGCCGGCGCCGGAGTGCTCGAGGGCGATCCCGTGGTCGAGGCCGTGGGCGTGGGGGTCGCATCCCCCGGCGCGCGGCGGATGGCGATCAGCCCGGCGCAGTAGCACGGCAGGGTCGCCAGGATGATGGCGGCCAGGACCAAGTAGAGCGTCCGGGGTTGTCGCGCGTAGGGTTCCATTCGACCAACTCAAGGCGGCCATCATATCACCTGATTCTTGGGGGGCAAGCGGGCCAGGGTGTTCTCCGGCGCGTCGGGGACGCCACCGATCGCGGCGGCCACGGGTGCCGTCGCGCGCCCGAACCTTGCGAGGGAACGCTCCTCGCACGGCAGGGGATGGCGTTTCTTGGCAGCGGCGGGGACAGTGTGAGGCGCCCCGGCCTCGGAAGGGAACCACCATCGCACACGGCCGGTAGGGGCACGGCATGCCGTGCCCCTACGCTCTCAGGCGGGTATCGTGCCGTCTCTACTGGCCGCGGCGTCGTGGCCCCCAATGTGGGTAGAATGGGGTCGCGCCAACACGCGGAGGCTCGAGGCTTGAGATTATGAGGCGCGCCCTCACCACCCCCACGCCCCTCCTGGCACCCCTCGACTGGGCGACCTTCGGCGCCATCCTGCTCCTCGTGCTGGTGTCCGCCTACGGCCTGGCGGCTGCCGACTGGTCCGATCACCTGGGTATGGTCCCCACGGCGGCAGTGCTCGGCGTCGTCGCCGGTACAGCGCTGGCGCGCAGCCGCTTTCCCGGGTGGCTGGCGGCGGTGTTCGCCGTCGCCTACGGCCTGTTCCTGGTCACCTTCCTCTCCGCGAATACGATCGTCGATGTCTTCGGCATCCACGACCGTCTCGCCGCCCTCGCCGGGCGGCTGAGCGCGTTTGCCGTCGTACTGGCCACGGCGGAGCCGAACTACGATCCATTGATGTTCGTCCTGCTGATGCTGGCGCTGTACTGGAGTATGGGTGCCCTGGCCGGCTATGCCGCGTTCCGCCGTGACCGCATCTGGCCGGCGCTGATCCCACCCGGCGTCGCCCTGCTGGTCAATACCTTCTACTACCTGCGGCGACCGGGCCTCGACGGGTACGTGGCGGCCTTCGCCATGACCGCAGTGGGTCTGCTGTTTGTCGTAAGCCTGGATCGGCGGCGGCGCGATTGGCGCGGCGCCGGCTCGCGTGTGCCGTCGAACGCCTCCGGTCAGATCACCCAGGTCGGGCTTCTGCTGGCGTTCCTTCTGGTGGCGCTGGCCTGGGGTGTGCCGTCGTTCGCCAAGTCCGAGCGGGCCTCGGATCTGTGGACCTCGGCCACACGGCCATGGGTGCGGCTGCGCTACCGGCTGACCCAGGCGTTCACCGGCCTGCGCAACCCTGTGGCGATCGTCAGCGATGTCTTCGGCGATCAACTGCGTCTGGCGGCGGCGGTCACACCCGCCGAAACGCCGATCTTCGGCGCCACCGTCGTCAATGGCTCGGCCGATGGGTTGCGCCTGTACTGGCGTGCCCGGACCTACGATACCTACGCAGCCGGCACGTGGACTTCATCCGAGACCGACCTCGAGCCCTACTTTCCGGACGAAGGCTCCTTCCCCCTGCCCGGCTACTCAGGGCGGCGGTCCGTCGAGATTACCGTGGAGCCGCAAGTGGACGCACTCCACCTGCTTTACGTCCCGCCACAGCCCACGGGCATCAATCGATCGAGCCTGCTGACCGTGGTTCGGACGCCGGGCGGGCTGGCCGATGTGTCCTCCGTCGCCGCACGCACGACCGTCGTGCGCGGCGAGGTCTACCGCGTCCGCGGTGAGGTAGCCACTCCGACCGCCGCCCAGCTCCGGTCGGCGGGGACGGACTACCCGGAGTGGGTGCAGTCGCGGTTCCTGCAGCTTCCTGAGACCCTCACACCGCGCACCCGGCAACTGGCGGTGGAGATCGCCATCGGTCTGGACAACCCCTACGACCAGGCCGCGGCGATTACGCGCTGGTTGCGGGCCAACATCGAGTACACGCTCGAGTTGGGCGAGCCACCTGAGGGCGTCGAGCCGATCGACTGGTTCCTGTTCGATCACGGGGAAGGTTTCTGCAATTGGTACGCCAGCGCCGAGGTGCTCCTTCTGCGTTCGCTGGGGATCCCGGCTCGCGTCGCCGCCGGTTTCGCGCAGGGCACGCCGGACGACAGCGGGTCCGCATTCCTGGTGCGTCAGCGCGATGCGCACGCGTGGCCGGAGGTCTTCTTCCCGGACTACGGATGGGTCGAGTTCGAGCCGACCTCAGCGCAGCCGCCGCTCGAGCGCGTCGAGGTGGTCGTGCCCTCCGAGGGCGACATCGCCGGGACTGCAGGCGACGAGCCGTCTTTCGAGGAAGACGTCCGCGACCTGCGCCGCCTCCTCGGTGGCCGGATCGGCGGCGAGGAGGAGGCGGGCCCGGATATCCCGGTGAGTCGCCCCTCTCTGACTCCATGGCTTGTGACAGGCGGCGCCCTGCTGCTCCTGGGGCTGGCCTGGCTGCGGCTCGATCCGGTTGCCCGCCATACGACCCTGGGCGCGATGACGCGGTCGCTCACGCGTCTCGGCGTGCGGCCGCCGCCACGTCTGGCACGCTACGACTCGACGCCCCTGACCCCCATCGCCAGAGTTTACTGGCGCTGGAGCCTGGGGCTCGAAGGACTGGGACTGGAGATCGATCCGACACAGACCCCTTACGAACGCGGCCGTAAGTTCGCTCATGCGTACCCGCTGGAGGCCGAGCGGGGTTGGGCCATCGCACGCGCCTTCGCCGCCGAGCGCTACGGCGGCCTGGCACCGGATCCATCGCCGGTGATGGACGCATGGAACGTCCTGCGCCCCTGGATGGCGCTGTTGTGGCTGGAGAAGGTTCCGGCGCAAGCCGGCCGGCGGCTCTCCGCTATCCTTCGATCGGCCGGCGAGCCGAATCCCTGACGACCGATCCGAGCGTCACGCGGATCGGAGGAGTGCGTGCATGCCTGCTGACCAAGCGACCCGTCTCACCTTGATGGACACGCTTCGGGTGTTGGCTGAGGCGGATCGGACCTCCCGGCCGGGAAGGGACCTTGCGACGCGCTCGCGACGCGCCAGCTCCCACCTTCGATGCGACATGTCCGGATCTCCCCGCTGGGGAGCCTGTATGCCGAGCGAACGTCGGGGCGCGGCGTGCGGCTGTTGTTGACCGCCGCCCTCGACGAGGCGGCGGTCATCGTCTCGCACGTCGAACGGAACGCGATCGCCTGGGTCCACCCGTCCGGCCGGATCGATCCGGACGCGTGTTCGGGCGCGGCGATTCGGTTCCCCGACGGCCTGCAGGCGACGTTGGGCGTGATCTCACCCCAGGACGGCAAACGCACGCCGGCGCGCCTGCTGGCCGACTTTGGGTCCGAGGCGCTCGGGCGCGAGCTTCGAATCGGTGCCATGGGTGTCTTCGCCACGCCATGGCAGGCCGAAGGGACGACGATTCGGGCGAAGGCACTCGAGGGCAGGTTGGGCGTTGCGGTGGCCCTGGACGTCGCGCGCCGGACCGCACGCGCCGCCAATACGCTGGCCCTGGCGTTCACCGCGCTGGGCCAGGTCGAGCATCGTGCCGCACGCGCGGCGGCGACCGATCTGGCTCCGGCGGTTGCGATTGCGCTCGGCGGGTACCCGGTGGAGGAGAAGAAGGCCGTCGGCGGCACGAACGTACGCCCGGGAAAAGGGCCGGTGATCGTCGTGCGGTCCGGCCGGTTTGTCGCCGACACCCGGCTGGTGGAGGCGCTGCGGCACGCCGCAGCCCAAGCCCGCGTAGCGTGCCAGCTCGCGGTGTCGAGCGAAGATCTCGCCGGCGCGGACGCCGTTCAGTCCAGCCTGGATGGGATTGTCACCGCGGCGCTTCTCGTCCCGTGCGCCGGGGTCGGCACGCCATGTCAACAGGTGGACACGCGCGATCTGGAGGCGGCCGCGGCGATGCTGGTGAAGCTCATCGAGCGGCCGCTGGTCCTCGGGTGATACCAGGGATCCGAACCTAAGCGGGAGGACGCGCTTTCGCCCTCACCCCCTGCCCTCTGTCCGCGGACAGCCGACTGACGGTCGAAGAATCGCGGCGGAGAGGGGGTACCAACGCAATGCCACGGCCGCAGGAGGAGGAATCAGGGGTGAGGGTTTGGGACGCGGGGTTCGGTCGACGTGGGCCGCTAGACGACCGAGGTGATCTCAGGCGGCGGGATCTGACCCAGTTGGCTCCCGGGGATGCGCGCCGACAGCAGGCTCACCAAAGCCTGCGAGTCGCCTCGGTCCACCTGGCGCTCGATCTCGGCGAGGGTCTCACCGAGCGAAGCGCCGGAGAGAGCCTGCGCTTCGGCCACGCGCACTACATCCGGGTGGGAAGTGGTGGCGTACTGCATGCCTTCGTCCCACAGCGCTTCTTCGAGCTTCTCGCCAGGACGGATACCGGTGAACTGGATCTCGATGTCCTTCCCCGGCTCCAGGCCGGAAAGCCGGATCAGGTCCTCGGCCAGGTCGACGATCGGCACCTGCTCGCCCATGCGCAGCACGTACACCTCGCCCCGATCGCTCCCCTCGCCCAGTCCCGGCTGCCTGCAGGACCAGATGGACCGCCTCGGGGATGGTCATGAAGTAGCGCCGCATCTCCGGGTGGGTGATCGTGATCGGGCCGCCGCGTGAGATCTGGCGTTTGAACAGCGGCACGACACTGCCGCGGCTGCCGAGCACGTTGCCGAAACGCACCGACACATACGGCAGGCCGGTGCGCAGGGCGGCGTCGCGGACGATCATCTCCGCCAGCGCCTTGGTCGCCCCCATCACGCTGGAAGGCTGAACCGCCTTGTCGGTCGAGATCAGCACCAGTCGTTCGGTTCCCGCCGCCAGGGCGGCGTCGACGACGGACCGTGTCCCGAGCACGTTGTTGGTGACCGCCTCGGTGACATTCAGTTCCATCAGCGGAACGTGCTTGTGCGCCGCGGCGTGAAAGACGACCTGCGGTTTGAGGTCGGCAAAGACGGCGGCGATCCGCCCCCGGTCGCGAATATCGGCGATCACCGGCAGCAGCGGCAAGTCCGGGTAGTTCTCGCCCAGCTCGAGCAGCGCCTCGAAGATGCTGTTCTCGCCGTGGCCCAAGCAGGACCAGCTGAGCCGGCATCCAGCGCGCCACCTGCCGGCAGAGCTCGAGGCCGATCGAGCCACCGGCACCGGTGACCAGGACGCGTTTGCCGGTCAGCGTGCGGCCGACGACCTCGTCGTCGATGCGCGCCGGCTGGCGGCGCAGCAGGTCCGAGATCTCGACCTCGCGCAGGCGGTTGACGTTGACCTTGCCCCCGATCAGCTCGTAGATCCCGGGCATGGTGCGGAACGGGATCCCCTTGCGGCGGCAGATCTGCGTCACCAGGCGCACGACGTCGCCGGGCGCCGAGGGGATGGCGATGACGACCTCGCGGGCGCGCGAGCGGTCGATGACCGATGACAGGTCGCGCAGCTGGCCCACCACACGCACGCCGTGGATGTCCTTGCGCAGCTTCTCCGGGTCGTCGTCGACGAAGGCCACCGGCTGCATGTGCAGCTGCGGGTTGCGCTGCATCTCGCGCACGACCAGCACGCCGGCGTCGCCCGCGCCGACGACCAACGCCCGGCGCATGCCCCCGCGGCCGTCGCTCTTCTGGCTGACCTGACCGCTCTCGGCGATCAGGCGCACCGTCAGGCGCAGACCACCGACGCTGATGAGCGAGATCAGCCAGTCGATGAATAAGACCAAGCGCGGGAACGTCGCCGGCAGCAGCGAGGTCACGATCGCCAGCATCAGCAGCAGGGCGACGACGACCTGTGCCCCGGCGGTGGCGACGGCGATCAGCCGCAGCTCGCGCACGCTGGCGTACACCCAATAGCGGCGGTACAGGCCGAAGAAGTAGTAGATCGTCGGCTTGACCACCAGCGCCACGGCGACCATCAGCCACGCCTGAGGCATGAAGTAGACGAAGGCCGGGCCAAGGTCGAGGCGCAGGGCAAAGCTGGCCAGGACGGAGGTGACGATCAGCACCAGGTCGCCGGCGAGCAGAAACCGATTGCGAATGGGCGAGGGCAGGTTTCATGCGCGCCCGTCAGGGCATGGCTCCTCGCATCCATTCTACCGTCGCCGCCAGGCCTTCCGCCAAGGTGGTCTTCGGCCGGTAGCCCAGGGCCGCTTCGGCGCGGTCGATCCGGCCGGCGGACAGGCGGATGTCCCCGGGCCGCGCCGGGCCGTAGGTCGGCTCGGGAATGCCGGCGAACAGGCCGCGGAGTGTCCCGACCAAATCTGCGATGGTCACCGATCGGCCGCTGCCGATGTTGAAGACCGAGCCGGGCTCGAGCGCCGCCTCCGCCGCCAGCAAGTTGGCGCGGGCCACGTCGCCGACGAAGACGAAATCGCGTGTTTGCAGGCCGTCACCGTGAATCGACGGCGCTCTCCCGCCGCACATCGTCTGGATGAAGGTCGGGATGGCGGCGGCGTAGGGCGAGTTCGGCGCCTGGCGCGGGCCGTAGACGTTGAAGTAGCGCAGGCAGACGGTCTCGAGACCGAAGGCGAGCGCCATCATCCGGGCCGCCTGCTCCATCGCCAGTTTGGAGGCGGCGTAGGGCGAGATCGGCGCCGTGTTCGACGTCTTCGTCCACGGGAACGCCGGCGTCGCCGTAGACGGCGCACGACGACGACAGGACGACCCTGCCGACGCCGGCCTGGTGGGCGGACTGCGAGGACGTGCAGCGAGCCCAGGACGTTGGCCCGGTAGCACTCGACGGGTTGAGCCATCGATTCGGTCACGGAGATCATGGCCGCCAGATGGAAGACGGCCGTCGCACCCTGCGTCGCCCGGTCGACCACCTGCGGCTCGCGGATGTCGCCGACGATCAGCTCGGCGCCGGTCCCCGCCAGGTTGTCGCGCGATCCGGACGACAGGTTATCCAGGACGCGCACCGTCCAGCCGCGGTCGAGCAGCAGCCGCACCAGGTGCGATCCGATGAACCCTGCGCCGCCGGTCACCAGTGCGGTGGGCATGTCAGACCCCGCGCAATCCAAAGATCGCGCCGGCTGTGCGGAGCAGAATCCACACGTCCATCAGCAGGCTGCGATGCTGGATGTAGTACAGGTCGTATTCGAGCTTCTCGGCCGAGCCCTCGACCGAAGCTCCCTTGCCGTAGTTCACCTGCGCCCAGCCGCCGATGCCGGGCTTGACCAGCAGCCGCGCGCGGTAGAACGGGATCTGCTTCTCCAGCTCGGCCACCAGCTCGGGCCGTTCCGGCCGCGGGCCGACCAGGCTCATCTCGCCGATCAGCACGTTCCAGAACTGCGGGAACTCATCCACGTGCGTGCGGCGCAGCAGGCGGCCGACGCGCGTCGTGCGCGGATCGCCCTGCTGTGCCCAGTGCGCCTGGCCATCGGCCTCGGCATCCTGACGCATGGTGCGGAACTTGATCACGTCGAACGGCCGGCCGCCCTGCCCCAGGCGTCGCTGCCGCAGGAAGATCGGCCGGCCGCTCTCGAGGATGATCGCCAGCGCCACCCACGGCAGCGCGATCCCCAGCAGGCTCAGGCCCACGATCCCGCCGAGCATGTCCAGCAGGCGCTTGAGCAGCAGGTAGACCGTGCTGACCTGCAGCTCGTCGACGAACGACCGCAGGAGCCAGTCCGACTCCAGGTAGCGAATCGGGACGCGGCCGAGCAGGGCCTCGTAGGCCACGGGCATGCGGGCGATCTGCACGCCCGCGCTGCTGTGCATCGAGCAGGGCCTGAAACATCGAGCCGTTGAGCGCGCCGGTGATGGCCACAATGACATCCGAGATGCCGTGCTCGTCGAGGATCGCTCGAAGCTGGGCGTTGTCCCCCAGCACACGCACGCCGGAGATTTCGCGACCCTGCTTGGCCGGATCATCGTCGATCAGCCCCACCAGGTTGAACGGCGGCTGGCTCAGGCCGCGGATCGCCTGCACCAGCGCCGTGCCGCTCTCACCGGCGCCGACGATCAGCACGCGCCGCAGGAAGGACGGCGCGGTGAAGACCAGCAGATAGGCGCCGCGCCACACGAGCGTGAACAGGATGGCGAAGCCCAGGAAATACAGGACGCCGCGGCGTACGAGTGATCCTTCGAGCGTGAAGTAGATGATGGCATAGATGATCAGCCCGCTGCCCGCCGCCAGCAGCACGCCCTTCAGCGTCTCACGCCAGGAGGAGGCGCGGTGGGCGTCGTACAGGTTAACCATCAGGAACGGCCAGAGCAGGGGCAGAGCGACGAACCATCCGGCGCGGAAGCGGACGAATTCGATCGTCGGCACCGGACCGAGGTAGTCAATGCGCGCCCACAGCGCCAACGCCAAGGCTACGGCGCCCGCCGACGCCAGCAGATCGCCGGCGATCAGCAGCAGGCGGCGTTCGCCCAGGCCGAGCTGCAGGCCCCGGGCCTTAGGTGCCGCGTGACTCACTCGTGCCTCGCCGGAACGATGTCAGCCATCCCCACCAGAACGCGCCCCCCCAGGCTAGATGCATGACCCCCAGAGCCAGCGGCATGCCGGCCGCCAGGGCTGCGTCGCGCCTGCAGGCGAGCCTGGGAAATGCCGGCCGTCAGGATCGCCCCGGCATAGAGCGCCCATTGTAACCCGAGCAGGCAGAGCGAAAGCCGGAGCCAGGGCGCGCTGAGCAGCAGGACGGCGGCGGCCAGGACGAAGGCGGGCGGAAGCGCCTGCCGCCAACGGAGCGTGCCGGGATAGCGACGCAGCATGCGCGCCTTCCAGAAACCGTAGCGCGCATACTGGCGGGCCAGGCCGCCGAGCGTGGACCGGGCGAAGTAGATCGAGCGGATGGCCGGATCGAACCAGATGCTCCCGCCCGCCTGGCGCAGGCGGACGTTGTACTCGTAGTCCTCATTGGTGAGCAGCGACTCGTCGTAGGGACCGACGCGCTCGAGCCAGGCTCGCGGATACGCGCCGAACGGCACCGTGTCGACCTCGCCCGCCAGCCCGCTGGTCCGGTAGCGCGCATCTCCCGCCCCGAGGCGGTGGCCGGCGGCGGCGGCGATGCTGCGCGCGATCCAGGTCGGCGCCGAGGGATGGATCTCCCACGCCCCACCGGCATTCGCCGCACCGGTCTGGCGGAGGACGCGTACGCACTGCTCGACATAGTCCGGCTGCGGGATCGAATGCGCATCCAACCGGAGGACGACCTCGCCGCGCGCCAGGGCGATGGCCCGATTGAGCGCCGAGGGGATG
>CAVUPD010000007.1:0-14329 GCA_963743255.1 uncultured Chloroflexia bacterium
CCTGGCCCCTGTGGGGCGCCCACCGCCTTCTATCGGAGGCCAAGGAGAAGGGGTTGTCCGACGTTGCCCTCCGCAAGGAGGGGGTCCGTGCGCAGCTGCATGACGCCGTCGACAAGGGCCAGCTCGCGATCGTTGATCCTCTGCACAAGGCGCTGGATGCGCTGAATGCGGAATCGATCGAGCTGGGTAAGGTAGCCACCTGGCCCTGGGCGGCGGGAACGCTCCGCAATCTGGTGGGCGCGGTCTTCCTGCCCGTTCTCTTATGGCTGCTCCAATTCGGGCTGGGGAGGCTGCTGGGATGACGCCTCGCAAGACGCCTACACCACGGATCGCCCCTGAAGCCAAGTCGCCGCAACCACCGGCCTTCGTCCCGCCTTATTCGCCCAGTTGGCTGAACCGTCTAACCAACTGGGTCGACCGGCGTCCGGGGCCGGCCTGGATCTATTACGCCGTCGGCGTTCTTCTCCTGGCGGCAGGGTTGGCGGCCGCTCGCTGGCTGCAGGGTGCGACAACGTTGAGCCTGCCGGGGCCCCAGGGGTTGATCTACTCCTTCTACCCGGTCTACTTCGTGGCCCTCACTCACTACCTGGACCGCCAGGCGCGCGCGGCGCTGGAGGCCTTCCGCCCGGCGCTGGGTGTCAGCGACACGGACTACGCCAGGATCCAGTATGAGTTGACCACCGTGCCTGCGCGCGACGGCTGGATCGCCGCGCTGCTGGCGATCCCCCTCGGTTTCCTCTTCATCCTGATGGGAGCGCCTGCGCCGTTCTCCCTGGAGCTCATCCTCGCGGTGGTCTACACCGCGCTGACGGTTGCAGCCTTCTTCGTCCTCGCCATCCACACCATCCGGCAGCTTCGCCAGGTGAGCGTGCTTCACGCGGCCGCGCCGACCATCAATCTTTTCCAGCCGCGGCCGACGTATGCTTTCTCCCGCCTGACGTCTCGGACGGCGATCGGCGTGCTGGCGTTCCTTTACTTCGACTTCCTGGTGAATCCGCCGACGTCGGGCGTGTCTCTCCCCTACTTCACGTTGACTGGTGCAGCCGTCGCCCTTATGGTGGCCGCGTTCTTGCTGCCACTGCTCGGCATGCACAGCCGACTGACCCTGGAGAAGGCCCGCCTCGAGGCGGATGTGAGCGCGGCTGTCGAAGCCGTATACCACGACCTCCTGGGGCACGTCCGGTCCGGGGACCACTCCGACACCGGCGATCTGGACCAGAAACTGACCAGCTTGCTTAAGGTGCGCGACATGATTGCCAGGCTATCCACCTGGCCCTGGGCTCCGGGCACTCTGCGCAGCATGGTCGGCACGGTCGTCCTCCCGATCCTGTTGTGGTTGGTGCAGTTCGGACTGGGGAGGCTGCTGGGATGACAAAACGGAAGGCCCTGCCGACGCCGCCACGGCCAAGGGCCCTCCCCGAGCATTCCCCCGCGCCTCCTCTGGTTCAGCAGATCTTCGTTCCGCCCTACCCGCGGAGCTGGTTCGACGTTGTCATGGCCCGCGTCGATCGACTCCCCGGGCCCTTCGGGCTCTGGTATGGCGTGCTTGCCTTGCTCGTCTTTGGCTTGATCACGCTCGCGCTGGTCATCAGCGGCAGGCCCGCATTGAGCGGAGACCTCGGGCAGCGGGCGATCGCCAGCTTCATGACCGCGCTGCCCGCCTTTCTGACTCACGCTCTCAACCGCACGGCCGGCCAGGCCTTTACCGCCTTCGAACCGGCGCTTCGCTCGCCGGCGGAGGCCCCCCAGCTTCGCTTCCGCCTCACCACGGCCCCGGCCTGGCCCTCGCTCGCCTTCAGCCTGGGGGCTGCCGCCTACTCCGCGTTCCTGATCTTGAGCACTCCACAGATGGGCCCCTACCTCGAATCGGTCTTCGGGTCGCGTGGCTCGGCGCTGGTCTTCAGTGCTCTGTCCTACTTTCTCAACTCCCACTTCGCCTTCCGCGTCATCTATCAGCTCCGCCAGGTCAGCCGGATCTACGGCCGGCATGCCCTCGTCCACCTCGGCGACCTGGGTCCGCACTTCGCCCTCTCCGTCTTCACCAGCCGAGCGGCGATCGCCGCCATCTTCGTTGTGACGGGGTACTCCATCGGCTCGGCACAGATCGGGTCGGTTGCCCTTTCGCTGGCCATCCTGATCCCCAATCTGAGCCTCGCCGGGGCGGCCTTTCTCCTGCCGCTGTTGGGTGCCCATCAATCGCTGGGTGCCGAGCGCGACCGCGCCCGGCGGGAAGCGAATCTGCAGATGGAAGCTGCCTGGATAGAGCTGCACCGGATCGTCGGGCAAGGAGATTACAGCCGAGCGCCGGCAGTGAAGGACGCCATCACCGCCCTCGATATCGAGCTGAACCGCCTGGCCCGCATCCCAACCTGGCCCTGGACTCCAGGCACGCCGCGCGCGGTCGTGGCGACGGTCTTTCTGCCGGTTTTCATCTGGTTGATTCAATTCGGGCTGGGGAGGCTGTTGGGATGACAAAGCGGAAGTCCTTGCCGACGCCGAGAGCGCGTGGTACGGCGGCCGGTCGGTCCGCCACACCTCCCCTGGTTGAGCCGGCGTTCGTTCCGCCCTATCCCCCTTCCTGGGTCGACCGATTCACCGACCGGGTCGATCGCCTGCCCATCCCGTGGTGGTCCTTCTACCTGATCGTCGGCCTTCTCCTCGAAGTGCTCCAGGTGACGATTCTGTGGCGGGATGGCATCTTCGCCACGCACGGCGTCCAGTTCTTCCAATTCTACTTTCCCATCAACTACGTCCTGGCGATCTTCCTGATGCACGCCTTCGATCGGCGGGCCATGATAGCCCTCGAACGATTTCGGCCGGCGCTGCGGCCCGACGCATCACCTTATCCGCGCCTCCAATACGAACTGACGACGCTGCCTCCCCGTCCGACGATCATGGCCGGCCTCATCGGTTTAGCGTTTGGCGCCTTCTCCGTGGCGGCCGGTCAGGTGGGGCTTCAGGACTATCCGATGTTCGGCCTGAATGCCTCGCCGACGGCGTTGACCTTCATGCTTGCCACATTCATCCCAACCCTGTGGTTCTGGTTCACACTGATCTACCACACCATCCATCAGATGCGAACCGTCAGCCGCATCTATACCCAACAAACCCAGGTGGACTTACATCGCCTCCAGCCGGTGTACGCCCTGGCCGGGCTGACGGCACTGACCGCACTCGGTTTTGCCGTCTACACCTACCCCTGGTTAGCTGACCCGGGCGCCCAGCCGGGAGCCCTGCCCACGGCCTACAGCACGGTCGTCTTCTTGACGTTGCCGTTCTACGTGTGGCCGATCCTGATCTTCGTCTTGCCTCTGTGGGGCGCGCACCGCATCCTGGTCGAGCGCAAGGAAGCCGAGCTGGCCGAAGCCGGCCGCCGACGCGAATCGATTGCCCAACGATTCCACCAGCGCCTCGAACGCGATCCCCTCGGTGGGATGGGCGAGTTCCACAACGCGCTGGCGACGCTCGAGCTCGAGTCGGCTGCCCTGGAGAAGATCCCGACTTGGCCCTGGCCGCGCGGCATGTTCCGAAACCTGATGGCGGCCTTCCTGCTCCCGGTGCTCCTTTGGCTGATTCAATACGTCCTTCAGAGGCTGCTCGGATGACCCAACGCAAGACGACACCCGCCGCCCGTCCCGACCGATTCCCCGGGCCCCCCGCGCCCCCGGATCGAGGCGTCGTCCATCCTTACAAGCCATCCTGGGTCGACGGGATGACTGCCTGGATCGACCGTCTTCCCGGGCCGACGTGGGTGTTCTACCTTGTGTTCGCCGGAGCCTACACTCTCGCCTTCCTCCTCCTGGAGGCAGCCATGGGAGCGGGCGGCTTGGCACGCGTCCTGCCGCGGATCTTCCTGGCCCTTCAGCCCCTTTACTTTCTGGCGGTCATCCATGCCCTGGACCGCGTGGCGCAGGATGCTGCACAGCGCTACTTCGCCTCGCGGCCGGAGGCGTCCGCTGCGGCAGAGACCTTCCGCTACCGGTTGACCACGCTCCCGCGTGGACCGACGTGGGTCGCCAGCCTCGGCGCGGTGCTTGCCGTGGTCTACTTCCTTCTCGCAGGAGATATCGGGTCGATGGCTGAGCTGGGCCTGGCGACCGGGCCGGCCGGATTGACTCTCATCCTCCTGCACTTCAGCGCCATGTGGCTCCTGCTGGGGGCCCTGATTTACCACACCTTTCACCAGCTTCGGGCCGTCCATCAGATCTACGCCACGCTCCCGGTGGCCGACGTCTATGTCACGGAACCGTATTACGCCTTCACCGGCCTGGCCTTGCGCACGGCGCTGCTCATCACCCTCAACAACTACGGCTGGGTCGCCGCCAGCCCGTCCACGCTGCGCGATCCCTTCAGCCTCGGATTGACGGTCTTCCTCGCTCTCCTGGCCCTGGTCATGTTCGTCTGGCCCCTGTGGGGCGCCCATCAGATGCTCGTGTCGTCGAAGGCGGGTGCGCTGGCGCAGAACGCTTTGCGGTTTCAAGGAAGCCGCGGCGGACCTCCACCGCCGGCTCGACTCGCGCAAGCCCGCCGGGATGGACGAGCTGAACAAGTCGCTGGCCAGCCTCGAGATCGAGCGCACGGCGCTGATGCGGATCCCCACATGGCCCTGGCATCCAGGGACCTTCCGCGGCCTACTGGCGACGCTCGGCCTGCCGATCGCCGTCTGGCTGATCCAATACGTCCTCCAAAAGGTGCTCGGATGACCCAACGCAAGATCACGCCCTCGACGAGGTCCAAGGGACGTGCTCCCGGGATTGCAGCCTCCACACCGCCGCCTCCCGCTTTCGTCCCACCTTACGCGCCCAGTTGGATCGATCGCATGGCCGCCGCCATCGATCGGCTCCCCGGCCCCTACTGGACGCCGTACCTCGTGGCGTTTCTCGTCTACTTCGGCCTGGTGGCGGCTGCGCACTGGCGAGACCATCTGCCCATGTCATTGGAGGCGGTGTACTCGAACGCCCTCCCGTTCTACGGATTCTGGCTCATCCACTATCTGAATCGGAGAGCGGCCACATCTTTGCAGGCTTTCCGTCCGGCATTCACGGGGAGCGAGGCCGAACTCCAAGAGGTCCATTGGCGGCTGACAACTCTTCCCGCACGGGGGGCGTTGGCAATCTCAGTCGTGGCCCTGCTCATGGCCGTCGCCTCCAGCCTCAGTTGGGGCTGGACCCCAGCATCTCAGGCCCTGGGGATTCTCGCCTACTTCGCAACCATGATCTTCGCCGGCCTGTACGCTTACCACGCCATCCGCCAGCTTCGGCTGGTCACCTCGCTTTACGCCCAGCGCGCCCGCGTCGATCTTCATAATGTCGCACCGCTGTATTCCTTCTCCACCCTCTCGGCACATACCGCCATCGGCATGCTGCTCATCCTCTCCGGCGCAGCTCTCATCACACCCGCCGGCCTGGTCGGCCCGTGGCTGGCAGGGAGCATCATCTTCGGTGCCCTCGCTCTCATGACGTTCGTCCTCCCACTGACCGGCCTCCATCGCCGCCTGGTCGAGGTGAAGGAACAGGAGTTGCTGAATAACAGCCGCCGCTGGCAGGCATGTACGGCGGAGCTCTACCTGAGGATCGATCGTGCCGATTGGGCCGGGGCCGACCGGCTGAATGCGACCCAGGCGGCGCTGGAACGCGGCCGATCGGCGATCGAGCGCATCCCGACCTGGCCCTGGCGGCCGGAGACGCTGCGCAGTGTGACGGCGGCGCTCATTCTTCCCGTCGTGATCGGGTTGTTCCAGCGCGGGTTGGCGCGCTGGCTGCCGTAGACATAGGCGATGCCAGCCTGGGGGTCGACCTTCCCCGCCAAGCGCGGCTGACAAAGCCACAGGCGCGCTCGGCTTCCTTGGGCTGCATCGACCCGGTCCATGCCCGGCCGGGCAACCGGTCCCTGGTGCGCCGCCAATGGTCGCAGCCCGAGTCTCCCGCGCGTTACAATGACCTCCTCGCCCAGCCGGACGAGCGCAGCCGGCAGCGACAGGGTGCAGTGTGAGACTTACCGAGGCACGAACCGGCGCGCAACTGACCCTGCAGGGACTTCCGGCAGATCCAATGGCCGAGGGCCAGGTCCGCTCGCTCGGCCTGCTGCCCGGAGGTTCCGTCCGCCTGCTCCGGCGCGCCCCGTTCCATGGGCCCCTGCTCCTTGAAGTGGAAGGGCGCATCATCGCCCTCGGCTGGAAGATCGCCTCCGGCCTGGAGGTCTCACCGGTGCCTGCCCCCGGATCGGAAGCCGGCTGATGCGCATCGCCCTCGTCGGCCAGCCGAATTGCGGCAAGAGCACGCTCTTCAACCAGGTGGCCGGCTACAAGGCACACACGGGCAATTTCCCCGGCACGACGGTCGCCTACACCGAGAGCAAGGTGCGCCTGCAGGGCGAAGTCGTCGACGTTGTCGACCTGCCGGGCACCTACACGCTTGCCGGCACCAATCCCGCCGAACGCGTGACGCTGCGCTACCTGGCGTCGACCGACGTGGACGTGATCATCAACGTGCTCGACGCCACGCACCTGTCCCAGGGCCTGGACATGACGCTCGAGCTGCTCGAGCTCCAAAGGCCGTTGATCCTGGCCGTCAACCTGCTGGATGAGGCCGATCGCCTCGGGCTGCGGATCGATGGCCCCCGCCTCCAGGGCGAGCTCGGTGTCCCCGTCCTGCCCCTGGTGGCCAGCAAGGGCCGCGGCGTGCGCGCCCTGTTCAACGCCGCCTTCCAGGCGGCGCGCAACCCCCAGCCGATCACCCGCCCGCGCTACGGCCGCGATGTCGAAGACGCCCTGGCCGGGCTGGCCGAGGCGCTGCGCGGGACGCCGACACCTCTCCATCCCGAGGCGACCGCCCTCAAGTTGCTCGAGGGTGATAACGAGTTGGCCGCCGAGACCGAGCGCATCACGCCGGCCCTGAAGACGATGGCCGAGCAGGCGCAGCGCGGCCTGGCCGAACATCGCGGCCAGCCTGCACGCTGGGTGGTGTGGGGAGAACGACATGGGCTGGCCGGGAACCTCGAGCACCTGGTCGTCACCCAGGGCGAGCGCCGCACCTCGTGGCGAGACCGGCTGGACGACGTCCTGCTCCACCCCGTCGCCGGGTATCTCGCCCTGATCCTGATCCTGCTCGCCTTCTTCCAGGTGGTATACGCCACCGGAAACGCGGTTGAGCCACCGCTCCTCGCCCTGTTCGGAACATGGACCACCCGACTGCACGCCACCTTGGCCGGACAGTCGTTTCTGGACACGATCGCCATCGGCCTGCTGCAAGGCGTCGCCGGCGGTGCGGCAATCGTCATGCCCTACCTGATCCCGTTTCTGCTGGGCCTGGGGTTCCTCGAGGACGTCGGATACCTGCCGCGCCTGGCGTTCCTGATGGATGCGCTTATGCACCGCATGGGTTTGCACGGCAAGAGCGTCGTCCCCTTCATCCTGGGTTACGGCTGCTCGGTCCCGGCGGTCATGTCGACCCGCATCCTGGAGAACCGGCGAGACCGGTTCCTGGCTGCGGCGCTCTCGACGCTCATCCCGTGTTCGGCGCGATTGGTGGTCGTGTTCGGCCTGGTGGCGGCGTATGTCGGCCCGTGGGCTGCGGCCGCGATCTACGTCCTCAATCTGTTCATGATCGCCCTGACCGGCCGCGTGCTCAGCGGGATGATGCACGAGGAGTTGCCGGGCCTGATCCTCGAGATCCCGCCCTATCGCATGCCGTCCGCCCGCTCGGTCCTGGCCAAGGCCTGGTACCGCGTGCGCGAGTTCATGGTGGAGGCCTGGCCGGCACTGATCGTCGGCAGCGTCGTCCTCGCCCTGCTCACCTTCTTCGGCCTGACGCCGTCGCTCGACCTGCTGGTCCGTCCGCTCACCTGGGTGCTCGGCCTGCCCGCCGCCACCGGCGTGCCGCTGGCCTTCGGCATCTTGCGCAAGGAGCTCTCGCTGGTGATGCTGGGGCAGGCGTTGGGGACACTCAACTTCGACCTGGTGCTTACCCAGGTGCAGATGATCACCTTCGCCGTCTTCGTCGTGTTCTACGTCCCGTGCCTGGCGACGCTGGTCGTCCTGCGCCGCGAGCTCGGCTGGCGCGCCATGGGCTCCGTGGCGGCGATAGCCACGATCGTGGCGCTGGTCGTGGCGCTGGCCGTGCGCGGTGGGCTCTTCCTCGCCGGCATCTAGCCGGATCCACAAGCTCTCGGTTTCAAATCCACCCCGAGCCTCGCCCCTCCCCCTGCTTGGGCTGACTTTCGCGACCTAGCGGAATTGGCAGAGGGTGGGGGTTTATGCGGGATGGGGGAGCTTCGCTCCCCCATCCCACACATCTCATTCCCCCTTTCCACCACACTCCTTCGCACGAGTGGCTATCGTCACCGAGGGGGCCAAGAGGTGAAGCGTCAGCCCGTACCGGTCTGGAAAACGAACGGGGGCACGCGCACGCGTGCCCCCGGGCTGTCTCACATCGACTTCCGAAGTCGTTCGCCCTCAGACGTCCAGGTTTGCCATCTGCTCGTAGAACTTCCAGCGGCTGATGACATCCTTGCGCAGCGAGCCAAGCAACACTTCCGCCCGCTCCGGGTCCGTCTGCCGCAGCACCTTGAAGCGCACCTGCTTGTACATGAACTCCTCGACGTTCTTGGTCGGTGCCTTCGAGTTCGAGCTGCAGCGGGTTCTTGCCCTCGGCGGCCAGCGCCGGGTCGTAGCGGAACAGCGGCCAGAAGCCGCTCTCGACGGCGTCCTTCTGCAGGTCGGTGCCGGTCATCATGTCGATGCCCTGGTTGATACAGTGGGCGTAGGCGATGATCAGCGACGGCCCCGGATAGGCTTCCGCTTCTCGGAAGGCGCGCACGGACTGAGTCGATGTTGGCGCCGTAAGCCACCTGGGCGACGTAGATGTTGCCGTAGGTCATGGCGATGGCGCCCAGGTCCTTCTTGGGCATGTCCTTGCCGGCGGCGGCGAACTTGGCCACCGCCGCGCGCGGCGTAGCCTTCGAGGCCTGGCCGCCGGTGTTGGAGTACACGCCGGTATCCAGGACCAGCATGTTGACGTTGCGGCCGGAGGCCAGGACGTGATCGAGGCCGCCGTAGCCGATGTCATAGGCCCACCCGTCGCCGCCGATGATCCACACCGACCGCGGCACCAGGTACTCCAGGACGCCCAGGGCCCGTTCGGCATCCGGGTCCTTGACCCCGGCCAGATGGGCTCGAAGAGCATCCAGCCGCACACGTTGTTCCTCGACCGCCTCCGGCGCGCTCAGATCGGCGCTCAGGATCGCATCGATGAACTCCGCCTGGCCCTTGTCTCGGAGGCGACCCAGCAGCTCGCGGGCGTAGACGTTCAGCTTGTCCGCCGTCAGGCGCATGCCCATACCGAATTCGGCGTTGTCCTCGAACAGCGAGTTCGACCAGGCCGGGCCGCGCCCATCGGCCCGCGGGACGTAGGGCGTCGTCGGCAGGTTGGCGCCGTAGATCGACGAGCAGCCGGTCGCGTTGGCAACGACCATGCGGTCACCGAAGAGCTGCGTCACCAGCTTGATGTAGGGCGTCTCACCGCAGCCGCCGCACGCCCCGGAGAACTCGAACATCGCCGGCAGGAACTGCGAGCCCTTGACCGTGAAGCGGTTGGCTTGCTTCGGATCCGGATCGGGCAGGCTGAGGAAGTAGTCCCAGTTGGCCGCCTCCGCCTCGCGGATCGGCGGCTGCGCGGCCATGTTGATCGCCTTGCGCTCGGTCTTCTGCCCCTTCTCATCCTTGGCGAACGCCGGGCAGACGTAGACGCAGGCGCCGCAGCCGGTGCAGTCCTCCGGCGCCACCTGCACGGTGTACTTCATCCCGGCGTATTCCTTGCCCTTGTAGTCGATCGACTTGAAGGTCGCCGGCGCATTGCCGTTGGCGAACTTCGCCTCGTAGGCCTTGACCCGGATGGTGGCGTGCGGGCAGACGAAGGAGCACTGGTTGCACTGGATGCAGACCTCCGGCTCCCAGACCGGGATCTCGAGGGCGATGTTGCGCTTCTCGTACTTGGTCGTCCCGGTCGGGTACGTCCCATCGGCCGGCATCAGCGACACCGGCAGCCGGTCGCCGCGGTAGGCGATCATCTCGGCCGTGACCTTCTGCACGAATTCCGGCGCCCCGGCCGGAACCGGCGGGCGCATGTGGACCTTGCTCGTCGCCTTGGCCGGCAGCTCCACCTTCTGGATGCGCTCGGCCGCCAGCGAGGCGGCGCGGATGTTCATGTCCACCACCGCCTGGCCCTTGTCGCCGTAGGTGTCCTCGACCGCCAGCTCGATCATCTTCAGCGCCTTGTCTTGCGGCAGCACGCCGGAGATGGCGAAGAAGGCCGTCTGCATGATGACGTTGATGCGCCCGCCCAGTCCGAGCGACTTGGCCAGCGAGTAGGCGTCGATGACGTAGAACTTGGCCTTCTTGTCGATCAGCGCCTGCTGGACCTCGGCCGGCATGCGGTCCCACACCTGGTCGGCCGGATACGGGCTGTTGAGCAGGAATGTGCCGCCCGGGCGCAGATGGCCGAGCATGTCGACCCGCTCCAGGAACGGGAAGGCGTGGCAGGCCAGGAACTCGGCCTTGTTGATCAGGTAGACGCTGCGGATCGGGTGCGGGCTGAAGCGCAGGTGCGAGATGGTCATCGAGCCGGACTTCTTCGAGTCGTAGACGAAGTAGCCCTGGGCGTAGTAGTCGGTCGACTTGCCGATGATCTTGATCGAGTTCTTGTTGGCGCCGACGGTGCCGTCGGCGCCCAGGCCGTAGAACATCGCCCGGTGCGCGCCCTCCGGCTCCGATTCGAAGTCGTCGTCCCACGCCAGCGAGCTGTCGGTGACGTCGTCGACGATGCCGACGGTGAAGTGGTTCTTGGGCGTCTTGGCCTTCAGGTTGTCGAGCACCGACTTGGCCATGCCGGCGTTGAATTCCTTCGACGCCAGGCCGTAGCGCCCGCCGACGACCAGCGGAATGGCGTCGCGGGCGATCGTCCCCACTCGCCACCGCCTCGCCGATGGCCGTCTGAACGTCCTGGTACAGCGGCTCGCCCGGAGCGCCGGGCTCCTTCGTGCGGTCCAGCACGGCGATGCGCCGTGTCGGTCTTGGGCAGCGCCGCCACGAATGCCGGCCGAGTCGAACGGGCGGTACAGGCGCACCTTGAGCACGCCGACCTTCTCGCCCTTCTTGTTCAGGTACTCGACGACCTCGTGCATCGTCTCGCCGCCGGAGCCCATCATCACGACCACGCGGTCGGCGTCCGGCGCGCCGACGTAGTCGAACAGCCGGTACTGGCGGCCGGTCAGCTTGGCGAACCGGTCCATCGCCTTCTGCACGATGGCCGGCGTCTTCAGGTAGTACGGGTTGACCGTCTCGCGGCCCTGGAAGTACACGTCGGGGTTCTGGGCCGTGCCGCGCATCGTCGGGTGCTCGGGCGACAGGCTGCGGCGCCGGAACTCGGCCACCAGCTCGTCGTCGATCATCGCGCGCATGTCGTCATGCGTCAGCTCTTCGATCTTCTGGATCTCGTGCGAGGTGCGGAAGCCGTCGAAGAAGTGCATGAACGGCAGGCGGGCCTCCAGGGTCGCGGCCTGGGCGATCAGCGCCATGTCCATCGCCTCCTGCGGGTTGTTGGAGGCGAGCATCCCCCAGCCGGTCGACCGGGCGGCCATCACGTCGGAGTGGTCGCCGAAGATCGACAGCGCCTGGGCGGCAGATGGCGCGGGCGGCGATGTGGAAGACCGTCGGCGTCAGTTCGCCGGCAATCTTGTACATGTTGGGGATCATCAGCAGCAAGCCCTGCGAGGCGGTGAAGGTCGTCGTCAGGGCGCCGGTGGTCAGCGCACCGTGAACTGCGCCGGCGGCGCCGCCCTCCGACTGCATCTCGACCACCGTGGGCACGCTGCCCCAGATGTTCTTCTCCCCCAGCGAGGCCTTCTCGTCGGCGATCTCCCCCATGCTCGAGGACGGGGTGATCGGGTAGATGGCGATGACCTCGTTGACGGCGTAGGCCACGTGCGTCGTGGCTGAATTGCCGTCGTGAGGGACCAGCTTGCGCTGGGTTTTGCTGGTTGCCATGCATAGCTCCTTGGGTGACCGGCGCGCGGCGAGGCGAGGCAGGGGGCGCGTCGGGGGTCAGTCAATTCCCAAGTCTAGGGATCCCCCCCTCCGGGCAATAGTGCTGAAGCGCTCGCCAAACTGGATGACAATTGTCACTATTGCGGCTCCGGGATTTGCGACACCCTCGAACCTGGCGCAGCAGGCCCGCGAAGGGCCTGTCCGGCACGACCCGGATGGAGGCAGCATGCCCGACCTGAAGACCACCTACATGGGGATCCCGCTCCGCAGCCCGATCGTCGTGGGGGCCAGTTCGATTTCCGGGATGCTGGACAAGATCAAGATGGCCGAGCAGGTCGGGGCGGGCGCGCTGGTCATCCGCTCGCTGTTCGAGGAGCAGATCCAGTTCGACGCCCTGCGCATGGAGGAGTCGCTCGCCGTCGGTTCGGAGAGCTTCGCCGAGGCGCTGACCTACTTCCCCAACATGAAGCACGGCGAGGCCAAGGAACACCTGATGTGGGTGGAGAAGGCGCGCAAGGCGGTGACGTTGCCCGCTGCTGGCCAGCCTGAACGCCGTCAGCCCGGGCGTCTGGATCGAGTACGCCCGCCAATTGGAGGGCACCGGCGTCGACGGTCTGGAGCTCAATGTGTACTCGGTTGCGGCCGACGCGCGCCGGTCGGGAACGGCCATCGAGGTGGCGCTGTTCGACGTTGTCGAAGCCGTCAAGCAGCAGGTGAAGATCCCGCTGGCGATCAAGCTCAGCCCGTTCTACACCTCGATGGCCTACATCGCCTCGGAACTCGACCAGCGCGGCGCCGCCAGCCTGGTGCTGTTCAATCGCTTCCTGCAGCCCGACATCGATCCGGCCACCGAGAGCCTGTCGAGCGAGATGGTCCTCAGCCGCCCGGAGGAACTCAAGCTGCCGCTGCGCTGGATCGCGCTGCTTTACGGGCGGGTACAGCCCGAGCTGGCACTCAGCACCGGCGTGCACTCCGGCCTGGACGTCGCCAAGGCGCTGCTGGCCGGCGCGACGGTCGTGCAGACCGCTTCCGCGGTCATCCAGAACGGCGTGCCGTACGTATCGACGATGCTCCGCCAGCTCGAGGAGTGGATGGGCGAGAAGGGATACCAGGCCGTCGCCGACTTCCGCGGCAAGCTCAGCCAGAAGCAGGCCGCCGACCCGTTCGCCTTCGAGCGCGCGCAGTACGTGCGCCTGGCATCGGGGCCATCCTTGGGGTGAGCAACCACAACCAAGGAGAGGCCCCGATGCGCATCGTAGGATACCCCCGTTCGTTCTATGTGACTGCCCAGTTCGGGGCGGTGGAAGTCTCTCCCGAGGGCGTGGGCGAAGTTGCGCTGGCTGAAGGCGTGGCGGGCGCTGATGGGGCGAGGCATGGGCAGCCAGCAGTCGGCGGAGACGTTGCACCTGGCCCGCTCGACGCTGTATCGCTGGGAGAAACAGCTCAAGGAGGAAGGCCCGCGGGGGCTAGAAGCGAGGAGTTGGCGGCCGAAGCGGGGGCGAAGGCGGGGACGGAAGCGAGCCGGGGAGCGAACCAGGCCGGTCCGCGCCTGCGGGAGCAGTACCCCGCCTGGGGCAGGGAGACGCTTCAGGTGCTACTGGCTCGGGGAAGGCCGCACGACATCGGTCTCGACGGTCGGGCGGATCCTCGGGCAACTGAAGGCTCGTGGGGTACTGCGCGAGGCGCCCCGGCGGGTGGTGTCGGCGCACCGACGACGGCTACACCGGGAATACGCCATTCGCAAGCCGAGGGGGTATGCGGTGGAGGCGCCGGGAGACATCGTGCAAGTGGACACGCTGGACGTCCGGCCGGTGCCGGGGGTGGGCTTCAAGCATTTCACGGCCCGGGACATGGTGTCTCGCTGGGATGTGGTCGAAGTGCACAAGCGGGCGACAGCTCACGCGGCGACCGCCTTTCTGGGTGAACTGCAGGCGCGCATGCCCTTCCGAGTGAAAGCGATCCAGGTCGATGGCGGGAGCGAATACCAGGCGGAGTTCGAACAGGCGTGTGCCGAGCGAAGGGTCCAGTTGTTCGTGTCCGCCGCGGGCCGCCCAAGCTGAACGGCTGCGTCGAGCGTGCGCACCGCACGCATCAGGAGGAAGTTCTACCAGCTGTACGACGGCCCGCTGGACCTGGGCAGCATCAACCGGGCCCTGCGAAGGTGGGAAAGGACCTACAACACCATCGATCTCACCGATCGCTTGCCAAGAAGACGCCCGCCGAGTACCTTCAGCACTACCACCCCTGGGCAGCCCCAAAGGGCCAGCTGTCTCATATGTCCTGAACCCA
>CAVUPD010000008.1:0-5458 GCA_963743255.1 uncultured Chloroflexia bacterium
CTGACCGGGTTGCTCAAAAGCCGCCCGGCGGTGGAGGAAGTGTGCGCGGCTTTGGCGCGGCGCACCTATCCCTTTGTCATGCTGGTGGCGAGGGGCAGCTCCGATCATGCCGGCTTGTATGCCAAGTACCTGCTGGGAGCGGCCAATCACCTGCCGGTAGCGCTGGCCGCGCCATCGTTGTTCACGCAATACCAGGCGCCGCCGAATTTGAAGGAAGCCCTGGTCATCGGCATCTCCCAATCCGGAGCGACCGAGGATGTCGTCTCTGTTGTGCGCGCCGCGCGAGAGCAGGGCGCGGCGACGCTGGCGATCACCAATCACCCGCAGTCGGCGCTGGCCTCGGCCGCCGAGCACGCCCTCGATATTCAGGCTGGAGAGGAGACTGCGATCGCCGCCAGCAAGACGTACACCGCCACGCTTCTGACGGTGGCGATGCTCTCCGCCGGCCTGGCCAAGGACGGGGAACGGTTCGCTGTCCTGCACAAGGTGCCAGACCTCGTGTCGCGCATGCTCGACGAGGATCTGCGCATCCAGCGCATGGTCGAACGCTATCGCTACATCAACCAGTGCATCGTGCTGGGCCGGGGATTCAACTACGCGACGGCCTTCGAGTGGTCTCTGAAACTCAAGGAGCTTGCGGGCATCGGTGCCGAGCCGTTCTCCTCGGTGGATTTCCGGCACGGGCCGATCGCCCTGGTGGAGAACGGCTTTCCCGTCCTGGCCGTTGTACCGACCGGGCAGGTGAGTGACGGGCTGTTGGCGCTGCTGCGCAGTCTGGTCGAGGAGCGGCAGGCGGAACTCGTGGCGATTTCGGACGCACAGGGGGCGCTCGAGTTGGCCCGATCCCCCATCCCGCTGCCGTCTGGAATCCCAGAGTGGATCAGCCCGATGGTGTCGATCATCCCTGCCCAGTTGTTTGTGTTCGCCATCACGCGTGCCAAGGGGCTCGACCCCGAGCAGCCGCGCGGGCTGACCAAGGTCACGCTCGCTCAGTAGAGACCGGCATGCGCGGTAGGACCGTCCGGGACCGACCCCTTCGGTCGGGATGCCTGGCGTCGGTAGTGCCCCGCGCAGGCGCACTCCTCACGGTTGTTCCGGCGGATTCAACTTTGGCAGATCCCCAGTGGATCGAGCGGAGTTCTCGTCGGCATGGGCGAGGACTCCCTGGATCTAACCCACCCCGCAAGGCGGTCGGTGGCCTTACCCCGTCGAGCTCAAGTAGATTCGCTCCGGGTCGAGCTCACGCAGCAAGGTCAGTTCGGACTCTGTGGGCGGCGCGGTCGACCGCAGCTCAGGGGCCACGCGGAGGTTCCACCCCGTGTTCTGACGCGCCTGCTCGGCATCGGCGCCGGGATGGAGCTGCGTGAGCACCAGCTCGCCCTGCTGGTCGGGCTCGAGGATCCCCAGGTCGGTCACCACCGCCTGCGGGCCGCCGCCCCGAAGGCCGGCCGCCTCGCGCTCGGCGCGCCCGCCCAGGAAGCCGGCGGAGGTGCAGAAATCGACCTTCTCGGGAAAGCGTCGCTTCTGGTGCGGGGTGATGATGAACCATCGATCGGCCCAGGCGGCAATTTCCATCGCTCCCCCGGAGCCCGGCAGCCGGACCTTGGGTTTGTGGTAGTCCCCGATCACCGTGGCGTTGACATTGCCGTAGCGGTCGATCTGCGCGCCGCCCATGAACCCCACCGAGATGAAGCCGCGCTGCAGGTAGAAGGCGAAGATGTCGTACATCGAGCACACCGACAGTGCGCCGGAAACCAGCGTCGGGTCTCCGATGGAAAGCGGCAGGCGCGCCGGCTGCGCGCCGATCACGCCCAACTCGTAGATCATGACCAGCCCGGGGGCGTGCGTGCGGCGTGCCAGGTTGCAGGCCAGATTGGGCAGGCCGACACCGACAAAGACGACGTCGCCATCCCGGAGCATGCGGGCGGCGTTGATGGTCATCAGCTCCGAAGCAGTGTACTCAGACAAGTTGGGCATCGCCATCCCCTAGTGCTTTCCGTAATTGACCGGCTCGCTCCAGCGCGGCTCCACCTGCAGCCGGCGGTGCACCTCCGGTCCGAGTTTCTCCCAGTAGGCCGCCCGGTCGTCGACGCCGTAGACCCACTCGTCGAGCCATGCCTGGAGCTTCAATGGATCGCTGCTGAGCTTGTCCCACGCAAGGTAGAACGAATTGTCGCGATCGTAGTAGCCCTGCGAGTAGGACGGGTGGGCACAGTGCGGCACATGGCACACGGCGTCGACGATGAATCCGGGGATCAGCGTGCGGTTCGGATCGGAGCGGATCACCGAGGAGTCGACGATCTCCTCGGCCGTCACCAGCACGCGATCGGCGGCGAAGGCGACCTCACGCTGCTCGCCCAGAATTCCCCACAACTGACAGTTGCCGTCGGCGTCGGCGCGCTGGACATGCACGATGGCAACGTCCGGGTTGAGGGCGGGGACGGTGATCACCTCGCGGCCGGAGTAGGGATCGGTCAGGCGCCGGAAGTTGGGATTGACCTTGAGCAGATCCTCGGCACCGGTCGGGTTCATGGGCAGGAAGGGCAGCCCGGCGGCCCCGGCTGTCAGCCGGGTGATCATGCTGAAGTGCGAGTATTCCTCCCAGTCGAGCCGGCCGGCTTCGATTTCGCTCCGCATCGCTTTCAACAGGCCGACCCCGGGGTTGCCGGCATAGGAGAAGATGACCTTGCGGGCGCAGCCGCCGGCAATCATCTGATCGTAAATGAGATCCGGTGTGGCACGCGCCAGCACCAGGTCCTTGCGGCGCTGGCGAATGATCTCGTGCCCGGCGGCGAAGGGGATCAGATGCGTGAACCCGGCCGCATAGACGCAGTCGCCGTCACGAACCAAGGAGGCGACGGCGTCGTGAAGCGTGGCGAGCTTTCCCATGGGCTGAAGCCCCTCCCGTGCCGCGGCAGGACGAGAAGCACGCGGCGCGGGTGATTCTGCCGCGAGGGTCGCGCATTGGCAAGCCATGGCGGATGAAATCGGCCGAATCCAGGCTCGGCCAGAGGGAGAGCGCTCGCCATCGGCCCAGAGATCGCCGATGCTGGCCGGGATGCTAGAATCCCGCCATGGTTTCCGGAGTCTACCTGCACATCCCGTTTTGCCAGGTGCGCTGCGCGTATTGCGACTTCAACACCTATGCGGGCCTGGAGGTGTTGATCCCGGCGTACACCCGGGCGTTGTGCACCGAAATCGACCAGGTTCGGCGCGGGGCGCTGGAGGCGGGGTTGGGGCGAGTGGAAGTGGATACCCTCTTCCTGGGGGGCGGCACCCCCTCACTCCTCCATGTCGAGCAAGTCGAGGCGCTCCTCGACGCGGTTCGCATGGCCTTCGATGTGAGGGCGGATGCAGAAATCTCCCTGGAGGCGAACCCCGGGACGGTCGATATCGGGCAGCTCACGGCGCTGCGGGCCCTGGGGGTCAACCGACTTTCGTTTGGCGTGCAGTCGGCGCAGGAGGAAGAGCTGCAGCTGCTTGACCGACTGCATACCTTTGCTCAGGCAGTCGAGGCGGTGGCGTGGGCGCGCCAGGCCGGCTTCGATAACCTCAATCTGGACCTGATCTACGGCATCATGGGGCAGACGCTGGCCGCATGGAAGGACTCGCTGCACCGCGCGCTCGAACTGAACCCCGAGCACCTCTCCCTGTACGCGCTGACTGTGGAGGACGGGACGCCCATGCAGGCGCGGGTGCTGGCCGGCGCGCTTGCCTACCCTGATCCCGATCTGGCTGCCGACATGTACGAGTGGGCCCGCGACGAGCTGAAGCTGGCAGGCTATCGGCACTATGAAATCTCCAACTGGGCTCGGGTCGGCGAACAGGACGTTGGGGTGACGCCGCAGTACGCCTGCCGGCACAACCTGGGGACGTGGAGGCTCCAGCCGTACCTCGGGCTGGGGGCAGGGGCACACGGATCGGTCCCCGGCTGGCGCTACGCCAATGCGCGCCATCCGTTGGATTACATGCGCCGCGTTCGGTCGGGCGAACCAGGACGGTTTCCTTTTTCGCCGGCGGTTGCCGAGACCTGGCCCGTCGACGCGGAGACTGAGCGACGGGAAGCCCTGATGCTCGGATTGCGGCTGGTCGAGGAGGGGGTCGAGGCGCGCGGCTTCCGGGAGCGATTCGGGGTAGACCTGGAGTTCGAGCTTCGGCAGAACCCTGGTCGATCTGGAAGAGCAGGGCCTCCTGGAGCGAACCGCAGGCAGGCTTCGCCTGACACCGAGAGGCCACCTGCTCGGCAACCGAGTCTTTGTCCACTTCGTATGATCTCTTGAGTGAGGACGCATGTCGCCCCAGACTGTGATGGTTGGGCGCAGTCGGACCGTCTATACTCTGCTCACATCATCATCATTCCGAGGTGCTCATGGCAACCCAGTCCGTCTCCGTCCGCATCCTCGCCGACACCACGGCCGGGCTGCCGCAGGATTTCCTGCGGGCGCACCCGATCGAGGTTGTCCCGCAGGTCATTCTGTTCGGCGAAGAGAGCCTGCTGGAAGAAGTCGAGATCGGCTACCCGGAATTCGTCCGACGATTGAAGGCCGTCTCGGAGCTGCCCAAGACCGCCGCGCCCCCGCCGGGAGAGTACGTCAAGTCCTTCGAGCGCGAGCTGAAGCGGGCTGACGTGCCTGCTGGCGATCTGCCCTTCGGCCGATGTCAGCGGGACCGTCCGATCCGCGCAGACGGCCAAGGAGGACGCCTTCCCGTCAGCGGACATTCGCATTCTGGATACGCGGACCGTGGGGGGAAATCTGGCCACGATGGTGCAGCTGGCGGTGGGTTGGGCGGAGCAGGGGGTAGGACCCGATTCGATCCTCGCCCGGCTGCAGGCCATGATCCCGCGCAGCCGCACCTACTTCCTGGTGACGACGCTCGAGTACCTGCGGCGCGGTGGGCGGATCGGCGGGGCGTCAGCCTTGGTCGGGGGCGCGCTGCAAATCAAGCCGATCCTGACGCTTAGGGACGGGCATGTCGACGTGCTCGAGAAGGTGCGCACCGAGAGCCGGGCGCTCGAGCGTCTGAAGGAACTGGTGGAACGCGATTGCCCGCGGAGCCCGGAGGGCCACCTGTGCGTGATGCACGCCGACGCCCGCGAGGCGGCCGAAGCCCTGGCGCTCGATCTTGCGAGCCGGCTGGGGTTGGCGACGATCCCCATCTATACGCTCGGCGCGGCGATTACGACCCACGCCGGTCCCGGCGCACTCGGCGTCGGGTTCTTCACCTCGGGGTAGGGGGGGGTTCGTCATTGCGAGGTCCGACGGGCCGAAGCAATCTCCTCGCTCGTGGAACCTCGATGCGGCCGACCGTGCATCACTGAAGATTGCTACGTCGGCCTGCGGCCTCCTCGCAATGACGCGAGGAAGCAGGCCCTCTCCCGCTTCGCTGCTCCCCTGCGCTTCGCTCCGGGGACCTGCGGGGGGACCCAAGTGCGTGGCTCGCCATGACGCGAGGAAGC
>CAVUPD010000009.1:0-510969 GCA_963743255.1 uncultured Chloroflexia bacterium
CCCGGCGGAAGCGGGCAGCCTCCCAACCATTGTCGCGCATGCGGGCGGGCCAGGCGCCCCAACCTAGTCGCTAGCCCGCCGGGTCAGCTTCAGCGAGTTGTTGGGCGGCCAGAAAGATCTATCGGCCTTTGCACCCATCGCGTAACAACTGGATGGCCTCTTCCGCTTTGGGCGACACGATCGCCGTGATGCGCATGTGAGCTTCCAGACGCGTATGTGCTGTTGGGACGAGTTCTCGGCCACCCTCTACGCACCGGACGAGGACACAACCCGCAGGTAACCCCAGCTCCCACACCTCTTTTCCCACGTACCTTGCTCCTTGCTGGATCTCGAAGTCGGCGACGACAGGTTCTTTAAGATGAATCTGCAGGCCTTCCTGCACGAGATCGCGCTCCAAGAGAGCCTCGTAGATGGGTAGGTCCCTGAGGAGCTCTGCGACGGCATATGCAAAGAAGCAACTGACCAGTAGCGGGAGCATCTGCTCATAACTGCCCGTCATCTCGACGATCAGCATGATTCCAGTGAGGGGGGCTCTCACTACTGCCACGAAATAGGCAGCCATGCCCACAACCGCGAATACCGCAGGTTGAGGGGCCAATCCTGGAACGAGGCCGTGAATGATTTGGCCTATTGCGAGTCCCGATCAACGCGCCCAGCACGAGCAAAGGCGCAAAGATGCCGCCCGAAGCGCCGGTGCCGTAGCTGGATGTTGTGAGGAAGAACCGGGCGGCGAAAAGGAGTGGAATAGCCGCGAGCGTCAACTGCCCTGCGAGGGCCTGCTCTGCGAGGTTGTGCCCGCTGCCCACAAGCGAAGGACCGAACCAGGCGACTAGTCCAACCACGCCTCCAACAGCAGCCGCCAGCGCGATGTTCCAACGACCTCGGACCTTCGCGAAAAGATCGAGCGTGCCAAGGAGGCCTCGATTGAAGGCAACCGCGAGGAGGCCAGCGACTATCCCCAGAAGGGCAAACCCTGGCAACGACGCAACGGGTGGAGTGGGGTAGTTGGGTACAGTGAAGACAGGAAATGCGCCAGAGACTAGCCGGGCCGGGATGTCGGCAATCACGGCGGCGATAAAGGCCGCCCCGAAGACCATTGGATGGAAGTCCCGGCGGACTTCCTCCAGAACGAAGATGAGACCCGAGAAGAGGCGCGTTAAACGCCGCCGCCAGGCCTGCGCCGGCTCCTGCCGCGATTAACGTGCGCCTTTCGCGGGGTGAAGATTTGACCCAGCGCGAGACGGCGTCGCCGATTGCCCCTCCCATCTGGACCGTGGGGCCTTCACGTCCCAACGTGAGGCCTCCTCCAATTGCTGCGACACCGGCCAAGAACTTGACCGGGAGAACTCTTCTCCATTCAAGTGTTCGAAAGCGATGGAGAACGGCCTTGAGATGTGGTACGCCGCTACCTCTTGTTTCTGGAGCGTAGCGACTGACCAGGAGCACTGACGCCGTTGCTCCCAAGGCACTGAAGAGGATTGGCAGGATCCATCCCCATGCAGGGAAGCCCTTTGCCCAGCCAATCAGCGCGTTTCGCAGGGCGTCCATGCCCGCAAGAGTGGTCCTGAACAGAACAGCAGTAAGGCCCGCTCCTAGACCAACCAGTGCCGCGCGTGGGAAGACCCGCCGACGTTGCTCGCGGACCTCAAGGTACTCTTGGATCTCGGATTCCGGGCTTGCCGGAAAAGACGCAAGCGGTTCTTGGTCCGGTAGTTGGTCGCGATCGTCGACTGACATATCCCTCGTATCTCACCCGACTGGCGGCCCAACGGCCTCGAGCTAAGCTGCCCGGCGGAAGCGGGCACCGCTACTAGGACTTTAGGACAAGCCGGCGGGCATGACAAGCATCCATGAAAGCCAAGCCCGCCGGGTCAGCTTCAGCGAGTTGTTAGGCGCCGCCGAAAGATGCGACTGTGGCAACCTCTCGGGCGGGTGAGGCACGGAACGGACGCGTCCCGCGCAGCTTCATGAGCCGCCTTCCCAGAGCGCTATATGGAAACGCCATCTTGGAACGAGATGGCGTTTCTCCCCTTGAGTGTCGATTTGCCACACCGAACCTGTTGCTACACTGGCGGGACCCACAGATTGAGAAACACTGCAACACTAAGGCCCAATAAGTCCGCAATCGCATGCGCAACGATAGGCCACCGCAGACTGTTCGTCTTCTTGTAGATCACCCCGAAAACGATGCCGAGCACGAGGGCATTGACGAGCAAGATCGGATGTCGCCCACCGATGGATGTTGTTCCAATGCCCAGCAAATGATTCAAGGAGAACAGCGCACTTGAGACTCCGATGACAGCCCAGGTTGGCCAGGCCTTGGTGTTATCCAGCAGCAACCCCCTCCAGTACCATTCTTCGAGGAACGGGTTGACCAATCCAACGATCAGCCAAGGGATCCAGACGGTGATGGGGAGGAGCAGCCGCCATGAGGCGATGAACATGGACAGACTCGGTACCACAAGTAGGACCGCCAGGGCGGACCACATCCATCTTCCCTGCGGCCGCCCCATCCACCGCTTGATCGATTCCTTCCCTCCTCCCCACAAGACCAGGAACGCCATAAGCCCCCAATAGACCAAGATCCAAGGCACCCACGCCCATACTCCGAGTGGGCCCTGCGCCCATCGAATAACGATGGCCGCGATCAGTATCACGAAGGGTGGGGAGAACACAACTATTCGCTGTTTGCTCATCTGTTTTGTCCTCTTCATTGTTGAAGGCCAAGGTGTCCCAGGCCTTAGGCGCCTAACGGACGCGGATTAAGCCGGGCGGGGATAGCTAGTGATTCTAGCCTCGAATCTACTCCAAGCTATCCGCCAACATCAACGCGCAAGAGGCAAGCATCCTCAGCCAACGCAAGGGTTGGGGGCGACGATGCAGCGCCTAACGGCCTCGAGCTAAGCTGCCCGGCGGAAGCGGGCAGTCTCTCACCGACTCTACGCCCGGCCGGCAGGCGATTCAAGCCTCCCCGAAAACGCCGCCCGCCGGGTCAGCTTCAGCGAGTTGTTGGGCGGCCCGCACGGCAATCCGATGAGCGTCAAGGGCTTGATGTCGCCCACGATCCATGGGTCATTCACGCGCAGGCAGTCTGGCCACCAAGGGGTCGGGCAAGTTACGGACGCATGCCTATTGCGTTGGGCACGCTGCGGTGGCGGGCTCGAGGGTGACAGTCTCGATTGCGCTGCCGAGATGCCGTCCTGCGCCGAGCGGCAAGGTGCCGACGATGGGTGCAGTCACGGTCCAGTTGCTGCCTGGGTCCATCCGGATCGCGGGTGGTTCATCTGCCATGCTGGCCAATTCGAAGGTGCTGCTAGCATCCACGCTGAGACATGCTCCTTGACCACACATCGTCCCAGTGTATTTCCAGTCGCCACCGCTTGCGCTAGTGGGCGTGAACACGAACTCTCCGACCCCTGGCTGACCGCCCAAGCTCTGATCGGCTTGTAGCGTAAACGGCCTGTCGAATCCGCAGATAGTTCCCTTCAGGTGGTAGGCGCCCCAGTAGACGCCATCCACTTCGTAAGCTGCTTGCTCATGCCATTCAATGCTGACGGGTTCAGGCGAAGACACATCGATGCTTGTCGGGAGGAATGCCAGGAGGCGGGCATCCGTCAATCCCATCGCTACGATCCAGTCACGCGGATCGAAACTCGCTCGAACGGTTGCCTGTACCGACTTCTCCTGCCCCTGTCCATTCGCGGGCTCCTGGCGGGCTTGAAAGGTGACACTTGTCTTGCCGGAAGGGTCCGTTTCGGTGGGACTGCTGCCATCGAAGTCGTGACCGCGAATATCCTTGAAGGCTCCGTGATCCTTGAACGCGGATCCCAGCCTCCACCAGACCCTGGCAGGAGGGAATTCGCCTGAATGCAGTGGTGGGTCGAGGTTGATCAGATAGCCGCAGGTAGGCGACCCGAATGGGAGGAGCCCGCCGACCTGATAGTTGATGTCGAGAACCACGTTGAAAGTGACGCTGCCTCCCGGAGCGTCGTGTCCCTCATGTACGCTGCTCCTGCTTGGCCTTAGCTCCGCCCGGACCGACCTTGCCAGAAGTGGGCCATGGATGGCGTAGTATGCGTTTCCGACTGCAACCAGGTCGGCGGCCGTGGCGACGTTCGAGTTCACCAATCCCCAGTTGGCTTGGAACGCACCGCCTTGTATCGACCCGCAGGATCCTGCCTGCACAAGCCGGGCCGCCACCCCGGAGCCGAGAAGGGTCCCCTGGCGCGAGAGTGCCAATACCCCCGCCCCTGCGTAACTCATCCGGGAGGGTTCTGCCTGCCCCGTGGCGGTAGATGGGTTGGGAGGTATGAACGTATCCAACAGAAGCAACCACTCCTGTAGCGGAGTGATCTCCGGGTCGCCTTCGAACTGGAGTTTCATCGACACAAACAAACGCGCCAGGTAGGCACTCGGGTTCGCGGCATAGACGTCGTTATACAGCCTCAGAACCTCTACCTGGCCGGACTTCAAACCGAGGTCGCTTAGCTGTACTTGGAATTCCGAGAACGGCATCGAAGGCTCCTTGGCCAGCCGAGCAAGCAGGGGCACTTCGAAGTCGTAGATCCAGAAGTCCTTAGGCCCGGTTTCCGAGCCGGCCAGGACTTGTTTGCCATCGCCTGTGTAGACGCCGATCCCCATCCCACGCAGCAAGTACCACACCCCCTCTTCGACCCGGTTCGGATCTACAAGGGCGGCCGCGGCTACCTCTGGACTAGCATCAAGGCTGGGAGGCACGGTGAGCTGCAGAGACGTACCCAATTCGGTCCCTTGAGAAAGGGGCGTAGCGGATTGTGGCAGTGGACTCGCAACTTGGGTGGTGTTGGTGCAGCCCTGCATGAACAGGACCATGCCCATGATTCCTGCGATGACTCTATAGGACCTTGTCATTGAGCTCCTCCGAGACTCCTGGTGCTGACCTTCCACAACTGCCGGGCTTGTTCGACACTCTTCCGCGCCTTACGGCATTACTTGCATAGGGCTCGAGCCAGCCCTGCCCAAGGCAAGCCTCGGGCGCAAGGAGTGAAGAGCATGCCCTCGCAATTGCCCGAGGGGACATGAACTTGCCGCGGCGCGGGGCAGGACTACAGTCGCTGCCCATCGTGCCCGATGCAAGCCGTCCGGCGGAAGCGGGCAATCCTTCCTGGCAGAGAATGGGGCACAACTTGTGGCAAGTTGAGCTTTCCGCCCGCGATTCAGATCTGTTTCTCGTCGACGGAAGTGCGTGACCGGCCAGCGATTGCGCCGGCGCTAAGTACATTCATGGCCACTATACCCGACTTGGTAGAGATACGCTTCTTTGAGAACTACTGGAGGGATTTCGGCACGCCGCCCAACGGCCTCGAGCTAAGCTGCCCGGCGGAAGCGGGCCGACTTACCAGGATTGTGCGCCCCGCCCGCGGGCAGGGCAAGCAGCCCCGAAAGCGCCGCCCGCCGGGTCAGCTTCAGCGAGTTGTTGGGCGGCCTCGGAACGGCCCACTCGGCGTTTGCACAGGTTGCAGCTGTGGCTTCTCCGGGCTACCAAGCGTCGAGAGCAGGTCAAACTGGGACATGGCCATCCCGAGGAAGAGCACAACCCAAAGGCCCACTAGATACGAGTTGCTCATATCCAGGTCAAACATGTCGAGTACGATGCGCGGGACCCACGTGAGAACCGTTGCGGCCGACGCGATCACGAGAGAGACACCGCATAATGCGCCGGCAAGGGAGCGGGTTCTCAATGGGCTCTTGAACCGGCACCCTATAGCGATGACGGTAAACAACATTGGCCAAGCGAAGAGATAGCTGAACCCGGGCGCCAAGTAGGAGACTGCCACACCGATAGCCACGAGAAGAGCCATCGCCCCTGTGGACAATTCGCTCAGCGTGGGCGCCGCCCGCCTACCCAAACATCGCCGCCAACACACGACCACCGCCATTGAGGCGCAGATGAAGATGAGCTCCATCGTGATCTGGTAGACAAAGGATCGTTCCTCGAAATGCTTGTCCCTTACGACAAGCCGGCTAACCACCAGCCATAGGGCTTGGACAAGAAGCGGCGCCGTCGCCGTGCTCCCAAGCAGTAGAATGACTTCCTCGAACCAGGCCCCGAGGCCTGACCTGTTTCGAGCGCATACCCAGCCATGTGACCCAACCCACAAGCAAAGTGATCAGAAGCGCGACCGGGAAGGCCCAAGCAGCGGGGTACTGCACAAGCACACTTCGGAGGACGTCGAAGTAGATCGGGCTCGGCCCCGGCATTTGTGCGAGGTCCCTGTTGCCAAAGTAGCGTGCCAGGGAAAGCGCGTGGTAGCCCAGATGTTGAATGCTCGCGAGACTCGTATTCTCGATGGTGTCATGCGGCGTGTGTGTACGTTTGTCCCAGTAGAGGGCAAATGTGTACCCAGGCAATCCGGCTGGGCGGAAGGCCTGGGTGAAGTCGTCGTAGGAACTCGCCGTAGACCTGCTCGGCCGAGTTGCCCGCCGCATGCGGATCTCCGACCCCATACTCGTGAATGAGCCAACGGTTGTTGATGCTCGTCGCAGTGAGCAGGGCGGGGCCAGCTAGGCCGCCTGCATCGATGTTGATGACAAGGCGGACATCCGACTCCCATGGATGTGTGTCGATGAACGCCGTCGCGCCGGCGCAACACTGCTCCTCCTGCGCCGTGAAGAGAAGGATGACAGAGTTGTGCAAAGGGTCCCCAAGCCGGAGGGCGCGCGTGGTCTCCAGCAATACGGCCACTCCCGCTGCATCATCAGTAGCACCCGGCGAAGCCTCTACGCTGTCGAGGTGCGCGACGAGGAGAACCGCAGCCCTTGCGGTCGAGCCAGGGATCCGTACAACAACGTTCCCGGCGGCTGGGTCTCTTTGGGCCTCAACACCTAGCTGGTCCTCGCTTCCCCGTTCTAGCCCAAGTGCCTTGAGTTCGCCAACAACATAGGCGCGAGCCCGCGGAAGCGATGCCGAGCCGAACGGACGGGGTTCTCGGGCAATGGCCTGGACGTGTATCAGAGCCCGCTCGGCCGAGAACTCGCTCAGAGGTGCGCTCGAGGCGATTGCGTGAGGTGGTAGGGTCTGGACGGCGGCGAGCAACCCAAGGAGAATCATCCCCGTGATGTAGAACAAGCGGAGCTGTCGGGGCGTCATTTCTAGGGTCCCTCGCTTAAGGAGTGGTCTGCCCTTCGCAAGATGAGTGCTAGCCGCTTTCGCTTACCTTGGTCGCCCAACGGCCTCGAGCTAAGCTGCCCGGCGGAAGCGGGCCCCGCTACGTGGACTCTAGGCCAGGCCGGCGGGCGGAGCAAGCGACACCTACGGCCCAGCCCGCCGGGTCAGCTTCAGCGAGTTGTTAGGCGCATCGGACCCGGCATTCAACGGGCTACTTGACGTCCTCGAGTTTGACACCCTTTCCGGCTCGCAGACTTCGCCTCGCAATGGCCACCCGCTCTAGGAACCGCGGATCGTTCTCCAGTCGGTAATCGAACCAATCGTCCTCTGACTTGAAGCCGACGAGCAGGCCTGCCGGCTTACCATGCCGAGTAATGACAATGTCCTCGGTCTCCGCTCGCCGGAGGAGCCGCGACAAGTCGTTCTTGACTTCGTGCAACGGTACCCTCTTCATCTCACTCACCTGCCCTTTCGAGCCAAGCTGCTGCCCCGGACTTCGGCACGATGGCCACGATCTCGACGCTACCCTCATACACATCGTAGAAGACGCGAACGTCGCCTACCCTGAGACGGAACTCCGGCCGGGATTCGCGCCTCAGCCTCTTGATCCGACTCCTGGAGGTGGCGGTTGGCGAATGCCGAAGATGAGTTCTCAATCGCCGCCTTGACCGTCACCCGGATGTTCGCCGGGAGCCGGTCCAGATCTTCGACCGCCTCAGGGGCGAGGGAGATCTCGTAGCGCATTCTGGCTATATTATAGCCACAATTGGAGGGGTGTCAACCAGAGGGATCCCGATGCGCCTAACGGTGGAGCTAAGCTGCCCGGCGGAAGCGGGCACACTCCCACTAATTGTCGCGCAGCCCGGCGGGCCACACGCCCTGCCATATGCCCCAGCCCGCCGGGTCAGCTTCAGCGAGTTGTTAGACAGCAGCAATTGCGGCAAGGTAGACGCGGGGATTGATAGGCCACAAGTCCGTGGCTCCCACAACTACGGCTGTCCTGCCCTCGAGTGTGAAGATGTCATTTGCCATGATTAGCTTCTTGATCTGCTTGGCCTTCGCGAACTCAACCTTCATGATCTGGGGGTATCTTCGAACATATTTGGCGAAGGC
The DNA here is from genome assembly GCA_963743255.1 of uncultured Chloroflexia bacterium. GTDB lineage: Bacteria > Chloroflexota > Anaerolineae > Anaerolineales > E44-bin32 > DYJB01. Next base: position 8,261 of record CAVUPD010000009.1, read on the forward strand.
ATCCCGCGCACTCCGGGGCATGTCCACGTACCTCAGGAGAGCCCATGCGTAGATGTAGCCCTTGACGAGCGCGATTTCCGCACGGACGGGATCGTCCTCATATGGATCGATTTGGGCGCGCGAGTCGGCCTGATCGAGTACGGAAGCCATCCCTTTGTATGTCTCGAGGCCGTCTCGCGTGGGCTGAATGAAGCCCCGTCTGTGGATGGTGACATCAACGATGACATCATCGACGAGATCCACGATCTCCGCAACGGTCTGGACGTCATATTGGGATACGTCCGCCGGCGCGCATGGAATTTGGTATCCCTGGGCATAGATCATTAGGGCATGCGTCAGCTCATGGGCAACTTGCCGTTCGGCCATGACACTGGCCAGTAGATTGACGGGGCGGAAGCGGATTTCGATAGCGCGAACATGGGGGCCGAGATTTAGGGACGCATGAGGACGATCTGTCGTGGTCGCGGTCCATCGTAAAGCCGGATGGCAACGGAACGGCTAGTGCGGTCCTGGACTTCTCCGATGTATTCAGCAAGCCGGCACGTCGGCTGGCCAATATCCATCATGGAACACGCATGCTGCTGCCTAACGGCCTCGAGCTAAGCTGCCCGGCGGAAGCGGGCGAACTCAGCAGGACTCTATGCCTCGCCGGCGGGCAAGACAAGCATCCCCGAAGGCCCAGCCCGTCGGGTCAGCTTCAGCGAGTTGTTAGGCATCGCCCGGATCGTTTGGGCCGTGCTAGGACCGAGGCGTGAGCGAATCACCATAGGTGGTGGACGTCGGGACGGATATGCCGATCGTAGACGCCGCGGATGCTGTTCATGGTTCCCGTGGACAGTGGTGGCAAGTCTGCTGCGCGAGCATTCTCCTCTGCCTGGGCAGGACGTTTGGCGCCTGGAACGGCGCACGTGATCGCGTCAAACATGAGGATCCATCTGAGTGCGAATTGGGCCATCGTACCGTTCGGCGGCAGAAGTGGACGGAGCTCTTCCACGGCTTGGAGGCCCCTCTCGAAATCAATGCCTGAAAACGTCTCGCCACGGTCGAAGGCTTGACCTTGGCGGTTGAATGTCCGATGGTCCTCCCGCTCGAACTTCGTCGACCGTGTCATTCTGCCGCTGAGCAAGCCGGATGCCAAGGGGACCCGCGCGATGATCCCGACATTCCGGCGCTGCGCTTCGGGGAAGAAGTCATCGATCGGGCGCTGGCGGAACATGTTGAAGACGAGCATTACCGACTGGACGCCCGGGTATTCGATTGCGGCTCTTGCTTCGTCTATACGTTCCACGCTGACCCCGTAGTGACGTATCTTGCCTTGCTTGACCATGTCGTCGAGGATGCCAAATACCTCGGGGTTGTAGACCTCGATGGGCGGACAGTGGAGCTGCATGAGGTCGATGGTGTCCGTCCCTAGGTTTCGGAGACTGCTCTCGAGGAACGACGCCAAGTTACGGCGGGTATAGCCGCGCGGATCAGGATTGACGCCCATTCCCATCTTAGTGGCGATGTAGAAGGGCTCCTTTCGTTCCCGCCGGAGTTGGCCCAAGAGGGGCTCGCTTCCATAAGCGTCCGCGGTGTCGAAGAGGTTGATGCCGAGGTCAAGAGCACGATGGAGGGCCGTGAGGCACTCCCGTTTGTCAACCGAGCCCCAAAGACTTCCCATAGCCCAAGTACCCAGGCCGATGGTTGAAACACTCCAGCCGGTGCGGCCAAGTTGTCGGTATTCCACTTCGCTCCTCCATCGCAGTCATTGAAGGCGATGCCTAACGGCCTCGAGCTAAGCTGCCCGGCGGAAGCAGGCAGCCCCCCTTGGATTGTGGTCCCCGCCGGCGGGCCGAGCAAGTGGCCCCGAAAACACCGCCCGCCGGGTCAGCTTCAGCGAGTTGTTAGGCAGCCGGGAGCGATGGCTCTGGGACCGACCGGCGCTTCGACGTATCTTCTCCTAGGCGGGTGTACCTTGATGCTTGAGTGATGTAGAGAGCGATGCCTGCCAGGAGGTACAACCCCAAAGGCGCGGCCATGCATGCTGCGGAGGCGGAACCCTGCGCAATACCTGCGACAAAGATAATGGCGGCCAAGCTGAATATGGCGACTAGGTGGGACCATGAGAGATAGCCGCGGATAATGATGCGCCTCGTGCTCTGGTCGGATGTAAAGTTCCTCGCATTAATGCAGGGATCCTCCACCGCCTCAGGCCTACAAACTCCATTAGCAGGTACCTGGCCTCGCCATCGGGTTGTGCAAGGGGGAAAACGTAGCGGGAACGAGCCAATGAGTGCTCAAGTTCCCATCTATGTAGAGCGGATGATCCGGCAGGGGCGAAGTCAAATGTTCGCGAGTAGAGAGGGATTCCGCCACGGTATAGGAAACGGAGAGCGGGTGATCGCAGTGCCTCCGGGGTGTCAGAAAGCATGAGGCCAACCGACAACAGGATTGCGGCGTAGAGGAGGATTTTGAGTTCCGCATCCGCGGCCATAGACAATCCTTGTCCTGATTGGGAGCCACACCGGCTGCCTAACGGCCTCGAGCTAAGCTGCCCGGCGGAAGCAGGCAGACCACCCGTCGATTGTCGCACAGGCCGGCGGGCTATGTGCCCCACCCTACGGCCCAGCCCGCCGGGTCAGCTTCAGCGAGTTGTTGGGCAGCGTGAAGTCGGCTACCTAGTAGGGGTCGGAAGCCGGCGATGCGGACGGATGTCAGTGAGAATCCTCGCTTCTGACCTGTGCGCCTTGTACAAGTCCCACCGGATCTGGAGGTTCATCCAGAATCCCTCAGTCGTGCCGAAGTACTTGGCGAGCCGCAGGGCCGTCGCAGGCGTGATACCCCGCCGCCCGTTCACGATCTCGTTCACCCGCTGATAGGGCATGTGCAGGGAGTCCGCGAGCTGCCGCTGGGTAATGCCCATCGGATTCAGGAACTCCTCGAGCAGCATCTCACCAGGATGCGTGGGTGGGCGGTTTGCGGGTACTCTGACCATCTCAGACTCTCCTCGATTGACTACCTAGCCAGAGTGGTAGTCCACGATTTCGACTCCCTCTGGACCCTCGGCTGACCACCGGAGACAGATCCGGTACTGCTCATTGATGCGGATGCTATGTTGCCCCGATCGATCGCCGCGCAGTACCTCAAGGCGGTTGCCGGGAGGGACTCGGAGGTCGGCAAGCTCCTCCGCGGAGTCGATCTGGTCGAGCTTCCGCCTAGCGATCCCCCACAGCGACTGCGGACAAGCCTTGCGGGCCGCGGCGGAGTTGACGCCTTCGAACACATCCTCAGTCCCGCGGTCGGCGAAGCTCCGGATCACGGTCCCATGATAGCACGGATATCATGCTAAGGCAACCCCACATGAAGGGCAGCCCACGCTGCCCAACGGCCTCGAGCTAAGCCGCTCGGCGGAAGCGGGCGGCGCAACCCGCACTCTAGCCCCCGCCGGCGACGAAGACAAGCCTCACGCCGACTCGGCGGATGGGGGCAGGTCGACCTGTCGATAGCCCTCGGCGGCGGGCATTGGACGAGTCACTATCGGCACGCCCGCCGAGTCGGCTTCAGCGAGTTGTTAGGCCGCTTGCATGTTGGGAGTGAGTGCCAGGCGACGAGCCTCCTACTCCGACTGGAACATGGAGGACAAGGCACCGACGGTGATGACACCGAATACCGCTAGCACGCAGACAGCAACAATGACGACAAGACAGCCGCCGGCTGCGACGATAGCGACGGACTTCCAGGTTCCCGTAGCTTGGGCCTTCTTGACGTATGCAGATGCCTGGATGCCGGAGATGATGGGAACGGCGATGTATATGGGGAGGAACAGGCAGGCGGCCAATCCACCTGTTACTGAGGAGAGAAGGCCGGCGACGACCATGTAGATCCACCACCCGACCATGAGCCCGATTCCCAGCCCCATGCGGCCGCTGTAGACGTGGCCTATCCCAAGTAGCGAGAAGAAACCAAAGATGATCTCGAGGATGAGTGATGTCGTAGAGGCGGCTTGCACGTCCGGTGGGAGAGGTTGGGCTGCAGGCTGTGGGGTTTGAGCCGGGGTGTTCATTGTCATTTGCATCCTCCCTTTGGCAGTTCACATTGGCAGAGACTTGCGGCGATTCTAGGCGATGGGCGGGGAGGCAGCAAGCGGCCTAACGGCCTCGAGCTAAGCTGCCCGGCGGAAGCGGGCCGACCCTCTAGGATTGTGTGCCGCGACGGCGGGCAAGACAAGCGTCCCCGAAGGCCCAGCCCGCCGGGTCAGCTTCAGCGAGTTGTTAGGCGGCCAGCTCCGGCGCTGCGCTGCCTCAGCTGCCCTTTCGAGCCCGATTACGGGGTCGTCCTTGGCCTCGAAGTCGGCCTTTCCGCTTCGAGTGGGATCTTTCCAGAGCTGTCTTCTCGCGATTCGCGCCGGCTTCGGGCGTTTGGCTCCGCAACGCTTCGTAAGCCTCGACCGCCTCCTTAATCTGACGCCGTTTCACCTCCGGGATGACCTGAACGAAGAAGGCCACGACTACTCCCGTCCACAGGGACCAACCGAGCGCGTGGAGGAGGTCTGCGAAGAGACCGAGCAGCCCGACAGGCACCGACGACAGGAGAGCGTATCCACCGATATGGGCAGCCAAGCCGACAATGAAACTGATCGCAAGGCTCATGTACAAGACGCGCTGCCCTGACGCAGACTGCCTGAGCTCCGGCAAGTGCTCCTCCATCCATGCCGCCGTCCATTCATCCGCGAACATAGCTTCGGCGCCCTTCGCCGCCTGACCTCCCGTCATGGTTGACCCTCCCGCAAGAATTCCACAGTCAAGTGAGACCCCCGCGTCGAACCGGCGGGGAAGGCAGAGCACCTCCCTCTCGCTACGGCACCTGACCGCGGGGCGCCGTCATGCCTGGCCGCCTAACGGCCTCGAGCTAAGCTGCCCGGCGGAAGCAGGCAGACTCCCGATGATTGTCGCGCATGCCGGCCGGCCAGGCGCCCCGACCCATGGCCCAGCCCGCCGGGTCAGCTTCAGCGAGTTGTTGGGCGGCGCTAGCGTTCCTCAAGGTACAACTGCAACTCCTTGTAGTGCGAGAACACCAGGTCAGCAGCGACCTCGCCTTCGCCACTATGGAACAGACACGTGCGAATCCCGGCTGCCTTCCCCGCCTGGATATCAACATCACGGTCGCCTATCGCGGCAGTCTGCGCACGGTCGAGAGCTCTCCTGCCGATAATCGCAAGGAAGCTCTGCGGGCTTGGCTTCTTGGGAAATCCGTCATCCCCGCCGACGATCTCCATGAACATGTGCCTCATGCCGTGCGTGGAGAGGAGCTCCGTCGCGGATTCGCGTCCTCGGTGAGTTCGCGATGGAGTTGCTGCCGCCCCTCGTCAGGACACTCTCGCAGACAGCCTTCACTCCTTCAAAGGGGGGCTGCTCCGCCTTTGGGATCGCGTTATACAGCTCGCCAAACTGCTCGCCGAGGCCACCCTCGGGCACATCGTGCAGCCTCGCAAGGTGTCTCGCGCAGTGAGTGAGGCCAACCTTGGCGGCTTGCTCAACATGGAGCGCCGACTCCGACTTGCCGAAAGCCTGCAGAGCGAGGAGAAAAGCTCGGACAATGGCGGGGTACGTATCGAATAGCGTGCCGTCGACATCCCAGATCAAATTCTTGATCACGACCGACCTTCTCGCCTCGAGAACGCGGGGGGCAGGCACGTCGCCCAACGGCTTGCGTTAGCCGCAAGTGGGCGGGACGAGACTCGCCTTAAGAGCAGGATTCTGCTGAGGCGTTGCAAACTGCTAAGCATCGCGCACGCTCCCACTTGTTGGTTGCACGCTGTGTTGGGCGGTCTTGTCGCTAACATCTTATGCCATTTGCGCACAACCATAGTCGGTAGAATTAGCATTGCCGCTCTACGTGTGATAGCTGTTGTCGTGTGGCTTCACCTTAGGCCGTTGATGGACATTGCCAAAGTAACTATGGCTAAGGGTAAGTCCGCCAGGTAGTGCAAGACGATGATCGGGAATAGGCGCCGTATTTTCAAATAGATGTAGCCTGCAAACAAGGCGAAGGGCAGAAATGACAAGACTCTCCATAGCATATATTTGAGATCGAGATAGAGGGGGATGGCAATGTGCTGAAGGGCTAGAAATGATGCAGCAATGAAGAGAGCCAACCACTTATTCTGAGATAATGCCGCAATTCTCTGAAAGGAATATCCAAAGTAAGTCGTGGTCTCAACGAGAGCATTCGTAAGCGGAAAGAGAATCACGCTTACCACGGCTGCCCAAGTGGGTAATGACTGAAACATGAAAGCAGGCGGCATGTTGCCATAGAGCCAGACACCCGCAAGGTACACACCGAAATATCCAATGGTGCCACTGGGGATCAATAAGGCTAAAGCCAAAAGCATATCCCTTTTTGCCACTCTTCTATCGAAACCGATGAGGTCTAGAAACCTCATGTCTTCTCTTGATGCCAGCCATCTCAGAAGCAAATAGCAGAGGATATTGGTGCCAATCACCTGATAAGTCCACCAGCGTGTCAAATCGCCAAGCGGTTCGTTGATTCTGAAGAACCCAAGAATGAGTAAGATGAGGAAACCGAAGACAAACAACAAGACTGTTCTTGCAAACAGCATGATTACAGGCAAGGGCCAGTGGATCATTCCCGAATGTGTTTTCTTCTGAATTTCCTCCACTGAATTCCGTTGGATGTCCATCTTCAATTCATCTCCTGTGAAGGCAGATAACTATGTCGGCGGGCTTGTCATCTGCAACTGCCCAACGGTTTGCGTTACTGGCAGCAGGGTGGGTATGGACCAGGCTCGAAAAGGGGACCCTGCCGGAGACGGCAAAACGCCTGAAATACGCGGCGACTCCCTGCTGTCCACTGCAGTCTGTGTTGGGCGGCCTGTTCTTTCGAATTGGTACTTACGTATTTGATGGGCGAGCGGCATTTATTGTCAGTCCTGGCACAGCAGATGGTGGAGCATAGAGAAGCAGAGCATACAAATATGCCTGCGCGAATGAGTCCACCAGCAGTTCAATTCCATGTGGGAGTCTCACTGCAAGTAGAGGCAACCAGTAGGCTTGCAAAATAGTCTGAATAGCAATTTGAATGAAGATGACTGACCCCAACCACAGCCAGAGTGTTGTTCGGGTGCCTCTATGGGCGATGATGATTGGCAACACAGCTACGAGAAAGAGTGCCCCGCGTAATACCTGCATTGCAAGGAGACCCTCGATAGTGAAGTCTAAGGTAAGCCCCGTATTCAGGCTGGAGTCCGTGTAATAACGCATCGTAAAGAGAGCTACGACCCGACCCGCCAGGTAATAGATCGGCGGAAAGATCAGCCAAGCCAAAACGAAGCGCCAAGTCCAATCCCTTGGCTTGCGGGCGGAGAAATAATCGACCGTCTTGCGACTGTCTGTCAAATTGCCTGATCCGGGCTTCCACAGCAGGGCAATTGTGGCCGAAGCGAACAGAGCCGGGAAAAGGTTTGAGACGATGCCGGTGCCCAAGTTGGTCATGGTCGTAAAAAACAACGCATCCAGGGTGTTCAGCAGGTAATACAGCAGATAGTTGCACAACCAGAGGACGAGCAGGCGGTGCCAAGACTTCTGATATAGCCTCTGGAAACATTCACCCAGGACAATCGCAATCGGAATCTCGGAAAGGAACATCAGAGGCATAAGAGTAGCCAAGTCCATATTGGCCGGCATAACGGGTGCCGGCATGTTCAGGGCACCGGAAACTATGCCTCCAATCACCAGTCCCACTAAGGATGCCAGCGCCACTGCAATTCCCTTCAGTACATTGATCCCAGCTCTTTTCAGGAATTGTATCCAGTTCATGATGATCTCCTTGTTCTTATCTGTTCACGTAGAGGAATGTCTCTATGGATTTCACGTGTATTCCAATATCTCTCAGACGATGATTGAAGCCGCCCAACGGCCTCGAGCTCAGCTGCCCGGCGGAAGCGGGCAAGTCTTCCATCACTTTATGACAAGCCGGAGGGCAATTCAAGCATCCCCGAAGCCCCAGCCCGCCGGGTCAGTCGAAGATCCTGGTGCTCTTCCAGGCTTCGGCGAGTTGTTGGGCGGCTGGTTTCTCGCTCAATCCTACGCCGATGCGCTAGCCGGCTGGGTCACGTTTCTAAGCAACGTGACCGTCATCCCGATGTCGATCAGGGCCAGTATCGGGAACATTAATGTCTCTCCGATGCTCACTTGCACTCCTGCCCGCATCATGTTGAAAGCCATTGCCGAGACGGCGAGCAACATGGTAAACCCTTTCACCAGCACGATTGAGGCGAGCAGATACCCCCACGGGCGCTGCTTCCAGAGCAAGATTCCTGATAGAAAGGCCGTTGGCATGATGAGGCCCAAGTCCAATGCTTGGATGATAAGCGTCGCATAGGATTCCAGGCCGATCGGGGGCAGATTTGCCAGCAACGCCGGTCCAATGCGCCCTAGCCAGGCAAACGGGAGGAATGCGCCTACTACGTACAGAAAGACGGCGATGGCGCGACGAGGCAAACACGCGGAGAAGCAGGCTGGCAAAGCGGGAACGTCTATCGCCATGAGCGACAGAATGAATCCGAATAGACTGAGACTGAACAAGGCGACATACGCCAGGAACAGGATGTTGTACGCCGAACCGAAGGTGTAGGACGCATACGTGTACAGGAAATAGGCTAGCGTCCCTGCGAGAAGCAACTTGCCACGCAAGTCCCCTCTTCTCGAAACAACAATCGCCACAACCAATAACGGGATCCCAACCAACAGTGTGACGACGTCCTGGGCTATGGCCTGTGCCGCGAAGGACACCGTATCGTAGCGATACAGTCCATGACCCTGGATCATCACCGCTTCTCCACGCAGGGTTCGGAATTCGAAGGGTTGACCTTCACCCTGCCAGAAGACGCCCAATCCGGCGACGATCAGCGCTAGTGTCGCAATCGCACTTGCCAAAGCAATCATGGTGTTAGACGTCTTCTTCGTGGCTGCCTCCAGGTGAAGGACATAAGGCTTCAAGAGAGCACGAGTCGCCTTGACGGATTCCCTCAGATACGAAGGGGGCTCATAGCCGCCCAACGGCCTCGAGCTAAGCTGCCCGGCGGAAGCGGGCAGCTCCTCCTACTCTACGGCACGCCGGCAGGGCAAGCAAGCTCCAATCAAGGCCCGGCCCGCCGGGTCAGCTTCAGCGAGTTGTTATGCGAGCCCGATTCGGCAAGGGCTCATGGCCTCCAACTCTGACACATGGCGACGATGGATCGGGATCATGCGCCCGGCGGCCCATCCGATCGACACCGTTCGCGCGCCGATCGTGCTCTCTGCGGGCCACGCACCAAGATAATGCACCCGCTTCCGATGCGACCGCCGCTCGCGAGATTGCAGGCGATGGTGTTCTTCGCATCGGGGCCGCCGTGGCGCCGCATAACGATTAAGGGATTGGTGTGGCGCGAAGCCGCCACACAATCACGAGTTGAACCAAGCCGCACGCAGGCGCCGCTCCACTTGGAGATTAAGCCCAGGGGCATCTCGGCCAAGCGGCCGGGTTGCCTGCGTTTTCCAAGACGATTCTAGTGGAGGCTAGCGGGAGGAGGCAAGCTGCCTTGTGCCTTTGGGCGCTTCGCGCATCCGTAGGGCTGCCCATCACGGCCGCCCCAGCGTGGCAGACCAGATCGGGCAGGTGAGGAGCAATGTGAAGCCCACCGCGCTGGCACCCCAGCTCGGCGCCCATTGTGTAGGAGGCAAAGGCAACGCGGTCAACATCAAGGAGGATCGCGGCCGCCGGATCGGAGCTGGTGCATCCATTGCAGGGCCTCACCACAAGTAGGACAGCGCGCAGGTAGCTGCGTTGGCATAGGCCCGTCAGCCGGCGCCGGGTCCCGGGTCTCAAGTGGCTCGGTGGGTGGCAAGCTTTCGGGAGCCTGCAAGCCGCCCAGCCGTTGTCGCAGTTGCGCAAGGCGTTGCCGCTGGCCGGGACTGAAGAAGCCATAGTAGCGGACCTTGACCCACCCCTTGGGCAGAATGTGCTGCAGGAAGCGCCGGATGAACTCCTCGGCCGCCAGCGTGCACAACCGAGTTTCTCCGCTGTCGCCATCCTGGTAGCTGAACGTGACCTGATCATCGACTACTCGCTGAATGCGCTGGTTGCTGAGGGCGACACGGAACACGTAGCGCGCCAGATACCTCAGCGCCGGCAGACCGTTCCCCACCGGCTGGCAATGCACGACCCACGCCTGTCTCCAGACTTTGGCCGGTACCCGCTGAAACCAGCTCGTCTTTCGCAGGCCGTCGCGAAACTTGGCCCGGAACAGGATCCCCAGCGGCCTCACCGGGAGAAAGAACCCTCCCCGGGCTGGCAGCCAGGTCTGGCCATCGGGGGACAGCGCCCCTCCTGGCACCAGGTAGTGCACGTGCGGGTGATAGCTCAAGTTGCGGGCCCAGGTGTGCAGCACGCCGATCAAGCCGATGTGCCCACCCAGCAAGCGCGGGTCGCGCGCCAGCCGCTGCGTCGCCGCCGCGCTGGCCCGAAAGAGCAAGCCGTAGACGTCCTTCTGGTGACTGCGCGCCACGGAACGCAGACCGGCAGGCAAGGTGAAGGTGAGCAGGAAGTAGGGCACGCGCAGCATGCACTGCTGTTGCTGCGCCAACCACTCCTGCGCCGCATCCTGCTGGCACTTGGGACAGTGACGGTTCTTGCAGGAGTGATAACGGTACTGGGTCTGCTCACACCGCGGACAGTAGTAGCACGTGCCCGCCGAGCACTGCCGTGCGGCACTGCTCGATGGCCTGCATCGCCCGCCGATGGCTCGGCAAGAGGTGCGCGCCGAACTTCTCCCGGTAGGCGGGGCCGTAGCGCCGGAAGATCTCGGCCAGTTCGATCAACCGCCGGTTTCCACCAGACGATTGATCGCCTCCGAGGCCAGGTCTTCCGATTTGCGCGTCAGATGGGTATACAGCGCTGTCGTCGTGGGCGACCGGTGACCCAGATAGATCTGGATCAGCCGCAGATTGACCCCCGCCTCCAACAGATGCGTCGCCCACGAATGCCGCAGGGTATGCACGCTCGCCGGCTTGTGGACCCCACTCTCTGCCAACGCCGCCTTGAAGGCGCGCTGCACCCCGGTGGCGCACATCGGACCACCGCCCGGCGTCATGCCCGGAAACATCCACACCGGATCCCGGTGGCTGGACCAGTACTCCCGCAGCAGCTCCAGCGTTCGCCGCGGCAGCGGCACGTAGCGGTCCTGCCCACCCTTCCCATGGCGCACATGGATGACCATCCGGGCGCCATCGACGTCGGCCACCGGCAGCTGGACGCCTTCCAGCAATCGCAACCCGCAGGCGTAGATCGTGCTCAGGCACACGCGATAGCGTGCCCTGCGCACACAGCCCAGGATCTGCTGCACTTCTTCCACGCTGAAGACCACCGGCAGCTTCCTGTCCCGAGCGGGGCGCACGAAGTCGAGCACCGGCCAATCCCGTTTCAGCGTCTGCTGGTAGAAGAACTTCAGGCTGCACAAGGCCAGCGTGCAGGTGTTGCGCGCCGCATGCTTCTCATTCTTCAGATACAGCAGGTACTGGCGCAGCTCTTCTTCGGTCAGGACGTCCGGGGACTTGCCGTAGTGCTCCGCCAGTTTCCGCACCACGCGCACGTACGACTTCCTGCGTCCGGGGAGACAGACCGCGTAGTTGCAGATCTTCGATGTATCGCTGCCGTAGGGCTGTCATGGCTATATCTCCTGTCCAGAGGGTTGAACAGGACTATAGCCACTCAGATGAACACAGGGGAGCCTATCGAGGACCGCGCAGCGATGCACTCTCGCTGCGCGAAGCGCTTAGTTCAACAAGTGATTCTACAACCTCTCCTCCCTTCCCCGCGGGTCTCCCCCTCGGGGGGGATGTGCGCCGAGATGGAAAGTCGTACTCTCGGGCTGTCCGGGGTGATTCGCGGGCCGCATCGCCGCCTTCGTACCACACCCATCTCCCCCCACCCACCCTCGCCCGCCACACACCCATCGCACGGGACACCCATGCCCCAGGAATTGCTCGACCACGCCCGCACCACCCTGCGCCTGCGCCATTACTCCCCACGCACCGAAGCCTCCTACCTGCATTGGATCCGCCGCTTCATCCTCTTCCACGACCAGCGCCATCCCTCCCACCTCGCCACCCACGACATCGAGACGTTCCTGTCCTCCCTCGCCATCGACCACCACGTCTCGGCTGCCACCCAGAACCAGGCGCTCAGCGCCCTGCTCTTCCTCTACCGCTCTGTCCTCAACCTCGAACTCGACCTCCCCACCCAGCTCGTCGCGCGCCCATCGCTCCAAACCGCTCCCCACGGTCCTCACCCGCCAGGAAGTCCATGAGGTCTTGCGCTGCCTCACCAGCACCCACCAACTCATGGCCCGCCTGCTCTACGGCAGCGGGCTGCGACTGATGGAATGCCTCCGTCTGCGGGTCAAGGATCTCGACTTCGCCCAACGCCAGATCATGATCCGCCAGGGCAAGGGCGGCCGCGACCGCATCAGTATGCTGCCGGATACCCTCGCCCCGGACCTGCTCGACCACCTGCACCACGTCCAACGCCTCCACCAGCGCGATGTGCGGACCGGCCAGGGGTTCGTCTTCCTCCCGGACGCCCTCGACCGCAAGCTCGCCTCCGCCAGCCGCGATTGGATCTGGCAGTTCGCCTTCCCCTCCTCGAGCCTGTCCACCGATCCGCGCACGGGTCATGTCGGCCGGCACCACCTCGGTCCCACCGGGCTCCAACGTGCCGTCCACCAGGCCGCCGCCCTCGCCGGCCTCCCCAAACGCGTCACTTGTCACACCTTCCGCCACAGCTTCGCCACCCACCTTCTCGAGAACGGCTACGATATCCGCACCGTCCAGGAGCTTCTCGGCCATCGCGACGTCAAGACCACCATGATCTACACCCACGTGCTCAACCGCGGCGGCCTCGGCGTGCGCAGCCCGCTCGATGCCGGGTAGCACCCGGAACAAGACTCCACCTCGGGTCTTGCTCCCCCCCGGCGAAGACGCGCGCCTGGCCGATCACCCTCGGTGTCCATTCTCGCTTGACGACCAATAATCCGAAGGGTCTAGCCCTCCCGGGATGCCCGATGGCTTCCAGCCGAACCGCCCTGCCCAGCCTTCGTGAACCGCCGCACTCGGATGTCCCACGCGGCATGCCATAGGCGTGACCGAAGACGCTGGCCCTGCCGTTCTACTCCCCGCCCGAAGGGAGGGCTGCCCTTCGCCGTAGGCTGCCTCCATGCCGCCCTTGCCTCCTCCCTCCGGCGCTCGGAGCCTGCTTCGGACCCGATGGAAGTTCCAGCGCGATAATGTCTTGGAGCGTGCTTCAACGGCGCCTATCCCAAGGGGCGACGCTGGGATTCCATGAGGGATCGCCAGGCCAACCAGGGAGGACGCTCTGACCTAGCCCTGGGGGGTCGACGTGGCCGGGATCATGTCGCAGATTGTGCCTGGACGCTTCCGGCAGCAGGCCCGTAGCCGACTCGGACGCGGGGAGCCCCTCTGCTTCCGGACGCAGGCTGAACCCGAGGTCGCGCCATGAGCAAGAACGAGAGCGCCGATCCAGAACCGGACGTTCGGCCCGCCAAAGGGAAGCCTTCTAAGAAGCGCAGGCGCACAGAGAGGGACACGTCAAGCTCCCCGGTGGACATGACGCAAAGCCAACGCCTGCTGCTGGCGCTCAGTCACGCTGCCCAGGGGGTTCAGCGCGCCCGGACGCCTGACGCAATCTACCGCGCGGTCGGGGACGAGGTCACACGGCTCGGCCTCACCGCAGTCCTCATGGCTTTGACCGATGACCGGAGCCACCTGGTCATTGCATACCACACGATCAACTCGGCGCTGCTGCGTGTGGTCGAGAAACTGGTCGGCGTCTCGGCGCAGGGTTTCCGCATCGAGATTCAGCCGGGTGGTTTCTACGACCGGATCCTTTCCGGAGGGCAGACGGTCTACCACGAATCGTCGGCCGAGCATATCGCAAAGGTAGTTCCTGCCCTGGCCGCGCCGGCCGTCGAACTGGTCATCAACATGCTGGGGATCAGACAGACCATCTACGCTCCGCTTCGCGTCGGCGAAGAGGCATTCGGCGTGCTGTCTTTCACCGGAGGTCAGCTCACCGAAGCGGATGTCCCGGCAGTAGTTGCGTTCGCCACTCAGGCGGCCATTGCGCTTGAGAACGCGCGGCTGCATCAGGAGGCCGAGCAGCGGGCCGAGACGCTGGAACTGGCCCAGGTGGAGCTCCAGCGGCAGAAGCAGTACTGGGAAACGCTGGTTCTGAACATTCCCGTCGCGGTCGTCATCATGGATCCCCAGGAGCGCATCGCCTCATGCAACCCGGCCTTTGAGAACCTGTTTGGCTATTCCCAGGTCGAGGCAATCGGCCAGAACCTGGACCAGTTGGTGGTCCGCGGTGACGCCGGGCGCGCGGAGGCTTCGGCCATCACACTCCAGGCATTGGAAGGCGCCACTGTGCACACGCTGACCAAGCGCCGGCGGAAAGACGGCACGGAGGTTGATGTCGAGCTCTTCGCCTTGCCCGTTGTCGTCGACGGGCAGCAAGTCGGAGCGGTTGGCCTCTACCACGACATCTCCGAGCTGGTGCGGGCGCGTCACACTGCCGAGAACGCCGACCGCGCCAAGAGCGAGTTCCTGGCCAACATGAGCCACGAGATCCGCACCCCGATGAACGGGGTGATGGGGATGCTCGAATTGGCCATGGACAGCCCGGACGGCGTCGAGCAGCGCGAAGTCCTCGCCAACGCCCACGAGAGCGCTGAAGCTCTCCTGACCCTGCTCAACGACATCCTGGACTTCTCGAAGATGGAAGCCGACCAGCTCGAGCTGGAGGCAATCGACTTCAACCTCCGCACGACGGTCGAGGGCGTAGCCGACGCACATGCCCAGCGAGCGGAGGCCAAAAGGCTGGAGTTGATTTGCTCCCTTGCCGAGGATTGCCCGACGTACGTCCACGGAGACCCTGGTCGGCTGCGTCAGGTCTTGGTCAATCTGGTGGGCAATGCGATCAAGTTCACCGAGAGCGGCGAAGTTGTGATCCGGGTTGAACCCGAATCCCAGTCGGACACGCACACGGTCGTGCGGTTCTCCGTGAGCGACACGGGCATCGGTATTCCTGCAGACCGGCAGAAGGCCCTCTTCCAGCGGTTCGTCCAGGGGGACGGTTCAACGACACGCAGATACGGGGGGACCGGGCTGGGACTGGCCATCTCCAACGATCTCATCGAGCTCATGGGGGGAACCGTTGGATTGCAGAGCGAACCGGGCCGGGGCAGTACGTTCTGGTTTACGGTCCCGCTCGAGAAGCAGGCAGCCCCGGAGGCGATCCTGCTGGCGACGCCCGGCGAATTGAACGGCCTGCGCGTCCTCGTCGCCGACGACAATTCCACCAGCCGGACGATCATGAGCAGGATGTTGGACGCACTCGGATGCGAAGTGGGCGTCGCTGCCAGTGGCGCCCACGCCGTGGAGCTGCTGCAATCGGCCGCCCGGGCCGGACATCCCTACCGGATTGCCCTGTTGGATATGCAGATGCCGGAGATGGATGGTGAACTGACCGCCCAGGCCGTAAAGCAAAGTCCCCTCACCCGAGACACGATCCTGGTGCTCCTGACCTCCGCCGGGAAGCGCGGTGACGCCGCTCGGATGGAAGCCCTGGGATGCGCCGGTTACCTTCTCAAGCCCATCAAGCGGCGGGAGCTCTCGGAGGTGATCTTGGCGGTGCTCGGACAAAGCCGCGGCAAGGCGCCGGACTCGCCACCCCGCCTGGTCACACGTCACACGCTCTCGGAGCTGAAGGACATCCGCATCCTGCTGGCCGAGGACAACCCCATCAACCGCAAGCTGGCGGTGACGCTCCTGGCCCGCGCCGGCTACGCCGTTGAGACGGTGGAGAACGGGACCCAGGCAGTCGACGCACTAAGAAAGGGACGCTACAGCCTGGTGCTGATGGACGTCCAGATGCCGGAGATGGATGGGCTCCAGGCGACCGAGAGGATCCGGGCCGAGGAAGGGAAGCACTCCCACGTCCCCATCATCGCCATGACCGCGCACGCCATGAAAGGGGACCGGGAGCGTTGCCTGGCGGCGGGCATGGACGACTACCTCTCCAAGCCCCTGCAGACCAAGAACTTGTTCGACGCGATTGAGCGCTGGACGCAACAGCCGCCCCCCCAGCCCGCGCTAGAGCAACCCACCGTCTCGGTGGAGGCTCGGGCCGAGAAGGAGCCCCCTCCCGTGAAGCGCCAGGAGTCCTTGGGCCACTTTGGCGGAGACGGGCAGCTGTACGATCAACTGCTTTCAGAATTCGTGGCGCACCTGGGAGAGGATCTCGATCGCCTGAAGGACGCGCTTGAGTCGAAGGATGTTCCGACGTTCACTCGTCTTGCGCACTCGCTTAAGGGCGCCTCGGCAACATTCGGCGCGGAGCAACTCACCCATGCCGCCCAGCAGCTCGAGGCGCTTGGCTTCGACGAGAACCTGGCCGCGGTAGCGCCGATCGTCGCGCAGGCCGAAGCAGAGTGCGAACGCCTGAAGGACTACCTGGGTCGGCTGACCCCCCCGGCTTGATGCTCGCTCGGGCCGACACGTCCTGCGCGAATGAGTTTTGCTCACGCGCCGAATGACGTGCCGCCCGGCCTCAGACGGTCTATCGGGCGCTGATGACTTAACCCAGTCAAGTCTGATGGCACAAGAATAGTCCCCCTAGCGCAGAAGGGGCCAGGTTCTCCGTCGCGCCGCAGGCAGCCTGTTCGCCGCGGAGGGGACGCGCTTGCAGGGCGGTCCTTGGCGTGAAGTATTGCGGTATCAGCCTTGTACTTCATGGCTGTCTACTTCTCCGCACGCGGCAGGCGATGATTGTCGGCAGCCCTAGTGGACCATTGCGAGCGATCCGCCACGGGATACTCCTCGGCCCGGCATCGCGAAACTAAGAACGGCATGGCCGAGAACCAGGAGAGCTCTGGCGCCGCAGTTCGGACCAGCCTCAGGGTTGCTAGCTTGCCTCCCGAAGGCGAGCCGGATTCATCGCTCGTCGCGAGGCAGGAGCTCCAGATCACTTCTGGAAGCCGAGCCGGATCGCCTTTGAGCAGGCTCGGAGCATCCTGACGGTCCCGAGCCGTCATCGCCCGGAAGGCCAGCCCAGGCGGCAAGGCCAACCTCTCCCGATTGCGTGATGCGCCAGCGATGCGGGTAAGGCGACCGCAGTTGTTACCGTGGCCTCAGACCGCGGCGGCTTGGGCGTGCGCAGCCCACTCGACGCCGGCTGACCCCGAAACAAAACGCAGCCCTTCGGGCTGCGTAGTTCTCAGCGGTTCTGGACGAGAATCAGACGAGCGTCAGCCTCTGCGTCACCAGCAGACACATCATCCCCATCACCGCCACGGTGAACAGCAGCAGGATCGCCAGGATGAAGCGCTGACCCGGTGTCATGCCCAGGAATTTCTTCCCCGAGCGCCGAACCCGCTTGGCCGCTGGCTGCTCGTCCCCCACTTCCTGGAACAGCCCCGAGTCATCCGACATCTCCCGCAGATTGTCAAACATCCAGAACCTCCTCCGGCGGCAAGCTACTCGTCGCGAGTTTATCCTATTCCGGTGCCCTGTCAAACGGCCGCAGCCGCGCAGCCCCCGAACCGGCATGGACCCGCTCGCCATCCTCCAGCCTGAGCACCACACCACCCGCAGCATCGATCCCGGTCAGGATACCGCTCACTTCCCTTCCGGCACTCTCTACGCTTACCCACTGCTCCCGGAACGCCATCCGCTGCCACCAGGCCTCGCGCAGGCTCGCACTCCCCAGCCGAGGCACCCAGCGGGCCAGCGACTCCAACACAGCCAGCATCAGCGTCGCTCGATCGACCGGCCTCCCCAGGGCGTGCTCCAGGCTCGTGGCCGGGAAGTCGACGTCCTCATCCGGCGGCGAGGACCCCGCCAGCACATTCACGCCAATGCCGAGCACCGCATGCACCAGGCGCTCCCCCTCCCAACTCGCATCGACCAGCAGCCCTGCGGCCTTTCTCTCTCCCAGCAGCACGTCGTTCGGCCACTTGATCCTCGGCACCGCACCTTCGGTCTCCAGCGCCTCCGCCACGGCCAGCGCCCCGGCCACACCGATCTCCCACGCCGTCGCCGGACGAACTCTCACCGGCCTCAGGATCAGGCTCATCGCCAGCGCCGTCCCTGCCCGCGTCTGCCACGGCCGCCCGCTCCGGCCTCGCCCTCGAGTCTGCGAGTCGGCCACCACCAGCGTCCCCTCCGGCGCCCCGGCCAACGCCAGGTCAACCGCAATGTCGTTCGTCGAGCCCACGCTGACCAGCACATGCAGCGGCAGCCCGAATCCACCGATTGGCAGTCGTGCGTGCAGTGCCTCTTCCGTGATCATACGGGGATTCTACTTGCGGTCGGCGCCTGGGGCCACACGGGCGTCCTCATTGTCTGCTAGAATCCTGCCCATCCCATGAAACACCTCTGGTCCCCGTGGCGCATGGAATACATCGAAGGGCACTCCAGTGAGTCCGGCTGCCTGTTCTGCACTTGTCTGGGCTCCCCCGACGGTCTCGACAACTTGATCCTGCACCGCACCCCGCAGGCCTTCGTCATCCTCAACCGCTACCCGTACACCAACGGCCACGCCATGGTCGTCCCTGTTGCTCACCAGCCGACGATCGAGAACTTGGATGACGCCACGCAGCTGGGCATGATGCAGCTGGCCTCCCGCCTGGTGCGCGTCCTGCGCCGCACCTACGGCGCCGAGGCATTCAACCTGGGCGCCAACATCGGCCGCGCCGCCGGCGCCGGCATCGAGGGTCACGTTCACCTGCACGTCCTGCCGCGCTGGTCGGGCGATACCAACTTCATGGCCACCACGGCCGAGACGCGCGTGATCCCCGAGTCGCTGGAGACCACCTACCAGCGCATGCGCGCCGCGTGGCGCGAGCTCGAATCACCGACTTAGCCGCCGCCCTCCGGCAGCGGCCTGGGGAAGGAAAGCCATGAGCCCAAAGTCCGATGCCCGGGAGCCCCTCATTCTCAGCGCCGTCCGCACCCCGATGGGACGTTATCCAGGGCGCCCTCAGCTCCGTCCCGGCCCCGCGCCTCGGCGCAGTGGTCGTCCGGGCTGCCGTCGAACGCGCCGGTCTCACCGATCTGGCCGCCATCGACGAGGTCCTGATGGGCAATGTGGTCTCGGCCGGCCTGGGCCAGGCGCCGGCTCGGCAGGCGGCCATCTTCGCCGGTCTGCCCTCCCACCGTCGGCGCCACCACCATCAACAAGGTGTGCGGCTCGAGCCTTAAGGCCTGCATGCTCGCCGCCCAGGCGATCAAGGCCGGCGACGCCTCCCTGGTGGTTGCCGGCGGGATGGAGAGCATGAGCGGCGCGCCGCACCTGCTGTTCGCCCGCAACGGCCTGCGCTATGGCCACCAGCAGGTCATGGACGCCGTCCTGCTCGACGGCCTGTGGGACCCGTTTGAACAGTGGGCGATGGGCATGGCCGCCGAGTACATTGCCGATGCTTACGAGGTCACCCGCGAGGCAATGGACCTTTGGTCGCTCCAGAGTCACCAGAAGGCGCTGGCTGCCATCCAGACCGGCAAGTTCAAGGCCGAGATCGTTCCGGTCGAGGTCCCAGGCGGAAAGGGACAGACCGCCCGCGTCGAACTGGATGAGACGCCTCGGGCGGATACCTCTCTCGAGAAGCTGGCGGCCCTCAAACCGGCCTTCAAACCCGACGGCAGAGTGACCGCCGGCAACGCGCCTGGGTTGAATGACGGCGCTGCCGCAGTCGTGATCGCCAGCCGCGAGAAGGCCGACGCGCTCGCCGCCAAGCCGCTGGCGCGCGATCGTCGGATACGCGCAGGCCGCCGTTCCGCCCAAGGAGCTATTCATCGCTCCTGCGCGCGCCATCCCCGTGCTCCTCCAGCGCGTCGGCTGGACGCTCGATCAGGTTGACTTGATCGAACTGAACGAGGCATTCGCCGCGCAGGTGCTCGCCGATGGCTACGCCCTGGCCGACGACGGTTGGGATTGGGCCAGGGTCAACGTCAACGGGGGCGGCGTCGCCCTCGGCCATCCGGTCGGCGCCTCGGGGGCGCGCGTGCTCACCACCCTGGTCCACGCATTGCGCGACCGCGGCCTGCGCCGCGGCCTGTGCGCGTTGTGCCTGGGCGGCGGCGAGGCCGTCGCCATGGCCATCGAGACCGTCTAGCGTTCGCCGTCTCGCAAGCCGCACGACAGGAGGACTGCATGAACGTCAACAAGATCACCGTCGTCGGTGCCGGCGCCATGGGCAGCGGCATTGCCCAGACTGCGGCAATCGCCGGTTACCGGGTCGCCATGACGGACGTGATCCCGGAGGCCCTCGAACGCGCCCGGGCCACCATCGCTCGTTCGGCGGAGAAACTGGCGGCCAAGGGCGCCATCAGCGACGCCCAGAAGCAGGCCGCACTCGGGATCAAGATCGGCGGCGATCTCGAATCGGTTCGTGAGGCGGACATGGTCATCGAGGCCGCCACCGAGAACCCCGATCTCAAGCTGCAGCTGTTCAACGAGCTGGACCGCATCGCCCCGCCGCATGCGATCCTGGCGTCCAACACCTCGTCGATCTCGCTCACCCGCATCGCCTCGGCCACCACCCGCGCCGAGAAGGTCATCGGCATGCATTTCTTCAACCCGGTGCCGCTGATGAAACTGCTCGAGGTGATCCGCGCCCTGGCCACCTCCGACGATACGCTCGCCACCGCCATCCAGGTCGGACGCAAGATGGGCAAAGAGCCGGTCGAGGCCAAGGACTCACCCGGGTTCATCTCTAACCGCATCCTGTGCCCGATGATCAACGAGGCGATCTTCACCTTGCAGGAGGGCATTGGCACCGCCGAGGCGATCGACACCGTCATGCGCCTGGGTATGAACCACCCCATGGGCCCCCTGACGCTGGCCGACATGGTCGGACTGGACGTGGTGCTCTTCGTCATGGAAGTGCTGCACCGCGACCTGGGCGAGGACAAGTACCGCCCCGCCCCGCTGCTGCGCAAGATGGTCGATGCCGGCTACCTCGGCCGCAAGGCCGGCCGCGGCTTCTACACCTACGCCGACTGAGCCGCCCATCCCGCGTCCACACCGCGCCACGAGCACAGTCGCGGCGCGGTCTCCTTGCCTGGGTATAATGCCCCAGCATCTCCGCGAGCCGACCGTTGAGTACCCGGCGCCTCCCTGATGCCTCGGAGCCACGTGTGCATTCCAGACACCTGATCGCCTTCGCGCTCGCCTCCGCGTTGACGCTGACGTGCTCGCTCGCCGGCGCCTTCGCCAGGGGTTCCGGCTCGGATGTTTCCTCGCCTGCCCCGCCGGATGCGCCCGGCCCGCCGACGGCCGCCGTCACCCAGTCCGCCACGCCCACGATTCCCGCCGCTTTGGATACCCTCTACGCGCCGTACACTTCCGGCGGTCAACAGGCCTGGCGCCTCGGACCGGGAGAACCGGTGCAGGTCGAGCTGCCCGTCCCGATCGGATCCTTCTACGGCTACAGCCAGGCATCGGACCGCATCCTGTTCGCCCAGGCCTTCTCGACGCATGGCGCTGGCCCCGGCCCGATTTCGGTCAGCGATCTGGCAATCCTCGATCTGGCGACCGGGGAAGTACAGGTGCTGTTTTCGGACAACGTGGTCGAGGCGCTGTGGGCGCCCAATGGGCGCGACCTGGCTTACATCCTTGCCACACCCTCGACGTTCGAGCTCCACTGGCGTAAATCAACGGGAGACGACCGGATTCTCGCCAGCGACGTGACCTTCAACTGGGCGATCTCGCCCGCCGGCGATGCCATCGCCTTCACACGTGAGTCGCGCTACGCGCTGAAGGTCGACCCCGGCCTGTACGTCGTCGGCGTCGAAGACGGCGTCGAGGTCAAGGTCTCGGATGCCGACGCGCAGGGCTTCGGCAGCATCTCCGACCAGCCCATCTGGTCTCCCGACGGCGCCTGGGTCGCGTTGCCCGTGTGGGCGAGCGACCCGATGCGCGTCTCCATGGGACGTGCCGATGGCTCGCGCGCCTTCGACCTGCAGATCGACCCGGCCCTCGACTCGGAGTGGTGGGCAACGGCCGCGCTCACTAACTTCATCTGGGACCCTGACGGCGTGCACTTGGTCGCCGCCCCGGCCGCCAGCCAGAACGAGATGGGCGGCCCCGTCCCGATCGTCTTGTACACGTTGGACTTCGAAACCGGCATGCTCCGCGACGGCCACTTGGTCGCCGAAGCTGGATCGCTGATCGGATGGGACGTCCCCGGACGGTCGGTCTGGCTGACCTCGGTCGAGGGGATTCCGGAACGCCTCGCCCTGCCCTAGCGCGATGCTCGATGGATGGAGGTTTCCATGGGATCAAGACAGCTCCTGATTCTCATCCTGGCGGCAGCCCTGGCTGCCTGTTCGCCGGCTCCGGCGGAGCCGCCCACGCTCAATTCGATGGCCACCGTGGTGGCCGCAACCTTGAGCGCGCTCGCGCCGGCGGCCGACAGCGCGACGGAGATCCCCGTGGCTTCCACTCTCCCCGAGCCGTCGCCCGCCGCGCCGGCCAGCCCGCCGGTCGTGCGCGTTGCCTACACCAATGCCGGCAATATCTGGCTGGCGGAAGGCGACGCCCCTCCCGCCCAGCTGACAAGCAGCGGTGCGGCGGAGAATGTCTGGATCTCAGACGACGGTCAGAAGGTGGTCTTCACGCGCCGGCCTTCGGCCGACGGACCGGTCGAGATCCGCGCCGTCAACCGCGACGGCAGCGGCGAGACCGTGCTTGTGCCCGGCGAAACCTGGAACGGCCTGTACCCCCACGAGATCTTCCTCTTCAACGACCTGCAGACGATGGACTCCATCCCCGGTACCCATCAGCTGCTCCTCAACACGCGTGGTGTTCCCGAAGGCCCCGGGCTGGCACGCTACAACGATCTGCTCCAGCTCGACGCTGACAGCGGCGCGCTGACCAGCCTGCGCGCCCCGGAAGCCGGGGGCGATTTCCTGATTTCCCCGGACGGGCAGAAACTCGCCTTGATCCAGCATGACCACATCTCCCTCCTGACCATCGCCGGCGCCGATCTTCGCGCACCAGCCATCACGTTCACCCCGGTGATCACCTACAGCGAATACCTGTACCACCCGGTCGGTCAGTGGACCGCGAACTCGTCGGCCGTCGGGTTCGCCATCCCTTCGCCCGACCCGCTTGCGCCCGATCCAAGCGCCACGATCTGGCGCCTGCCGGCGGACGGGGGTCCGGCCGTCAGCCTGGCAACGATCCCTGGCGGATTCTTCTTCACGCAGTTCGACACCACCGCGCTCTCCCCCGACCTGGCATGGGTTGCCTTCCAGCGCGACACCACCAGCCCCAACATACGCAACATGCTCCTCGCCCACGCGGACGGGACCGGGGAGACCATCGTTGCCACCGGTCAGTTGTCGTGGGACGGGTGGTCTCCGAACTCGATCCACTACGCCTACGGGCTGGACGACCCGATGAACCTGCAGCTCGGCACGATCGGTGCCCCAGCCGCCGCGCTCGGCAGCGGAACGCAGGTCCGCTGGGTTAACGAATTGACGGTTGTCTATTTGAGCGGCAGCTCGGGAGCCTGGACGTTGATGCGCGGGTCGATCGGCGGGCCCGCCGTCGCCCTGGCCAGTCCCGCCGGCGACTTCGTGGCCTACGATCTCGCTTACCGCTAGCCCTGCGCAACTCCGCGAATCACAGGGGCGGCCGTGACGGCCGCCCCTGATCATTTCAAGAGCCGGGGGATCCGGCGAAATCCTGCTGAGCCCTAACCCTGCGCAACGATCTTCTGGCACAAATCGAGGAACTCCGCCCTGCGGCCGGGGTCGTCAATCTCGCCCGATACGCGCTCCACCAGGTCGCCCAAGTAGGCTCGCGGGAAGGACGCCTTGCTCACGCCCATCGCCGCAATCTCGTAGTACAGGACGAGTTGAGCCTCGCTTCCCAGCACCCGCGACAGCTCGTGTTCGATCTGGGCCAGCACCCGCCCATCCGCTCGCGCCGCCGTGGCGGGGACCATTGGGACAGCCGGCGCCGGGGCGGCTGCCACGGCCGTCTCCCTAGCCGGCTCTGCCATCGGCGCAATCTCTTTGCGCAGCTCCTTGAGTTTTTTCACGGCGACATTGGCCGTCATGTTCACCAGGGGGATGTTGACGCGCTTCACGGTCAGGATGCACAGGCACCCCGGCGCCAGGCTCTTGACCAGCAGCCGGCCGCCGGCGAAGCCCAGGTCGAGGTCGCCAACCTTGCGCTTCCGCGCCAGTTCGATCCCGCCCAGCGTCTGCACCAGGGTCCGTGAGACCATCTCCAGCGCCTGGGCGGAGAGCTCGCCCGGGACGACGCTGGCCTCCACCTTTCCCGCACCGCTGCAAACAAACGCGGCCGTTACGCCCACGGCCGCGGTCACCTCACGCAATACCGACTCCATCGACTCCCCCTTCGCACCGGGATTCCGTGAACCGGCCCTCCGGCCGGCCGGTCACTCGGGTACGGTATACCACACTCGCCGCTCGCCGAGTTGGGCCCGCACCTGCCAGCCCATCGACTTCGGCGCTTCCTCGATCGCCTTGATCATCCGGCGCGCCCGCTGCTCCACCAGGCCGGCCAAATCGCCCTTCAGCGCCGATGGCGCCGCGGCGATGGCCTTCTCCAGGTTCATCGTGACCGTCTTATACCAGCCCCAGTCATCCGAACACACCTCGGCGATGCGCGCCGCGTCGAACATGTCGGCCCCATTCCCGACTTCGTGGTCTGCCAGCAGCGCCAGGATGCGCTTCTGGTCCTGCGGCGCGAAGTGGACCACCTGGAGCTGGGTCAGGATCAAGTCGGACAGCTGCAGCGTCGGCTCGTCCAGCTCAAGCCGATCCGCAAGCTCGATCCGGTGAAAGGCCTCGAAGGCATTCAGGAACACTTCGATGGGCAACGCGGCCTTGGGGTCGACAAAGCGCAACCGGTCACTGCCTTGGAGCATGTTGAAGCGCGCGTCGGCGTTGATCCCGCGCTCCTTCATCAGATGCTCGATATCCCCCGACTGCCGGCCGCGCACGGCGAACTCGATGATCTCATCATCCTCCGTGGCGGGAAAGGTGGAGGCCGTCGGGCAGCGCAGCCGGACCGCCGTGTCGCCCATCACGCGCAACAGGAGCTTGCGCTCGCGCGCCGCCTGGACGAGCGCCAGGGCGGCGGCCTCCCGAGGCGAGTTCACCCGGACGGGGACGGCAGCGGCAACAGCAGCCGCGGGCGGCGCCACCGCTTCGGCCTGTGCGGCTGCCTTCTGCTTCAGCACTTCGTGGATCTTGCGCAGCGTAACGTTGGCCGTCAGGTTCAACAGGGCGACATTGAAGCGGGGCACGCACACGATCCCCAGGCATCCCTCGCTGAAGGGCTTCATGATCAGCCGCCCTTCCCGGAAGAGCATGTCAATATCGCCCACCTTGCGACGGCGCGCCGTCTCCAGACCGGTGAAGGTCTGCATCATTGTGCGCGCCACGATTTCGAGTGAACGGTCGTCGTACACCGACGGGAGGGCGCGGGCCAGGATGCGGCCCTTCCGATCCCCAACAAAGGATCCCGTCACACCAATGACTGCATTGACTTCGCTGAGCAGGCTTTCCATAGATCCCCCGGACGACTAGGGTCTCAACCCCCGCTGCGGCTGCGCATACGCTCGATGAGGGCCTTGATGCTGATGCGCATCCGCTCCATCGATTCGGCCAGCTCGCCAATTTCATCCTTGGCGGCGACCGGCACCGGGGTGTCCAGCTCGCCGGTACTGATCTTATCCGAGATGCTCACCAGGTTGGCTAGCGGGATGGTGATACTGCGCGTGATGGTCAGCGCCAGCAGCAGGCCGAGGATCGCGGCCGTGATCGCCGAAGCGAGCATCAGCGTCTGAGTCGAGGACTGGATGGCTGTCAGCTGCGCCTGCACGCGCTCCAGCGAGGCCCGTTCTTCCTTCGCCAGGCCGTCCGTGGCCTGCAGGACACCGTTGGCAACCGTGTCCATGCGCGACCGGGCAGTGGACAGGCTGACCGGCTGGGTCGCCGCCTGGGTGATGTAATTCTGGGCCGTTTCGGTGAACGCAACCCTGTTCTCCTCTAACGCCGTCAGGCTCGGGCCCACGTGGCAGTGGGAGCCGCACGACTGAGCCATCTCCGGGTCGCCGGCCGAGAGCGCCGCCAGGCTGACCCCCTCGGCATTCTTCGGATGCTCGTAGTCCGAGACCTGCGCGTTGAAATTGCCGAGCAGCACCGAGGCCCGCGACAGCACGCCTGAAGAGCGGTCATCCAGGGCGATCAGCAGCGAGGCCTGCGCGTTCAACACGCCGGCGCGGATCGAGCCCAGCGCCGCCGCCTGATCGGCCTGCCGGGTGAGCATGCCCATCGACTGCCCGATGCGATTCAAGTTCACGACGGCGACGACGGCGGTAGCTACCACCAGCAGCAACATCGCCGCGAAGCCAAGCCCCAGGCGGGTGCGGATCTTCGTCTTCATCGACAGTTCTCCTTCACATCGGCAGGCCCTTCGGCCGCCGAGGATTTGTCAGGCTTGTCAGCCGACCCGTGCGATCTGCCGGGCGGCCTGCAGGAAGTGGGCTTTCTTGCCCGCGTCGGCAATCTCGCCCCCCAGGCGCTCGATCCAGGCGGCGGCAGAGATCGCGGGAAGCGTCTGACGCGTGAAGCCCATCGCCGCAGCCGCATCATCCACCGCAAACATCGCCACCGGTCCGACGGCCCGCGCCAGCTCATGTTCGATCTGGCTGACCAGGGCTGTGTCGAGCGGCGGCCCTCCCGTCGCGCTTGCCACAGGTGCAGCGACGGGCGCGGGGACAGGCGGCGCCGCGGCCGGAGCCGCAGCGGCCGGCGCGGGGCAGACGGCGCCGCAGCCGGAGCCGCAGCGACCGGCCCGGCCGCGGAAGCGGACAGCACTTCCTTCAGCTTGCGCGCCGCCATGTTGGCGGTCATGTTGACCATGGCCACGTTCGCCTGGCGGGCACACAGGACGCACAGGCAGCCGGCCCCCAGGTTCTTCACCAGCATCATTCCGTTGGCATAGACGAAACCCAGTTCGGACGGCCGCTTGCGCCGATCGACCTCGAGTTCCATTCAAGGTCTGCATCAGCGAACGCCCGATAGCCGCCAGGCCGGCGTTGGTCACGCCATCCGGCATGGCACGGCCCACCAGGCCGCCGTCGCGGTCGCAGACAAAGGAGCCGTTCACGCCCATCAGGGCGCCGAGTTCGGCCAGGATGGCTTGCATGTTGGTCTCTCCCGGCTACGCCCGGAGCAGCCCTTCCAGCTTGGAGGCTACCAGTGCCGGCGAAGCCTTCTCTTCCAGCAGCAAACCTACGTAGTAGTCGGGCTGCTCGACGACCAGCATCGTTTCTTTTCCGATGGCGACCGTCCCCCATTCGAAGTTGCCCAACGCCAGGCTTTGCCCGACCTGAGCGGCGGCGTAGCCGACGAAGACCGCTACGGCGCCTTCCTTCTCGGGATCGCCATCCAGGGCGTGCTCCAGCACGACGCCGTCCCGGGCGGCAATGACCACGCCCGTGACCCCCTCGATCGCCCTCAAGCCCTGCAGACGTTCCGACATCGTCCCCTCCTCTTTCCCAGAGCCCCGCCCGGCTTTGCCGGCGGCGGGACTCCCCGCAGCCTGCGGCGCGTCGACCTCCGCGGTCGCCTCGTCGATACGCCGCATCCCCTCCAGCAGCAGCCCGGCGTAGCTGCGCTGAATCGTGCGCGTCGGCGAAGCCTGCCCGGGCTCGACGGCGAAAGACCCGTCACCCCAGGCCAGCACCTGGTAGACGATCTCCTCGCCGCTCTCGCCCTGCGACTCCGCATGCACGATTTGACCCTGGTCCAGGAACAGCACCGCCGTCGGCCCGTCGGTCCCTTGGCGCAGATCAATGCGCGCCGTCCGGCCCTCCTGGCAGTTGTGCTGGATCAGGTCCGCCACACTCATGTCCTGCAGGTTGCCCTGCAATGCCATCGCCCCGCCTCCCTCAGAACACCCAGGCCCGCCGGATATCCCGAACGGCAACGTTCGTCAGCCGCCGGTACGCCTTCCCCTCGGCTGCCAACACCGACAACAGCAGGACTCGCCCATCGACCTCGAACGGCCGGCAAACCAGCCGGCGCCCGCTGACGTCCCGGATGGAGATCTCATCCGTCGATCCCAAGGCTGACGTCCTCGGACTGGCGCGCCGCACGTTGGATCAAGGCCACCACCGCCGCCTGCTTCTCGGCATCCCAGCCCGGTGCCGGCGCCGAAGCCAGCACCAGACCTTCAGAATCGGTCAGCACCGTCACCAGGAATCCACCCGTGGCGTTCAGCGATTGGAGCACATCCGTCAGGTTCCCGGGGCCGAGCACGTCCTCCATCGATTCGTCCCACCCTCACGCGGCCGAAGCCGAGATTTCTCGTCGCAGGCGGACGACCACGCGTTCCATGATCGCCCGCAGCGTCTCCCGCACGCCGCGTCCGTCCAGCGCCACGGCTTCGAAAAGCGGGGCATCTCCGTTCAGGCTCAACGTTCGCCGAAACAAGTCCAAGCCGACCGCACCCGGCAGATCGCGCTTGTTGAGCTGAACGACGATCGGGAATCCCTGCAGGTCGAGGCCGTAGCTCGCCAGATGCTGCCGCATGCCCAGCCACGACTCGAGATTCTCCTTCTGACGCTCCGGCTGCGAGTCGCCGACGAAGACCACGCCGTCGGCGCCGCGCAGCACCAGACGCCGGCTGGCCTCGTAGCGCGCCTGGCCCGGAACGGTGTACAGCTGCACCCGGGGCGCGAGCGCGCCGATCTTCCCCAGTTGGAGCTCCAGGAAATCGAAGAACAGCGTCCGATCCTCGGCCGTCTTGAGCGAGATCAACTCACTCCGCTGGCTGTCACCGACATGGTCGTGGATCTGAATCAAATTCGTGGTCTTGCCTCCCAGGGCAGGCCCGTAGTACACGACCTTGACGGTGATCTCGCGCCGGGAGTAGTTGATGTACATCTCACTCGGTCCACATGTCGTCGATGGCCTGGCCTACCAGGTCGGCGAACTCGCCTCCAGGGACCATGGCCGCCAGCGCCGGCATGGGACGGCCCTGCGCCGGGCGGGTGATCTCGGCCATGCGCTGCGCCGCACTCTGCACCAGCATGCGGATCCATCCTAGCGGGACGTCACGCGAGGCGACGACCAGCAGCACCAGCGACGGGCCGGCCTCGGCGATCAGCATCGTGAATCGCTCGCCCTCGCGCAGGATCATCGTGTGCGTCTCGGCCGCGTCCACCAGGTCGGTGATCTGCTGGGAGGCCGCCAGATCGGCGGCGACGAGCGATGCCAGCGCGGCCGTATCGAGGTCGTGCCGCGTGCCTCGCGACGAGATGTAGTGACCGGTACGGGTGCTCAGCAAGGCCAGGGCGGCGGAGGACTTGGCCGCCAACTGAACCAGCACGGCCTCCAGCGCCTTCTCCTGCAAGGGGGTCAACGTCAACCCGCTGCCAACATCCCCGTGTTCCGCCATCTCCATCGCCTCAATCCTTGGGCTTGGCCTTGTCGGTCCCGATCAACCCCAACCGGGCGGCCTCTTCATAGCTCAACACCCGCGACGGCTTGCTGGGAGGCTCGGGCACCATGCGCCGGGCCACGATCGTCGCCTGCGGGTCATAGCTCGGGCGCGATCCGGGCTGGGTGGTGGTCGCCGGATCCTGCAGATCTCCCCGGTGCGCAATCGCCGTCTCCCCCTGGAACAGGCGCATCAGGTCCTCGGTGGCGCGCTTCAGGTGCAGGTAGACCGTTCCGATGCGCGGGTTGCCCAGCCCGCGGTCGAAGATCATGGCCATGATGTGTTCCGGGCCGACGGTGGCGGCATACAGGTCGAAGCGCGCACCTTCGTGGACGAAGATCGACACCCCGCCGTGTTCGAGGCCGGCCGCCATCTCGGTGGCAGCCGCCATGCCGTTGGCCAGCAGGATGCCGACCACATCCGGGTCGAAACCGTCGGCCGGGCCGGAGCGCTCGACGATGTGGCCGACAATGTCGACCAGCAGGACGTCCCTGGCCCCCACCATCCGGCGGAAGGATTTAAGTAGGTGGCAATGCTGCCGCCGACCGGCATCGGCGGACGGTTCTGCAGGCCGTCAGGGCCTCCCTCGGCCACACCAACCGCCTTTCCCATTGCCGCGGGCCAACCCCGCAGGCCCGCCGATCGAATTGGGACTAATGTCCCCCTCCTAATCTAACACTTAAGTTTCAACGACTGCAAGCGAGCGACCCTACAGACTCCCTACAAAGGCGCACACCGCGCCCGTGCCTCGGCTCACGGCGGACTGCGGGCGCGCCCTCCGAAGTGCAAGACTCCTGCCAGACCATGATCGCCAGCGCCTCGCCGGGCCGGAGGATACCCAGGAGCAGCCGCGCCAGACGGTCAAGGCGTCGGAAATAGGGGGACATCGCCCGCCGGTCGTGCACGCGCCGGAACCCAAAGCGCGTGTACATCGGCTCCAGCCCCGCACGGCAGGTCAGCCAGAGCGGTGGACCGGCACGCCGCTGCAGTCGTTCGATGATCGCCCGCGCGGCTCCTCTGCCTCGCCAGGCCTCGTCCACCGCCACCGAGGCCAGCTCAAGGGTGCCATCCCCGTGCGGCTTGATCTGACCGCAGGCGAGGATCATGCCCTCCGGTCCCTCGGCCACCAGGAACCTCCGCCAGTCGAGCCCGGTGGGGTTGATGCGTACGCGGCGGATCAGGGCGCGTATAGCCGGCGCGTCTGCGGTCGTCGCCGGGCGAATGGGGAGCACGTCTTCAGACTCACCCCTGATCCCTGATGCCACCCCCGGACCACCCCGGGTGCCCTTGTCCCCCGTGGATCGGCTCACGTGATGCTGCCTTTCATCCTGCGCCGGCCCCGGCAAGTCGGAGCAAGTTGCGCTCGGCGGCGAAGGACACGATGGTCGCCGCCAGTTCCTCGGGCCTGTGCAGCGGGATGTCGTGCACGGTGTCCTCCATCCACACGGCCTGCAGGTCGGAAATCGAGTGCCGCGCTCGCTCGATGCCTCTTTCCTTGAGCAGCAGGTGAGCTTGCTCTTCGAGGCGCCGGGGTTCCGGCGGGCGCGCCGAGACGACGAGCATCGGGCAGCGAACGCGTTCGAACGCCTCGTAAGTGCGGAACTCGTACAGCGCCTTCAGCAGCTGCATGTGGTGATCACGCCGCAAGCGCGGTCGGACCGTGTCGTCGGGCAGCACCTCGAAGTTGGCGAGCGTGATGTCCAGCGATTGGGGGTCCGGGTGCCAGCGCCGCGAAGGATCGGAAAGCCGGTTCAGCAGGTCCTGGCGGCTCATGCCGGCCAGGTTCGGAGGGGCAAGCACTTCGCTCACACGCTCCCAGGTCGCGCCCGGAAGGTCATCCAGCTGGGAGATCCCGCCATCCACCAGCACGATGGCGGCAGGGGAATTCCCCTCGGCCAGGCCGGACGCCGCCAGATGCAGCGCCAATCCCGCTCCCCACGAATGGCCGATGAGGATCGGGGCCCGCAGGTCGAGATCCCGCACGGCGGCGCGCAGGTCGGCGGAGAATGTCGCCAGTTCGTATCCTTCCTCGGGTTTGTCCGAGAGGCCGTGGCCGCGGAGGTCGAGGGCGATGGGCGCCAGGCCCGCATGTTCGAGCGCCGGGGCAACGAGTTCCCAGATGCGGGCATTGGACGCCAGCCCATGCAGGAGCAGCGCCGGACGACCGCCGCCCAGGTCGTCCCAGCGCAGTCCGTGCAGCCGCAGCCCTCCCACCACCAGGAGAAAGGAACGCATGCTCCGCCTGAACCACATCTGCGGGCGCGCCACCCGCCCGCAGGACCTTCCCTCCTGGTGCCTTTCCGATCCGACTTCGAAGACCGCGCAAGCTTACGCGCCCGGTTCGGCCGTCAGGATCTCCTCGAGCAAGGCGCGCGTCCGCTGCGGGTCGGCCTTGCCGCCCGTCTGGCGCATCACCTGGCCGACGAACCACCCGATCAGCGTGACCTTGCCATTGCGGTAGGCATCGACCTGCCCGGGGTTCGCCTGCACGACCTGACGGGCAAGCTCGCGCAATGCCTGTTCGTCGGAGACCTGGCCGAGTCCCTCCGCGGCAACGAGCTCGCGGGGCGGTCGCCCGCTGGCCTCGACCTTCGCCAGCAGTTCTTTACCGGTGCTGGTGGTGATCTCGCGCCCCTCGACCATTCATAGGATCTCAACCAGGTGCCCGGGCGTAAGCCGAAGCTCACCGGCCAGGACCCCTCGCTCCCGAAGGAGCCGCAGGACGTCGTTCATCAGCCAGTTGGAGACCACCTTCGGCTCACCACCCCACGCCGTCACCGCCGCCTCGAAGTACTCGGAAAGCGAGCGTTCCTCGGTCAGGATTTCGGCATCGTAGGCCGGCAGCCCGTACTGCACGACGAAGCGTGCCTTGCGCTCGAGGGGAAGCTCGGGCAGGTCGGCCAGCTGCGCTTCCAGCCAGGCGGCGTCGAGGCGCACCGGCAGCAGATCCGGTTCTCGGAAGTAGCGATAGTCGGCTTCCGTTTCCTTGGAGCGCATCTTGCGCAGCGTGCCCCGATCCTCGTCCCATTCGAGCGTCCAGGCCTCGATCCGACCGCCGGATCGGACCTCGCGGATCTGCCGCTCGATCTCGGTCTCGATGGCGGCGCGTACATTCTCGATCGAGTTGACGTTCTTGATCTCGGTTTTCGGGTTGAGGAAGTCCGCCCCCACCGGGCGGATCGAGACGTTGGCGTCGCAGCGCAGCTGGCCGCGTTCCATGTCGCCGTCCGAGACACCGAGCCAGCGCAGCAGCTGGCGCAGCCGGATCAGGTACTGGGCGGCCTCATCCGCCGAACGCAGGTCCGGGGCAGTGACCATCTCGACCAGCGGCACGCCGCAGCGGTTGAAGTCGATCAGCCGACGATCGGCCTGGTGCACGGTCTTCCCGGCGTCTTCTTCGAGATGCAGTTTGGTGATACCGACACGGCGCGAAGACCCGTCCGGCATGGGCACCAGCATGTGCCCACCGCGCGCCAGCGGTTCGTCGTACTGCGAGATCTGATAACCCTTGGGCAGGTCCGGATAGAAGTAGTTCTTGCGGGCGAAGTAGGAAACCGGCCGGATCTCGTCGACGTGCATGGCGGCCGCCAGGCGGACGGCCTTGTCGATCACCGCCTGATTCGGGACGGGCAGAACGCCGGGGAGCCCGGTGCACACGGGGCAAATGTTGCTGTTTGGCTCGGCGCCCCACGAATCGGCCCGGCAGCTGCAGAAGATCTTGCTCTGCGTGTTGAGCTGGATATGGGTCTCGAGCCCGATGATCGCTTCGAAGTCGGCCATGGTTCCCTTCAGGCTTTGCTCGTCGAGGTTGGGCGGGCGGGGCTCGCTGCGTCGATCGGCACCGGCTGGACCATGCGGACCGCAGCGCGGTCACCCAGCGATGGTCGATGCCGCGCCAGGCGCGCCTTGCCCAGGTTCGCACG
Organism: uncultured Chloroflexia bacterium; assembly: GCA_963743255.1. Lineage (GTDB taxonomy): Bacteria > Chloroflexota > Anaerolineae > Anaerolineales > E44-bin32 > DYJB01. The sequence goes on from CAVUPD010000009.1 coordinate 41,788, forward strand.
TACGACCCACAGCACATCCGGATCGCGGCTTTCCGACCACTTTCTCCAGCATCGGTTTGCCCGCTTCCGGCAGGGCGGCAACGGCCACACTCCAGCAGTACCCCAGCCCGCTGCCGCAGGACGCGGAACTCCTCCGTGCGGCGATCTTGCGCACGCGCCAGGCTGAGCGTGATGCGATCGAGCATGCGCAGCACCCGCCGGGCGTGTTTCGGCTCGCGCGAGCAGCGCTCGGTTCGCACCCGGCGGCGACGGCAGCCCGCTGTTCCAGCGGCGTGCCGCGCGCCCAGGGCTCGACGACGCGCAGCATCTTGCCCATGTCGACCGCGCCCCAGACCGCTGCAGCCCCATCGCCGCAGCCTCCCGCACGCGCCAGCGTGGGTCGGAAGCTGCGCGGCGCAGGACGGTCACCGCCTGATCGCCTCCCTCGGCCAGCAGGCGCCCGTGCCCGAGCACACCGCAGAAGGCGACGAACTCACCCGGCGTGTTGGTCGGCGCGCGGCGAGCATCGTACTTGAGCCACTCTCGGAATTGCCGCGGCGTCCCGCAATCGGCAGCCGCGTTCGCCAGTTCGAGATTGCCGCGCGGCCCCGGCAGGCCGGAGTGCTTCTTCAGGAAGGCATCCCAGTCCGCCACCGACTTGAGTTGTTCGACGTACGCCTCGCGTTTACCCATGATCCCTCTGCCCGGCCTCAACCCCTCAGCACTTTCGGCCTCACCGTGCGCCACGCATCGCCCTCCGTGTCGCGCTCGTACGTTCGACCGATACGCAGCAGCGAGGCCTCGGAGAAATCCGGCGCCGAGGAGTTGAAGCCCGATCGGCAGTCCCTGGGCGTCCAGGCCGCCGGGGATCGACAGGCCGGGGACGCCGGCGTGGTCGGCCGGCACGGTCAGCAGGTCGGCATACTGCATCAGCACCGAGTCGCCGTAGACCGCGTCGAGCTCGAAGGCGGTCGTCGGCGTGGTGGCGCTCAGCAGCGCATCCAGCCGGTGCTTGCCCTTTGGATCGAAGGCCTGCTCGAAGTCGCGCCGGATCAGCGTGCGCACGCGCAGCGCTCGCTGGTAGTAGCCCTTCTCGTACTGTTCGGCCGAGACGTACATGCCCATCAGGATCCGCAGCTTGGGTTGCAGCCCGAAGCCGGCCGCCCGCGACTTGCGATACAGCTCGCGCAGGTCGGCCACCGGTCCGGGGAAGCGATAGCCGTACTTGATCCCGTCGTAGCGGTGGAGGTTGGAGGCGGCCTCGACGCGCGAGATGACGAAGTAGGCCGGGATGCCCAGGTGGGTGTTGGGCATCGGCACCCCCTCGATGATCTCGGCGCCGCTGAGCGCCAGCCGTTCGGCCGCCCGGCGCACGGCCTGTTCGATCTCCGGCGTAATCGGCTGCGCGTGCAGCTCGCCGGTTTCGGGATCGGGGTAGGTCAGGCGGAAGTAGTCCGGCGAGAGGCCGATGCGCAGCCCGCGCACGCCGTCCTCCAGCCCCGCCAGGTAGTCCGGCACCGGCAGCACGGCGGCGGTGGTGTCGTGCTCGTCGGCGCCGGCCATCACGCGCAGCATCAGTGCGGCATCGGTTACGGTCCGCGAGACCGGGCCCGGGCAGTCGAGCGACGAGGCGAAGGCAATCAACCCGTAGCGTGAGACGCGCCCGTAGGTAGGCTTCATCCCAACCACACCGCAAAAGGCGGCCGGCTGGCGGATCGAACCTGCCGTATCCGTACCGAGCGATAGGGCCGCTTCGCCGGCCGCCACCGCCGCCGCGCTCCCGCCCGACGACCCGCCAGGCACACGTCGCGGGTCCCACGGATTCCCCGGCGGAGGGCGGAAGGCGGTCGACTCGTTCGACGAGCCGAAGGTGAACTCATCCAGGTTGACCTTGCCGAGGGTGACGGCGCCGGCGGCTTCCAGCCGGGCAACAGGCGTGGCGGTGTAGGGAGCGACGAAGTTGGCCAGGATGCGCGAGGCGGCGGTGGAACGCGTCCCCTGGACGCAGAAGATGTCCTTGACCGCCAGCGGCACCCCCGCCAGCGGGCCGGGGTCCCGGCCCTCAGCCACAGACTGGTCGATGGCCTTCGCCTGGGCGCGCGCCCGCTCCTCGGTCAGTGTGATGAACGCATGCACCTTCTGGCGATCTTCGGGCGTGGGAGTGTAGGGTTCGAGGCTCGGAGTGCGCCCCTCCACCAATCGGATGCGCTCCAGCGCCGCGTCGAGCACGGCCTCGGCGCGCGTCGTCCCAGCGCGCACGCGGGAAGCGATCTCCATCGCCGTCAGGTCGCACAGAGGCACCGTCATGTGAGCTCCATGTGCGGGATATCGGGGACCACCAGGTAGCGGCCGTCGAGTTCCGGCGCCTGCTTCAGGATCGCGTCGGCCAGGTCACTGGGGGCAGCCGCATCCACGCGCGGCACGGCGCTGATGGCCGGCGTGTAGGGCACGCCGTGGCTGGTGATCCCGATCCCGGGATCGACCTCCATGGCCTCGAGCTCGCGAATGGCATTCAGCTGGCTGTTGAGCTGCGCGCGCAGGTATTCGGCCTCGGCCGGCTGAAGCTCCAGTGCCGCCAGTTCGACCAGGTGATCGAAGATCTCGGCCGTGATGGCGTCGGCCATGCTGTGCCTCCCGCGGGGGAATGCCGGAATTGTACCGAAGCCGCGGGGGGCGGTCAAAGCATTGGCATCTGATGCGCCTCCCCAGGCTCGATCGACTCACTCCTTAGCGGCCGGCCGGAGCCCGATCGCGAAGGCGTTCCCTCCCCGCGCAACCCCTGGGTGCGCATGGGCCCGTCCGAGGAAACGAATGCCTGCCTCTCACGAGGCAGGCAGGAACACTGCATGGCTCCCCGGCTTCGTCGATCGCAGCCACCCCCAGGGCCGGCCGAAGGTGGCCCCGCTACGGCATGCCCTCGAACCTCACCTCGCCGGTCATCCCCGGGAGCAGACCTGCCGGGATCGAATCGAGTTCGACGGTCGCAGCGTAGACGACGTCACCCCCCAAGGTGGTCGGAAGCGGCGAGACGCGCAGAACGCGACCGGGCACTTCCTCGCCCAGCGCCTCGATGCTGATGGTGCACTCTTGGCCCACCGAAACGGCGGAGACATCGAGCTCGCTCAAGTCGGTCGTCTCCATATGCAGGCGGGTCAGGTCGGCGACGATGGCGACGATGAACCCCGGCGGGAGGTAGTCGCCGAGGGTTGCCTTGAGCGCCGCCACCGTTCCCGAGAACGGCGCCGTCAGCCGGGAGTTCGCGTAGGCTGCTTGCGCGGCGGCCAGTTCGTCGCTCGCGTTTTGCAGCCGAGCGAGCTACGCGCCGCTCGCCTCCTTGGGCACCGGTTCGCCCCGGACGGCCGTCAGATACCACTCGGCCTCCTGCATCCCCGTTTCGGTTACCGCCACCTCGGCATTGAGGATCGCCTGGTCGTTGTCACTCGGCTTGCCTTTGTACCAGTTTAGGTTTCTGAGGGCCGCGTCGCGTCGTTGCAGAGCCGCGGTCAGGTTGACCAGAGCAAGTGCCTTGGCCGAATCGCCGGAGGCCGAGTCGTAGATTCCTTTGTAGCGGCTGACCTCTTCCTCGGCGAGCAGCAGCTTCGCTTGCGCCTCCCGGATGGTCTCAGGCGAGGCGCGGTTACCTTGCTGCTGGACCGTGCGCTTGTACTCCGCATCCTTGAGCGCATCCTGTGCGTTGGCCAGCGCCTGTTCGGCCGCCGCCACCGCCGCCGGCGAGGTCAGCTCGCGCACGACGCGTTGGGCGATCGCCACTTGCGCCTGCAACGCGGCGTTCTCCAACTCGATCAGAACCTGCCCGGCTTTCACTTGATCGCCGGCCACGACGTTGACCGACCGCACCGTCCCGCCGAGCGCGAAGGCCATCTCCGCCTGCTGCGCCGGCACGACCACGCCCGAGGCGGTCACACCGCCTCGCCCGGCGGCCTGAGGGGCAGGCGTCGTCTGGCTGCCGCCCTGCAATACCACCGTCGGCAGCGGCTCAGGCGTGCCGAGTGTGCCGCATCCGGCCAATGCAATCACCACCATCGGGGTCAGAAGCCACTTCCGTCGCATGGAACGCACCTAAGGCTTCTTGCCCACGGTCTTGTCCTCGGCCACCAGACCGTCCCGCAGCGTGACCACCCGCCGGGCGTATTCGATGACGCGCGGATCGTGTGTGGCGAAGACAAACGTTACCCCGGTCTCCTTGTTCAGACGGGTCATCGTTTCCATCACTTGCTTGCCGTTGGGCGTGTCGAGGTTCGCCGTGGGCTCGTCTGCCAGGATCAGGCTCGGCTTCGACGCCAGCGCGCGGGCGATGGCCACCCGCTGCTGCTGGCCACCGCTCAATTGATCGGGGCGGCTGCCGCCCCGGTCGCCAAGCCCGACGGTCTCCAGCAGTTCGCTGACCCGAGCGTGACGGTCTGCCGCCGAGTGCCCGTTGAGCAGCAGCGGCATCTCGATGTTCTCATAGGCGGTCAGCGTCGGGATCAGGGCGAAGAACTGGAAGATGAAGCCGATCGTGCCCCGGCGCATGTCCGCCCGCTGATTGCGGTTGAGCTGGCTGACGTCCTTGCCGTTGATGATCACCCGGCCGCTGGTCGGTCGGTCGAGGCAGCCGAGAAGCTGGAGCAGCGTCGTCTTGCCCGAGCCGGACGGGCCCGACCAGCGCCGTGAACTCGCCGCTCTCGATGGTCAGGTTGACGCCGCGCAGCGCCTGCGTCTCGACCTTGCCGACGGCATAGACCCGGGTGACGTTCTCAACCTTGGCGACTTCCATGGATGGTGCTCCTTTACTTCTCGGCGCGCAGGGCCGCCACGGGCTCCATGCGCGAGGCCAGCACGGCGGGATACAGGCCGGCCAGCAGGGTGACGAAGAAGGACATCAGTGTCAAACGGACGGTGTCCTGGACGGTAAGCTGGGTATAGATCCTCTCGCGGAAGAGCATCCCCGTGAGTCCGAATTTCTCAATGTCCAGGGGGAGACCGAAGCGTGTGAAGTAGGCTATGGCAAGGCCCCCGATCGCCAGCCCGAGCAGGATCCCGCCCACGGCCAGCAATCCGGATTCCGTCAGGAAGATGGCCATCACACGACGCCCCCGCATGCCAATCGCCGAGAGGATGCCAATCTCGCGGGTGCGCTCGTACACCGACATGATCTGGGTGTTGACGATCACCGTGGCGGCAATGCCCAGCACAATCAGGTAGAAGATGCCCATGTAGCCGGAGGCTAGCTGCTCCGTCTGAACCAGCAGCTCGTTCATGTCTCGCCATGTCACGGCCTTGTAGCCAGGTGCATTCAGCGCCGCGATCACGGCCTCGGTCTGGGACGTGTCCGTCAGCAGGACGAAGATCGCACTCGCGCGGTTCTCGGCGCCTGTGAACGCCTGAGCCTTGGCCAGCGGCAGAAAGACCGTCAGGCCGTCGAACCCGCTGGATCCCGTGCTGTAGACGCCCCGGACGGTGAACGGTTGCTCGTCGACCTCCCCGCTGGACGTGTTTACGGACAGGCTGATTTGGTCGCCCGCCGCAAGGCCGAGACGGTGGGCTAGGGACCAGCCGAGGAGCACCCCCTCCCGGTCCTCGGGAGTCAAGAAGGTCCCTTCCAGGATCCCATCCCGAAAGGGCGCGTTGGCCTCCGACAAGGGGTCGATGCCGACGACGCGCACGCCGGACGATTCGTCCCGCGTGGTCACGAACCCGCTGGCATACAGCCGCGGCGTGGCCACCGCCACCGCCCCGATCGAGGCGATCTGTCCCGCCACTTGCTCGGGGTTCTCGACCAGGTCCTCCCACTTCAGGCTCGTCTTGGCCTCGTCGTACGACGCGGACCGCACCTGTAAGTGACCCGATTGCAGATGGATGGCCAATTCGATGGCGTCGCCGTATTCTCCCTGGATGACGGAGGCCATCAGCAGCAGGAGGGCCAGCGCCATCCCCATCGCCAGGGCGGAGAAGAACGACCGCCGGCGGTTGCGCCCCAGGTTCCGAAACGCCAGTTTCAGCAGCTGGATCATCATGGACCTCAAACGTAGTGCAGCGCTTCAGCTGGATCGCGCTGCGCCGCCTCGCGCGCCGGGATGACCGCCGCCAGCGAAGCGATGATGGCCACCGTCAGCGCCCGCCCCAGCAGCTTGCCGATCCCCCAGCTGGGATAGATCTTGTCGGTGATCAGCGCCGTGTAGCTCGTCATCGAGGCGTAAGCGGTGAAGTCCAACCCGACGGCCCGCATCATCCCGTTGAACGCCAGCCCGAGCACAACCCCCAGGCCGACGCCCACCAGGCCAATCATCGTTCCTTCCAGGATAAACAGCAGGGAGATCTGGCGCGGCTTGAGCCCCATCGCCCCCAGGACGCCGATTTCCCGCGTGCGTTCGTAGACCGCCATCAGCAGCAGGTTGAGGATGCCGATGCCGGCGATCCCCAGGATGATGATGCTGAAGATGTCCATGGCCTGGCCCTTGGTGGCCAGGGCGTACTTCAGCTCAGGGTAGCTGTCCTCGAACGATGCGAGCTCATACCCGGGCAGGATGGGGGAGAGTGCCTTGATCAACCGCTGCTCGGGGCCGACCTGATCGAGGAAGACCGCCACTTCGGTCGACTGCCCGGGCAGATCGTAGAGAGCCTGCGCCTCGGCCAGCGAGATGTAGACGGTGACCTTCTCGATCTCCGGGATGCCCAGGTCGTAGATCCCGACGACGGTCATGGTGCGGCGGCGCATCTGCTCGTGCGCCGCCCGCCCGGTGAGGGTGATGCGGTCGCCCACGTGCACGTCCATGGCGTCGGCCAGGCCCTTGCCGATGAAGATCGAATCGCCGTCGTCGGCGGTCAGGTCGCGTCCGTCGATCACGTTTTGCTCGGCCAGGTTCACGCTCTGCTCGAGCTCCGGCTCGATGGCCGTGATCCCCACGGCGAAGGCACCCTCGCGGCTCGAGGCCAGCCCGCCGGTGTTGATGCGGCGCGTGGCGGCCACAACCCCGGGCTGGGCCCGCGCCGCCTCCAGGACCTTGGCATCATCGGTGAGCGGCAGCAGCGGCTTCTGGCCGGTACTCGCTCCGTAGCCTTCGGCGTGCACCTGGATGTTGCCGCCCAGGACCTTGATGGCGTTGCCGTAGATGGCCTGATTGAATCCATCCACCATCCCGTCATACATCATCATCATGGACAGGCCGAAGCCCATCGCCAGGACGATGATGATCGTCCTCCGGCGGTGGCGCCAGATGTTCCGCCATGCCAGGCGCAGATACAACTTCATACGCCGATCTCCCTTCGCTCCCCTGCCGGCCGGTCCTGCTCAGGGCCAAACCGGGAGGCGTCCCATCATCCCACCAGACCCGATTACCTGGATGACTATGAGCCCGACCCGAACCTTGTCAACTGACACCCTTCCCAATCCGAATGGAGGCCCGGCAGGCGGGCGGCCCCGCCAGAGCTGGCGGGCCGCCCGTCCCCACCCGGGTCTCCTCCGTACTTCTGCGCAGTGCGCGTGCCCGCGATGCTATAATCCTGGCCCTCGCTCGGCCTTTGGATCGCGGATGGAGGAGTTGATGGCCTCTGCAGGAAGCGCCCCTTCCGGTCCCAGCCTGTCCCTCTCGTCTGAACATGAGCTGATCCGCCAGACGGCCCGCGAGTTTGCCCGGAAGGAGATCGGTCCGATCGCCGCCGCCTTCGACGAGAGCGGCGAGTTTCCCGAGGAGACCGTGCGCAAGATGGGGGGAATGGGCTTCATGGGGATCGAGATCCCGGAAGCTTACGGCGGCGCGGGCCTGGATACCCTGGCCTATGTGCTGGCGCTGGAAGAGATCTGCAAGGTCGATGCGGCGCACGGCACGATCATGTCGGTCAACAACTCGCTGTTCGGTTACGCGCTGCTGCGCTTCGGGACCGAGGAGCAGAAGCACACCTACCTGGAGCCCGTCGCCTCCGGGAAGGTGATCGGCGCCTACTCGCTCACCGAGCCGATGTCGGGGTCGGATGCCGGCACGATGCGCAGCCGCGCCGTGCGCCAGGGCGAGGGCTACGTGCTCAACGGGCGCAAGTCGTGGGTGACGAGCGGTCCGGTCGCCCGCTTCATCATCGTCTTCACCATGACCGACCCGGACAAGAAGCACCGCGGCATCACCGCCTTCCTGGTGAACTCGGGACTGCCGGGCTTCAGCGTCGGCAAGAAGGAGCCCAAGCTTGGGATCCGGGCTTCGGCCACGAGCGAGATCGTCTTCGAAGACTACCACCTCCCGGCGTCTGCCCGGCTGGGCGAGGAAGGCGAGGGTTTCAAGATCGCCATGGCCGTGCTCGACGCCGGACGGATCGGCATCGCCTCGCAGGCGCTGGGGATCTCCGAGGCGTGCTACGAAGCCAGCCTGGCGTATGCCCGCGAGCGTGAAGCCTTCGGCCAGAAGATCGGCGAGTTCCAGGGCATCGGCTTCAAGCTGGCCGACATGAAGACGCGCATCGAGGCCAGCCGGCTGTTGATCTACCAGGCGGCGCTGGCCAAGCAGCGCTCGAAGGAAACCGGCGAGCGCTTCACGCTCGAGGCCTCGATGGCCAAGCTGTTCGCCTCGGAAACGTCCATGTTCTGCGCGCACGCCGCGGTTCAGATTCACGCCGGCCTGGGGTACTCGAAGGAACTGCCGGTCGAACGCTATTTCCGCGACGCCAAGATCACCGAGATCTACGAGGGCACCAGCGAGATCCAGCGACTGGTCATCGCCCGGCAGGAGCTGGGACTGCGCTAGGACACGCGCATGCCAACCTTCGCCTGGACGGTCCTCGCCCTGGCTTTCGCTGCCGCCACCGGCGCGGCCGTCGCCCGCGCACTGGGCAGGCTACTCCCCTCACCTCGCTCGCGCTCCCGCCCATCGCCACCCGCGCCCCTCCAGAACGGTGCGGGAGAGGCGCTTCAGTCCGCGCATCCTGAGCGCCAGGCAGAGCTTCCCGCCCAGAGCCCGCAGCCTGGACCCGCCAGGCATGTGCGTGTCAGCTTGCCCGCCGATGCGGGGCCGCAGGTGCGCGTGACGGTGGAAGACTTCGCCCGCCCGTGGGCGCGGCGCCATCCTGTTCTCCGGCATCCTGCCGGTCGAACCTCCGGAGGCCGCGCACACGGATCAACCCGGGGGGTTGCGCCACGCCTGGGAAGCGATGACTGCCGTCGGACCGCGCGCGGGCCTTCGGTACCTGCTGGCGTCCGTGTCTCCGGAGTTAGCTCTCGCCACCGCGGCTGCCCTCCTCTATCTGGTCACGCGGCTGTGGGCGATTGAAACCTTCCCGATCTTCTTCTATTCGGACGAGGCCAATAACGTCTGGTACGGGGAACAAGCGCTTCAGAACGGGCTGTTGGGCGATGACGGCGCCTGGCCCGCCGTCTACTTCCAGTGGGACTCGAACCGCTGGACTCCGGCGATCACGGTCTACCTGCACGGCCTGGTCGCCACCGTGTTCGGGAAATCGATCCTTGTCGCCCGAACGGTGAACGTGCTGCTCACCCTCGCCGGCACTTTGGCCGTGGCCTGGATCTTGAAGCAGCACTTTCGTTCGCGCTACTGGTGGGCGAGCATCCTGTTGGCGATCAGCATCCCGACGTGGTTCCTGTACAGCCGCACGGTCTTCGACGCGGTGGCATCCACGGGCCTGTACGCAGTGTTCCTCCTGGCCTACATGCATTATCGCTTCCGTTCCCCACGTACCTTGCCCCTGGCCGTGCTGGCCGGGGGGCTGACGTTCTACTCGTACTCGAACATGCACATCCTGATTCCGTTATTGGGCGCCTGCCTGCTCGTTAGCGATTTCCAATATCACGCTGCACATCGCCGGGTCTGGCTGAGCACGCTGCCTTTGTTGGTCATCCTGACTATTCCGTTCTTTCAGTTTCGCAGCCTGCACCCGGGATCCCTGGCTGAGAATCTGACGGCCCTCGGCTCGTATTGGGTGCAGGACCTCTCGCTGCCCGCCAAGCTCGCCCGCTACGCTCAGACCTACCTGCAGGGTCTCAACCCATTCTTCTGGTTCGTACCCGCGGCTCAGCAGACGAGCATCCTCCCGAACCAGAACCTCGCCGGCGCGGGGCATCTTGGCATCGTCATGCTTCCGCTGGTCAGCATCGGGCTGGTTGCCTGTCTCAGGAGCCTGCGCTCTCCCACCCACCGGATTGTCTTGCTGTCCATGCTGGTCGTCCCCGCCGGCGCGGCGCTGGACTCGATCGAGATCACTCGCGTGCTGGCGATGGTCGTCCCGGCCCTGATCCTGGGGGTCCTGGGGCTCGAGTGGCTTGCCGCACGGCTGCCGAGCGTTCCGTATGGCGTCCAAGCGACGGTACTGGCGGTCGTCCTTGTGTGGCTCGGGCTCGCCACCATGCATGGCGCACTGACCGACGGTCCCGTCTCCTACCGCGACTACGGGCTGGAGGGGGCGCAGTTCGGCGCCAAACAGGTCTTCCAGGACACCATCCCTCGCCTGCTGGCCGAGGATCCCGAAGCGGTGGTCGTCATGACAACGACCTGGGCCAACAACCCGGATGAGTACCCGCGCTTCTTCTTCTCTAAGGAAGAGCGGGAGCGCGTCGGCTTCGGCAACGCCCACGACTACCTGGTGCGCAGGCTCCGGGTGGGCCCCCACGTCATCGTCGGCATGACCCCGTCCGAGTACCGGGACGCGGTGGCCAGCCCGCTGCTCGCCCGGGTCGACGTCGCCACTGTAATCAACGCTCCGAACGCAGAGCCGGCGTTCTACTTCGCCCGGTTCGAGTACGCCGAAGGGGCGGATCAGTACTTCAGGCAGCAGGACCTCCTCCGTCTGCAGCCCGTGGAGTCCACCGTCCAGATCCTGGGTCAATCGGCCAGCGTGCGGCATTCGCGGCTGAGCGATAGTGACATCAACCTGTTGTTCGACGGTCTCAAAGAGACGGTGGTCCGCGGCGACCGGGTCAATCCGTTCCGGGTCGAGGTCAGGTTCCCGCAGCCGATCACGCTCCACGAGGTCAGCCTGACCGTCGGCTCCATTCGGGATTTCACCGTCGAGCTTGAGATTTCGTCTCCCGCTTCGCCCGAGCCCCTCAAGCTCTCGGAGCGCTTCACGAATCTGGGGCTCGACCCGACCGTCAGCTTCCAGCTTCCCGCGCCGGGAGCGACGGCTTCGACCATCGCGCTGGAGATTACCGACAACACGGTAGGCCCCGAGGCCATGATCCATGTCTGGGAGATCACCTTTCGTTAGGACCGCACCGCAGGGCAGTCGTGCCGGTCTGGTTCGCTCGTCTGACCGGGGATTGGCGGACAGCGGCAAGAGGTGGTGTAATCTCGGTCCGCAGGTGCGACGCCGGATGGAGCGCCGGATCCCAGGCTCCCCGCCCGAGCGGGCGTGCCAAGAGGGCGATACGCGTGCCTGACAAACCTGACCCTCGCCGCCGCCGGACTCCCGACCTGCCGTCCGCAGGCAGGCGCTCCATCGGGCGCACCGCACTTGCGGCGCTTGCCTTGCTGGCGTCGGCGGTCGCCGGTGCCGGGCTGGTCCAAGCCTGGCGCCGTCGGCGCAGCGCCCAACGGACGTCTTCGGGCATGCGCGGTCACAGGCCGGTTCCTGTGCCGGGCGCGGCAAGCGCGCAAGCTGGCGGGCGCGCCCGAAGAACGGCTTCCTCAGTCGATCGCCCGCAGGGCCCCGGTGGAACCTTCCCCGTCGCCTCAGGCGACTCCCGCACTTCGCTGGACCATCGATCAGCTGCGCCGGCTGCTCTCCTGGGCCGGCCGACTGGAGAACGCGCTGCTCCTGCTGGCGCTGGGGATCTACCTGGCGGTCCGTCTGATCCGGCTGGCGCATTTCCCGATCTGGTTCTTCGCCGATGAGGCGATTCAGACGGTTCTGGCCTCCGACTTTGTGCGCGACGGGCTGCGCGATTTCCACGGCCACCTCTTCCCGACCTACTTCCTCAACGTCTACGGCTACAACGAGAACCTGACGGTCTACGTCCAGGTGATCCCCTACCTGCTCTTCGGCAAATCGGTCTTCATCACCCGCGCCACGTCGGTGCTGGTCACCGCCTTCGGCGCGCTGGCGGTCGGGTTGATCCTGCGCCGTGTCTTCCGCCTGCGTATGCCGTGGATCGGGATCCTGCTGCTGTCCGCGGCCCCGGCGTGGTTCCTGCATTCGCGTACCGCCTTCGAGACGACGCACATGGCGTCGTACTACGCCTGGTTCCTGTACTGCTACCTGAGGTACCGCACCGGATCGCCGCGGGCTGTCTTCCCTGCCGCCGTCTTCGCCGCGGCGACTTTCTACACCACCGGCGCCGGGGAGATCATCATCGCCGGCACCGGCCTGATGCTCGTGCTGCTCGATGCCCCCTATCACTGGAGCCAGCGCCGCCGGCTGCTGCGCGCCCTGCCGGTCGTGCTGCTGCTGGCGCTCCCCTACCTGCGCTTTCGGCTGCAGATGGGCGCCGAACACACCAACCTGTTGCGGCTGTTCGACAGCTACTGGCTGCGCGATCTTCCCCTGGGGGAGAAGGTGCGCACCGCGTTGGGCTACTACGCCTACGGGCTGAGCCCCGGATACTGGTTCCTGCGCAACACGCATGACGGCGCCCGGCACGTAATGGACGGCTACGGGAACCTGATGTTGTGGACGCTGCCCTTTGCCGCCGGCGGGTTGGGCCTGACACTGTGGCGCATCCGGATGCCGGAGTACCGCGTGCTCCTGGTCCCCCTGTTGGCCGTCCCGCTCGGCGGCGTGGTCGTCGACGTCGGGATCACGCGCGTGCTGGCCTTCGTCCTGCCGGCTACGCTGCTGACCGCCCTGGCGATCGACGCGCTGGCGGCGTGGATCGCACCGCGCGCCTCGCGCGCCCTGCTGGCGCTGAGCGTGTTCACGGCCCTGGCCGGAGTCAACCTGTACCTGCTGGGCGACAGCCTGACCAACGGCCCGTTCTGGAATCGCGACTACGGGATGGAGATCCCCTGGGGAGCGCCCCAGGTGTACGGAGCCATCGAAGATTGGCTCGAGCAGGAGCCCGAGACGTTCTTCTACGTCTCCCCCACCTGGGCCAACGGCGTCGACACGTTGAAGCGCTTCTTCCTGCCCGATGATGCCCCGGTCGACATCGCCAACGCCGACCGCTTCACCGAATCGCGTCAGGAGCTGACCGACGACATCATCCTGGTGCTCACCGCGCGCGAGTACGAAGCCGCCCGGGTCAATCCCAAGCTGGACGACGTGCGGGTGGTGAAGGAACTGCGCTACCCGGACGGCTCTCCGGGCTTCTTCTTCGTGCGCATGCGCTACTCGCCGCAGGCCGACGCGATCTTCGAACTCGAGCGACAGGAGCGGCTCAAGCCGATCATCGAGACGCTCGACATCGGCGGATCCGTGGTCACCATCCAGCATCCGCTGTTCGACAGCGGCGGCGTCCAGCACTTGTTCGACGGCGACGTCTACACGCTCGCCCGGGGCTACGACGCCAATCCCATGCTGCTCGTGCTGTCCTTCGACGCCCCGCGTGCCTTGCACGGCGTGGAGATCACCACCGGCAGCATGGATTTCGCCCTGACGATCCGGCTGTTTCCGACGGCGGACGGCGAGCCGGTCGTCTACACCGAGACCTACATCGATCAGCCCATGGATCCGACGGTCAGCCTCGAGTTCGACGGCGCGCCGGCGCAGGTCAGCCGTCTCGAGATCGAAATCCGTCATCTGGGCGAGCCGGGACCGGCCAAGATCCACCTGCGCGAGATCAAGTTCCGGTAGCGATCGAAGGCGATGGACGCCGCGCCCGGCTCGGTCGGCGCGAGGCGCGGGGCAGGCGACGCTCATGGGTTCAACCCGGGTTCCAGCTCTCGTGCACGGGCTCCTCACCCTTCGCGGCGCGTGGGTGGCTGCCGGGGCGGTGCTTGCCCTGATCGGACTGCATCTGACGCGCGCCGGCGGACCTCCCATCCCGTCGATCGCGGTTCTGCTCCTCGGCTGCGCACAGGCCGTCTCCGGACTGATGGTCTCCCGCACCGGGCCCGTCGCGCAGCAAGCGTCGCGCCTCTCCGAACGGTGCGCCGCGTGGCTCGGCGTCCAACCCGCACAGCTGCTCCTGATCGCCGACGGCCTGATCCTGACGCTCGCCGCACGCGCCGCATCGGGGGACGCCGCCCTGAATGCCAGCCCGCTGGCGACCCCGCTCTGGCTCACCGGCATCGTCCTGGTGTGCGCCGGCTGCTGGACGCGCACGCCCTCCCGGCCCGCCGAGCGCTGGCCGTGGGGAGAGATCGCGCTCGTCGCCCTTCTGACGCTGCTCGCCCTGATCGTGCGCGCCTGGGCAATCGGCTCCATGCCGTACGTCCTCAGCGGCGACGAAGGATCGGCTGGCCTGACAGCCTGGGAATTCCGTACCGGGGCGCGCGGACAACTTGTTGTCCCTGGGTTGGTTTTCGTTTCCGGCGCTCTACTTCGGCATGCTGTCGGTCTCGCAGGCCGTCTTCGGCCGCACGGCCGAGGCCATCCGGCTGGCCTCCGCACTCGCAGGGGCGCTGACGGTACCTGCCCTGTACTGGATGGCGCGACAGATGTTCGGCAGGCCCGCCGCGCTGGCGGCGGCCGCATGGCTGGGCGCCTTCCACGTTCACGTGTTCTTCAGCCGGCTGGCGTACAACAACATCTTCGACGGGTTGCTGTTGGTGATGGCAGCCGGCGGATTGTGGCTGGGGTGGCAGGAAGGCAGGCGGGACGGGTTCTTGCTCGCCGGCCTGAGCCTGGGACTCAGCCAGTACTTCTACACAACGGCGCGGCTGACCCCGATCGTGCTCACGATCTGGGTGGTGCTCCTGGCGGTGCACCGCCGGCCGGACCGGGCGCGCACCTCCGGCCTGGCGGCCGGCGGGCTGGCGGCGCTGGCCGTCTTCCTTCCTCTTGGGATGCTGTATGCATCCCACCCCGATCAGCTGTTCTTCACCGCCAGCCGGGTCTCGATGCTTATCCCCGGCTGGACCTCGGAAGCCGCCGCCGCGCTGGGCATGACGGCCGGCGGATTGGTCCTGGAGCAGATTTGGGTGACCGCATTGGGGTTGACCGTCGCGGAGCTTCAGGGTGTGTACTATGCGCCCGGCGCCCCGCTGTTGATCTCCGTCTCCGCCGTCCTGTTCGTTGCCGGACTCCTGATTTGCCTGCGGCGCATCCGCGACCCTCGGTACTCGCTGCCGCTGCTCGTTCTCGCCGGCGCCATCCTGATGGGCGGCCTTAGCATTCAGGCGCCCAACAGCCAGCGTCTGCTGTATATGGCACCGGCCCTGGCCGTGATGGTCGTCCTGCCGCTCGACGCCGCCCGCGCCTGGTCGGCGCACCACTGGCCGGGGGACGCCACGCGCTGTCCGTGCTGGCCGGTCTGCTGGTGATCGTGATGCTCACCCAGAACCTCGATCAGCTGTTTGGGCGCTACTTCCCGCGCGAAGAGTATGGAAGCGTGCATGGCGAGGTGACGCAGGCGATGATCGAGATCTGGCCTGCCATCCCGCCAGGAACGCCGGCCTTCTTCTTTGGAGGCGAGCGCATGGGATTCGCCTCGATCCCCAGCATCGCCTACCTGCGGCCCGAAGCGCATGCCCTCGACCTGGATCGCGTCGACCGGATCCCTCCGTCGCTCAAGAGCACTGGTCGCCTTCGTGCTTCCGGAGCAGGGAGCCAGCCTGGCAGCCCTGAAGTCCCGCTTCCCCGAGGGGATCGGCCTGCGGCGATATAATCGTCAGGGGCGGCTGCTGTTCGACATCTGGGCGGTGGGGGATGCCGCGCAGTCGCTGTCGTCTGTCCTTCCCTGACGACGGCAACCGGAGGCCAGCGCTTGAAGGCAGTCTTCTTCCACCAGCATGGCGGGCCGGAGGTGCTTGCCTTCGGCGACCTGCCGGCGCCCGCCCCCGGGCCCGGGCAGGTGCTCGTCCGCCTGCGCGCCGCAGCGCTCAACCGGCTGGACCTGTGGACGCGTGAGGGCTGGCCCGGCCTCAAGCTCGAGATGCCTCACATCCCCGGCGCCGACGGGGCCGGCGAAATCGCCGCCGCCGGCGAGGGAGTTCTCGATCGCACGGTCGGCGAACCCGTCGTGCTGAATTCCAACCTGGGTTGCGGACGCTGCCCGGCGTGCCTGCAGGGCCGGGACAATCTCTGCCGCGACTGGCACCTGCTGGGCGAGACGCTGCGCGGGACCTACGCCGAGTACGTCGTCGTCCCATCGGCCAACGCCTACCCGATGCCGGCGGACTTCGATCCGGCCGCCGCCGCGGCGTGCGGGCTGGTCTACCTGACGGCCTGGCACTCGCTGATCACGCGGGGCGCACTGCAATCCGGCGAAACCGTGCTGATCGTCGGCGCCTCCGGCGGCGTCAACACGGCATGCATTCAGATCGCCCGGCACGTCGGCGCCCGAGTGATCGTGGTCGGGTCGAGCCCGGCCAAACTGGCGCTGGCCGAATCGCTGGGGGCCGAGGTACTGATCGATCGCACGCAGGACGAGAACTGGTCGAAGGCTGTGTATCAGGCGACGGATCGGCGCGGGGTGGAGGTCGTGGTCGACAACGTCGGCGCCGGTACGCTGCCTCTCAGCTTGCGCGCCGCCGGCAAGGGCGGCCGCATCCTGACCGTCGGCAACACCGCCGGTCCGAAGGTCGAGGTCGACAACCGCTTCGTGTTCGGCAAGCACCTTTCCATCCTGGGTTCGACGATGGGGACGCAGGCCGATTTCGCCGCGGTGATGCAGCTGGTCTTCGCCGGCCAACTGCGGCCGGTGCTCGATCGCTCCTACCCGCTGGCTGAGGCGCGTCAGGCGCAGGTGCGGCTGGCCGCCGGCGAGCAGATGGGGAAGATCACCCTTGTCATCCCGTAGGCGTCCGGCCGTCGTAACCTGGCTCAGCCTCGGGGGGTTAACCCTCGGTGCCGTCTACCTCCTCCGAATGGCGGGAGGCCTGATGGCGCCCGATCTGCCGCTCAGCGTCCCGCGCTGGTACCCGCCGCTCACGGGAGCGGTCTGGGGGATCGGTTGGGTCCTCGGTGCGGTCGGACTGTTCACCGGCCGACCCTGGGCGCCGCGCGGGGTGAGAATCCTGGGCGTGGCCTTCCTGGCCTGGTACTGGACCGATCGGCTGCTGTTCGTCCGGTCGGAGCACGCGCTGCGCACGATGCCCTTCTCCTTGGGGGTCACGGCGCTCGGAGCCGCCTTCGTCATCCTGGCCCTGCGCCAGCCTGCCGTCCGGCGCTTCTTCGGGGAGTCGACCACATGAGTGATGCGTCCCGTCTGCAGCAATTGCGCGCCCTGCGCGAACAGGCCAGCGGTCTCACACGCCAGAAGGATCAGCACGCCCGCGGCCGCCTGACGGCGCGCGAACGGCTGGAGCTGCTCCTCGATCAGGGATCGTTCCGCGAGACGGACGCATTCGTCACCCACCGCACGTCGGACTTCGGGCTTGCCGAGCGCCGCGTGCTGACCGATGGGGTGGTCACGGGCTGGGGGACGATCGACGGCCGGTTGACCTACGTCTTCTCGCAGGACTTCACCGTCTTCGGCGGCAGCCTGGGCGAGGCGCACGCCGAGAAGATCTGCAAGATCATGGACATGGCGCTCAAGAACGGCGCGCCGGTCATCGGGCTGAACGACTCGGGCGGCGCCCGCATCCAGGAAGGCGTGGTTTCGCTCGGCGCCTACGCCGATATCTTCCTGCGCAACACGCTTGCCTCGGGGGTCGTCCCGCAGATCAGCGCCATCATGGGTCCGTGCGCCGGCGGGGCGGTGTACTCGCCGGCCCTGACCGATTTCATCTTCATGGTGCGCAACTCGTCCTACATGTTCGTCACCGGCCCGGACGTGGTCAAGACCGTGACGCATGAAGAGGTCGACTTCGAATCGCTGGGCGGTGCAGACGTGCACGCCAGCACTTCGGGCGTCTGCCACTACGTCGCCCAGAGCGAGGCCGACTGCCTGTACATGATCCGGCTGCTGCTCTCCTACCTGCCGCAGAACAACATGGAGGACCCGCCCTTCGCCGCCACCGCCGACGACCGCCTGCGGACGGAGGAGGCGCTCAACCACCTGGTGCCGGACGACCCAAGCAAGCCGTACGAGATTCGCGACGCCATCCGCCTGATCGTCGATCAAGGCGGCTTCTTCGAGATCCATGAGCACTACGCGCCGAACATCGTCGTCGGCTTCGCCCGCCTCGGCGGGCACAGCGTCGGCATCGTCGCCAACCAGCCGGGGCACCTGGCCGGCGTGCTCGATATCAACTCGTCCGAGAAGGCAGCCCGCTTCGTCCGCTTCTGCGATTCGTTCAACCTGCCGATCGTGACCTTCGTCGACGTCCCCGGGTTCCTGCCGGGCACCGCCCAGGAGCACGGCGGGATCATCCGCCACGGCGCCAAGCTGCTGTATGCCTACTGCGAGGCGACGGTCCCCAAGCTGACGGTGATCACCCGCAAGGCTTACGGCGGCGCGTACGACGTGATGTCCTCCAAGCACATCCGCGGCGACCTGAACTTCGCCTGGCCGAACGCCGAGCTGGCCGTCATGGGGCCCGACGGCGCGGTCAACATCATCTTCCGCAGCGAGCTGAAAGCCGCCGCCGACCCGGACGCCCGCCGCGCCGAGCTGGTGGCCGAATACCGCGACAAGTTCGCCAACCCGTATATCGCCGCCTCGCGTGGCTACCTGGACGACGTCATCGAGCCCAGCGAGACGCGCCCGCGCCTGATCAACGGTCTGGAAATGCTCTCCAACAAGCGTGACGCCAACCCGGCCAAGAAGCATGGCAACATCCCCCTCTAGCCGCGCCCGACGACGGACGTCCCGGTCGAGACCGGCCGATTCGGCCCGCCCGAGCGTGCGCTGTACTGGGAACGCACCGGGCAGCCGTCGGATCCGGTGGTCGTGCTCCTGCACCACGGCCTCGGTTCGACCAGGGCCTGGAAGGGCCAGTTGACAGCCCTTCGCCATGCGCGGCTGGCAGACGCTGGCCTATGACCGCTGGGGCTACGGCCGTTCTTCGCCGCGCCCGGCACTGGATCTGCCGACCTTCGCCACCGACGTACGCGATCTGGAAGCCCTGCTCGATGGCCTGGGCCACCACCGCGTGGCGCTCGTCGGTCACAGCGACGGCGGCACGACGGCGCTGTACTTCGCGGCGCGATTCCCGGACCGCGTCTTCGCCCTGGTCACCGTGGCCGCGCACATCTATCTGGAGCCGACGATGGTCCCCGGAATCCTGGGCATCCGCCAGGCGTACGAGAGCGACTCGCGCTTTCGCCAGGGCCTGCTCCGGGCGCACGGCGAGCAAGCCGAGGCCGTGTTCCACAACTGGTATGAGGGCTGGGTGCAGCCCGCACATCTCGGCTGGGACATGCGGCCCATGCTGGGCGGCGTGCGCTGCCCGACACTCGTCATCCAGGGCGAAGCCGACGAACACGCCACGCCGCAGCACGCTCGGGATCTGGCCGACGGCGTCGCCGACGGCAGCCTGTGGCTCCTGGCCGGCGTCGGCCATATGCCCCCGCAGGACGTGCCCGATGAGTTCAACCGGCGGGTGCTGGAGTTCCTCGAACCGTTCCGCCTTGCGGCCAGGAAGTAGGAGGAGGGTCCGCCCTCGATGTTCACCAAGGTGCTGATCGCCAACCGCGGGGAGATCGCCGTTCGGATCATCCGCGCCTGTCGCGAGCTCGGCCTGCTCGACGGTGGCGGTCTACTCCGAGGCCGATCGTTCGGCGCTGCACGTGCGCCTGGCGGACGAAGCCTACCTGCTGGGGCCGGCGCCGGCGCGCGACTCCTACCTGCGCGGCGACAAGATCATCGACCTGGCGCGCGCGCTGCGGGGCGGGTGCCATCCATCCGGGTTACGGTTTCCTCGCCGAGCGCGACGACTTCGCCCGTCAGGTGGAGCAGGCCGGGCTGGCCTTCATCGGCCCGCGCCCGAGCGCCATCGCCGCCATGGGCGACAAGGCGACCGCCCGCGCACACCGTGGCCGCCGCCGGCGTGCCCGTCGTCCCCGGCACCGAGGGCGAGGGCAGCTTGCGCGACGAGGAGATCCTGGCCGTCGCTCCCAGTATCGGTTTCCCGCTGCTGGTCAAGGCCACCGCCGGCGGCGGCGGCAAGGGGATGCGCGAGGTCAACCGCCTGGAGGACCTGCCGGGTCTGCTGCATGCCGCCCGCCGCGAGGCGGAGAGCGCCTTCGGCGACGGCAACGTCTACCTCGAGAAACTGCTCACCGACGCCCGGCACATCGAGTTCCAGATCCTGGCCGACAAGCCAGGGCGACGTCATTCACCTGGGCGAACGCGAGTGCTCGCTGCAGCGGCGGCACCAGAAGCTGCTCGAGGAGTCGCCGTCGCCGTTCCTGGACGAGGAGCTGCGCCAGCGCATGGGCGAGGTGGCCTGCAAGGCCGCCCGCGCCGTCGACTACATCAACGCCGGGACGATCGAGTTCCTGGTCGACCGCGAACGCAACTTCTTCTTCCTGGAGATGAACACCCGCCTGCAGGTCGAACACCCGGTCACCGAGATGGTCACCGGCGTCGACATCGTCAAAGAACAGTTCCGCATCGCCCGCGGCCGCAAGCTGCGCTACGCGCAGGAGGACATTCGCCCCAACGGTTGGGCGCTCGAGTGCCGGATCAATGCCGAGGACGCCTACAACAACTTCCTGCCGTCCACCGGGGTGCTCACCATGATCACACCGCCCACCGGCCCGGGCGTGCGCGTCGACACCGGCGTCTACCCGGGGTTCGAGATCTCGCCCTACTATGACTCGCTGATCTCCAAGCTGATCTGCTGGGGGGAAACGCGCGGCGAGGCCATCCTGCGCATGCGCCGCGCCCTGGAGGAGTACCGCATCCTGGGGGTCAAGACCAATATCCCCTTCCATCAGAGCATCATGGATTCGACCCGCTTCATGGCCGGGCAGTACGACACGCGCTTCGTCGAGGAGCGCTTCTCGATGGCCGAGGCCGAAGAAGGCAAGCCGTCGCAGGCGGACATCGCCGCCATCATGGCCACGCTCGTCGCTCACCGCCACGGCCAGCAGGCGGCGCAAATCGTCCGCCGCGGCGACCGGGACGCCAGCAACTGGAAGTGGGTCGGACGGTGGGAGAGGATGCATCGGTAGCGGAAAGCTATCAGCTATCAGCTGTCAGCTGTCAGCTGTCAGCTTCAAGCCGTCGAGGTCGAATGGTGACCTCCCGCAGGCTACTGTACTGGTGGTTGAAATCGCGGTCGATGCTCCACGATCGGTCGCGGACAGCCCAGACTGATTTCTTGAGCTGATCGCTGAAAGCTGAAGGCTAAAGAGCCAGCCACCGCACGCACCGGAGCTCGATCTATGAAGTACATCGCCACCCTCGACGACCAGACGTTCGAGATCGAGATCAACGCCGAGGACCAGATCACGGTCAACGGCGAACGATTGGCGATCGACTTCCGCTCGGTCTCCGGTCAGCCGGTCTATTCGCTGCTGGTCAACGGCCAGTCCTACGAGGCCTACGTCCAGGGCGGAGAGGCCGGGCTGGAGGTGCTGCTGCAGGGGCATCTGCACGTCGTCGAGGTCGAGGACGAACGCCAGCGCAAGCTGCGCGAGTCGTCCAGCGGGCCGGTGGTGCACAGCGGCGAGTTCAACTTGAAATCGCCGATGCCCGGGCTGATCGTCGCCGTCCCGGTCGTCGAGGGCCAGGTGGTGGTCAAGGGGCAGGACCTGGTGATCCTCGAGTCGATGAAGATGCAGAACGAGCTCAAGGCGCCGCGCGACGGAAAGATCGGCCGCGTGCGCGTCCGCCCCGGCGACAGTGTCGAGCAGTCCCAGGTGCTGGTCACGCTGGAGTAGATGAGCCTCGAGATCGAAGCCAAGTTCTGGATTTCGGACTCGCCGGCTTTCCGGGCGCGCCTGCTCGCCGCCGGAGGCCGGGCCGTCACCCCGCGGCAGCTCGAGCACAACGAGCGCTTCGACACCCCAGACGGCCGCCTGCGCCGCAGCGGCGAGGTGCTGCGGCTGAGGCACGACCAACGTCGGACGCTGACCTTCAAGCGCGCCCTGGCTTCCCCCGAGATTCGTACCGAGATCGAGATCGAGATCGACGACCTGCCGGCGGCGCGCGAGCTGTTCCTCAGCCTCGGCTACGTTCCGCTCTTCATCTACGAGAAGTATCGCGAGGTCCTGGCGCTGGACGACACGCTGGTGATGCTCGATGAGCTCCCCTTCGGCTCCTTCGTCGAAATCGAAGGGCCTTCGCTGGGGGCCATCGGCCGCGCCGCCGCCCGCCTGGGCCTCGACTGGACCGGGCGCGTCACCCGCAGCTACCTGTCGATCTTCGAGGCATTGCGCCTGCGCCTTGGATTGGCCACCGAACGCGCTACGTTCGCCGACTTGCAGCCCGCGCCCGCCCTCACGCCTCCTGACCTCGGGCTGCCACCTTTGCTCGCATAGGACTCCCGCCATGACGGACACACCTCTCGAAGCCTGGATCCGCGAGACTCTCGAGCCGGCCCTGGCCCAGCAGCCGGAACGCCGCCCGGGCTTCGAGACCTCGTCCGGCATCCCCCTCGAACGGGTCTACCTTCCCGATGAAATCGACGACGCCTACCTGGAGCACCTCGGTCTTCCGGGGCAGTTTCCGTTTACCCGCGGCGTACAGCCCACGATGTACCGCGGCCGTCTGTGGACCATGCGCCAGTACGCCGGCTACGCCTCGGCCGAGGACTCCAACCGGCGCTACCGCTATCTCCTCGATCAGGGGCAGACCGGTCTGTCGGTGGCCTTCGACCTCCCCACCCAGATCGGCTACGACGCCGACGATCCCGTCGCCGCCGGCGAGGTCGGCAAAGTGGGGGTATCGATCTCGTCGCTGGACGACCTGGCACAGCTGCTCGACGGGATCCCGCTCGACCGAGTGTCGACCAGCATGACGATCAACGCCCCCGCCGCCATCCTGCTGGCGATGGTCATTGCCATTGCCCGCCGGCAGGGGGTCGATCCGGCGCAGCTGCGCGGCACGATCCAGAACGATATCCTCAAGGAGTACGTCGCCCGCGGCACCTACATCTTCCCGCCCAAGCCGGCGATGCGCCTGATCACCGACGTCTTCCAGTACTGCCACCGTCACGTGCCGCACTGGAACACGATCTCGATCTCGGGCTATCACATCCGCGAGGCCGGCGCCGATGCGGTCCAGGAGGTCGCCTTCACGCTGGCCGACGGCATCGCCTATGTCCAGGCGGCGCTCGACGCCGGGCTGGCCGTCGACGACGTCGGGCCGCAGCTGGCGTTCTTCTTCGCCGCCCACAACCACTTCCTGGAGGAGGTGGCCAAGTTCCGCGCCGCCCGCCGGCTGTGGGCCCACATCATGCGCGACCGATTCGGCGCCCTCGACTCACGCTCGTGGCGGCTGCGTTTCCACACGCAGACCGCCGGCTCGACGCTGACCGCCCAGCAGCCGATGAACAACGTCGTGCGCGTCACCCTCCAGGCGCTGGCCGCCGTCCTGGGCGGCACACAATCGCTCCACACCAACAGCATGGACGAGGCGCTGGCGCTGCCCACCGAGCAGGCGGTGCAGGTGGCGCTGCGCACCCAGCAGGTCCTGGCCTATGAGTCGGGCGCCGCCGACACGCTCGACCCGCTTGCCGGTTCGTATGCCGTCGAGGCCCTGACCGATCAGATCGAGTCGCGTGCCCGGGCCTACCTGCAGCGGATCGAAGAGCTGGGCGGAATGCTGGCGGCGATCGAGACCGGCTACGTCCAGCGCGAGATCCAGGACTCGGCCTACCGCGCCCAGCGTGCCATCGACCACAAGGAAGCGGTCGTCGTCGGCGTCAACGCCTTCCAGGTGGAGGAATCCTCCAGCCTCGAGCGCCTGCGTGTCGACCCGGCTGTCGAGCAGGCTCAGCGCCAGCGGCTGGCTGCGCTTCGGGCGCGCCGTGATTCCGCCCGTGCTACGGAGTGCCTCGACCGCCTGGAGAATGCCGCCCTCGGCTCCGACAACTTGATGCCGCTGTTCATCGAGGCAGTGGAAGCCGACGCCACGCTCGGCGAGATCTGCGGCCGACTGCGTCGAACCTGGGGCGAGTATCAGGCCACCTCCACCGTCTGAGCCGGAGATCGCTGCCGACTGGGGAGCACGTGCACCGGATGCCCACCCCACACCCGACGCTGATTGGCCTGCCCTACGATGCCGGATCTTCCTTTCTGACCGGTGCTCGATTGGCGCCGCCGGTCATCCGTCAGGCGCTTCATTCACCGTCGGGCAACGCCTGGTCCGAATCGCTGATCGACACCACTGCTCCGGGGGTTCTGGACGACGCCGGAGATCTGCCTCTCGAGCAGGATGACAGCGCCCGCCCAGCGATTGAAGCCGCCCTGCGTCGGCTGGCCTCCGAAGGCCGGACGCCGATCGCCCTCGGCGGAGACCATTCCATCACCTTCCCCATCCTGTCCGCCTTGCGGCCCGCATGGCCGACGCTCTCCATCCTGCACCTCGACGCACACCCCGACCTGTACGACGAATTCGAGGGCCGGCGGTTCTCGCATGCCTCCCCCTTCGCCCGGATCATGGAGCATGGATTGGCGGACTCGCTGACGCAGGTCGGAATCCGCGCTCAGACCGGGCATCAGCGCCAGCAGGCCGAGCGTTTCGGCGTCGAGACCATCGACATGCGCGCCTGGGCGCGCGGCGCCCGCCCGGTCCTGCATGGCCCGCTGTATGTATCGATCGACCTCGACGCTCTCGACCCGGCCTTCGCACCGGGTGTCTCCCACCCCGAGCCCGGCGGCTTGTCGGTGCGAGAGCTGTTGGACCTGGTACAGTCGCTGCCCGGGCCGATCGTCGGCGCCGACATCGTCGAGTTGAATCCGACGCTCGACCCGATGGGGCTCACCGCACGCGTGGCTGCCAAGCTGGTCAAAGAACTCGCCGTGCGCATCCTGGAGACCGGGCCACGCGCTGGGCAGACCGCCGAGTAGGTTATCCTAGGCGAGCATCCGCCATCGGTCTGCCGGGCCCGTCGGGCCGGCCGACGAGATCCAAGGGAGAGTGCGCATGTCAGACGGGGTTCGTGTCCATCACCTGGCCGTCGTCGTCGCCGATCTGGACCAGGCGCTGCGGTTCTGGCGTGACGCGCTCGGCCTGCAGGTGTCGCACATCGAAGACGTCCCCGAGCAGGCGTCGCAGGTCGCCTTCCTGCCCGCCGGAGAGGCCGAGATCGAGCTCGTCCGGCCGACGACCGCCAACTCAGGCGTTGCCCGCTATCTGGCCAAGCGCGGCGCCGGAATGCACCACATCTGCCTGTCGGTCCCAGATCTGCGGGCAAGCCTTCAGCGTCTTGCGGCCCAGGGCGTCCGGCTGATCAACCCCGAGCCGATGACCGGCTCCGACGGGCGGCAGTACGCCTTCGTCCATCCGGAGAGCACTGGCGGCGTTCTGCTCGAGCTCTACCAGCAATAGTCTCACGTCGCTGGATGGTCCGGGGGCCTGGGCCTCATGGGCTGTTTGCCGTGGGGCGGTTTCTGCACTATCCTGTCTCTACCTGCGGCCTGCCGCCCAACCGTGGACGGCGGGCCGGGCACAGAGCAACACTGGAGGTTAAGCGATGGCCGTCCTTTACCTGCTGTGGCTGATCCTGGCCGGCGTGTTCTTCTCGTTCGCCTATATGTTCCTGCGCCAGACGCAATCGCCCTTGCGCACTTTCCAGGTCCGGCAGCGCGCCGCTGAGGGCGCCAAGGGGGCCGAGACCGATAAGGCGATGGCGGACCTGGCCCAGGAAGTCAACAACTACCTGGACTCGATCAACGGGACGAACCGCAACCTGAACCGCACCGCTTCGATCTCAAGCTTCATCTGCGGGCTGGTGGCGCTCGTCTCCCTGGTGATCGCGTTCTACCAGGCGAGCCTGGTCTGACCCCGGGCGGACACGCCCGGCGCTGAGTCGGACCCTTCACAGTCAAGCGCCCCGCCGGCGGCTGCCGGCGGGGCGTTGCCATCTCCTCGGTTCCTCCACCCGTATGCGGACACAGTGGTCGGCCACGCGCCATCGGGAGGGGTGATGCTGCGCAGGGCGCCGCGTGCCCGGCGCCCTGCAGGCCCGAGTTGCGCGGGCCCTGCCCTGACGCTACCGGGATTCTCTCTGACCAATGGGCAGCGACGATGGATGCGGGCTCTCGGTCCGCACGTCATCCAGGTGGAGCGCGGTGGCCATCATCCAGATCCAGGACAGGATCACGACCAGTGCCAGGACTGTCATGTTCATCACTCCGCGGGCGGTGTCAGGCCGCCCGGCGTGGGAAGTGCTGCTCTCGCCTGCGGGCTCCCCGCCCGCAAGGCGACCCCCGGGGACGGACTCTTCCGCCCCGGAACAGGTGTGGGCGCGACGAACCCCTCAGGCGGACGGGCGCACGGGTACCGAAGAATGGATCCGGACTGCCAGCGAATGCGCCGCGACCGCGAGACCTCCGGTGAACGCCAGCCCGAAGCCAATCGCCGCGCTGGCGTAGATCACGATCGCCAGGAAGGCCATGATCGCCAGTCCGACCGGCAACTCAGTTCCGCTCTCGAAGGGGCTTGGGGCGAGCAGACCGCCCAAGAGGGCTAGCGGCGCAAACATGGCATAGCCTGCCGCCACCAGTCCCTTGCCCACCCGCGTGCGAACACCGCCAAGCACCACCAGGAGCAGTGCGGCGCTGATCGTCCCTGCCAGGAACAGCCCCACGACCTCGGCCACCAGCGGAAGGCCGGCAGGAAGGTAGCCAAGATTGACGGCGCTGAAGCCCAACCCCGCAAAGGGCCAGGCCAGACCGAAGCACATTACCGGCTTTCCAGTTCCCCGACATCACGTCCCTCCGACAGGCTGTTCACCTGCGTCGCGAGGCCATTCTGCCACGCCCGGCATGCGGCCGGGGTCGAATGCAAACCGACTGTAAGCCCGAGCCGCAGGACCGCAGTACGGGCGTGCTAGAATCTGGACCGCATCAGGCGTCCACCCGGGAGGGGATATGTTCGACCGTCAGAGGCTCGAGCTGCTTCGCCGTTCGCTGGAGACCTGGGAGGCCGAGACACTCACTCCGGCCCTGCGGCGCCTTCCGGAACGCCGCACCCGGTTCCAGACGACCTCGTCGGAGCCGATCGAAAGGCTCTACACCCCGGCCGACCTCTCCGACCTCGACTACGAGCGTGATCTTGGCCATCCGGGCGAATACCCCTTCACCCGCGGCGTCCATCCCAGCCTGTACCGCAGCCGGGTGTGGACGATGCGCATGTTCGCCGGCTTTGGCACGGCGGAGGAGACCAACGCCCGCTTCCGCTACCTGTTCGACCAGGGGCAGACGGGGATGTCGATCGCGTTCGACCTCCCCACGCTGATGGGCTTCGATACCGACGCGCCGGAAGCGCTGGGCGAGTTCGGCAAGTGCGGTGTGGCCGTCTCTTCGCTGGAAGACATGCAGATCCTGCTGCGCGATATCCCCCTCGATCAGATCTCGACCAGCATGACGATCAACTCCCCGGCGGCCATCATCTGGGCCATGTATATCGCCGCCGCCGAGAAGCAGGGGGTGCCGGCCACCCGGCTCCGCGGCACAACTCAGAACGACATCCTCAAGGAGTACATCGCGCAGAAGGAATACATCTTCCCGCCCGAGCCGTCGATGCGCCTGGTGACCGATACGATCGAGTTCGGCGCCCGGCATGTCCCGGAATGGAACACGATCTCGATATCGGGCTACCACATCCGTGAGGCCGGGTCCACGGCCGCCCAGGAGCTGGCCTTCACGCTGGCCGACGGGATGGAGTACACGCGCTGGGCTCTGGAGCGCGGCCTGCCGATCGACGACTTCGCCCCGCGCCTGTCGTTCTTCTTCAACGCCCACAACGACTTCTTCGAGGAGATCGCCAAGTACCGTGCCGCCCGCCGTCTCTGGGCAGAGGCCATGCGCCACACCTTTGGGGCTCAGAACCCGCGTTCGTGGCTGCTGCGGTTCCACACCCAGACCGCCGGCGTCAGCCTGACCGCCCAACAGCCCGAGAACAACATCGTCCGGGTCGCCGTCCAGGCTCTGGCGGCCGTGCTGGGAGGCACACAGTCGCTGCACACCAACTCGATGGACGAGGCCCTGGCCCTCCCGTCCGTCCACGCCGCCACCGTCGCCTTGCGCACCCAGCAGATCCTGGCCGAGGAATCCGGCGTGGCGAACACCATCGACCCTCTGGGAGGATCGTATTTCGTCGAGGCGCTCACGCAGAGGATGGAGGCGCAGGCCCGCGAGTACTTCCGCCGCATCGACGAGCACGGCGGCGTCCTGCCGTCCATCGCCGCCGGATTCTTCCAGCGCGAGATCGCCGAGGCGGCCTACCGCTACCAGCGCGAGATCGACGCCGGGGACCGCAAGATCGTAGGGGTGAATGCCTACACCGACGAGCAGCCGTATGTGATCCCGCTGCTGGCGATGGATCCGCAGGGTTTCGAGCGCCAGGCAGGCCGGCTGGAGGCGCTGCGCAAGCGGCGCGATCCGGGTGCGGTCGGCCAGGCGCTCGACCGGCTGCGAGTAGCGTGCCAGGGGACCGAGAACACGATGCCCTTCATCCTGGACGCCGTGCGCGCCTTCGCCACGCTGGGGGAAATCGTCGGCGTGATGAAGGACGTCTTCGGGCGCTATGAGGAACCGACCTGGATCTGAGGCGCGTGCCGGCACACCCGACCGCGAGCCGCATACGGAATGAAACGGCGGGGCACACAAGGTGCCCCGCCGGCCTTTCCCGCTCGAGGACCGGCAACCTTCACGCACTGACGACCCCAACGGCCTGATACAGTCCCTGACCCGGCTTTGCCCGCAGCGGGCTGGTCGCACCCTTCTTCACCCCGAAGTAGCGCACGGCCTCCTCCAGCACCCGGCCGGCGTGCAGGACGAAAGTGTCCCGGACAATCGGGTTGAGATTGGAGAGGAAGTGCAGGATTTCGGCGCGCGGGTCGTCCATCGGGCTTTGTGTGCACAGCTGCAGCCACACAATCGCGTTCTGGCGATAGGGCTCGCACAGCGTATCGAGTCGGTCGGCCAATCGGTGCGCCTCGGTATATGTGCCGGGCATCGGCAACCCTCTCTCCAGCGGCCCCCGCCGGCCGCGCCCGCACAGATGCAAGCTTCACGCCAGCCCGCCTTGGGGAAGGTCCGAGACCCGCGACTCGGCTCCGCCAGGGCGTCTCCGCCCCGAGCCGCGAGGCAGCCGATGGGACGAGCCCACGGCACACCGTCCTCTGCTATCATCCCGGCGTGACCCCCTTCGAGCCGGCCTACCTTCGACTTCTTTCCTCCGGTGAGCTCAAGGCGCGCGCCGAGCAAGCGCGCGACCACCTGAGGGCCTGCGATCTCTGCGCCCGGCATTGCGGTGTGAATCGCTACGCATACCTGGGGTTCTGCCGCACCGGCATTCAGGCGTTGGTGGCATCGATCGGGGCGCATCACGGCGAGGAACGCCCGCTCAGCGGCTGGGCTGGATCGGGCACGGTCTTCTTCTCGCGCTGCAACTTGCGCTGCGTCTACTGCCAGAACCATGAGATCAGCCAGCGCAACGCCGGCCGGCCGATGAGCGATGCCGAGCTTGCCGAGGCGTTCCTCGGATTGCAGCGAGAGGGCTGCCACAACCTGAACCTGGTCTCGCCGACGCATGTGGTGGCGGCGATTCTTCCGGCGCTGGTCCTGGCGGTGGAGCGAGGCCTGAGGCTTCCCATCGTCTACAACACGGGCGGGTATGACTCGCTCGAGGGCCTCGAGTTGCTGGATGGCGTCGTCGACATCTTCATGCCCGACATGAAGTACGACGATCCTGCCGTCTCCAGGCGGTTGTCGCACGCCGCCGTGTACCCGCAGGCCAACCGGCAGGCAGTTCGGGCGATGCACACGCAAGTCGGAGACCTGCGGATCGATGCCCCGGTCTGGCCCGTCGCGGCTTGCTGGTGCGGCACCTGGTGCTCCCCGGCGGCCTGGCCGGCACCGCAGGCGTCGTCCGGTTCCTGGCGTCGGAGGTCTCGCGGGATACCTACCTGAATCTGATGGATCAGTACCGGCCGGCCTACCTGGCGCGCCGACCACCCGGTGTTGAAGCGCCCCTTGTCGAGTCGAGAATTTCGGGCGGCTGTTCGGCTGGCGAAGGGCGCCGGCCTTCGCCGGGTGGCCGGCATCGACCTCGCCTGACCGCAGTCGCGGCCCGGGTCCGGTCCCTCCCCCGAGCGCCCGTCGCCGCGGCCGGAAACCTCCCACATCATCGCGTAGGGGCGGGTTTGAAACCCGCCCCTACAACAACCTCGGCAGACATCCTGCGACCGATTTCCCCAGCCGCGGTCGCAGATCCGCACTCCTCGCGTGGGGGAGGGTCGTAAGCACCGCGAGTTCGACGTCAGCTGGATGTGCCGCGATCCGCGCGTGCGATGGACAGACCGTGTGCCCCCGCCAATCGGTTCCCGTAGAGGCGCACGCTTACGTCGGACCCATGTCCGATGCGGGGCTAGGCAGGGCCGTCCGTCCCGGCGCAGGAAAGCCGGGCTACGTGCCGGCGACGGTCAGCTTCCAGCCGCCGAGCTTTCGCGCAGCGGCGCTTGCAGGCGCAGCCTTGAAACGGCATCTTCGCCGAGCCCGTCGACCCGACCTACGATTCCGCAGCGGTGATCGTTGCAGCTACCCACTACGGACTGGCGGGCACGGTCACGGGTCGCTTGGTCGCACACGGGCGGGAACGAACGGCGCCGCCCAGCTCAACTGCGGCGGCGCGGCCGGCGTCGAAGTAGGAACCTGCCCTGCGGCTCAGCGCAGGAACATGGGCATCCCCTCGACCGCACGCATCCGCGGCCGGTAATCCACGGCGTCATACAGCGCCTCGATGTCTACCTTGCGGGCTCCGGCGCGTGTCTCGGTCATCGAGACGTGCGTGTAGCAGCCGTTCTTCAGCGCCACCATGCGGCCCGACTGTTTGGCCAACAGGAGGTCGGCGGCCAGCGTGCCGTAGTTCGCCGCGACCATCAGGTCGAGCGCGTCGGGAGGGCCGCAGCGCATCAGGTAGGCAACGTTCTGATGGATGATCCCGACGCCGGTGATCTCCTTGAGCATGTCGCCGACCTGCTCCCCGATGCCACCCAGTTTCTGATGACCGAAGGCATCCGGCTTGCCGCGCTGGATGATCTCGCCACCCTCCATCCGCGCCCCTTCCGAAATCACCACCATCGAGTAGTTGCTTGGATTGGCCTTGCGGTCGGCCTGAAGCAGTTCCGCCAGGTGCTCGATGTTGAAGGGCACCTCGGAGATGCACACGCGGTCGGCGTAGGCCAGGTAGCCGGACACCAGCGCAGTCTCGCCGCTGTTGCGCCCAAACAGCTCGATCACGCCGAAGCGCTCGTGGGATCCCATGCAGGTTCGCAGGTCGGTGATGAACCGCACACTGCGCGTGACGGCCGTGGAGAACCCCAGGCAGTAGTCCGTGCCGCTGACGTCGTTGTCCATCGTCTTGGGAATCGCCACCACCGGGAAGCCTTCGTCATGCAGCCGCAGGCCGTAGGAGAGTGTGTCGTCCCCTCCGATCGGCACGAGGGCCTCAATCTTCAGCGCCTGGAGCACGCTCAGGATGTGTGGGGTGAAGTCCTGCGCCTTCTCGGCCCCCGCCCCCTGCCCCTTCAGAAAATCGGGCGCATCCTCCGGCTTGACCTTCGCCGGATTGGTGCGCGACGAGTGCAGGAACGTTCCGCCGTCGCGTTCGATCTTGCGCACCGCCAGCCGATCGAGGACGACCGTACTCCGCGCGACGGAGGCCGGGTCGTCCGGCCGGCATTTGAGCAGCCCGGACCAACCGCGGCGGATGCCGACGACATTGTGGCCGGCGTCCGTCAGCCGATGCACGACGGCCTTGATCGCCGGATTCAGTCCGGGGACATCTCCCCCGCCCGTCAGGATACCGATCCGCATGCCGCTTCCCTCCGCAGGATTCGCGCCGCCCACGGGACAGCGCTACTGGATCCGCAACCGCTCAACCTGCACCGACCCCTCGCCAAGCAGCGTATGCAGTTCGCGGCGCAGGTCGGCACAGTATCCGGTGGTCGAGTTGGGGAACTCGAGATGGTAACGCCGGGAGGCCTCATAGACGTGGAACACGAAGCGGTCCCGGCCGGGGTAAGAAGTCAGCAGCCCGTGCACCCGCCGCATGCGGCGGGCGTCGCGCTCGCGGTCACCGGTCGAATGCAGGCGCAGCGTGATCATGCGCGGATCGCCGGTCGCCTCGACTGGCAGTTGCTCGGTCAGGAGCGTCAGCGCCACCTGGGCCTCGTTGGGGACGTACTCCGGGTCATTGACCGCCGGCCAGGCATTGCCCGCCGGCGATTCGCCGGCCCTCGGCGCCGGCACAGGCGCCTCCGCCTCCGGCGGAGCAACGACGAGCACCTCGGGCTCCGACCAGGCCTCGATCCCCTGCTCCGGGGACCAGGCTTCGGCTGCCTGCGGCAGCTCTTCCAGGGCGGGCATGGCAGGAGATGGCGCCGGGCGTAATGGCTGCAGCATGGTGAACTCGCGCGTGATCTCGTCCGCCAACACCTTCGGATCGCCGCGCTCGCTGTCCACTTTGCCACGCACGAGCACGATGCTTCCGGGCGTCAGCCAGCGCGAGGCTTCCGCCCACACGCGGCTGAACACGACCAGCTCGATCGATCCCTGCAGGTCCTCCAGCGTGATAAAGCCCATCGCCTTGCCGGTGCGTGTCTGGTACGGACGAAGGTGGCTGACCTCTCCGGCGACGACCACCGCCTGTCCGTGTTCGGCGTCGCCGAGCTCGGCGCTGAAGTGCGTCACCACTTGCGTCAGCGTCTCCAGGTAGGGCGTCAGTGGATGGTCGGAGATGTACACCCCCAGCAGTTCCTTCTCCCAGGTCAGCTGTTGGCGGACCGAGACCCCTGCGCCGGAGGTTGGCATCTCAAGTCGCTCGGAGACGCCGGTCGTCCCTCCGAAAAGCGACATCTGCCCCACCTCGGCGGCACGAAAATGAGTCGTCGACAGGCTGATCAGGCGATCGACGGCGTCCAGCAGGTTGCAGCGAGGGCACAGGCTGTCAAGGGCGCCGACGCGTGCCAGACACTCGAGGGCGCGCTTCCCCACCAGCCGCAGGTCGACCCGGCGGGCGAAGTCCTCGACATCGGCAAATCGGCCTCCGAGCTCACGCGCCTCCAGGATCGCCTGCACCGGGCCGACGCCGACGTTCTTGATGGCTGCCAGCCCGAAACGGATGGCGGGCTTGCTCTCCGGCCGATCTTCGATCTCGAAATCCAGCCCGCCGGCATTCACGTCCGGCGGCAGGACCTCGATGCCCATGCGCCGGCAGTCGACGATGTAGAGCGCCACCTTGTCGGTGTCGGCCTTGAAGACCGACATCAATGCCGCCATGTACTCGGTCGGATAGTGCGCCTTCAGGTAGGCGGTCTGAACGCAGATCACGGCATAGTCGGCGGCATGACCTTTGGGGAATCCGTAGCGGGCGAAAGCTTCCCAGTCGTCGAATACCGTGTTGGCCGTTGCGGGCGGGATGCCGTTGGCCACAGCGCCCTGGACGAACCGGTCGCGCTCGTGATGCAGCGCCTCGGCCTTCTTCTTGGCCACCGCCTTGCGCAGGAAATCCGCCTCCGAGGCCGAGTACCCGGCCATCTGCATGGCCGTGTACATGATCTGCTCCTGGTAGACCGTGATGCCGTAGGTTTCCTGCAGGATCGGCTCCAGGCTGGCGTGGCGGTAGGTGACCGCCTCCTCGCCGTGCATCCGGCGAATGTACTCGGGGATGAACTCGATCGGGCCGGGCCGGTACAGGGCGACCATGGCGACGATATGCGCCAGCGTGTGCGGCTTCATCTCCATCAGGTAGCGGCGCATGCCGGCGCCCTCCACCTGGAACACGCCCAGCACATCGCCGCGTCCAAGCAGTTCGAAGGTCGCCGGATCGTCCAGCGGGATGGTGTGGAGATCGAACGCCAGGTTGTGCCGGCGGTGGATCTGCTCGCACGCCCGCGCCATGACTGTCAGCGTCGACAGCCCGAGGAAATCGACCTTGAGCAGCCCGAGCGATTCGACGACCTGCATCTCGAACTGCGTCACGGCGCCGATCGGATTGTCTTCCGGCGCGCCCTTGGTGGGGCGGTGCAGCGGGACGTAGTCGGTCAACGGGCGGTCGGTGATGATCACCCCGGCGGCATGCGTCCCGGCGTTGCGCGCCACGCCCTCCAGGCGCACGGCGGTATCGATCAGCTCCTTCAGGTACGGCGCCGACTCATAAGCTTCCTTGAAGGGAGGCACACTCTCCAGCGCTTCCGGGATGGTCATCGGTTTGCCGGGGATGTTCGGCACGAGTTTGGCGACCCGGTCGACCTCGGGGAGCGGGATGTCCATCACCCGGCCCACGTCTCGCAACGCCGCCCGCGCCCCCAGCGTGCCGAAGGTGATGATCTGAGCCACCTTGTCGCGGCCGTAGCGCTGGGCGGTGTACTCGAGCATGCGCGCCCGCTGGTCGTCCTGGAAATCGAGATCGATGTCCGGCATCGAGACCCGGCCGGGGTTGAGGAAGCGCTCGAAGATCAGCCCGTGCTCGAGCGGGTCGACCAGCGTGATCTCCAGGCAGTAGGCGACGATCGAGCCCGAAGCCGACCCGCGGGCGTTGTACCAGATGCCCTGCTGGCGGGCGAAGCGGCACAGGTCCCACACGATCAGGAAGTAGGTGTCGAAGCCCATCTGGTGGATGACGTCCAGCTCATAGTCCAGGCGCTGGCGGATCTCGGGCCGCGACGCCCGTTCGCCAAACCGTTGCTCCAGCCCGGCAGCGCACAGCGCCCGCAGGTGCGAGGCAGGGGTCGCCCCGTCCGGTACGTCGAATGCAGGCAGGTGGTAGCCTTTGAAGTCCAGGTCGACGCTGCAGCGCTC
Source organism: uncultured Chloroflexia bacterium (assembly GCA_963743255.1). Lineage (GTDB taxonomy): Bacteria > Chloroflexota > Anaerolineae > Anaerolineales > E44-bin32 > DYJB01. Next base: position 76,669 of record CAVUPD010000009.1, read on the forward strand.
AGCGATGAGCAGGGTATTGCTCAGCGCTCCGGGCACCTCACCGAAGAGCGTTTGCATCTCGTCCGGCGTTCGCAGGTAGTAGGACGGATCGGTCATCCGCATACGGTCGGGGTTGGCGCGCAGCGACCCGGTCTGGATGCACAGCAGGATGTCCTGCAGTTCGGCGTCCTCGGGGTTGACGTAGTGCACGTCGTTGGTGGCGATGAAGCGCGCCGGGTAGCGCTTGGACAGTTCGATCAACCCGCGGTTGACCGCCGTCAGCTCGCTGACCTCATGCGATTGCAGCTCGAAGAAGAACCGATCCGGGCCGAAGACCTCGAAGTACCAGTCCACCAGCCGCTGGGCGTGTTCAGTGCGCCCGTCGGCCAGGGCACGCGGGATCTCGCCCGAGAGGCAGCCGGTGGTGACGATCAGGCCCTCGTTGTGGGCGGCGAGGAAATCATGATCGATGCGCGGCCGGTAGTAGAAGCCTTCCAACTGGGCGGCGCTGGCGAGCTGCAGCAGGTTGCGGTAGCCGGTATCGTTCTCCGCCAGGAGGAGCTGATGGAAGGAGCGTCCATCGAGCTGCGGGTCCCGGTCGCGCATGCCCGCGTGCGGCGAGATAGGCTTCCATGCCCAGGATCGGCTTGATGCCCGCGCTTTTGGCGGCGCGATAGAAGTCGATCACGCCGAACATCGTGCCGTGATCGGTCAACGCCAAGGCCGGCATGCCCAATTCCCTGGCGCGCTCCACCAGGTGAGGGATGCGGCTCAGGCCGTCGAGCAGCGAGTATTCGGAATGGACGTGCAGGTGAACGAAAGACATGGGCACTCGGGCGTGCCTGTGGTTTCGTCATTATAGCCGCCCGCCTCCGCCCGCGCCAGTCATTGCCTGCCCGGCGTGCCGCCGGGCTTGGCGCGGCGCTCGCACCCTCAACGGCGGCGTCTCGCCCCTACGCCAATCTCGTAGCTCCAGTTCGCGCCGCGGATCCTGATTCAGCCCGCCAGGGGCGGGACGTCTGACTCATCCGCAAGTCGCGAGGTCAAGCGGCCCACCGCCTCCTCGAACGCATGTCGCGATCGCAGGCCGCCTGGCGGGAGTGCGCGGGATCATCCCCCCGTCCCCGGCAGGGGGGACCACGGGGGGCGTTGGAAGAACGCGACCCTCGCAATGCAGTCCAGTCATCAATGGCCCCCGAAATTCACGTAGGGGCGAAGCATGCTTCGCCCCACGCGTAACTTGTCATTCTCCTTCGCCCGGACGCCGATCTACCCGCCAGGGGCGGGACGTTAACGATCCGCAACCGAGGTCAAGCGGCCCACCGCCTCCTCGAACGCATGTCGCGATCGCAGGCCGCCTGGCGGGGCCGTTCGTCCCGGTGCAGGGACCGGGAGCGCGGGGGATCCATCCCCCCGCCGTCCCCCCGGCAGGGGGGACCACAGGGGGGCGAACAGATCGACGCGAACCTCCCTTCAGACTCGCGCGCATGCCATCCAACTCCCAACACGTCTCGGGCGAGCCCTCCTTCCGCGCCGTCCCCCGGCAGGGGGGACCACAGGGGGGCGAACAGATCGACGCGAACCTCCCTTCAGCCTCGCACGCATGCCATCCAACTCCCCACACGCCTCGAGCGCGTCCTCCTTCCGCGCCGTCCCCCGTGCGGGACGGACCGCAGGAGCGCGTGCCACGAATGGCGCTCATGACCACCCCCGCAACATCGGTCCCCAAAACGAACGGGGCGGCCTCTCGGCCGCCCCGTTGTCCGCTTCACTCGCCCTCACTACCCCGCCGGCGGAACCTCGATCATCCGCGCCGGAACCATCTCCGGATACCCCTGCCGTCCGAAGCGCGTCAGCAGCACCGCACCCAGCCCAACCGCACTCACCAGCGTCGGCGCCAGCCACCCGATGCACGGGATGAAGTTGATCCCATTCGCCACCAGGCAGATCACGAATGTCCCCAGCCCGGCCGCCGCCGCGGGATCCAGCTGCCACTTGAGCATGTGCGTCAGCCGCTCGCCGACTTCCAGGCCGATGCTGATCCACCCATACACGATTGCCACCACGAACAGCAGCACTCCGACAAGCATGACCGGGATCAGGCAGATCGTCAGCGCCAACCCGATCAGCAGCGCCGGGATGCCGAGCAGGCCCAAGAACCCCACGACACCCGAGATCGCCGGCGCATCCACCGCCGCCTTCGCCACTCGCCCGGCTCTGTTGGCCCCGAACATCACCACCAGCACCGCCAGCGCCGCGGTCAGCAGCGACTGCAGCAGCAGCCACCCGCCGTCCCACAGCGGGGTCATCCGCAGGTCGATCCGCGGGCTGCTCCACGAACGTCCGACGAACGGCAGCTCGAGCGGCGGGACACCCTGGAAAGGAGCAAGCCCAGGGATCTCCACCGTCGGTCCGCCGCTGGTGATCTGTCCCTCGATCCGGGCAGCCGGATCGCGGTTGACGTTGCCCCCGAAGGTCGTCACGCCGCCTTCGATCAACGCGCCGGCCTGCAGGTTGGCGTTCCCGCCGACCAGCGCCAGATCGCCCCGGATCGTCCCGGCCGAGTTCAGATTCCCACCGACCAGGAATACCGAACCCGTGACCACCGAAGTTGGCTCGAGCGTCACGTTCCCGCCGAAGGCCAGCAGGTCGCCGTCCAGCGTCTGACCGCTGGCCAGCGTGTAGCTGCCGCCGAACACGATCCGCCCGTCGAGCAGGCACTTCCCCGGCGCCGGCCGCCGCCGCCGTGATCGGCAGCACCAATGCCGCCACCAGCACCAAACTCACGATCACCATCATGCGTTTCATTTTCCTTCTCCTTCCGTCACGCGTCGAAACGCGAAGCGATACAACGTTGCCATCCATACCACGCCCATGCCCAGGCACGCGGCGAGGAATGCCAGGAACCACGCCGGCGGCACGATCTCGGACAGGTTGCTCAAGGCGACCCGGGCGAACCCGCTGGCCACCCGCAGCCCGACCCAGGCGTCGTACACCCGGATCAGCATCTGCACCACCATCTCGCCCGGCGACGTCCATGTCGCCCCCAGCCGCACGATCATCGGGATGGCCAGCATGGACGCCGCGATGACTGCCGCGGCAAACGTGCCCCATGCCTGCCGACGCCCAGCCCGCAGATGCTCGCGCCCCAGCCGCTCGGAAAACCGCAGCCGGAAGCCGGCCACCGGCGTCACGGCCTTGGCCTCACCGAGCGTGCGGTCCACCGCGGCCAGCGACGTCGCCAGCCGGGCGCATGCAGCGCAGGCTCCCAGGTGCCCCTCCAGCGACCGCCGCTGCTCGAGCGTCAGCGCGTCGTCACCCACGATCCAGTCTTCAAAGGGCTGATGCGACATCGGCTCGTCCTCCATTCCACGCCGGCTCCGAGTGGGCCTGCATCCAGGTCTCGGCCATCTGGCGCCGCGCCCGGTGCAGCCGGCTTTTCACTGCCTTCACCGTCAGCGACAGCGCCCCGGCAATTTCCTCGGTCGAGAGATCATCCCAGTAGCGCAAGACGACCACCGCCCGGTCCTGCGGGCCCAGCCTTGCAAGGAGCGCCCGCGCTGCCTCGCGTCCTTCGCGCCGCGCCACCGCCGTCTCGGGTCCCGGCCCTGGGTCGGGAGCCTCTTCCCACGGCTCGAGCTCCTCGAGCGAGTCCACCGGCAGCCGCCGACGGCGCAGCTGATCGATGCAGTAGTGGGAGGCGATCGACAGCAGCCAGGTTGAGAAGCTGCGCGTCGGGTCGTAGCGTCGCATATTGCGGTGGGCCCTCAGGAAGCTCTCCTGGGCCGCGTCCTCCGCCTCGCCGGAATCGCCGAGCATTCGGTAACACAGATTGAACACCGGCCGCTGATACGCTTCCACCAGCTCGGCGAACGCCTGTTCGTCCCCCTGGCGGGCCCGTTCCAGCCACCGGGACTCGCCCCGATCGATGCCAGCCGCTCTGCTACGGGTCACGTTCGTCTGCCTCACTTCCGTCTACGCAGAATTCGCCCGCCAGGCCTCGGGCAGGATTCAGGCTTTGGCCCGCAGCGGGGAGCCCCTCGCCTCGACCGGCGAGGGGCTCCCCGCCACGGGTTTGGCTCCGCGCCCCTGGGCCCGTCCCCCAGCGTACCCTTGTCGCCCGGGCCCGCGCCAGTGGATAATGGCCCCTGGGATGGTACGCCCGATGGTTCGCCTCGGCCAAGTTTCCCTCGCCACGGTCATGCTCGGCGGCTGCACACTCCTGCCGGCCGAGCAACCCACGGCGTCCCCTACGCCCGTCTCCACCCCGACGGCCCTGCCCACGCACGCCGTTTCGTTCACACCGTCCGCCGTCCATTCCAGCCACGTCGCCGCCCCTCCCGTCGCTAACCCCCACGCCGCCGCCGACGCCCGACGGCGCGCTCACCCGCGGACCCTACCTTCAGTCACCCACATCTGACTCGATCGTCATCGTGTGGGAAACCGACCGGCCACTCGCCGGTGAAGTGATCTACGGGCGAGACGGAGCCTATGACCATCGCCTGGTCTCACCCGGCGAAGGCCGGCGCCATGAAGTCCTGCTCACCGGCCTCGAGCCGGGAGCCGAGTATGGATACTGGGTGGCCTCGTCCGGCTATCCGATGTCGGAAGCAGGAAGTTTCCGTACCGCCCCGCTTCCGGAGGATCCATCCTTCACCTTTGTCGCCTACGGCAATTCGCGCAGTCGGTCACGCGGTCCATCGCCTGATCGCCGATGCCATCCTGGCGCTCAAACCCGATTTCAGCTTGCACACGGGCGACCTGGTCGCCCACGGCGGGAGCACGGCCGAATGGGACCGCTTCTTCGAGATCGAGAGCGACCTGCTGGCCAGCGTGCCGCTGTTCCCCAGCCCGGGAAATCACGACGGCAACGATCGGCGCTACTTCGAAGCCTTCGTGCTTCCCGGCAACGAGCGCTGGTACACCTTCGATTGGGGCAACGCCCGAATTATCTCGCTTCAGATCGACGCCATCATGCCCTTTGGAAAACGCAGCGAGCAGGTGCAGTGGCTTGAGGCGACCCTGGCCGCCAACACCCAGCCCTGGCTGATCGTGCTGTTCCATGTGCCGCCCTACGACGCCCTGCCCGAGGACACGATGGGCGACGCCGTGCGCATCAACCTCGTCCCGCTGTTCGAGCGCTTCGGCGTGGACCTGGTGGTGAGCGGCCACAACCACAACTACCAGCGCTCGATCGTCAACGGCATCACGTACATCGTGACCGGCGGCGCCGGCGCCGAGCTCGACTTCATCGACGGTCCGGACCCGGACACGGAAGCGTTCTATAACGGGCACCACCTGGTACACTTTGCCGTCGACGGGTCCACCCTGACCGCGCAGGCAATCGCATTGGATGGGACGATCGTCGACGAGTTCACGCTCAAAGCCGGCGATCTGCCCTGACGCCCGACCCGCGGGCCTGATCCCCACCGGCGACCCCGACTTCTGTCGGCGGATCCCGTCTCGAGTCAACGGCCGCGTGTCCAAGAGCGACGCCCTCCGCTCCGGTATGCGCCGTCCAATCCCGAAGGTGAGCCCGTGGACGTGAATGCACCTGCCCGCAGGCCCGCCTGGCCATGGATCATCCTCGGATCACGCATGGTGCTGTTCCTGGTCATGCAGGGGCTGATCCCCCTGGTGCTGCGCGCCGAAGGCACGCCGGACGCATGGTCGGAGTCGTCGCGCTGGTGGATGCACGCCATCCTCGGCGCCAATCTGGCCTCGATTGAGCTCCTCGTCTGGCTCATCCGTCGAGAGGGCTAGCGTCAGGCCGATCTTCTGCGCTTCGACCGCCGAACCTTTTGGAAGGATCTCGGCTGGTCCGTCGGCGGGTTTCTCCTTGCCGGGCCGATCGCCTCGCTTCCGATGTCGTACCTGGGTGCGGTCTTGCTCGGCTCGTATGACCGCGCCGTCGCCATGCTCTTCCGTCCGCTGCCGATGTGGGCCATCCTGCTTGGCTTTTTCTTCCCGATCACCATCGCCTTCGCCGAGCTGCCCACGTATTTCGGCTACGTCATGCCCCGTCTGGAAAAGCAGTTGCGATCGGGCTGGCTGGCCTGGGCAATCGCCTCCCTGTTCCTGAGCCTGCAACATGCGACGCTGCCGTTGATCCTGGACGGCCGCTTCGTCCTGTGGCGCGCCTTGATGTACTTGCCCTTCGCCTTCTAGATCGGGGCAATCCTCAAGGTCCGGCCGCGACTGCTTCCGTTCCTGGTGATCGGGCATGCGCTGATCGATCTCGCCACGCTGGCGGTGTACTTCACGCTCGCCTAGCCAGGGGGCGATGCCCCACGCCGTCTCCTTCCTTCGTATCCCGTACAGCTGGCCCGGCCCGCCCCCGGGATAGGGGACACATCCCGCGCCCCAGAGACCCACGGGCTCCGGTTGTCCTCGGGCTTCCCCGACATCCCGACAGGCTGCAACCGGGCACTCAGTGTGTGGGTCCCGATGGCAACCTCCGGCTGGAAACGGTGTTTAACTAGGGTGGACGGTGAGCCTCACCGTCAGGGGTCGTGTTCGCCCTTCGGGCAACTGGCCATCGGCCACGGGGCAAGCCCGGGACGGCGGACCCCGTTTGCGACCGGGAAGATCGTTTTCAAATCAGAGGAGGCAAGCATGAAACTGAGCCCGCCGAAAGTCATCACCTGGTGGATCGCTGTTGTCATCGGTGTCCTGGGCATCTTGTCCACTGTCATCACCATCCCGGCACTGTCGCCCTACGCCTTCTGGCTCGTCGCCATCGGCTTCGTACTCCTGGCGCTGGCAACGGCCATCGACGGCCTGTAGCCCTTACCATCCCTGATCTCCATACTCCCGAGGGTTGCCCCGCCTCGGGAGGTGTCTTATCCGGCAGGTACGGGTCGTGGTTGCATCCTTCTCCTATTGGCATCCGCAATCCTTCGTCCAGCGGCGGTTCGTCACCTTCTGTGGCTTCCGGCCTTCCCCCCCCGGCTGGCGGCGAAGCCAACACGACCCTGCAAGACGGAGTGCTTCGGCCTTGCGTCGATCTCGCCGCACCGATTCGCGCCATGGCCTGCATTTGGCGCGCCCGGGGCGGCACGTCTAACTCGTACGCAAGTCGCGAGGTCGAGCGGCCGACGGCTCCCTCGAACGCGAGTCGCGACCGCCGGCCGCATGGCGGGGCCGTTCGTCCCGGCGCAGTGACCGGGACCGCAGGGGGGCGATCGGAAATCGCTCTGGCGCCGTTGCTGGGCCTGTGCAATCGGACGCTGCGCTCCGTGCACCCCGGCACCAAGCAGGCCACACCCTCGGTCCGATCCACCAGGGCACATTCCGACCACACGGTCCCGGAGAGTGCAGCCATCCACCGGAAAAAGGACAAACGTCCCGACCTGCGGCTCGCGTGGGTCCCCGCTCGCAGGGGCCAGCCAAGCCATCCCAGCGAACCTGGTGCTATGCTTCGGTCTTGCCGCCGCGACCAGGAGCATTTCAGATGAACGCGACTCCACCAATCAGATTGCACCGCGACCTGGCCGCCTTCTTCCTACTGACGTTTCTCCTCTCCTGGGCCATCGAGGTCCCTCTGGCGCTTCAAGCCCAGGGATTGATCCGTCCCGTCTTTCCGATGAGCCTTCACTATCTCGCACCGTTCGGGCCATTCCTGGCGGCCTTTATCGTGACGCTGGCCACGCGCGGCGCACGCGGCCTCGCCGCCTTGCTGTCCGGGTTCGCCCGCTGGGCCGTCAGACCGATCTACTGGATCGTAGCTGTCGCCGCACCTTGCGCGGTCTTCGTCCTGCTCGTCCTGGCGACTCGGCTTACGCAGGGAGTGTGGCCGAGCCTGGCAGCGTTGGGTCAGCCCGACTACCTGCCCGCGCTCGGAATCATTCCGACATTGCTGCTGTGGACCGTGACCTTCGGCGTTGGTGAAGAGGTCGGCTGGCGCGGCTTTGCGCTGCCGCGGCTCCAGGCCGGACGCACCGCCTTCTCTGCCTCGATGCTGCTGGGCGCCTTCTGGGCCGTCTGGCATCTCCCAGCCCTGTTCTACCGCGATACCTACCTCGAGATGGGGCTTCTGGTGATCCCGATGTTGCTCACCGTGGCAGCCGTCGGCTCGACCGTATACACCTGGATGTACAATGGCACCCGCGGCAGCCTCCTGTTGTTGGCCGTGTTCCACGGCCTGTTCGATTTCTTCTCGGTTTGGCCGGCGGGCGTGATCGGCCCCGGGATGGTGATGACGGTGCTGCTGGTCTTCTGGGCCATACGTGTCTACAAGATCTACGGCGCGGCTGCTCTCTCACCGGAGGGGCAAGTCACGGCATAAAGGCCGCGGCCCTTGCCGCACCCGGTGCTCCAGTGACGAGGCAAACCCTATGAAGGTCAAGATCAACCGTGCCCCGGTCCTCACGTTGTGGGCCGCCCTGGTTGCCGAACGCCTGGGGCACGCGCATGCCGAAGCCCTCACGCTCGGCAAGGCCCTGGCGGGGCTGAACGCCCAATCCAAAGGACGACGCCTGGGGATTTACGCCCCACGTCCCAAGTCCGAGGGTCCCTCCGCGGCAGAACCACCCGCCATCCCGTCGGCCACCGTCGAACTAATGGGTCGCTCGATCCCTGTCGTGCGTACCCGCCAGGGGCTGCGTGCAGCGGACAGGGGCGAAGCGATGATCCCGGAGTCCGTGCGGCGCTATCTCGAGTCGAAGTTCGGTGACAGCCTACCCGAGGTCGAGAAGGCGATGCGCGAGCTGGCGCGGTCCTACCCGCCGGCCGAATTACACCAGAAGGCATTCACCCTCTACGAAAGCTTCCGCCCTGCTGTCCCGAAGGGCGAGAAGGGCTGGGGCGTGGCTGGTGAGCTGGACTTGGACATCCTGCGCCGGCTGCACCGCTCCGCAGGAGGCAGGTAGGGGCGAAGCACCGTTCGTGCCGCGAAGCCCGGCGGCATACCGGCCGTCTCGCCCCGGCGTGCCGGGGCTCGCGGCCCGAACGGGGTGCGAGACGGCATGCTTCGCCCCTACGGAATACGTCAGGCTCATCATGGAGGTCCGACAGCAGCCCCGGCAGGCACGTAGCCGCAGGCCAAGACCTGCGTTGACGAAGGCATTCGGGCGCGCTTGCGGATCCAGGCCAGCCGATAGATCATCGGCCACCGGCCTTGTTCTCACGATCATGCCGCCACACGCCGACGGCCCGCTGCGGCAACATCAATCGGGTCGATTCCTACCGTCGTGCACGAGAGGTTGAATGATGGAAGAGCGTACGATCCGGCAGCTGCAGGGACAGATGACGTCGGGCGAGACCACTTCCCTGGCGGCGACCCAGGCCTACCTGGCGCGTATCGAGGCCCTCGACCGCAACGGACCGCGGGTGAACTCGGTCATCGAAGTGAACCCCGAGGCGCAGGCACAAGCCGAGGCGCTCGATGCCGAGCGCCGGGCCGGCCGCGTGCGCGGCCCGCTCCACGGCATCCCGATCCTGCTCAAGGACAACATCGATACCGGCGACCGAATGCAGACGACCGCCGGCTCGCTGGCGCTGGAGGGAACGCCGGCACGCCGTGATGCCTTCGTCGTGCGGCGGCTGCGCGCCGCCGGCGCAGTCATCCTGGGCAAGACCAACCTGAGCGAGTGGGCCAACTTCCGCGGGAAGAACTCGGTCAGCGGCTGGTCGAGCCGCGGCGGGCTGACACGCAACCCGTACGCCCTCGACCGAACCGCCTGCGGTTCCTCGTCCGGCTCGGCCGCGGCGGTGACCGCCTCGTTCTGCGCCGCCGCCCTGGGGACGGAGACCGATGGCTCGATCATCTGCCCGTCTCAGACCAACGGCATTGTCGGCCTTAAGCCGACGCTCGGGCTGATCAGCCGCACGGGCATCGTCCCGATCGCACACAGCCAGGACACCGCCGGGCCGATGGCGCGCACGGTCGAGGACGCCGCCCTGCTCCTCGGCGCGCTCACCGGAGTCGACCGCGCCGATCCTTCGACCCGCCTCAGCCGGGAGCGCGGCCAGCGCGACTACACCCAGACGCTCGACCCGGCCGGGCTGCGCGGGGCAAGGATCGGCGTAGCGCGCAACATGGTCGGCACCCACCGACACGTGCTGGCCGTATTCGAAGCCTGTATGGACGTTCTGCGACAACAGGGCGCCATCGTGATCGACCCGGCCGACCTTCCCAACTTCGACGCCTTCGGTCCCTCGGAGCTCGAGGTGCTGTATGTTGAGTTCAAGGCCGACCTGAACGCCTACCTCGCCGGCCGCGGGCGGACCAGCGCTGTACGCTCCCTGGCCGAGGTGATCCGGTTCAACGACGATCACAAGCTGCAGGTGATGCCGTACTTCGCCCAGGAGCGCATGCTCGTGGCCGAGGCGAAGGGTCCGCTCACCGGCCGCAAATACCGCCAGGCCCTGGCCCGCAATCACCGCCTGACCCGCGCCCAGGGGATCGACGCCGCGCTTCGCAAGGACCGCCTCGACGCGCTGGTCGTCCCCACCGGCGGTCCGGCCTGGTTGATCGACCTGGCCAACGGGGACGCTCAGTCGTGGGATATGGAGAGCACCTCGCCGGCTGCCGTCGCCGGTTACCCGCACATCACGGTTCCGGCCGGATTCATTTTCGGTTTGCCGGTGGGGTTGTCATTCTTCGGCCGCGCGTGGAGTGAGCCGACCCTCCTGCGCCTGGCCTATGCCTTCGAGCAAGCTTCGCAGGCCCGCCGGCCTCCGCGCTTCCTCCCGACCGCCGACATCCCCACGCCGTCGGCTGCGCAGGTGGAAGACTGACCTCGGGGAGCCAGGCACGCGGGCAGAGCGCATCGGGCCCTACACGCCCTCCCCGCACGTCAGTTGGTTCGGATCAACTCGAAGGCGGCGACGCCTCGCGCGCACCCTGAGGATCGAACTGCGTCGCGTACAGCCGGGCGTACAGCCCCCCGCGCGCCAGAAGTTCGCTGTGCGTTCCCTGCTCCACCAGCCGCCCACCGTCCATCACCAGGATCAGGTCTGCTCCGATCACCGTGCTCAGGCGGTGGGCGATCACGAGCGACGTGCGCCCGCGCATCACCAATTCCATGGCCTGCTGGATCAGCGCCTCGGATTGCGAGTCGAGGTGGCTGGTGGCCTCGTCGAGGATCAGCACCCGCGGGTCCTTGAGGATCACCCGGGCGATGGCGACGCGCTGCTTCTCGCCGCCCGACAGCCGATAACCGCGCTCACCGACCAGCGTCTCATACCCGTCCTGCAGGCCGGCGATGAAGTCGTGAATGTTGGCTGCCCGGCAGGCAGCCTCGAGCTCCGCATGCGTCGCCTGTCGGCGGGCGTAGAGCAGGTTGTTACGCAGCGTATCGTGGAAGAGGTAGGTCTCCTGCGTGACCATGCCCATGTGACGGGCAAGCGACTCCTGTGTCAGGTCGCGCAGATCGTGTCCATCCAGGCGCACCGCGCCGGCCGTCGGGTCATACAATCGCGGCAGCAGGTAAGTGACGGTCGTCTTGCCGGCGCCGCTGGGGCCGACGAGCGCCGCCAGCTGGCCGGGACGGATCTCGAAGCTGATGTCCCGCAGTGCGTAACGAAGTTCGCCTTCTTCCGTGCCGGCCGTCGCGCTGGGAGTTCCGCGCCGTCGCCGGAGGGTAATCGGTCGTGGCGTGCCAACTGAACCGGCGAACCTCCTCCAGCCCCCCGGCGCCGCTCTCCTCCTCACGGTACGAGAACGACACGCCTTCGAAGCGCACGTGGCCTTCGACCCGGCTCAGGTCGATCGCCTTCGGCCGGTCGTCGATCTCCGCCGTCAGGTCGAGCACTTCGAACACGCGCTCGAAGCTGACCATCGATGTGGCAAAGTCGACCCGGGCGTTGGTCAGTGCCATCAACGGCCCGTACAGGTTCACCAGGTAGGCGCTGAAGGCGACGATCGTCCCAACCGTAAATGCCCCACGCAGCACCAGATGCCCCCCCACCCAGAAGACGAGGGCTGTGCCCAGTGCGCTCACCAGGCTCAGCCCCAAGAAGAACCAGCGCCCGACGACAGCCTGCCGAATACCGATGTCGCGCACGCCAGCCGCCCGCTCGCTGAATCGCTCCACCTCCCACCGCTGGCGCCCGAAGACCTTTGCCAGAAGGGCGCCGCTGATGTTGAGCGTCTCGTTCATCTGGGCGTTCATGCGGGCATTCTGGTCCATCGCTTGCCGCGTCAGCACCCTGAGCGTTGCCCCGATCCGCCGCGCCGGCAGGATGAAGAGCGGCAGGATGGCCACCCCGAGCAGCGTCAGACGCCACTCGAGCGACAGCATGACCGCCAGCGTCAGCGCCAGCGAAACGGTGTTGCTGATCAGCGTCACCAGCGTGCCGGTGATGGCGCCCTGTGCGCCGACTACGTCGTTGTTCAGACGCGACATCAGTTCCCCGGCCCGCGTGCGGGTGAAGAAGCGCAGACTCATACGCTGCATGTGGGCGTAGACGGCGCAGCGCAGGTCGAAGATGATCCCCTCTCCCACGCGGGCGCTGGCGAAGCGCTGAGCCACGCCGATCAATCCGTTGGCCAGCGGCACAGCGATCATGCCCAACGCCAGCAGGTTGAGTCGCCCTACATCGCGTTTGGGCAGTGCCGTATCGATCAGGTCGCGCAGCAACAGGGGCGGCAGGAGTGAAAGCAGCGAGATCGCCACGATCGTCGTCAGCATGACGGCCACACCCGCCCAGTACGGCTGGGCGTACTGGCCCACCCGGCGCAGCAGCGCCCGGCTGACCTCCGGCCGGTCCTGCTCTTCGTCGTAGCGGATGAACGACCACCAGTTGCCGCCGTGTCCGTGCATTGGCCCTCGCCTTGCGCACGATCCTGCGCGATTCCACTCCGACCTGCTTCCCCGGGTTCGACGGCTCTAAGGGGTCACGACGATCGGTGCGCGGATTATACCGCCCGCGCCCTCGCCAGCCGTCCTTGGCGCGGCCCGCGCCCGTTCGGAGTATCATCGGCCCCAGTCCGCGGCCGCTGCGACGGGAAGGCGATCGTGGGCTCGAGCCGGGCGCGGGAGGCAGCATGAGCCGATTCGACTTCTGGCATCGTTGGCTCTGGTGGGTCAGCCTCGGTCTGATAGCCTTTGGCGTCGGGATGGCAGTGCTGAATCGCACTCTCGTCTTCGCCCCCATCAACCTTCCGATCGACTCCGTGTTCTGGGTTGCCGCGGGACCTCCCCGATGGCGTTTCCGACTTCCAGGGTTGGATCTATGGCGCTTGGGGCGCGACGGTTGCCGGGTGGGGCCTCACCGCCGCCTTGCTTGTCCGGCACGGCTTTGCCCGCCATACCTCCTGGACGTGGTGGGCATTGGCCTCCGGCATCGGCCTATGGTTTGTGCTCGATACTTTCTTCTCAGCAGCCTACGGCGTCCTGCCGAACGTCGTCCTCAACATGATTCTCTTCGTCATGTTTGCGCTGCCACTGGCGGCCACACGCAAGGACTGCCTCGCCCCTCCGTCCGGCCGCGACTAGAATCACCCACGACGCCAGTTCAGAGACCGCGCCGAACCGGTCGGTCATCGGGATCCAATCGCCCGCCGGCGACCTTGAGGAGGAAGACACATGCCGCTCGCGATCACCATCACCGCCGGCAAGATCAGCCTGCCGGCGACTTTGAACGACTCGGATTCGGCGCTGGCCATCCGTCGAGCGCTGCCGATCGAGGCGCGCACCAATCGTTGGGGGGAAGAGATCTACTTCGAGATCCCGGTCATGTTGGATGAGTCTGCGGATGCCAGGGCCGAAATGCAGGTTGGTGAGCTGGCCTACTGGGCGCCGGGTTCTGCGTTCTGCATCTTCTTCGGCCCGACGCCGGTGAGCCAGGGCTCAGCGCCGCGCGCCGCCAGTCCCGTCAACCCGCTTGGGAAGGTCGACGGCGACGCCACGGCGTTCAAGGCCGTGCGTAGTGGCGAGAAGGTCCGCATCGAGGCCGCCTGAGTGCGCGGCCGTGGCATCGGGAATGGGCAGCCTCGGGTTCCAGGGACAGGTCAGGTTCGGTAGCCGCGAAGCATGCCGTCTCGCACCCCGTTCGGGCCGCGAGCCCCGGCCCGCCGAGGCGAGACACCCGGCGTGCCGCCGGTCTTCCCGGCACGAACGGTGCTTCGCCCCTACGGATGCCGTCAGACGCATCGGCCCGTATCTGCGGCAACCCACTCCGGCCCAGCCGCAAGCCTTGGCCGGCATCACAAGTCATCGTAAGAGGCGGCTGACCCCCGAATACTCAGCGCTCCGGCGATGAGGGGAATTGCACCGCAACGGCCCCATAGAGCGAACCGGGGGCGCTCTGTTGCGCGCCCCCGGTGTATCTCAACGGCCAGTGGTTACCAGCGTGGGCCGCCGCTACCCGAGCGGCCACCCTGCCCGCCCGGCCTGCGCCCACCGAACCCGCCACCTCCACCGCCGCCACCCGAGCGCTCTTCCACGCGGGCGGGCGATGTTGACCGTCAGCGATCGGTTGCCAAGTTCGGTCCCGTTCAGCATGCTGATCGCCTTCTGGGCATCGGCATCGTTCTCCATCTCAACGAAGCCGAACCCCTTCGACCGGCCAGTCTCACGGTCGGTGATCAGGGTGACCGACTTCACGGTGCCTGCCTTACTGAACAGCGTCGTGAGTTCGGTCTCGGTCGCCGTATACGGCAAGTTCCCTACGTACAGCTTGGTCTCCATGTCCTCTGGCTTCCTCTGTGTCCACAAGGCGTCGGCAGCGGGACGCTCCCTGTGCTCCTGGGAAGCTCCCTGTGGGAGCGCCCGGGCGCGGCACCATATTATCACGGTGTTTTCCGGGGGGCGAGTCGGGACAGCCTGCCCTCCGAACTTGCCCCGGGCACGTTCCCCCGGACGTGGGAGGGGCGAGCCACGCTGCGCCCAGTCCGGGAGGGGCTGGCCGCCTGCCTTCGGCTTGACACCCTCCTCCGGATGCTATGATGGATTCAGTATGCCGGCGGGGGCCGACCCCGCGAGGATGGTGCCATGGATGGTTCTGCACCGATCGCTGGACGCTGCGCTCCGGCCGGTCGGTGCGTTGGATTCTCGGGGAGGGGTGATGAAGATCCTCGATGAAGCCATGGATCAGTGCCTGCTGTGCATCGACTACGCCTTCGATCAGGACAGCCCCGCCAATCGAGAGATCTCTCTGCGCCGATTGCAGCCCGGGATACGGCAGAAGGAATGGTGGCGCTACCACCACGTCTACCGTGGGTTGAGGACATTGGTGGCCTACGAGGGATCACGCGCCGTCGGGCACATCGAGTTCATGCCGATCGAGTACGCTCCTCGCCCGGTGGTCGGACAGCACCTGGCGTTCCTCAACTGCCTGTATGTGGCGCCGGAGGCGCGCGGTCGCGGGGTGGGCGCCGGACTGCTCGAGGCGGCCGAGCATGAAGCACGCAAGCAGGCCGACGGCATGGCGGTGATCGCCCGCTGGTCCGGCCCGGGGGTCCCGGCGCACTTCTTCACCGCGTTCGGCTACCAGCCGGCGGCGAGCCGAGAGGGGGATGCGCTGCTCAACAAGCCGTTCGGGCGTGCGGCCTCACCGCACTTCCTGCCGCTGCGCTACGTTCCGCGCCAGTCCGGCGAGCGGATTGCGGTGGATTTCTTCCACTGCCCGCAGTGCCCGTACTCCGGTTGGGTGCTCGATCGGCTGCAGCGCGAGGGCGAACTCGCCGGTCCCGACATCGACCTTCGCCTGATCGATACTGGCGAACGTGAGGCGATCGAGCATTGGGGCGTGGCAAACACGGTCTACATCGACGGACGGCCCTACGGCTCGGTCCCCCTGAACTTGCTCACGATCGAGAAGGGATTGACGCAGGCCCACGCTGCCCGACCTGCGGCGGCCTGACCGAACAGACGCTTCAGCCAAGGAGAATGACCATGGACCTCTCGGAACAGCCTTCCTACTGGTTGCGCGCCTATGGCGCCTATGAACCCTCTCCCAGCCTGGAGGGCTCGCAGACGGTGGACGTGGCCGTGATCGGCGGCGGCTACACCGGCCTGTCGACGGCCTACAACCTGAAGACCGACTCGCCCGGCCTGACCGTCGCCGTGCTCGAGGCGAGCGTGGTGGGCTTCGGGGCCAGCGGCCGCAACGGCGGCTTCAACATGACGCTCTTCGGGCTCGAGCCGGCGGTCACGAAGGCGCTCTTCGGCCAACAGCGCACCGTCGAGGCGCACCGCTACATGGAGCGCGCCGTCGACTACGTGCGCGACCTGGTCGCCCGTCACGGGCTGCAGTCCGAGTACGAGCACCCGGGGTTCCTGCGTGTCGCCACCACGCCGGGTTTCGTGCGCCGCATCCAGCACGACCTCGAGATCCTGACCCAGATGGGGATCGGCGGCCTTGAGTGGTGGGAGGCCGACCGGGTGCGCGCCGAGATCGCCTCCCCACTCGCCCTAGGGGCCTGGTGGGAGCCGCGCTGCGGGCTGCTCAATCCGGCCCGGCAGGTGCGTGAGCTGAAGCGCATCGCCCTCGCGGCCGGCGCGCAGATCTACGAACACACCCCGGTCCTGACCATTGAGCGCGAGGGCGGCTTCACGCTGCGCACGCCCAATGGCTGCCTCGCTGCCAAACAAGTGGTCTTCGCCACCAATGCCTACTCCCACCTGTTCCCCGAGCTGCGCAGCAAGGAAACGCCGGCCTTCACCCACATGGTGGTCACCGAGCCGCTCAACCCGCAGCAGCAGGCGGCCATTGGATGGAAGAACCGCCAGGGGATCGAAGACGCCCGTAACTTCGTGCACTACCTGCGGCTGACGGCCGACCAACGCATCGCCATCGGCGGCAGCGATGTGAGCCTGAGCTACGGCCGCGGGATGGAGCGCGACCTCAACCCGCGCGTCTTCCACGACCTGGAGCGCGATGTGGTGCGGATGTTCCCCTCCCTGCAGGGGATCCGTTTCGCCGATCGCTGGGGCGGGCCGGTCAGCGTCCCGCTGGACATGGCGCCGGCCATCGGCTTCCTGGGCGACCGCCGGGCAATCTATTCGCTCGGGTGCGTCGGCCACGGCGTCTCGATGGCGCACCTTAATGGGCGCACGATCGCCGACCTGGTCCTCGAGCGCGACACCGACCTGACCCGCGTTTGGTTTGTCGGCCGGAAGATGATCCCCTGGCCCCCCGAGCCGATTCGCTTCCTCGCCGGGCACGCCATCCGAGGCTATATGCGCGCCGAGGACTGGGCCTACGAACGTGCTCTCCCGAAGTCGGGCTGAGACCGTGCGTGCCGCGCAATCCAGCGAGCTGGCGCAAGGAGCATATTTCCCCGGCCGGTCGCCGGATCGCCTTCCGTCGCGCGGCGGCGCGATTCGAGGTTTGGGCAGATAATCCCCGGCCGACACCGGACTTGAGGATGCAAGGATGCTCACGCCGCGAACGATCTCGACACTCCTGCTCCTTTTCGCACTCAGCCTGACGGGCTGCACGGCCACGCTGTCTCCGGACGAAACGCAGCCGATCGAGGGTTCGGGCACGTTGGCCGAAGAGTCACGCGCGATCAGCGGGATCACCGCCGTCGAACTGGCGATGCCCGGGACCCTCCATCTCGAGCTGGGCGCGACGGACTCCCTGCGCGTTTCCGCCGAGGACAACTTGTTGGGCTCGATCCAAACCGAGGCGCGCGCGAGGCGAGTTGGTCATCCACACCAGCCCCGGCGTCGACCTGCGACCCCGGGAGCCGATCGACTACTACCTGACGGTCACGGGCCTGGACACATTGATCGTCAGCTCCTCAGGGGATGTCGAAGCCCCCGACCTGGTGGCCCCCCACTTCTCGGTCACGATCAGCAGCTCCGGCAGCGTGTCGCTCCGAAGCCTGCAGGCGGAAACGCTCGACGTCGAGCTCAGCAGCTCCGGCAATCTAATCGTTGCCGGCGGACAGGTTGGACGGCAGGAGATTTCCCTCTCCAGCTCGGGCAACTACATGGCGAAGGACATGGCCAGCCTCGAGGCACAGGCGGACCTGAGCAGCAGCGGCAACGCCACCCTCCGCGTCCAGGATTCCCTGCGGGCCACGCTGAGCAGCAGCGGCATGCTGTACTACATCGGATCGCCGCAGCTCCAAGCGGACACGAGCTCGTCCGGTAAGGCAGTTCCCATCGACCAGTAGGCTTTCCCGCTCCGACCTCGCCTCCCGGAAAAGCAGCGCAGGCGCCTCTCGGCGCCTGCGCACGCGTCACGAGCCATCGGCTGAGGGAACTCGATCAGGGCGGCAGGACGCCCGATCCCAGGGCGGTCTCGAGAGGATTGCCCCGGCTCGTCCCGAGGGAGCGGAGCAGCGCCAGCGTCGGGGCGCGCCAGTCGATCCCCGTCGACGTCGGAGACGGATCGAAGCGGGCAATGTCGTAGTAATTGCCGCCCAGGTACAACGTCTCGGGCAGCAGCACCCGGTAACTGGCCTGCGGGTCGAGCGGCCCGCCATCTGCCAGGCGATAACCGTCGGGCGTCTCGGTCAGGCCAGCGACCAGGGGACGACGCGCCTTGAGCACCTCGAGCAGTTGCTCGCCGGTGAGTTCGATGCGCACCAGCACGTTCTCGGTCGGCAGCATTCCGATCACCGTCGCCTGCGTCACCTCGCCCGGGAGCAGGTCCTGCTGCACGTAGCGCGCGCTGGCCAGCGCCACGTCGGCTTGCGGATCGGCCTCCAGCCACGCACCGAGCAGTAGACGGCGCATCTCCGGCGACTGGCGATCGATGTTCTCGCCCGCATATCCGAGCGGATCGAACATGCCCGCCGGAAGCTTCCCCGCCCAGGAGGCGATGCGGGCGGTCATTGCCGGATCTTCGGCACCGCGCTTGTTGACTTTGTACTCCGCCTTCAGTGCGACGACGCGATCCTGCGCCGTATCCACCATCAGGTCCACGCGCGTGTATCCCTGCAGGAAGGATCCGCTCTCGATCAGCGTCACACCGTCGACGGTTTGCACGATCTGCTCATGACAATGCCCGCCGGCGATCAGCGGGATGCCGAACGCCGCCGCCCGCTCTGCCAGTGCCTCCGTCTCGGTGCCGCAGATGTGCCCGACGACAATGATCAGATCGGCGCCGGCGGCGCGCATCTCCGGAACGTAGAGATCGAGCGCTTCGGCGTAGGGGCGAAACTCGAGGTCGGCGACGTTCGTCGGGCGCGTGTCGACCGGCGTTTCGACCGTCGTCACGCCGAGCACACCGACGCGTATCCCGTTGATCTCGAGCAGCGTATAGGGCTCGACATAGTCGGGGAGCGCGCCGGTGCTGCGCAGGCGGATGTTCGCTCCGAGGAACGGGAAGGCCGCCTCGAGGCGGCGCTTGCGGATCGCGTCCTGCCCGAAGTCGAAATCGTGGTTGCCGAGCGTCGCCGAGCGGTAGCCCAGTGCGTTCATCACGTCGACCATCGACTCGCCGGACAGGGTGGTCGAGATGGCAGGCCCGGTCCACATGTCCCCGCTGCTGACGATCAGATAGGGACCGTCGGGGGTATACCCCTCTCGACGCTCCCACAGCCGCAGCAGGCCGGCGGCCCCGCCCGACCCCTTGTACGAGTCCATCCAGCCGTGCTCGTCATTGGTGTGCAGGATGATCAGCCGGCGCAGCGTTGCCGTCTCGCGCGGCATACCGCCGCACGCCGCCAGCAGCAGGCTGCTCAGGAACAGAAGGACAAGTGGACGAAGGCGCATCGACGTTCGCATCCCGGCCGAATCACCCCGAATTCCAAGCCTCTACTCAATACTGACTATTTTACCATGATTGGACCGATTTGCGCTGCATGCGGCCCGGCGCCGGGCTGGCATGCAGGCGATCACGATCGTTGATCGCTACCCGTCGCTGGAGCTCCGGCCGCCAGCTCCTTCACCATGTAGCTTTCCCCCAACTGATATCCGAGCCGTGCGTAGTAACCGCGCGTTCCGAGGGCGGCGATCACTGCCAGCCGCGCATAGCCAGCCCGCGCGGCAAGTGCCTCGGCTTCGCGCATCAGTTTTCGGCCAAGTCCTGCGTGCTGAACTGCATCAGCGTCTTCCTCCCCGAGTTCCACGGACTCGCCGTAGACATGCAGTTCGCGCACCAGCGCCGCTCCATGAAGGTCGCGCAGCCCGAGGGACGGCGACCCGCGGCCGCGAAGCGAAAGACGCAAGTAGGCAGCCAGCCGGTCATCCGGCGTGACGAAAGACAGAAAGTGCTCATCGGCCGAGCCGGCAGGGTAGGCATGGTCGTCGAGGCGAAGGACGCGTGCGTCCAGCGGGCGCCCTCGCACCTCGCGGCAACGGATGCACGCGCACGCTTCCCCGCGCCTCGCCAGCTCCGCCTGCACATCCATACGCAGGCTGGTCCGTCGGTTGCCGGCGAGGACATGCCCTGAGGGAAACTCGCGCACCACCCGGTTTACCCGGCAGTAGCGCGGGATCGTCGGCTTGAGGTCGGCCACCAGCTGCACCAATTGCTCGGTCGTGTAGGGATGGTACTCGCCGCGCCGCCAGTAGGCCTCCAGGCCGGCGCTGGCCAGCAATTGGCACGGGTAGATCTTGATCTCATCCGGGCGCAGGTCGACGTCGCTCCACAACCTGGCGAAGTCCAGGCGGTCCGAGTCCGGCGTCGCCCCGAGCAGATTCGGCATCCAATGCAGCACGATCTTGAAGCCGGCAGCACGGAGCCGGCGCACCGCCGTCCGCGTGTCATCCGTCGAGTGCCCGCGCTGGTTCATCTCCAGGACTCGGTCGTCAAGGCTCTGCGCTCCGAGCTGGACCTTGGTCACCCCCAGCCCGCGCAAGGCACGCACTTCCTCCGGAGTGATGCTGTCGGGGCGCGTCTCGATCACCAGACCGACGTTGCGATGCGGGGCGTCGACATTTGCCTGCTGCGCCTCCTCCAGCGAGCCGGAGGCCGCGCCGTTGAGGGCGTCTAGGCAGCGCTGGACAAACCACCGGCGATACTCGGCCGGGTAGGCGGTCCAGCATCCGCCGAGAATCAACAGCTCGACCTTGTCGGTGGAGTGTCCGATGGCGCGCAGCGCCTCAAGCCGGGAGGCCGTCTGGGCGAATGGCTCGAAGGCATGCTGCACCGCGCGCCGAGCGCCGGGCTCGTCCGCCAGGTATGACTTGGGCATCCCAGGCTCGGTTGGGCAGAACAGGCATGCGCCCGGGCATCCGGCTGGCTTCGTCAGGACCGTCACCGTCGCTACGCCCGACAGCGTACGCACCGGCTTCATCCGAATGCGGCGCAGCAGTGTTGGGTCCCGCGGCCAGGCTCCGCTTTCGGTCAGCTGGCGGTAGGCATGGACCAGGGCGTGCTTCCCCAGGCAGCGGCCGTCAGGCAGCGGGTGCCTGCGAACAGCCTGCAGGACCTCTGCGCCGCCGCGCACGTCCTCGAGGATCTCCATGGCGCGCGACATCACGGCAGGGGGATAGCGGCGGGCATCGGTCCAGGATTGGTCTCGGGTCATGGGACGTATACTTCGGGCATGCACGCAGCGGTCGCCGAACGGTTGCTGCAGGTCAACCGCGAATTCTATCAGGCCTTTGCCCGTCCGTTTGCACAGACACGTCGCCGGCTGCAGCCCGGCGCGGCCGAGCTGGTGCGCGGCCTGCCGGTGGCCGCCGACGTGCTCGATCTTGGTTGCGGTTCTGGCGAGGTGCCGCGTGCGCTCGCCGCGCCGCATGCATCGCGGTGCCTACCTGGGGATCGACGATTGCGAAGGCCTGCTCGAAGACGCCCGGGGTTGTGGGCTGCCTCAGGCCGCGTTCCTGCTCGCCGACCTCGCCGCCTCTGGATGGCCCGATCAGACTCACCCACCCTACGATTATGCAATGGCATTGGCGGTCCTGCATCACCTGCCGGGCGAGAGTTCGACGATGCGAGTTCGTCCGGTCGGTGCGGACCCTGCTCAAAGCCCGGGGACTGTTCGCGTTCTCGGTCTGGCAGTTCCAGAGTAGCGAACGGCTGCGGCGACGGATTGTCCCGTGGGAGACGATCGGCCTCGCCCAGGCGCAAGTCGATCCAGGGGATTTCCTGCTCGACTGGCGGCACGGCGGCCGCGGGATTCGCTATGTCCACGCGTTCGACGACGCCGAGCTGGCCGCGCTGGCACGGCAGGCCGGCTTCCAGCCGGTGCGGACCTTTCTCGCCGACGGACAGGGCGGACGGCTCGGGCGCTACGAAGTGTGGACGCCGGCACCGTCCGCACGCCCGCTGCAGCCTCCGGGGGAGCTCGCGGGGGCGCGTCTTTGACACGCCTCTGGCCGCATGGTAGAATGCGGTCGCGAAGGTAGGGGAGCACTCGTGCCCGGAGGGATGGCCGAGTGGTCTAAGGCGGCTGTCTTGAAAACAGCTGTGGGGCAACCCACCGGGGGTTCGAATCCCTCTCCCTCCGCCTGACGTCCCGAACGCAAAGAGGAGGGACGCGAGAGAACCCAGCGTGGCCAGGTAGTCCCTGTGCAAGGGGAGGTGCCGGAGTGGCCGAACGGGGGCGCCTGCTAAGCGCTTGTCGGGGTTGTAAAGCCTCGACCGAGGGTTCGAATCCCTCCCTCCCCGCTGGCGGCGCTGCAGGCGTCGCGTGAACGCCCTCGTAGCTCAGCTGGATAGAGCATTTGCTTGCGGAGCAAAGGGTCGCGTGTTCAGAGTCGCGCCGAGGGCGCCTGAGCCGCCCGCCTTTCCAGTAGGCGGGCGGCTCTATTCAACTTGATTACCGAGCGTGGGAGGATGGCCCATGACTGAGCGGTCACGCAGCGGTCGACCAGCCGCTCTGGTGATTGCCAAGGTCCTGGGGGCGGCTCCCCTCCACCCCTTCCTCTTTTTCCTCTACCCAGTCGCCTCCCTCCTGGCATGGAACGTCCAGGAACTCTACGCCGGGCAGGCCATCCGCAGCGTCCTGGTCACACTTGCCGGTTGCGTGCTCCTCTGGGCCTTACTGGTCATGATGACTCGAGACGTCCAACGGGCGGCCATCCTCACCTCGTTGGCTGGGTTGCTGTTCTTCTCCTATGGCCATGTCTACGACTCCCTGGGGCAGCTTCGCAGCCTGGGCGCCCAGTTCGCACGCCATCGTTTCCTGATCCCCGCCTGGGTCGCCGCGTTCCTAGCGGTCTCAGCCATCATGATCCGCAAGCGCGTGTCCGCCAGATCGGTCACTCCCATCTTGAACGCCGTCGGCCTTGCCGCGCTGTTGATGCCGCTCCTCTCACTGGTCGTCTTCTTCTCCAGGGCGCAGACCGACGGTGCGCGGGCCACGCGGATCCCCGCGGTCGTTCTCCGGCCCCCGACGGACGAGCCATCGCCCGACATCTACTACATCATCCTGGACGGATATGCCCGCTCCGACTACATGGCCGAGGCGATCGGCCTCGACAACTCCGAGTTCATCGCCTTCCTTGAACGCCAGGGTTTCTACGTGGCGACCGAGAGTCGCAGCAACCACAATTGGACTTCTCTGTCCCTTGCTTCATCCTTGAACATGACGCTGGCGCAACACCTGGGCGCCAACATGTTCCCCGGCTACTACCCAACGCCCTTCATCGACTTCATCCGGCAGAGCCTTGTCAGTCGCTCCCTGAAGCAGGTCGGGTATCGCACCATCGGGCTCCAATCAGGCTACCTTCCCACCGAGTGGATAGACTCCGATGTCTACCTTGGCCCAGCCACCGACAGCCTGCCATCACCGAAGGAGGGCTTCCGTCCCAATGCCTTCGAGAGCATGCTGCTGGACACCACGCTTCTTCAGCCGATGCTGAGCCGGCTAGCCAGCGGGTTCGCGCTCGAAGGCACTCCAACACGCAATGAGAGCTATCCTTACGATGTCCTGCGAGCAATCATCCTTTCGGAATTCGACCACCTGGCCCAGCCGCTCCCCTTGGAAGGCCCGCGCCTTGTCTTTGCGCACATCGTCGCTCCACACAGGCCGTACCTCTTCACCGCCACCGGCGAAGCCCGCAACCCGGATGAGCCTTTTACACTGATGGAGTCGGTTGACGTAAGCTCGAATGACAAGGACCTTTACCGCGATCAGGCCGCCTACATCACCGGCCGCGCACAACAGGTCATCCAATCGATCCTGAGCAACTCGCACACTCCTCCAGTCATCATCCTCCAGGCTGACCATGGCCCGGGGCTGGGCATGGGAAAGAACGAGCGCACAGCGATCCTCAACGCGATCCTGATCCGGCAGGATTGCCGGTCGATGATCTATCCGAGCATCACTCCGGTGAACACCTTCCGCGTTGTCTTCAACTGCTACTTCGACGCGAACCTCCCGCTGGTTGAGGATGAGGTGTACTGGAGCAAGTGGCCGCGCGAGTCCGCCTACGAGTTCTTGCTCCTCCCGCCGGAACAACTTCAACCCTGACGGAAATTGGACCGCCTCTGGTCCCGTGGCTCGCGCATCGGCACACCGTCAAGAAGATGCGCTGATCTGATTGGCCGCGCCCGCACCTCCCCGCAACAGGTGCACCCTTGCGGCGCGTCGCAGATGCACTCGTGAGCGACGTTATGAGAGCGGATCGTTCCCTGGCCTCCTTCGTCTCCCCGCAGCGAACCTCCGTGCGCAGCAGCGGGGTTGCGTGTTCGATTCGCGTCGTGGGCGCCACGACCGTCCCCTCCGTAGCGGGGGCTGGCGCCTTTCGGGCCGCGGCACATACCTGATCGTTGGCAGGAATGAGACGGCCCGGCGATAGACGCCGGGCCGGTGAGTCACACGCGGGCGCAGGACGGCTAAGGCAGGAAGTTGAGCGGGTTAACC
The DNA here is from genome assembly GCA_963743255.1 of uncultured Chloroflexia bacterium. Classification (GTDB taxonomy): domain Bacteria; phylum Chloroflexota; class Anaerolineae; order Anaerolineales; family E44-bin32; genus DYJB01. The sequence goes on from CAVUPD010000009.1 coordinate 101,315, forward strand.
TTGCCGTACGCGTCGCTCATCATCTCGAAGTGCACGTGCGGTCCCGAACAGTTGCCGGTGCAACCCATCCCCCCGAGGGTCCCGCCCTGGAACACGGCCTGTCCGCAGCCGACGTTGATGGTGCTCAGGTGGGCGTACAGCGTCTGCCAGCCGTTGCCATGGTCGATCACCACCACGTAGCCGTAGCCCCAGTCATTCCAGCCAGAGTACACCACGACGCCTGTGTCGGAGACGTAGATCGGCGTACCGATCGATCCGCCCAGATCGATCGCCGGGTGTGTGGCCGGATCAAAGGTGTAGCCGGAAATCCACTTCGAAGCGGTCGGCCACACAAAGGTCCCATTGCCGATCGGCCCGTCGACCACCTGGCCGCAGGCGCCGGGGCCGAGGATCTTGGCCGACGCCGGGTTGGAGCGCGGGATGCGCGGCGTCTTCCATGTCGGCGTCTCGCGTGTGCCCCCGGGCACGATGACCACCGTGCCGGCCTGGATGGCGAGTGTCGCCGGGTCTTCAGCCGGGTCCAACTCGTTGCCGGGCCACTCGAGGATATCCTGCGCCGTCACGCCGTAAAACGTCGCCACGCGCTCCAGGTTCTCCCCATCGCTCCACTCGTGCAGCGCACCGTCGACCGGCATGATGTTGAGCTCCTGGCCGGGGCTCAGCGTGTGCGGATCCCCGGACAGCGCGTCCCAGTTGCCCCACAGGATCGTGGCGGGCTTGAGGCCGAATTGATCGGCGATCCCGAACAGCGTATCACCCGCCTGCACGGCGTACTTGACGATCTTGAGCCTCGGTCGTTCGGGCATCACGGTGTGAAGTTCGGTCGTCCGCGCAACCGCGCCTCCGGCGCCGGAGGCCGGCTTGAAGACCGGCAGATCCGCCATCTTCAGGGCGCTGATGAAGGCCGTCGGGGTGACCTCGACCGCTTCGGCGCCCTGAGTAAGAAACGGAGTCGAGGGAAGCGTAATCAAGCCGCTGCGAGCCGCCCAGACCCCCACACCGATGATCGCCAACAGCGCGGCATGAGAGGCATAGCGTCCCAGCGTATCCCGAAGGCCTCGCTGTCCGACCTCAGCCCAAACCTCGCCGAGCGTGCGTCGGCGCGGCAAGCGGCGCGGGGCGCCGTTGGGTTCCTGGAGCTCGGACGAATTCTCAGGCATGGATCGAGGTTCACCTCTCACAGCCGGCGATAGTAACAGTCGCCCACCAGACCGTCAAGACACGTTCTGTCAACTCAGGGAAGGACGAACCAGGGATTGATGAACCCGCCGTTGCTGCGCACCTCGAAGTGCAAATGCGCGCCGGTCGAGTTGCCGGTCGAGCCGCTGTATCCGATCGTCTGTCCCTGACCGATCGATTGGCCGCACTGCACGGTGACGGCGCTCAGGTGCGCATACAGCGTCTGGTAACCGTTGCCGTGATCGATCATGATCATGTTGCCGTACCCGCCGCCGGACCAGCCCGAGTACACGACGACGCCTGAGTCCGAGGCCCATTCCAACGCGCCCTCCCCTGCGGCGATGTCGATCGCCAGGTGGCCGGACCAGTAGTCGTTGCCCGACAGGAAATGATTGGCTGTGGGCCAGATGAAGGCACCCGAACCGACCGCCCCGCCGGTGAAGTCGCCCGTGCAGCCGCCGGAGCCGAAGGCCGCCCCCACGCCGGCGTTCCCGCGCGCGATGATCGGCACAAGCCACTGGCGGAATTCGCGCTTGCCGCCGGGCACGACCAGCACCACGCCATCCTTGATCTCAGGCTCCACGGGATCAATGGCGTTTCCAGGCCAATCCACGATCTCGCGTGGGTCGACCTCGAAGGTCGCCGCCACCGAATCCAGCGTATCGCCCACCTGCCACTGATACAGGACGCCGTCCACGGGCAGGATGTTAAGGTCGAGCCCGGGCTGAAGCATATCGGGGTCGTCGTTCAGCGTATCGTAGTTGCCCCACAGGATCGATTCGGGTTCGAGCCCGAAGTTCTTGGCAATTCCAAAGACGGAATCGCCGCGCTGGACCGTATAGCGCAACACCTCCACCCGTGGCCGCAGGGGATGCTCGGTCTTGGGGTTGACGCGCCGGGCAATCGCGGAGGTCTTGGCCAGGGGTTCGAAGGGCGGCAGGTCGGCCGGCGTGAGCTCCGTCGCCGTGACCGGCGTCGGCAGTTCCGCGCCGCCGGTCGACAGGCGGGCGTTCAATCCCGTGGCCCAGGCGGCCGCGGCCACGCCGCCGGCCACCAGCACACCAGGGATCCAGATACGCCCGGAGCGAAGGAAGCCGAACATACGCGGACCCTAGAAGGATTCCGTCTTCAGGGTTTCGAGGAATTCTTCGTTGTTCTCGGTCCTCGCCATGCGGTTGATGATGGCTTCCGTGGCATTGGTGATATCCAATCCGGCGCCGTTGGGTGGTGGGGTGATCATCTGGGAGAACATGCGTCGCATCAACCAAACCCGGGCGGTGATGTCGGGGCCGAGTAGCAGTTCCTCGCGCCGGGTGGACGAGCGCTCGATGTCGTAGGCCGGGAAGATGCGCCGCTCCTGCAGCCGCCGCGAGAGCAGCAATTCCAGGTTGCCGGTGCCTTTGAACTCTTCGTAGACCACGTCGTCCATGCGCGAGCCGGTGTCGACCAGGCAGGTGGCAATGATCGTCAGCGACCCGCCCTCTTCGATGTTGCGCGCGGCGCCGAAGAAGCGCTTGGGCGGGTAGAGCGCCGCCGGGTCGAGGCCGCCGGACAACGTACGCCCGGAAGGCGTGACGAGCAAGTTGTAGGCCCGCGACAGACGGGTGATCGAGTCCAGCAGGATGGCGACGTCGCGACCGCACTCGACCAGGCGCTTGGCGCGCTCGATGGCCATCTCTGCCGCCCTGACGTGCGACGACACCGGCTCATCAAACGTCGAGGCGATCACCTCGGCATCCACCGAGCGGTCCATATCGGTCACTTCTTCGGGCCGCTCGCCGATCAGGGCCACCATCAGATGGACCTTGGGGTAGTTGGTCGAGATGGCATTGGCGATGTGTTTGAGAACCGTCGTCTTGCCTGCCTTGGGCGGAGAGACGATCAACCCGCGCTGGCCCTTCCCGATCGGCGCCACCAGGTTGAGCAGCCGGGTGGAGAGGGTGAAGCGGTCGGTTTCCAGGTCAAAGCGCTCGAGGGGAAAGATCGGGGTGAGCTCTTCGAACTTGGGCCGGTTCTTGGCCTCCTCCGGGTCGAGGCCGTTGATCGACTCGACGCGCAACAGGCCGTAATACTTCTCGGTTTCCTTCGGGGGGCGGATCTGCCCGATGACCATGTCGCCGGTGCGCAAGCTGAATCTCCGGATCTGCGACTGCGAGACGTAGATGTCGTTCGGCCCCGGCAGGTAGTGTTCGGCGCGCAGGAATCCCATGCCCTCATTCATGATTTCCAGCACACCGCCGCGCAGCTCGAGGCCCTGGCGCTCGGCCTCCGCCTGCATCATCCGCACGATCAGGTCTTCCTTCTTCATGCGGCTCGCCGCCACGACGTTCAGATCTTTCGACATGACGCGCAGGTCCGACAGAGTCATGCCTTCCAGTTCGCTGATGTTCATGCGGTAACTCCCTGCGGGGGACTGGGCTGGTCTCACTGGGGCCCGGGTCGGCCGGGTCCGACCAGCGGAATCAGGTCATCCAGGGTGGGTCAACGGTACGTTGAAAAAGCAGACTGGGGAAATCGTGCCCAGCGGGCTTCGGTGTGCTGGACTGAGAGTATACCACCTCACTTGCCCGGGGGCAAGCCGCCCGGCGCAGTCAAATGCCGCTGAACAGGACCGCCACATAGTAGCCGAGGACCCCGGCCCAGAGCCACGAGTCCAACCGGTCGAGTGCGCCTCCGTGTCCGGGGAGGATCGTGCCCGAGTCCTTGACCTGCATCTGGCGTTTGATCATGCTGATGCCCACATCTCCCAGGGGTGAGAGCAAGGCGATCAGGCCTCCGCAAGCCAGCCCGGTCCACGCTCCGAGGGCCGACCCGGGCCCGGCGCCCAAGCTCCACAGGGCACCCAGGGCCATGCCCGAGGCGGCGCCTCCTGCCACCCCCGCCAGGTAGCCTTCCCAGGTCTTCTTAGGGCTCAAGCGCGGCGACATCTTGTGTCGGCCGAATCGCCTTCCGATCGAGTAGGCGGCCGAATTGGCCAGCCACACGCTCGGCAGCGCGGTGAGCGCCCACCACTCGCCGTCGGGCAGACTGCGGAGCGAGATCAGGTAGGAGCCGATCCACCCCAGGTACAGGGCGCCCCCCAGGGTGAGGGCAAAGTCGGTGCCGGATGTCGGCGCGCCGCGCTCGTAGTCCACCAGATGCCAGGTCATCCCCAACAGGCACAGCCCGGCGAGCACCAGCGGGGCGTCGGCGAAGCCGGTCAGGCCGCGCGTTGCCGACAGCGCCACCACGCCTCCGACGACCAGAAGCATCGACGGCCGCTGCCCGGCGCGGCGGAAGAGCAGCACATACTCCGCCCCGCACAGTCCGAGCACCAGGCAGACCGCCAGCGGATAGACCCAACCGCCTATGCCGATGACCCACAGGACGATGGGGAGGAGCAGGAGGGCGATCGCAACTCGGTCGCGGAGCATCTCAACCCGGCGGCAGCGCGTCGGGCACGCCGCCGAATCGCCGCTCACGATGAGCGAATTCCACCAGGGCGGCCCGCAGTTCTTCTTTGCCGAAATCGGGCCACAAGGTCGGCGTCACATACCACTCGGCGTAGGCCGCCTGCCAAATCAGGAAATTGCTGGTGCGCAGCTCGCCCGACGTCCGGATCACCAGGTCGGGGTCGGGGCTGTCCGCCGTGTACAGGTGCTGTCCGATCAGGGCCTCGTCGACCGCCTCGGCCGGAATCCCCTGACGCACGATCGCCTGCACCGCGTGCACGATCTCGTCTCTTCCGCCGTAGTTCCAGGCGATGTTCAGCACCAGCTTGCGATTGTCACGCGTCAGGGCGACGGCCTTCTGCACCTTGACCTGCAGGCCCGGGTCGAGGCGCTCGAGCCGGCCGATGTGACGGAGGCAGACCCCGTTGCGGTTGAGCTCGTCCAGCTCACGATCGATGACATCTTCGAGGATATTCAGCAGCCCGCGCACCTCGTCCGGCGGACGGGCCCAGTTCTCGGTCGAAAAGGCGTAGATGGTGAGGGTGCGGATCCCGAACTCGACCGCCGCCTCGATCACCCGGCGCAGGTTCTCAACGCCGGCACGGTGTCCCGCCAGGCGCGGCAGGCCGCGTGCCCGCGCCCAGCGGCCGTTGCCGTCCATGATGATGGCCACGTGGGCGGGGACCTTCTCGGGAAGCGGGGTTTTCGTCTTGCCGGCCATCAGCAGTCGCCGTCTCAGACCTCGAGGACTTCGGCTTCCTTGCGCTTGCTGGCATCGGCGATCGATTCGATGAACTTGTCGGTCAGCTTCTGCAGGCTGTCCTCGCCTCGTTCCAGTTCGTCCTCGGAGATGATCTTCTCGCGCTCGAACTCCCGCAGGTCGTTGTGCACATCCCGGCGCACGTTGCGCACGGCCACGCGGGCCTCCTCCGACCGATTGTGAACGATGCGGACCAGTTCATGCCGCCGTTCCTCGGTGAGGGGCGGAATGTTGAGGCGGATCATCTTTCCGTCGCTATTGGGGGTCAGCCCGAGATCGGAGGCCAGGACGGCGCGTTCGATGTCCTTCAGGCTGGCCGGGTCGAATGGACGGATGGTCAGCAGGCGCGGCTCGGGCACGCCGATGGTCGCCAGCTGCACCAGCGGGGTCGGCGTCCCGTAGTACTCGACCGGCAGGCGTTCGATCAGCACCGGTGAGGCGCGCCCGGTGCGTATCCCGGATAGGTCGTCCTCCAGCGCGCGCACGGCTCCCTTCATGCGGGTCTCGGCCTCGACCAGGGCGTCGTTGACCATCCGCGGCCCTCCTTAGGGGGATTGGGTTCGGAGCGCTTGCCGGCTTTAGGATAGCGCAGATTGCACGAAACTGCGATTCCCGACCCGCGGCGCCGCCGCTAGGCCTGGCCGCTGATGATCGTCCCGATCTCCCGCCCGGTGACGGCATGCTTCAGGGCGTCCGGCTGCCACATGTCGAGGACCAGGATCGGCAGCGAGTTGTCCATGCACAGGGAGATGGCGGTGCTGTCCATGACCTGCAGACGGCGGTTGAGCGCCTCGATGTAGGTCAGGCGGCCGAAGCGCTTGGCATGCGGATCCTTCTGCGGGTCGCTGTCGTACACGCCGTCGACCTTGGTGGCCTTGATGACGATGTTCGCGCCGATCTCCATCGCCCGCAGGGCGGCGGCCGTATCGGTGGAGAAGTAAGGGTTGCCGGTGCCACCGCCCAGGATGACGACCCGCTCCTTCTCCAGGTGTCGGATGGCCCGGCGGCGGATATACGGCTCGGCGACGGCTCGCATCTCGACCGCCGACATGACCCGCGTGACGGTGCCGCCGCGCTCCAGCGCATCCATCAGCGCCATGGCGTTCATCACCGTGCCAAGCATCCCCATGTAGTCGGCGGTGGCACGCTCCATGCCGCGCAGGATTCCTTCGCGGCCGCGCCACAGGTTGCCGGCACCGATCACGATCGCTACCTGCACGCCCTGATCGCGCACCTCACGCACCTTGGCCGCCACTTCGTCGGCGCGCTGCGGGTCGATGCCGAAGCCCTGGGGCCCGGCCAGCGTCTCACCGCCCAGCTTGAGCAGGATCCGCTTGTAGACTGGCTCGTCCATGGTTTCCCCCGCTCGGGAGCAGGAACAAATCGGGCCAACCGTGGGTTGGCCCGATCCCTCTACCCGATCTCCTCACCCACGGCCCAGCGGGCAAATCGTCGGACGACGATGTTCTCCCCCGTGGAAGCGATCGTCTCCTGCAGCAGGTCGCCGACCTTCTTGGCATCGTCGCGGATGTACACCTGGCGCAGCAGACAGCGTTCGTCGTAGAACTTGTCCAGCCGACCGTCGATGATCCGCTCGATCACCTTCTCCGGCTTGCCTTCCTGGACGGCGAGGGCGCGCGCCTTCTGGCGCTCGGCGTCGACGATCGCCGGCGGGACATCCTCCGGCCGGACATACTCGGGAGAGCTGGCCGCCACTTGCAGGGCAAGTTCGTGGGCGAAGGACCGAAACTCTTTGGTGCGGGCGACAAAATCGGTCTCGCAGTTCAGTTCGACCATCACCCCCACGCGGCCGTCGCCGTGGGAGTACAGGTCGACCACGCCGTTGAGCGTCGCCCGGTCGGCACGCTTGGCGGCCGTCGCCAGCCCTTTCTCGCGCAGGGAGGCGACCGCCTTTTCCATGTCCCCGGCGGAGGCCTCTAACGCCTTGCGGCAGTCGAGCATTCCGGCGCCGGTCGCCTCGCGGAGTTCTTTGATCTGTGCAGCACTGATCGTCATGATGGGCGTTGTCCTTCGGATCGCATCGGGCGCGGCGGGGCTAACTGCCCGCCTCCTCGCCGGCAGGCTCGGCGGCAGGCGGTGCGGCCGCAGCCGCGGCGGCCGCCTGGGCCTGCTGCTCCTCGTCGTACGCCCCACTCTGGAGCTTGGCCAGCGTGGCAGCGCCGAGCAGCTCGGCGTCATCCACGACCACTTCGGGGACGACGCGCTTTCGCTCCGCCCGGGCGGCCGCAGAGTTCGCCGCCTCGTCCGCCGTATCGTCCTTGCGCATCGCCTTGCCTTCCAAGACGGCGTCGGCGATCTTGGCCGCCAGGAGCTTGATGGCGCGGATGGCGTCGTCATTCGACGGGATCACAAAGTCGATCCCGCCCGGATCGCAGTTGGTGTCGACGAGGGCAATGACCGGAAGGCGCAGCAGGTTGGCCTCGTGCACGGCCGCTTCTTCGCGCCGCACGTCGACGACAAACAGCAGCTTGGGCAACGCTCGCATCTCGCGGATGCCGCCCAGGCGTTGCTGCAGGCGCTCGATCTCGCGCCCGATCATCAGCGCTTCCTTCTTGGTCAACCGCTCCAGGTCGCCGGAGTCGCGCCGGCGCTCGAGTTCGGTCAGCTCATCGATGCGACTGCGGATCGTCCGCCAGTTGGTGAGCGTCCCCCCCAGCCAGCGGGCGTTGACGTACGGCATCCCGCAGCGCTCGGCCTCGGTCTGGATCGTCTCCTGCGCCTGACGCTTGGTGCCGACAAACAGCAGCGTACCGCCGGAGGCCACCATGTCGCGGATCAGTGCGTAGGCATGCTCCAGCGCGTTGAGTGTCTGCTGCAGGTCGATGATGTGGATGCCGTTGCGTTCGGTGAAGATGAAGGGTCTCATCCGGGGATTCCACTTGCGGGTGCGATGCCCGAAGTGCACCCCGGTCTCGAGAAGCGCTTTCATGCTGATGACGGCCATAATGAACGAACCTCCTTCGCGTTAACCCTCCGCTTCCTTCTTCCCAGGCGGGAACCGGTTGGCCGACCGGCACGCCCCGCCCAGTCTGGAAGCGTGTGAGATATGCCCCGTAGGGGCAGAAGTCTCCCGCCGGAGTGCGGCGGGAGCCAAGACAGATCATACCATGCCCAGGGATTTCCGTCAAAGCCGGTGCGGCGGACCGGCAGGCTTGGCCGATGAAGTGCATCCCCGTCCCTGACGGACGGCGGGCCCCGCCACCTGTCAGGATGGGGAGTTAGCCTGGATCACAACCCCGCCCATCCGGGCCACTTCCGCCAGGCAGCGGACGCCTCGGACAAGGCACTCCGCCAGCGCGCAGGGCTCCCCGCTGTCGGCGTAGCTGCCGGCCAAACCTCCCGACAGCGCCAGATTCCCGAAGCGCAGCGGCCGTCCTTAGTCGAAGTCGGCTGGGCAGCGCAGGCGGACGGATGGCGTGGGGAGAGCGGGCGACGCCGGGCCGCGCCTGCCCACGGGTCGGGCAATCGACGGAGTGTGTCAATCGGCGTCCCGGGACGGCGCGGAGCCCCCGGCGGCCGCCTTCGCTTCCACTCGCCGCAGGAAGCGGTCGACGTCAATCACCGCTCGCTTGTGTTCTGCTTCGCCGATCTTCTCCGCCTGGTCCCAGACGTCCGCCCGGAAAGTGATCACCCCGGCCTCGACGGCAACCACCTCGGCCCGGCAGCGAACGGTCTGCCCCATCGGCGTCGGCGCCAGATGACGGACCTTCAGGCTGACCCCGACGGTCGACTTACCGGCCGCCAGGTACGGCTCGACCATCTTGCGGCAGATCTCTTCAATGAAGAGGACCATGGCGGGGGTGGCCAGAACGCGCAGCGTCCCGCTCCCCAGGTGGGCCGCCGTCAGGTTCTCAGTGACCCTCTGGGTGGCCTCCTCCACTTGACCCGGCCTCAGACCGTCCAGCATCATTCGTCCCCCTCGTCGTCGTCGCCGCCCAGCGCCACCGCCACCGCCACGGCATGCTCGTGGGTATGGCTCATGCTGATCGTCCAGCGGCTCAGTCCCAACCGGCGCGAGACACGGAGTGCGTCTCCGTGCAGCTTCAGCACCGGCTCACGACGTGGTCCGGTCAGGATCTCGATCTCGAGCCAGCCCACTTCGCCGATCCCCGTTCCGAGTGCCTTGGCGACAGCTTCCTTCGCCGCGAAGCGTGCCGCCAGCGCGGTCGTCCGCCCGTTCGAGTCGATCAGCTCCTGCTTGGTGAAGAATCGGCCGAAGAAGCGGTCCCCATGACGCAGGATCGCCTGATCGATGCGCTCGACCTCAATCATGTCGACCCCGGCGCGCAGCATCCCTACCCCTCCGCCGCCCCGGGGCCCGCCACGGCGATCGCCATGACATCCGGCTCAAGGAATTGGCGCGAGGTCGCCAGGACATGCTCACGCGTGATCGACGCCACCAGATCGGGGTAACGCTGGTAGAAATCCAGGCCGAGTTGGAAGCGCTCCATGTTGACCAGCGCTCCGGCGACGCCCTCATTCGACTCCATTTGCAGGGGCAGCCGGCCGATGAAGTTCGCCTGGTTGTCGCCGAGCTCCTGCGGCGTCACGCCGCGCTGGACGAAACGGCGGATCACCTGGCGGATCAAGTCGAGGGCGCGGTCGACATTGGCCGGGGACACGCCGGCCATGACCTGCCACGGGCCGGGGCCAGGACCACCGCTGAGCGAGCTGGCGACGCTGTACGCCAGGCCGGCCGACTCGCGCACGACATCTCCCAGCCGGCCCATCAACCCGAAGCGGCCCAGGATGCTGTTGGCCAGCGCCGCCGCGAGGTAATCGGGGTCGAGGCGGCTCGGCCCGATCCCCCCGATGACAAGGTCGCTCTGGCTCTTGCCGGGCAACGCCCGGTCCCGCCGGACGATCCCGGCCAGGCCCGCCACCGACGGCATCTCCGGCTGCAACTGTTGCCCGGGATTCCGCCAGTCTCCAAGGGCCGCTTCGACAGCATCCAATGCCTCTCGAGCGCGGACCGCCCCGACCACGGCCAGCAGCATGCCGCGGGGCCCGTAGGCGCGGCGGTGGAAGGCCCGCACCGAGTTCTCCGTCAGACTCGACACGGTCTCTCGGAATCCGTCGCTTGGAAGGCGGTAGGGATGGTCACCGTACAGCAGCTCATCAAAGGCAAGTTGTGCGACGGAACCGGTGTCCTGGTCGCGGATGGACAGCCCGGTCAGTTTCTCGGCCCGCAGTCTCCTCACCTGCAGCTTGGGAAACGCGGGGGTCCGCAGAACCTCGCTGGTGAGGCCGAGCAGCATCTTCAGGTCCTCGGCCAGTGACTTGCCCCGGAAGGAGGTGCTGTGAGTTCCGGCGCCGAAGCTCAGGCTGGCACCCAACGATTCGATCGTCTCGTAGATCTGTTCGAAAGTGCGGGAGGCGGAGCCGCGCATCAACGCCGAGGCGGTCAGGTCCGCCAGCCCGCCCTGAGCGCTCGTTTCGTCCAGCGCCCCGGCGGTCAGCGAACCCGACACGATCACGGACGGGCTGGAGAAATTCTCGCGTGCCAGGATGATCAGGCCGTTCGCAAGCACGCGACGTTCGATCGTCGCCGGTCCAGGCAGCGAACGGATGTCCAGCTTCGGGAGCGGACGCTTGCGATCAGGCATGCGACCGCTCCCCGGTGGGACGATAGATGCCAACGACCCGATTGGCCGGCGCCAGGTATTTCTGCGCCGAGGCGTGCACGTCGCCGGGCGTCACCCGGGCGATCCGGTCCAGATAGGTCTCGAACCAGGTGTAGTCGGCGAAGATCTCGCTGTAGCCAAGCCAGAAGGCCTGGTTGGTGATGCTCTCGCTTCCGTAGGCGAAGAGCGCCCGCGCCTGCTTGGTCGCTTTGGCAACCTCTTCGGCGCTGACCGGGTGATCAAGCAGGCGGGCGACCTCATCATCGAAGGCCTGCAGGGTCTGCTCGGGGGTTCGGTCCGGACGCACGGTGGCCTGGATCGAATACAAATAGGGGTCGATGGTCGCCGCCAGCCCGCCTCCGACGGCGGCGGCCATCTCGCGCTCCACCAGGGCCTTGTACAGCCGCGAGGTCTTGTTCGAAATCCCGCCGCCGAAGAGATTCAGGCTGGAGGCTCCGGCCAGCGCGCTGTCCAGGATGCTGAGTGGGAAGAAGTCGTCACTGCCAGCTGCCGGGACGTGATAGGCGATGTCCAGATAGGGTGTCTCCCCGGGGCCCTCGACTACGACTCGTTTCTCCCCGTGCTGCTCAGGCTCGGTCGGAATCGCCTGCCCCCGGACGCGTGGGGTCGAGGGCAGGCCGCCGAACAGGTCCCGGATTCTGGCAAGCATCGCACGCGTCTGGAAGTCCCCGGCGACGGCCAGCACGGCATTGCCCGGGACGTAGTGCGCACGGTAGTGGTGATACAGGTCCTCCCGCGTCATCGTCTCCAGGTCGGCCATGTGGCCGATGACCTCGTGATGGTATGGGTGGACTCGGAAGGCGGTCGCTTGGACCTCTTCCGCCAGGCGGAACGTTGGCTCGTTCTCGTTCCCCTGGCGTTCGGCGATGACGACCGTGCGCTCGGACTCGAACTCGTCGGTCTCGAACAGGCTGTGGACCATGCGGTCGGCCTCGAGGCGCAATGCCAGGTCGATGCTGCCGGCCGGCATGGTCTCGAAGTACGCCGTCCAGTCGAGCCAGGTCATCGCGTTCCAGTAGCCCCCGTCGCGCGAGATCGCCTTATCGAGCACCCCGGCCGGAAAGTGCGGCGTGCCCTTGAACTGCATGTGTTCAACCAGGTGGGAGATGCCGGTCGTTCCCGGACGTTCGTTGCGTGAGCCGACGCGGTACCAGACCCAGGCGCTGATCAAAGGCGCGGTATGGATCTCTTTGAGTCGGACTTCCAGGCCGTTGCGCAGTCGGGTGCGCAGCACACTGGCGCTCACGCCAGCGCCTTCTCGCGAGTGAGGTCGTAGCCGCGCCCCACCCCTCGGTAATGGAAGCCGTAGGATGCCATCTCCGCCGGATCGTAGATGTTCCGGCCGTCGACCACGATGGGCTGGCGCATGGCATCGTGCAGCCGCTGCAGGTCCAGGTTCTTGAATTCATTCCACTCGGTACACACGATCACGGCGTCGCATCCGCCGGCCAGGTCGTAGGCGTCGCTGGCCATGTGGACTTCGGGCAGCAGGCTGGCGGCGCGCGGCATCCCCACCGGGTCGTACGCCCGGACCACGGCGCCCTCCGCCAGCAGCCGGCGGGCGATCTCGAGCGCCGGCGCCTCGCGCAGGTCGTCGGTGTTGGGCTTGAAGGTCAGGCCGAGCAGGCCGACCGTCTTGCCGCCCAGGTCGCCGAGGAGCTCCTGTGCCCGCTCGACGATTCGGCGCCGGCTGTCGGCATTGATGTCCATCACGGCTTGCAGCAGTTGCGGGTGCCGGCCCTTCTCGGCCGCCATGTAGGCCAGCGCCTTGACGTCTTTCGGGAAACACGAGCCGCCGTAGCCCAGGCCGGCCTCGAGAAAGGCGCGGCCGATGCGCGGGTCGTAGCCCATGCCGGTGGCGACCTCTTTGACGTCGGCGCCGAGCGCCTCGCAGATGTTGGCGATCTCGTTGATGAAGGAGATCTTGGTCGCCAGGAAGGCATTCGAGGCGTACTTGATCATCTCGGCGGTGCGCAGGTCGGTGATGACGATCGGCGCCCGCAGCGGCAGGTGGAGCTGGGCCACCTTCTCGGCCGCTTCGGCATCCAGCGATCCGAGGACGGTCCGCGCCGGGCTCATGAAGTCGGCGATCGCCGAGCCCTCGCGCAGGAACTCGGGGCACGAGACGACCGCAAAGGCGATGGGCCTCGGTTGCGTCGAGCGCATGATATCCGCCACCCAGTCGCCGGTGCCGACCGGAACGGTCGATTTGTTGACGATGACCAGCGGGCGGGTCATGGATCGGGCGATCGAATTCGGCCACGGCACGGACGTGCTGCAGGTCCGCCTCCCCATCCACGCCGGACGGGGTGCCGACGGCGATGAAGACGAACTCGGCCGAGCGCAGCGCTTCTGCGTAGGAGGTGGTGAAGTGCAGGCGGCCGGCGCGCACGTTGCGCTCGACCAGTTCTTCCAGGCCGGGCTCGTAGATCGGCATTTCGCCGCGGGTCAGGCCGGCGATGCGCTCCGCATCGATGTCCAGCGCCACGACCCGGTTGCCCAGATCCGCGAAGCAGGCCCCCGTGACCAGCCCGACGTAGCCTACGCCGACGACGGCGATGTCCTTCACAGGCCCTCCTTTGCCGTGCAGGCGGCCGCGAAACCAGCGAATGATACCACGCCTTGTTTCCGACCTTTTTACTCGCAAAAGGTCATGGTCCCCCCGTGACACTCCTCACTTGCCGCAATTCCGACCTGCGGCGTAGACTATTGGTGGAAGTCGACAAGTCTTGTCTATTAGGCCAAAGATGCTGGCCAGTCCGGGAGGACCCATGCAGATCACGCGTCAGGCTGACTATGCCGTCCGAGCCGTCCTCTACCTGGCCGAGCAGGGCGAGAATGGTCGCGCCCCCACCAGCCGGATTGCTCAGGAGATGCGCATCCCGCCATCTTTCCTGGCCAAGATCGTCTCGCAACTCTCGGTGGCGGGTGTGGTTCAGACGTCGCGTGGCGCCCGCGGTGGCGTGTCGCTGGCGCGCGAGCCGAAGGGCATCAGCCTGCTCGAGGTCATCGAAGCCATCGACGGCCCGATCACGCTGAACGAGTGCGTCCCCGATCGCAGCGCATGCGTCTTCGGCGACGATTGCCCGGTGCACGACATCTGGTGCGAGACCCAGACCAAGCTGGTGGAGCAGCTCAGCAAGGCCGACTTCGGCGCCCTGCTCAAGAAGAACGGCCGCTCCTCCTGACCCTGAGACGCCTGCGACGGCGGGCGCCGGCCTTCCTCCCCGACTTCGGCGGGATTGCCCTGCGTCCATTTCTCTGTCAGACTACCGGGACAGCGGAGGTGCCATGCCCAGCGGGATCCCCGTCACCCGGGGTTGGGTCTTTGTCCTGAAGACCGGCGAGGTGGTCATCGACTGGGCCGACGGCCGCGTCCAGGACATCATGAGCGGCGACTTCCGGGTGTATGACGAGAAGGACTACGGGCGGCCGGTGCAGGATACCGACCTGGAGAACCTGCGCAACAACGGGCGGGTCGAATCGTACGACGCCCGCACGGTCTACCTGCGCCCGCTTCCCGAACCCCCGCGTGCCACCATCGATTGAACCCTCTGCACCACCGAAAGGCGTGCACGGTCCCCTCCCGGGGATCGTTTCATTCCGGCCTGGGCTCGACGCCCGCTGTGCCGGCGACTTGGACGGGAGTCCCCGCCGAGCCTATAATCCTGCCATTCTCCAGGGAGGGGTGCATGAACGTCGCCGATGCGATCCGGACCAAGCGGGCCATCCGCCGATTTGCGGCCACACCGGTGCCCGAGGAAGTCCTGCTCTCCATCCTGCGCGCCGGCCGCCGGGCGCAGTCGTCCAAGAATACGCAACCCTGGCAGTTCATTGTCGTCCGGGATCCCGAGCGTCTGCGGGCGTTGGCACGCCTCGGGCCGTATGCCGATCACATGGCCGGCGCGCCGGTCGGCGTGGTCCTCATCACCCCCGATCCGAAGCAGCGCTGGTCGATTCTGTTCGACGCCGGACAGGCCGCCGCCTACATGCAACTGGCGGCCTGGGAGCTGGGCGTCGGCTCCTGCCTGGCCACGATCTATGCCACGGAGGAGGCGCGCGATCTGCTGAACTTCCCGCCGGACTGGGAGGCCCACGTGGGGCTTTCGCTCGGCTATCCTGCCGAGCCGACCGAGATGTCGCGTGGACCGCGCTCCGGCGGGCGCAAACCGCCGGATGAGTTGTTCCATCACGAGGAGTGGGGGCGCCGGGCGTAGCCCCGCGCGGCGCGAGCTCCTCCCCAGACGCCGATCGCGCGGGGCGAACACTGACCGGCCGGCGATCCGCGGCGATCGCAATCTCCCTGTCCGTGAGCTGCCGCGGCGCAGGCCCGCCGGCCCCTCCCGCTCCGACCTCGACCTCAGGAGGCTTGCATGGCCACACCCCGAACCATCCGCGCCCCGCGCGGTCCCCAGCTCACCTGCAAGAACTGGTTGATCGAGGCCGCCTACCGGATGATCCAGAACAACCTCGATCCGGAGGTCGCCGAGCGGCCGGAGGACCTGATCGTCTACGGAGGTCGCGGTCAGGCGGCGCGCAACTGGGACTGCTTCGAGGCCATCCTGGAATCGCTCCGCAAGCTGGAGGCCGATGAGACGCTGCTCGTCCAGTCCGGCAAGCCGGTGGCGGTGTTCCGCAGTCACCTGGATGCGCCCCGCGTCCTGATCGCCAACTCGAATCTGGTCCCGCACTGGGCGACGCAGTCGCACTTCGACGAGTTGACGGCGCGCGGCCTGATGATGTTCGGCCAGATGACCGCCGGGTCATGGATCTACATCGGCACGCAGGGGATCCTGCAGGGCACCTATGAGACGCTCGGCTCGCTTGCCCGGCAGCGCGGCTGGCCGTCGCTGGAGGGCAAGTTCGTCCTGACGGCCGGCCTGGGCGGCATGGGCGGCGCCCAGCCTCTGGCCGATCACCATGAACGGCGGGGTGGGCTTGATCGTCGAGGTCGATCCGGCGCGCGCCCGAGCGCCGCCTGGAGACACGGCTACATCGATCGCGTCGTCGACACACTCGAGGAGGCGATGACGCTGGTCGATGAGGCGCGCCTCGCCCGCCGCCCGCTCTCGGTGGCGTTGATCGCCAACGCCGCCGACGTCTACCCGGAGCTGATCGTGCGCGGCGTGATCCCCGGATGTGGTCACCGATCAGACGCCGGCGCACGATGTCCTGATGTATGTCCCGCACGGCCTGAGCCTGGCGCAGGCCGACGAGCTGCGGCGGCGCGATCCGACGGAGTACGAGCGCCGCTCGATGCAGTCCATGGCCCGGCACGTGCAGGCGATGCTCGACTTCCGCCGGGCGCGGGGCCGAGGTCTTCGACTACGGCAACAATCTTCGCCAGCGCGCCTTCGACGCCGGCGTGTCCGGACGCCTTCGAGTTCCCGGGCTTCGTCCCGGCCTACATCCGGCCGCTGTTCTGCGAAGGCAAAGGCCCGTTCCGCTGGGTGGCGCTGTCGGGCGATCCGGAGGACATCTACCGGACCGACGCGGCAGTCCTCGAGCTCTTCCCGCAGGACGATGCCCTGCGTCGCTGGCTGACGATGGCGCGCCAGACAGATTCACTTCCAGGGGCTGCCGGCGCGGATCTGCTGGCTGGGCTACGGCGAACGGGCGCGGGCCGGGCTGCGATTCAACGAGATGGTCGCCCGCGGCGAGGTGCAGGCCCCCATCGTGATCGGCCGCGATCATCTGGACGCCGGCTCGGTCGCCTCGCCCAACCGCGAGACGGAGGGCATGCTCGACGGCACGGACGCCGTCAGCGACTGGCCGATCCTGAATGCACTGATCAACGCCGTCGGCGGGGCCACGTGGGTCTCGTTCCATCACGGCGGAGGCGTCGGCATCGGGTTTTCGCAGCACGCCGGCCAGGTGATCGTGGCGGATGGAACGCCGGAAGCCGCGCGCCGCCTGGAGCGGGTGCTGACGACCGACCCGGGCATGGGCGTCGTGCGCCATGCCGATGCCGGCTACCCGGAAGCGGTCGAGGCCGCACGCCGCCACGGGATCAAGATGCCGATGCTTCGCGGAGACCCTCTTCAGACGGCTTGAGCGCATCGGTGACTCCGCGCGCCAGATGGGATCGCCAGCTCGCGGTCTTCCGCCACCACGCGAACGGTGTTGGATGGCATCTGTGAGGAGGTAGCAGGAACCCCGTCTGTTACAATCGCCGCATGCTCCGCCGGGTGCATCCCCTGATTCTCTCCGCCTTCCTCCTCGCGGTTGCCCTCCTCCTGGCAGGGATCGGCCCGCGCGAGCGGTCGCTCGGCGTGAACGTCCGGCTGGTGTATCTGCATGGCGCCTGGGTGTGGACGGCGCTGCTCGGCTTCGCCGCCGCAGCGTTGGCCGGTCTGGCCGGGTTGCTCTTCCGTCGCGTCAGTTGGCAGCGCGCCTCCATCGCCCTCGGTCAGGCGGCCACGCTGTTCTGGATCACCTACTTGCCGATGAGCCTGCTGGTGATGCAGGCCAACTGGAACGGCCTGTTCCTGGACGAGCCGCGTTTCCGCATCGGCCTGGACTTCGCCCTGATCGCCCTCCTGCTCCAGGCCGGCATCCTGCTGCTCGGCCGCCCGGCCTGGGCAAGCGCCGTCAACATCGTCTTCCTGGCCGGGCTGGCCTTCTCGCTCGCCACCTCGCGCGAAATCATGCATCCCCCGTCGCCGATCGCATCCTCCGGGTGGCTCGCACTTCAGGCTTACTTCGCCGGCCTTACGTTGACGTGCGTCGCGGCCGGCTCGCAGATCGCGCGCTGGCTCCATCGGCGGCTCGTCGCCTAGGCAATGCAGCCGCGGCGGAGCCCCTCGCTTCCCGTTCTACTGCTCGTTCTCACTTCCGCACGCACGGTCGTCAACAGCGGGTACCGCATGGTGTACCCCTTCCTGCCGGTCATCGCCCGCGGACTGGGAGTGGAGCTCTCCGACCTGGCCCTGGCGATCACGGCCCGATCCAGCCTCGGATTGGCGTCGCCGTTTCTGGGTTCGTTCGCCGATGTCGTCGGCAGACGGCGGACGATGGTCTTCGGCCTGACGCTCTTCGGGTGCAGCTTGCTGATCGTCGGGCTGTGGCCGACGCTACCGGCGTTGTTCTTCAGCTTGATCCTGGCGGCGGCCGGCAAGCTGATCCTGGACCCGGCAGTCGGCGCCTTCCTGGGCGATCGCGTGCCCTACTCGCGTCGCGGCCTCGCCATGGCACTCTCCGAGGTGAGTTGGTCGGGCGCCTTCCTGCTTGGCGTGCCGCTGGCGGGCTGGCTGATCGCCCGCGCCGGATGGAACAAGCCCTTCCTGTTGTTTGCCGTCCTGGGCCTGGCCAGCGCAGTGCTTGTGCGCTTCATGGTCCCGGCCGAAGACGGCCAGACTCCACGCCGGCACCTCGCTGCGCGGCGAGCTTCGACGCGGTACTCGCCAGCCGGTCGGCGCTCGCCGGGCTGGCGGTCGGGCTGCTGATCAGCGTCTCGAACGAAGGCGTCAACGTCGTCTTCGGCGCGTGGCTGGAGCATGGTTTCGGGCTGAAGGTGGCCGCCCTGGGCGCAGCGTCGGCGATCATCGGCGTGTCCGAGCTGAGCGGCGAAGGGCTGGTGGCGGGGTTTGCCGATCGGATCGGAAAGCGGCGCGCGGTGGCGCTTGGCATTGTGGGCAACGCG
This sequence comes from uncultured Chloroflexia bacterium, assembly GCA_963743255.1. GTDB lineage: Bacteria > Chloroflexota > Anaerolineae > Anaerolineales > E44-bin32 > DYJB01. The sequence goes on from CAVUPD010000009.1 coordinate 119,993, forward strand.
GCGGCGTGCCTGGCGCTCGAACCATTGGGCCGCTCCCTGCCCGGCGCTCTGCTCGGGCTGTTCCTGTTTTACATCACCTTCGAGTTTGCCCTGGTGAGCGTCATCCCGTTGATGTCCGAACTGGTCCCCGGCGCACGCGCCACGGTGCTGGCGGGCAGCAGTGGCTCGCATTCCGCCGGGCGCGCGCTGGGCGCCTTGCTCGGCCCGGCGCTGTATGCCGGGGGGCTGCTCGGCGGAGGAATGTTTCCCAACGCCCTTGTGGCTGCCGGGCTCGATCTGCTCGCCCTGCTGATCCTGTTGGCCTTCGTCCGCGAGTAGAATCCGACTTCGGAAGAGCGCGCGGCGCACAGGTCCATCTCACGACGGCAAGCCCAATGTCCTCTGGGGGTTAAGCTGATGGGGAGACCAACGGGGGCTCGGCGGCCTGCCCAGTCCACTTCCGAAGTCCGTCGGACTTCGGAAGTCGATCTGCTCATCCACTCCGCGGCGCAGCTCCTGACGCTGGCCGGTGGGCCGCAGCGCGGGCGTGAACTTGGCCGGCTGGGGATTATCGACGATGGCGGCGTCGCCGTGGCCGGGACGCGGATCGTGGCCGTCGGCCCGTCCTCCGAGTTGAGGCACCACTACCGTCCCCTCCAGGAGATCGACGCCGGTGGGAGGGTGGTACTGCCCGGCTTCGTCGATCCGCACACGCACGTCGTTTGGAGCGGCGACCGCGCCGCCGAGTTCGAGCTCCGCCTGCAGGGCGCAACGTACATGCAGATCATGGCAGCCGGGGGCGGGATCGCTTCCACCGTGAAACAGACGCGCCAGGCCTCGGTCGAAGCGCTGATGGCGACCACCCGGCCGCGCCTGGATCGAATGTTGGCCCACGGGACAACGACGGCCGAGGCCAAGACCGGCTACGGGCTTGAGACCGGTGCCGAGATCCGCATGCTGGATGCCATCCTGCGCCTCGACGCCGAGGGGCCGCTCGACCTGGCGCCCACGTTCCTCGGCGCGCATGCCGTCCCGCCCGAGTACGCCGGTCGAACCGAGGCGTACGTCGACGCGGTTTGCAGTGAGATGCTGCCCGCCGTTCGGGTCCATATGGCGACCGCGTGGCCCGGCAAGGCGCTGCCGTTTGTCGATGTCTTCTGCGAGCAGGGAGCGTTCGACCTCGCCCAGAGCCGGCGCATGCTCGAGACGGCGGCTGCCCTTGGATTCCCGTTGAAGATCCATGCCGATGAATTCGTCGGGCTGGGTGGCACGGGCCTGGCCGTGGAGCTGGGCGCCGTCTCGGCCGACCACCTCGTGCACACCCCAGCGGCCGACATCCAGGCGCTCGGCCGGTCGTCGACCGTCGCCGTGTCCCTGCCCTGTACGCCGTTCGGGCTCGGGGAGCGCGATTACACGCCGGCTGGCGCGCTGCTCGATGCCGGCGCGACGCTGGCCCTGGCCAGCGATCTGAACCCCGGAACGGCCTGGTGCGAGTCGATGCAGTTCGTGATCGCACTGGCGTGCCGGGCGATGAAGCTCACCCCGGCGCAGGCGATCGCCGCCGCCACGATCAACGCCGCCGCCGCCCTCGGCCGGCAGACCGACGTCGGGAGCCTGGAAGTCGGGAAGAAGGCCGACCTGCTCGTGCTCGATGTTCCTGACTACCGGCACCTCGGCTATCGGTTTGGCACCAATCTTGTATCCCTCGTGGTCAAGGACGGGAGACTCGCCCACCCGATCTGGCCCGAGGGATGATATGGCCCTTCTGAACAGCCACACGGTCATCAACACGCTGCTGATCGCCGGAGCTGCATTCCTGGCGCTGATGCTTCTGCGTCTGGTGCTGCGCGCCACATTGCGCATCTTCAGCGTTGGGTGCCTGGCGCTCATGGCGGTGGCGGTGATCGTCGGCGTGGCTCGCTGGGCGGCCTAGCCGCCACCCTCTCAAACCGCACCCTGCCGGGCACCGCCAGCGTAACCGCCGCGGCCCTGCCTGCCGGGCGCGGGCTGCATTCTCCCGCACGCGACCAGGTTGAGGAGGACGACGATGGTACTCACCCGACCGGTCGCCTGGATCCTGGGATCCTTCGCCCTGCTCTCCCTGGCATGCCTCTTGGGGTTCTTCGGCGCGTTGACCGACCGGTGGCACATGCTCGGGCGCCCGGAGATCTGGTCGGGCTCCGGGGCAGGGAAAGCCGAGTGGCGATTTCCTGGCGCTCGGTTTCTGGCCGATGCTGGGCTTCCACCTTCTATGGTTGGTGGTCACGCTGTGGGGCCTTACCCGCTCGCGTCCGGCCCAGGGCTGATCGTCCAAGAGTCCCGGACCACCCCTCCTCCAGCCGCGGCTGGCACCTTGCCGTCACCTCGCATTCGCGTTCGACCCCGCTGCTCGCGGAGTGATCTACTCCGAATGAAAGCGAGGGTGGCTTGGCCACCCTCGCATGCGTCACGCTGCCCAGCAAGCGGGCGCCGGCGATGCAGAGGCTCCCCGTCAGGACGCTACTAGCCTCCCCCGGGGATGATGATCCAGCACAGCAGATAGGCCAGGACGCCGGGGACGCCTCCCGGGATCAGAGCGATCAGAAACGCGATCCGGAACCACCACGGGTTCAGGCCGAAGAACTCACCCAGCCCGCCGCACACGCCGGCGACCATGCCATGCGATCGGCGGAGCTTCTTCTCATTCGGGGTCATGATTCACCTCCATCCATGGTCTACGCAGGAGCGCTCCGAAAGTCGCGAGGCGATCCGACGCCACCGGACAGGCGCCAGGAGAGCCTGCCAGGTGGCGTCTCTCCCCCAGAATGGCTCAGCCCCTCCGAAGAGGGGCTGAGATGGTTTCTAGAATGCGGGTGCCGGTTTAGTAGTCCGGCATCTGCGGCGCGGCGGGCCGCCTTGTCCTTCTCGGGCACGTCGGTGACCAGCGCTTCGGTGGTCAGGATCATGGCGGCGATGGAGGCGGCGTTCTCCAGCGCGCCCGGTCACCTTGGCCGGGTCGATGATGCCGGCCTTGACCATGTCGACGTACTCGCCCGTGATCACGTCGTAGCCGATGTTCTTGCTCTTCTTCTCGGCCTGCACGCGGCGCACGCTGTCGATCACCACCGCGCCGTCCTGGCCGGCGTTCTCGGCGATCCTGCGCATCGGCTCTTCGAGCGCGCGGCGCACGATGGCGACACCGGTGTTCGCGTCCTCATCGTCGAGCTTCAGGTCCTTGAGGGCCTCGCGTGGCATTGATCAGCGCCACGCCACCGCCGGGCACGATGCCCTCTTCGACGGCGGCGCGGGTCGCCGAGAGGGCGTCCTCGACGCGGTGCTTCTTTTCCTTGAGCTCGATCTCGGTCGCCGCGCCGACGCGGATGACGGCCACGCCGCCGGAGAGCTTGGCCAGGCGCTCCTGGAGCTTCTCCTTGTCGTAGTCGCTGGTCGACTTCTCGATCTCGACCTTGATCTGTTCGATGCGGCCCTTGATCTTGGCGGGATCGCCCTGGCCCTCGATGATGGTGGTGTCGTCCTTGGTGGCGACGACCTTGCCGGCGCGGCCCAGGTCCTGGATGGCGACCGTCTCGAGCTTGCGGCCCAGTTCCTCGGTGATGACGGTGCCGCCGGTCAGGATGGCGATGTCCTGCAGCATGGCCTTGCGGCGGTCGCCGAAGCCGGGCGCCTTGACGGCCAGGACGTTGAGCATGCCGCGCAGCTTGTTGAGCACCAGGGTCGCCAGCGCCTCGCCGTCGACGTCCTCGGCGATGATCAGCAGCTCGCGCTTGCCGATCTGGACCAGCTTCTCCAGGATCGGGACGATGTCGGTGGCGGCGGAGATCTTCTTGTCGTGGATCAGGATGTAGGGCTCCTCGATCACGGCTTCCATGTGCTCGGGGTTGGTGACGAAGTAGGCCGAGATGTAGCCGCGGTCGAACTGCATGCCCTCGACGTACTCGGTCTCGAACTGCGAGGCCCTTGGACTCTTCGACGGTGATGACGCCGTCCTTGCCGACCTTGTCCATCACCTCGGCGATCAGGTCGCCGATCTCCGGGTCCTGCGGCCGAGATGGCGGCCACGTGCGCGATCTCTTCCTTGGTCTTGACTGGCGATGGCCATGCTTGTGATGGCCTCGACGATGGCCTCGGCGGCGGCTTCGATGCCGTGCTTGAGCAGCATCGGGTTGGCGCCGGCGGCGACGTTCTTCAGGCCTTCGGTGACGATGGCCTGGGCCAGCACGGTGGCGGTGGTCGTGCCGTCGCCGGCGATGTCGTTGGTCTTGGTGGCGGCTTCCTTGAGCAGCTGCGCGCCCATGTTCTCATACGGGTCTTCCAGCTCGATTTCCTTGGCCACGGTCACGCCGTCGTGGGTGATGGTGGGCGCACCGAACTTCTTGTCCAGGCCGACGTTGCGGCCCTTGGGGCCGAGGGTCGTTGCCACGGCATCGGCCAGGATATCGACGCCGGCCTTCAGGCGGCGGCGAGCGTCTTCGGAGAAAGCGAGTTGCTTGGCAGCCATTGCGTTCGATCTCCTATTCGATCAGCTTGATCTAGTCTTCGACGATGGCCAGGATGTCGCTCTCGCGCAGGATGAGCACCTTCTCGCCATCGATCTTGATTTCGGTGCCGGCGTACTTGGCGAAGAGCACCTTGTCCTTCACCTTGACATCCATGGCGATGCGCTTGCCATCCTCGTCCCGGGCGCCCGGACCCACCGCCAGGACCTCGCCCTTCTGCGGCTTCTCCTTGGCCGTCTCCGGCAAGACGATACCGCTAGGCGTCACATCTTCCCCCTCCAGGGGCTTGATGACGAGACGGTCGCCGAGCGGCTTCAGCTTGAGTGCCATGCGAAACCCTCCTGATTGTGATGAATTTGGATGCTCTGAGTATGATTTGCCCGAAGGGGCTTTGGCACTCAGAGCTACAGAGTGCCAATCCCTAGTTTAGTCAAACCTGATGGGCTTGTCAAGGGTTGGGGCTTGGGGTGATCTCCGCCTGGGAGCCGGGCGCAGGGGAGGCGGCGCACAGGAGCCGGTTGTCGGCCACGATCCCGGAGACGATCGGGTCGCCGCCATAGGAGGCCAGCAGGGAGCCGAAGATGCGCTCGGCCTCGCCGCACTTGCCGTTGAACGCCAGCACCGATCCGTACGTGTAGTACGCCTCGAGCGAGCCGTCGGCCAGAGGTTGGGGGGCGATCACCTGGCCGTGCAGCAGGCCGACGGGGTCATTCGGGTCTTCCGGGTCACAGGCGGCGATGTTCAGCTCGCAGATCTGCCGGCGGGTCTCTTCGGCGCTGCACCCGTCGACGGCGCAGCGCAGGACCTCCTCGGAGCTCTCGTAGTTGCGCGCCTTGTAGTAGATCACCCCCAGGAAGCCCCAGAATCCGGCGTTGCCTTCGTCGATCAGCAGCGCCCGCTCCATGTTCCGGGCGGCGATGAAGAACTCGCCGTCCTGCAGGTAGGTGCGGGCGATCGCCTGGTAGGGTCCGGGGTCCTGAATGCCCAGCTGCTGATTGATCCTCACCGCCCGGTCGAAGTACTCGAGCGAGCGAGCGGGGTCCAGCAACCGCCGGTAGTTGGCGCCGATCTGGATATACAGGAAGGTCAGGTTGGGGTTGATCTCGGCAGCTCGAAGGTACTCGTCGATCGACTGCCGGTACAGGGCCGGTGCTCTGCAGCACCGTCCCGTACACCCGATGCACATCCATGCTGTCGGGCGCCAGCGCCGCCGCCTGGGCGGCGGAGTCCAGCGCCTCGTCGTAGCGCTGCTGATCGGCGAGCACTTCGGCCCGGAAGGCAAGCGCCAGGGCGCGGACCGGGCTGCCCGGCGGTTCGAGCTGGACGGCGCGCACGGCGGCGTTGAGCGCTTCGGTCAGGAAGCCCTCCCGCGCCGCCGCTTGCTCCTCGGTCGCCGACCAATCATAGGCCAGGGCACGGACGGCCTGGGCATAGCCGTTGTCGGGGTTGGCTTGCACGGCGGCGTCGGCTGATTGACGGGCGTCCGCCAGCTGTGCCCGGCGGTCTTCCACCGAGGGTCGCTGCGCGCTGTAGTAGGTCTGGATGCGCGCCAGTTCGGCCAGGAGCTGTGCGTCGGTGGGCGCCAGGTCGACAGCCTGCTGGTAGGCCTGAATGGCCTTCTCCAGGTCGCCGGCCGAGAAGTAGGTCTTGCCCTCCTCGGCGTAGGACAGGGCGGTGCGCGTGGGCGTCGGTTGAGGCAGGAACAGGGGCTCGACCACCCGCGTGACGTATCGCAGGTACAGGATCAACAGGCCGAGGGCGATCAACACCAACCAGAGCCCCGCACGGCGCAGGCTGGCGCTGCGAGCCTCGCGGCCAAACGGCATCTGCTGTCCGCTCAGGTGCATGCCGCGGCCCTTACGGAGTGGGGGTTACCCCGGGGCGCGGCGTCGCCGTCGGCTGCAGCACGCCGCACAGGACCATCCCCTGGGTGACGTTCTCGATCGCCACGGTGTCCTCGCGCACCTCGCGCAACAGAGCCTGGAAGATCTCGACGGCCTGTCCGCACTGGCCGGACTTCGCCAGCGCCAGCCCGTAGGTCCAGTAGAACTCGACCGTCGATGCCCGCGCCGCATCCCAGGGCACCGGTTGGACCGCCACCCCTCCAGCGCTCGTCCCGCCGCGCACCGCAAGCTCGAGCTCGACCACCGCCTGGTCGATGTCGTTGTTCTTGTAGTACATCCGACCCAGGTCGCCGTGCAGCCGGGGATCGGCCGGGCGCAGGCCGACGGCCGTCTCGGCATAGTTGGATGCCTTGCCGAAGTCGCCGACCCTGGCGTAGGCCTGGGCGATCAATTGCAGGGGCTGCACGGAGGTCGGCGACAGCTGCGAGGCCTGCAGGTACGAGCTGATCGCGCCGTTGGGGTCGCCCTGGTTGAGCAGCATGTTGCCCATGCTGATGTGCAGGATGGCCAGGTTGGGGCTGATGCGCAGTGCCGTTTCGTAGGACTGCATGGCACGGTCGTACGTGGCGGTTCCCTCCCACACGTAGCCCAGAGCCCGGTGCGCCTCCAGCAGGTTGGCGTCGATCTGGACGGCGCGCTGGGCGGCCTCGAGGGCGTCCTTGTAGTTCTCCGGACTGCTGTCCATCAGGATCTCGGCCAGGTAGGCCTGGGTCAGCGCCGAGTTGGGATCGATCTGCAAGGCCCGGTCGATCTCCTCGCGCGCCTTGGTCAGATTCTCCTCGCCCCCCAGGAAGTCGAGCGCCCAGGCATAGACGGCGTGGGCCTGGGCCGAGTTCGGATCGATCAAGCAGGGCATCCTGGGCGGAGCTGGCCGCTTCTTCGGGCCGGCTGTTGAACACCTGTACGCGCGCAAGGGCGACGTAGAAGGCCGCTTGCTGCGGATCGATGGCGATCGCTTCCCGATAGGCATCTTCGGCCTGATCGAGTTGTCCGGCGGCGAACAGGCTCTCCGCCTGGATCGCGAACGTCGCCGGGCTGCGCGTCGGCGTCGGCGTCGGGATGAAGAGCGGCGGGACCGTGGGAACAATCACCCGTTCGACGTAGATCCCGGCGGCGATCAGCGCAATCAACGCAAGCGCCAGCCACGGTTTCGACCGCCGCCGTCGCTTGCGCATGTTCCATTTGCTGCCGCTGAGGTACATGAACGGTTGTGCCCCTGGTCACGAGCGAAGGAGGTGCATGGTACCACCCGGGCTCCGCGAGCGTCAAGCCGCGCCCGTGGACCGGCTCGCCGTGCCCAAGGACGCCGACCGTCGCTCGACCCTTCGCCCCCCCGCCCCCTCATCCTACACCGCCTGGCCTGTGCGCCGGATGAGCGAATCATGCACGCCCGCCTCGATGGCAGGGGCATGCAGCGGGTGTCTTCGGAAACCGGGAACCCGCGCACCGGCGCGGTATAATCGCCCGCATGAGCGCCCTTGACCCCGGGTCGGACACGCAGCCCGTGCTCCCTCCTGGAGATACGCAGCCAACAGAGCCTGCCTCGACGCGCGAGCCATCGCTGGTTCGCCGACTGCGCTGGCCGGTGTTGGTGCTGTTCGTGGCCCTCTTGTTCGGAGGGTTCAGCGGCTACCTCGTCGGCTCCCGCCAGCGCGAGACGACACAGCGCGAGGCGGTTGCCGAGCGCGCCCGCGAGCAGTTCGACCTGGGTATCGAGGACCTGCAGGCAGGTCGCTTCGAGCTCGCCCGCCAGCGGTTCGAGTACGTGATCCGCCTCGACCCCACCTACCCCGGTGCGCCGGAGCGCCTGGCCGAAGCGCTGGTCGCCCTGGGGGCCGGAACGGCGACGCCGATGGCGCTGGCCACGCCCACCCCCAACCTGGCCCCGGTTGAGGAGCTGTTCTCACAGGCGCTGGCCGCCCTCGACCGGCAGGACTGGACGACGGCCATCGACACACTCATCGGGCTGCGCGCCAAAGACGGCACCTTCCGGGCCGTCGAAGTCGACGGCATGTTCTACAACGCCTTCCGCAACCGCGGCGTGCAGCGCATTTCCGAGCAAGGTCTGCTGGAAGAGGGCATCTACGATATGAGCCGTGCCGAACGCTTCGCGCCGCTCGATCGAGATGCAGGCAACTGGCGTGCGTGGGCCGAGCTGTACCTGCAGGCCGACAGCTATATGGGTTTGAACTGGGCGAAGGCGGCTCAGTATTTCGCCGAGGTCTTCGCCGTTGCCCCATACCTGCGCAACGACGCCTACGTGAAGTACGCCACCGCTTCCCAGGAGTACGGAGAGGAGTTGATCGCCGCCGGCGATCCGTGCGGAGCGGAGGCTCAGTTCGAACAGTCCCTGGCCGCATGGCTCAACGAGACGCTGGTGCCGACGGCGACCGAGGCCTGGGTCCTGTGCGAGCAGTCGCAGTACGTCCCGCCGCCGACCGAGACGCCCACGCCTGAAGGCGGCGCTCCGACGCCGACCGAGACGCCCACCGAGACCCACCTCCGGCTAGGATATGCCCGCCTGGGTGTTGAGCGCCGCCTACTGGTTGCACATGGCCGCCACCGTCGCCTGGGTCGGCGGCCTGCTCTTCCAGGCCCTCCTGCTTCCGGCGGCGACCCGCGGCCTCGAGCCGCGGGCCCGCGCCCGCTTTTTCGACTCGCTCTTCCGCCGCTTCCAGCCGATCGCCTGGCTGAGCCTGGCAATCCTGGTCTTCACCGGGCTGACCCAGATGGCGGCGCACCCAAGTTATGCCGGCTTGCTGGTCATCGAGGGCCGCTGGGCGCAGGCGATCCTGGCCAAGCACGTAGCCTTCGGCGGCATGGTGCTCATCGCCGCCGTGCAGACCTGGATCCTTCAGCCACGTCTGGCGCATTCCATGCTGCTCGAAGCGGCGGGCACTATTCCCGACGACAAGGCGATCGCGCACACCCGACAGAGGCTCGACCGCCTCACCCGGGTGAACGCCGTTCTGGCGCTGATCGTCCTTGCCCTGACCGCCATCGCCCGAACGGCGTAGCGGCCTGCTCACTTGCCTCCCGGCGTCGGCCTGCCCCACGGCCCTTGTTCCAGCCGCTAAAGCCTCGGGCTGCGGAAAGAGAACCGTTGCTCCGCTCCCCTGACTGTGCCAGGCCGGTCCCCCGACCATCGGGATCAAGCGACCCCATCCTTTCAAGCCACACCCATCGGCCGATAACGCACGTCTAATGGCCGTTCGCTAGAATGGGTAGGACTCAAGAGAGGTGGATCCATGAAGTGGTCGTGGAAGGTCGGTCGTTTTGCAGGCATCGACGTGTACATCCACTCAACGTTCTTTCTGCTCCTGGGGTTCATCGGGCTCACTAACTGGCTTGCCGAACGATCCCTGGCCGGAACGCTGGAAGGCATTGGCTTCATGCTGGTGCTGTTCGGGTGCGTCTTGCTGCATGAATTCGGGCACGCGCTGACGGCCCGGCGCTACGGGATCCAGACACGTGACATCACGCTGCTTCCGATCGGCGGCCTGGCCCGATTGGAGCGCATGCCGGACGATCCGCGGCAGGAGCTCCGGGTGGCGTTGGCCGGGCCGGCCGTCAACGCCGTCATCGCCGCCGTGCTCTACGTTTGGCTGGCGAGCCAATCGCTGCTGGTGCCGATCACCAGCCTGAGCGTCTCCCAGGGGTCGTTCCTCGAGCGCGTGATGCTCGTCAATCTCACGCTGGTGCTCTTCAACCTGCTGCCGGCCTTCCCGATGGATGGCGGGCGGGTGGTGCGCGCCTTTCTGGCGATGCGCATGGAGTACACGCGGGCCACGAACATCGCTGCCACCCTCGGTCAGGGGATCGCGCTGATCTTCGGGTTCGTCGGCCTGTTCTCCAACCCGTTTCTGCTCTTCGTCGCCTTCTTCGTCTGGATCGGCGCGGCGCAGGAGGCCAGCATGGTCCAGATGAAGACCGCGCTGGGCGGCATCCCGGTCGGCCGCGCCATGATCACCGACTACCAGGCGGTTCCCGAGACGGCGACGCTGGGTGCGGTCGTCGACATCCTGCTGCACGGCGCGCAGGAGGACTTCCCGGTCATGCGCGATGGGGAACTGGCGGGCGTGCTTGACCGGCGTGGACTGGTTGCCGCGCTCGCCCAGCATGGGCGGGATGTTCCCGTCGAGCGGGTGATGAGGCGGGACTTCTCGACGGTCGACTCAAGCCAGATGCTCGAAGCCGCTCTGGTGACGATGCAGACGTGCGACTGCGAGATGCTGCCGGTCCTGCGCAGCGGAAAGCTGGCGGGATTGCTCACCAAACACAACGTCGGCGAATTCCTGGCGATCCAGTCGGCGCTCGAGGCCGCGGCCCGCGCCGCGAAGCGCAACGTTGCGCCAGCCGCCGGCCATGCCGATGCGCGTCGGAGGATAGGGGAGCTCGTTTTCTCTTCCAAGCGAGAATGAAACCGGGCCGTCGTCCCGAAATCGGACAGGCTGCGCGGTGCGCAGAAGTACGTGCCCTGGCATCCACGTGCAGCCGGCGACATCCCGCACGCTCTCGGCCGCCCTCCGAGCCGGGTGCCGCCGGGCCGCGCCGCCCTCACCGTCCTTTGGAAGCGCCCTTTCGTGTACAATGGCCTGCTCGAAGGACGCTGCTTTGTTCGAACTGGTCTTCCTGGGAACCTCGGCCTCCGCCCCGTCTGTCCATCGCGGCCTGTCGGCGCAGGTCGTCAGCTACCGCGAACACCGCTTCCTGATCGACTGCGGGGAGGGGACCCAACGGCAGATCCTGCATGCCGGAATCGGTTTCCGGCGCTTGAACCGGATCCTGATCACGCATGGCCATTTGGACCACATCCTGGGGTTGGCCGGCCTGCTTTCGACTTTCGCGCGCTGGGAAGCGATCGATGAACTCGAGATCTGGGCGGGGAAGCACGCCCTCGAGCGGATCCATGACCTGTTGTTCGGCGTGGTGCTGCGCGGCGCCCGTCCGCCCATGCGCATCGACCTGGTGCCCGTGGAGACAGGCACGCTGATCGAGGAAGACACGTTCCGGCTGTCCGCCATCCCGGTCACGCATCGAGGCCCGGGCTGTTTCGGCTATGTGTTCGAGGAGCTTGCCCGGCGTCCCTTCTTGCCGGAGCAGGCCGACGCGCTCGGCGTGCCTCCCGGCCCTTTGCGCCGCGACCTGGTCTCGGGCAAGCCGATCCGCCTGCCCGACGGGCGCCAGGTCGCCCCGGACGACGTGCTTGGTCCGCTTCGCCGGGGGACACGCCTGATCCACATCGGCGACTGCGGGCGCACCGACGACCTGGTCGAGGCCTGCCGCGACGCGGATGGCCTGGTCATCGAAGCCACCTACCTCGAGGTGGAGGCGGAGATGGCGCGATCGTTTGGGCACCTCACGGCCCGGCAGGCCGCCGGACTGGCTGCCGCCGCCGGGGTCGGGCACTTGTACCTGACACATATTTCCCGCCGCTATCGCGAGCGCGAAGTGCTCGAGGAGGCCGCGGCGGTCTTTCCCAACGTGAGCGTCGCACGGGACTTCGATCACATCCAGATCCGGCGCCCTGACGGATGACTCCGGCCAGGGTGAAGCGCACAGGAGCGGGCATGACCAAACGCGTCGATCCGAAGAAACCCGCAGCAACCGGTTCTCGTCCGGCATTCCGCAAGTCGCCGCCGGCTTTGGCGGAGCGATTCCGAAAGGCGTTAGCCAGCTATCCTGAGGCGCAGGTGCGCGTGGTGTTCGGCTGTCCCTGTGCCTTCATCCGCGGCAACATGGTGACCGGTCTATTCGGGGACGAGTGGTTCATTCGCCTGTCCCCCGAGCAGCGCACCGGCCTGTTGAAGCTGAAGGGTGCGCACCCGTTCGAGCCGATGCCGGGGCGCCCCATGCGGGAGCACGTCGTCCTGCCCGCCGGGATCGTAGGCTCACCGGCGAAACTGCGCGCCTACGTCGAGAAGGCCGTCGTCCACGGGCGGTCGCTCCCGCCTCGGGCTCCCAAGGTGCGCCCCCCGGCTCCCTGATCGACGGATTGTCCGTTGGGACGCCAAGCCGCGCAGTGACCGGCGCCTGCCGTGGCACACAACCGGATCCCTGCCACGGTTCTCTTGCAGAAACACAAAGCCCCGCGGTCTCCCGCGGGGCTGTCCATTCGTATTGTCCAGTCAGCGGATCAGGCGGCCGATCGCTGAGTCTGCTCGAAAAGTTCGGCGCGTGAATGGGACTCGACCAGGTCGGCTAGCGTCTCCATCTGAATCGGTTTGCGCAGCAACCCCGTCCCGCCCGCCAGGAGGACGCGCTCCTCCAGGTCGAGCTCGGCGGCGGCGGTAATGACGTAGACCGGGAGCTTCTCAGTCTCCGGGCATGCACGAAGCCGGCGCAAAGTCTCGTAGCCATCCATGCCCGGCATGGTCAGATCGAGCAGGATTAGATCGGGAGCGTTCTCCGAGAGCCGCTCCAGGGCTTCCTCGCCGGAGTACGCCGCCAAGGAGTTGTGGCCGAAGATGTTCAGGGCCATCGAGATCATCTCGACCATCGTCGGGTTATCGTCTACCACCATCACGGTTGCCACGACTTCTCCCGGCCTCCCCGCCTCTTAGCTGGCCTCAGTGTAGGGCCGGAACGGCGTACACAACCTTACAGGCGACTTCCATGTAGGCAGGATTCGGCCCCCGTAACCTTTCCGCTCCCAGCCCGACATTATGGAGTGAACCAGTTAGGATTCCCGGCGAAAGCTGCCTTCGGGAAGAGCAGGCGGGGGTTCTGCGACTGGCGCGTTCGCGCCGCAGTGTGCGAGCGGCCCTGTAGGGGAGAGCCGTTCTCTTCGATTGGATGGTCCGGGCTTTGAGTGCACCCCGGCGAGTGAGGCTTGTGGAGTTTCTGCCGGTTCGCGCAGCCGTCATCATCACCCTGGGGCAATGGCCGCAGGGTGCAATGGTATACTCCCGCGATCGACCGCTCCTCGTCTCACGCTCTGCCCACGTCCCACAGAGGTTCACTGCACTCGTGACCGACGCCCCCCCTGAAATCACGGCGCTGCGGGCGCTCGACGCCGAAGCGATCTCGGCCGTGCATGCGCGCTACTTCGTCGAGCTGTACCGATACGCGGCTTACCGCACGGGCGACCCCCAGTTGGCCGAGGACATGGCCTCCGAAGTACTCGTCCGTCTCCTGGTAGCGGTACGTGCCGGCAAGGGCCCGGCGACCTCCCTGCGCGGGTGGTTGATGGGGACGGCTTCGCATCTGGTGAATGATCACTACCGGCGGGCCTACGGCCGTCCAACCGAAGAGCTCACCGAGAACCTGCGCTCGGACGCGCCGGAGGTGAGCGCCCAGGCCGAACAGAACGAGCGGCAGGCGGACGTGCGGCGCGCCCTGCTCCGCTTGACGCCCGAACAGCAGCACGTGTTGTCCCTGCGCTTCGGCAGTGAGCTTTCGCTGGAAGAGACCGCGCAGGTGATGGATCGTTCGGCGAATGCGATCAAAGCGCTGCAGTTCCGCGCCCTGGCTGGACTGCGACGCGAGCTCGAGGCGCGGCAGTCATGAACGACAGGTTGTACGACGCGTTCGAGGTGTGCCGTCTGGCGCTGGAAACCGGCGTGCCGTTGGATGCCGCCTTGCGCCTGTATCCCGAGCTGGCCAACGAACTGAGAGCGGCTCTGGAGGCCTGGCAAACTGCCTCTGCGCTGGCGGCCGGCCTGCCGGAGTTGCCTGCGGCACGGATCCAGAGCAGTCGCGTGCGGCTGCTGGGACGCGCCGCCCAACTTCGCGAGACGACCAGTCGTCGCAATATCGCCGTGCGGGGATTCTCGAGGTTCGCACTGGCCGCGGTTTCGCTCTTGCTCTTCGTCGTGCTCGGCTGGGGCGGCCTGGCCACCGCCTCCGCCCAGGCGCTCCCGGGCGACACCCTCTACCGAGTGAAGCGCGTCGACGAAAACCTGCGCCTCGGTCTGGCCGGCACCTCCAAGCGATCCGATCTGGAGACGGAGTATGCCGAGCGACGGTCGGAGGAGGTGCGCGCCCTCCTGGAACTCGGCCGTGTGCACGAGATCGAGTTCACCGGCGTGGTCCGCTCGCAGGCCGGCGAGGTCTGGGATGTGAACGGCGTGCGTGTCGTCCTTGGGCCCGAGGCGGAGGTGGACGCCGGCCTCGTCCCCGGAATGACCGTCGAGGTGGAAGGCAGCACGGACGCCATCGGGACCGTCCTGGCCCGCGAAATCCATCTGGCCGCCTACACCTGGGAGGGGACGGTCGAGGCCATCGGACTACAGGCTTGGACCGTTTCGGGACGTGTGCTGACCGTCGATCGCTCCACGGCCATCGCGCCCGGCATTCGGCTGGGCGACCGCGTCCTGGTGCTGATCGACGTCCTGGCCGGTAGCGCACACGCCCGCTCGATCCTGTATTTGGGGCCGGAGGAACCGGGCCTAGAGCCCTCCCAGTCTTCGAACGGTGAATGGGAGTTCGAAGGGCTGGTTCAGACCATCGGCGCGCAGGTCTGGATTGTTGCCGGACAGACGCTCTTGATCGTCCCCGAGACCGAGCTCGACAGTTCGCTGCACGTCGGCGACACTGCCCGAGTGAAGGCGCAGACTACGGCCCAGGGACGTGTGCTCGCCTTGAAGGTCACCCGGGCTGAAGGTGATGGCGATGGGCCCGACGCCGAGCCACAGGGCGGCTCGGACGCCAGCGACTCGAGCCCTCGCGCCGAGGACACACCCGAGAGCAGCCACGAGAGCACCCCCACACCCGGCGACGAGGGATCGGGGGAGGCTCGTCCGAAGACCCCGAGGTGCAGGACCAAGAGACCTTCACCGGTGAAGTGACCGCGATCTCAGGCTCAACGTGGACCATCGCCGGCAGGCAAGTTACGGTCGATCAGGAGACGGAGGTCGAGGGCGACCCCGGCGTGGGGGATACGGTACGCGTCGACGCCCGCCTGATTGATGGGGACTGGGTGGCGGAGAAGATCGAAAAGCGGTAGCACCGCGCGGGTTGACCGAGTTCGGCGGGGCAGGTAGAATCCCTTCCGAGGAAACCATGCCGGTCTACGAGTATGCCTGTGAGGAATGCGGCGCGCATTTCGAGGCGCTGCGGCCCATGAAGGATGCTGACGCCGTCATCGGCTGCCGGGTTTGTGAGAGCCGCCGGACGGCGCGTACCTTGTCCTTGTTCTACGCCCAGAGTGGCGGACGGACCGTCGCCGGGACCTCCGGCGCCGGCACGTGCGGCTCGTGTGCGGGCGGCTCGTGCGCCAGCTGCGGCAGCCACTAAGCCCCCGCCCTTTCATTCGACAAACGCGAAGGCGCCCCGGGGCGCCTTCGTTTCTTTGGGGGTCGGCAGGAATTCCTTCCAGATTGGGCCCAGCACCACTCTCAGCGGATGCGAAACCCCTGAAACTCGCCCGTCGGCGTCTCCGGCAGCACTTCGACGTGCTCGACTCGCGCCCCGCGCGGCCCCTGCCGGCACCAGGCCACCAGATGCTCGACGGACGCATCGTTGCCCTCGATCACGGCTTCCACTCGCCCGTCAGGGATGTTGCGCACCCAGCCGGTGACACCGGCGCGCATCGCCTCCTGGAGGGTGTAGTAGCGAAAGGACACTCCCTGGACGATCCCGGAAATGGTGACATGCACCCGCTGGATGGGATCACGCAGGTCCGACACGGGAAACCCCCGCTCGACTTCCGGAGTCCGCTGGACTTCGGAGGTCGAATCTTGCCTGATTCCTAAGGCGCCAGGTTGAGCAAGCCGGCACGCGCCGCCAAGTCGAACAGCGGCGTTGGCAACAGTCCGAGGACGAGCGTCGCCGCGGCCATCAGACCGATGGTGGCGTGCAGCCAGCCTTCGCGGCGGGCGTGCGCCTCGCCGCTGCGCATGTACATCACCACCACCACCCGCAGGTAGTAGGCGGCCGAGATCAGAGACGTCAGCACGCCGACCAGCGCCAGGCCGATCAGGCCGGCATCGAGCACGGCGCTGAACAAATAGAACTTGGCCACAAACCCGATCGACGGCGGCACGCCGGTCAACGAAAGCATGAACAAAGCCATCGAGAGCGCCAGCCAGGGATGACGCGTCCCCAGCCCGGCATAGTCGTCCACCTGCAGGCCCTTCCCCTCCGACCCTTCGAGCGCCACGACGACTCCCCACGCACCCAAATTGGTGATGGCATAGGCAAACAGGTAGAAAAGCGCTGCGCTCACGGCCAGCGGCCCGACTCGTGGGTCGGCTGCGGCGGGCAGTGCCATCAGGATGTATCCGGCGTGGGCGATGCTTGAGTAGGCCAGCAGCCGTTTGATATTCGACTGCGCGATGGCAGCCACGTTCCCCCAGATCATCGTCACCACGGCGACCCACAACACTACCGGCGCCCAGGAGGGTGCCAGCGACGGGAAGGCCAGCAGGAAGACGCGCAGCAGCCCCGCAAAGCCGCCAGCCTTGGCGCCGACCGACATGAAGGCCGTCACCGGCGTCGGCGCGCCCTGGTACACATCCGGCGTCCACATGTGGAACGGGACGACGGCGACCTTGAAACTCAGGCTGACCAGGATCAGGACCGCCCCAAGGAGCAGCAGGCCGGGCACAGCCGTCCCCGCCTGGGCCGCTGCCACGATCCCTGCCAGGCGGGTCGTCGACGTGGCCCCGAAGATCAGGGCGATCCCGTAGACCTCGAAGGACGAGGCGAACGCGCCGAGCAGGAAGTACTTGAGGGCCGATTCCTCCGACTCGGGCCGTGGCCGCGCCAGCCCGGCCATCACGTATAAAGGAATGGAGAGTGTTTCAAGCCCGATGAACAGCATGATCAGGTCGCCGGCGTGCGCCATCATCATCATGCCGCTGATCACGAACAGGAGCAGCGCGTAGTACTCGCCCCGCTCCAGGCCCATACGTCTGAGGTAGTCGTGCGCCAGCGTGATGGCGAATAACCCGGCGAACAGGAACAGCACATCCAGGAATGAGGCGTAGCCGTCGACCAGCAGCATGCCGTCGAACACCGGTCGCTGCGCGCCGAACTGAGCGATGGTCACGCCCAGCGCTGCCAGCAGCCCCAGGCTGGCCAGGAGCCCGGTGATCCCCTTGCGCCCGGAGGGGACGAACAGGTCCGCAAGTAACAGCAGGCTCGCCCACCCGGCGACGATGATCAGCGGCAGGATCGCCAGGAAGTCGCTGCCCATGGCTAGTGCACCGCCAGCGCCGCGGCCTGCAGCGCCGCCGTGAGGTGGTCCACGGCCGGCGCCATCAGGTCGAAGAACGGCTTCGGGTACAGGCCGATCCAGAAGATGAAGACCAGCAGCGGGACGAGCGTCACGATCTCGCGCACGTTCAGGTCCTTGAGCTTCTGGTTCTCATCTTTGTCGAGCGGGCCGAGGAACATCTTCTGGAACATGTACAGCATGTAGATCGCCGCCAGGATCACGCCCAGCGCCGCGAGCCCGGCGAACCACGGCGAGCCGATGGCCTTCGAGCCGAATGCGCCCAGCAGGATGGTGAACTCGCCCACGAAGCCGTTCAGGCCGGGCAGGCCCATCGAGGACAGGGTGACGATCAGCGTCAGCGCGCCGTAGACCGGCATCACCTTCCACAACCCGCCGAAGGCGTCCACGTCGCGCGTGTGGCGGCGCTCGTAGATCATGCCGACGATCAGGAACAGCGCCCCGG
This sequence comes from uncultured Chloroflexia bacterium, assembly GCA_963743255.1. Classification (GTDB taxonomy): domain Bacteria; phylum Chloroflexota; class Anaerolineae; order Anaerolineales; family E44-bin32; genus DYJB01. The sequence continues at coordinate 137,996 of CAVUPD010000009.1, forward strand.
TGCTCAGGCCGTGGTTGACCATCTGCAGGATGCCGCCCTGGATGCCCTAGCGGGTTCAGGGCAAACAGGCCCAGCATGACAAAACCCAGGTGGCTGACCGACGAGTAGGCCACCAGCTTCTTGACGTCCTTCTGCGCGTACGACACCGCCGCGCCGTACAGGATGCCGATCACCGCCAGGAGCGCCATCCAGGGCGCCAGGCTGCACGGCGGCCTCGGGGAACAGCGGCAGGTTGAAGCGCAGGAAGCCGTAGGTGCCCATCTTCAGCAGCACACCGGCCAGGATGACCGAGCCGGCCGTCGGCGCCTCGACGTGGGCATCCGGCAGCCAGGAATGCAGCGGCCACATCGGCACCTTGATGGCGAAGGCGGCGGCGAAGGCCAGGAACAGCCAGATCTGCACGCCGGCCGGCACCCCGCGCCTGGCGATCAGCGCCGGGACCGAGAAGGTGCCCTGGCTGAGCCCCAGCCAGAGGATCGCCAGCAGCATCAGGATCGAGCCGGCCATGGTGTACAGGAAGAACTTGACCGCGGCGTACATGCGCCGCGGCCCGCCCCAGATGCCGATCAGGAAGTACATCGGCACCAGCGTGAATTCCCAGAAGATGTAGAACAGGAACAGGTCGAGCGCCAGGAACACGCCCATCATGCCGACTTCGAGCAGCAGGAAGAAGATCATGAACTCCTTGACCCGCTCCTCGACCGCTGTCCAGGTGGACAGGATGCCGATCGGCATCAGCAGCGTCGTCAGCAGCACCAGCAGGATGCTCAGGCCGTCGACGCCCAGGTGGTATTCGATCTTCCAGCCGGCGACGCGGATCCACGGCGCCCGGACGATGAGCTGGAGATCGGGGTTGGCGGCGTCGAACTGGCCCAGCATCGCCAGGGAGAATCCGAAGGTCGCCAGCGACGCCAGGAGGGCCGTCCAGCGCACGGCCTTCGTTGCGCCGCGCGGCAGGAGCAGGATCACCAGCACGCCCACCAGGGGGAAGAAGGTGACCAGGTTCAGGGTGGCGAACAGCAAGTCCATGGCGTTGCCTCAGCTCAGAGATCGGACGAGGAAGAACGACAGCATCAGGACGACACCGGCCAGGATGTAGACGGCGTAGTTGCGCACGTAGCCGGACTGTATCCGGCGCAGACCGCCGGCGGCCCGTTGTACCAGCCGCGCCAGCGCCGCCGAGGCGCCGTCGATCACCGGCAGGTCGAAGGCCTCCGCCAGCCAGCGCGTGCCGCGCCGGAAGCCGGCCGCCAGCACCGAATCATGGAACCAGTTGTGCCAGAAGATCGTATCGACCTGGTGCGCCAGGACGTTCGCCAGGCGCACGTAGCGGCGAACGATCAGCCAGTCGTAGAACTCGTCAACCCACCACTTGTGGTTCAGCGCGACGAACAGCCCGCCCAATCGCGCTTCGAGCGGATCGGGCTGGTTCTCGCCGAGAGGGCGACGGCCGTAGATCGACCAGGCCAGGGCCAGGGCCGCCAGCGCCAGCAGCGGTCGAGACCCCGGCGACGAGCAGGCTGAACTCGCGGCGCGTGCTCCTCGCCCAGCGTGTGCCCGAGCCAGGTGCCTAGTGTATGCACGCCTGGCAGGTTGAGCGCACCGCCCAGCAGGCTCAGCCCGGCCAGTGCCACGAGCGGCAGCACGACGAGCGGCCGGTTTTCCACGCGCGTGCTCAGCCGCTTGCGAGCGCGCCCGGCCGAAGAAGACCAGCAAGACCTGCCGGCCCATGTAGAAGGCGGTCAGGAAGGCGGCCGCGGTCAGCAGCGCGTAGACAAGCAGGTTGTCCGCCCTGTGCGGCGAGCAGGATCTCGTCCTTCGAGAAGAACCCCGCCAGCGGCGGAATGCCCGCCAGCGCCAGCGCCCCGATCAGGTAGACCGCGAAAGTGACCTTCATGCGCGACGCGCATGCCGCCCATGTTGCGCATGTCCTGCGGGTCGAAGTGCCCGCCGTGCGCATCGCCGTGCGCTTGCGTGGCGTGGTGGTGGCCGTGCTCGACCCCCAGGATGACCGAGCCGGCCGCGAGGAACAGCAGCGCCTTGAAGAAGGCGTGCGTCACCAGGTGGAACATGCCGGCGACATAGGCGCCCATCCCGACCGCCGCCACCATGAAGCCCAGCTGGCTGATGGTCGAATACGCCAGCACCTTCTTGATGTCGTACTGGCCGACGGCGATCGTGGCGGCGAAGAAGCGCCGTCGCCGCGCCGACGATGGCGACGACCGACGACGACACGGGCGCCAGGTGGAACAGGACGTGCGTGCGCGTGATCATGTACACGCCGGCGGTGACCATCGTGGCGGCATGGATCAGCGCCGAGACCGGCGTCGGGCCGGCCATGGCGTCGGGCAGCCAGACGTACAGCGGAAGCTGGGCGGACTTTCCGGCGGCGCCGAGCAGCAGGAACAGCGTGATCAGCGTGATGACCAACCCGGCCTGCGGCCCGGCCGCCTCGGCGTGCTCGAAGACCGTATCAAAGGTCAGGCTGCCGAACGCCCCGAAGGTGAGGAACATGGCGATCAGGAAGCCGAAGTCGCCGATGCGGTTGGCGACGAAGGCCTTCTTGCCCGCCACGGCGTTGCCGATCCCGTCCTTGCCCTTCTCGTACCAGAAGCCGATCAACAGGTACGAGCACAGCCCGACGCCCTCCCAGCCGACGAACAACGTCAGGAAGGAGTCGCCGGAGATCAGGATCATCATGGCGGCGACGAACAGGTTGAAGAAGATGAAGAAGCGCGTGTAGCGTCCCGGGTCACCCTGGAAGCGCACATCGTCGTGCATGTATCCGGTGGCATAGACGTGGATCAGCGTGCTGACGCCGGTGACCATCAGCATCATCGTCACCGAGAGGGTATCGACCTTGATCGCCCAGGGCACCGAGAGCCCGCCGATGGCGATCCAATCGGCCACCAAGATGCGGGCGCCCTGCGGATTCTGCTGCAGCCCCAGCCACTGCAGCACGGCGACGCCGAACGCCAGCGCTACCGCGGCACTGGCGACGAAGCCGGTGAAGCGTTCCCCCAACCGCCGGCCCAGCGCCAGGTTGACCAGCAGACCGGCGACCGGGAAGGCGATGATCAGGGGCACGAGTGCAAACCACCCGTTCACCGCCGCCTCGCTGAAATGCATATGCTGCCTCCGCCCCGGATCAGCCCTTCAGGCTGCTCACCTGGTCGACGTCGATGCTGTGCTTGGTCTTGAAGATGGTCACGATCAGTGCCAGCCCGACGGCCACCTCGGCCGCCGCCACGGCGATGATGAAGAAGACGAAGATGTGCCCGCTCAGCTGCTGCAGGGAACGGGCGTAGGCGATAAACGCCAGGTTGGAGGCGTTCAGCATCAACTCGACCGACATGAAGGCGATGATGGCGTTGCGCCGGATCAGCACCCCGATCGCGCCGAGGGTGAACAGGATCGCCGAGAGTGCCACGACGTAGGAGGTCGGGATGTTCATGGCTTTGCCTTCGGCTCGTCGCGGGTGAGGACGATCGCCCCCACCATGGCGGCAAGCAGCAGCCCCGAGATCGCCTCGAAGGGGATCAGGTAGTCCCGGAACAGGAGGCGGCCGACCGACTGCGGGCTGCCGAAGCCCTCCAGCAGCGAAGCGTCCGCCAGCAGCGGTCCGCGGCCGCCGGCAAGCAGGGCATAGGCCATCAAGACCACCAGCGCCACAGCCAGGACCACGCTCACCGGCCGCTGCCAGGGAAGGTCCGGCCCGCTGCCGGCCTGCTGCCCGCCCAGGAGCATGATGACGAACAGGAACAGGACCATGATCGCTCCGGCGTACACCGTGATCTGGACCATGGCGATGAAGGCGGCGTTCAACAACAGATACAGGATCGCCACCGTCACCAGGTTGAGCACCAGGAACAGCGCCGAGTACACGGCGTTGCGGCCGGCCAGCATCGCCACGGCCGAGGCGATTGCCAGGACGGCCAGGGCAAAGAACAGGATCAAGTCAGGCGTCATGGGTTGTGTCGGGCTCCATGGATCAGGTCGGGTCCTGCATCTCCGGGATCGCTTTGTCGAACTGGCCCGGCGTCGTGCGCATCGGCGTCGGCTGACCTCCGGGCGGGACGGGCACCAGCAGCATGTCCTTCGGGTAGATCGCCTGCTTGCGATCGGTGAAGGACAGCTCATAGTTGTGCTCGAGGACGATCGCCTCCGTCGGACAGGCGTCCTCGCAGAAGCCGCAGAAGATGCAGCGCAGCATGTTGATCTCGTAGGTGCTGGCGTAGCGTTCGCCCGGTGAGAACCGGACGGCATCGGTGTTCTCCGCCGCCTCGACGAAGATGGCATCTGCCGGGCAGGCGGCGGCGCACAGCGCGCAGCCGATGCACTTCTCCAGGCCGTTGTCGAAACGCTTGAGCTCATGCCGCCCGCGGAAACGCTCGCGCACCGGCCGCTTGACCTCCGGGTACTGGAAGGTCACCGGCTTCTCGAACATAGTACGCAGCGTCGTCCACATGCCTCGGGCCAGCTCGGTCAACAGCATCGCCTACCCTCCCGCAAACAACACGACCAGCACGGCGGTTGCCACGACGTTGACCAGCGCCAGCGGCAGCATGACCTTCCAGCCGAAGGCCATCAAGCGGTCGTACCGGAAGCGCGGCAGCGTCGCCCGCACCCAGATCATCAGGAACAGGATGGCCAGCACTTTGAGCAGCAGGTAGATCGGCCCCAGCCAGGGCACCTGCTGCACGAAGGGCCCCCAATACCCGCCCAGGAACAGCGCTGCGCCGATGGCGCTGACGGCGATCATTTTGTCGTACTCGGCCATGAACAACAGGGCGAACTTCATCCCGGAGTATTCGACGTGGTAGCCGGCGGTCAGCTCCTGCTCGGCCTCCGGCATGTCAAACGGCGCCCGGTTGACCTCGGCCACGGTGGCGATCAGGAAGATCACGAACCCGATCGGCTGCACCAGCACGAACCACCAGCCGGCCTGGGCCTCGACGATGTCGCGCATGCTCATCGAGTTGGCCAGCAGAATCGGGCCGAGGAACGACAGCCCGAGCGCCAGCTCATAGCTGACCATCTGGGCCGACGAACGCAGTCCGCCCATCAGCGCGTACTTGTTGTTCGACGACCAGCCGGCAAGCGTGATGCCGTACACGGCGATCGACGCCACAGCCAGGATGTACAGCACGCCCACGTTCAGGTCGTCGGCCAGGCCCAGGTGGATCTGGCGCCCGCCGATCGAGACGGCCGGGCCGAACGGCAGCACCGCCAGCACGATCAGCGCCGGCACGACGGTGATGATCGGCGCCAGGACGAAGATCAGCTTGTCGGCCCTGGCCGGGATGAGCTCTTCTTTGAAGATCAGCTTGAGTCCGTCGGCTACCGGCTGCAGCAATCCCCACGGGCCGGCGCGGTTCGGGCCGATGCGGACTTGCATTCGCGCCAGTACCCGGCGCTCGAACAAGGTCAGGTAGGCGAAGCCTCCAAGGAGGAAGGCCAGGATGACCGCCGATTTGATCACCCACTCCAGCAGCAGGGCCGAGTTCATGGCGCCACCTGCGGACGGACCGGGTGGACCTCGACGCGCGTCGGCTCGTCGATCGGCACGCCGACGCTGCGCGGGACCAGCGCAACTCCCATTGGAAGCTGCTCCTCAACACGAACCTGCACGGTGAAGGCTCGGCCGTCAAAATGAACTTCGGCCGGTTCGCCTGACTTCAGCCCGTGCCGGCGCGCTTCGTCCGGGTGCAGGCTGATCTCGCGATCGGCCAGGCGCTGCGAGAGCAGGGAGGACGGCAGTACGGTCGCACCCCGATCGAGCAAGCGGGCGATCGGCACGAGAAGAAGGCCCGTACCTCGTAGACGGTCAGTCTCAGGAGCGATCAAGTTGACGGCCAGGGGCTCGCCTCGCTCCGCCGCGGACGGCAGCGCCACGCCAAGCCCCTGGAAATTCTTGTACGCCGTGCCTCCCAGATACAGATCGTCGCCGCCGGCCAGCGGCCATTGCGGCTCCACATGCGCCAGCGCCTGATAGCTGATCTCCGAGTAGTCCGGTACTTCGGCGGCGATGGCCTGCATGACCACCGATGGATCGTCCTGCAGGGGGACGCCGGATCGGCGCCCGATGCGGGCCAGGATCTCGTAATCCGGGAGCGTCTCGCCCTGCGGTCGAATCGCCGGGTAGAATCGCTGCACACGGCGTTCCCCGGTGGTGTAGGCGCCCTGGCGCTCGACGTAGGATTGGGCGGGCAGCACGACGTCGGCCGCGACGCGCCGTCTCGGTCATCGCCAGTTCCTGGACGACGACGAAGCAACCTGCTGGAAGCGCGGCGGCCAGGCCGGGGCTGTCGCCCAGCGGATCCGCCGCCATGACCAGGAGCGCCTTGGCCGACGTGACGGCCTGGCGCAGTCGGTCTGGATCCGGCCACAGGCCGACATCCCAGGCGCCCTGGACGTTGCCCTGGGGCCATACGGGGACCAACCCGCAGTCGGCCTTGCCAGCGTGGCCGGTGGCACTCAATAGTGCCACACAGTCCCGGGCGACGGCCTCCGTGGCGCCAAAATCGAGCCCCTCCTGTCCGAAGAAGACGACCAGCCTGTTGGCGGAGACGAGCGAACTGGCGGCAGCCTGGACAGCCTGGTCCGCCGGGACTTTGGCCAGTTCGGGCCGCGGGCGTGCGGCATCCAGGAGGTGTAGTAGCGCTCCTTCGGTATCGCCATAGGTGTGGCGCAGGACGTGCGCGGCGTGCTTCTCGAGGCGGGTCTGCCGGGCGCCGAGGACGACGAGCACGGCGCCACGCTCGACCGCCTGCTTGACGCGCAACCACCACACCGGCGCCTCTTGATGCAGATCCGACGCAACCACCAGGACGGCGTCGCCCTTTCCGAGATGGCCCAGGTTGGAGCCGCTGCCCAAGCCCGCCTTCTGCACCCACTCACCGCCGGACATGCTCGAATGCAGGAACGCCGTGCCACCGAGCCCTTCGACCAGCCGGCGGAAATTGAACAGGTCCTCGTTCGACGCCCGTCCGCCTGCCAGACCGACCAGCGAAGTATGCGCCGACTGCAGCCCGTCGGAGACGCGCGCCAGCGCCTCCTCCCAGGTCGTCTCCACCAGCGCACCCTGGCGGCGGATCATCGGCCGCAGGACGCGCTGTCCTTCGGAGGCGTAGTGGTGGGCGAAGCGGCCCTTGTCGCAGATCCACAGCTCGTTGACCGCTTCGTTCTGCCGCGGCATGACGCGCTTGACCACTCGCGTCCGTCCGACCGGGCCTCACGCCGTGTGTTGAGCGTCAGGTTGCAGCCGACCGGGCAGTGCGGGCAGATCGAGGCGGCAGCATTCATCTCCCACGGTCGGGCGCCGAAGCGGAAGTCGGCCGTCGTCAGCGCGCCCACCGGGCAGATGTCGGTGGTGTTCCCCGAGAAGATCGAATCGAAGCCCGGGTCGGAGTAGGTGACGATTTCGCAGTTTGCGCCCGCGCTCGATAGAACCCGATCACCGGGTCGTCGACGATCTCCTCCTGAAACCGAACGCAGCGGGCGCACTGGATGCAGCGCTCCCGGTCCAGGAAGATCAGGTCGCCCAGCGGGACGTTCTTGGCCAGGTGCTGCTTGTCGTCGTACAGAAAACGGCTGGTGCCCGGCCCATGCGCCAAGGTCAGGTTCTGCAGCGGGCACTCGCCGCCCTTGTCGCACACCGGGCAGTCGAGCGGGTGCGAGGTCAGCAGGAACTCGAGCACCTGCTTGCGTCCTTCGCGCGCCAGGCGGGCTGTCAACCGTGATCACACCAGCCGTCTTCGACCGGCGTGGTGCAGGCCGTCTCCAGCTTGCGGCTCGAACTGCGATCACCGGCTGACCCTGCGTCGATCGCGCACCACGCTGTCCGGTGGCGCGGTCGACGCTGCGGCCGACCGACCTCGACCAGGCACATGCGGCACATGCCGACCGGCTTCATCTTCGGGTGGTAGCAGAAGACCGGGATGTCGATGCCCAGCTTCTTGGCGGCGTCGACGATCAGCGTACCCTTGGGCACGCTGAGGTCCCTCCCGTCGATCGTGACCCGTACGCGTACGTCGCTCATGCCACCCTCTCCGCGCTCGTCGGGGAACTCGGCGGGGAAGCGCTCCAGGGCGGTCGTCACGGGCATGGTTGAGAATTCACCCAGCGCACACAGGCACTTGCCCTGCATGCCGCGCGGCAACCGAGCCCAGCAGTGAGGCGTCCGCCGGCTGGCGGTCCGCGCCCGTCAATCGTTCAGTCAAGTGCAGCATCCAGTAGGTTCCCTCGCGGCACGGGGTGCACTTGCCGCACGATTCGTGCGTGAAGAACTCGGTGGTCTTGCGGACGACCCAGCTCATGTCGACCGTCTCGTCCATCAGGATCAGCGAAGCCGACCCGAGCGCCGAGCCCAGCGCGGCGACCGATTCGTAGTCCATGGGCGTGTCGAGCACGGTGTCGCTGGCCGCCAGAATCGATGACGAGGCGCCGGCGGGCATGATCGCCTTTAACCGGCGACCGCCAGGGATCCCGCCGCCGTGGGTGTAGATCAGCTCGCGGAAAGTCGTACCCAGCGGCAGTTCGTAATTGCCGGGGCGCACGATGTGGCCGGAGAGGCAGAACACCTTAGGCCCCGGGCTCTTCTCCGTGCCGATCGTCCGGTACCATTCGGCGCCGCGGCTGAGGATCGGCGGCAGGTTGGCCAGCGTTTCGACGTTGTTGATCACCGTCGGCTTTCCGTACAGACCCTCGGCTGCCGGGAAGGGCGGCCGCAGGCGCGGCTGCCCCAGTTTGCCTTCCAGCGACTCGAGCAGCGCCGTTTCTTCGCCGCAGATGTACGCCCCGGCCCCCAGGTGCACGTGAATGTCGAGCGAGGCGTCGGTGCCGAACAGCTTCTTGCCCAGCAGCCCCTCGGCGCGCATCTCGCCGATCTTGCCTCCAGGTCATGAGCCAGGTCCCAGAACTCGCCCCGGCAGTAGACGTAAGCCAGGGTCGCCTGCGCGGCATAGGCGCAGATTGCCACCCCCTCGAGGAACTGGAAGGGATTGCGTTCGAGGATCTCGCGATCCTTGAAGGTTCCCGGTTCGGATTCGTCGGCGTTGGCCACCACGTAGCGCGGGAAGACGTTGGGCGTCAGGAAGCTCCACTTCACGCCGGTCGGAAACCCAGCCCCGCCGCGGCCGCGCAGGCCGGAGGCCTTGACCAAGTCGATGACTTGCTGCGGCGTCATGGAGGTTACCGTCTGCCGCAGCGCCTCGAAGCCTCCGTGCTTGCGATAGACCTCCGGGCGGTCGAGGCCGGGCAAGTCGCGGTGGCGCAGCAGAATGTGCTCGGTCATGCGCCGCCTTCCGCCGCCCGCCGACGCAGACGTCTCGATTAGCTGGAGGGCCAACTCGACCGTCTGGTCCTCGTGGTAGTGAATACCGTCGCCATCCTGCACCTGGAACATGGGCGCCTGATCGCAACCCGCCAGGCACATCACCGCCTCGACGGTGATCATCCCGTCCGGCGTCGTTTCGCCCAGCCTCACGCCGAGGTTCTCGCACACTTTCTCGGCGAAGGTCTCCGCGCCGCGCAGAGCGCACGGCAGATCGGTGCAGATCTGCAGCCGCACCTTGCCTTCAGCCCGGTCGTGGTACAGAGTGTAGAACCCGACCAGCGAACCCACCTGGGTCGGCTCTACGCCGATCAGGTCGGCGATCTCCTGAAGCGCGGGCTGCGTGATGTGTCCGTATTCCCTCTGCGCCAGGTACAGCAGCGGCATGACCGCAGAACGCTCATACCCCGGAGGGTACTTGGCCAGGATGGCGTCGATCTCGGTGCGGTACTTGTCTGCCAGCAAGGTTGCCTCTCCTGCCCTAGCGGTCGGCGTCGCCGAGCACGATATCGGCGCTGCCAATGATGCCGACCAGGTCGGCCACGAAGTGCCCCTTGCTGAGCAGGGGCAGGACCTGCAGGTGGGCGAAGCTCGGCGTGCGGAAGTGCACCCGATAGGGCTTGGGACCGCCGTCGCCCACCAGGTAGCAGCCGAGCTCACCGCGAGGCGATTCGGTTGCCACGTACACCGCACCCTTCGGCGCCGGGAAGCCTTCGGTCCACAACTTGAAGTGGTGGATGACCGCCTCCATGCTGTGCCCGAGTTCGGAGCGCGGCGGCGGCACGAACTTGCGGTTGGCGCTTTGGACCGGGCCGGCCGGCAGGCGGTCCAGCACCTGCTGGCAGATCCGCACCGACTGGTACAGCTCGTCCATGCGCACCAGGTAGCGATCATAGGTGTCGCCGTGCGTGCCGGTCGGGACGTCGAACTCGTACTGTTCGTAACCGCTATAGGGCTGCGCCTTGCGGAAGTCGAGGCCGACGCCGGAACCGCGCAGCATCGGACCGGTGAGGCCCCAGCGCAGCGCGTCGTCGGCCGAGATCACGCCGATCTGGCGCGTGCGGTCGATGAACAACGGGTTCTTGGTCAGCAGGCTCTCGTACTGGGCCACCCGGCGCGGGAAGCCTTTCAGGAACTGCCGAACGGCCTCCTCGAATCCGGCCGGCAGTTCGCGCCACAGGCCGCCCGGGCGGATATACGAGGTCATCATGCGCTGGCCGGAGCACCATCTCGAAGATGTCGAGGATCAGCTCGCGTTCGCGGAAGCAGTACAGGAAGATCGACATCGCCGCCAGGTCGAGCGCGTGCGTCGCCAGCCAGACCAGGTGCGAGGCTGATGCGCTGCAGCTCGGTGAGCATGACACGCACAGCCTGAGCCCGCGGCGGGCACGTCCAGCTCGACCAGCTTCTCGACCGCCAGGCAGTAGGCCAGGTTGTTGCCCAGGTTGTTCAGGTAGTCCATCCGGTCGGTCATCACCAGCGCCTGGGTATAGGTCTTGGCTTCCATGTTCTTCTCGATGCCGGTGTGCAGGAAGCCGATATCCGGGATGCAGGTGATGATCGATCTCGCCGTCGAGCTCCAGCAGCAGGCGAAGCACGCCGTGTGTGCTCGGGTGCTGCGGCCCCATGTTGAGCAGCATCGTCTCGCCCGCCAGGGCACGCGGCGAGACCAGGTGCTTCAGCTCATCGACCGTGACTTCCATCTGTCGGGAAGGGTTCACGCGTCCCTCATTCCTTGGCGTAGGACTTGCGCCGGTCGATCTCGTCGGCGTTGAAGGTGAACTGGACCTCTTCATAGCCGAGCGGGTAATCCTTGCGCAGCGGGTGTCCCACCCAGTCGGCCGGCATCAGCAGGCGCCGCAAATCGGAGTGGCCGCCGAACGTCACCCCGAACATGTCGTAGACCTCGCGCTCGTGCCAGTTGGCGTTGGGGTAGATCGATTCGATCGATGCCACCTCGGCCGAAGCGGCCAGCAGCGGGACGCGCAGGCCCAGGAAGACGTTGTGCTTCAGGCTGTAGAGCTGGTAGACGACGGAGAAGCGCGGCTCCTCGGGCCAGAAGTCGACGGCGGTCAGCGCCGCCAGCAGGTCGAAGCTCAGTTGCGGGTCATCATGCAGCGCCTGGCAAACGGCGCGGATCGCCCCGCGGTCGACGACCACCGTCGTTTGGCCCCGGAACTCCTCCACGGCCGGCAACCGGTCACCGAACTTCTCGCGCAAGATCGCCACGGTGAATTCGAGGTGGCTCATCGCCTGGCCTCCGAGGCGTAGTCCTTGAACTTCTCGCCGCGCACCTTGGCGTGCAGCGTCAGGATCCCGTGGATCAGTGCCTCCGGACGCGGCGGGCAGCCGGCGACGTACACATCGACGGGTACGATCTCATCCACCCCCGGGACGATGGCGTAGTTGTTGAACACCCCGCCGCAGGAACAGCAGTCGCCCATGGCGATGACCCACTTGGGGTCCGGCATCTGGTCGTACAGCCGGCGGAGGACGGGTGCCATCTTGCGGCTGCACGCGCCCGGCAACGATCATCAGGTCGCTCTGCCGCGGGCTGGGACGCATCAGCTCCATCCCGAAGCGGCTCATGTCGTAGTCCGCCGCCTGGGCGCTCATCATCTCGATGGCGCAGCATGCCAGGCCGAAGAGCATCGGCCACATGGCGTTGGTGCGGCTCCAGTTGACGGCCTGCTCCAGCGTGACGGTCACCACGCCCATGTTGCCGAGCTTCTGCTCTACTCCCATTCGAGCGCTCCCTTCTTCCACGCGTAGACGAAACCGATGAGCAGCACCAGGATGAACACCGCCATCTGCACCAGGCCGCGGACACCCAGCTCGCGCAGCACGACCGCCCACGGGAGGAGGAAGACGGTCTCGATGTCGAACAGGATGAACAGGACGGCCACCAGGTAGAAGCGGACGGGCACGCGGCGCTGGCCCGGTCCGTAGGGGTTCATACCGGATTCGTAGGGGGAGCCCTTGATGGCTGTCGGTCTTCGGGGGCCGAACAGATGTCCGAGCGTCACCGCCGCAAGCGCCAGGAAGATGGCCAGCGCAATCAGGACTAGGATGGGCAGGTAGTCAGCTGGCATGCGCGCCTCACCTTCGGAAGTTGCTCGCACGTGCTATCTGATAACTTTGACCTACTAAGGAAAGTGCGTTCATTCTATCACAAGGAGAAAAGCAGGGTCAATTCTACCGGCCGTTGACAAACCCCTGTGGCGCATGCGTTAATGGGGGTAGAGCGGCAGACATCCTCATCTCCTTCACTCCGGGCCGCCGCCAATGGCGCGCGGCAGTCCGGCCGGATTATCCCTACCCGCGAAAGGGCCCGATGAGACGCATCCGGCTCGACCTCCGTCCAGTTCTCCTCGTCTGCCTGATGCCTGCCCTGGCCGGCTGCGCCTCTGCCCCCGCCGACTTCGGAGGTCGCCGTCCGGGTAGGCTATTTCCCCAACCTGACTCACAGCCAGGCCCTGATCGGCCTGGCCCGAGGCGACTTTGCCCAAGCCCTCGGCCGTGGGGCCCGCATCGAGCCTAAGGTCTTCAATGCCGGGCCGTCGGTGATCGAAGCGCTCTTCGCCGGCGAAATCGACCTGGCCTACATCGGTCCCAATCCAGCCATCAATGGCTTCGTCCGAAGCCAGGGCGAAGCACTGCGAGTGATCGCCGGCGCCACGAGCGGCGGGGCGGCCTTCATTGTCCGCCCGGAGTCCGGCATCCGCTCGCCGGTGGACTTGAACGGCAAGCGCCTCGCCACCCCGCAACTGGGAAACACGCAGGACGTTGCCCTGCGGTCGTACCTTGTCCAGCACCAGCTCCTGACGACCGAGCAGGGCGGCACGGTGCAGATCATCCCGACCGCCAACCCGCAGATCCTGGATCTGTTCCGCCGCGGCGAAATCGACGGCGCCTGGGTCCCTGAACCCTGGGCGACCCGCCTGCTCCTCGAGGGCGGCGGCGAGCTATTCTTCGACGAACGCTCGCTGTGGCCGGAGGGCGATTTCACCACGGCCCTGCTGATCGTTCGGACAGAATTCCTGTCCGCTCACCCCGATCTCGTGCAGCGCTGGCTTCAGGCGCACGTCAACCTGACGGTGTGGGAAGAATTGAATCCGGACGAGGCAAAGCGTCTGGCCAACGAGGAGATCGGCCGGATCACCAGCCAGGCCCTGCCGCAGGCCGTCCTCGATGGCGCCTGGTCACGGCAGCGCGTCACCTACGACCCGTTGAGCGCGACCATCAACGCTTCGGCCGAGGCGGCGTATGCGGCCGGCTACCTGGAAAGCAAGCCGGACCTGACCGGGATGATCGAGCTCGGGCCGCTTCAGGCCGTTCTGGCTGACCTCGGGCTGCCGGCTCTCCCATGACGACCGCCCCCCTGGCATCGCCCTGGAAGCTCGATCTGCGAGGCGTCTGCAAGACCTTCCGCGCGAGCCACGGGGAGTTCCGCGCGCTGCAGGATCTTGACTTCCACGCCGCGGCCGGCGAGTTCGTCTGTCTGCTCGGCCCGTCGGGCTGCGGCAAGACCACGGCTCTGAACATCATCGCCGGATTGGAGCAGGCCGACCGCGGGGACGTCTTGATCGACGGACGGCCGGTGGCCGGCCCGGGGCCGGATCGCGTCGTCATCTTCCAGGAGGCGGCGCTCTTCCCGTGGCTGACCGTGCGCGATAACGTCGCCTTCGGGCTCGCGGCGCACGGCGTGCGCCGCGCCGAGCGGCACCGCCTGGCGAAGGCACAGCTGGAGATGGTCAACCTGGGCGATTTCGCCGCCGCCTCGGTGCATGAGCTTTCCGGCGGAATGAAACAACGGGTGGCCCTGGCGCGCGCCCTGGCCCTCAACCCGCAGATCCTGCTGATGGATGAGCCGTTCGCCGCGCTAGACGCCCTGGCCCGCGAGGCGCTGCACCTCGAGCTGCAGCGGCTGTGGTCGGCGACGGGAAAGACGATCGTCTTCGTCACGCACAACGTGCGCGAGGCCCTCGTCCTCGGCGACCGGGTGCTGGTCCTCTCGGCCAGCCCCGGCCGGATCAAGAGCGAATTCCGCTGCGACCTGCCGCGCCCGCGCTCGATGGAGAGCCACTCCCTGGTCGACATGGCCCAGGCGATTCTGTCCGATCTGCGGAGCGAGGTTGTGGCCGCCCAGGAGGATATCCGGCGTGACCGGCTGGCGCCTTAAGCTTGTCTTCTTCGTCGGGCTGCTGCTGTTGTGGGAGGCCCTGGTTCGGCTGCAGTTGTGGCCGTCGTACGTCTTCCCCTCACCGCTGGCAGTGGGGCGATCGCTGTTCGCCGGCATCATCAACGGCTTCATCCCCCTTGCCGTCATCACCAGTTTGCGTCGCATCCTGCTGGCGTATGCCCTCTCGCTGCTGATCGGGATCCCGCTTGGGTTGCTCCTGGGCCGGACGCGGCTGCTGCAGGAGACACTGGGGACTCTCGTCCTTGGGCTTCAGGCGCTGCCCAGCATCTGCTGGCTGCCGCTGGCCCTGCTGTGGTTCGGCCTGTCGGAGACGGCGATCGGCTTCGTCGTGGTGATGGGGGCCGTGCTGTCGATCACTGTCTCTACCGCGGATGGCGTGCGCAACACGCCGCCACTCTACCTGCGTGCAGCGCGCACCATGGGGGCGCGCGGCTGGCGCCTGTATACCGGCGTGATCCTGCCGTCGGCGCTTCCCGCCATCCTCTCGGGCATGAAGCTGGGGTGGTCGTTCGCCTGGCGTTCGCTGATGGCGGCCGAGCTGCTCTACGTCAGCCTCGGTCTCGGCCAGGTCCTGACTCTCGGCCGCGAGCTCAACGACATGGCTCGCGTCCTGGCCGTGATGCTGGTGATCGTCGCCATCGGGTTGCTGACCGACTACGCCTTCTTCCGCCCCGCCGAGCGCCGGGTGCGGCAGCGCTGGGGGCTGCACGGCAGCACTTGATCGGCTTCGTCTGAGCCGATTCCCACGGGCCGCAGACCTCCCCGATGCGGGTCGCCGCCATCGCCTCGCACCGGGTCACCTGCCCAGCGACAGCCGAGAGTGCATCTGACGATGGCTCCCACCTGGAACCGCATCTGCAAGTTGCGCCGGGCAGCATTCGGACGGGAAGGTGGAATCGAAGCGGGCGCCGACGAGGCGCCCGCTCCAGTTCATGCCAGGTAGTCGCGCAGATGCCGGCTGCGCGTCGGATGGCGCAGCTTGCGCAGCGCCTTGGCCTCGATCTGCCGGATGCGCTCGCGGGTGACGTTGAAGTACTCGGCCCACTTCTTCCAGCGTGTAGTCCTTCCCGTCGAGCAGCCCGAAGCGCATCTCGAGCACCTGGCGCTCGCGCTCGGTCAGCACCGACAGCGCGTTCTGCACCTGTTCCTTGAGCAGCTCGCGCGCCGCGGCGTCGACCGGCTCGGGCATCGATCTCGTCTTCGATGAAATCGCCCAGCTGGCTGGATTCCTCCGACCCGACCGGCGTTTCGAGCGACATCGGCTCCTGCGCGATCCGGATGATCCGCCGCACTTTGGCGGCCGCCCGGCGCCACTTGCGGTCGAGCGCCGGATCGAGCACGCCATCCCCGCTGACGCCGCGCTGGATCATCGAGATGTCTTCCGGCTCGAGCAGCTCCATCTCCAGCGCCAGCTCCTCCGACGTCGGCTCGCGCCCGAGCTCCTGCACCAGTCGGCGCTGCACGCGCATCAGCCGGTTGATCGTCTCGACCATGTGCACCGGGATGCGGATCGTGCGCGCCTGGTCGGCGATCGCCCGGCTGATGGCCTGGCGGATCCACCAGGTGGCATAGGTGCTGAATTTGTAGCCCTTGGCTGGATCGAATTTCTCCACGGCCCGCAGCAGGCCGATGTTGCCCTCCTGGATCAGGTCCAGGAAGGCGATGCCGCGGCCCATGTAGCGTTTGGCGACGCTGACCACCAGGCGCAGGTTGGCACGGATCAGCGCCGCCTGCGCCTCCTCCGCCAGCTTGTGGATCTCCACGCCCTCGTTCCGGACGACTTTGGATTTGGGAATCCAACCCTGGAAGGTGCGCGGGGTCGGCAGATCTTTGCCGCGGCCCAGCTTGAGGCTGAGCTTCTGCTGCACCTCGGCCGGGAACAGGTAGATCGCCATGATGACTTCCAGGGCATTGCGCGCCACGTGCTCCCAGGCCGGGTCGGCGCCCCACATCCCGTTCCCCAGCCAGGCCCGCAAATAGGAAGGTGACTCGCCCTGCCAGGAGGAGCGAAGCTGGACGGCCTCCTCCAGCAGCAGGTGCAGGTCCGGGATTCGCTGCCGCAGGCGCCGCGCGTCTTCAAGCAGGCGTTTCCATGCCGTGCGCAGATCGTCGAACAGGGTGGTGTGCAGCGCCTGGGCGCTCTCTTCCACTCGGCGGCGCGACGCCCGTCCGGCGGAGAGCAGATCGAAACGCCGGGCGGCTTCCATGCGCACTGCCAGCCACAGCTCCTGGTCCGGTCCCAGGAGCTCGACGCCGTCCGATCTCCTTCAGATACAGACGGACGGGATCGTCGGCGAGCTCGAGAGCGGAGGTCAGCTCCTCGATGTCGAGCTCTTCCTCGCCGGCTTCTTCGCCCCCCTCGTAGACTTCGTCGAGGTCGGGCTCCACATCGACAGATTTCGGTCTCGACCAACTCGACGCTCTCGTCGGTCTCCACCTCGGTTTCAGGCTCTTGATCCAGATCGGGCTCGACTTCGTCCGGTGCGTCGAGCCCGGGCAGGTCGATGGCTTCGTCGTCGAGCGGCCGGTTGGCTTTCTTGCTCATGCGGCCTATCCGGCTCTGGTCGCCGGGGACAACCCCTGCCGTCTCGCCAGGGCCTGTTCCAGCCGGGACTTCTGCCCAGCCAACTTGCGCACCTGCCCGGCGAGCACTGCCCTCTCGTCGGTCGCCTCGCTCCCGGCCAGGCGCGCTTCGTCCTGCGCCGCCAGAAGCAGGAACTGGATCTGGTGCAGATCAGAATCCAGCACGCGCTTCCTGAGCTGCAGGAAGCGCGCCAGCACTTCTTCCAACACCTTCGGCTGATTCAGGTCCATCGACGTGACGGCGGACAGCGACTCGATCTCCTCAAGCAGCGATTCGGCGTAACTGATCAGCGCCTCAGGTACCTGACGCCGCCAACTCTCGCCCGGATCCTGGTCGTCCTGCGCCAGTGCCCCGCGAATGGCCTGAAAGATAACCTGACGCTCGGTTCCTGTAAAGTCCTGCGGCACCAGGCGCTCCAGGTCAAGCTCGGTCAACTGCCGGTCAACGCGATAGGCAATCTCGGGGGACCGGAGCAGCAGGCCGAGGCAGAAGCGCTCGATGCGCGCCTCGGATGCCTCCGGCGCTTGCACCGCCGGCTCGACCGATGGCGTACGCCGCTTGCGCCCGCTGGCTGGCTTGCCGCCCCCGGGCTGCAGGGCGCGCTCATCGACCTGCAACCGCCGCGCCAGCTTTTGTCGGTAGGCCTCGCGCTCGACCGGATCGGCGACATCCTCGATCAGCGGCAAGACCTGCCGCGCCACCTGCGACTTCATCTTGGGGTCGGCGACTACTTGCCCGGAGGTCAGCACGTCGAGCACATAGTCCACGACCGATTGCGCTCGGCCGACGATGGCCGACCAGCCGTCCGGGTCCTCGGCTACGACCTCGTCGGGGTCTTTCCCCGGCGGGAGCGTCACGACGCGGAACTCGGCGTCCAACCGGCCTTCGTGCCGGACCAGGCCGCGGGCATCGAAGACCGGATCGGCCTGGCGGTCCATCGCCTCGCGCGCCAGCGTCAGCCCGCGCAGAGTCGCCTGATCGCCGGCGGCGTCGGCATCGAGCGCCAGCACGATGCGGCGCGTGAAGCGCTTCAGCAGGCGCAGCTGGTCTTCCGAAAGCGCCGTGCCCATCGGGGAGACGGCGTTGGCAAAGCCCGCCTGATGCAGGGCGATGACGTCGAGATAGCCTTCGACGATCACGGCCTGATCGGCGGTGCGAATCGCCTTGCGTGCTTTGTCGAGCCCGAACAACAGCCGGCCCTTGTCGAACAGCAGCGTCTGAGGCGAGTTCAGGAACTTGGGCACGTCGGTGGGATCGACGATCCGCGCCCCAAACCCCGCCATGCGGCCTCGGGCGTCGCGGATCGGGAACATGATCCGGTGCCGGAATCGGTCGTAGACGCCCCCGGTCTCGCGCTCGGTGACCATGCCGGCGTCCCGCAGCTCCTGCTCGCTATAGCCTCGCTCCAGCAGGTGAGTCAGCCCGGCATCCCAGGAATGTGGGGCGTAGCCGATCTCAAACATCTCGAGCGCCGCGTCGGATAGTCCGCGCTTGTGCAGGTAGGCCAGGACAGGCTCGCCGGCGGCCGTCTCGCGCAAATGATGGCGATAGAAGGCCGCCGCAACCTCAAGCGCCTCACGCAGGCGCTGGTGGGATTCCTCCGCCGCGTCCTCAGCCTGCTGGCGTGCCGGCAGCTCGACCCCGGCGCGCTCCGCCAGGCGTCGCAGCGCTTCGGGGAAGTCCCACCCCTCCTTCTTCATCACGAACTTGAAGATGTCTCCGCCCTCGTTGCAGGCGCCGAAACAGCGCCAGTTCCCGGTGTCGGGGAATACAACGAAGGCCGGAGTGCGCGTGTTGGGGTGAAACGGGCAGAACCCGGTGTAGTTCTTCCCGGTCTTGCGCAGCTTGACCGATTGTCCGATCAGCTCGACGATGTCGATCCGATCCTTGATCTCGTCGGCCACACTCATCCGGGACCATCCCTGCCGCGCCGTGTGCGCGGACCCTGTCTTGCCTGCTCAACGTTGGCGATTTTAACCTCGATGCCCGCCGGCCGCGGGCTAACAGGCACAGGCCGTCCACTAGCAAGTTGGGGGAGCTTGGCTCCCCCAACTCTGAGACTCCATTCGCACTCCCAAGCGCAACGGCGGCTACCGACTAAAAGCCTTCCATTTTCGACAGGTCGGCGACGCCGTCCGCCAGCGCCACGATGCGCCGGAGGAGCGCCAATCGATTGGTGCGCACGGCGGGGTCGTCGGCCATGACCAGCACGTCCTCGAAGAATTGGCTGACGGCCGGGACCATCGGCCGGAAGGCCTCCAGGAAATCGTCCACCGAGCCAGGGCCCCGTCGTCTGGCCTCCGCCGTGCGCAGCGCGGCGGCCAGATCCTTCTCGGCCGGCTCGGCAAGCGCTGCATCCTTCAGACTGTCGGCCAGCGAAGGCTGGCTTCGGGTGATGCGTACGCAGCGGGCAAACGACTGCAGCGTCGCCGCCCAATCGTCGCCATCCGCCCAGTGCTCCAGCGCCGCCACGCCGGCCACCGCGCCCGCCGGGTCGTGGGACTGCGCTGCCAGGACGGCCTCGACGACATCGTGCCGGTGGCCGTCAGCCAGCAACAATCCGGATTGGCGACCGGCGATAAACGCCAGGCACTCAAGTTCCCCCGTCTCGGTTGCCGGGATCGGCAGGCCTTCCGCCGCCTGCTGCAGGCCCCGGCGCAGATCAAACCGCACCCCACGGTCCACCAGGTTCTGCACTAGCCCGATGGCGGACCGCCGCAACCCGAAGGGATCACGCGCGCCGGTCGGCTGCAGACCGGCAGCGAACAATCCGGTCAAAGAGTCCAACCTGTCCGCCAGCCCCACCACCAGTCCCGGAAGGCTGGCGGCGGTCCGATCGCCCGCGTGCCGCGGCAGATAGTGCTCGAAGATTGCCTCGGCGACCGCCTCCGGCTCGCCGTCGGCCCGCGCGTACTGTCGGCCCACCTCGCCCTGCAGCGAGGTCATCTCGACGACCATCTTCGTGGCCAGGTCGGCCTTCGACAAGTGGGCGGCGCGCGCGGTGGTCTTGGTCGCGGCGACGTCCAGCTCCAGATCGCGCGCCAAGAGTGCCGCCAGCCGTTCGATGCGCCCGACTTTGTCGAGCACCGAACCCAGGCGCTCCTGAAAGGTCATCGTCGCCAGGCGTGGCAGAAAAGCTTCGAGGGGCTGCTCGCGGTCGCGCCGCACGAAGTACGACGCGTCCGAGAACCGGGCGCGCAGCACGTGCTCATTGCCCCGGGTGACTGAATCCAAGTGCTGGCTGCCGCCGTTGCGCACGGCGATGAAGTACGGCAGCAGCTTCCCACCCTGCTCCACCGGGAAGTAGCGCTGGTGTTTGCGCATCACCGCCACCAGCACCTCACGCGGCAGCGTCAGGAACGCCGGGTCATATGCACCCACAAGCGCCGTCGGCTGTTCGACCAGGTTGGCCACCTCAGACAGCAAGTCGCCCGCTTCGGGGATGGAGCCCCCCACCCCGGCGGCCAGCTTCTCGATCTGTTGGCGGATCGCGCCGCGGCGCGCCTCGGGATCCAGCATGATGCCGGCGCGCTCCAGCGTCTCGGGGTAGTCGTCCGCCGAGCGAATCTCCGCCGTCTCTTCTGGGGCGAAGCGCATCAAGCGCGTCCGATTCCCCGAGCTCGAGCCCGCGAAAGCAAACGGCACGATCGACTCGCCGTGCACAGCCACCAGCCAGCGGATGGGCCGGGAGAAAGCCACGCCCGAAGCGTTCCAGCGCATCGACATCTCGAAGCGCAGGGAGGCCACGAGTCCGGGCAGCGCCTCAGCCAACACCTCGCCCGCCGGCCTGCCGGGCTGCCGAACTTCGGCGACGACATAGCGCCCGCCGTCCATCTCGCGTGCCTGAAGCGATTCGACCGGCACGCCTTTCCCTCGGGCGAATCCGGTTGCGGCCGCCGTCGGCTTCCCCTGGGCATCGAAAGCCCGATCCGCTGGAGGGCCCTTGACCAGCGCCACCAGCTCCTGCTGGCCCGGTGCCAGATCGTCCACCAGGACGGCCAGCCGGCGCGGTGTGCCCAACACGCGCACGGCAGCGTGGCTCAGTCGCAAGGACTCGAGCATCGCCGGCACCGAGCTTTGCAGTTGCTCAAGCGCCGAATCCAGATCCACGGCAGGCAGTTCCTCAGTCCCAATCTCGAGGACGAACGGCGCAGGCATCGCCGGCGAGGAGGCGCCCCGCACGGGAGAGCCTTCCACCGGCGCGGCCGGTGTCTCCGGAGCGAGCCAGGGGAATTCCGCCGCCTGGCGCTGCTGGAGGTAGGCTTCGGAAACGCCATGAGACAGATCGCGCATTCGGCCGAAGAGCGCGGCGCGATCGGCGACGCCCACAGCGCCGCGCGAGTCCATCAGGTTGAACGCATGGGAGCACTTGAGGATGTAGTCGTGGGCCGGCAACACCAGGCCGGCCTGCAAGCAAGCCCTGGCCTCGGCCTCGTACTCGCCGAACAACGCACGCAGACGCTCGACGTTGGCCGTCTCGAAATTGTAGCCGCAGTACTCGCGCTCGCCCTGCAGCTGGAGCTGGCCGTAGGTCAGCGCCTCGTTCCAGCGAATGTCGAGGAAGGTGTCGACGTCCTGCAGGGCGATCAGAATTCGTTCGAGCCCGTACGTGATCTCAACCGACACCGGTTCGAGCGGCATGCCGCCGGCCTGCTGGAAGTAGGTGAACTGGGTGATCTCCTGCCCGTCGAGCCAGACCTCCCAGCCCAGACCCCACGCGCCCAGCGCCGGGGAGGCCCAGTTGTCCTCGACAAAGCGGATGTCGTGCCGGGCCGGATCGATCCCCAGCGCCACGAGCGACTGCAGGTAGATCTCCTGCGGGTTGCCGGGGTCCGGCTTGAGGATCACCTGGAATTGGTAGTAGTGCTGCCAGCGGTTCGGATTCTCGCCGTATCGCCCGTCGGCCGGGCGGATCGAGGGCTCGACATAGGCGACGTGCCACGGCTCGGGTCCGAGGACTCGCAGCGAGGTAGCCGGGTTCATCGTGCCGGCGCCCACCTCCGTATGGTAGGGCTGCCACAGCACACATCCCTGCCGGCTCCAGAACTGCTGCAGGGTCAGAATGACATCCTGGAAAGTCAGAGGCGTCTGAGACAAGTACGATCTCTCCGATGGTGATGCCCGACAGGGCTCAATCGACAAGCGTGGTAATGGGATGAGCCTCGAGATGGCGGACCTGGCGGACGAAGGCGGGTGACAGCAGGCGGCGCTCGAGCAGGTAGCTCACGTAGGCTTCGAGCACGATCCCCGCCTCATCCAGGACCTCGAATTGTACCCGCGGCGCCAGTGCGTGAACAAATGTGCTGCGCTGGTAGTGTCGCAGCACCTTGAGCGCAGCCAGGGACAGCCGGCGCGCCTCCTGCCGGCGAGACCCGCATGCAGGGCACAGCACGCCTCCCGCCGCGGCTGAGAAGTGCTGGTCTTCCGGGCGGATTTCCGCCCCGCAACCCAGACAGCGATAGAGCTCCGGCCGATACCCCAGCAGGTCGAGCAGCCGGAGCTGATAGTAGTCCACCACCGCTGCGGGCTCGGAGGGCCCGGACAGCCGGTCGAGCGTGTCGACCAGCAGCCGGTACAAGCCGCGGCTCTCCCCCTCCTGGACGGTAAAGCGATCCATCAACTCGACGACGTAGGCGGCGTACCCGAAGCGCTCGAGGTCCTGATGCAAGCCCGTGTGCAGGTCCAGCGCCTGGGCCTGCGTGATCACATCCAGGTCATGCCCGCGGGCAATCTGCAACTCGACCCGTGTGAATGGCTCCAGGTGCCCGGCCTTGCGCGAGCGCACTTTGCGCACGCCCTTAGCCACCAATCGCAGTTTGCCGTGCTCCGGGCTGTAGGCCGTGAGGATGCGATCCGCCTCACCGAGATCGCCCCGGCGCAGGACGACCGCTTCCGTCCGGTAGAGGCGTTCGCGGCTTGGCATGCGCGGATTATACCAGCGGGCCCCCCAGCGACCACCGGCGCACGGGAGCCGGAGCCTTCACGGCGCTCCCCTCAGCGTGGCAGCACGCTTGAGGCCGCGCTCGTGTTGTCCTTGTGGGGTTCCGCTCGCCGGACCTCGACGGACCGACGACTATGTGCGCGGAGCCCGGAGGGCGACCATCGCCGTCTTCAGCCTCGCGGCAAGTGACCGGGACCGAAGGCGTACGGCAGGAGCGCTTCGATCGTCGTTTCGTTCAGGATCCGGCCGGCGGCATCGGCCAACAGCACGACCGTCCCGAGCCCGAACTCGGAGAGTGCCTGCCGGCACGCGCCGCACGGCGATCCTCCGTTCTCCGTCACCACGGCGATGGCAGCGAACTCGCGCTCGCCTTCCGACACCGCGTGGAACAAGGCCGTACGCTCGGCGCACATCCCCGTCGGATAGGCGGCGTTCTCGACATTGGCACCGCTGAACATCTGGCCGGACTTGCCCAGCAGCGCCGCCCCCACGGCGTACTTCGAGTAGGGAGCGTAGGCATGCCGGCGCGCCTCGACGGCGCGCGTCACAAGTTCGAGCCTATGCGCTTCCGTGATCTGCATCGCGTTCGGCCTCCATCTCGGGCGGCTCGAGTCGGATCGCGTGCACCTTGCGGATTCGCCGGCCCAGGACCTGCTCGACCTTCAATCGCAGCCCCCCGGCCTCCAAAACGTCGCCGGCAGCCGGCACGCGCCCCAGTTGGCTGTAGATCAAACCACCCAGCGTCTCACCCGCCTCTTTCGACAGGCGCGAGCCAATGAGCTCGTTGACATCATCCACGTCGATCCCGCCGGTCAGCAGGTAGCCGCCGTCGGCCAGTTCCTGGTAGGGCATTTCTTCCGCCAGGTCGTATTCGTCGCGGATCTCGCCCACGATCTCCTCGACGATGTCCTCCAGCGTCACCAGGCCGGCCGTGCCCCCGTATTCGTCCACCACGATCACCATCTGGACCCGGTGGGCCTGCATTTCCTCCAGCAGGTCGTCCGCCTTCTTGGCCTCGGGAACAAAGATCGCCGGCCGCATGATGTCGCGCACTTTCTGCTCGACGCTGCCGGCGTGCCACGCTGCCAGGACGTCCTTTCCGTACAGCAGCCCCACGACATTGTCGATCGTGCCGGTGTAGACCGGGGCCCGCGAGTGTCCGGTGTCTATCAACATCTTGGCCGCTTCCGCCAACGGGGCTTCCGCCTCGAAGCCGACGATGTCGATGCGTGGCACCATCACCTCGCGCGCCAGCGTGTCGCCCAGCTGGAAGATGGAGAAGATCATTTCCTTCTCCTCTTCCTCGATCGCCCCGCCTTCCTCGCCGGCATCGACCAGCGTCTTGATCTCCTCCTCGGTCACTAACGCCGCCCTCCCGGAGGCAGGCGCCGGCGTGCCGACGCTCCCCAGCCAACGCAGCGCCAGACCCACCGGTGCGAACAGCGCCACCAGCGGGCCGAGGATCGGCACCAGGCGCATGGCCCAACGCTCCGGATTGCGATGGCCGAGGCCGTCGCCCAGTAACTCCAGGAGCGCCAGCCCCAAACCGGCCGCCATCAGCACGCCGAACCAGCGACCCCACGCCGGCCACGCCAGCCCGAACGTTCCTCCGAACCCGCCGAGCGCCGTGCCCAGCGCCAGCAGGCGAAGCAGATTCTGCGACAGTGCCAGTGCCACCATCAGGCGCGTCGCATCCTCGGCGACCTTGAGGGCCCACCCGGCTCGCGCCTCGCCAGCTTCCAGCAGGGCCTTCAGGCGAGCGGCGTGGCTGTTGACCAGCGCGCTGCGCCCCAGCGCTAAGCCCGCGGCCATCAGCCCGAGCAGCGCCAGAACGACCAGGGCAATTTCAACCTGCATGGCTCCCCTTCAGCTTGCGGATCACGCGCGCCGGAATGCCGACGGCGACACTGTCGTCGGGAACATCCTTGGTCACGACAGCGCCGGCTCCGGTTCGCGCGCCTTTCCCCACCTTCACCGGGGCCACCAGCATCGTGTCGCTGCCGATGAAGGCTCCGTCGCCGATGGTCGTCGGGTGCTTCTTCTCGCCGTCGAAGTTGCAGGTGATCGTTCCAGCACCGATGTTGACCTGAGCGCCGATCTCGGCGTTTCCGACGTACGAGAAGTGCCCCATCTTGGAGCCCGGGCCCAGCGTGCTGTCCTTCACTTCGCCGAAGTTGCCGACGTGCACGCCGCGCATCAGATGCGCTCCGGGCCGCAGGTGGGCGAAGGGCCCGACCTCGACTTGCTCGTCCAGCCGGGCGCCTTCCAGTACCGAGGCCTCTACGCTGCAGCCGTCGCCGAGCACCGAATCGCGGATTCGTGTGTTTGGCCCCAGGCGGCAGCCTTTGCCGACGCTTGTCTTCCCTTCCAGGTGCGTGTTGGCCAGCACCACCGTATCCGCGCCGAGGCTGACCTCGGGCCCGATGTAAGTGCTCGCCGGATCTTGCAGCGTCACCCCGGCCAGCATCCAGCGGCTCTGGATCCGTCGCCGCAAGGCTCCCTCCGCCTCGGCCAGATGTTCGCGTGTATTGACCCCGATCGCCTCATCCAGGTCGTCGGTAATCGCGATGCCCAGACCCTTCCCTTCCTTCACGGCCATCGCCACCAGGTCGGTCAGATAGTATTCACCCTTGGAGGAGAGCGGCAAGCGCGAAAGCGCAGGCCACAGCCACTCGGCCCGGAAGCAGTACGCGCCGAGGTTGACCTCCCGCAGGCGCAGCTCCTCCTCCCCAGCGGAGGACTTCTTCTACGATCGCCCTGACCTCGCCCGAAGCGTCACGCACGATCCTCCCGAATCCGCGCGGCGAATCGGGTTGGGCCGTGAGCAGCGTCAGCACTCCCTCCGACCGGCGCTGGAGCTCCACCAGTTGGCGCAGCGTCTCAGGACGCAGGAGGGGCATATCGGCGCTGGTCACCAGAATCAGCCCCGCACCGGGGAGTGACTTGGCGGCCTGGAGGACCGCATGGCCGGTTCCGAGGCGCTCCGCCTGCACCACCAGTTCGGCCTGCTTGCCAAGGAGCTCACCTGCCGCCGATTGTGCTTCGACGCCAATGACCACCACCACCCGGCCACCGTCCAGCGCCTGGCGCGCGGTTTCAACGGCCCAGGCCAGAAGCGAGCGGCCGCCCAGCTCATGCAGCACCTTCGGGCGCGCCGACTGCATCCGTGTACCGAGTCCGGCGGCCAGGATGACCGCTCCCACATCAGCACTCATCGGTTTCTCCTCGACGGGATGATCCATCGGTGCGCCGGGACGGCAGGAAGGCGGGGCGGGGTATCGGGTTCACCAACTTCTACGAGGGGCACGTCAGGCTGGGGCGCCAGGATTCGAACCTAGATCCACGGATCCAAAGTCCGGTGTGCTGCCCTTGCACCACGCCCCAGAGTCCCCCGGCAGCGGGCCGCGGGCGTCGCCATTCTAACACAGCGGGTTTTTCGGCCGGGCGCGACCGATCGTCAGCCTCCCGTGTCCGGCTTCTCGGGAAGCAGGCCGAGCTTGCGTGCCTGCTCGTAGGACAGCGCATCCCCCTCCGCCTTGTCAAGCGCGTGAGTGTCGGCGATGGCATCATCCCAGAACGACTTGACGTCCTTGCTCCCGACCTTGCGAGCGGCCTTGGCCAGCTCACGCTCGGAGACTTCCTTCACGGGCTCCACCTGCGGCGGAGCCGGCGGTGCCACGGCCGCCGGGACTTCGACCTCCGGCGCGACGACACCCAGGCTCGAGAGAGCCGCAAGTAGATCGACGGCGGCGCGCCGGCCGAAGTGGACGACAGCCCCCATCTGTCCGGCCTCAGGCTTGGCCTGGAAGGCGATCAACAGGCAATAAGACGCGCCGACGTTAGTCATATAGAAGTCGTACGACAGGCCGTTGAAGTACTGCAGGTTCCCCGGCAGGGATGCACCCAGCAGGTGGCTGACCTTGAGGCCGGCGGAGAAGGCCGGCATCAGCGACGGCAGCGTAGTGTCGAGATCCAGGTTGACCAGATCTCCGGCCCGCGCCAGGACTCGACCGTTGTCTGCCACCAGGATGGCCGCCTCGGCGCCCAGCTCGCGACGCAGCGCCGCCAGCCGCTCGGCGATGCGGGGGCGCTCCTCTTCGACGGCTTCGGCCGATGCATCGGCGGCTACGGCCAATTCGAGCGCGTGCGCAACCGCCTCGAGGAAGAAGCTCGTGCCAAGCGGCTTCCGCAGGAAGGCAATGACGCCCAGCGCCGCCGCTTCTGCCTCAATCTCATCCGTCGGCGCCCCGGTGATCAGGATTGCCCGCGCTTTCGGATTCTGGAGCCGCACCTGGGCCAGGAGTTCCAGGCCAGACATCCCAGGCAGCCGAATATCGGTCACCAACAGGTCGATGGGCCCTCGCGCGAGCTCGATCAACGCCTCTTCGGCCGAGGCGACGTCGGCGACGTTATAGTCCTGTCCGGAGAGCTCCAGGCTGGCCCGCAACATGCGGCTGACCTGCCGTTGGTCATCGACGAGCAGGATGCGTGGGGCAGTCATGCATCCGATTCTAGCACAGCGGGCTGGTGGGGCCAGTCGAGGCGTCCATCGATAGGATGCCTTGCCGAGTGTCGCAGGCCAAGGAACAACAACGGTCCTGGAAAGCCGCGTCGAGGCGTACGTCATACTCGTGCCCGCAACCGCATCGATCCTTGGCGTCGCGTGTGGAGAGATCGTTCTCCCGCGGGAGTGCTCTGTGTGAGATTTCGCCCCCTCACCCCCCGCCCTCCTCCCCTACACAACAGGGGACCTTCGGCCCTACGGGGGAGGGTGCCAAGCTCCCTCTCGCGGAAGGGCGAAGGGCATCCTAGAGCGCGCGATCATGCCCTGCCGACGATCCTCCGCGTGATACCGCTGCCTTGTATAGCACCGTGGGGCCGGCTCTGGCAGATCAGTGTGTCTGACTGGGATGTACTGTGCGACGGGCTACGCCACGCGCCAGCAGGCGACGGAGTGTCCGGGGCTGACTTCCTGGAAGCGCGGCTCTTCGACGGCGCAGTGCTCCATCGCCACCGGACAGCGCGGATGGAATCGGCAGCCGCGCGGCGGGTTGAGCGGGCTGGGGACGTCGCCCGGCAGCAGGATGCGCTGGCGGCGCACGTGCGGATCGGGGATCGGGATCGCCGACATCAGCGCCTGCGTATACGGATGCAGCGGATCGGAGAACAAGGCCTGGCGCGACGCCAGTTCCACCACCTTGCCCAGATACATCACTGCCACGCGGTCGGAGATGTGCTCGACGACGCTCATATTGTGGGCGATGAACAGGTAGGTCAGATTGAATTCGGCCTGCAGGTCCTTGAGGATGTTGAGTACCTGGGACTGGATCGAGACGTCCAGGGCCGAGACCGGCTCGTCGGCCACGATGAAGCGCGGCTGCAATGCCAGGGCGCGGGCGATGCCGATCCGCTGCCGCTGACCCCCGGAAAACTCGTGCGGATAACGCCGCGCGTGGTACTCCTCTAACCCGACCTTGCGCAGCATGTCCTGCACCAACTTTCGCCGCTCGGCGGGTGTCCCGATGCGGTGAATGCGCAGCCCCTCGGCCACCGACTCGCCCACCGGCATGCGCGGGTCCAAGGACGAATACGGGTCCTGGAAGATGATCTGCATATTGCGGCGCATCGACTTCATTTCGCCGCCCTTCAGGCGAAAGACCTCCACGCCGTCAAACGTCACGCGGCCGCTGGTCGGCTCGAGCAAGCGCAGCATCGTCCGGCCGACGGTCGTCTTGCCGCAGCCGGACTCCCCCACCAGCCCCAGCGTCTCCCCTTGCAGGATATGGAAGCTCACGTCGTCGACGGCCTGGACCCAGGCGTGCACGCGTTGCAGCACCCCCCGCCGCACCGGGAAGAACTTGGTCAGGTGCTCAACCTCGACTAGCTTCTTGCGACCGTTGCCTTCGATGGCCTGTCCGCTCATTCGTCCGCCTGTCGCCAACCGTCTCGCTTTGCCGCCTAGCCGACGTGCAAGGGGGCGCGGTGTTCTCCCTGACTCTGATACAACCAGCAGCGCGCCCGATGTGCTTGCTCCACGTCCTCCAGCTCGGGCTCAATCTCGGTGCAGATCGCCAGCTCGTACTTCAGTCGTGCCTGGCAGCGCGGGGCAAACCGGCAGCCGGCCGGAAGGTCGATCAAGTTCGGCACCGAGCCTGGAATGACCTCCAGCCGCTCGGTTACCTTGCCCAGGACAGGGATGGAGGCGATCAGGCCCTGGGTGTAGGGGTGAAGCGGTCGGTCGAACAGGGTCCGCACGGGCGCCTGCTCGACGATCCGCCCGGCGTACATCACCGCCACGCGCTGCGCCATCTCGGCCACCACCCCCAGGTCGTGCGTGATCAGGATGACCGAGGTGTTCCAGCGCGCGCTGAGGTCACGCATCAGGTCGAGGATCTGAGCCTGGATCGTCACGTCGAGCGCCGTGGTCGGCTCATCGGCGATCAGGAGCTGCGGGTTGAGGGCCAGCGCCATGGCGATCATCACGCGCTGAGCCTGCCCACCGGAGAGCTCGTGCGGGTACGTCTTCGCGCGGCCTTCGGCATCCGGGATGCCGACCGTGCGCAGCAGCTCGACGGCGCGCGTCCAGGCCTGCTCGCGGTTCATCTGCTGGTGAAGCTGCAGCACCTCGGCCACCTGACTGCCGATGGTGAACACCGGGTTGAGGCTGGACTGCGGCTGCTGGAAGATCATCGAGATGCGGCTGCCGCGCAGTTCCACCATCTGTCGTTCCGGCAGGTCGAGCAGCGACTGGCCGTCGAATGTGATCCGCCCGCCGGTGATCTGTCCTGGGGACTCGATCAGCCGCAGAATGGACATCGCCGTCACGCTCTTGCCGCACCCCAATTCGCCGACCAGCCCGAAGATCTCCCCGCGCCGGACCTCGAAATCAACGCCGTCGACCGCCTTGACGACCCCGTCGTCGGTGAAGAAGAAGGTCTGCAGCCCGCGAATCTCAAGCAGCGTCTGGCTGCCCATGGCAACCGACCCGTCCGTTCCCGCCTCCCGCCTGCCGTACTCCATGCTCACCTGCCTATCACGTTCTTCCTCGGCTGCCTGCCATCAGGCTTCCGGCCGTTCGCGGGCCACAGCCACCGCGGCGATCGCCGCCAAGGCGAGGCTTCCCAGGATCCCGCCTGCCAGGAGGCCGGGATTCGGCGCTGCAGCCGGTTCGACCGGCGCGGCCGATGGTGGCATGACCGGCGCCGGACCTGCCTCGGCCTCCACCGGTGCTGGCGCCGCGCGCTGGGACGTCTGAAGGAGAACGCCGCCGATGTTCTCGGGACCCAGCGCCTCCAATCCGTAGTCGATGCCGTTTGCATTGAGGACATGCGCCAGCACCGCGTAGTATTGCTCCCCGGACAGCACGCCCGGCTCTTGATAGGGCATCAGGGTCGACACATAGCGGAAGAGCGTCACCCCGTCCTGGAAGTGATCCAGGATTCCAGAACCGATGATTGCAGGGACGGAATGGGGGAGCAGGAAACCGTCATCGGGGTGGTTGAGGGAGTGGCACTTAGATTGCCAGCAGTTCTGGTCGTCTGGTGCCCACGTGCTAATCCACGCCGCTGTCAGTCCCTCGCCGGAATAGGCGTGACAGGCCGAACACCAGAAGCGGTAAGTCTCCCAGCCTAGCTGCAACTGCGCGAGTCGCTGGTCGCCACCCTGGGCGCTCTTCAACTCCTGACCAGAGCCGGCGAAACCCGCACCGGTCGTCGCCAGGAAGACGAGTGCCAGGCCACCCAGGCCGAGCCACATACTCCGCATCCGGAGCCTTCGGTCCAACGATCGCCGTCCTCTACCCCTGGAGTGTGACCCGCAACACTGTGGATTATACACACGCCCCCAGGGGGGGCGTGTGATTTGATCACGCTTGGATTCGGACTACTGCGTGCCGCGCAAGCGCGGGTCGAGCGCGTCGCGCAACCCGTCGCCCAGGAAGTTGAAGGCGAACATGGTGATGGCCAGCGCCAGTGCCGGAAAGACTGCCTGATTGGGGTACGTGCGGATGACCCGGCCGCCGTCCGAGATCATCGATCCCCACGACGGCGTCGGCGGATTCACGCCCAGGCCGATGAAGGACAGGAAGGCCTCGAAGGTGATGTAGGCCGGGATCGCCAGCGTCTCGTAGACGATCAGCGGCCCGACGATGTTGGGCAGGATGTGGCGGAACATGATGCGCCCATCGCCGGCGCCGATCGTCCGAGCCGCCTCGACGAACTCCTTCTCCCGCACCGAAAGCACCTGACCGCGCGTCAGCCGCGCCATCGTCTCCCAGGCGGTGAGGCCGATGCCGATAAAGATGAACAACATCCCGCCCATCCGGGAATCTAGCTGGCTCAAGCCATAGGCAAAGGTGCCCGGGTCAGGTTGGGCAAAAGTCGAGCGGAAGAATGCCATCAGCAGGATGATGAAGAGCAGTGTGGGGAACGCGTACAACACGTCGACGACGCGCATCATCAGGTTGTCGGTGCGGCCGCCGAAGTAACCCGAAATGCTGCCGTAGACGACGCCGATCAGCAGGCTGATGATCGGCCCGACCAAGGCCACGGAGAGCGAGACGCGCGACCCGTACACGATCCGGCTGAAGAGGTCGCGGCCGACGTAGTCGGCGCCCAGCGGGTAGTCCGAGGTGATGCTTGGCGTACGGCGCCATGGTCGGGAAGATCGAAACCAACCAATGCGGGACCTTGTTGTTGTCGACCAGGACCTGGACGTCAAAGGATTTCGGCGCAATGACATCGGCGAAGATGGCAACAAGGACCAGGAGCAGGACGATGACTCCGCCGACGACCGCCGCCCGGTTGCGGAGCAGGCGGCGGAAAGCGTCGGCCGACAGGCTTTCCCGCTTGGTCGTCAGGGGAACGCCTCCAGCGCCTGCCTTCAAGACACCCGTTTGTGCGGCCATGCCGGCCTCCTGCCGCTAGTCGTAGCGGATCCGGGGATCGAGAAAGGCATACATGATGTCGACGACCACGTTGGCGATCACCAGCAAGATGGCATACAGCAGGATCGTGCCCATGATCACCGGATAGTCGCGGTTGGTGATGCTGGTGACGAAGTACTTGCCCATGCCGGGGATGCCGAAGATCAGCTCGGTGACGAAGGTACCGGTCACCAGGGCGGCGAACAGCGGCCCGAGGATCGTGATGACCGGGATCAGCGAGTTCTTCAGGGCGTGGCGCGTGATGACCAGGCGCTCCGTCAGGCCCTTGGCGCGGGCCGTGCGGATGTAGTCCTCGCGAATGACCTGCAGCAGGCTGGCGCGCGTCAGGCGGGCGATCGAGGCCGACGAAACCAGCCCGAGGGCGACCACCGGCATGATGGCGAACTTGAAGAATTCCGGCCCCAGGCTGCTGGGGAAGAACCCCAGCACGTAGGGCGGCTTGGCGCCCCAGCCCGTGGGCGGCAGCCACTTCAGCGCCACGCCGAAGATCCAGACCAGGATCGGCCCCAGGACGATCACCGGCACCGACACGCCGAAGATGGCGATGCTCATCCCCAGGTAGTCCCAGATCGTGTTCTGCTTCAGGGCCGCCAGGATCCCCAGGGGCATGCCCAACGCCAGCGCGAAGGCCAGCGCCATGACACCCAGCTGGAACGAGATCGGCAGTTGATCTTTGAAGATGTCGTTGACGGTGCGGCTGCGGGAAGCATAGGACGGGCCAAAGTTCATCCACTTGAACTCGACCGGCCCGACGTTAAGCGCACTAGGAAGTCGTCGATGAGCGAAGGCATCGGCTTGAGGTATTCCCCATCCGGGCCCTTCTCGAGCAAGCCGAAGCGCGGGATCATCACGTCGTACAGGTAGCGCGCATACTGGACCACCAGCGGCTCGTCCAGGTGGTAGCGCGCGTTCAGGTTGTCCAGGATTTCCTGGGGAACTGCCTTCTCGGTCAGAACGGCCCGCCGGGCACGGCGTGCATCAGCCCGAAGGTGATGGCGGAGACCACGAACAGGACCAGCACCATCCACAGCAGGCGGCGGACGAAGTAGCGTCCCATACCCTCGCTCCTCGAGCCTGAGGTCGCAGCCCGGCTCCGGGTCGGCGTCCACGACTCGGGCGCCGCTCCGCAATCGGGCTGCCCTGGGGGAGGGCAGGCGCCCTCCCCCAGGACGGTAGAGCTGAGCTTACTTGCTGACGTCCCAGGTCACGAACTCGTTGTGCCCGGTCACAGCATACGAGCGGGTCACGTACGGCTTGGTCACGCCGGAGGACGTGTACCAGTAGATCGGTCGTGATGACGGCGTCGTGTTGACCAGGATTTCCTCGGCCTGCGCGTACAGGTCGGTGCGCTTCTTAGGATCCCGTTCCTTGGCCGCATCGAGCACCAGCTGTGCCCAGTCATCGTAGTCGGATCGCTGTCCAGTTGAAGCCGCCGCCGCCCGTCGGGTTCGCCGAGCCGCCCTGGACGAAGCACCTCGCGGATCGAAGTTGTTGGCATCCGGGTAGTCCAGGCACCAGCCCAGGCGGAAGATCTGCGGCGTCGCCTCCGGGTCCTGGATGGTCTCCAGGAAGACCTTCCATTCCTGGTTGACCACCTTGACGTCGAGGCCCAGGTTGGTCCTTCCACATCTGCTGGATGGCCTCGGCGATCTGCTGGTGGCCGGAGGAGGTGTTGAACATCAGGGTGATGTCCAGCTTGTCGGCCGTCGATGCTCTTCTCCTCCAGGTACGCATCGATCAGGGCCTTGGCCGCCAGCCGGATCGTACTTGATGCCCAGATCCGGGTAGTCGGCCATGGTCGGGGCCGCCAGCCAGGCCGGGGCGCGCGAACCACTGCGCCGGCTCCTGGCCGCCCTTGAGCACGTTGTCGATCAGGCTCTGGCGGTCGATCGCCATCGACAGGGCCCGGCGCACGCGCACGTCATCCACGAACGGCGCCTTGGTGTTGAAGCCGTAGTAGTAGGTGCACAGATTCGGGCGCGATCTGTAGCTCCTTGGACAGCGTCGGATCGGCCTTGACGCGGTCCATGTCGGCCAACGGCACGGTAGCGACATCCAGGTTGCCTGCCTCATACTCGGCGAAGGCGGCGACCTCATCCAGCATCACGAGCTTGACCTCGTCGATCTTCGGCGCCGGGATATCCGGCGGTGCCAGGCCAGAACGGGTTCTTGACGATGGTGATGTTCGAGTCGTGGACCCATTCCTTCAGGGTGAACGGGCCATAGCTCTGGAAGAAGCCAGTCTCGGTCCAGCGGTCGCCGCGGGCCTCGGTGCAGTCATCGCCTTCGATCAGCCACTTGGGCTACGCGTGCGCCGTCCACAGGCCGATGATGTTGACGTTGTAGGCGGCCGTCCTCGATGAAGGTGACCTCGAGCGTCGTGTCGTCGATCGCCTTGACGCCCACCTCGTCGCGTCGGTGATGTCGCCGCTGTTGTACTCATCGGCGCCCTTGATGGCGAAGCCGAGCACGTAGGCATAGTTCGACGCCGTCTCGGGCTTCAGGGCGCGCAGGATGCCGTACTCGAAGTCCTCGGCCGTGACCATGCGGTCCTTGGTGGCACCATCCTCGTCCGGGCAGGTCTGGACCTTGACCACCTGCGTGCCATCCCACTTGACCCACGGGATGTTGTCGTACAGGTGGAAGGTGTACGTCAGGCCGTCGGCGGAGATGTCCCACGACTCGGCCGCACCAGGGTGCAGCGTGGCGTCTGACTTCGTACAGGTAGCTCAGGCCGATGGTTGTGGCGTTCACGATTGTGGTCGACGAGGTGTCGTCGAGAGACCGGGGTCGATCGTCGGCACGTCGCCGGAGCCAAAGCTGCCCGTAACCATCTTCGGGCCGGTCGGCGCTGCCGCCGTGACCTCGACCACCATGGGCGTACCCTCGACGACGACCGTCTGGATGACGGTCTCGGGGGTCGCCGTACCGCAGGCCGCCAGCACCATGCTGGCTGCCACTAATAGGCCAATAACGGCCATTCCCTTGGAACGCATGTTTCCTCCTCCTTACGAATTGACTGCTTGGGTTGAACACTCTTGGTACCGCTCATGTTGCAGATGTTCGGCGATCACCTCCTCTCGTGCTCGCGTCTAGGTTGCGAAATGACAGGCCACGAAGTGATCCGGGCGCAGCTCGCGCCACTCCGGCTTCTGCCTCGGCGCACAGCGCCTGCGCGATCGGGCAGCGCGTGCGGAACCGGCAGCCCGAGGGCGGGTTGACCGGGCTGGGGACGTCGCCCTCCAGGATGATCCGCTGCGCGCTTCTCCTCCGCCATCGGGTCGGGGATCGGCACCGCCGAGAGCAGCGCCTGGGTGTACGGATGCAGCGGGTTGTGATACAGCTCGTCCCGGTCGGCCAGCTCGACGATCATGCCCAGGTACATCACCGCCACCCGGTCGCTGATGTGCCGCACCATCGACAGGTCATGGGCGATGAACAGGTAGGTCAGGCCGAACTGCTCCTGCAGGTCCTCCAGCAGGTTGACCACCTGCGCCTGGATCGACACGTCCAGGGCCGAGATCGGCTCGTCGCAGACGATCAGATCGAGGGCTTCAGCGCCAGGGCGCGCGCCACCCCGATGCGCTGGCGCTGCCCGCCGGAGAACTCGTGCGGGTAGCGGTTGGCGAAGGCCGGGTTCAGCCCGACCATGGGCCAGCAGCTCGTCGACGCGTTCCGATCGATCTCTTTGCGTGCTGCGCCACGTTGTGGACGACCAGCGGCTCGCCGACGATCTCGCCCACCGTCATGCGCGGGTTCAGGCTGGCGTACGGGTCCTGGAAGATCATCTGCATCTTGGCGCCGCATCTGGCGCAGCTCCTCGCCCTTGAGCGTCGCCAGGTCGATGCCCTCGAAGTACACGTGCCCCGCGGTGGGCCGGTAGAGCTGCAGGATCGTGCGGCCGGTGGTCGACTTGCCGCAGCCGGACTCGCCCACCAGGCCGAGCGTTTCGCCGCGGCGGATGTCGAACGAAACGTCGTCCACCGCGCGCACCGCGCCGACCTGCCTCTGGACGATGATGCCCGCGCAGTGATCGGGAAGTGCTTGACCAGGTTCTCGACCCGGAGCAGGACGTTGTCGGTCGCTCATGAGCGCAGCCTCCCCGGTCTTGGTATCCACCCAGCAGGCCACCCGGTGGTCCGTGTCCGACCGCCAGCAGCGGCGGATTCTCCTGCAGGCAGCGTTCGACGACGAAGTGGCAGCGCGGGGCGAACGGGCACGAGGTCGGCTTCTGCATCAAGACCGGCGGCATGCCGTCGATCGAAACCAGGCGCGTGTGCGTGCTGGCGTCCAGGCGCGGCAGGCTGCCGAGCAGTCCCAGCGTGTACGGGTGCTGCGGATTGCCGTACAGCTCCTTCACCGGCGCTTCTTCGACGATGTAACCCGCGTACATCACGATCACCCGCTCGGCCAGCCCGGCGATGATCCCCAGGTCGTGCGTGATCCAGATGATCGCCATGCCCAGCTCGTCGCGCAGGCGCTTGACCAGCTCGACGATCTGCGCCTGGATGGTCACGTCCAGCGCGGTGGTCGGCTCATCGGCGATCAGCATCTGCGGCGAGCAGGTCAGCGCCATGGCGATCATCGCCCGCTGGCGCATGCCGCCCGAAAACTGGTGCGGGTAGTCGCCCAGGCGGTCCTTGGCGTTGGGGATGCCCACCATGGTCAGCAGCTCGCCGGCGCGTTCGCGCGCCTCGTTGCGGCTCATGCCCTGGTGCGATCTCGAGCGGCTCGGCCACCTGCCGGCCGATGGTCAGCACCGGGTTGAA
Organism: uncultured Chloroflexia bacterium; assembly: GCA_963743255.1. Classification (GTDB taxonomy): domain Bacteria; phylum Chloroflexota; class Anaerolineae; order Anaerolineales; family E44-bin32; genus DYJB01. Next base: position 174,771 of record CAVUPD010000009.1, read on the forward strand.
CGAGGTCATCGGGTCCTGGAAGATCATGCTGATCTGCGCGCCGCGGATGAGGCGGATCTCTTCATCCGACATCTTCAGCAGGTCCTTGCCCAGGTAGCAGCGCCGGCCCGCTGACGATCTTGCCCGGCGGGGTCGGGATCAGCCGCAAGCATCGACAGCATCGTCACGCTCTTGCCGCAGCCGCTCTCGCCTACGATTCCCAGCGTCTCTCCTTCTTCCAGTTCAAACGAGACGCCGTTGACGGCGTGGACGGTCCCATCGCGGGTCTTGAATTGCGTCGCCAGGTCTTTGACTTCGAGTACTCTGGGCGCCAATGCAAGTCTCCTCAGACCTGTGGATTGCCGATATGAGTTCTACAGGCAGTCAATGGAGAACTGAGCTGAACGGTAGCCCGCCTCTCGGAGCCGGCCGCAGGCACCCGGGGCAGCCGAGACTGACCGAGGGTTGTGGCACCGCGACCTGATCCGTTCTCTGGGATTATACCCTAATCACCCTGAGCGTCAATCGTGGGGGGCCGGCGGGACTGCTTCACCAGGCCCCGGAACACCCGTGCTATCCGGCAGGGCACTCGTCGCCCCGGTCATACGCTTCGATGGTCCACAGGAGGCTGGCAACGGAGGCGTCAGCCTGCGGCCCACAAACATCGGGAGCGAAGACGAGCAGGCGAGGCCACGTCAGAAGTGGCAGTGAAGGCAACTGATCGGCCAGGATGGCCTGTGTCTCGGCGGCCGCATCGACGGAACTCGCTTCCCAGCCCGCCGCCGAGAAGGACCCGACTGCACGCTCGGTCGTAAGCTCGATCGCTGAAGCCCGAGGCATTCGCACCGTTGGGCAGCGCATCAGAAGGGATCTCCGAACTGGCGAACAGCTCGCATGGCGGCACCTGCCACGCCGGCCAGGTCCACAGCACAGCCTGATAGTCCCCTCCGAACACCGGCCCTTCCGGGTACGGCGCGGCCAGGGTCTCCGCCGGGATCTCCTTCAGGATGACGTCGATCCCGCACTCAGAGAGCTGCCGCTCGATCTCCAGCCCGGCCGAAATCATCCACGCCAGTCTCCGCAAGCGTCAGCGTGAACTGCAGCGGCGCACCGGCGGTTGCCCCGGCGGCTCCGGAAGCCACACGCGGGGCGGTCGGATCGCCGCCGACGGTCACCCAGCCTGCTTGCTGAAGCAGCGCCTGCGCGCCGGCGCGGTCGGTGGGCGGCGGCATGGCGGCAGCGTTGGCCAATGGATGAGACGCAGGCAGGTAGCTGTGCGCCACGCCCGCCAGCCCTCGCCAGGCCGCATCGGCGACAGCCGGCACATCGAGACACATGGCCACCGCCCGACGAACGCGTAGATCGGCCAACGGGGTCGCCGTCTGGCCACGACCGAGGTTGAAGGTCATCTGTTCAACGAGCGAGCCCGGCGTCGTCGCCGTGCGCACCTCACCCTGCTTCTCCAGGTCGAGCAGCCGGCTGAGCGAGTCGCGGTAGTCCTCTCCGTCCGCCGGACTCAAGGCAACCAACTCATCCAGGACATCGCACTCCCCGGTCAGGATCTGTTGCAGCCCTTGGCGCAGTCCCGGCCCGATGAACCGAAAGACGACCCGCTCGAAGGCCGGTAACCCCTCCGCCGCTCTTCCATAGTACGGATTGCGGCTCAGCACAATCTCGCGACCGGCAGTCCACGACTCGAAGGCGAACGGCCCGTAGCTCAGGGGAGCGCGGGCGGCAGCCTCGGCCGCCGGCAGCTCGCCGATGGCGATCTCCCCCAGCACGTGTTCCGGCAGCGGCGCCCAGAAATTGCCCGCTGCCCCGGCATCCATGAACCCGGGGATCCCTGTCCAGCGGACCGTCAGGTCATCCAGCACTTCGTACCCGGCGCTGCGATCCACCAGGAATTTGGTCGTCGAGGTGTCCGGGTGCGCATCGACCTCGAATGAGTAGGACGAATTGGAGGCCGTCAACGGCGTCCCATCCGACCAGGAAAGCGCGGGCTTCAGGTGGAAGTCCGCGACCATCCGGTCCATCGTGACCTGGCCTCCCTGAAAGACGCGGACACACTCCGGGCTGGCACATCCTGAGGGAAGGTATGAGTCGCCGTACGTCAGGTTGCGGGCCGTTAGCGTCAGCGGGTCGAGGTACACCTCGCCCGTTGCGACCGTGACCGCCTCCACGCGCAGGTCGCCGTCTTCGATGGAGGGAACCTTGGTCAGCAGCGGCGACTGCGGTGCAAACCCGACGAGGTCCATCGGCCCATCATAAAGGGCCGCCAGGACGGCCTCGGCCGCTGCCCCGCCGTTGCCGTACCAGTAAAGCGACGCAGGCTCATCTGCCGTGCACACGATCAGCGTTTTCGGGGGAGGCTGCGGCGTCGGCAGCTGCACCGTCGGCGCCCCGGCCGTCGGTCCGATTGTGAGCGGCGGGACGGCCCCGGGTGGCGACCCGCAGGCCGCCAGCAAGGCGATCACGAGGGCGGCCCCCGGGAGAACGAGAAAGAAACGTCGCAGGGCCAAGCGTTGAACTCCTACCCATGGGTCTCGGGGTTGTCGTTCGTCGCCTGATCGTTCAGGCGATCCACGACTCGACGGTCAGCCGCCGTCAGCTCAGCCCGACGCAAGAGGTCCGGTCGGCGTTCGAGTGTCCGACGCAGGCTCTGTTCTCGTCGCCAGGCGGCAATGCGCGCGTGATCGCCGGACGTGAGCACCTCCGGCACGGGCCATCCGCGAAACTCGGCCGGACGGGTGTAGTGCGGGTATTCCAGCAATCCGGCGGCGTGCGAGTTGTCTGCCGCAGCGCCTGCATCGCCCAATACACCCGGCAGCAATCGGGCGACGGCATCGATGATCGCCAGCGCCGGGATCTCGCCCCCGGTGAGCACGTAGTCACCGATCGAAATTTCCAGGGACGCCAGATGCCGGCGGACGCGTTCATCAACCCCTTCATAGCGCCCGCACAGGAGCGCCAGACGAGGGTAAGCCGCCAGTCCGGCGGCCAGCGGCTGATCGAACACTCGGCCTTGAGGGGTGAGCAGGATAACCGGGACGACCCCCAGGTCATCCCCCAGCACGGCCTCCACCGCTTCGAAGATCGGCTCAGGTTTCATCACCATCCCGCCGCCGCCGCCATAGGGGACGTCGTCGGTCGTCCGGTGACGATCGTGCGTGTATTCGCGGAGGTTGTGCAAGCAGATACGGATCTGACCGCGCGCTTGCGCCCGGCCGAGGATGCTCGACGCCAGGTAGGCCTGCACGGCCTCGGGGATCAGGGTGAAGACGTCAAACTGCATCGGGGTGGGCGCGGCTCAGCGGATGGGCGTAGGTTGGGCGGACCCGGCGTGCCAAAGAAGCCGGGGCTACGGCGTCGGGCGATTATAGCATTGACCTCGTGGCCCAGCGCTCGACCACCTGCTGCGTCGCCCGGAACGCCAGCGGCGGCAGCCCCGCAGCGGCGAACAGGCCCACCTCCCCCGCATCATCCCCGGCGGCAAGCGTGCCACCTTCCACTTCGCCGCGGTAGACGATCACGATGCTGGCGCCGCGCGGGTGTTCCCGCCCGTAGATCACATCCAGCAACCCCAGGATTTGCACGCGCAGGCCGGTCTCCTCGAGGCATTCGCGGATCGCCGCTTGCTGCGGATCCTCTCCGGCATCGACGAATCCGGCGGGGAGGGACCATTTGCCTTGCTCGGGTTCGTAGACTCGGCGGACGAGCAGTATCTTGCCTTCCTGCTCCACCACGACCGCTGCGGCTACCTTGGGGTCCTCAAAATGTACGTATCCACACGCAGGGCAAACCGGACGTGGCCGGCCGAAGGACGGCCGCTCCTCCATCCTGGAACCGCAGCGAAGACAATGAATTGCAGTGGGGGTGCCGCTCATCGAGCGCGGCGACGTGCTCGAAGTGTGACAGCGGCGAGCGTCAGCGCGACGGCCGCAAAACCAATCTCGAGCCAACGCACGACCGGCAGGCCACTCGCCTGGCGCGCTTCGAGTGTGGTCGCCTCCGGCGTGGACGGCAGGGTCTGGGCCTCCACCTCCGGTGTCACCGTCGCCGCCTCAGGGGTGGCCTCGGCGGCAAACTTCTCCAGAGGCGTAGGCTGCAGCACCTGCGGCTCACCGCTACAGGCCTCACATCCACCGGTGGCGGCCGGCCCGGCCTCCAACAGGGGGGCAGCGGTCCCCGTCTCTGACACGGCGGGGGGCGCCTCGCCAGCACCTCCCAGGGTAGGAGCCTCGCGGATTGCATCCTCACTCGCAGCAGTCGGAGTGGCCGCCTGGGCATCCATGGCACCGGCCTCCGGCACACTCGTCCCGGCCGCGGATTGCAGCGCCCCGGCCGCGAGCGCGTCGGCGCCAACCTCGGTCGGCAGCGCGGGCATCGCCGCCGGCGCCTGCAGCGCCATCTCCTCCGCGGGTGCGGCGGCGCGGAAGGCGGCGTTCGAGGCCGTACCGCCAAACATGTCGACGCCGACCGTGACCACGAAGGCCAGTGTCGCCACCGCTGTCGCCATTTGCAGCAGCGGATAGCGCAGCCGGCCGCTGCGGATGCCGGCCATCTCGGGTGTCAGCGTGAAGCTGCGCGGGGGGCGGACTTGCGGGAGGGCGCGGAGCAGCGTCGACGTGGCTCGGATCTGCGCCAGGGCCTGGCGCAATGCCGGATCTTGCGCCAGCCGCGCGTCAGTGTCTCGGCGCTCGGCAGGCGAGAGGGCCCCGTCGGCGTAGGCCGACAGGGTCTCGAGATCACGCGGGGTGAGGTGGCTCAGACGAACTCATGACGAAGCCTCACCCTGTAGACGAAAGGCGGAAGGCAGGAGTTCCCCGTGGCGCTGCAGGCAGTCACGCAGACGGGCCCGGGCCCTCGCCAGCCGGCTCTTGACCGTGCCCAGCGGTTTGCCAATCGCCGTCGAGACCTCCGCGTAGTCGCAGCCCTGTACATCCGCCAGCACTGCCACGATGCGGAACTCGTCCGGAAGATTGTCCAGGCAGTCTTGGATCGCCCGCACCACTTCAGAACGCTCGGCGAGCCGCTCGGGGCCATCGGCCTTCGACGCCAGCCACTCCTCGAACTCCGGGGCGCCTTCTTCCGTCTCGGGGGTGAGATCTTCGAGCGACGTCGTGGGGCGGCGCTTGCGGCGCCGAAGCTCGTCGTAGCAGGCGTTGGTCACGATCCGCAGAAGCCAGGCGCGGAACGAGCCGCCGCGGTACGAGCGCAGATTTCGGTAGGCGGAGAGGACCGCCTCCTGGGTGGCGTCGGCCGCGGATTCGCCTTCTCCCAAGATCCGCAAAGCCACGTTGTAGGCGCGCGTTTGATGCACCAGCACGATCTGGTTGAACGCCTCCAGATCACCTCGCTGTGCCAGGCGCAGCAGTTCAGCCTCGTCCATGAGGATCCATCATAGCGCGGCGATTCGGAGCAGGCAAGGCGGCGCACGGGCCAGGGCACGCCGTTCCTGCCGGGTGACTTGAGACCTCGCTGCCTGTCAGAAGGCGGACCGTCTACCGAGCGCTCGGACGATCGTGTCGACGGCCGCGCCGACGCCATCCTCGGTACGGACCAGCTTCCCCAGTTCGGCCGCATTCGACTTCATGGCGGTATCCGTCATGGCGGTCGAGATCGCCCGCGCCATCCTCCCAGACGTGAGAGCGCGGACGGGGATCGGCGCAGGGCCGGCGCCCAAGGCGCGCACCCTGCGTCCCCAGAAGGGTTGATCGGAGGCGGTGGGGATCACGACGGTGGGTTTTCCGGCCATCAGGCCGGCCCCGGTCGTCCCCGCCCCTCCATGATGGACGACCGCCGCCGTGCGCGGGAAGAGCCACGTGTGCGGGATTCCCCCGACGGCGATCATCGATGGCGGCAGTCGCGCCCCCGAGGTGTCGATTGACCCAAGATCGAGGATGCCGCGTGCGCCTGCTTGTTCGAGCGCGTCGCGTGCCGAGGCGATCCAGGCACCGCCTTGGGCCAGCCCACCGCTCCCCAGGCCGATGTAAACCGGCGGGGCGCCTTGCTCGAGAAAGCGCTCGAGGTCGGACGGCGGCGACCAGCCAGGCGGCGCGTTCAGCGGCAAGTAGCCTGTCACTTCGGCTATCCCCGTCCATTCCGGGGCGGGGGGAACGACGTGCCGGCTGAAGGCAAACAGAATTGGTGGTCGTGAGGCACTCGAGGAGTTCGAACGGCCAATCCCCGCCCAGGGGAGGAAGACCGTGATCCTCCTTACGGGCACGTCGATAGAGCAGATCGCCGCCGCGCCAGAATACCTGCGTGACGATCGTGTGCGTCATGCGGCGGTACAGGCCACCGAGGGGAAGGTCCGGGAAGACGACGGCCGGGAAGGACGAGGTCGGTGCGAAGACCGGGAAGAATTGCACCGAGATCGAAGGAATCCCTTGCCGCTCGGCGATCTCGAACCCGGCGCGCGTCATCAGGAAGGAATGCACGATCAGGTCGGCATCGGAGGCCAGTTCGCTCACCAATCGGAAGGCGCGCGCCGCAAGCGGGGCAATGAATTGCGATAGGGTCACGATCATGCGCGGCCAGTTCGTACCGGCCTGAGTCACGATCTCGCGAGCCAGCGCGGCCAGGTCGCCCGGCAAGGGCTGGAAGGGAACTCCATTCGCATCCGCCAGCGAAGCAAATGCCGCCGGCGCGGCCAGCCGAGGCTGAAAGCCGGCGCGCTGCAGACCTGCGGCGAGGGCAACGAAAGGCTCAACGTCTCCGCGCGTCCCGTAGGTCAGGATTGCGATCCGGGGGCCGTCACCCGTCGTCGCCACTGGGAGGGGTTGCTCGCGGCCGGGCGCCTCGCGCCTCAGCCGTTGATCGGCGGCCTTCGCCGAAGGACGACCGTGGCCAGAAGCCGCCACACGAACATTGCCGCCCCCAGCACCGCGCCCATCACGACGGCGAAGACCGGGAGCACGGGAGCGCCAAGCCACAGGCCGCGCAGCACCGCCCCTAACGGGGCAGCCAGCACCGCAGCCAGCGGAGGTCGCCACAGATGCGCCAGCGCTGCGCTCGTGCGTGCTTCGAAGCAACCCACCCAGGGCGAGATGAGAAACCAGGCCGCGGCGAAGGGGAGGAACGTCGCCGTGATCCGGTCGAACCTCGCCGTCTGCAGTTCACCATGGTTGGCAAGACCTGCCAGCGTGGTCCCCAGCACGACGAGCAGGTCACCCAGGATCAGGAACGTCAAGCGCGGCGAGTTGCGCATTGCTCTCCGATCTTACTGCGCTCCCCGGCCGCGGACAAGCAGGCTCCGCGGCGGACCATGCCGTGTTGGGCCTCCGCCGCGGCTCTCGGCGTCGCCTCACGCCGCGGCTGCGGCTGTTGTCTTCGCGGCCGCGGCCGAATTCGCCGGCAACCTGCCCGCTCGGCCGATGGTGCGTTCCGCATCCGTTGTCTTGCCGCGAGGTGCTACACTCTCACGTTGTCCGATGGGTACACGCATCGCCTTCCCCCGTCTCGCCGTTCTGGGTGTGCTTGCCCTGACGGCGTGTTCGCCTGCCTTGGGCCCGGTGACGCCCGCGGCGACGCTTCGCCCGCCGGCCTCCACGCCCTCGCCAACAGCCTTCGTTCTCTCGACTCACGCCGTCCGCGTGCTCACCCCGGTCGTCCCCCTCGGCCCCACGCCCCGCCCCACGGCGACACGTGTGGACTCCGGCCCTCGGCCGAGACTGGGAGGCGAGAGCCTGGTTTGGGTCTCACCATCCGACGGCATGACCTTGATCGGCATCCCGGCTGGCGGTTTCTGGATGGGCTCCGGCACCGATGACGCGTACGCCGAGCCGGATGAGATGCCCCTGCGCCGCGTTCAGCTGGATGGCTACTGGATCGATCAGACCGAGGTGACAAATGTAAAGTATGCCCAATGCGTGTACGACGGCGACTGCACGCCGCCGCCTGCAGCGTTCGGCCCATTCTCGCCACACGCCTATTTCGGCGCGGCCGGGTTCGACGACTACCCGGTGGTCAACGTCACCTGGCGTCAAGCGCAGCAGTACTGCACCTGGGCGGGGCGCCGTTTGCCCACGGAGGCGGAGTGGGAGAAGGCCGCGCGCGGGACAGATGCCCGCCGCTACCCCTGGGAGTGGATCGGCGTCGCCGACCCCGAGAAGCTCAACTTCTGCGATTCGGGGTGCGCGTTTCCCTGGAACGTCCCCGATGTCGACGACGGATATGCTGAAACCGCGCCGGTGGGCTCGTACCCCGAGGGCGCCAGCCCATATCAGGTTCTCGACATGGCCGGGAACGTGTGGGAGTGGACTGCCGACTGGTACTCGGCGTCGTACTTCGACGACAGCCCGCTCAGCAATCCTCCCGGCCCGGAAAGCGGCACCTGGCGCGTGGTGCGGGGCGGATCCTGGCTCGACGGCGTGCACGTCCGGGCCCTCGTCCACGCACGCTCGGCCAACCGTTTCTACCAGAGCCCCGAGACGGCGCGCAGCGACCTCGGGTTCCGTTGCGCCCTTTCAGCCGACTCCTAGCCGATTCCTGCCGCTCCCTGCCCACTACTTAGACCTCAACTCCTGTGTCCCCTCACCCCGAAGAGCCTTCGGTATCGGCATTGCAGTCTGCGGCGGGATTCGAAGCGTAAGGCGACGGTGCGATCTTGCAGGCGTCATTCGATCCGCTCCAGGCACGGAAGGCCCAACGCCGCCTTCGGGCGGTGCAGGTTGATTGTCGATCGACGCGTGTTTCCCAGTCCGTCTCGCATCTTGCGGGCGGATGGCGCAGGCTAATGCCTGCGGCTACCTGCCGACGACGCCAACCTCCCAACGAATCGAGATCCCTGACGACGCCCATAGCCGCGGCCTTAAGGCTACGGCGGCGCGCCCTGGGGCTGGACCGCGTTTGGAGGTGCCTCGCATCTCCTCGTAGGAGCTGAGCATCGAGGAAGTCTAACGTGCGCATGGCGGATGGTGTGGAACGCAAAGGGCTGTCCTTTGGGGACAGCCCCGGTTGGGCACTCTGCTTCGGAGCCTTAAACGATTAGTGCAGGTAGTGGGCGATCGTCTCGCGCAACTGGCGGACGGAGAACGGCTTAGGGATGAAGGCGTCTGCCCCGGCATCCATTGCCGCCTCCTGCTCCTCGCGCTTGACCAGCGCGCTGACGACGACGGTCGGCACACGGCCAAGCACCGGATCCGCGCGCAGGCGGCGGATCAGTTCCAGTCCGTTGACCTCCGGCATCATCACGTCGGTCAGCACCAGATCGGGCCGGACGCTCTCCATCAGCGAAAGCGCCTCCAGCGCGCCGTATGCCATGTGAACCACCAGATTCTGGCTCTTGAGCAGCTCACTGACGACGGTGCAGAAGTCCGGCTCGTCGTCGACCACGATGACGATGTAAGGACGTGCCAGCTTCGGTGCCGTCCCCGGATTTGCCTTCTTGGCCGCCCCCGCTGCGGCACGGGCCAGATAGTAGGTCTCCACCCCAGGCTCCTCTTCCCACGCGCTCCCGGCAGGCCGGGCTCTTCCGGCCGTGATCAAGATGCAGGAACGGTGCCGGGCGGAACAGCTCGTGACATAGGGCGGGTTGGCCCGCGATGGGCACACCCCAAATCCGGTGCTGGGCGCCTGCATCCCCCCACCCCTGCGGCAGCGTGATGGGCTTCACGGGGAACGAAGTCCGCGCCCGGGCTTGAGAATCCGGAGGCATCTTTCGGCTGTCGCTGGAGGTGCCGCGCGCTAGCCATACCAGCAACCCGCCCCCGACCGAGTTGGCCGGGGGCGGCAAAGCAGGGGAAGGGAGGGGACAGCAGATCTACCCGCCGCTGAGCTCCTGCTTCATCGCCATGCCCAGTCGGTAGATGCCCTCATTGATCGTCTCCTCGTTGGAGTAGGAGAAGTTCATGCGCATCGAGTGCTCGCCGCCCTGCTCGCCGGGGTAGAAGGCGAACCCCGGCACATAGGCAACCTTGGCGGCGATCGATTTCTTCATGAACTCGCGCGTGTCAATGCGGTCGGAGGTCCGCACCCATAGGAACAGGCCGCCCTGAGGTACGGTCCACGAGACCCCGTTGGGCATGTGTTCGTGGAGCGCGTCGAGCATGGCATCGCGCCGGGAGCGGTACACCCCCCGAATCCGACGGACGTGTTGCCGCAGGATTCCACGCTGGCAGATGTCGTTGGCCACCATCTGGATGAAGGCCCCGGTGTTCAGGTCGGCCCCTTGCTTGGCCTGGACCAGGCGCGAGATGATCGGTTTGGGTGCCACCACCCAGGCCAGGCGGAAGCCCGGTGCGAGCGTCTTCGAGAACGTGCTCAGGTAGATCGTGCGCTCCGGCGCCAGGCGAAAGATCGGGGTGAGGTCCGCACCTTCGAAGCGCAGCTCGCCGTATGGATCGTCCTCGATGATCACCAGGTCGTAGCGGCGCGCAATGTCCACCAGCTCCTTGCGACGCTCGAGAGACAGCGTCGTCCCGGCCGGGTTATGGAAGTTGGGCAGCACATACAGGAAGCGCGGCCTGTGCTTGCTCTGGTCCAACATCGCCGACAGGCCCTCGGTGATCATCCCGTCCTCGTCCATCGGGACCGTGCAGTACTGTGCCTCGTACGAGTCCCAGGCCTGGATCGCGCCCAGGTAGGTCGGGCGGCTGCAGACGATACAGGCGTTCGGATCGACGAACAGCTTCCCGATCAGGTCCAGCGCCTGCTGCGAGCCATTGACCATCATGATGTTCTCGGGCTCGACCCAGATGCCGTACTTGGACATCGTTTCCGCCAGCCATTGCTTGAGCGGCTGGAAGCCCTCGGTAGGGCTGTACTGCAGCGCGGCCGGACCATGGTTCTGCAGGATGTACTGGCAGGCCTCCTGGACCTCCCGCACCGGGAAGAGGTCCGGCGCCGGCAGGCCGCCGGCGAAGGAGATGATGTCGGGTTGGGACGTCAGCTTGAGCAGTTCACGGATGACCGAACTCTGCATACGCCGGGCACGGGCGGCCAGACGGGCTTCCCAGCCGATGTCCTCGACGTGCGTGATCATGCCGTCCTTGCCTGTCATTCGGCCTCCACTTCGGACGTCACGATTCTGGCCCCGCGCCGCAGCCAACGCAACTGTCGCTTGCCGTCCTGCAGGCATGCGTTTCGGCCGCACCGTCGGGTTGTCCGGACCTCCTCTCCCTCTGCTCGCAGCGCCGTCGGCCTCGGTTGATCGGCCAGAACGATTCGCCGTATGGGGCCGCAGCCATTCGGCCATCACCTCCGCCAAGCGCAGACCCTGCTCCGGCCCGATGCGCCTGTCTCGGCAGGTTGGAGCGATCTCAAGGACCCACCTGCCTCAGAGTGACCGCGATCTTCCGCCGGGGGCATCGGCCTTCACACTATCCACACGATTCTCGCCCTTATGGCTTAACGGCGCCCGCTTATCGTGACCCTCGGAAGTCGATTCAGCCTGATCGGGGGTCGCTGTGAACAACTTGCTTGTCTCGATGCGCGGCGCCATCGGCCGCTCAAGCCGGCGTCTGCCAGCTCTACTGCGGGCGGCGTGGGACAAGCGTGCGCGCTACCTGGTCACAGCATATTTGGGTCGGGAGACGCCGGTGGGGGGTCGTGGCGGCCGCGCTGCTCGTCCTGGCCGGAGGCGGGCTCGCATTCCGCAGTCTGAGCATGTCGGCGCAAGCAGCAGCAGATGAAGCCTCGACGCTGCAGACCACGACGGTGCGCACCGGGAGCTTGAGCCTGACGGCCAGCGGCTCGGGAACGCTGATCGCGGGAAACAGCGTCGAGCTCGGGTTTGGAACACAAGGGACGGTCCAATCGGTGACAGTCGAGCCGGGCGACTTGGTCGCCGCGGGCGACGTCCTCGCCGAACAGGCGGATCGAGAAACGCTCGAATCCGCCGTCGCTCAGGCGAAGCTCGATCTCTCCGCCGCCGAGCTGGCGCTGCAGACGTTGAAGGACCAGGCGCCGCTCGCCCAGGCGCAGGCCCAGCTGGCGGTGGTCGAGGCTCAAGAAGCACTGACCGACGCCGAATCGACCTGGCAATACCAGCAGGCGGGCCACCGCGCCAGCAGCACGACGCTCAAGGCAGCCGAGGCCAAGGTCGCCGTGGCGGAAGACAACGTCAATCGCGCCAAGGGCAAATATGACTCCGCCCCCAGCAGCGATGAGGAACGCAAGGCCCAGGCCTACCTGAATTACGCCGCCGCGGTCCAGCAGTATCAGTCGGCGCTGGCGAGCCTCAACTGGTACCAGGGCCACCCCACCGAAACACAGCAATCACAGCTCGAGGCGAATGTGGCGATTGCCAAGGCTCAGGTCACTGCTGGCCGAGCTCGAGGCTGAGCGCTTGAAGGACGGGGTGAATCCCGATGAACTCGCCGCGGCGGAGCTGAAAGTGTCGAAGGCCGAGAATGACCTCGCCCAGGCGCAATCCGACCTTGAGTTCGGCCACGCTCGTCGCCCCGTTCGGCGGAACCGTGATGGAGGTGCGGGCCGAGGTCGGAGATTCGGTCTCCGGCGCGTTCATCACGCTGGCCGACCTGGGCCTGGCGACGCTCGATACCTACTTCGACGAGACCGATCTGGACAAAGTCATCGCTGGCAACGAGGTCGAGGTCGTCTTCGACGCCCTGCCCGACCTGGTCTTTACCGGACACCTGGTGCAGGTCGACCCCAGCCTCACCCAATCCCAGAACGCCGGTTTGCTGCACGCCGTCGCCGTCCTGGACGGTGAGAACCCGCAGGACCTGAGCAGGATGCCGATCGGTTTGAACGCCGCCGTGGATCTCATCGCCGGGCGAGCCGAGAACGTCTTGCTGGTGCCGGTGGAGGCGCTGCGCGAGATCGACACGGGGACCTATGCGGTATTCGTCGTCGGCGCCGACGGCGGCCTCGTGCTGCGCCCGGTGGAAGTCGGGCTGCAAGACCTGACCTGGGCCGAGATCACCTCCGGCTTGCAGGCCGGCGAGGTCGTCTCCACCGGCCTGGTGGAGTCCGGGCAATGAACGGACAGCCGTTGATCGACCTTCAGGCGCTGTCCAAGCGCTACGGTGCCGGCGAGGGCGAGGTGCTGGCGCTGGATCATGTCAGCCTGAAGATCGAGCGCGGCGAGTTCGTCGCCATCATGGGGCCGTCCGGTTCCGGCAAGAGCACGCTGATGAACATCCTCGGCTGCCTCGACCGGCCGACCGAAGGGACCTATTGTCTCGACGGAGTGGACGTGGGCAGCCTCGACAAGGCCCAGCTCGCCTTGCTGCGCAATCGACGGCTGGGGTTCGTCTTCCAGGCCTACAACCTGCTGGGCCGGACCAGCGCGCTGCAGAACGTCATGCTGCCGATGTTGTACGACCGCGACCACACCCGGACGCCCGAGGAACGCCAGGCACTCGCCCGGACCATGCTGGAGCTCGTCGGCCTGTCCGACCGCGGCCACCATCAGCCTCACGAGCTATCCGGCGGCCAGCAGCAGCGTGTCGCCATCGCCCGGGCATTGGTCAACGACCCGAGCCTGATTCTGGCCGACGAGCCCACCGGCAATCTGGACAGCAAGTCCGGGCAGGAGATCATGGCCCTGCTGCACGGCCTGCACGCCGCCGGCCGCACCATCGTCATGGTCACCCACGAGGCGGACCTGGCGGCGCGTGCCGATCGGATCCTGCACATGCGCGACGGCCGGGTGGAGACCGACGTGATGAACGGCTCGTCGCTCAAGAAGATGGGCGCTGAGGTGGCGGCATGATCCCGCGTGAGTTCCTGCGCACGGCCTGGGAGAGCATCCGCAAGAACAAGCTGCGCTCGTTCCTGACCATGCTGGGCATCATCATCGGCACCGCCTCGGTGATCGTCATGGTGGCGGTCAGCGCCGGCACGGAGGCAGCGATCAAGGAACAGATCACCAGCCTGGGCAGCAACCTGGTTTTCATCAACACATCCTTCATGCGCTTCGGGCCCGGCGAGGCATCCTCGGGCGGCGGGCTGGTCTACGATGACGCCACCGCCATCCAGGAAAGCATCAACGGCGTGGAAGGTGTGATTGTCGAACAGGGCGCCACCGACAGCGTACGGGCCGGGAGCGTCAGCCTCGACGACGTGGAGATCGTCGGCACGACGCCGGATTTCCCCACGGTGCGCGATGTCGAGGTGGAGACCGGACGCTTCCTTCAGGAGGCGGAGGTTCAGCGCAAGTCGAAGGTCGCCGTGCTCGGCGCCGGGCTGGCCGTGGAGCTGTTCGGCGAGAGCGACCCGATCGGGCAGACGGTAACGGCCGGGACGACCAAGCTCACCGTCATCGGCGTGATGGCGCCCAAGGGCAGCGTCGGCGGCACCGACTTCGACAATCGGCTGTACACGCCGATCACCGTCGTCTTCCAGAAGTTCTCGTCCTTCGGCTTCGCCCGGATCCTGGGCGACCGGGTGCGTGCCATCACCATCGCCGTGGCCGAGGACCAAGATCTGGACGACACCATCCTGCAGATCAATCTGCTGCTCAGCAAGCGCCACGAGGTCTCTCTGAACTCGCCGGACTTCAGCATTACCACCCAGGACGACATCATCAGCACGCGTGAGTCCACCACCGCCGCGTTCCGCTCGCTGCTTTCCTGGGTGGCCGGCGTGTCGCTGATCGTCGGAGGCATCGGGATCATGAACATCATGCTGGTCAGCGTGACCGAGCGGACGCGCGAGATCGGCATCCGCCAATCGGTGGGCGCCAGCCCGAGCGACATCCGCTGGCAGTTCCTGACCGAATCGCTACTGTTGAGCCTGGTGGGCGGCGCCGTGGGCGTGGCCGTCGGGGTCGGCGGCGCCTGGCTCTTCGGCGCCGTCGGCGACATGCCCACCTCGCTCGTCCCGGCTTCCATCCTGCTGGCCTTCGCCTCGGCCGCGGCCGTGGGCGTGTTCTTCGGCTTCTACCCGGCCAACCGCGCCGCACAGCTCGACCCGATCGAGGCGCTGCGGCACGAGTAGACGAAAGTCCCGGCGCAGTCACGCGGGATCCTATGGAGATGAAACGCAATGAAGAAGATTCTGGTGGTTGGTTTGGCCATGATGATGACGCTCGCCGCCTGCGGCGGGAGCGTCGAGAGCACTGTCTCGGCCGCGGCGGGGACGGATGGCTGCCGCCGTCGCGGGTGGATTGGCCGCCGCGCAGGGCGCGCTCTCGCCGGTCGCCCAGAACATCGTCGGCCTGCTCAAGTTGGAAGACACCGAGCTGGCCGTCGACCCGGCGCAAGCGGAGACGCTGCTGCCGTTGTGGCAGGCGTACCGCAGTCTGCTGAACAGCGACACGACCGCCCCGGCGGAGCTCGAGGCGCTTCAGGCGCAGATCAGCCAGGCGCTCAGCGACGAGCAGCAGGCCGCCATCGCCGCCATGGACCTGAGCCCCGAGGACATGTCCGCCGTGGAGGAACTCGGCGTCACACATTCGGTGGAGCGGCCGGTGAACGCAGTGACGCCAGCGGCACTCGACCCAGCTTCGGTGGTTCCGGCCCAGGCGGCCCGGCCGGCGGGATAGCCCCGCCCGGGGGCGGCGTGGGGCCTGGCAGGTTCGGTCTTCGTCGGAGGCCCGGACGGTGGACCCCGGTGACGCCGCGGGCGCAGGGCTCGATCCGCAGGCCATCGCCACGCTCCAGGCGAGCCGGCCCGCCGGCCGGCAGGGGGACCGCATCAGCCTGGCCCTGCTCGACCCGCTGATCGAACTGCTCAAGGAACGGGCGGGGGCATGATCGCACGCCTGAGGCATGATGGCGAAGCGGCTCCTGAACGCGGCGAACATTCCAGCGTATGATTCGCAGCGTCGCCTTGGGTGAGCCGGGGTAAGTCGGGAAGCGATGATGAGCAAGACCATCCTGGTGGTGGACGACGAAGAGCGGCTGACCTCCCTGCTGCAGGCCTATCTACAGCAGGAGGGTTACCGCGTCGTCACGGCGGCCAACGGCCGGCAGGCGCTGGACGCCGTCCGCCGCGAGCCGCCGGACCTGATCGTGCTCGACGTGATGATGCCGGAAATGGACGGCATCGAGTTCCTGCGCGTGCTGCGGACCCAGCACTCCACCCCGGTGGTGCTGCTGACGGCGCGTGTCGGCGACGAGGACAAGATCGTCGGCCTGGAGCTCGGCGCGGACGACTACGTGACCAAGCCCTTCCGCCCGCGTGAGCTGCTGGCGCGCGTGCGGGCCGTGCTGCGCCGCACCGGGCGCACCGGGCCCGAGCCGGCCGTCCTGCACAGCGGTGATCTGACCCTCGACCGTACCCGCCACGAGATCGTGCGCCACGGCCAGGCGATCGATCTGACGCCGACCGAGTTCGAGATCCTGGCATCCTTGATGGCCGCCCCAGGAAGAGTCTTCACCCGCATGGAGCTGCTCGAACGCGCCCAGGGCATCGGCTATGAAGGCTACGAGCGCACCATCGACGCCCACATCAAGAACCTGCGCGCCAAGATCGAGCCCGAGGCGCACGGTTCGCAGCGCATCCAGACGGTCTACGGTGTCGGCTACCGGCTGGCGAGGGAGTAGATCATGCGCAGCGTCCGCATCAAGCTGACCCTCGCCTTCCTTATGGTGGGCCTACTGGGCCTGGCGGTGGGCGCGGTCTTTGCCAGCCGCACGGCTTCGGGCGCCTTCCAGCGCTTCACCTTCGCCCGCAATCAGGACGACATCGTCGCCCGGCTCGAGTCGCACTACCAGGAGTACGGGAACTGGGAGGATCTGGCCGGCTCGTTCCCGCCGTTCCAGCAGCATGTGCCGGGTGCGCCGCAGATCCCGCTGCCGCGAGCCCGGCGTCCTGCAGATCACCGATGCCGATGGCCGAATCATCCTTCCGGCTCCCGGCCGGCAGATGGGCGAACAGGTGGCGGCCGACGTTCTGGCCGGCGCCACCCCCATCGAGGTCGGCGGAGAAACCGTCGGCTGGCTGTGGTGCCCCAGGATGCGTTCGCCCCGACACGCGGCGAGCAGCAGTTCATCGGGCAGTTGAACACGGCGCTGATCGTCGGCAGCCTGGGCGCGCTGATGCTCTCGGTGCTGCTGGGGGCGATCCTTGCCCGCTCCCTCACCCGCCCGCTGCAGGATCTGACCGAGGCGACTCGGGCCGTGGCCGATGGCGACCTGCAGCGCCAGGTTCAGGTGCGTTCCCGGGATGAGGTGGGCACGCTGGCGGCGTCGTTCAACCGGATGAGCCTGGCGCTCGATCATTCGCAGCGCCTGCGGCGCCAGATGACGGCCGACATCGCCCACGAGCTGCGCACGCCGTTGAGCATCATCGTCGGACATCTGGATGCAGTCGAGGAGGGCGTGCTGCCGCCGAACGCGCAGACGATCGGCATCATGCGTGACGAGGCGGCGCGCCTGGCGCGCCTGATCGACGACCTGCGCACGCTGTCGCTGGCCGACGCCGGTGAGCTCTCGCTGGCGCGCACGCCGGTCGAGCCCGGGGCGCTGCTGAAGCGCAGCGCCGCCGCATATCAACCGGCAGCGCAGGATGCCGGGATCGAGTTGGCGGTCGAGGTAGCGCCGGGTCTGCCGGCAGTGAGCGTGGATGCAGAGCGGATGGCGCAAGTGCTGGGGAATCTGCTGGACAATGCCCTCCTGCACGTGCCGCGCGGCGGCCGGATCCTCCTCGCCGCGCGGCCGGCCGCCGACGGCGCGGAGCTTCGGGTCCAGGACGACGGACCCGGGATCCCACCCGAGGACCTGGAGTTGGTCTTCGAGAGGTTGTACCGCAGCGACGCTTCGCGTCAACGCGATGCCGGCGGCTCGGGGCTCGGATTGGCGATCGCCAAGTCGATCGTCGAGGCCCACGGCGGGTCGATCCAGGCCGAGAGCGGACCCGAGGCAGGAACGACGATCATCGTCACCCTGCCGGTCGGCGCGTCCGGCGCAAGCTCTCCAGCTTGAGGCTCAGGAAGCGCCGGCCCCGGACGTAGGTGCGATCGAGCGCCGGGCCCACGACGATCCATCGAACATCGGCGGCAACAGCCCTCCCCGGATGAACCACGGGGTCAGCTCTCGAGGTCCGGTCCTCCGCCATACCGGGGTCGGCCGATTGCCGCCGGGCGCTTGAGGCGTTAGCCTGGCGTCCAGCCGGGATGGGCAGCCAGTGCGCAGCTTGCGAAGCAATGCGGGGGCGGTGAACACTCGTGTTAGGCTGATGCGGAAGAGTTCGCGGAGGAAGCTGGCTCTTGCGCAAGCGAAATGCGGCCAAGCCCTTGAGTGTCGCGACACTCACCGAGGAGATCTTCCTCCTCTGTGTCTCCGAGTTCGGCACGCGCGACCCCGATCTCGCCCACGTCGTCACAACGCATGGGAGCCCGCCATTCTGGACCCATCCGCCTGGCTTTCCCGGTCTGGTTCTCGCCATCCTCGCCCAACAGGTCTCGCTGGAATCCGCCCAAGCGGCGTTTGCCAAGCTTGAGAAGGCTATCGACCCCATCAGCCCCGAGAACTTCTTGTCCCTGCTTGACAACGCCTTGAGGACGATCGGGTTCAGCCGCCAGAAGGCGTCGTATGTCCGAGGGGTCGCTCGAGGGATCGTGGCTGGCGAGTTGGACCTGCAGGAACTCGAGCCCATGGACGATGAGGAGACTCGCAAGGCACCTCATGCGAGTTCGAGGAATCGGGGCTTGGACCGCGGATACGTACCTGCTGTTTGCCTTGCGCAGACCGGATGCGTGGCCCTCCGGTGATCTTGCATTGGCCAAGGCCGTCCAAGAGATCAAGCGGTTGGCAACGACACCCAGCTCGGAAGAAGTGGACGCAATCGCTGAACTTTGGAGGCCATGGAGGGCGGTGGCGGCCAGGATCCTTTGGCATCACTACCTGATCGCCAACGCGGTCGAAACGCATCAGCCTGACCGCTCGTTGATCACCGGGTAGTTCGCCCCCGCCCAAACCGCCCCGCCGAGAACGTCTCGCCCAGTACGCGGGACCGACGACGGGTGCCGGGTTGGATCACCGGGACAATCGGCATGCGTGTGATCCGGCGGGCGACGCCTTCGTTGAGGCTTGCCATGGCCGCCGTCCTGCCACACAATCCGGTCAGGCCTGTACGCCTCCGCCGGGCAGCGTAATCCGAGGCCCGTCGATGGTTTCGCCGGCCCCGGCGGGTAGAATCCCGCTCGCCGCCCGTGCAAATACAGGTTTGATGGAGCACCCGAATCCAATGGCATCCCTGCGCACTTCCTACGACGATTTCGTGGCGTGTGTGCTCTCGATCCCCGAAGCGCGATTCCTTTCCCCGATGAACGGCTGGGCGCCGCGCGACGTTGTAGCCCACCTCGTCGGCTGGAATCGGTTCATGATCCAGGCCTGCAGGTCGATCCTCTCGGGGGAACCGCCGGCCTACTATGCGGACGTGCCGAATGACTATCGCAACATCAACGCCGCCCTGGTGTCGCACTACGCCTCCCGATCGAGGCTCCAGCTGCTCGCCGAACTGGCGGCGTCGATGGCCGAATTCGAGGCTTTCATCGCCGGCCTGCCCGCGTCTGAGCGGTCCGCCGACCACGGCGTCACACACTACAGCGGAGAGCCGGCGACGGTGGGCAAGATCCTGCGTTCCCTCGCCGGCGACTACGAGCACCACACGCGCCAGATTAGCACCTGGCTCGCCGCGCGGTGAACACGCGCTCCTGCCTGCGAGTGGAAGCCGTTGAGGTGCAATCGGATGCGTTGGGGATAGCTCGGGGGCCTCGGCGCGCCCCCGGGGGGCGTCAGGCAGCCCTGTCCTCGCTGCGGTCCAACTGTCTTCTGATCTCGGCCAGCAGTTCTGCGGCTGTGAACGGCTTGGCGAGGAATCCGTCGGCGCCCGCGGCGAGCGCTTCCGACCTATGGGAAGGCATGGACCTGGCGCTCACGGTGACATAGGGAACGGCCCTCAGGCGGAAAGCACTGCGAACGATGCGCAGCAGCACCCCGCCGTCTGTGCCTGGCATCATCGTGTCCGAGAGGATGATATCGGGGGTGATCTCAGCCAGGATCGCTGCAGCCGCGTCGACGCTGTTGGCCTTGAGGGTCCTGAAGCCGGCGTAGGCAAGGATGTCCGCGATGGCGTCGCAGTAGGCGATGTCGTCATCCACGATCAGGATGCGTTCCCCGACTGCCTGCACGACGCCCTTGCTCATTCGCCAGCTCCCCTGCCTTTCGCACTAGCTACAACGGGGATCGGGGCGTTCCGTTACAGGCAAGGCCTGGCAGACACCCAGTTGCCCACCCGTCGGGCGCTGGGCAGGTACACTCCCTGCGCCCTGGATGCCCGGAAGAAGCTCCTCCGGCCTGGCGAGCGGGGATGCTCAACCTGAAGACCTTCCCCCCGCCGGGCGGGGCTCGGACCGGGCAGGTGCCTAGAAACGCACGAGCGCCCTTGCGGGCGCTCGTGGTGCGAACGAAAAGTCCCTTGGCGATGGCCTACTCTCCCAGGCCGTCGCCGGCCAAGTACCATCGGCGCTAGCGGGCTTAACGACCGGGTTCGGGATGGGACCGGGTGTACCCCCGCCGCTCTAATCACCAAGGGACGTTTTCACAACGTCAGGTATTCGGTTGTTCAACCGAATAGCGCATTTCAAGCTGTCAGCTTTCAGCGTTCAGCCCTCAGCAGTTGGCTGATCGCTGTCCGCTCCTAGAAGAACGCCCAGTTCTCCGCATCACGGGTAAGCCCTCGGCCATTAGTACGCCTTGGCTCAGCCATTGCTGGCTTTACACCTGGCGCCTATCAAGCAGGTGGTCTTCCTGCGGCCTTACTCCCTTGACGGGATGAGGGATCTAGTCTTGGGGCGAGTTTCCCACTTAGATGCATTCAGCGGTTATCTCTGCCAGACGTGGCTACCCAGCAATGCCGTTGGCACGACAACTGGCACACCAGAGGTCTGTCCACCCCGGTCCTCTCGTACTAGGGGCAGCTCCCCTCAAATCCCTTACGCCCACAGCGGATAGAGACCGACCTGTCTCACGACGGTCTGAACCCAGCTCACGTACCGCTTTAATGGGCGAACAGCCCAACCCTTGGGACCTTATCCAGCCCCAGGATGCGATGAGCCGACATCGAGGTGCCGAGCGAAGCCGTCGATGTGAACTCTTGGGCTTCACCAGCCTGTTATCCCCGGGGTAGCTTTTGTCCGGTAAGCCACGGCCCTTCCACACGGTACCGTGGGATCACTAAGCCCGACTTTCGTCTCTGCTCGGCGCGTTGGCCTTGCAGTCAAGCTCCCTTGTGCCTTTACACTCGATGGCTGGTTTCCATTCAGCCTGAGGGAACCTTTGGGCGCCTCCGCTACCTTTTAGGAGGCGACCGCCCCAGTCAAACTACCCGCCTGGCACGGTCCCCCTGCCGGATCACGGCCAGAGGTTAGAGGCCAGACTTCGTCAGGGTGGTATTCCACTGTTGGCTCCACCGAGGCTTGCGCCCCAGCTTCACAGCCTCCCACCTATGCTAGACAGACCAAGCCCGAACTCAATGCCAAGTTGTAGTAAAGCTCCACGGGGTCTTTTTGTCCTGCTGCGGGTACGCGGCATCTTTACCGCGACTTCAATTTCGCCGGGTCCCTCGTTGAGACAGTGCTCCAGTTGTTACACCGTTCGTGCGGGTCGGAACTTGCCCGACAAGGAATTTCGCTACCTTAGGACCGTTATAGTTACGGCCGCCGTTCACCGGGGCTTCGGTTCAAAGCTTCGTCTTGCGACTAACCTCTCCCCTTAACCTTCCGGCACTGGGCAGGTGTCAGCCCCTATACATCGCCTTACGGCTTTGCAGAGACCTGTGGTTTTGTTAACCAGTCACTAGAGCCATTTCACTGCGGCCCGGCCGCGCTCCACCTGGATAGACTTCACGCAGCCGGGCGCCCCTTATCCCGAAGTTACGGGGCTAATTTGCCTAATTCCTTAACGAGGGTTCTCCCGTTCGCCTTGGTATGCTCTACCCGTCTACCTGTGTCGGTTTGCGGTACGGGTACCCGGATCTCAACGCTTAGAGGCTTTTCTTGGCAGCCAGGCTAGGCCACTTAGGACTCAAGGCCCCACCATCGCGCCTCAGCTCAACCCGCGGATTTTCCTACGGGTCTCATCGCCTACACGCTTGGAACCTGCACAACCAACCGCAGGCTGGCTTACCTTACTGCGTCACCCCATCGCTCCATCCAGGTAGTTCCGGAATGTTGACCGGATGTCCATCGCCTACGCCTCACGGCCTCGGCTAAGGCCCGACTAACCCGACGAGGACTGGCCTTGCGTCGGAAACCTTAGACTTACGGCGAACACGGTTCTCACGTGTTGTACGCTACTCAAGTCCGCATTCTCACTTCTGCCCGCTCCAGCCGTCCTTACGGTCGACCTTCCACGCCGGCAGAACGCTCCCCTACTGTCCCGGCTGCCCGCAGGCAACCGAGGCCCATGGCTTCGGTACCGAGCTTAGCCCCGTTATATTTTCCGCGCAGGATCGCTTGACCAGTGAGCTGTTACGCACTCTTTAAAGGATGGCTGCTTCTGAGCCAACCTCCTGGCTGTCTGAGCAATCCCACATCGTTTCCCACTGAGCTCGGACTTGAGGACCTTAGCCGATGGTCTGGGTTCTTTCCCTCTCGACGACGAAACTCATCTCCCGCCGTCCGACTGCCACGCTCTGGAGTACCGGCATTCGGAGTTTGGTTGGGTTCGGTAAGCGATAAGCCCCCTAGCCCATCCAGTGCTCTACCTCCGGTACTGAACGCGTGACGCTAGCCCTAAAGCTATTTCGGGGAGAACAAGCTATCTCCGAGTTCGTTTGGCATATCACCTCTACCCACAGCTCATCCCACCGTTTTGCAACACAGAAAGGTTCGGGCCTCCACGAGCGGTTAAACTCGCTTCACCCTGGCCATGGGTAGCTCACCCGGTTTCGTGTCTAATCCCTGCGACTCGTCGCCCTATTCAGACTCGCTTTCGCTACGGCTTCGGGTGTCTCTCCCTTAACCTGGCCACAGAGATTAACTCGCGGACTCATTCTCCGAAAGGCACGCCGTCAGGCCGAGCGGCGCGTCACCCGGTTTCCCGGGGACACCGACCCGCCATTAGCCCTCCGACTGCTTGTAAGCGCGCGGTTTCAGGATCTATTTCACTCCCCTAACTGGGGTGCTTTTCACCTTTCCCTCACGGTACTGGTTCACTATCGGTCGCCAAGTGTGTTTAGCCTTGGAGAGTGGGCTCCCCAGCTTCCTACCGGATTAGCGTGCCCGGTAGTACTCAGGAACACGGCGGAAGAACAGGTCGTTTTCGCCTACCGGACTGGTACCGTCTGTGGTGGGCTTTTCAACACCCTTCGGCTAACAACCCGTTTCTCCCATATGCCGGTCCTACAACCCCGACCCGGCAAGCCGGATCGGTTTGGGCTTTTCCGCGTTCGCTCGCCACTACTAGCGGAATGGTTTCTTTTCCTCTGGGTACTTAGATGTTTCAGTTCCCCAGGTTCCCTTCCTCTGGCCTATGAGTTCAGCCAGAGGATGACGTCGGAGACTTGCGTCCCGACGACGGGTTTCCCCATTCGGAAATCCCCGGATCGCAGCCTGCACACGGCTCCCCGAGGCTTATCGCAGTGTTCCACGTCCTTCATCGGCACTTGGCGCCAAGGCATCCACCGCACGCCCTTAGTAGCTTACTCACGTGATGCGGAGAATTCGGCGTTCTTCATTGCGCTATTCGGTTGTTAAGGTCCGGGGTCCCGATCGTCTGGGACTGGGCGGTGGTCCCGCCCGGGTCCGCTCCCCACCTGCGTGGGAGGCGGGCCCCGGGAGATCACCTGGCCGAGAGACACCGCAGCCCGGCACATCCTTCGCCGGGCCGCATGCGCGTGGCGGATGTCCCTTCAGGCCTATTCGGTTCGACGGACGTCCGCCTGTCTCAAGCTCGGTTCCACTCCAAGGCTCAGGTGGAGATGAGGGGACTCGAACCCCTGACTTCTGCTTTGCAAAAGCAGCGCTCTCCCAGCTGAGCTACATCCCCTTGCCTAGCTCTCAGCGTTCAGCCCTCAGCCTCCAGCCAGAACCTGCCACCGTTCTTGCTGATCACTGACCGCTGAAGGCTGATCGCTCCTCTGTGGGCCTTTCAGGATTCGAACCTGAGACCTTTCCCTTATCAGAGGAACGCTCTAACCAACTGAGCTAAAGGCCCGCGAACCGCGCCTTAGCAACTGAAGAGTGACAGGAAACCTGCTCGCCCGGGACCAGCTTGCCCAACCACCGAGTCGGGCATCTGAGTCTGGAGGTCGAGCGCCGGCCCGAAAGCCTTTGCTCGGGACTCCCTTTAGAAAGGAGGTGATCCAGCCGCAGCTTCCGCTACAGCTACCTTGTTACGACTTCGTCCCAGTCACCAGCCCCACCTTAGGCGGCTCCCTCCTTGCGGTTGGGTCACCGATTTCAGGTGTTGCCAGCTCCCATGACGTGACGGGCGGTGTGTACAAGGCCCGGGAACGTATTCACCGCAGTATAGCTGTCCTGCGGTTACTAGCAACTCCGACTTCACGTAGGCGGGTTGCAGCCTACGATCCGAACTGAGACCGGCTTTTTAGGATTGGCTCCGCCTCACGGCTTTGCGACCCATTGTACCGGCCATTGTAGCGTGTGTGTAGCCCAGGACATAAAGGCCATGCTGACTTGACGTCATCCCCACCTTCCTCCGGCTTGATACCGGCGGTCCGACGTGACACATGTAACACGTCGCGAGGGTTGCGCTCGTTACCGGACTTAACCGGACATCTCACGACACGAGCTGACGACAGCCATGCAGCACCTGTGCACGCTTCCCGAAGGATCGGTCACCTTTCGGATCCCTACTACGTGCATGTCAAGCCCTGGTAAGGTTCTTCGCGTAGCCTCGAATTGAACCACACGCTCCGCTGCTTGTGCGGGCCCCCGTCAATTCCTTTGAGTTTTAACCTTGCGGCCGTAGTCCCCAGGCGGCGGACTTATCGCGTTAGCTACGGCACGGATGGAGTTTAAGCCACCCACACCAAGTCCGCATCGTTTACAGCTAGGACTACCGGGGTTTCTAATCCCGTTCGCTCCCCTAGCTTTCGCGTCTGAGCGTCAGGGGCAGACCAGGAGGCCGCCTTCGCCACTGGTGTTCCTCCGGATATCTACGCATTTCACCGCTACACCCGGAATTCCACCTCCCTCTCCTGCCCTCTAGTCCGGTAGTATCGAACGGCCTCTCCCAGTTGAGCCAGGAGCTTTCACGTCCGACTTACCGAACCGCCTGCACGCGCTTTACGCCCAGTAAATCCGGATAACGCTTGCCTCCTACGTTTTACCGCGGCTGCTGGCACGTAGTTAGCCGAGACTTATTCCGGGGGTACTGTCCTTCCTCATCCCCCCGAAAAGCGCTTTACAACCCGAAGGCCTTCATCGCGCACGCGGCGTTGCTGGATCAGGCTTTCGCCCATTGTCCAATATTCCCTACTGCTGCCACCCGTAGGTGTCTGGCCCGTATTTCAGTGCCAGTGTGGGGGGCCACCCTCTCAGGCCCCCTACCCGTCGCTGCCTTGGTAGGCCGTTACCCTACCAACTAGCTGATGGGCCGCAGGCCCCTCCCAAAGCGGCTTACGCCTTTGCTCACCGAGACTCTGACCTCGGCGAGATCATGCGGTATTAGCACCGCTTTCGCGGTGTTATCCCACACTTCGGGGCAGGTCGCCTACGTGTTACGCACCCGTTCGCCACTAGGACCACCCTCGTATTGCTACGTGGATGACCTCGTTCGACTTGCATGTATTAAGCACGCCGCCAGCGTTCATCCTGAGCCAGGATCAAACTCTCCGTAGGAAATTCACCCTCTTGCGAGGGATCAGTTCCTTATTGACTGGACCAAGGTTTGTCAGGTTTCCCGTCACTCTTCAGTTGTTAAGGTGCTCTCGCTTAAGCGGATGGAGGGTACCATCCGCTGCGTTCCCCGTCAAGGGAAAGAGACGCAACTGCCGATGCCATCGTACCCGCATCGGCCAGGCTGGCAGACCGCTCCGGCATCTTGCCCGGGGTCTCTGACGCCCACTGCGTCCTCAGTTGTCCAGGTCTGCCCCTTCGGGCGAGACCGTTGCTTAGTGTACACTCACATTATAGGAGGCCCCCCAGGCCTGTCAAGGGTAGCCGTCAATCCCGAAACGGCCCCCGAGGGCCCACTTGTCTGAACCACGGCGCCCGAAGGCCTCCCGCTAGCCAACAGCCCATCCCCTTCCGAGGAGCCACCAGACGGGATGCGCCCAAGGTCTCGGATCGGCAGGGCAGTCCGGGCCCCGGTGGAGCACTCTGGCCAACTCGCACCGCTACCTCAACCCATTCCGTGCGGCAGCCTGAGTAGCCGCGACCGGCACCCGATCACTCCGAACCGGAGCCCGAGGACAGCGCCTTGCTCCCCCCTGCCGCCGAGGGGACAAAGGGATGAACGCACGGCCGCCGGGCAGAATCCCGGCGGCCGTCGTAGGGTCAGCCCTCGGGCAGCGTGGGACTACGGCCCGCAAACGGCCGTGGACGTCCCGCGCCCGGTCATGGCGTTCGGACTGATGACATCGACCTGGAACCAATGCCCGCCCGCCGACCCGATCTTGTACGAGTCGGTGAAGGCAAACCGTCCTGAGGCCAGGAAGTTCTGTGTTTCGACCGGGGCCTTGTTGCCGTTGTCCTTGCTGCGCTGGAATTTGACCGTCGCCGGTCCATTGACCGTAATCCAGAACTTCACCGACAGCGTGTACGGGAATGTACAGCCCGGGACGGTCGCCTCGCTTGGCGACAGCTCGACATCAACCACCGTCACGAGCGATGCCGGCGTGGGCTCGACCACCACGGAACCCAGGTTGCCCGCCACACTCACTTCATCCGCCTTCACCCAGCAGTTCCAGCGTGGGTGAGTTTCATGCTCGATCCGGATCCACGTGCTGGCGCTGTTGCGCGCCAGCGCCAGGGTGGTGTTGCCGGCGGACAGCTTGCCGTCGATCGAGTACTCGGATGCCGGCCCAAAGCGACAGGCGACATCAGCGCCCCCCGCCGTCACGGTCACTTCGGACGGCGTGGCCGTCACCGCCGCCGTGGGCACGGGCGTGTCACTTGGCGCGACCGTCGGCGCGGCGACCGTCGGCGGCGCAGGTTCCGTGGGTGGGATCAGCGTCTCGGGCGGGCGAAGTGGCGTGACCGTTGCCGCCGGTCCCACGAGATCGTTCGCGTTACATGCCAGGCTGGCGGCCACCAAGAGCAGGGCGACAAGCATGGGCAGTCTGCGCAAGGTTCGGTTCATTCTGCTCCTCCAAAAACCGGCCGGCTCACAGTTCGGAGCGGCCCTCGAGCGCCTGGGACAGAGTGCTGATGTCGGTGTACTCCAGGTCACCGCCGGTGGGCAGGCCACGCGCCGAACGCGTCAGCCGAACCGGCGAACCCTGCAGCCGGCGCTTCAGGTACATCGCCGTGGCCTCCCCCTCGAGTGTGGGATTGGTGGCCATGATCAGCTCGTGGATTTCCTCAGTCGCCACCCGTGCCGCGAGCTCCTCGATCCGCAGATCCTGCGGGCCGATGCCCTCGACCGGCGAGAGCGATCCGTGCAGCACGTGGTAGCGCCCGTGAAAGGCTCCGGTGCGCTCGATCGCCAGAACGTCGAGCGGCTCCTCGACCACGCACAGCGTGTGCGCGGAGCGGGCGGGGTCCACACACAGGGCACAGGGGTCGACGCCGGCAGTCGAAATATTATAGCAGCGGCTGCAGAAGATCGTCCCGGCACGCAACTCGCCGAGCGCCGCCGCAAGTTCGAGCAACTCCTCGGGGGCCGATCGCAGGAGATGGTAGGTGAGGCGCGAGGCCGTTTTCGGGCCGACGCCCGGGAGCCTGGCAAAGGCTTCCACCAGCCTCTCGACCGGCCGGGGGATGGCGCCGGTCATGGCGCCAGGGCTCCGGTGAGCGGGCCCAGACGGCGCGCCGCCAGCAGTTGCGAATCACGAATCGCCTGGTTGACAGCCAGGAGCACCAGGTCCTGCAACATCGACCCGTCGCCGGATTGGATCAACGCGGGGTCGATGGTGATCGACCGACACTCCTGTGTGCCGCTCATGACCACGGTGACTGCGCCTCCTCCGGCGCTGGCCTCGATGGTCTGTTCGGCCAGCTCGGCCTGGGCCTGCGCCAGCTCGGCTTGCATGCGCTGAACTTGCGAGAACATGTTCTTGCCGCCGGGCAAGGAGGGCTTGGGATTGGGCATCTCGGGTTTTCGACCTCCACTCGGTGCTCAGGAGAACTCGGCACGTCAGCTGCTCTGGTGGGCCGAGCGGGCGCAGCAGGCTTGCCTCTAGTCCGACCTTTCCCCTACTGCCAAGAGTATCACGCCATCCGCGGTGCGGGGGGCCGGCTCGAAGGCATCGCCCGTCCACCCCTTCGGAAGCTGTCCGTCGCCGAAGAGCACCACCGCCCCGCCGCGCTCGACGAGCAGACTATGGAGTGCAGCTTCGGCCTCGGCCGCAAGGTCGGGGTTGTAGTCCGGGAGCGCCCAGGGAACGACATACGACGGCCGCCCGGCCAGCAGGTAGACGGCGGCGATGTCGTTGGTGTAGATCACAGCTGGGTCAAGCGCGGTGATCTCCTGAACGGTGGCCGATGACTGCCAGGCGCGGCTGGCATAGCCGAGTCCGTCGGCACTCAATTCGCGGATCGTCCAGTACTCGTACACCAGCTTGTTGCGCACCAGGAGCAGGATCAACAGACCGGCGACCACCTGCAGAGCGAGGCGCTTTCGCCTCCACAGCCAGGCCAGCCCGGCGACCAAGACCATCCACAAGAGCGGGTACACGGGAGAAAGGACACGCTCGTCGACGTCTGCTCCCGGAGAGGAGAACAGCGCCGCGAAAAAGAGGACCGCCATGTACGAGAGCAGGCACAGGACGACCAGCTGAACTCCGGACATCCGGTTGTCGCCTGGAACAGCCTGCCTCGCGCGCCGGGTCAACATCATGGCCCCCAGCATTACGATGCCCAGGCCTGCCAGGCCGACGAGCAACACACTCAACCCCTCGTGATCCATGATCCAATCGACAAGGCGAAGGGGAGCGAACCAGTTGAGCACAATCGCCATCGCCTCGTCGCGCAGAGAGGGCCAATTCTCTAGATGGACACCGAAGGAGCGCCCTCCGGTCTGCCCCGTCAGCAGGTAGTTGCGCGCCATCCAGGCCACCGAAGGCGTCAGCCCGATCGCGAGCATCAGCGCCAGGTCCTCGAGCTTGCGTCGCCAGGTTGGGCCGTAGTTGAGCACCAGGGACAATGCGCCGGCGATTGGCAATCCGAGCCCGCCGTAGCGTGCCAGCGACGCCAGGCCAAATGCCAGCGCGCCGAGCATGAGCCATAATCGCCTGCCGTCCCCGGGGTACTGCAGCAGAGCCAGGACGCCGGCCAGCGTCAGCACGATGAACAGCGGCTCGCTCATCAACCAGGCATGCACCCGGAGCATCTCGCCCGTGCCGGCCATCACCAGCGCCGCCAGCAGACTGAAGGCCGAGGAGCGGGTAATGCGCTTTGCCAACGCGCCAACCAACATGACCTCGAGCCCCAGGCACACGGCGTTCAAGACGCGGGCAAAGGCGATGGCGTCGACCCCGATCGCCTCTGCGCCTGCCAGGATGATGGAGAGCAGCGGCGCGTGGAGCGTCATGGGCCGGATCTCGCCGCCGCCGGATAGCCAGCTCAGGCCGTTGCCGGCGAGCAGGTTGCGAGCGGCTGCGATGTAGACGGCCGAGTCGCTGCGCAGGCCGACGCCCCACCGGGTCGCCCTCAGCGTCGCCCCACAGCCGGCCAGAGCAAGAAGGATGACGAGTACCCGCCAAACCAGGGGATTGGACTTATCCCCTGGCAGAGCCGTTGTGGCGGCGTGGGGGAGGCCAGCTTGATGGTTCAATCTAGCACCATCGGATACGTCTCGGCCGGCGTGGAGCCCTTGTGCGAAAGATCCAAACGCCCCGACATCAACGGAGTCCGGTTTCGCCAGGCGATTCACGGCTACCTGCCATGGCTCCCCTACTCACACCAAGTGTAGACGTACTCGCCCTCCAGCGCGACTGCTGGACATAGACCCAGCCTAAGGATCTCTGCCTCGACATCAGAGAAGTTGGGGTAGCTTGGCTCATCCACAACCACGTACTTGACGTCGAGCTCCTTCAGAACCCGTGCACTCTCCTCATTCGGGAATCCATTCATGATCGGCCGGATCCGCAGATACTGCGCCGGGGGAAACGCGTTGAACATACCCCCCAAAAAGGGCTTCCAGTGCACGGAAGTGTAGTAGACCTGGTACTGATCCTCCGACAGGTCAAACGGGAACTGCGCCACCGCGCCCGTCCCAGGTTGGTCTCTCAGCCAGGTGTCTACTGCACGGGCGCGCACTTCGAAACTCGGCGCGGCCTTTGGCAAGAAATCCACGACCACAAGGATCACAAATAGGACTCCAACTGCCAGCCTCTGTCCCGGCCGTCTCAGGCATGCCAAGATGTGCTCGGCGCCCATGCCTGCCAAGACACTCACAGCCAGAATCGCGAACACGCCGAACCGCATGGGAACGCGCATCGAAGAGTACAGCGGCAGATACTCAAAGAGAAGCCGCCCGGGCAACGGGACGTATGCCTCGGCCCCCGGGTGCCAAATCCGTGCGAACTTGGGCACTTGAATGAGGACCGGTTTCGATAGCCAATTCAAATCTGTCCCCAACGAGAGGATGAACGCGGTGCCGCCGAACGCGATGCACACCATCACCAGCTCGGCCAAGTCGCCGCCCAACCGACGCCGACGGAGAAGGGCGACCGCCGCCAAACCCACGCCTGCAGCTCCCAGATAGAGCGTCCCTTCCACCCATTGGATCCGGTCAAAGTGGCTGGACACCCAAGGCCCCCATGCCACACTGGTCGTCGCAGGGATGACATAGTCCGTTGGGCTGGCCGAGTACCCGCGCACATACTCTCGTGACCGTTCTCCAATGACCCCCGTCTGCCGCAGCTCCACGTAGGGCCAGATCGCCACTAGGACAAGCGGAATCGCAACCCCCAGGCCAACCATGAGGTTGGTCCGGGCCTGGCGAGCGCCTGGCCCACGCAGCCTCCCATTCAGCCAGAACGCACCCACGATCGGTATGCTCAGTAGGAGGGTCATGTAGATGTAGTACGGTGAAGTAAGGGCTGTGGCCACCAAGAAACCGGGGAGCAGCCATGCCACCTTGAGCGACCGGCACTTCCCGATGCAAATGTCAGTGAGCGCCAGGATGTATAAGGCTGGCCAGAACGTTCCGAGCAAGTCAAGATGTCCGATGAGGAAGTGGCTCTGCCGAAAGGGAGCGAAGCCGAAGATCGTACCCGCGAGAATCGCCGGGAGGTACCTTCCAGTCCAGCGCTTCACATACGCAAACACCACGAGCCCGGACAGGAAGAAGGAGGCCAAGGCAGAGAAATTGTAGCCGGCGACCCCGCCGGCCATTGCCGATACCGGCAGAGCGAGCCCAACCATGGAGAGGGGAAGTTGCGTCGAAGCGAGGGACCATCCTTCTGGGTAGTTCATCCATGGATCGAAGATCGGCGATTGATGGAGCTCGAAGACTGCCCGCTCGCACCACTTGATAAGCCACACGAAGTAGAGGCTATCGCCCGGTTCGCCGGCGATCCTAGAATGAGCTTCCAGGACCACAGGCCAGGTAAACACGACCGTCAGGAGCAGAAACAGGCAGACAGCGGTGAGAGTCGGTCTCCAGCTCTTCACACTTGCTCCCGCGCTTCAGGTGCCTCCGAAGGCACCCTAGTTGCCCGACCAACGTGAATTGACGTTGTGCAAGCGGAGTTGGAGCGTCGGGGCATCCCACCCGTGCAACCGTGGGACACGGCTGCCCTTTGCGCGGGGACGAGGGCCTGGCCCCCTAGCTGCCTTCGGGGGACAGTGGCTTGACATCCACGACCTGGGCGCCGAGGTCCCGCACGGCGGTTGCCACCATCCCGCCATCTTCGATCGAACTCGGCCTCCGGAGGCGGTTCCCCGTTCGGGGTCCATCCCCGGCTGAGGACGCAGCGCACGGAGAGCGGCGCGCCGAAGACGTCCTCGAAACACTGGCGGACGAGCGCCAGATTCTCCTTGCGCTCCATGCGCTCCCGAAGCAGGTCGCTGTTGAAGCCCAGCACCAGCGCCCCGGCCTCCATCCCCATCGGGCGTCCCGAGTTGAGCAGCGCCTGGGTGCGAGGATCACGCCGGTAGGCGGCCGTCAGTACCTGCTGCCACTGCGCACGCACCTGGTCGAATGTCGGCCCGGCCGGATCGGATGGAGTGGAGGGCGGCGCCGGCGCTGTCTTGGTCGGCGGGCGGGGCGGCCCAGCCGAAGCAGCCGGACGGGACGCGGAACCGGACGCGTGCGTCGCGGCGGGTGTGTTCCCTGGAAGTGCGGCGGTCTCGGGCCGGTCGGAGCATGCCTCGATCAAAGCCAGTTCGATGGGCAGCCCGGGCTGCCAGTTGCCGCGGGTCTCCGCCGCCGCCTTCTGAAACGCGTTCAATCCGGCCAGCAACGCCGGCAGCGCGATCACTCGGCCCAACTCCGTCATCTCCGCCTGCACCTCCGGTACGACATCCAGTCCGGCGTCGGAGGACAGCCGCGTCAGGACGACCCCGCGCAAGTACTCGACCACCTGGCGCGCCAACTGGCGGGGATCGCTGCCAGCGTCCAGCGCCTGATGGATCGCCTGCAGTCCGGGCCCGGCCTGGCGCTCGGCCAGCGCCCGCACGACACTGCGCACCGCCTCGGACGTTGCGGTGCCGAGCACCTGCTGGGCCTGCCCGAGCGAAACGGCCTCTCCGGTGGAGGTCAGTTGATCCAGCAAGGAGATGGCGTCACGCAAGCTGCCGGTCGCTTGACGGGCGATCAGGTCGAGGGCTCGCGGTTCGACCTGCAGGCCCTCGGCGGTGCACCTGCGCTGCAGGGCTTCGGAAATGGTCGCCACCGGGATGCGCCGGAACTCATGCCGCTGGCAGCGGGAGAGGACCGTCGCCGGGATCTTGTGCACTTCGGTGGTGGCCAGCACGAAACGCGCATGCGCCGGCGGCTCCTCGAGCGTCTTGAGCAGCGCATTGAACGCCGCCGTCGACAGCATGTGGACCTCGTCGATAATGTAGACCTTGACGCGTCCCTGGTTGGGCCGGAAGTTGATTCGTTCACGCAAGTCGCGCACGTCCTCGACGCTGGTGTTCGAGGCGGCATCGATTTCGATCAGGTCGAGGAAGGTGCCGGCGTTGACCGCCAGGCAGTGCTCGCAGGCGTTGCACGGTCGATCGGCCGGTGACTCGGCCAGGCAGTTGGCGGCCTTCGCCAGCAGCCGGGCCACCGTGGTCTTGCCCGTACCGCGCGGGCCGGCCAGAAGGTAGGCATGCGCCCACCGATCGCCGCGCACGGCATTGCGCAGCGTCTGCACGACGTGCTCCTGGCCGACGACCTCGTCCCAGGTCTGCGGCCTCCAGCGGCGGTAGAGGGCTTGTGTCATCCCGGGGATCTCGACCGCGCGAGTTTAACAGACGGCGGGGGGCGGCGCAAGCCGCCGGTGATATAATCGGCTTGCGCGTTCAACCAGACGCGGAGGTGGAAATGCCTTTCCGATTGGGCGGCCCTGAGTTGATCATCATCCTCGTCATCGTCCTGCTGATCTTCGGCGTCGGCCGGGTCGGCAAGATCGGCGGCGAGCTGGGAAAGGGAATCAAGGAGTTCCGCAAAGGCCTGCAGGGCGACGAGACCAAGCCACCCGAGTCACAGGACGCCAGCACGAAGCCGCCCGAAGGCGGCCCCACAGCCTGATGCCCCGCACACACCCCGGCGTTCCCGCCGGCCTGTGTGTTTAACCGCACCCGCGCGCTCGTCTGACCCTGAACCTGAACTTCTGCAGGCTGGCGTGCGGCACCGCCAGGTTGAAGTTGTCGATCCTGCGGTTCAGGGCCGCGATCTCGAGCAGCAGGCCGTCCTCTACAACTCGTCCCTGGGCCAGGCCCGAGTGCAGGCGCGCACGCGCGGCGTCGATCTCGCACCCCTCTACGACCCACCCCGGCGCCAGGCCGGCGTTTTTCAATAAGCGATACGCCGCCCGCCACTCGGGAGGCACGGGGTCGTCCTCCTGCAGATCCAACCGTCGCCCGCGCCCGGCCAGCTGATCGAACGCTCCGTCCCTCAAGGCCTCGAGGATTTGTCGCTCGGCGATCAGTTCGAAGATCGTCATCGCCTCGCCCTAGCGCAGGATCTCTTTCAGGAAGTCGACCGTCACCCGCCCGGCATCCCGCGTCAGCCGATCGCCCTTCTCATCGAGCATCACCAGCCGGATGGCGAACCCCTGGGGGATCGTCAGGTCTACGAACGCCTGGGCTGCATCCGACGCCGCGCGATCGCCGGAGGGCGCCAGGATGAGGACCGGAACGCGGGCGGCTCCAACCGACAGGGGTGGGAACTCCCGGCTGGCGATGGCGGCCACCCCGGCTATCGACGCGGGGAACTGAGCCGCGTACTGCAGGGCCAGCGTGCCGGCCTCGCCAAACCCAACCACAAAGAACGTATCAGGAAGGCTGACCTCGGAGTAGGCTGTCTGCAAGGCCTGGCCGAGAAGCGCCTGCGCTGCGCCCCGATCCATGAGTTCATCGGTATACGGCAACTCCGGGCACAGCAGCACGAAACCGTTCTCGTCGGCATACGATCGCCAGAAATCGAAGCAGTCGAATGCGTCCTGCCCCTCGCCGTGCAACGCCATGACCAATTGAATGAGCGTGCCCGGCGCGTAGTTCGGCGGAGTGTACAGGTACAGCTCACTTGGCGTGGCGCGGTGGTACGCTTCCGCGTCGCCGCGGCCCGAACACCCGCCGGTCAGCAGGGCCAATGCCAGCAGGCCGAGGGCGATCCCTCGCCAGCGCCTGCTGTCGCTAGGGGAGCGTAAAGGTCGACTGGATCGCACCGCTGCCATCTCGCAAGGTCATCATCCTTCCCGACGTCCAAACGGCGCCCGTCACACCCCAATACAGATCGATGGCTGTGTCGGTGCCCGACTTACTGTGCAGGCTGACCGCCCCGCGATTGTACAGCGTGAAGCCGTCGGGGAAGCGGTAGACCTGACCCTGCCCGTCGTCAAGTGTCCAGCCCGCCATGGCTGCCAAGCCTCCGGTGTTGAGCAAGCGAACGGTCTCCTTGTCCAGGATGCCGGCGCCGTCGACGCCGCGAATCTCGAGCCGCGGCGCCTGAGAATCAGACGGGGGAGGCGTGAGGGTCGGGGGTGCCGGCGTCGAAGTGCGCGCCGGCGAGGGGGACGACGGGCCGCTGAGTTCGGGGATGGTCAGCACCTGGCCAACGGAAAGCTTATCGGGATCGGTCAGGCCGTTGGCCGCCATGAGTGCCTCCGGCTCGATGTCCAGGTCGCGGGCAATGCTGAACAGCGTGTCCCCGCCCTGGACGGTGTAGGTGTGCGGGGTGGGCGTCGGTGGGAGCGTGGGCGTCGGCGTCGGGACCTTGCTGGCCAGCGCGGCTCCCACGTCAAACGTCGGCGTCGGCGCGTTCGCCAGTGGACGCGGCCCTCGCCCCCATAGCAGCAGAATCACCGTCACCGTCGCGGCGGAGACGAGCACATTCAGCACCAGGTAACGCAGATAGGGAGTCGAGGCCGGACGGCGGACGCTGCCCACGAGTGTGGATGATAGCACAGGAACTCGAACGACGAAATTGACGGGCGCGCACTGAGGTCCATACAATCCGTCAGCGCCCGAATGCTTGTCCAAGATCGCACCGGGAGCCGAGGTCGCGCCATGACAGTGGAAGCTCTCAAGATCCTGATCACGGGATCGCTGTTCCTTCACGCCGTCGCCCATGCCATCGCATTCTTCGCGCTTGTGGCCGAAGGCCTGGCCGACGTGAGTGACGCAAGGGGACTTTCCCGAGCGCGTCTGGTCCCGCGCATCGCGCCGCGGGTTGCGGCGCTCGCCGGAATTGTGATCTGGTTCGTCTCGACGACTGGTTTCCTCGTCGCCGCCGCCGGGTTCTGGGGACTGCTTGCGACCGGGGCAGCCTGGAGATCCATCGCCGTCGCCTCGTCCGGCTTATCGATCCTCGGCATCGCCGTCCGGGGCGGGACCTGGCCCGGGGCGCCAAGTCCGAGGCGGTCCGTTTTGAACACGCTCGTCGCCACGACGATGAACGTCGCCCTGCTCGCCACGCTTGTCTGGCTCCAGTGGCCTCCGCAAGCGATGTTCGGGAGGTGAGGTAAGATCGCAATGGAGCGGCGGCCACAGGGAGCGCCGGGCGGACGGCCCGGAACGACCCGAGGCAGCCGCGGTTGTACAGGACGGGGGGATGCGGCGTCCCCTCCACCTGGAAACCAGAACAGGCCGGTCGACGTCCACGACGCTGCACGAGCCGTGGGCGCGGTCTGCGGAGCCCCATGCCCTACATGATTGATGGTCACAACCTAGTTCCGCATCTGGGACTGCACCTCGCCGATCCGAACGACGAGGCCAAGCTGGCCGCCGTGCTGCAGCGCTACTTCGCGCGCACCCGCCGGCAGGGCACGGTGTACTTCGATCGACAAGCCCCGGGGGGCCAAGCCAAAACGTCCTCCCGTCACCTGGCTGTGCAATTCGTTGCCCCGCCGCGCACGGCCGATGATGCCATCCGCTCTCACCTGGCGCGCCTGCGTGGCGAGGCGCGCAACTGGGTGGTGGTCAGCAACGATCAGGCCGTGCGGCATGCGGCCGAGCGCGCCGGCGCACGCTGCATCAGCTGCGGGGCGTTTGCCCGGGAGGTGCTGGCAGCCCAGCAGGCCGGGGCCCCCGAGAAGCCGGATGGGGCGCTTTCCCCCGAGGACCTGGCCGAATTCGAGCGCTTGTTCCGGGAGCGTGACCCGGGCGACGCCCCGTCCTGAGCATTTATTAATCTATGTCGACCCCTTTTGTGGTATTATCTTGGTCGACGGCCCGGCGGTTTGTTCCCTGTGTTGGTATCCGGGTGCGTCGAGGGGGCAGTCGCCTGCTGACACCGTGTTCCCCCCCTGCGCGGGCAGCGGGCCTCCCTCCAATAAGAACCGCCGGATGTTCCCCCCACATCCGGCGGTTCGCTTTCCAGGAGCCTATAGGGCTTGCTTGCGTCAGGACTGGCGGTGGCCGGGCGGGTTTGGAATCCTCAATTCGACTGAGCGGTCCCTAAGGCAACGCCCGCCTGCAACCCCAGCAGCACCAGTAAGATCCAGGCCAGGTCGGCGAGCAGCAGATGGAGGATCTGCATCCACACCGGCGCAAGCAGGACGATGTTGACCGCGCCGGCCGCCCACTGGACGACAATCGCGATGCGGAGCCACGCAGCCAGCCGCGCGGTTTCCCTCCCGCCCGCCGCAAGCCGACCGGCAAGAACCAACACGCCGCCTCCAACAAGGACTGCCAACACCGGATGCACGACGCGCAGCCGGATCAGTCCGCTGGCTGTGGCTGAGACGTCGGCGGCCAGGCCCTGTGCGAGCGAGCGAACCGGGAACAAGGTGTCCCCCAGCGCTGTGATCGCACCCGTCGCACCAAGGATGGCCAGCCCCGCCAGTCCTGCTCCCCACATTAACCCAGTACTTCTGGTCCAATGCAGCCGCGAGTCTGCTGGCAAGGCCGCGGCGCGGGCTGTGACGGTCAAAGTCGCCAAGAGCAGCAATGTGTTGACCAGGTGCAGCGATACGGCAATCGCGCGCCACTGGGATTGATCTTGGGCAACCCACCCGAACAACACGAGCCCGGCGCCGATCAGGGCCTCGGCAACCACCAGAGCCAGGGACGCCAATGCTGCCCGCCGCACCAGGCTTCGCGGAGTGCCGATTCGGCGGCTGAAGATGACCAGCCCGATCACAAGCAGGAGCGCGACACCGCTCGAGGCACGA
Source organism: uncultured Chloroflexia bacterium (assembly GCA_963743255.1). Classification (GTDB taxonomy): domain Bacteria; phylum Chloroflexota; class Anaerolineae; order Anaerolineales; family E44-bin32; genus DYJB01. The sequence continues at coordinate 212,565 of CAVUPD010000009.1, forward strand.
TGGGAGAATTCGATCAGCGTCTCGATTGCCGGCGCCCGCGGCAGCACTTGCCCATTGCACAGCGGCCAGTGGCTGCCGCATCCTGCCCCGGCTCCAGTGGCGCGCACGAAGGCACCCCACAGGATCGTCGCCACATTCCAGGCGACGGCCAACCACGCGTACCCGGCGAACCGCCGATTCGCCGTCATCGCCCCACTCCCCCGTCAATGCGCCATGCCCTTCCGGGTCCAGGCGCGTCAACCCGCGTTGCGAGCCACATCGCTTCTCCATCCCCTGCGCGTAGCAGCGGGCAGGTAACTGCCAGTGGCGACTCAAAGAGGCGCCTGGTATCCGGTCTGCAGGTCCCCGCGGCCCGCGCATCGCTGGAGAGGCGCGGATGACCGCGCACTGTAACCGGAGGCGGACACGGCGTTCGCCAGGACCCGATGCGGGGGAGCATCAGGCCTCGGGTGAGGTGAGGATCAGGCTGCAGCAGGTGACCGCCCCTTCTGCTTTCTGTATCTCCGAGACATCCACGCCGAGGACGGCGATCCCCCGTTGTTCGATCATGGTCCGGGTTTCCGGGAACGCGGTGGGGAAGATCACACTCGATCCAATCCGCAGGGCATTGGCAGCATGCGGTTCTCCCCGCGCAACCGCCAGAGATCGGTACTCCCCGAACGCACCCGGATCGACCCACTCCGGGTTGACCAACACGAGGTCAGGCGCAAGCTCCGTTACGGCGGACTTGAGGTGCAGGCAGCCTCGAACCGGCACCGACTCGACGCGGTAGCCATGGGGCGCCACCAGGGCCTGGAGCTGTCGCACGCCCTCGGCATTCGTCCGGCTGGAGACCCCGACGTAGATCGACTGGCCCAGCCGGAGGACATCGCCGCCCTCGAGCGTCCCTGGGGCAGCGATGCGCACGACCGGCCGGTAGCGTCGGAGGCTTGTCTCCACGAACTCGAGCTCCGGCCGGCGCGAGGCGACCCCCGGCATAGTCAGCACGGCCAGCTCATCCAGGACGATCGCCATGTCCTCGACGAACACCGAGTCCGCGAGATCGGGCGCTTCGGGCAGCGAGATCACCTGGCAGCCCAGGTCACGCAGCGCCCGTTCGTACCCGGCATGCTGAACACGCGCCCGATCCAGATCGATCGGCTGCCGTTCCAGGTACGTCAGCTCGCAGTCTGCCATGCTGGCGCTGATGGGGCGTGTCAGGGCGAGGGTTGACGTCGGCATCGTATACGTCCTCCAGGGAATGATCGCTGCAGCTTTGCGGGCCGCGCTCGGGTCGTGGCCGGCGCATCCGCCGCGAGGTCCCGCATGCTTGTCGCATGCTCGCACCGGGTCAACGGCAAGCGATGACGCTCGAGGCGAAGGCTGGGATCGACGGCTCCGTTCCGATCGCCGGCCAGAGACCAAGGCCGCCATACATCCGGCCTCGACCGATACCGAAACCGTCAAATGCAGACGGGGGCCCTTTGTGAACGCGGCCGAGGACCACCGGAGATGCCGGACCGATTTGCGAATCAGCTACTCGAGCCTGGGCAGATGCACATCATCCAACGGCATGACGTACAAGCGAGCCTTGCCCGTCGTGTGCTTGCCGAGGGTCTTCATCCGCTCGGAGAAGCCGCCGCAGCGGCCGTGTCTTCAGCTCCGCCCCCGTCGGTCTCTCCCCAGAGTGCGGCGCTTCGAACAATGGGCCCGGCTGGATTCGGACCAGCGACCCACCGGTTATGAGCCGGCTGCTCTAACCACTGAGCTACGGGCCCTGACGATTCATTCTAGCGCAATGGAGGGCGGATGCAAGCAAGACCGAGGCGCGCACTTAGCGGTCCGTGTTCGCCGACGTGGTGGCCGGAAGCGAAACGACTTCGGAAGTCCTGCCGGACTTCCGAAGTCGTTGTAACTCAGGAGCGGGCGACGGGATTCGAACCCGCGGATATCAGCTTGGAAGGCTGATGCCTTACCACTTGGCCACGCCCGCACGGTCGGATCGGGAGGCCCTCGTTTCAAGCCCCCGCGGAGTGACAGCAATCTGGGCGGCTGCATCGCTGCCCGGCGCTAGAAGATCGGCACTCCCAATTCATCGCGCCCAGCCGGCGCTGTCCCCAGGGCCAACACGACCCGTCCGTTGGACTCCTGAAGGCTGAGCCTGCCGCGCACCGAGAAATCGCCGGGGATGCCGGGCGTCACCGCGCCCGCATACACTCGCCGCCGGGACCCCAGCCGGTCCAGCAAGTCCTGGCGATCGACCAGAAGCAAGTCGGTCCACACCGCCCCGTGTCGTTCATACGCCTGGGCTTGCACCAGCCGGCCAACGGCCGAATCGTAGCGGGCGGCGACGACGACCATGTCTGCCTTGCGGCCGATCTCCGACACGCGCGAACCTGGCACGCTGAGTCTCCGTCGTGAGGGGGTCTGTGCGGTGAGGTCGGGGTGGGCGGACTTGAACCGCCGACCCCCGCGTCCCAAACGCGGTGCGCTACCAACTGCGCTACACCCCGGCTCGAAGGAGTATAACGGGCCGGCAGATGCGGGTCAAGGCGCCGGATCGATCGCCGGCCTGTGCCCCGCCGTCGGGCGGAGCCGACGGGCACGAACGCGGGGCTGACGCCAAACGAACGGACTCAGTTTCTGGAAGGTGAGGCGGTGAGTGAACGCGTTCGCCCCCATTGGCCTGGCCGAGTGTCCGGAGCAGCATTGGTGTAAGCTCGGAGACAAGCGCTCGAACTGACGCAGCTCCCGGGGAAGTGTCGATGGATCATTCTATGGATGGTGGGACTTTCGCTCGGCTTTTCTCTGCCCAGTACGCCGACTTCGATGACGACCAACCTCTGTGGCTGAGCCTGGCGCGCCAGGCCGGCGGGCCAATCCTTGAGATCGGCTGCGGGGCCGGCCGAGTGCTCCGCGCGTTGGCGCACCAGGGCTTCGACGTCACGGGGATCGACACCAATCCGGCGATGCTCCGCCGAGCGGGGGCCGGGCTGCCCGAGGAGATACGGCGCCGCATGCGGTTGGTCGAACAGGACGTGCTCGCCCTCGATCTCCCGGAGCGCTTTCGCCTGATCCTGGCACCGTGCAACACGCTCTCTGGCCTGGCCGACGCCGAGTTGGAGCGGGCGCTCCCCCGCCTGCACACGCACCTGCATCCCGGGGGGAAACTCGCCTTCGAGGTCCCCGCACCAGACCAGGCATCCGGGGAGGTCGATTCCGGCGAACCCCTCGCCGCCTTCATCGAGCCGGAGAGCGGGAACCCGGTGCAGGTGTACGCCACGCAGGGCGCGGGCGACGCAAGCGGGCGTGTCAATGTCACCTGGCGCTACGATGAGTTGCTGCCCGATGGCGAAGTGCGATCTTGGTCGCTGCCGACGGCCTTCTACCTCCGGCAGCCACGAGATTTCGCCTCTCTGCTGGAGAAGGCCGGGTTCGTCGGCACCGCGTTCTACGGCGGGTACGGTCTCGAACCGCTGGGCGCCGGCCACCCCCTGCTGATCGTGATCGCGGAAGCCTGAGGGGTTTGTCCTCGCCGACTTCCAAAGACTTCACGACTTCGGAAGCCGGGCCTCCCAGGAATCAACGAGCGCGGCCGGATGGCCGCGCCCGTTGCCCCTGCGGCAGCCGTGCCCCCTAGTTGAGCCGCCGCACGACGAGCATCACCTTGCCTTGCACCTCAACGTCGGCCGCATCGTCAACGTAGATGGCTTTCATCGTTGGGTTGGCGGGCTGGAGCCGGATGCGGCTGCCTTCCTTGTAGATGTGCTTGAGCGTGGTCTCTTCTTTGCTCTTCAGCCAGACGGCCACCATATCCCCGTTGCGCCATTCCGGCTGGCGTCGCATGACCACAATGTCCCCGTCACCGACCATGGCATCGATCATCGAGTCGCCCTTGACCTGCAGGGCGAAGAGACCCTCCCCCGCCGGCAGAAGCTCCCGCGTGATCTCGATGGCTTCGTCGGACCCAAACATGGGTGCATCGGTGCTGGGCAGCAGGACCGGTTGGCTGGCGAAGATCCTGCCCACCAGCGGCACGCGCACCACATCGGCCAACCGGCCGGCCGCCTCGGTCAACTTCTCGGTCAGCCGGATTCCCCGGGAGACGTTCTGCTGCCGATCCAGGTAGCCCTCTTCGACCAGCCGGTTCAGGTTGTAGTTGACCACCGAGGTGGAGGAGATTCCCACCGCCTCGCCGATCTCGCGGATCGACGGCGGGTAGCCGTGGTCGCGGCCGTGGGACTGGATGAACTCCAGCATTCGCCGCTGCCGCTCCGACAGCTTGCCCTTTGCCATCATAGGTCCCTCCCGGCGGTCGCGGAGCATTCTCCGCAGCCGCACGCTTGTTCGGATTCTAGCGGAACATCCGTTCTATGTCAAGGTGCTCCTTGGCGGCTCCACGGAGCGACAGAACACACCCCCGCCGCCCGTTGCCTTGTCCAGACAGCGTTGTACAATGGGTCACCCCACCCAAGGATGAGACGGCGGCATGGACGCGCTCAAGCTTACGATTCTCACAGACGGCAAGAACCTCGGAAACGGCATCCTCAAGGTCGATGGATTCATCAACCACCAGGTCGACCCGGCCCTGATGGACGCCTGCGGGCGTGAACTTGCCGGGCGCTTCGCCCGATTGGGTGCCACCAAGGTGCTCACGGCGGAGATCTCGGGCATCGCCCCGGCGCTGACGACCGCCGGCCATCTGGGCGTCCCGGTCGTGTACGCCCGCAAGACGAAGCCGATCACCATGCCGGACCAGATCTTCCTCACCCTGGCGCCGTCGCATACCAAGGGGCGCACCGTCGAGCTCATCGTCTCGCCGGAGTACCTCGGCGCCGCGGAGCGCATCCTGATCATCGATGACTTCCTCGCCACCGGGCAGACGATCATGGGCCTGGTGCGGCTCGCCCAGGCCGCCGGCGCTCGCGTCGTCGGCATCGGAGCACTGATCGAGAAGACTTTCGAGGGCGGCCGGGCGATGCTCACACCCCTCGGCGTCCCCATCGAAACCCTGGCGTCGATCTCCGACATGAGCGACGGCAAGATCGTGTTCAACGACTGACCCCGTGGACTCGATCGCCATCCTGGACTTCGGATCGCAGTACTCCCAGCTCATCGCCCGCCGTGTGCGCGAGGCGCAGGTGTACTGCGAGCTCTTTCCATGGGACACCCCTGCAGACGCGGTGCTGGCGCTGCAGCCTCGTGGTTTCATCCTTTCGGGCGGACCGGCCTCGGTGTACGCCACCGGCGCGCCGCAGATCCCCGGCTACGTTCTGGCCTCCGGGTTGCCGATCCTGGGCATCTGCTACGGTATGCAGGCGCTGACCCACGCCCTGGGCGGCGTCGTGGCGGCCTCCGCCACGCGCGAGTACGGGCCGGCCGAGGTCGAGTCGCTGCTCGACGACCCGCTGCTGCCGGGCGGCCGGCATCCGGTGTGGATGTCCCATGGCGACCGGATCGAGCGCGTGCCGCCGGGCTTCCTGCCTCTGGCGCGCTCGGCCAACTCCCCGATCGCCGCCATGGTCGATCCGACCTCCCGGCGCTACGGCCTGCAGTTCCACCCTGAGGTCCGGCACACGCCTATCGGCCCGGCGCTGCTGCGCGGCTTCGTTGTCGACGTGTGCGGCGCGAGGCCCGAATGGACGCCGGCGTCGATCCTGTCCACCGCCGTCGAGCGCGTCCGCGCACAGGTCGGCACGCAGCCGGTGATCGCCGGCGTCAGTGGCGGCGTTGACTCGGCCGTCGCCGCGGCGCTCGTCCGACGCGCGATCGGCGAGCAGCTCACCAACATCTTCGTCAACACCGGCATGCTGCGTCAGGGGGAGCCCGAGGCGGTCGTGGAGGCCTTCGGTGAACGCGCCGGCGGCCGGCTGCTCGCCGTCGACGCCACCGAGTCCTTCCTGGAGGCCCTGACCGGCGTCACCGATCCCGAGGCCAAGCGGCGGATCATCGGCGAGAAGTTCATCCGCAGCTTTGAGGATCAGGCGCGCCGCCTCGGTTCGGTGCACTATCTGGTGCAGGGGACGATCTACCCCGACGTGGTCGAGTTGTCCGGCCCCGATCGGCGCGTGGCGGCGCGGATCAAGACCCACCACAACGTCGGTGGGCTGCCGGCAGACCTTGGCTTCGAGCTGGTGGAGCCCTTGCGCTACTTGTTCAAAGATGAGGTGCGGGCCGTCGGCGAGGCGCTCGGGCTGCCGGCCTCGCTCGTCTGGCGCCAGCCGTTCCCCGGCCCGGGGCTCGCCGTGCGCTGTCTGGGAGAAGTCAGCCTGGAACGCTTGAACCGGCTCCGCGCTGCCGATAAGATCATGGTGGACGAGCTCGAAGCTGCCGGCATGCTGCGGGGGAACACGGCCCAGGCGTTCGCCGTCCTGCTCCCCGTGCGATCGGTGGGCGTGATGGGCGACGAGCGCACGTACGCCGAGACGATTGCCCTGCGCGCGGTGACGACCGAGGATTTCATGACCGCCGACTGGGCCCGCCTGCCCTACGACCTGCTCGCCCTCCTCAGCAACCGAATCGTCAATGAAGTCCCCGGCGTCAACCGGGTGGTGTACGATATCACCACCAAGCCGCCGGCCACAATCGAGTGGGAGTAAACGCGACCCGAACCGGCGGTTTGCGTATACAGACACGGGGCGGCCGATCGCTGCCCTGCAAGGGAGGTCAGGATGGATTACGGCTGGGTGTTGAAACGCGCCTGGGAGATCACCTGGAAGTTCAAGGGCCTCTGGGTGCTGGGGATTCTGGCTAGCTGCTCCGGCGGCGGCGGAGGCGGTGGTGGCGGTGGCGGCAGTTCCGGTACGGGATATCAGTTTAGCGGGGAGTCCGACCCCCGCATGCTGCAATTCCAGCGCTGGATCGAGTCGATCCCGTCCGAAACCTGGATTGCGATTGCGGTCATCGCCGGGATCGCGATCTTTGTCCTGGGGTTGGTGGCACTCGCCCTGGGCGTGATCGGCCAGGGCGGCTTGATCGCCGGATTCAACCAGGCTGAGAACAATGGGACGGTCACGCTGGGCGAAGCCTTCCGCATCGGCAAGGCTAACTTCTGGCGGCTGGTCGGCGTGCGGATTGTCTTCTGGCTGGGCGGGGTCCTGCTAGCGATCGCTCTCATCGCCGTGGTGGCAATGATCGCCATAGGGACGATGGGCATCGGGCTGCTGTGTCTCCTGCCTCTGCTGTGCCTCCTCATCCCGGCTGGCGCTCTGGTGGGTGTGTATGTGATGCTCACGCAGGTTGCGCTGGTCACCGAGGGTCTCGGCGTCTCGGAGTCATTCCGCCGCTCGTGGGAAGTGCTCAAGCAGAACCTGGGGCCGATCATCGTGATCGGTCTGATCCTGCTCTTCGGCAGCCTGGTGATCGGTCTGGTGATGGCGCTGCCGCTGATCGCCGCCGTCCTGCCGGCGGCCGCCGGACTGGCATTCGGAACCGATCAGTCGACGACCTCGGGGCTGGTGACGGCTGGGCTGTGCCTGGTGGTCTACCTGCCGTTGATGATCGTGGCCAACGGCATCCTGCAGACCTACGTCACCGGCGTGTGGACGCTGAGCTTCCGCCAGTGGACCGGCAGGGCCAAGGGTATCCTGGCCATCCCGGCCGAGGTACCTCCGGCCGCCTGAGGTTGGGAAGGCGTTTGCACTGCTCGACGCCGGCGGGGAAATCCCCGCCGGCCCTTCCTTAGAAGAGGACCCTCCCGCATGCGGGGCGCGGGAGGGTCTGCCGGAGGGAGGCTCAAGAGGTGCTCCTGGGGAATTCTCAGGGACCTCGAGGCCACAAGGGAAGGAAGGAACAGCTCAGAGCAGGCTCAGGCCCTCCCAGATCAGGTAGGCCTCCAGGGCCAGGACGGCCATGAACCCGATGATCATCACGACGCGGACAGACCCATCGACGGACGCCGATCTGTCCGTGGGGAGATGTTTCTCCGTCAGGGTCAATCCCGGGTTCGCTGTTTCCATGGCCGGACTCCTAAAACGCTGCCTTCGACTCGCATCCTACACCACGCCCCGTGCGGGGTGGCGGCTTTGTAAGCGGAATGCAAGCCAGCGAGCGGATCGCCGCGGGGCGCCATGCTACAATCACCTCATGCACACCCCGGGCGTGCGTTGGCCTGCGTGGCCTGCGGCCGTTCTGCTCGCCGCGACGCTCTTCGGCCGAGCATCGGCCCAGACCAGCGGCAGCCTCCGCCTGTCGTCTCCAGCGACGGAAGCCTTTCCCACCATTAAGGTCTTTCTCGATGTGCGCGACGACCAGGGCCGCCGCGTGGCGGGTTTGCGGGCCGCGGATATCAGCCTGAGTGAAGACCAGGTCTCCCTTCCCGAGGTCAGCCTGCAGGAGACCGAGGTCGGCGTCCGCCAGATCATCCTGCTCAACACCAACGACGGGCTGCGCCTGCGCGACACCGGCGGTCGGAGCCGGTTCGACGTGGTGCGCGATGCCCTACGGACCTGGTGGCAGAGCGCGGCAGCGGCGCGGGTGGGAGTTGATGACCTGAGCCTGGTGACGGCCGAAGGCACGCTGGCACTACACCGGCCTTCGGCGGCCGAACTGGGTGCGCGGCTGGAGGAGTTTCAGCCGACCTTCGACAGCCCCTCCCCCGGGCTCGACCTGCTGCTCTCGACCCTGCGCGGCCCGGCACTCGACTCAAAGCCCGCCGGTCGGCCGTCGCATGTGATCTTCGCCACCGGGCTGATCGAGACCCCGCGCGATCTGCCGGTGGCCGAAGCCGTGCGCCGGGCCAATGAAACCGGAACGGCCGTCCACGTCGTGCTGCTCGGCCCGGCGACGGCGCTCGAACTGCCCGCCGCCGCCAGCTTGCGCCTCTTGGCCCAGAGCACGGGCGGCGTCTTCATGCTCCTCGAGCCCGGAGGGAACCTTGCCGATCTGATGACCCGCATCACCGGCCAACGCACGCAGTATGAGGTGACCTACACCTCGGCGGCCCGCTCAGCAGGCGTGCACAGCCTCCAGGCACAGATCACCCGCGACGATCTGAACCTCACTTCCTCGGCCAGCCTGTACAGCCTGGACCTGCAGGCACCGGAGGTCGTGTTCATCTCGCCACCGACGCGCATCCTCCGGCAGCAGAGCGGCAACTCGACTCGCCTCGAAGACCTCACCCCGACGTCCCTGGGGCTCGAAGTCCTGGTGACCTTTCCGGACGGCCATCCGCGTGAGCTGGTGCACAGCCAACTCCTGGTAGACGGTGGGCCGGTCTCCGAGAACTCCCAGCCCCCCTTCGATCGCTTCCAGTGGGACCTGCGCGGCGTCAGCCAGACGGGGGCTCATCTCCTGGCAGTGACCGTCGAGGATCAGCAGGGGGTTCGCGGAGTCTCCGCGCCGACCAGCGTATCGATCGAGGTGGTGCCTCCGCCTCGAGGCCTGGCTGTGCTCCGGCCCGCCCTCACGCCGTTTCTGGCGGCAATCGGCCTGCTCCTGGTGGGCGTCGTCGCGACCGCCGCCTGGATCTCGACGCGCCGCAAGTTGGGCGGGCCGCGCCAAGCCTCAGCCACCCGGAGCTTCCGCCGCCCGACGCTCCGGCGCGCCCGCTTACAGCGCATCGAGGAAAGCACGCGCACCGAAGCCTTCCTGCTCTGGGAGGGTGAGGCCGGCGATCCGATCCCGCTGATCGGAGTCGACCTGACCTTCGGGCGCGATGCTGCCCTGGCGTCGGTCGTACTCGACGACGCCTCGATCTCCGGGCTGCACGCCCGGCTGATCCGGCAGGCCGACGGCGGTTACATTCTCAAGGATCAGGGCTCGATCGGCGGCACCTACGTCAATTTCGACCCCCTACCCGAAGCGGGCCGTCGGCTGCAGCACGGCGACCGGGTGCACATCGGGCGGTTGTCTTTCCGGTTCCGCCTGGCGGATGCGCCCGCGCCTCGCACCGTCCGCGTGACTTCCGCCGCCGAAACCGGCTTCCCGCCTAAGGAGCCCCGCGTATGATCCGGACTGATCGACCCCACCTCATCGTCGCCGCTCAGAGCCATCCGGGGGAAACGGGGAAGAACAACGAGGATGCTTTCTCGGTTTCCAGCTACGCGTTGGAAGTCGGCAAGGTCCCGTCGCTGCTGGCGGTCGTCGCCGATGGCATCGGGGGCCACCAGGCGGGTGAGGTCGCCGCGCAGCTGGCTGTCGAGACGCTCGTCCAGCGCGTGGCAGGCTCGACCGGGCGCGAGCCGCTGCCGGTCCTGCGGACGGCGGTGGTGGAAGCAGGTCGCGCCATCCAACGCGCCGCTTCCGCCTCTCCCGATCATGAGGGCATGGGCTCGACGATCGCCGTCGCCTGGGAGATCGGCGGGAAGTTGTACACCGTCTACGTTGGCGATTTCGCGGATCTACTTCTTGCGCGGCGCTGGCCTGCACCGCCTGAGCATCGATCACACCTGGATCCAGGAGGCCCTCGATCACGGCATCATCACCCCCGAGGAAGCCCGGAATCACCCGCATGCTCACGTCCTGCGGCGGCACCTGGGCGGGACGCAGGATCCGCAACCCGATCTGCGCCTGCGGCTGCGGCCAGACGAGAGCGATGCGCGCGCGCAATCCAATCAAGGCCTGAGCCTGCGCGCGGGCGATCAGCTCCTGCTGTGCAGCGACGGCCTGACCGACCTGGTCACCGACGCCGAAATCCAGACCATCCTGGGCTCACATCCGCCAGCAACCGCCACCCAGACGCTGATCGACCTGGCCCGGGCACGCGGCGGCCACGACAACATCACCGTCATCGTCGCCCTCGTCCCCGCTGCCCGGCGACGGCCACGGCCGCTCCTCCCGGGTCTCGTGTTGGCGCTGGCCTTGATGCTGATCCTGGTGGCGGCGGGCACGCTCGGGCTGTGGTGGCTCGGGCTCTGGCCCTGGTAGGTCGCTGGATCACTTCTCCCCGGCAATAGGAAGGAAGGGCGGGGAGCTGAAGCACAGGAGGTCAGCCATGCCCTCCACCAAGAATCTTCCTGCGCTCACGCGTCAGGCACTGGAAGATCCCGAGGTCCTGCGGCGTCTGCTTCGGTCGCTCCTTCCGGAAGAACATGAACCTGCAAGTGCGGGAGACCGCATTCAAGGCGCTCCTGCCGCTGGCCCTGGCGCAGCCGGAGGTTCTCCTGCCCCACTGGAGCGAGCTCGCCGGTCTGCTCAAGTCCGAGAAGGCCTTCGCCAAGTACCCGGCGGTCCACCTCCTTGCGGCGCTTGTACCGGCCGATCGGGAGCGGCGCTTCGACCGCTCGTTCAACGCATTCTTCTCGCTGCTGGAGGACGATGCGATCAGCGTTGCGGCGCACGTCGCCCGGTTGGCCGGCCCGATCGCCCGTGCCCGTCCGGACCTTGAGCCGCGCATCACTCGCCGGCTGTTGGCGTTGGACAAGAGTCACTTCGATCCGGGCCGCCGCGACCTGGTGAAGAGCTACGCCCTCGAGGCCTTCGGCGCCTATTTTGATCACTCAGCCCGCCGGGCTTCGATGCTCTCCTTCGCCCGCGCGATGTCGACCTCCAAGAAGTCCACGCGCGGCAAGAGCCGCCAGGACCTTCCTCAAGGCGCACGCACCGGGTTAAGCCTAAGCGCCGGCTCCGCCGTTAGAGGGGCAGGTGAGTCTGAGCAGAGGCGAGGTTGGAGCGGCGGATGGGTAGGATCTCAGGTCGTACGCGCTGCGCCTGAGTCGGGCGCCGCGCGGTTGACCATCCACACGCCGACCAGAATCGCTGCTCCCCCGGCCAGCATCGGGCCGCTGATCGCCTCGCCCAGCATGGGCCAGGCCAGCAAGGCGGTGACCAGGGGGCCGAAATAAAGGAAGACGCCCGCCTGGGTGGCATCGATCCGGTCCAGTGCGTCATACCAGAACAGGTAAGCCAACCCCGAACAGCCCAGGCCCAGGAAGGCCATCGCCCACCAGCCGTCGACGCTCAGGTGGAGAATCGCCTCCGCGCCTCCCGCGGCGCCGAGCCAGCCCAGGCTGAACGCCCAGCCAATGCCCATGACGTACAACATCATCGTCACCGGGCGCAGTGCCGTCCCGGTCTGCATGAACCGCTTGCTCAAGATGGTGAAGACGGCCCAGTTGACGGCGCTGAACGCGATCAGTAGGTCACCCGGCGTCCCGGCCGTGCCGGCCAGCAGGCCGCGGAGGTCACCGTTGCTGACCACGAGCGACACCCCGGCCGCCGCCAGCAGGATGCCTGAGACGCGCCATCCCCCCATGCGCTCGTGCAGCACAAGCCAGCCGAGGATCGCAACGAAAATCGGAATCGAAGCGACGATCCACGACGTGACCGTGGCGGAGGAGCTTAACAATCCGGTGGCCTGCAGCCATTGGTGGAGCGTGATCCCCAGAAAGCCCAAGAGCGCCAGCCAGGGAAGGTCGCGTGCGCGGGGCGCCTGGAGCTGACGCCGGGCGGCGGAGACGGCTGCCAGGACGGCGAGCCCGACGGCGAATCGCACCACCGTGATCGTCGCCGGGTTCAACTCGCGCAACAAGACCTTGAGGGCCACGAACGACGCACCCCAGAAGGCGACCGTCAGGCCAAGGCCGATGTAGGCGCTCATCGGTCAATCCCCACCTTGCACTCGTCCCCTCCGGTTCGCCCCACCCTTCAGCTTCGCTGCGCCGAGCTGCGGGACAACCTGAGCCCTTTCAGACGAGGGATGTACCCCAGGACAACACCGCCAGGCATCCGGTGCCCATCGCCTTCCGGCGGGAGGAGGGCAGCAGCTGCACGCCGGTCAACGTGTGATCGTCAGGCGGTAGATCGAGCGCTCGACCCCGCCGAGGCGGAATTTGTAGCCCTCGTCGCCGCGCAGGAAGTCGATCTCACGCCGCCCGTGCTCGATGGCCCACTGGATCAGCCGCCCGAGCAGAACCCAGCCGGGCGAGAGGGAAGCGTACGCCGGATTCAACCCGGAGTTGTAGACCCACAGCCGGCCGCCGTAGTCGAAACTCCAGTACGCAGCCGCCGGGTCCGAGCCGACCTCCAGAAACGCGAGGTGCAGGCACCCGCAGTCGAAGGCCGCCTGCGTGAGCCCGAGGAAGTAGGCGCGCATCGTGTCGGTCAGGAAGGACGCTTTCGTCGGGTCCAGGGCCATCAACCCGAGAAACGCCTCGGCCTGCGCCTGGACATCATCCTGTGCCGTGACCAGGCGCAGGCGAACGCCGGAATCCGATTCATCGGCGCGACGCATCTTTCGCCGCAGCTCATGGCGCTGCTTCTTGTCCAGGCGATTGAGGTACGCCTCCCAGCCGCCGTCGAGGGAGACCACCGGGCACGGATCCAGCAACTGCCGGGCCGACTGCCAGCCGTGTTCGGACGCTGCCGTTTCGAGCGCATTGAGCGTCGGTGAAGCCTCCGGGAGGTTGTACAGGTCGAGGCCGGCGATCGAAGGCCTCGGCCTCGATCGCCGAGAGCAGTGCCGAGGCCAACTCGGCGCTGCCCTGGGCCGGGACGATCAGGTCGAGGTAATCCGAGATCTCGAAGGAGCCGATCAGGTGCAGTCGCCCGTCGACGTGGGGGCCGCCGGGCCGGAACAGCGGGCACACGCCCTGGAGAACGCCTTGCTCGTCCCGCGCCGTTCCCAGCCATAGTTCCCCGGAGGGCCACTCGCCGCCCCCGAGGGACGACCACCATAGGCTTTGCACTTCGTGGCGGAGAAAGGGGACGCGGGTAGCGGCGCGGTCGAGCAGCGCGTTCCACTCGCCTGCCAGTCGCCTCGAAAGCCGAAGGGTGATGCTCAAAGGTCAACTGCATGCGGGTCTCGCACGAGGAACGGCTCATTCTACCAGCGGCGGCCCGCGTCTTGCACCTCGCGTTGCCAGCGCGGGAGGAACCTGTATACTAACGCCATGCCTGGTTCGCTGGAAGCCGACGTCGCCTTTGTCCACATCGCCGGCGGTGCGGCGCGGGTCACCCCCCCGCCGGGAACGCTAGCCCAGACGGCGCCGCGCCGCGCGGCGCGCGGCCGCGGCGACGACATGCTGCTCCTGTGCCTGGGCGTCTCGTCCAGCCAGGCGCTGACGCCGGGGCTGGTCGACCACCTCGCGCGCCAGGCGGCGGACTCGTACTACACCACCAACGGCTCGGTGACGGCGGCGCTGCGCGCCGCGGCCGCCGTGGTCAACGACCACCTGCACGATTTGAATCAAACCGAAGCCGGAAGCCTGCGCGTCGCCGGGCGTCTGATGCTGGGTGTCCTGCGCGGCGGCGACTTGTATCTGGCGCAGGCTGGCGCCGGCCAGGCGATCCTCATCCGCCCCGGCCAGGTCAGCCGGCTGGGATCGGACGAAGCCGCTGACCGGCCGCTGGGCCAATCGGTGAGCCCCTTCCTGCGCTACCATCACCTCGAAGCGCAGAGCGGGGACGTCGTCCTGCTCACGCCGCACGCCGGCCCGCAGTGGGCCGATCCGACGCTGGGCGGCCTGCTGACGCTCGACCTGGCGCAGGCCGTCGAACGCCTGGGAGCCGCCAGCTCGAACGATCTGACGGGCTTGCTGTTCCGCATCGCACAGCCGGGGATGGGCGGCCCCATGCCGCGCGCGACGCAGATGCCGGCTGCGGCTCCGAGCTCGCGCGCCCGGTCGGCCAAGCCGCGCCCGGAGCGCTCATTTGCCAGCATGGCATCCGTCGGCCGCGCCTTCGGCCCCGCGGGTCAGGCCGTGCAGTCGGCCTTCCAGTCTTTGGGCCAGCGCATGGTTTCGCTGCTGGCGCGGATGGCGCCCGGACTGGTGGAGCCCGGGCAGCCTGGCAGCCTGTCCCCTTCCGTGCTGGCGGGGACGGCCATCGCCGTCCCACTCGTGATCGTGATCCTGGCCAGCGTGATCTACTTCCAGCGCGGTCGCGGCGAGCAGTTCCAGGAGTACCTCGGCCAGGCACAGGCGGCCGTCGTGGCGGCGCAGCTGCAGGCCGATCCCCTGCAGGCGCGCTTCTACTGGGATCAGGCGCGCCAGTATCTCGACCAGGCCCAGCGCTACGGCGAGGGCGCCGACTACAGCATCCTGACCACGCTCGTCGATCAATCGTTGGATACGATCGACAACATTGCCCACGTCGAGTACATACCGCTCTTCAGCGGCGGGTTCGGACGTGGGGCACACCTGACCTCGATGGCCGCCACGGCCAGCGATCTGTACGTCCTCGATTTCGGCCGGGCCCACGATCTACCACGCCTGGAACACCGGCCGCGGCTACGAGATCGACAAGGACTTCCGCTGCCTGAAGGGCAGCGACAGCGCGGCGGAGATGGGCGCGCCGGTGGCCATCGCCGCGCAGCCTGAGCCGGGTGCGCTGGGCGTTGCCGGCGTAGTGGCGCTCGATTCAGACGGGACGCTGTTGTACTGCGCCCCCGGCCAGACCCCGGCTACGAGCCAGCTGACACCGCCCGATACCGGCTTTGGCCGCATCGACGCCATCGCCGTCTCGAACGATGTCCTCTTCGTCCTCGACCCCAAGGCCAATGCCGTGTGGCTGTACGACGCCTCCGGCGGCCTGTTCAGCGGCGCGCCGGGGATGTACTTCGCTGAGTCGGTCCCGGACCTCAAGGGCGCCGTCGACCTGGCCATGACCCAGGATGAGCTCTTCCTGCTGTACCAGAACGGCAAGCTCGATCGCTGCCAGCGCGAGCGCGAGGTAGCGGCCGGGGCGCTGCAGTCGATTCGCGTCGAGTGCGAGAAGGGCCTGACGTTCCAGGATGAACGCCCCGGCGGGGCAGCTTCGGATCACATCCCCGGCGCCGCGCCGATCACGATCGTCTACAGCGCGCCGCCGGAGCCTTCGCTCTACTTCCTCGACCTGCTGACCGGCGGGGTGTACCACTACAGCATGCGGCTGGCTTACCAGGGGCTGTACTTGCCGAGCCACGAACTCGAGGGCGAGGTGAGCTCCCTGGCGCTCGGACCGCCCAACGACCTGTTCGTCGCCGCCGGATCGCAGGTGTACTACGTCGAACGTCTGCACTGACCCTGAGCCTCGCGTTCCCGGGCCGAGTGGGATGACGTCCCGCTCGGCCTTTCGCGTCCCGCCCGTGGCGCTGGCAGAAGCGCTGCTCACCACGGCCATCTGGGGTTCTTCCTTCGTCGTGGCCAAAGTCGGCCTGCGCTCGATAGGGCCGATCACCCTCGCAGGCCTGCGCTACTTCGTCGCCTTTCTGCTGCTCACGCCATTCCTCGCTCGTCGGCTTCGTTCGTCGGGCTGGCCGTCGCCGGCCCTATTGCGCAAGCTGGCGCTCCTGGGAATCTCGGCCTACCTGGTGGGCAACGGCTCCTTCTTCATCGCCCTGCAGGTCGTGCCATCGACGACGGTCTCCTTCCTGATGGGATTAATTCCGATCCTGATCCTGCTCGGCAGCCTGCTGTGGCTGAAGGAGAACCCGACCCGGTGGCAGGCCTTCGGGCTGGTGGTTTCGATGGCCGGGACGGTACTCTTCTTCCTGCCGGGGATGCAGGCGAATGTGTGGCGCGGCATTCCGATCCTCGGGCTGGGGATCCTCGGCTTCGGGTTCTTCGGGCTGCTCAGCCGGCTGATGGTCCGTGAGCGGCAGGTGGACTTATTGACACTGACGGCGATCCCGCTTGCCGTCGGTGGCGCCGGGCTGCTGGCGATCGGCTTACCGATAGAAGGTTTGCCGCAATCTGACGCCCGTCGGGCTGGGGATCGTCCTCTGGCTGGCGGTGGTCAACACCGCCATCGCCTACCTGCTCTACAATCACGCCTTGCAGCACATGACTGCGCTGCAGATGAACCTGGTCCTCAACCTGTCGCCGTTTGTCACCGCGCTGCTGGCCCTGGCGGTCCTGGGCGAGCAACTGGTCGCGGTGCAGTGGACCGGTATGGTCGTGGGAGCTGCCGGCGTGGCACTGGCGCAGCGCGGCCAGGCACCGCAATCGCCTTTGGGGACGTCCGCACCGGTGGCGGGACCGTAGACTCCCTCCCCCTCCCAGGGCCGCAGGTCGCCGGAGCGAAGCGGAGGGGAGTAGGGCCGGGGGTGGGAGTTCGGCGTCGCCGCGATCGCATGCTGCAGAACGCGTAGATGGCGCTTAAGGTTCTTTGACTTCTACCTGCGCCAAGGCTAGAATCAAGCTTCGAGCATGAGTGCGGAGGCGGTCCCTTGAGTTGCTGGGCGGGAAAGTACGTCATCGGGTTGACCGGCAACATCGCCACCGGCAAGAGCGTGGTGCGCAAGATGCTCGAGCATCTCGGCGCCTACGGGATCGACGCCGACGCGCTTGGACACCGCGCCATCGCCAAGGGCGCGCCCGGCTACCCTCTGGTGCTGAAGGCGTTCGGCGAGTGGATCCTGGACGAGGAAGGCCAGATCGACCGCGGCCGCATGGCCAAGCTGGCCTTCTCCGATCCCTCGGCCCTCGAGCGTCTCGAGGCGATCATCCACCCGCTGGTGACGCAGGCCGTCGATCTGCTTATCCGCCGCGCCAAACAATCCGTCGTCGTGATCGAAGCGATCAAGATGCTGGAGACTGACCTGGCCGCCGGCTGCGACACGATCTGGGTGGTCGACGCCCCCGAAGAGATGCAAGTGGCGCGCCTGATGCACAAGCGCAACATGTCGGAAGCCGCCGCGCGGCAGCGCATCGCCGCCCAGCCTCCCCAGAGCCTCAAACTGCGCGCCGCCAAGGTCATCGTCCACAACGACGGCAACTTCGAGAATACCTGGGACCAGGTGCAGCTGGCCTGGACCAAGCTGCCCACACCGGAAGAGCCGCTGCTTCCCACGCCGCCGCCTGTTCGCCCGGGGCAGATCGTCATCCGCCGCGGCCGGCCGCAGGACGCCGACGAGATCGCCCGTTTCGTCACGCGGGTCACGCACGGCAAGCGCCACATGACGCGCGGCGACGTGATGGCGTCTTTCGGCGAGAAGGCGTTCCTGCTGATCGAGCGGGACGGCAAGCTGGCCGGCGTTGCCGGCTGGCAGGTCGAGAACCTGGTTACGCGTATCGACGAGCTGTATTTCGAGGCCGGGGTCGCCCTCGACCAGGCCATCCCGGCGCTGATGGAGTTGGTCGAAACCGCCTCGTCCGAGCTGCAGAGCGAGGCGGCGCTGCTGTTCCTGCCGCCGTACCTGGCACAGCATGTCGGGTCGTGGCGTGCCGTCGGCTACCGTCCGCAGACCATTCAGGGCCTGGGCGTGCGCGCCTGGCAGGAAGCTGCCGTCGAGTTCGATGCCACGCGGTTCGTCGCTGTGGTTCAAGCGACTGCGCGACGACCGTGTGCTGCGCCCGATGTAGCCGCCGGCCCCGACCCGACCCCCACCCCCCGCCCCTCCCCCTGCGGCCGCGAACCTTCGCGGCCGCAGGTGCGATGCAGGGGGAGGGGTGGCCCTTTTTCGTGTTGGCAGGGGCAGCGAAGCTCCCCCTGCCCAACACAGGTGGACGAACCCACATGCGAATTGGGGTTTCGCGACGAGGCCGCCCTCCGGCCGGCGGGGGAGCGCAAACCCCAGTGAGAGTTCCTGCGCGTGAGGACGCCCTCCGGCCGGCTGCTCAATCCCACGCCCAGACCACTCCCGATTGGTCGTGTGCCTTCGATCCATATCCGCGTCCAGGGAGGCCGCCGCGGCCGCAGAGCGCCACATGATCAACGACACGTTGGGGCGAGCAGAGTGCCGTTTGATAGGCCGCGTAGGGGCGAAGCACCGTTCGTGCCGCGAAGCACCCTGTTCGGGCCGGGGCTCGCGGCCCGAACAAGGTGCGAGACGGCATGCTTCGCCCCTACGGAACACGGGTGAGGCTTCCGCAGCCGCGGCGGGTCACCGATGAGCGTAGGGGCGGGTTTGAAACCCGCCCCTACACGCCGACGGCGCACGTATCCCGTTGCACGCGGTCATGCGAATGGAACGCGTAGGGGCGAAGCACCGTTCGTGCCGCGAAGCGACCCTGTTCGGGCGCGGGGCTCGCGGCCCGAACAGGGTGCGAGACGGCATGCTTCGCACCTACGGAACTTGGGCGAGGCCTCGCACCTACTCCGATTCGCCGAGGCGAATGTGGCAGTACGACTCGTAGCGTTCGGGGCTCACCCGGCCGTGCTCTACGGCCGCGATCACCGCGCAGCCCGGCTCGTGCAGGTGCGTGCAGTCGTTGAAGGCGCAGTCGGCCACCAGCTCGCGCAGCTCGGGGAAATACCCATCGAGCTCTTCCGGCTCGATGTCCCAGCAGCGCGAAGGCACGCAGCCCGGGCGTGTCGGCCACGTACCCGCCGACCTCCAGCGCCATCAGCTCGGGCACGACCGTGGTGTGTGTCCCTTTCCCGTATGCCTGGCTGACCTCGCCGGTGTGCAGCCCGAGGCCCGGCTGGATGGCGTTCAGCATGCTGGACTTGCCCACGCCTGACGGTCCGGCGAAGACCGAGATCTTTCCCGCCAACGCCTTGCGCAGTCCCTTGATGCCTTTGCCCGTCAGGGCGGAGACGTAATGCACCGGATAGCCGAGGCGCGCGTACTCGTCGAATTCGTCACGCGCGGCGCGTTCGACCACCAGGTCGATCTTGTTGGCGCACACCTGCGCCGGGATCTGCTCGCGCTCGGCCACCACCAGCAGGCGGTCGAGCATGCGAAAGTTGGGATCGGGGTCGGCGCAGGCGAAGACGAAGACGACCTGGTCGGGGTTGGCGACGATCACCTGCTCGGCCTTGCGGCCCCGGCGCCTGGCGCGAGAGCACGCGCTGGCGCGGGGCCACGTCCTCGATGCTGCCGGTCCCATCCGCCAACCGGGTCACATGCACCCGGTCCCCGACGGCGGCGGCATCGCCGGTACGCGGCCCGCGCTTGAGCTTGCCGCGCAGCTGGGCCACGATGCGGCCCTCGTCCGTCGCCACTTCGAAGAACCCCGACTGGGCGCGAACGATCAGTCCGGGGACGATGTCCGGTTCGGGCATACCGTTAGGGGGTGGGTGTTTCAGTGGCGTCGCCGCCCTCGGGCGTCGGCGTGCGCCACACGCCGATCTGCGACTCCCAGGGGTAGAGCGTGAAGGGGCGTCCAAAGAAGTACGACTCGACCACGCGGCGGAAGATCGGCGCCGCCCACTCCGAGCCCTCGCCTTGGTTCTCGGCCAACACCACGACGGCGATGTCCGGTTTCTCCGGCTCGTTGCGGAATGTGTAGCCGGCGAACCAGGCGTGCGAACTCCGTCCCCTCACCACTGGTCGCCGTGCCGGTCTTGCCGGCCAGGTCGATGTTCAGACCCAGGAAGCGGCGGTAGGCCGTGCCTTTCGGCTCGCGCACTACCTGCGTCATCGCCTGTTGAATGAACGCCAGGTTCTCGGCCGAGACCGGGAGTCTTGCCCTGTTCGACGACGGCGAACTGTCGGCTGACCGCGCTTTCGGCGGTCTGGATCGTCTCGACAATCTGTGGCTGATAGAGCGTCCCGCCGTTGCCGACGGCGGCGATGAAGCGTGCCACCTGCAGAGGCGTGACGCCCATCGAGGCCTGGCCGATCGCCAGTTGCACCGAGTCGCCGGCGCTCCACTCCCGGCCGAGGTTGGCCAGCGTCCACTCCGGGTCCGGGATCAGGCCCTGTAACTCACCGATCTCGATCCCGGTCGACTGGCCCAAGCCAAAGCCCTTGGCCATGTCGGGCAGCGCCGTCGGGAAGCCGCGGTCGAACAGCGCCAGCCCGATGTGCCAGAACCACGGGTTGCATGAGCGCTCGAGGCCCTGCATCAGCGTCAGCGTGCCGTGCGGCGGCAGTTCCTTGACGACGGTCCAGTCGTGGCCCGTGAACCATCCGGGGAGTTCCTCGAAGTAGTTGGTGCACGTGTACTCGCTGTCCGGCGTGAAGGTCTTGGTCTCGAGTGCCGCCGCCATGGTCAGGATCTTGAACACCGAGCCGAGCGGATAGGCGCTGTCGGTGGCGCGGTCGAGGAACGGGTTGTCGTTGCGTTGGCCAAGCTCCGTCAGCCCAGGGCCGCTGTTCGGGTTGTTGGCGTTGAACAGGTTAGGGTTGAACGACGGCGACGAGGCGATGGCCAGGACGCGCCCCGTATTACGCTCCAGGACGACGATCGCGCCGCGCAATCCCTCCAGCGCCTGCTGCGCCTCGAGCTGGAGGTTTCGGTCCAGCGTGGTCGTCACCGCCTGCGGGACGCCGGGGTCGCGCGACGCCAGCGGCGTGAGCACCTGCCCGCTCGTGTCGCGGACATACAGCGTGCCGCCGGGCCGGCCGTGCAGCTCGTTCTCGAACACGAACTCCAACCCGGTCTGCCCGACAAACTCGTCCCCGGCGTAGCCGCGCCTGCCGGTATTCGTCGGCCTGCTCCACGGTGATCTGTGCCACGTACCCGACGGCCTGCGACGACTGCTCGCCCAGCGGGTAGTAGCGCCCGGAGTAAGTACCCCAATTCGTCCCGCCGACGGCCGCCAGCGTGCCCTCGATGCGCTGGAAATCTTCCAGCGCCACCTCGCCCAGTGGGATCAGGTAGTCGGTGCCGCGGAACGGCTCATACAGCGCCTGGATGCTGCCGGTGCTGCGGTCGAACAAACGACCGAGGACGGTCAGCATCGTTTCCTCGGCCTTCTCGTCGCCGATCAGGTTGGGTTGGATGTAGACAGCCACGACGTCGGCCTGCACCGCCAGCGCCAGCCCGTTGCGATCGTAGATGTTGGCCCGCGTCGGCGTGACCACATCCATGAACAGGCTCGTGCCCTGGGTCAGCTCGGGCACGACGGTCGTCGGCGCCCAGGCCACCTTCCACTCCCCCGCCTCGCGCATGAGCGACAGGTAGGTGTCGCGCACCACGTCCCCGACCACCGAACTGGTGAGTGTGATGCGGTAGGAAACCTGCGCCTCGCGTGGATTGACCAGCGACGAGGTGATCTGGTAGTCGATCGACGCCAGCGCAGCCGTCTGCTTCACTTCCTGATAGAAGGAAACGAACTCTTCCTCGGTCATGACTGTCCTGGCTGAGGGGAGTGAGCAGCGCGTACATCGCCGGGAGGTCATCACGCTTCCACGCATCCAGGAACAGGCGGGCGCCGATCTCTGGATCGGGCGCGGCGACGTTGGTGATGACCGGCGTCGGCAGCGTCGGGCTCGGCTCAGGCGTCTTGGGGCCGGAGCGCAGGGTGCAGCCGGCGAGCATCCCTCCGACCAGGAGGCCGACGGCCAGCGCGCGCTTCACGCGTCCGTCCCCAAGATCGCGGGTAGATCTCGCAGGTGTAGTGCGTGTGCGCCTGACAGGCGGCGGGGATGTCCGCCCCCGACGCGAGCCCGCGCCGCCGCATCAGCCGTGCCAGGTGACACAGAGGCAAGCCCATCACGTTGGCGTAGCAGCCGGTCATCCGCTCGATGGCCACCGACTTAAAGCCCCGATCCTGAATGCCGTAGGCGCCGGCTTTGTCCAGCGCCGCGCCGGAGCGAACGTAGGCGTCGGCTTCTGCGGGAGTGTACTCGCGGATCGGGACGTGTGTGGTGCAGACGTCGTGCGCCTCCCAGGACTCGCCCGCCACCAGCAGGGTCAACCCGGTGACGACGTCGTGCTCGCGCCCGCGCAGCGACTCCAGCATGGCGAGCGCCTCGCCGCCATCGGCCGGCTTGCCGAGCAGCGCGCCGTCCAGCGCCACGACCGTGTCGGCCGCCAGGACCAGCGACCCGGCCGGCGAATTTGCCGCCACCGCATGCGCCTTGACCCGGGACAGGCGGCGCGCCAGTCCGAGGGCATCCTCGCCGGCCAAAGGCTGCTCGTCGGCTTCCGCCGGCCTGACCATCGCCGTCCACCCCGTCAGCGCCAGCAGTTCGCGCCGGCGCGGCGAGGCCGAAGCCAATACAAGCAGTGGGACCGCGGCTCCAGAGGTCATGCGCCGCGATTCTAACACAGCGATTGTCGCGCCCGCCGGAGCACGATGTTAGAATGGCCCGTCGGTCGTCAGGTGGCTCCATCGCCGCGGCCGATCGACCGAACCTGATTTCGCTTGCGATCCAGGACCCACGTGGCCGTTTCTCCTTCCTCCCGCAAATCCGCGCTCCCTTACCTCGCCATGGCGATCGGTGTGGTGGCGTTGGGATTCTCGGCGCTGTTTGTGCGCTGGGCGAACGCGCCCGGCCCGGTCACCGGCGCCTACCGCATGGGTCTGGCCAGCATGGTCCTGCTTCCCCTGGCCATGCGCCGCGGGCGCGGGCGTGCCTGGCCGCGCCGCGGCGTGATCTTCGCCGTGCTCGGCGGGACGTCGCTGGCTCTCGACATCGCCCTGTGGAACACGAGCGTCAACATGACCCGGGCCGCCAACGCCGCCCTGTTCGGCAACACGGCGCCATTGTGGGTGGCGGTCGCCGGATGGGCGTTCTTCGGCGAGCGACTGCCGGCTCTCTTTTGGGGTGGTCTGGGGATCACGCTGCTGGGCGCGGGCGCCGTCGCCGGCGCCGATTTCCTCGTCCATCCGACGCTCGGCTGGGGCGACGTGCTCGGCCTGATGGCGGGCGTGTTCTACGCCGGCTATTACCTGGCCACGCAGTTCGGCCGCCGGCACCTCGACTCGGCCCGCTACGTCTGGCTGGCGGGCGCCGCCTCGGCCACCGTTCTGCTGCTGATCTGCCTGCTCGCCGGCCTGCCCCTCACCGGCTACTCGCTACAAACGTATCTGGCCTTCTTCGGCGCGGCGCTGGTGACCCAGTCCATCGGCTATCTGGTCGTCGGCTACGCCCTCGGCCACCTGCCCGCCTCGCTCGTCTCCCCGATCATGATCGGACAGCCGGTGATGACCGCACTGCTCGGCATCCCATTGCTCGGTGAACCCCTGACCTCTGTACAGTGGCTCGGCGGTGCGGCCGTCGTGACCGGCGTGTACCTGATCAACCGCGCCCACAGCCGCCAGGCGCCGGAGCCTCCCGAAGCCAACGCTTAGGCGAGCAGAGCCCGCGCCCAAAGCGAGCCTCGCCCGTCGGCTCCGCATTCGAACCGTGTGTGCGCCGCGTCCAGCTGCCCGCCATCGCGATGGTACAATGCCCGCGATGGACCTGTTCGACCACGCGTTGGCGCAGCGACTGGCCCGGGAGGCGCCCCTGGCGGCGCGCATGCGCCCGCGCACGCTCGACGAATTCGTCGGCCAGGATGCCATCGTCGGGCCTGGCCGCTTACTGCGCCGGGCGATCGAGGCCGACCGACTCTTCGCCTCGATCCTGCTGTGGGGGCCCCCCGGCTCGGGTAAGACCACGCTGGCGATGGTCATCGCCAACACCACACGTTCGCACTTTGAGATCATCTCCGCCGTCCTGGCCGGCATCCCTGAGCTGCGCCGGGTGATCACCGAGGCCACCGAACGCCGCAAGCTTCACGGGCGCCGGACGATCCTGTTCGTCGACGAGGTCCACCGCTGGAATAAGGCGCAGCAGGACGCGCTCCTGCCGCACGTGGAGACCGGCACGCTCACGCTCATCGGCGCCACGACCGAGAACCCCTACTTCGAGGTTATCGGCGCGCTGGTCTCGCGATCACGCATCTTCCAGCTGCGGCCGCTCGAGGACGATCAGGTGCGGCGCGTGATCCGGACGGCCTTGAGCGACTCCGATCGCGGCTATGGCGGACGGCCGATCCGCCTCGACGACGATGCGCTGGAGCACCTGATCAACGTCGCCGGCGGGGACGCGCGCAATGCCCTCAACGCCCTCGAGCTGGCAGTCGAAACGACCCTGCCCGGAGCCGACGGTGCTCTGCATCTGACGCTCGACGTGGCGCAGGAGTCGATCCAGCGCCGCGCCGTCCTGTACGACAAGGACGGGGACGCCCACTACGACACGATCTCGGCCTTCATCAAATCGGTGCGCGGCTCGGATCCGGACGCAGCGCTCTACTGGCTGGCCAAGATGTTATACGCCGGCGAGTCGCCGCGCTTCATCGTCCGCCGGCTCTTGATCCTCGCCGGCGAGGACATCGGGCTGGCCGACCCGTTGGGGTTGGTCGTGGCCTCCGCCGCGGCCCAGGCCTTCGAGTTCGTCGGTCTGCCAGAGGGCATCTATCCGATTGTCGAGGCGACGCTCTACCTGGCGACGGCGCCGAAATCCAACAGTGCCACGGCCTACTTCAAGGCCCTGCGCCTGCTGGAAGAAGAAGGCCAGATCGAGGTGCCGAGGCATCTGCAGGATGCCAACCGTGATGCGGCCGCCCTGGGTCACGGCGCCGGCTACCGCTATCCGCACGAGTTTCCCGAACACCATATTGGCCAACAGTATCTTCCCACTTCCTTGCTGGGCACCTACTTCTACCGCCCGTCCGAGCAGGGCTATGAGGCCGGCGTCGCCGATCGGCTGGAGCGCTGGCGGCAGGCGCAGCGCCTGGCGTTGGGCATCGAGGCCGGCCGCCATGCACCCGAACTTTCGGAGGCCGAGGTACTCGAGCTCAAGCGCCAGCACGGGCGAGGGCCGATCACCGGGCGCGAGACGGCATGACCACGCTGTACTTGATCCGCCACGCCGAAAACGACTTCATGCGCCAGCACAAACTGGCCGGCTGGCTGCCGGGGATCCATCTGAATAACCGAGGTCGCGCTCAGGCCGAGGGGCTCGTGCCTGTCTTCGAGGGCCTGCGATTGCAGGCGCTCTACAGCAGCCCGCTTGAACGCACGGTCGAGACCGCCGCCCCGCTGGCGCGGGCACACGACCTGGCTGTTCACCGGCGTGCCGGGCTGGGCGAGATTCGCTACGGCCGCTGGCAGGGCCAGCCGCTGAGCCGCCTGCGCCGGCTCAAGCTGTGGTCACAGGTGCAGGCGACGCCTTCCCGCGTCACGCTGCCGGAAGGCGAATCATTCCGCCAGGCGCAAGCGCGGATCGTCGACGAGCTCGAACGGATCCTGGCGCTGCACCGCGGCGCGGTCGCCTGCTTCTCACACGCCGACCCGATCAAGCTCGCGCTGGCTCACTACCTTGGGCAGCCGCTCGATCTCTTCCAGCGCCTGACGATCGAGCCGGCGTCGGTCAGCACGCTGCTCATCGGCGACGGGCGGGTGCGTGTGCAGTCGATCAACGACACCCGCGCCACGCGGTCGCCGGGCGCTGGATGATATACTTCGCCGCATTCGCATCCCGGGGCGGACGGAGCACGTGATGGCGGGCAAGGAGTACGAACTCAATCCAGTGTCCCGCATGACCACCGGCACCGTCGGGCCGGCTGGTAAACGCGTGTTCTATCTGCAGGCTCGGGGCGAAGCCGAGACCGTGACGTTGATCGTGGAAAAGGCCCAGGTGCAGTCGCTGGCCATCGGGCTGGAACAGTATCTGCAGGAACTGCAGCAGCGCTTTCCCGCCCTGGAGGAGGCCAGCCCCGACTTCGATGAGTCCGAGATGGACCTCGAACTGCCCGTCGATCCGGCCTTCCGGGTGGGGCAGCTCGGCCTCGGCTACGACGAGGCCTCGGACCACCTGGTGTTGGTGGCGCGTGAGATCCAGCCCGAGGGGACCGACCCTGAGGAAGCCTCCGTGGCACGCTTCTGGTGCACGCGATCCCAGCTCTGGGCGATGTGCCGCTGGGGGATCGAGATCGCAGCCCGCGGGCGTCCGATCTGCGGAAACTGCGGCGAGCCGATCGACCCGGAAGGGCACTTCTGCCCGAAGCGGAATGGGCACAAGCACTAGCTGGTAGCTGTCAGCTTTCAGCCGTTAGCTTTCAGCTCATTGCCCGTCACTCGAGCATCAGTTAATTGCACGCCGGCAAAGGGACCCAGGAAATCGGTGTTCTCCGGAATCAGGCGGCATTGGTCCCCATCGGCATGCAATCGACAGTCCTTGCCATTGTGCTCATGCGCGGCACCGGAACAGAGAGCGTGGAAACAACCCGACAGTCGCCCCGTCCGAGCGTGGCCAATAGTTGGACGCTGACTGCTGATCGCTGATCGCTGACCGCTTCATGCCCTCCCCCGACCCACTCACGATCCTCTCCACCGGCACCCTCGAGCTGAAGGGTCAGTTCGTGTGGGGGTCGAATTACACTTTCTTGGTGCAGGCATCGCTCGGAAGCGAAATCGTCCCGGGCGTCTACAAGCCGGCGCGCGGCGAACGCCCGTTGTGGGACTTTCCGGAAGGATCGCTTGCCCAGCGCGAGGTGGCGGCCTACGTCGTCTCCCGCACCCTGGGATGGGATCTGGTCCCGCCGACGGTCCTGCGCCCGGACGGCCCTGCCGGCCCGGGCTCGCTGCAGTTGTTCGTCGACGCCGACCCCGAGCGGCACTACTTCAGTTTCAGCGGGGCCGAGAAGCAGCGGCTGCGCCCGGCGGCGCTCTTCGACCTGCTGATCAACAACGCCGATCGCAAGGGCGGCCACGTCCTGCTCGGGGAAAGCAACCACCTGTGGTTGATCGATCACGGCATCTGCTTTCACATGGAGGACAAGCTGCGCACGGTGATCTGGGATTTCGTCGGCGAGCCGATCCCCGACGAGCTGCTTGCTGGATTGCGTGCCTTCCGCCGTGGGATGAAGGAAGATGCCGCGCTGCGGGCGGAGTTGGCGGCGCTCCTCTCTGCACCGGAACTGTCGGCGCTGCAGGCCCGCGCCGGCCGGCTGCTCCGCCTCAAACGCTTCCCGCCGCCCGGCGCCGGACGACCGTATCCATGGCCGCTGGTCTAGCGCCGCGGGCGCACACCATGAGGGATGACGATGCCTGACGCACTACGCCTCGCCTTCCTGGGTTTCGGCAACGTCGGCCGTGCACTGGCGCGCCTCCTGGAAACAAAACGTTCGGATCTCGAGGCCGGCTATGGGCTGCGCACCCGCGTCGTCGCCATTGCCACCGGACGGCACGGAGCCATCGTCCGTCCCGAGGGGATCGACGCCGTAGAAGCAGCCGAGGCAGTCGAGGCCGGTCGTTCGATCTCCGGCTTGGGCACCCCCGCCCCCGCCGACGGCCTGGCGTTCGTCCAGGCGCTGGAGGCCGACGTCGTGCTCGAGTCGATCCCGGTCAACTACCAGACCGGACATCCCGCGTTCGGCTACCTCGAAGCGGCCCTTGCGCGCGGCCTGCATGTCGTCAGCGCCAACAAGGGACCGGTGGTCCACGGCTACCGCCGCCTCACCGACCTCGCCCATCAGCACGGGGTCCGCTACCTGTTTGAATCGGCGGTCATGGATGGCGCCCCGATCTTCTCGCTGTGGCGCGAAGCGCTGCCCGCCGCCGTGCTGTCGTCCTTCCGCGGCATCCTGAACTCGACGACCAACTTGATCCTGACGCACATGGAAGCGGGCCAAACGTACGATCAAGCGCTGGCCTACGCACAGTCGATCGGGATCGCCGAGACCGACCCATCGGGAGACATCCTGGGCTGGGATGCGGCGGTCAAGGTAGCGGCGCTGGTTACGGTCCTGATGGATACGCCGCTCACCCCGGAACAAGTGGCGCGCCGCGGGATCGACGGCCTCTCGCTGGAGCAGATCGAGATGGCGACGCGCGACGGACGTCGCTGGAAGCTGGTGTGCACGGCGGAGCGAACCCCGGCAGGAATCGTGGCTCGCGTCCAGCCGGAGCTCGTCGATCCGTCCGATCCGCTGTACACCGTCTCGGGAACCTCGTCGGCGGTCACGTTCACGACCGACGTGTTGCCTTCGCTGACGGTGACCGAAGGCGACCCCGGCCCGCTGACGACGGCTTACGGTATGCTCGCCGACCTGGTGCGCGCCTCAGGCGCACTCCACGATCCGGCCCCCCGCTTCCCTGGCGCAGACACGAACCCTTCCTAGCAACATGCTGAGCCACCGGTATCCCGCCTCATCCCACGACGCCGACTCCGCTGACAGCAGCCCGTCCTTTGAGCGATCGTGGCGGAGAGGCGGCGGGAGATGCGGGGCTCCAACAAGCATGCGTATTCCTCCCACAACTCACCAGGGGAGCTCAGGGCGCAGTTGCCCGATAGCCTCCGAAAAGTCACACCACCATGCTTGAACCGCTTCCCCAGCCGGACTCACAGGCCGGCGCCGCTGTACGGGTAATCGATGCCCCGGCCATCCCCGGATTGCGCTTCCGCCGTCTCACCGGATCGAGTGACTACACCGCCCTCGCGCGCCTGCGCGCCGCCTGCGAGCTTGAAGACGGCGGCGACGAACTGGTGACCGAAGCCGACATCGCCAACCTCCTTGAGAATCCGGTCGAGACCGATCCCTACCGTGATCTGATCCTCGGCGAGGTCGGCCAGGCGATGGTGGCGCTGCATTGGTCGAGCCTCCGCATCGTGGAAGGCATGTGCGTGTCTACTCTGCGGGGCTACGTCCATCCGGCATGGCGGCGCCGCGGGATCGGTGCCCCGCTCCTGGCGCACGGCGAAAGCCATGCGCGCATGGTTGCATCAGCTTCCGGCGCCGGCACGCCTGGCGTCTGGCAGACCATGGCCAACTCGCTCGAGCCGGGGGCGCACGCGCTATACCGGGCGTCCGGGTACACCGCCTTTCGCTACGCGTTCACCATGGTCCGAGACTTGGCGGAACCGATCCCGGCGATGGAACTCCCGGCAGGGCTCGAGATCCGCCCGGCCCGCCCGGAGGACTACCGCGCGATCTGGGAGGCAGAACGCGAGGCCTTTCAGGATCATTGGGGCTACACGCCCTGGCCGGAGGAGAACTTCCGACGATTCCTGGGTTTCCCGCACTACGATCCTGCCCTGTGGCGCGTCGCATGGGACGGCGACCAGGTCGCCGGAATGGTGCTCAGCTACATCAACGCCGATGAAAACGCCGTGTTCGGCCGCCTGCGCGGCTACACCGAAGACATCGCCGTCCGTCGTCCATGGCGGCGCCGGGGCTTGGCCTCGGCCCTGCTGGCCGCCTCGTTGCGCGCCCTGCAGCAGCGCGGTCTGCATCAGGCGTCTCTGGGCGTCGACGCCAAAAACCCCAACGAGGCGCTGCGCCTGTACGAACAGCTCGGGTTCCGCACTACGCTCCTATGGACAACGTTCCGCCGCGCGTGGATTGGACCGGACCCCGAGGGGAGCACCCGATGACCGACCAGGCTCAGCCGGCCGCCGTTCGCGCCGTCCTGTGGGATTTGGGCGGCGTGATCCTGCGTACGATGGATTGGGGCCCGCGTTCCCGGTGGGAAGAACGACTCGGGCTGGCGCACATGCAGCTGACGCGCCTGGTCTTCGAAAGCGATGCCAGCCGACGAGCGACTCTGGGACAGGCCACGGACGACGACGTATGGGATTCGGTTGCGGCGGCGCTGCAGCTCGATCCGACGACCCGCGACCAGCTGCGCCGCGAGTACTTCGCCCACGATAAGATCGACGCCGCCTTGATGGAATTCATACGCGGCCTTCGCCGCCACGTCCGGGTCGGCATGATCACCAACGCCTGGCCGGGCGTGCGCCGCTACCTGGAAACCGAGTTCCAGATCGCCGATGCGTTCGACCCTCTGATCGTCTCAGCCGAGGTTGGCATCGCCAAACCGGATCCGCGCATCTACCAGCTGGCGCTGGAGAGGATCGGCGTCGACGCGTCGGCGGCGGTCTTTGTGGATGACTCCGAGGCCAACGTCATCGGGGCACGCTGGGCGGGAATGCAGGCGGTGCAGTTCTCTTCGACCCCGCAGGTGATCGCCGCGGTGCGCGGGCTGCTGCGCGGACCCTCGGCAGACTGAGCGCGCGGCAGGCGCCCACAGCCTCTGCCCGGTGCTGCGCGATGACCCGCTTCATCTCCGTTAAGACTGGGCAGGGAGAAAGGCGAGCCCCCTGCCATTCGCATGACGGCCGGCACTGCCGCTCTTGCCGGAAGGCCCCGTCCGCTTGCCGTAGGGAAGGGCGACCTCTGACCGCAGGCATCGAATTCGATCCCAATGCCGTCCCGCAGGGCGTGCGGTGCGATTGGGTCTTGGGTCGGAGGTGGCCACGGCCTACAGGGGCGAGCAGTCCTGCGATGGCCTGAGGCTCTCGAGTCCACTGTAGGCCACGCCGGTTAGCAAGTCAATCGGCGTATCGCTTAAAGAAGGTACCAACCGGCTGGACGACGCGTTCGCTCACGCCGCCAGGGCTATAATCCCGCCACCGCCGCCGCGAAGTTGGCGTCTCATCGGCCCCCTCCCCTGACCACGCCTCAGGAGGAGGATCCCTCGCAGGCACCGCCGGGCAGGCCCAGGGAGGATTGGATCATGAGCCGTCGGGTGAAGCTGATCTTCAATCCTCACGCCAACCGGGGGAGCGCCTGGGAAGTCGCCACTGCACTGCAGGCGATCGTCGCCCGCTACGGGGAAGCCGAATGGGCTTCCACCGAGCATCCGCTGCACGCCGCGGACTTGGCGGAGGAGGCCGGCCAGCAGGGGTTCGACGTGGTGGCGGCGCTGGGCGGAGACGGCACGTCCAACGAAGTGCTCAACGGCCTGATGCGGCTCCCCGCCGAGAGCCGGCCCCTGATGGCCGCTGTCCCCGTCGGCTCCGGAAACGATTTCGCCTCGAACGTCGGCGTGGCGCGCGACCCTGAGACGGCGATGCAGCGCATCTTCACCGGCGATCCGCGAACGATCGACCTCGGCCAGGTCACCGATCAGGCGGGACGCTCCCGGTATTTCGGAAACGTCCTGGGCATCGGCTTCGATGCCTGGGTCACCTTGTATTCGTACCGCGTCACTCGCCTGAAGGGATTCGCGATGTACCTGTGGTGCGTCCTGCAGGCGATCGCCAGCAACAACGCCGCGCCCGTAGTCAGCGTCCGGACGGACCAGGAGTTGTTCCAGCAGGCGGCGCTGATGTTCTGCGTCTGCAACGGTGCGCGCGAGGGCGGAGGCTTCTTCGTCGCTCCGGACGCCCGCCCGGATGACGGCGTCTTCCACTATGCGGTGATCGAGCAGGTGTCGCGCCTGATGATGCTGCGCCTGCTGCCCGAGGTGATGAAGGGCACGCACGGCCGATTCCGGCAAGTGCGGATGGGGAAGTTCGCCGAGATGGAACTGCAATCCGACCGGCCCCTGGCGATTTATGCCGACGGCGAGATCACGGCCGGCTTCCAGTCCGACGTCACCGGTCTGAGCATCCGCTTGCTGCCCGGCGCCTTGCGGATCATCGTCTAGGATCACCCGGGCGGCCCTCGGTATGCAGCCGCTCCTGCGGACGCTTCAGGACCACGACTTCGGCCACCTGCGCATCCTTGCCGAAGTCTGGGGCTTCGACCCTCCCGCCGGGCCTTCGCCCCAGGCCGCCCGCACGCTGGCCAAGGCCATGCTAGAGCCCAGCACGCTCGGCGAGATGATCGAGAGCCTCTCTCAGGACGCCCGGCAAACGCTCCAGGCATTGCAGGCGGCCGGCGGGCGTATGCCGCTGGCCGATCTTACCCGACGTTACGGCCCATTGCGCGAGGTCGGCGCCGCGCGTCGCGACCGGGAGAAGGTCTGGCGCCAGCCGGCCTCGCCGCTCGAGACTCTTTGGTACCGCGGACTGCTGGCACGTGCATTCGCCGATTTGCCTGCCGGGCCGTGCGAGTTCGGCTTCATCCCCAACGACATCCTCGATCAGATCAGGCCCGAGTTCCGCGCCGCCGGACGCACCGCTGGGTCATCCGTCCCCGGAACCGCCCACCACGATCCCCGCGGACGATTCGGCGGTGGACGATGCGGTCACGCTCCTGGCCGCCCTGCGCCGTCGACCCTCGCGTGACCTCGAGCCCGCGGATGCCTGGTTGCTCCCCTTCGCCCGCCACCTGCGGCGCGCCGAATCCGCCCGCCTGCTCATCGCGCTGCTCCGCGACCTGGGGATCGTCCAGGGTCCGCCGCTTCGCCCTCAGGCGCGTGAGGTCCACGAACTGCTCGACCTTCCGGGGACGGCGATCCAGGCGCGGTTGATCCATACCTGGTTGGGCACGACGGGTTGGAACGACCTGGCGCACGTCCCCGGCTTGCAGATCGCCGGCGGGAGTTGGCCGAACGATCCCGTCGCCGCCCGGCGTGTGATCGCCCAATGGCTTGGGGATGTTCCTCGCGGGACCTGGTGGAATCTGGACGCGTTTGTGGCACAGGCCCGCGAACGGCATCCGGGCTTTCAACGCCCAGGTGGCGATTTCGACTCGTGGTACTTGCAGGAGGCGTCGACCGGGGAGTTCTTGCGCGGCTTCGAGCACTGGGAGGCCATCGAAGGACGGCTGCTGCGCTTCGTTGTGACCGGGCCGCTGCATTGGCTGGGTGCGGTCGAGGTGGGCATCGAGCCTCAGACCCATCGGGTGACAGCCTTTCGTACTACCGCCGCATTCGACGTGCTGACCGGCGGGGTGGCTCCGACGGCGGATGAGGCGCCGCAGGCCGCGGCCAGCCTGTTCCCCGACGCTCACCTGGTGGTACCACGCACGGCGGGCAGGCCCCTTCGCTACCAGGTTGCCCGCTGGGCGGCGTGGGGCCCGCTATTGCCAGAGGGCTACGCCTACCGAATTACGCCTCGGGCGATTGAGGCCGCCGGCAAGCAGGGGTTGCGCGCCGGGCAGGTCCTGGCGATCCTCAAGGCCGCATGTGGCTTCCCGATGCCCGAGCCTCTCGAGCGAGCAATCGAGCGCGCCGCGACCCGCGGCGCCGAGGTTCGGGTGCATACCCTCAGGGTCCTGCGGGTCTCCAGCCCGAGGCTGCTTGAGGAACTCCGCCGCCGCCGAGCCACGGCCCGCTTTCTGGGTGAGTCGCTCGGGCGCGACACCGTCGCGCTCCGCTCCGAGGACTGGCAGGCGCTGTGCGAGGCCGCCGCGCGCCTCGGGCTCCTGATCGAACCTCCGCCCGCGGACGAATGACCCGACGAGGCCCACCAGGCGGCGGGTCGCTCGAACAGTTCGCCGCCTCGCAGTGCTCGACCTATCCGGCGCACCCATCGTGGGCGGTGGCCCTGGGGACCGTCCCGTTCGAGAAGTCCTGGTTCTTCTTCGAGCATCAGGGCAAGCGAATTGGCCTGGCCATCCACGACCCGGACACGCTCGAGCCGCTGGACGAGGTACTGGCGACCTTTCGGCTCGAGGCAGGCTGACTTTCGCGGCTCCGATCGATGACGAAAGGGCGGCCGCCTGGCCGCCCACCGTAGACAACCCTCTCGGACGATCTTGAGATTCGGGCAGAGCCTCGGCGTCGTCGAGACGCCTAGCGCTGAATCCTCCCCGAGCCTCCGCCGGCCATCAGCTGGCGCACCTCGGCGACGGTGCTCAGGTTGATGTCACCCATGATCGAGTGCTTCAGGCACGAAGCCGCCGTGGCGAACTCGAGCGCCTCACGCTGCTCCAGCCCGCTTATCAGCCCGTAAATCATGCCGGCGGCAAAGGCATCCCCCGTTCCGACGCGGTCGACGATATCGTCGATCTCGTACTCGGTGCTGGTCAGGAACGCCTCGCGATTGTGCAGGCACGCGGACCAGCCGTTTCGATCGGCACTCCGACTTTGACGAAGCGTGATCGCCTGCAGCCGCAAGTTCGGGAAAGCCTCCAGGACCTTCCCGGCCAGAGCACGGTACTTTGCAGACACCAGCTCCCCGCCGGCAACCTGTTTCTCCCACTCCGTGTCCTCGAGGCTGATACCCAGCGCGCGCTGGCAGTCCTCCTCGTTCGCCATGCCTACATCCGCCAGGCGCACCAGCTCAGGCATGACCTCCGCCGCTTCCCGCCCGTATCTCCACAGGTTCTTGCGGAAGTTGTAGTCGCAGGAGACGGTCAATCCCTGCCGCCGGGCGGCCTGCATCGCGGCGATGGCGTTGTCCGCCGCCCGGGAGCTCAGCGCCGGGGTGATCCCGGTCACGTGGAACCATGCCGCGCCTTGCAGCAGGTTGTCCCAGTCGAAACACCCGGGCGGGGCGTCCATGAGGGCCGAGTGATCGCGATCGTAGACCACCTTCGACGCGCGCTGGTTGGCGCCTGCCTCGAGGTAATACACCCCCATGCGATCGCCGCATCGAGCGATGCCGTGTGTGTCCACCCCCTGCCCGCGCAGGTATTCGATGCAGGCGTCGGCGATCGGCGTCTGCGGCAGGGCGGTGATGAAGGCCGCCTCCAGGCCGAAGCGCGCCAGGGAGATGGCGACATTCGCCTCCCCGCCCCCAAAGCTGGTCTCCAAGATCGGCGACTGCAGGAGACGCTCGTGTCCAGGTGCCTTGAGCCGGAGCATGACCTCGCCAAAAGTGATCACGCGCCCGGTCATGCGCCGCCTCCTCGTGCCTGACGGGCGGTGGAGACCGCCTCCTGCGTCAGCCGAGTGATTTCATCAAACCGTCCGGCGGCGATTAGCTTGGGCGCCACCAGCCAGCTGCCTCCGACGGCGAACACCGCCGGCAACTTCAGATAGGCGGTCAGGTTGGCGGCGGTGATACCGCCTGTGGGGACGAATCGTACGCCTACGAAGGGAGCCGCGATCGCTTCGAGCGTCGGGATGCCCCCCAGAGATTCCGCAGGGAAGAATTTCAGGATCGTGAGTCCATGGTCGAGCGCCTGCAAGATGTCACTTGGGGTGGCGACCCCCGGCAGCACCGGGATGCCCGCCTCGACGCACCACTCCACGACCTTCGCCCCGAAGCCGGGCGAGACGATGAACTTGGCTCCGGCATCGACCGCCTGCCGGGCCTGATCGACCGAGACGACCGTGCCGGCGCCGACGACCAACTCGGGCACGGCAGTCGCGATTTGACGAATGGCGTCGGCTGCCGCCTGCGTCCGAAAGGTGACCTCGGCGCACGGGAGGCCGCCGGCTAGAAGTGCCCGGGCCAGCGCGACCCCTTCCGCCGGCGTTTCGACACGCACCACCGGCACGATTCCCAATCCGCCGATCAACTCCAGAGGATTCGGCATGCTTGCTCCCTCGAGCTAGCCCGCGGCGTAATCACGACGGCGTGTCCGCACTGCTCGCCCCGCCTCCGATCAGGCAGGCCCTGCGTTCGGCGCCGGGCGGACCTGCACCACCATCTCGATTTCCACCGGGATTCGCCCCGGCAGCTCACTCACCCCAATCGAGGTCCGGGCATGCACCCCGCAGTCCCCAAATACGGCCAGGAAGAGCTCGGAGGCACCGTTGATGACCTCGGGCTGTCGGTCGAAGCCCGGCGCGCTGTTCACATAGCCATTGACCTTGACGACTCGGGCGACGCGATCCAGATCCCCGAGCGACTGCTTCAGCACGGTAAGAAGATTGAGGGCCGTCTGGCGCGCTGCCCGGTGAGCCTCTTCCAGCGTGACTTCCGTGCCGACCTTTCCGATCGCCATCGGGTTCCCATCGAGATAGCAGGTGGTCCCCGACAGGAACAAGAGGTCCCCGGCTGCCACGCAGGAGGTGTAGGCGCCGACGGGCACCGGGACCTTCGGCAACGTCATTCCAAGCTCTGCCAGCCGCGCTTCAACCACAGACATCGATCGGCCTCACTTGCCACGGCTTCGGCGCGGTGGACCTCCGGGGAGGGATGCAAATCCATGGTGGGAGGTCCACCGCGTCCTGGAGCGGGTCGTAGCATTTCTCAACGTTGCCGGCCCGAGCCACACGGGACCCGACGATGAAGACTAAGATCCAGCGGGCCCCCACAGGAGGCGTTGCACACCTCCTGTGGGGATTCCTTCAAGGAGAACCGGTGCTGCCCTCTCCGCATGGGCCGAGAGTCCGGTTAGGTTAGAACGTGCCCTCCGGATTGTAGAAGCGCATGACGTTGTCCTTCGTGATCAGCGGCGACGGCAGGTAGGTGTCCTTCTCCGGGGTCCCTCCGCCGAAGATGGACATCAAGCGGTTGAACGCCGCGCGGCCGATCTGGTCTGAGTTGTTCAGGCCGGTGGCAGCGTAGTTGGTGCCGTTGATGATGGCTTCCAAGGCAGCGGTCTCGCCGTCGACGCCGACGAGGAACATCTCATCTGCCCGGCCGGCATCGGCGATGGCCGTCTGAGCGCCCAGGCACATGGAGTCGTTCTCGCAGAACACGGCGTCGATCTTCGGGTTGGAGGCCAGCATGTCCTCCATCAAAGCGATGCCGCCATCCGCGCTCCAGCTGCCGAAGTCCGGCGCAGTGACCACGGTGATGCCCGGGAACGTCTCGGCGACGCTGAGCATCCCATTGCTGCGATTCAGCCCGATCGAGTTGTCCGCGGGTCCGCCGCGCAGCTGAACGATCACGCCTTCCCCGCCCAGACGATCACAGATGTACGTGCCGTCCTGGACTCCGATGGTGAAGTTGTCCGGGCCGATGTAGGACGTGTAGGCGCTCTTGCTCCCCGCGCCAAACTGCCGATCGACGAGGACGGTCGGGATCCCCTCTGCCGCCAGGGCGTCCAGCGCCGCCGGAGCCTCCTCAAGCCACGCCCCCGAGATGATGATCCCGTCGATTCCCTGAGCGATCAGGTCCTCGATGTCCGACTGGAACTTGGCCGCGTCGCCGTTGGCATCGGTGGAGATGATCGTGACGTTGGAGTAGGCCTTCGCTTCCTCCACGACGGCGTTGTTCATGCCGATGAAGTACGGGCAGCACTGGGAGAAGTTGGCCATCCCGATCTTCAGCGGTCCGGCGGCTGCCTCAGGAGCAGCCGTTGGAGCAGCCTGCCCGCAGGCTGCAAGCATCACCGCCAGAATCACGATGATGGTCATACCGAGGTTGCGTTTCATCGAAGAATCCTCCTCTTCTCATGGTTCCGAGTGGATCGACTTAGGACACGACGGAATGCAGCTCCTCTCCTCACCTCCTTCTGCTCCGCCGGGATGCGGGCTGGCCGAGAGTTCCGCTACTGCTGCTTGCGTCGCGCCAGAACCGCGACCAGGATGATCACGCCCTTGAAGATCTGCTGGTAATACGACTGGACGTTGAACAGATTGAGCAGGTTGTCGATCACGCCGAGCGCCCCGACCCCGGCCAGGGTGCCAAAGACGCTTCCGCCCCCGCCGCCCAGGACGGCGCCGCCGATGACGCAGGCGGCGATGGCATCCAGCTCGAACCCCGCGCCCACGCTGGGTTGCGCGATCCCCAGCCGGGAGGCCAGCATCACCCCCGCCAGGGCGGAGAACAGGCCGGAGATCATGTAGGCCAGGAAGATGTGCCAGTTGACGCTGATCCCCGCCAGGCGCACCGCTTCCTCGTTTCCACCAATCGCCACGATCGCACGCCCGGACTTCGCCCGATTGAGGAAGAACCACATGATGGGATAGCAGGCGACCATGATCAGAGCCGACACGGGAAACGGACCGACGAAGCCGGCTCCGAGCACCGCGCGGAAGGCCGGATCGGTGGGAGTGATCGGGATATCGGAATAGACAAAGACCAACCCGCGGATGGCCCCCATCGTCGCCAGGGTCACGATGAACGGCTGGAGCTTGAAGCGCGCGATGAAGAAACCGTTCACGGCGCCGGCGAGCACGCCGACGACCATACAGATCAGGATCGCCAGGGCCAGGGGCATCCCGCCCTTCGACATGCCCGAGACCATGATCGCCGCCAGTGCGACCACCGACCCGACCGAGAGGTCGATCCCGCCCGTCAGGATCACCACCAGCATTCCCAGGCTGATCATGCCGTTGGTCACGATCTGCCGTCCCAGGTTGCTCAGGTTGCGCTGGGTGAAGAAGACATCCGACACCGTGGCCGTGATGACCAGGAGGAGCACGAAGGCAACGATAAAGGCGTAATCCACCCATCGGCGTCGGGGTCGGGGCCCTGCCCTGCCGGGCAGCAGGCTGCGCAGGCCGCCCGGGCCCCGGACGGGAGTGGATGGCGTCGGTGCAGAACCAGAGGTCATTGCCTCACCCCTGCGGCCGCGGCCAGCAGCCTCTCCTCGCTGGCCTCCGCCCGCGTGAATTCTCCGACCAAACGACCCTCTCGCATCACCAGGGCCCGGTCGCTCATACCCAGGATCTCCGGCAGTTCGGACGAGATCAGCAGGATGCCGATCCCGTCGGCCGCCAGATCACTGATGAGCTGGTAGATCTCCACCTTGGTGGCGACATCCACCCCGCGCGTAGGCTCGTCGAGGATCAGGACGCTGGCCTGCGACAGCAGCCACTTCGCCAGCACCAGTTTCTGCTGGTTGCCGCCGCTGAGTTGGCGGACCAACCGGTCGAGCAGCGGCGGGCGAATGTCCAGCTCCTTCACCTTCTGCTGCACCTCGGTCTCTTGTGCCCGGCGATTGACGACGCCCCAGCGGCTCAGCCGGTCAAACGAGGCCAGGCTGGCGTTGTCGCGTATCGAGCAGATCAACACCAGACCGTCGCGCTTGCGATCCTCGGTCAGCAGGGCGATCCCTTCCTTCACGGCCTCACGCGGCGACGGGGATGGATCGGTTTGCCGCCGACCCGAAGCTCCCCACGATCGAACGGATCGGCGCCGAAGATGCAGCGCGCCACCTGCGTCCGCCCGCTTCCCACCAGTCCGAACATTCCCAGGATCTCGCCCCGCTGGAGCGAGAACGACACATCCGAGAAAGAACCGCCCCGGTCGAGGGCCTTCACTTCGAGCGACACCCCGTCCTGCGGAGGCTGCCGGGAGGGGAAGATCTCGCCGAGCGATCGGCCCACCATCATCCTGATCAACTGGTCCTGATCGGCTGTCTGAGGCAGCACCGTGCCGACCAGCTCGCCGTCCTTGAGCACGGTGATGCGCTCAGCCATCTCGAACACCTCGTCCAGACGGTGGGAGATATACAGGATCAGCGTCCCCTCCTGCCTGAGCTGGCGCATCAGGGCGAACAGGCGGTTCAGTTCCTCCTGCGACAGGACGGCGGACGGCTCGTCCAGGATCAGGATGCGCGGCTGCACCGCCACCGCCTTGGCGATCTCGACCATCTGCTGGTGGGAGACGCTCAAGTGCCGGACAACCGTGCGCACGTCGATCCCGACAAAACCGATGGACCGAAGGATCTCCTCGGCCCGGCGAAAGGCCTTGGTCCAGTCCACACACCCTGGCACTCGGGCCGAGGGCATCTGCCCTAGCAGGATGTTCTCGGTCACGGTCAGGTGCGGCACCAGGCTGAACTCCTGATAGACCGCCCGGATGCCCAGCCGATGGGCGGTGAGGGGTGTGCTTACGTCCGCCACCTCGCCGTCGATCAGAATCTCTCCGCCGTCGCGCGCCACCGCGCCCGACAGGATCTTCATCAGCGTCGACTTGCCGGCGCCGTTCTCGCCGACGATGGCGTGCACCTCCCCCTGCCGGGCGCGGAAGTCCACCCCGCGCAGAGCCTCGGTGACGTCGAAGCTCTTGCGGATCCCCCGCATCACCAGGAAGTCGGCGTCCGTCATCCCCTGCGCCTACTCCACCGCCGGGAAGGCGTTGTGCACAATGATCGTCTTCTGGTCGGTCATCTCGTCCAGCGTGTCGTGCACGCCCTCACGCCCGTGTCCGCTCATCTTGACGCCGCCGAACGGCAGCGTCTCGACGCGCAGGGCGGACGACCAGTTGACGATCACGCCGCCGGCCTCGAGCTGGTAGGCGATAGTCGAAGGCCTGGTTGATGTCCTGG
Source organism: uncultured Chloroflexia bacterium (assembly GCA_963743255.1). Taxonomy (GTDB): domain Bacteria; phylum Chloroflexota; class Anaerolineae; order Anaerolineales; family E44-bin32; genus DYJB01. The sequence continues at coordinate 252,857 of CAVUPD010000009.1, forward strand.
GTGAACACCGCGGACTGCAAACCGTAGGGCGAGTCGTTCGCCATTCGGATGGCCTCTTCCACCGAGGTGAAGCGCACCAGCGGGGCGACCGGACCGAAGGTCTCTTCCTTGAACATCGGGACATCCACCGGCACGTCGGTCAGGACGGTCGGTTCCATGAACGCCCCTCGGCGCTTGCCACCGGTGCGCAGCTTGGCGCCCGCCTGGATGGCCTCGTTGACGACCTCCTCCACGTCCTTGGCCGCCTCTTCGCTGATCAGCGGGCCGACGTCGGTGTCCTCCTGCAGCTGGTCGCCGACCTTGAGCGCCTTGGTCTTCGTCGTGAGCAAGTCGGCAAATCGATCGTGAACCGAGGCGTCTACGAAGATGCGCTTGACCGCGCAGCAGATCTGCCCATTGCCGCGCGCCAGGCGGCCGAGGACGACGGCTTCCGCCGCCTTCTCCAGGTCGGCGTCGGCCAGGATGATCATGGCGTCGTTGCCGCCGAGTTCCAGGTGGACCTTCTTGAGTTGCTCGGCGGCCAACTGGGCGATGCGGATGCCGACGGCCGTGCTGCCGGTCACGGTGATCAGCTCGATGCCGGGCGCCTGCGCCAGGTAGTCGCCGATCATCGCACCGGGGCCGGTGATGATCTGATGTGCGCAGGCGGCAGGCCGGCCTCTTCCATCAGTTCGGCGATCTTGAGCAGCGTCAGCGGGCAGGCGCTGGGCGGCTTCGAGATCACGGCGTTCCCGGCGGCCAGGGCAGCCGCCGCCTTGTGTCCCCACAACTCCACCGGGTAGTTGAAGGGCACGATGGCGGCCACGACGCCCAGCGGGCGCCGAATGGTGAAAGCGAAGTGCCGCTCCTGACCGCGCACTGCGTCAACCGGCATCACCCGTCCGAAGATCCGCTTGGACTCTTCGGCGAAACCCCGGAAGATGCTGGCCGTCACCGCCACCTCGGCGCGGGTTTGCTGGATCGGCTTGCCGTTCTCCTGCGCCAGCAGATGCCCGAGTTCGGGCACACGGGCCTCGATCGCTTCGGAAACGCGGATCAGCATCTCGTAGCGCTGCCGGGCGGCGAGTTTGCGCATGGCCAGCTTCCCGGCCTGCGCCGCCTCCACGGCGCGACGCGTGTCGTCGAGCGTCGCCCGCGGGACACGATCGATCACCTCCCCGGTGCCGGGGTTGCGGATGTCCATCCAGACTCCGTCCGAAGCCTCTACCCACCGACCGGCGATCAGCATCTTCATCCCAGCCTCCGATACCTGAGGTGCACCTCAGGGGAATTCAGTCGTAGGCCGCCGGCGTTTCAGCCGGCGTAGCCCATGCGCTTCGAAACTCGCAGCGCCGCGTCGCGCACGACCGGCGCCAGCGCGATACAGCGCTTGCGATCCATTCGATTGCCCGGCCCGGAGACGCTCAGGGCGGCGATGACCGTCTGGGTGTAGTCCGAGATCGGGGCACCGATGCAGCGGATGCCCGGTTCGTTCTCCTCATCGTCGATGGCGTATCCCTGGGCGCGGATGGCGTCCAGCTCGCGCTCGAGCGCGTGCGGCGAGGTGATCGTGCTGGGGGTGCGGGATTTCAGCGGCTGGGCCAGGACGTCCCGGCGGCGCTCCGGAGTGCTGAAGGCCAGGATGGCCTTCCCCAGGGCGGTGCAGTACATCGGCAGGCGCGCGCCGATATAGGAGTACATGCGCAGGGCGTGCTTGCTTTCCACCTTGGCGATGTAGACGACCTCCGTCCCCGAGGGGACGGCCAGGTGAATGGTCTCATCCGTCTGGGTCGCCAACGCTTCGAGGGCCGCCTGGCTCTCCGTCCTCAGGTCACTGTTGGCCAGAAACATGCCCGCCAGCTCGATGACCTTGGTGCCCAATCGGAAACGATCGGTATCGCTGCGTTCGGCCAGCTTCAGCTGTTGCAGGGTGGCCAGATAGCGGTGCACGGTGCTTTTCGGCATGCGGAGTTGGGCGGACAGGTCCGTGAGCGTGATGCCCCGATCGGATTGCGCCGCGAGGACATCGACGATGGTGAAGGCTTTGGCGACCGTCCTGGAGAGCGCCACGGCTGGAGGATCGGCCGCCGCCGGAATCCCCGGCGCACGCGTCGGCCTGCGCAGGACGGATGCGGGTCTTGGTCGACGATCTTCGGTCACCCGGTCCCTCAGGAGAAGAGTTCCCCGCCAGCATGCTTCCCGATGGGTTTCAGGCCGGATTCAGCTTGTTCTACTTTGTGGAATTACATTCCAAATATTAGCACATCATGAATACTCTGTCAACACCCTCCCCTCCGGGAATCACTCGGGGGCGGCCGCCTCGCCGCCCCCCCGATGCAACCGCCAGGTCCCGACTTCGGAAGTCCGATGAACTTCTGAAGTCGGCGGTTTCCCTAGTGCGGCTTGGCCGCCGCCTTGGCCTTCTTCAGCGCCGCCTCGAGTTCCTCCAGCGTCACCGGCTTGAAGACGAAGGCATTCGCCCCAAGGCGCAGCGCCTCATCGACTTGCGCGTCCGTCGTTTCGGACGACAGCATCAGCACCGGCAGGTCGTTGAGCTCCGGCCGCATGCGCACAAACTCGAGGAAATCGATCCCGGAGACCTCGGGCATGTTGATATCCAGCACGATTACGTCCGGACGTCCCCCGGCGAGCAGTGCCCGGGCGGCGCTGCGCGCCTCGCGGTGCACGACGACGGTGTGGTCCAGTAGCTGCAGCATCAGCCTCACGGCCTGGCTCATCTCATCGTCGTCGTCCACGATCCATGCCTGCGGCATGCCTGCCTCCTAGAGCTCGGCCTTGATGCGTTCCGCCAGATCGCGGCTGATGCCCTGGACGCTCATCAGGTCGTCGAGCGCCGCTCCGCGAATCCGGTCCAGGTCGCCGAAGGCCGCCAGCAGCGCCTTCCGCCTGCGCGGCCCGACCCCGGCGATGGCATCCAGCTGCGAGGCGATCCCGGCCCGGGCCCGCTGCACGCGATGCTGGCCCAGCGCAAAGCGGTGCGCCTCGTCGCGGATGCGCTGGATCAGGTACAGCCCCTCCGAGCGGCGGTCGAGGGCCAACGACTCGATCCGCCCGGGCAGGTAGAGCTCCTCGTGGCCTTTGGCCAGCCCTGCCAGGCGCACACGTTCGAGCAGGCCGTGGCGCTCCAACACCTGCACCGCCTTGCCCAGCTGCCCCTTGCCCCCGTCGACGATCAACAGATCGGGCAGCCGCCCGAACGCCGGATCGAGCTTGCCCCCGGGCTTGCGCGCTTCCTCGGAGGCGAGCGCCCAGCGGCGGAAGCGGCGATCGAGGACCTCCTCCATGCTGGCGAAATCGTCCTGGCCGTGCACGCTCTTGATCGTGAACTTGCGGTAGAGCTTCTTGTTCGGGGCGCCCTGCTCAAAGACCACCATCGACCCGGCCGCCGCCGTTCCCTGAAGGTTGGAGATGTCGTAGCACTCAATGCGGTTCGGCGGTTCGGGCAGATCCAGGGCTTGCTGCAGCTGCCGCCAGGGCGGCCACGTGCTTGCTGCGGTCGCTTTCCCACCGGGCGCGCAGCATCGCCAGCGTCTCCGCCGCGTTCTCGGCCGCCATCGCGATCAGTTCGTGGCCCGGACCGCTCTTCGGGACCAGCAACTGCACCTCCGGCCGTCCCCGTCGCTGGCGCAGCCATTCCTCGACGATGCGGGCCTCCTCGATTTCGGTCGGCAGCAGGACGCGCTCGGGGATGAAGGCCGCCTCGGTGTAGAACTGCTTGACGAAGCCCTCGACCACCTCGCGGTCCTCCGCCTGCCGCGTGCCCTCCAGCACGAAGTACTCCCGGCCGATCAGTTTGCCATGGCGCACGAAGAACACCTGGACGCAGGCGCTGTCTTCATCGCGGGCGAAGGCGATGACGTCCGAATCGATCCGCTCCTGGGAGACGATCTTCTGACCTTCGACGACCTTGTCGATCGCCTGCAGCTGATCGCGCAGCGCCGCGGCGCGCTCGTAGGCCATGGCCGTCGAGGCCCGGTCCATGTCCTCCCGCAGCCGCTTCACGACGGACTCGGTCTCTCCCTGCAGAAAGCGGCACAGGTCGTCGATCATCTGGCGGTAGCCGGCCTGGTCCACGGCGCCGATGCACGGCGCCAGGCACAGCTTGATATCGGCATACAGACAGGCGCGCGAGTCCAGTCCGGTGATCACGCGGTCGCAGGTCAGGTAGGGGAACATTCGCCGCAGGACGTCGAGCGTCTCATGCACAGCCCACACACTGGTGTACGGGCCAAAGTACCGGCTCCCGTCCTCCACCATGCGTCGCGTGATCAGGATCGTAGGGAAGGCGTCCGCCCAACGCACCTGAATGTAGGGGTAGCGCTTGTCGTCCTTCAGCCGGACGTTGTACTTCGGCCGGTGGCGCTTGATCAAGTTCATCTCGAGGATCAATGCCTCGAGCTCGGATCCGACGACGATCCACTCGATGTCGGCCACGTGCGCCACCAGTTCGGCCACTTTGCGTCCGTGATCGGCCGCCGGTTGGAAGTACGAACGTACCCGGCTGCGCAGGTTGATCGCCTTGCCGACGTAGATCACAGCGCCGTCGGCCGACTTCATCAGGTAACAGCCGGGCTTCGCCGGGAGGCCGTTGAGGAGGGGAGGAAGACTTTCGGGCACGGCCATGGCGAGGTGATTCTAGCATACGGCCCTCCGCCCCCTCCCTCTTGCACCGCGGTCGTCCGTCGAGAGCGGCGCCTCGCGCCCGACATCCACTCCTGGGCATGCATCGTCTCTCCCGGCCCGTGCCACCCGCAGGTGCTAGAATCAGGATATGTCGCGTCTCCACTTGTGTTGGATCGTGCTGGCTGCCTGCCTGAGCGCGTGTGCGCCACCCGGGGCGGAGAACCCGAGAGCCACCCAGGGCTTTGACGTCACCCCCGCCGGCGATTCGGCCACGACGGCCACCTCGGCATTCACCAGCGCCGGAAGCACGCTCAACATCTGGATTCCCCCTCAGTTCTCGCCCGACGGGCCGGGCGAAGCGGCGGCCCTCCTGGCCGACAGACTTCGCGGCTTCGAGGCGTCTCATCCGGGCGTGCGCATCGAGGTCCGAGTTAAGGGCCGCAGTGGGCCGGCGGGCCTGACGGAAGCGCTCGCCTCCGCATATCAGGCCGCTCCCTCCATCCTGCCGGATCTGGTTGCCCTCGATGGCACCGAACTGGCAATCGCCCACGAACGCCAGGTCATCCTCGCCTGGGAGGAGTTAGGTACCACCCCCGAGACCTGGGGTTGGATCTCACCGATCCTCGCGGGCGCACGGTCACTGGGAAAGCTGGCCGGCCTGCCTTTCGCCGCGGAAGCGGACGTCTTTGCCTTCCAGCCTCAGGCTTATTCCAGCCCTCCGCACACGTGGGCAGACCTGTTAACCGGCAACGGCTCGTTCCTCTTTCCGGCCGGTGATCCCTGGTCGGTGTTCACGCTGGGGCAGTACCTGTCGGTGGGAGGCACCCTGCGGGATGCCGAAGGATCTCCGGCGCTCGACGCCGAACCTCTGCAGGATGTACTCGCGTTCTATGCCGCGGCGCGCGCCGGCGGGCTTCTGCCTCTCTCGTCCCGACAGCATGAGAACAGCAGTGCGACGGCCGAGGCGTTGACTTCCGGCCAGGTGGGTGCCGCGGTCGTACCCTTCAGCCGGATTGCGGACCTGCAGGCAGGGGGCCTTCAGATCGTGGGACCGTGGCCGACGCGTGACGGGCGGGGCACCTGCTTCGTGAATTCGTGGAGTTGGGCCGTCGTTGCCCGGCCGACCCCACCGTCGCCGCTGAGCATCGAACTGGCGACCTGGCTGGCGCAGCCGGAGTTCACTGGTCCCTGGTCGCGCGCGTTGTCCCTGCTTCCCGCAACGTCCCTGGCGCTGGCCGACTGGCCGAGCGACGATGTCCGCGCGCTGGCGGAGACACTTAGCATGGCGTGCCTGCCCCTTCCCTCGCCTGAGGACCTCGCACTGTTCGGTCCGGTACTGCGTGATGCCGCTGGGGCGACGTTGACCGGCGAACTCACCCCCGAAGCCGCCGCCGCCCTGGCATCCGCCACTTTGTCAGGACGATAGGCCGGGGGAAGCTTCGCCCAGACCGCACGGCACCGCATCTCGAGTCTAAGCTCGTCTTCCGTGATTGCGTGCTCAGTTGACCCTTGTGTGACGAGGCGCGCAGCGTCGCTCGTTACCGCGCGAGGGACAAGATGTGCGATAGGATTCGGCCCGGCATGCCAGAGACGTCGGAGGTCGAGCAGCGAATGACGCACGAAGACGAGGTCCAGCAGTGGCGTCAGCGGGTCGAGACCACGCTTCGGGGCGAGGAGAGCTGGCTCTCGCTGGCGGGCCTTTTCTGGCTGGCGCTCGGCGAGAATTCGATGGGCAGCGGCCGGCACAGCAAGATCCTGCTTCCGCCGGACACTGCCCCGGAGACTGCCGGGAGCATTGGCTTCGATGGGCAGCGCGCCGTCTTCCACGCCGCCCCCGGCGTCGACGCCCGCTCCGGAGATGAGGCCGCTGGTGACCTGGCGCTGCAGCCGGACATCAGTGGATCCCCGACGCGCGTCCGCCTCGGGGACGTGACGTTTGTGATTGTGGTCCGCGCCGGCCGCTGGGGGGTGCGCGTCTGGAACCGCCGACATCCTGCCAGGACCGCCTTCCCCGGGCGCCGCTGGTTTCCAATCCATGAGCATTGGGTACGGCCCGCCCGCTTCGTGCGCTTTGACCCACCTCGCTCGATGATGACCCAGAACATCCTGGGCAACTCGGAGTTGACGGCGTGCCCCGGTCACGTGGACTTCGACCTGGCAGGCAAGGCCGCCAGCCTGTTGGTGACAGACGCCGATTCCGACGGGCTGTTCCTGGTCTTCGCCGACCCAACCAATGGGACTACCACGTATCCTGCCGGCCGGTTTCTGGCCACCGCCCCGTTGGCAGGCGAGGCCGTGCTGCTCGATTTCAATCGCGCCTACAACCCGCCGTGCGCGTTCACTCCCTTCGCCACTTGTGCGTTGCCGTCACCGGAGAACCACCTGCCAATCCCCATTCAGGCCGGCGAGATGTACGACGCCGATTGGGACGCGCTGGAGCGGCCGCCGGCCATGGCGTGAGCGGCACAAGCGGGCCCGTGCAGCCGCGTACCACGCGCAGTGCCGCCGTCAGGCCCGTGCCATGGACCGCGGCATCATAGGGCGGAGGTCTCCCAAGTGATGAGTTCCCTTGCCTACGCCGATCGCCAGGAGCACCTGGGCCGTCTGATCGGAGCCGCCCTGGAAGCAGCCGATCCGGAATCCGCCGTCCGGCGTTACCTGCGCGCCGAGTCGGGAGGTGTGCGCATCGGCCGGCGCCTGTTCAAGTGGACACCGGGCTCGAGGGTTTTTGTGATCGCTCTGGGGAAGGCGGCACCGGGCATGGCACACGCTGCCACCGAAATCCTTGGGGATCGGATCGAGGCCGGCATCGTCACCACGCTCGCTCCGTTGGTGCTCACGCTCCCGGATTGCATGCAAGTAGTTCGTGCCGGCCACCCGCTTCCGGATGCCGGAAGCTTGCTCGCCGGCCAGGCCGCGCTCGACCTGGCGCGCCGCGCCCGCGCCGGCGATCTGGTCCTGGCCCTGATCTCAGGCGGCGGCTCCGCCATGGCCGAATGCCTCGTGTCCGGGCTCGAACTTGAGGACGTGCGGCGCCTCACGGGAATACTGCTCCATGCCGGCGTGCCCATCACCGCCATCAACCTCGTTCGCGGCGAGCTGTCTCTCCTGAAGGCTGGCGGCCTGGCGCACGCCGCAGCACCGGCGCAAGTGGCCGGGCTCCTCCTATCCGATGTCGTGGGTGATGATCCGACGTCGATCGCCTCTGGTCCGACCGTCCCTCCCGCCTCCCTCCCGCTCGCCGGGGAACGAACGCTCAGGAGACTCGGCTGTTGGGAGCTCGCTCCCCCAGCCGTACGCGCAGCCCTCACCAACTACGTCGCGCGGCCTCCCGACATGCCCCGTCCCCACAACGTGATCATTGCCCGCAATCGGGACATGCTGCACGCGGTGGCGGCCGAGGCGCGATCCATCGGGTTCCGAGTCCGGACGCTGACCACCGTCATGCAGGGCGAGGCCTACACCGTTGGTCTGCGGCTTGGCAGGCGCCTGGTCTCGGCGGCTCCCCCGGCATGCCTGCTCGCCGGAGGCGAAACCACAGTGACCATACGACGCGGCGGCCGCGGCGGTCGTAATCAGGAGCTGGCGCTCGGGGCTGCGCTGGCGCTCGACGGACAGGCGCGTTGCGCGCTGGTCGCACTGGCCAGCGATGGGACCGACGGCCCGACGGATGCCGCCGGCGCATGTGTCGACGGCGAGACCGCCGGTCGCGCTGGGGGGCTTCGGCTCGATTTGCATCAGGCCGCAACGGAGCACGATGTGTATCCGCTACTCGACCATCTGGGCGCGCTGCTGCGCACCGGCCCTACGGGCACCAACCTCAATGACCTGGTCATCGGCCTTTCGTACGCTTGACCGAGCGGCGGAGGATTGACGAACGCGTACATCCCCCACCCCCGACCCCTCCCCCTGCAGTCGCGTGGCCTCATCGCCCTGAGATTCTTGCAGGGGGAGGGGAGCATTTCTTCTGGGGGATGGGGGAGCAGAGCTCCCCCATCCCCCAGAACTTGAACCCCCTCTCCGCCGCGAATCCTCAGGCTGGATGGCGCCGTCTGCGGAGAGGGGGAAGGGGGTGAGGACGAAGACGCCCTACTTGGCACTGCCCTTGGCACCGCGCGGAATCCATACCTTCGGCAGACTGCCAGGGGGCCGCCCAGCGCGCACCTGGTGGCGCGCTACAGATCGCGGACGGGATTGTGGAAACGCACGGGGCTTACGGGCACAGGGGCTCGACGAAATCGACCCCGACCGAGCACGCTCGCTCGAAGGTCATCAGCACGATCCGGTCGTTCCCTTCCCAGGTCGGGTAGTAGTTGAAGTTGACCTCGAGCGGGCCAAATGTCCGAACTGTAAGCGTGCGCAGGTTGGCCGGCCACTCCAAATTCGGCATGGCCTCGAAAGCGTACACCGCCACGAAACCCGGTGTCACGTCTTCACCCACGGCGTTCGCCGGGATCGCCTCGCCGGGCTTGGCAAGTTCCTCCCGCACCCGCGGCGAGAGTAAAAACATGCTGCCGCCGTGCGCGCGTATGTAAGCCGCCAGGTCGGCGCCCGGATCGTCGAGGCTCCGCCCGTGGATCGTCTCCGCCGCATGGACCAGCCACGCGGCCTGCAGCGCCATCATCGCCGCCACCGCCACGGCCAGCACCCATCGTCCCCGTTGCCAGCGGAACCGGCGAATCGATTCCAAGATCCCGCGTCCCGCAAGGACCGCCATGAACGGCGCAAGCACCAACAGGTTGCGCACGATCATCACCCGCTGCACGGCGAAGAAGGCCACGTAGATCGCCGGGAAGAGCAGCAACACGCCGGCCAGCAGGCGTGACTCCCTCCAAACCCACCAGGCACCTGCGGCCGCGGCCAGACTCAGCAGGCCGGCGAGCACGGGGAACGGCGAAAGGAGCACCAACCCCAGGTAGTCGAGCATCCGCCCCAAATGGAGGGCACCGGCAGGAATCGTGTAGCCCCAATGTCCCTGGCTGTACCAGCCGCCCTCCACGACCAGCGCCCGGAGGAACGCCCACGGCTGGAGCACCGCGCCGGGGGTCGTGATCAGGAAGGCCGCGGCGTAGATCATGAGCTCCTGCACCACCACGCCTGCCGTACGCCGGAACGAACGCTTCTCCATTGACGCAAAGATTGAGACGAGCAGGACCGGAATCAGCAGGAGGCAGGCGGGGTACTTGGTGCCGGTGGCCAGCGCGGCGGCCACGGCGGCGAATTGTCTCCAACGAGCCTGCTCCGGCCGGGAGGCGGCGGCCACAACCAGGAGCAGCGTCAGCGCTCCGAACTGCATCATGACCGCGTCGGGAGCGCCCCAGCGCGCGTGGTAGGCGATTTCCCACGACAGCCCAAGGATGCCGGCGGCCAGCAGCGCCTCGAGGCGCGATCGCCTCCAGATCCAGACGGATAGATAGACCCACAGCGGCGCCAGCGTGGTCAGCAGGACCCGGATCGACCGCAGGACCAGCAGGTATTGTGGCTGATCGGTCGCGGCTCTGAGATCCGCTGCGAGGTCCTCCCCTCCCACGCCCTCCACCATGTCGCGGCACAGGGTCGGGAACAACGCGGCCAGGTTCAGACCGTAATTGACCGAGGGGTAGAGGTAGTAATTGGGCAGAAGCGTGCGCTCGTCGAGGGACCACTGAACGGGCTGTATCTGCGCCTCGTACTCATCCCAGTGGTAGCCGAAGTCAGTACCGCGCAGCCCGGTCCAGGCGAGCAAGCCCAAGAGCAATGCGATCGGCGCCCAAGCCACCAGAGCGCGCAGCCGCCGGTGGCCCGGCGGAGCGAGATCGGCCCTGGAGGACGAATCGGCCATCGGTGTGGACTCCTGCCCGGAGGCGTGGCCGACCAGCATACCACCGTTGTCGCGCGCAAAGGGCGGGGGCGAGGGGCCGGGCGGCCAACGCAGGCGCGGCGCTCAGGCATTGCGGGGTCGGCCGGGCGTTCGGTACCTTCGCCGTTGCCCGCACCGTCGATTTGCCGTCTGCGATCGACTAGAACGCCCGTGCGTATTCGGTGTTTGACCGACCTCTCGAGGGCCGGGTAGAATCCATCTGCCCCGTCGGGCGAGGGAACGGACGTCCGACGGGGCCTCGCCTGAATCCTATCTCCGCTTCGGGGGCTGCATGACGATCCACTTTGGAACCGATGGCTGGCGCGGCGTCATCTCGGACACCTTCACCTTCACCAACCTGCGCCAGGTTTCGCAGGCCATCGCCGATGCCGTCGCGTCGGGCGAATGGCTCAACGGCACCTCCAACGGATTGCACCCGGACGCGACGAAGATGGTCGTCGGCTTTGACACTCGCTTCCTCTCCGATCGGTTCGCGCTGGAGGCGGCGCGCGTCCTGGCCGCCAACGGGTTCACGGTCCATCTGACCACGGCCGACGTCCCCACTCCGGCCGTCTCCCTCGCCGTCCGCCAGCTGGGCGCCATCGGCGGGCTCATGATCACCGCCTCGCATAACGCCCCGCGCTACAACGGCGTAAAACTGAAGGCGGCCTACGGCGGTTCGGCTTCGCCCGAGCAGTGTCGCCGCGTCGAGGTGTATCTGAACGACAACGAAAGCCGGGCGCGCGGCCCGAACTTGATGGACCCGGACGAGGCCCGCCGCCTAGGCCGGCTGCAGCGTTTCAACCCGACGCCGGCGTACTTCGACCACCTGCGCAAGCTGATCGACTTCGACATCATCGCCGACAACCCGCAGCACCTGGTGGTCGACTCGATGTACGGGTCGGGCCGCGGCCAGATCAAGGGCATCTTGCAGGGGACGGGCTGCGAGGTGTTTGAAGTGCGCGGTGAGATGAACCCGGGCTTCGGCGGCATCCACCCGGAGCCGATTGCCCGCTACCTGGGGGCGCTCGCCGGCGCCATCGCTGCCGGACACGGACAGCTGGGGGTGGCGACGGACGGCGACGCCGACCGGATCGGCGCCATGGACGGGCGGGGCCAGTACGTCGACCCGCACCGAATCCTGGCCCTGGCCGTCAAGTACCTTGTCGAACGCCGCGGCTGGCGCGGCAAGATCATCAAGACCATCTCGACGACCCAGATGCTCAACCGCCTGGGCGCCCGCTACGGGCTGGAGGTGATCGAAACTCCGGTCGGATTCAATCATATCGCCGACCATATGCTCAAGGACGACGTCCTCATCGGGGGTGAGGAATCAGGGGGGATGTCGTTCAAGGGACACATCCCGGAGGGCGACGGCATCCTGATGGCGCTGCTGCTGGTCGAGATGGTGGCCGCCACCCACACGCCGCTGGCCGAGCTGGTCGAGGGCCTGCTGAAGGAAGTCGGCCCGTCGCATTACGCCCGCAACGACCTACGCCTGTCACACCCGGTCTCCAAGTCGAAGATGGTCGAACGCCTGGCGCACGAGGCCCCGGCGTCCGTGGGCGGCGTCAAGCTGAAGTCGGTCAACAGCCTCGACGGGGTCAAATACCTCTTCGACGACGACTCCTGGCTCTTGATCCGCCCCTCCGGGACCGAGCCCGTGCTGCGCATCTACGCCGAGGCCCGCGAGCCGGAGATGGTTGAAGCGCTCCTGGCGCACGGCCGAACAATCGCCGACCTGCGCGCCTGACCCGAGAACCGCGCCTCCACCTCCCGGACCCTCACGGTGCCGGCGAGGCGCCGCCTGCCCGGTCTGCCGAGGGTCATGCCGCAGCCTCCGCCGCAGGCCGCCGAAGGTCCCGCGTTCTTGGCGGGATTCGCCCCAGATGTCCTCACCGGGGTCCCGCCGAAGCCCCCGCCGGAGGTCCCGCGTTCTTTGCGGGGCGTCGTTGGCGGGGCGTTCTGTGCGGGGCGGCATGGGCGGGCGTGATCTACCGGGACTTCAACAGGGAGTCAGGCGGAGGCGGCGTTCTTCTTCGACCGGCCTGATGGTATGGAAGGCCTCAGGACTCGACGCTGGAGCCTCTCGATTTCAGCGAGCACCTCTTCCGGCTTCGTCTCACTTTCAAGCTCCGCCAGCTCCGTGTCCTGATCGTTGTGGATGCCCATCTTGTCCTGGATGGTGTCGAGCATCCGAAGGACCCTGGTCAACTCGTACTCGGTCAGGAGGTCGATATGAAGGTCCAGGTCGGCGCGATGCTCCGCTTCCTGGCCCATTCGATTCTGTGTGATGAGGACGAAAGTCGAGAGGAAGATCGCCTCGAGCGAGACAATCATGGTGAGAAGCCCGTAGGGAAACGGATCGAAGGGGCGGAGTCCCAGCCACCCCGTGTTGAGCAGAAGCCATACCCCGAACCACACGATGTGCACGTAGACGAACGACATGTGCCCGGAGATGCCGGTGATGGCGTCGGCGATCCGATCTTGAACGGTGCGCTCGCGGGCGGCCTTGAGTCGAAGGTGGATGATCGTGCGAATGTAGCGTTCAATCGTGGCACTCAGCGCGGGCGTGGGCTCGGAGGGGAGTTCCGCTTCTTCTGGGTTCATATCGCCATCCTGCATCCTGTCCAGACCCTTCTCGGGTGGACCTACCCATCGGCCGTCGGGCGGAGGATCCGCCCGACGGCCATGAGATCCAAGATCCCACGAAGTTGGTGGGAAGCTCTGCCTGTCTGAAGCTGGCAGATCTTCAAGGACTTCTAGGGCATACCGGCGCGCAAGACAAGCACCCCCGAATGACCGACCCGCCGTGTCAGCCGAAGGTCCTGGCGGTTTTCCAGGGTCGAAGACCGCCGGAGGCCGCCGAAGGTCCCGCCGGAGGTCCCGCGTACTGTGCGGGGCGTTCTTGGCGGGATTCGCCCCGGATGTCCTTACCGGGGTCCCGCCAAAGGCCCCGCGTCGTTGGCGGGGCGTTCTTTGCGGGGCGCCGTGGGCGGGAGTGAACTTCCGGGGCTTCAGCAAGGTGTAGGGCGGCTGCTACCCCGCGGAAGGGACGCGACGACTGGCGATGGGGAGCGTCGAGCGCGGTGGCAGAACTCAATCCCAGTTTCGGAAATCGAACCCTATGGAGTCCGCCTCGATTTTTTCGACCTGGAAGCGGCCGTACCGCCCGTCGCTCGTCTTGTAGCAGAAGTAGGACTCCGTGCTGAAGTCGGTGAAGCTAACGGCGCCGCTGCCGAGGGAGGTCTCCTTGCAGTTGTCGTAGCCGGGCGTCCCCGACATCACCTTAAGCAGAGCGCCGTTCGTGGGCTCAAGGTACCGTTCGGTGTCGGACACGTAGTTCACCCACACGTCGCGGTTCGGATCGCCGGCGCTGGTCCCCCCGTCGAAGTCAATCGAGCCCCCGTTGTCAATCGTGAGCTTGCCCGCTCGATGGGCGACTACGCTTGGTGTCGGGGTGGGGCCGACGAGGATCTGGACGTAGAAAAGGGTCCCGAAGGGGACATCGCTTGCGTTTCGCAAGCGGTAGTTGCCGCGGTGAACCCCGTTCGTCGTCGGAGCCGTCAGCTTGATCGAGATGTCGATGGTGCTGTTGGAAGGCACCGTGCCCGCCAACGGAACGGCGGCGGGCCCGCCCATCGGTAACCCGTCGGTGAGGATCGCCTCAAAGGACGAGGTCCAGTCGCAATTCCCCGAATTGCGCAGCCGCCAGGTCTTGGTGAAGCTCTGACCCGGTTTCATCACCGTGTTGTCGGGTATCGTGACGTCAGAGACGAATTGGGAAGCATCGTCGCAGGCGGTAGTTGCTGTGGGCTGGGGCGACACCGTTGGGGTGCTGGTCGACGGGGGCGGCGTCGGGGTGTCGGTCGACGGCACGGTCGGCGTTGCCAGGCTGACCTGGGTCAGATGTGCAGAGACGGTCTCGGCTGCGACGGTCTGAGTGAGTTGCTCCGGAGACGGCGGGCGAGGCATGTTGCACGACGCCAGGAATACAAGTCCGGCGGTGAGCGAGACGGCGATAGCGGGTCTCATTCGTACGTTCAAGTGGACTACTCCGGGCCGCGCGTGAGAAGGGTGGACGGATCCACGCCGGTCCCCGCGATGCTACTTCGGGTGATCGATGGCTGTCAAGCGGGTGGGGCTGGGCAGTTGAATGTCAAGCCGGGATCACCATCTCCGGCTGAAGGATTCGGCTGCCAACCTGCCTCCATGCGCCGATCCGATCGACACGCGAGAGCACCAGGATCTCCCGCAGATCGCCTCCCGGCTCGAAGCCGACGATTCTGCATTCCTACGCGATAGGGCGATTCGCGATCCCTGCCGCAACAGAATCCCCCGCCGCACATTCATTGTGTCGTCCTTCGCCATTTGCCCGACTACCGTTACGGCCCCGACCACTTCAGCCAAGTCGCAAGACGCCTGCCTATCCCATCGGACTCAGCAGTTGAAAGTAATTCCCATCCGGGTCAGCCAGCGTCGCGATCCATCCCTCTCCCATCGCATACGGCGCTTTGATGACCGCGCCGCCCAGAGCCTTGATCCGCTCAAACTCCTCTTTGACTTGCCCTGTTTCGAAATTGAACATCACGCGGCCAGGCTCTTTGGCGCTACCCCCCATGGCGGAATGCTCCAGGACTGAGAGGAACGCACTTCCCATTCGCCACCCCCAAAAGCCATTGTCTTTGTCGATCATGTCCGCCGGCTTTCCAAAGACGTCCTCATAAAAAGCCGCCAACGCCGCTGGTTGTTTCGTTCCGATCATGACGGAGCTCAGATTCAACATTCTGCGCCAATCCTTTCTGGTTGCCAGTTGGGGAAACCATCCCGGGAACCTAATCCTGATCCCATTATAGCCAACCGGATTTGCCGTCGGGCCAGCAATTCGATTGTCATGCCGCGTGATGAGTTTGCTGCTGTGGATACTTCTCTCGAATGGACGGTCGGACTGGCCTGAAGGACCGCCCAACGGCCTCGAGCTATCGTAGACCGCCGAAGGTCCCGCGTTCTTGGCGGGATTCGTCCCGGATGTCTTCACCGGGATCCTGCGCTCGTTGCAGGGCAAGGTCCCACCTCGACGGTGGGAAGCTGCCCGGCGAAAGCGGGCGGTTCGCCAAGATTTCTCGCGCGTGCCGGCGGGCGAGGCGCCACACCCAACGCCCCAGCCCGTCGGGTCCGCCGAAGGCCCCGCGTCGCTGGCGAGGCGTTCTTTGCGGGGCGTCTTGGGCGGGGGTGACTTCCCAGGACCGAAGGCTGTCCGTCCGGGTGTCTGTAGCGGGATCCTGCCGTAGGCCCCGCCGAAGGCCCCGCCGGAGGTCCCGCCGGAGGTCCCGCGTAGTGTGCGGGGCGTTCTTTGCGGGGCGTCGTTGGCGAGGCGTTCTTTGCGGGGCGTCTTGGGCGGGGGTGCCCTCCCGGGGCCGTAGGTCCTGGTGATCGTCCAGGACTTCAGCCAGTTGTTAGGCGGACGGGATGCCGCCCTTCATCCACCGATCCGCCTCACCGGAGGTCGCAAACCGAGATACCCACCCAGGAGGGCGAACCCCAGCAGCAAAACCAAGAACTCACCACCGGCGAGAACGATCGTAACCTCCAACCCCACTTTCAGACTGGGCGGGAGCCCCTCCCGCAACTGCGCGGCCGCGAGTCCGACCCCTGCCAGGATGCCGACGCCGCACGCAAGCCGCCAGGGGTGGAGCCTCGGGTTGAGCCACGGAACTCGGGACAATAGCAGGCCGGAGTCAAAGCGCAATATGGATTCGAAAAGTGGACGGGGAAGGACTCGTTTCAGATGCCGGGACGGAATTCGGACAAGCGCCCACAGGTCATCGATGGCGTCTGCCAGGGTCAAGTCCTCCGGGGGGCGAGGCCCAGGCACTTGGCGCGCAAGGATCACAAGCAGCATTCCACAGGCGACGCACAGTACGGACATGAAGATCAACTGCCACTGGAGGACCCGACCCCAATAGGATGGAAGTGGCGACCGTGTAGCTTCGGCCACCGCATCTGCAAGGAGAGTGACCAGGACTGCTGAAAGAACGACGGCGTTGCCTCGCAGGATCAAGCGGACCCTTGCAGCCAGAGAGAACTCGGACTGCAGCCTCAGGGAACGGGCATAGGTCAGGACGCCAACCACCAACCCCACTTGGAAGGCGAACGATCCAACGGCATCGTAGGGGTCCGTGGAGAATGGGTTGTCTTGAACGAAGGGAGGTCCCTTGTTGACGAAGAAGAATAGGGTGAAGACTACCGCATAGGCGAGGACAAGCGCCGAGACCAAGTGAAGGGCCCGTGCCGCCCGCACATCAATCGTCGCGCCTTCCCTATCCATTGCCTACCTACGCGCATCCGCCTGAGAAATGATTTTACAACTCCCCTCTCTCGCTGGTAGGTCACCCCGACAGGAGAGGGGACGATGCGAACCGCAGGCCGAGGCCGCTGAGGCGGATTGATACGCGAGACAGGCGGGTCGGCGATTGCGCGCGGCGCGTGCCGCCATGGTTCGATCCACTTTAGGGGGAGCAGGCGTGCGCAAGGGATGTGCGGCGCAGGCGGCATTTTGACCACTCACCAATCCGCGCTGCCAAGCCTGCAGTCAGTGGTACGATTCCACACGTCACGATCAGTGGAGGTCGGCAAATGGCTATGCCAAAGGTCGGAGAGGTGGCGCCGGATTTCACTCTGACTTCCGACACGGGAGATTTAGTGAACCTCAGCGCCCTGCGGGGTGGTCCGGTGGTCCTGTATTTCTATCCCCGGGATGACACCAGCGGGTGCACGGCTGAGTCGTGCAGCATTCGGGACGACTATGGCGCCTACCGGCAGGCCGGCGTCACCATCCTTGGCGTCAGCCCCGATTCCGTCGCCTCGCACGTCAGGTTCAAGGAGAAGTACAAGCTGCCCTTCTCGCTGCTGGCTGACGAGGACCATTCGGTCCTGGAGGCCTATGGCGCCTGGGGAATGCGGAAGGCGCGCATGGGCGTCCTGCGGACGACGTTCCTGATCGCCCCGGACGGAAAGATCGCCCACGTCTTCGAGCAAGTGAAACCGCAGGGACACAGCACGGAGATCCTGGCCGCGTTGAAGGAAGTCCGGCCGTAGGAAAATCAACCGAACGTCCGGACCCCCAGTCGGCTGCGCTTGCCTCCCAAGGTTGGGCCCTCTCGGACGTCCCCACCCTACTCCTTCCGACCGCCAGGTTGTGCAGCAACCTAGGGGTGGGACCACAGCGGAGAGCTGGCGAGGGCGAGCCCCGTCACTCAGCTCGCGGCCGGGAGAGGAGCTTGTATCCTCGGCCGCGCTGGGTGATCAGGTAGCGCGGGTTGGCCGGGTCCTGCTCGATCTTGCTCCGCAAGCGGCTGACGAGCTTCTCCACGCGGGCGTCGTCGATCTCGTCCAGGTAGCCTTCGCCCCACACGGCCGTCACGATCTGGTACTTGTCGGTTAGTTTGTCGCGCCGCCCGTGCAGGAGCTGCAGCAGCTTGTACTCGAGGTCGGTCAGCACGGGGATGCGGACCTCGTCCACCCACACGTCGCCGGAATCGGGGTCCAGGCGAACCCCGGCGGCGGGCGTCTCCGGCCCGCGCAGGCGGCGCGTGACGAACGCCTCGAAGATTGGCGAGAAGGGCCGGCCGGCACGCAGCAGACCGAGTGACTCAAGGTGCTCCAACTGCTGGGGAGGCAGGCTGCTCGCCGGCTCCACTGCCAGGCTGATGATCGCCTCCTGCTCCTCGGGCGTCAACTGGTTCCAAATCTTGAGACATTCGGCGCGCGGCGTCGGTTCCAGGCCGACAACCTGGAGCGCGTCCCCGAGCTGCTCGGTCTCCATCCCGGCGACGACCTGCGCCGCCGCCACCAGGAGCCCCAGGTGCCCGCCGGCCAGCTCCAGGCAGGCCGCCACGCGCTTGGTACCCAGGCCGGGGATGTTCAGCGAGCCGAGGATCTGTCGCGCTTCGTCATCGTCCAGCGGCGGCATCGGGTAGGTCGAGCGGGCGAACATCTCGGCGAATTCGTCTTCCACCGTGCTGCCGCGCAGGTCGGGGAGCACGCGAAGCGTGGCGGTCACGTACCCGAGCCGATCCTTGAAGCGGTCGCGCAGAGCCCGCAGGTTCAGCAGGGCGCGGTCATCCAACGTCGTGTACAGCTCGTCGAATTCATCGATCAGCAGACACAAGTCGCGCCCGAGGTGCTCGCACAGATCGGTGAGCGCCAGGTTGAACGACAGCGAAGCATTGAAGGCCGTGGTGGCGTCGGTGACTTCCTGGTGGTGGGCGCGGAGCGTGGCATTGATGTCGAGCGCCACTTGATCGGCCAGCGCCTCGAGCAGCGAGCGCAGGACGACCTCGTAGAAGCCCTGGGCCGAAATGGCCACCGCCCGGTTGCAGTCGACGTAGATCATGACCGCCCGCCGGCCGCACAGCTTGGCGTAGATGCGCTCGGCGGTTTGCCCGGAGAGGGCGCGCATCAGCGTCGACTTACCGGTGTTGCTCAGGCCGACCAGCGCCGCACATCGTCCGGCGGATAGATCGGTCAGCACCCGGCGGGCAAGGCTCTCGTAGGGCAGGACGGCCATCGGCGATCCCCCATCACGACGCGACGGCAGGGCCAACGCAAGGTTGACCCTGCCGGGATGAGACGCTTGCGTGCACTCGAACGGATGGCACGCCTAGGTCGTCGAGCGCATCCGCAGCTGGCGGGAGACGATCACCACCACGACCAGCAATACGCCCAACAGTACCAGCCCGGGCAATCCGACTTCGTCGGCGAAACCCGTGCTGGGGAGCGCCGTGGCGGTCGGCGTGCCTCCGCCGCCTCCCGCAGCCGCCAACGTTGCCTGGGCGATCGCCGTGGCGATGCCCGGGTCAACCGTCGATTGCGGCGTTGACGTCGGTGACGCCACGACGACGACCGCCGTAGGCGTGGCGGTGGCCGACGGAACCGGCGTGCGCGTCGGCGCCCTGGTGTTGGTGGGGTGCAGGGCGGCCGCCGTCTGCGTCAGCGATCCGGCCGTCTTGGTGTTGTCCAAGATGATCTGGGTCGCCTGCGCGTTGCGCGACTCCTGCTGGCGCGGCGCCACCACCAGCGCATACAGCGCCAGGCAGACCATGCTCAGGACGAGCAATCCGCCCACCGCAGCCGCGGCGAACACGAAGGTCCGGTTGGACGATTCCTCCGGCGGCGCGCTACCGACCTCGAAGTCTTCTGCCATTGTCGCTTCTCCTCACGCCATGTCCTGACGACGCCCCTCGTGGTCCGGCGCCGGGGCACGGTCTACTGGATGACTTCCAGATTGGCCAGAGGAATCATCCGATTCCCCAGACCCTCGATCTCGACGGCTGCACTGCGGGCGAGCAGCCCGCTCGGAAAGTCGGCGGCTTTGACAGGCAGGTCGCGCACGATGCCGACCGCGCCGTGGAACGGCGCTCGCAGCACGCGCACGCGCACACCCGCCGCCAGCGGGATGACGTCGTCAGGAACATCCGCCTGCCGGCTGGTCGGCATCGGGATGATGACTTCGGGGCGCTGGTAGCTGTAGCGGTCTCCCGGGCGGGCGTCGACGGCGGCATCCCGACCGACGTTCGTGGTGAGCATCCCGTAGGCGACCGTGTTCATCGGCAGCGAGCCGAAGCCTTCGGTGATCATCAGCGGGTACGGCAGGCGCAGCGCCACGGGGATGAGGTCGGAGGTGATCGAGCCAAGCACGATCCCACGCACCATCAGTTCAGTCGCCTGGTGCAGCGGGGCAGGCTGATCGCAGGTCCCGCCGATCAGCACGGCGCCGCGCAGGTTGATGTCGAGCATGTCGGTCTGCATCCGCGCCGCCGGTCCGCTGCCCAGCGTGCGCATCACGCCGAAATCTTGCCGGCCGTTGCCCCAGATGCCCTGCACCAGCGCCGCCGTAGTCTCCAGCGTCACCGACTGGGTCCCGTCCGAGGCCACCACCATGGCCGGCATGCCGGCCCGGAGGCCGATCGGCTCGCCGCGCACCTCGAACAGCACGCGGCTGCCCTCGATGGCGACCACGCGGCCGTCGGCCGGGGCGCGCACCGTCCGGCGGGCGACACCCACCGGGCCGGCGATCGTATCGCCCATCTCCACGCGGTCGCCCTTCTCGCGAACCAGGTAGCCCGGCGCTTCCTTCGGCGGTACGCCCAGCCCGCGGGCCAGGTCGAGGTACACGTGGCGGGGTGCCGTCTCGGCTTCGGCGATCACGTCCACGGCCTGCACCCGCTCGTTCAACCGGGCAGTGACCGTCCCGGCAATAGGCAGCGTCCGGTCCCGCCGGACGATCGTCAGCGGCAGGACGTGCGAGACGGGAGGCAAGTAGGCAGATTTCATGGCCAGGTGAGACCCGGGTTGCAAGAGAAGTGCCAGACCGTCATTGGAGCGCCCCGATGTCGAACAACCACTTCTGGTTGAGCTCCCGGCGCCGGCCGGGATCCTTCGGTAGCAACAGCGGGCGCCCTCGAGCGTCAATGATCAGCCCGACCGCCCCGCCGGAGACTTTCAGCGCCCCGGCCTTCCCGGGCCCGCCCAACCCGACATCGAACCCCCGCTCCGGGCGCAGCGTAAGCCGGCCGACTTCGCCCGGTCCCAGTGGGAGCACGACCAATTGGCCGAGCCGGACCTCGCCTTCCAGCGCCGCCTGGCCCTCTCGCTCGAGCTTGACCCTGGCCACAGCCCGGCCGGCCCGCCCCCCTCCCATCGGGGAAACCACGGTGCCCAGGCTGACGAAACTGCCCGATTCCATGACGTGAACGGTGACCATCGGCAGCACAGCTGCCGCCGCGCCGAGGGCGGGCGTCAGGCTGTGCGGGTCAAGGACCAGGGTGGTGATCCCGGTTGGCTGCAGCGAATCCAACAGCGCCAGCGCGGCATAGCCCGGGCGCGGCGCCCGTGACAGCACGCCCCCGCCCGCCAGGATCGG
The DNA here is from genome assembly GCA_963743255.1 of uncultured Chloroflexia bacterium. Taxonomy (GTDB): domain Bacteria; phylum Chloroflexota; class Anaerolineae; order Anaerolineales; family E44-bin32; genus DYJB01. Next base: position 274,243 of record CAVUPD010000009.1, read on the forward strand.
CTCCATCTGCGGAAGCCCCGCCAGACTCCGTCCATCCTTGCCCTTCGGCCAGCCGGCGCGCGCCATGCCGAGCGCGATCTGCAGGACCTGGCGCGCCAGGGCGAATTCCAGGTGCAATTCGTCTCGCTCCATCGGGATCGTGGCTGGATGGAGGGACTTGTTGAAGATGTAGTCGCGCACCAGATCGTCTTGCAGGTCGGTGGGCAGCCAGCGCGTGATCGACTCGATCGAGGTGTGACGCAACAGCGAAGGCAGCGGTGCCCCCAACCCGAGGTCAGTGCGCACCGTCAGGCGCAAGTCACCTCCGAAGCCGGCGGCGATGGTCGTCTGCGAGGCGCCGATGTCGACGCCCAGCACGCCCTTACGCGGGTCGTACGTCTGGCTCAGGTGACGGATCACGCGCCCGAAGGCATCCGCCGTCAGCATCACGTAGCCGCCCGACCACTGGCGCATCTCGTCGTAGCCGGAGATCTTGGCACCGCGTAGTTCGGCGATGACTTCGGCCAGCCGGTTGCGCGCCGGCGTCAGGTCGTCACCCTCCAGCCCGGGGCGTACATTGGGCGCCAGCGAGACCGAGGTCCGGTCGGCGAAGCGTTCGACGATCGCGGCCCCCAGCTGGCGGTTGCCGGCGAACAGGACGCGCGGCACCGGCCCGCCGGGGCGCAGCCCGGCCGCCATGGCGACGCCTTCGACCAGCCGCAGGACGGAGGCGCTGGCGCCGCCGTCCGTCCCGCCGACGATTAAGATCAGGTCGGGCCGGGTGGCGAGGATCAGGTCGATCTGCTCTTCCTCGCGCCGCCGGTCGGCGAGCCCGATCTCCTCGACCACATCCAGGTAGGTGGAGGTGGCCAGGCGCCGGCCGGATTCCAGCGACACGCCCGGGGTCAGCCCGACCAGGACGGCGCGCAAGCGAGGTCCGGCGGACGAGGTGGCGACGAACACGTCCACGCCCGCGCCTTGCGACGTACTCGGCATGATCAGGCCTTCGGAGTCGTCCAGCAGCCGGCGGCCGGTGATGGTCTGGACCTGATCGAGCGCAATGCGCACGCCTTCGCCGATATCGAGCAACGGCGTCGTCGCCGTGGAGAGCGAGCGACCGGTGGCCACCAGACGATACTGGTTGTCGACCACATCGAACAGGCTGGCCCGCGTGTGGACACTTCCCACGTCCACGGCCAGCAGCGTTTCGGAGTCGACCATCGTCGGCAGGTCCATCATCGTCCGGCCATCAGCCCGGTCAGGGCATCCATCAGGAATTGAACCCGCTGCGTCAGGATCAGCAGCGTGGCCGAGAGGGCGCCGGCGTACATCACCCCGAAGGCCAGCGCGATGAACGATTGGCCGAGCGCGCTGACGGCCTTCCCCAGCAGGCCGATCGGCCCCAGCGGGCGGCCCTCACTCCCCGGACCGCGCCGGAGCGTAAATCGGAAGTAGGCCAGCGTGCTCAGCGTGCCCGTCAGGAGGATCATGACGTTGATCACACGCTCGAAGCCCGTTTCGCCGGTCTGCGGCGAGACCACGCCGGGATCGAAGGTGCCCATCGCCGCCAGGGATTGCGGGATCAGCGTTCCGGTGATCGCCCCGCCGACAACCACCGCCGCACCGACACCGACCAGGAACACGGTGGAAAACGTGCCCAGCCGCGAAGGCCCCGGGACGAGTTTGAGGACCAACAAGAACGCCAGCAGCGCCGGGACGAGCAGCGTCAGCGCCGCCGTCGGATTGAGCAGTCCGCCCAGGCCGGCTTGCAGGATGGGCTGCACCAGTCCGGGCCACAACACCGAGCGGGCCGCCAGCGCGCCGGCGTAGCCTGCCGCCACGCCGATGAACAGATGTGTCGCCAGACGGAAGAGCGGGTTGTCACCGATCAGGTAGCTGAGGACCATGACCGTCAGCAGCGCGGCGACGATCGGCCCGATCAGCGTGTCGACGAGCGTGGTGATCTCGGTCATGCGCGCTTCGGCCTCGGCCGCGGCCTGACGGCGTGCAGGATCCATGCTCCGACCCCGGACACGCCGCCGCTGATCAGCAGGAGCTCGAGCACCAGGATCCCCAGGCTGAACGGGTTCCAGCGTTCGACCGCCGGGCCGGGCTTGCCGTTGCGCAGCTCGTAAGCCACAGCCGCCGGTTCACCGCTCAGCAGCCCGTTCACCTGTGGGCGCAGGGCCTCGTAGTAGGGCCGAATCATCGGCTCGACACCGGCACTCAACACCATCACCAGGGGCTTCCCGCCCAGCCATGGGCTGGCTTGCTCAATCCACGACCGCGCGCTCTCTGCACCGGCGGTGATCACCACCACCATGCCGAAGTCGGACAGGGTCCGCACGCCCTCGAGGACCGGTGAACCCCATCCGGCCATCGATCCGCCGTCCGAGTCGACCGTGGCGGCAAAGCCGCTCAATACGGCCCCGCGCGGGTCGGCGGAAAAGAGCTGTATCGCCGGAACACCGCCGGAGAGATAGCCAAGGTGGACATAGTCCTCGCCGGTCCGGTAGTCGTACGCCGCGCCGCGCAGGCGCAGCAGGCGCTCGGCCAGAGGCGGGCCCGTCGGTCGCGTCGAGAGGGTCGCCAGCGGGACACCCTTCGTCATCAGGTCCTCGATCAGGGGACCAGCGACGACCTCGAGCTCGCCGGCGTTCGCCGGCTCGAAGTCGAACACCAGCAAGGCGGGACGATCAGCGGGCAGGCCGGCCACCAGATTAACCAGCGGTGCGAGCTCGAGAGGCTCGACGGTCGGCAGCGCAAACACCGACAGGCGCAAGACGATCGGCAGGGCGACGGCAAGCAGGAGCAGCCCGGCGACCGCCCAGCGCAGCAGCGGTAAGCGGCGGGGCGCTCGTCCGGTTGGGGAAATCTCGCGCAGCTCGTCCTGCACGAGTTTAGTGAGCTGCTCAGCCTGGGCATATTGTCGTTCGGTGACGTTCAGGCGCGTCGAGCCGACACCGGAAATGCGCGGCAGCGCCACAACCGGCTCCGCCATCAACACGCCGCGCAACCCGGCGAGCGGACCGGCCAATTCGACCGCCTGCTCGTCCTCGGGCAAGATCTCGACCACCGAGCGGAAGGTGTCCACCGGGCGCATTGCTTCCAGCCAGGTGGGGAGCGTGGCGGGCGCTAGATCGGGACGGACCTCCGAGGAAATGGCCGCCTCGGACGGCATGTTGCCTGCTTCCGTCAGCCAGTCGGGGACCCCGACGTTTTCCATGTCGAAGTCCGCGCCCTCGGCTCCGCTACCGCTCGACACAAGCGCCTGGACGTGAGGCATGGGCGCCGCGGCTTCCGGCTGCCGCAGATCCTTCATCCACTCCGGCTCTGCGGTTTCGATCGCCGGGGCCGCTTCAGGCGCGCTGGTCGTCGGCAAGACAAGAGGTGGGCGAATGGGCTGCGAGTCCGGTTCCTCGGACGCCGGGACCAGGCTCGAGAGCCCGGTCTCATCGTCGAGCCCGCCAATGCCGAAGGGTGGTGTTGGCGGAGGAGCGGCCGGGGGTTCACGCAGTCTGCCCGTCGAGCTGGCCGCCGGGATTAGGTCATCGGTGCGAGGTCCTACCGGGGCCAGGCGATCTGCGCGCTTCGCAGGCTTCGGGGCCAGCGGGCCGGTGGACCGCTCCGCCACGGCGGGAGGTGCTGGTGGTTCCGGCTCGGAGACCGGTGGCTCGGGAGCCAGGCGTTCTGAAAGGCGGCCGGTCCGCGGCTCAGGCTCGGCGGGCGGCGTCTCCGGCTCAAGCCACGAGGGCGCCGGCGGGCCGGATGCAGAGAGGAAGTCCTCCGCCGGTAGGTCGCCGGGCGTCGCGAGCAACCCGGTCAGGCCGCTGTGCCAGCCGGTCTTCTCGAGATCAAACACGTCTGGCAGTGGTTGTCCGGCTTCATCCAGGGCATCCTCGTCGACGCCTTCTTCGGCCTGTCTGGCGCGCACGCGGGCGAGCCAATCCGGGATCTCGCCCCTTGCCGCCGGCGGTGCCGAAGGAGTTGGCTCGCCTGCCGCAGCCGGCGCAGCCGGCGACTCTTCCGCCAGCCAGGTGGGAAGTTCACCTGCCGGTGGACCTGCTTCCTCTGAGGAGGCCTCGCGCAAGCGGCTGAGCCAGTCCGGGGATTCCCCGGGGCGCCCTACGGGACGTGCGGCCGGCTCCTTCTCTTCAGGCAGCCCTGCGGGCGGCTGGGCGGCGGCGCTTCCGTCCCACTCGCTTTGCGACCAGTCTGGATCGGTGGAGCGCAAGCGCGCCAGCCAGTCGCCTTCGTCGGTCGGTTCAGCCGGCTGGGCCGGGGCTGGAGGTTCATCGTCCGGCCCGCGCAGACGGGACAGCCAGTCCGGCATTGGAGGCAGCGGTTGGTCGGATGGCGGTGGCGTTGTGCCTGCTGGAAGAACCGGCTTGAGGCGCGCCCCGCAAAATCCACATTCATCCGCCCCTTCGGGATTGGGCTTGCTGCACATCGGGCAGCGCACGTCCGCCACGGCTCAGTCTCCGTAGGGGCGGTCGGCCCCGAGCAGGACGCGCAAGCCGGTGGCGACGGCGCCCAGGGCGATGCCCAGGACGATGCCGCGCGCCGCCCCCGCAGCCCACACCTGCGCCAGCCAGTTGCGCAGCCACCCGAAGTAGGCCGTCAGCCCTCCGCCGCCAAACGGCCAGGGCGCCGTGCCCAGCAGGACGAGCAGCGCCGTGACGATGAAGATCAGACTGTAGACATCACGCCGGCGCGCCACCATGCGCACACCGGCCACGGCAAGCGACACAGCCAGCAGCGCCATCAACGTCGCTTCAACCGGAAGCTGGATGTACTCGAACAGCGAAAGGACGACACGGTTGTCCGGGCCGAACACCAGCCCGAGCACCAGCGTCCCGAGCAGGATGATGATCAGCAGCGCACTGTAGGGCCAGCCGCCTTCCTGCTGTGTGACCTTGTGCATGTGCGCGGCGAGCAAGTTCAGGATCCCAAGCAGGAGCGCCGTGGCCGAGAGCAGGATCGCCCAGCGCATGAAGAGTAGGCGCAGCTCCTGCAGCGTCTGCCACTCGACGAAGTAGCCCGCCAGCACGACCCCGCCGAACGCCATCGCCACCGCGGTCCATACGATCCACGCGCCCAGCTTCACAGCCCAACCCCCAGCGTGCGGAGCAGCGTGCCGACCAGGATGGCCAGGATGACAAGGACGCGGACGACGTCTTGCGTGCGCAGGCTTGCGCCGTGGAACACGCCGGCATTCAAGTAGGCGCCGCCGGCGAAGACCTCCTCGCCGATAAGCGGGTGGTCGGCCGTGGCATACAGCAACGCCTGCGCGTGGACGTCGTCACTGCCGCCGACGACGAACGCCTGCCGCCGCTCCCCGAAGTCCGCCACCAGCGCACCCTCGGCGCCGAAGGATCCGTTCAAGATGTGGACTGAGACGCCCTCGGTGGCGAGGACGGCCGGAATGCCGGCGGCATACGAGTACGGCGTGGCCCCCAGCATTCGGCCCGAGGTCGGTTCGAAGCGATCGCCGGCGCCGACGCGCGCGTGCGCCGTGCGCAACGTGTCCTGGGCCAGGATGGCCATGGCGCCATCGGCGGTCGTGGCCACCGCCGGCCGGTCGCTCATCACCGTCGCCGATGCTACCCGAGAGAGGACGACCAGTCCGGCCATGGCCGGCGCCAACTCCGGCCCGATCACCGAGCCGGTGCCGAGGGAGACATGGACTCGTTCGCCGGCCTCGACGGCATGTTCGATCGCCGTCCCAAGCGCCTCGAAGCTGGGCAGACTGCGGAAGGCGGGCTGCCACTTGCGTCCCAGAAGCGCGAAGATCAGGAGCAGCAGCGTGAATGCGCCGATGACGGCCAGCCCGACCCAGTCAAAGCTCATGGCGGCGGCTCCCGACGCAGGCTCTCGACAAACCCCGCCATGCGCTGCGGGTCCTCCAGCAAGCCCACCAGCCCCGCGCTGCGCGTGGCGTGCGGACCGATCAGGGGTCCAACCATGTACCCCAGCTGCGCGCCGACCCAGGCCAGCGGTGCGAGCGCCTCGATCAACGTTGAGGCCGCGCCCTCGAGCCCCAGCGAGCGCACTTGGGCCGCGAGTCGATCGTCGAACGATCGGTCGGGGTTCATCGCGGGCAGTATAGCATAAGGGTTTTGGGCAGGCCACAAGGCGCCATCTGTGGCGGTCGGGTGTGGGCCATGGCGTGGATCTTGGAGACGACCCTCCCCCGCGAGCGTGAGTCCTGCGCCCATCGGGGGATTCTTGGTTGCGTCGGGACCTCCATCCACTATAATGCGGAACAGGTGTTCGAGCGGCGTCCATGAGCCTGAATCTCCCTGGAATCCTGGGACAACTCGAGAAGATGGGCGCGGCGCTGGCTGAACAGCAGGCCGCGCTTCGCCGGTTGCAGCCGGCAGCACGCAAGGCGCTCGAGCACGCGGCAGGCCTCTCCCCGCAGGAACTCTCCGCACAGGTGGCGCGCGCCGGGGATCGCTACCGAGGCGCACGTCCCACCGACGAACCGCTTCTCACCGCTGGCGCTGCCCCGGCCCTCGAAGCCGGTTTGGTCGTTGCCGGCGCCGACGGCTCCCAGATCTACCCCGACCGGCACGCACCGGCGCTGTACTACGTGATCCAGGTTGGCGGGCTGGCCATGGAGACCGGGTCCAGCCGGGCACCGCAGACACGCACGCAGCCGCAGATCTACTTTCTGCCGGAGGACCTGCACGATCAGCAGGGGTATCCGGTCGGGAACGCCATGATCAACGGCCGGCGCGACGCGGAGGAAATGAAGGCCCTGGCCGAATGGGCGCAAGCTCACTCCGGCCGCCCGTTCGTCGCCCTGCTCGATAACGGCCTGCTGTTGTGGTTCGCCCTGCAGGTGCGCGAGCAGAACCAAAAGGACGTCGATCACATCCTGCAGTCCTACCTCGGCCACCTGGACAGCCTGCAGGCCAGCGGCGGATGCGTGGCGGGATTCATCGATCGCCCGCGAAGTGCCGACGTGCTGACACTGGCGCATCTTTCGACGCTGCCGCCCGAGGCGGTGAACGATCAATCGCTGCGCGCCAACCCGTTCCGCTCCCTCACCGATCGGGCGCTGTTCGACGACCTTCTCGGGCCGGGCCAGCGCTCGGCCTGTTTCATCGACAGCTCTCCGCTGAATCGCGATTTCGAGACGAAGGGCCATCAGGTCCGTTTCTTCTACCTGAAGACCGACGCTCGGGGGACGATCGCCCGGGTCGAAGTTCCTGCCTGGGTGGCGCAGGATCCGGCGCGGCTTGGGCGGGTGCACGCCGCCATCCTCGACCAATGCCGGGCCACGGGGGGGTTCCCGTATGTGCTCGTTCGCGCTCACGAGCTGGCTGTCGTGACGAATCAGGATCGCCAGCAGCTCGAAGGGCTGATCCAGCAGCGGCTCGTGGACAGCCACGTGGCCGGACGCGCATCGCAGAAGGCAACGACCAAACGCTGGACGCGCTCGCGCCGCAAGCACCGACTGTAGGACGGCGTGGGTCGCCGGGGCCGCCGGCAGTCGCGGCCGAAAGAGGGCGTATGACCGCAGAGGATCGACCGATCGGCCGGGTGACCCGCTGTAGCACGCGCGGTTTCGTCGGCGCCGTTCGCCTTCCGGAACCCGAGTGGCCTGTGTTCGGCACCTACTGCCAGGCTGAGGCCCAACAGGGGCGCAGCCACGTGATCGGGTTGATCTACGACCTGAGCATCGAGGATGACGAGCTGGCGCGTCAACTGGCCGCCTCCGAAGTCGCTCAGCCCCGAACAACTGGCCGACAGTCAGGTCAATCGACAGGTGCCGGTCGAGTATCGGGCGCTGGCGATCGGCTACCGGAACGGCGCCGGCTTTGTGCAGTCCCTGCCGCCGCAACCGCCGCTGACACTGGCCCCCATCCATCGCCTGTCGCCGGCGGATGTTCGTCAATTCACCGGGCATCTGGAGTTCCTCAAGTTGATCCTGGCGGTCCCGGAAATCCCGGTGGACGACCTGCTGGCGGCGGCGCTGCAGGCCGCTGCGGCCGTCCGGCCCGAGAACGAGCGCCGTGCGTATCTTGTATCTGCGGCGGCAGAGTGTGCCCGGCTCGTCGGGCGGGACCTGACGCGCCTCGAGAGCCTAGTTCGTTCGCTCCGGCCGTAGGGGCCAACCTGCCGAGGATGCCGGCCGGCCGCGCGTCCGAGCGCGACCTGAGGGAGAACGTATGACCAATACCTCCGAACTCGACGCCTACTTCGGCCCGCGCCCGGGCGAGACACCGCTGGGAATGGTGGTGGGCGGCTCGCTTTCCACCGGGCTGCTGGTCAAGCTCGACCCGCGCCTGTCGATCGAACGCCTGGCCGTCGGGCGGTACGTCGTCATCCGCGGCACCAGCGGACGCAAGTTCTTCGGCATCGTCACCGACATCGCCCTCGACGCCACCAATCCCGACCTGATGCGCCAGCCTCCCGCACCCGGCGACGCCTTCGCCGCCGAGGTGTACTCGCGGCAGGTGGCCTACGGCACGCTGTCCGTCAGCCCGATGCTGATGCTCGATCCGGAGGACGACCAGCCTCGTCCCAACAAGACCGTCCCGGCGCACTTCGCCCCGGTGGATGAGGCATCGGCCGAGGACGTCGAGCGCGTGTTCGGTGCCGAAGACGAGAAGCACCTGTTCCTGGGCACCCCGCTCGACATGGAGGGCGTGCACGTCAACCTCGACCTGGAGCGCTTCGTCGAGCGCTCCTCCGGCGTGTTCGGCAAGAGCGGCACGGGCAAGTCCTTCATCACGCGCATCCTGCTGGCCGGGATCATCCGCGCCGGCGGCGCCTCGGCGCTGATCTTCGACATGCACAACGACTACGGCTGGGCGGTCAAGGACGAGGCCGGCCGCGAGTTCAAGGGCCTGCGCCAGCTCTTCACCGCCGGCCAGGTCAGCGTGGTGACGCTCGACGAGGAGACCTCCCGGGCGCGCGGCAGCAAGGTCGACCGTGTCCTCCGGATCGGCACGCAGCAGCTCGAGCCGGAGGACGTCGAGATGCTCTCCGGCCTGCTCGGACTGAGCGACGTGCAGACCGGCGCGCTGCCGTTCCTGCGGCGCCGTCTGGGACCGGCGTGGATCGACCGGCTGCTGAGCGACGGGCCCGACGAGGAGCTGGCGTCGCTGGTCGAGGAGGAGCGCATCGTCTCGTCGACGCTGGGCGCCATCCAGCGCAAGTTCGAATTCTTCCGCCGGCTTGGGTTCCTGGTGCCCGGCCCCGGCGACGACGCCGTCGATGACATCTTCCAGCGCCTGAAGCAGGGACGGAGCGTCGTGCTCGAGTTCGGCCGCTACGGGAACACGCTGGCGGCCTACATCCTGGTGGCCAACTTCCTGACCCGACGGGTCCACGAGCGCTACGTGCGCCAGAAGAACGAGGCAGTTGGGAGGAAGGCGGACGAGCCGCAGCCGCTGGTGATCGTCATCGAGGAAGCGCACAAGTTCCTCGATCCTTCGATCGCCGGCCACACCGTCTTCGGCAACATCGCCCGCGAACTGCGCAAGTACAACGTCACGCTGCTGATCGTCGACCAGCGTCCGAGCGGCATCGACGACGAGGTGATGAGCCAGATCGGCACGCGGGTCACCTGCCTGCTGGACAACGAAGCCGACATCCGGGCGGTGTTCTCCGGCGTCAGCGGCGCCGGAGCGCTGCGCGAGGTGCTGGCCCGCCTCGACACGCGCCAGCAGGCGCTGATCCTGGGCCACGCGGTGCCGATGCCGGTGGTCGTGCGCACGCGTGACTACGATGAATCGTTCTACCGTTGGCTCGGTGCGGCCGACGACGGTGAGCGCAAGGTCCGCGCAAAGAAGGGCAGCCAGGCGTTGTTCGGGGAGTAGGCCATAGAAACGAGGAGCGGCCGGCAGGGCGCCAGCCGCTCTTCGTTAGTTGCCAGTTGCTGACTGCAAATCGCTAATCGCTCATTGCTAGTTGCTAGTTGCTGATTGCCCGTTCAGGCTGCTGCCCCGCCGATCGAGATCATGAAGACCATCGCCAACAGGCAGATGACGCCGGCCAGAACATACCCGACGGCCGCTGCCCGATGGCGCGATTTGTTGAGGCGGTTCATGCCGCTCAGGTAGGCGTTGAACTCTCCGACAAACGTCTTGTTCGCTTCAGCCAGGACAGGGTCCACGGCGGCGTCGGCCAGCGGAGTATCGCGCTGCCGGATGGAGAACGGCCGGATCTCCTGTCCGGTCTCGCGCCAGTGGATGTAGGCCGAGTAGAAGAAGAAGGCGGCGAAGAAGAGCCAGATCGGATACAGGTAGGCCATTCGATCCTCCAATGGCCGCACGATTCGCACGGCCCCTCGTCGTCGTAGACCAGGCAGGTTGGCAAGCCGACTCGGAGGAGATTATAGATGACTCACGCCCCGGGCGCAGTCGTCCTCTCCTCCCATCCTCTGGCCCACACCCGGGATGCGGTTCTGCTAGAAACCGGTGGGGGTGGGGCACCAACCGGCGCGCTCGGAGACGGCTGCCTTGATCGGGTCGGCCAACGGGTCCTGCGTCCCCAAAGGTGAGATCGAGAACGCCTTGTCACGCATCTGGGAATAGAACATTTGTGCTATACTGGGCCTGTGGATGCGTTCCACAAGCTCGCCCTGGCTACCTGCCAGGCAACGCTGGAAGCGGATGGAGAGCCCTCGGCCTTCAGGCCTGCCCCCGCGCCGGATCGCCCGGCGGGACTGACCGCAGGCCAGGTCTCTCGCCGCTACGGCGCTCACCCTGGATCATGGTTCGCCGATCTGGACGGCTACACCATCCCGCTCCATATGGCCGTCATGCCGGGCGGGCGCCGGCTCCCGCTGCTCAAGTCGATGCTCACGACGGCTTGCGAGCGCGACTGCCTGTACTGCGGATTCCGCGCCGGATGCGACCCACAGCGCGTCACCTTCCAACCCGACGAAATGGCACGCCTGTACTTCGGACTGCACCAGCGCGGCGTCGCGCACGGCCTGTTTCTGTCCTCGGGCATCCTCGGGGGCGGAGCACGCGCCCAGGACCGGCTGCTCGATACCGCTGAGGTGCTGCGTCGCAAACTCGGCTATCGCGGCTACCTGCACCTGAAGATCATGCCCGGCGCCGAACGCGATCAACTTGTTCGCGCAATGCAGTTGGCCGACCGCGTGTCGATCAATCTGGAGGCGCCTTCAGCCCCGCACCTGCGCCGGTTCGCGCCACACAAGCAGTTCGAATTCGAGCTGCTGGCGCCGCTCCGCTGGGCCGAAGAAGCACGCCGCGAACTCCCGCCCTCGTCCGCCTGGCGCGGTCGGTGGCCCTCAACCACCACGCAGTTCGTCGTCGGCCCTGCCGGGGAGAGCGACCTCGACCTGCTGTCGCTCACCGACCGTCTGACCCGGGGGCTGGGACTGGCGCGCGCATACTTCGAAGCCTTCGGACCCCATCCCGGGACGCCCCTCGAGGCCGTCGCCCCGGAAGACCCGCTGCGCGCCCACCGCCTGGTGCAGGCATCGTTCCTGCTTCGGGATTACGGCTTCGACCTGGAGGACCTGGCCTTCGATGCCCGAGGCGGGCTGGCGCGGCACGTCGATCCCAAGCTGGCCTACGCGCAGGCGGCGCTGGTGGGATCACCGGTGGAGGTGAATCGCGCCTCGCGCGAGATGCTGCTGCGCGTCCCCGGCATCGGACCGCGCACGGCCGAGGCACTGTTGAACGCCCGGCGCCAGCGCTCGCTGCGCAGCCTCGATCAACTCCACCGGCTGGGCGTGATCGCCGAACGCGCCGCGCCCTACATCACCCTCGACGGACACGCGCCGAGCCGACAACTAACGCTCGGGTTGGTAAACTTCTCGATCCCAGTAAGGGCGATGCACCGTTCGTGTCGCAAAGCCCGGCGGCACGCCGGGATCGCTGGATGCTCCGACACCAGCACCAAGACAGGATCTACATCCGCCTCCCCGCCGAAGGCGAAGCCGAAGGGGCCGCTTCCCCAACGCCTACGTCAGACCCACCCAATGCCGGTGTCGGCGGATGCGCCTAACCCCGGCTCCCGAAGTCCCTCCGTTGAGCACCCTCCCAACCTGTCATTCCGCAGTTCGCCGCCGCCAGGGGATAGCCCTATACTCGGCGTGGGGTCCGTCTCGACTGCCTTCGCCGCAGCCACAACCTCATAACGCAACGTCGCCGCCATCCCAGGGAGGTCCTTCCTATGCCCTCCGTCGCGACGCTCGATTTCCAGGTGACCTCGCGCTGCAAGCAGGCGTGTCCCGCCTGCACATCCCGCCCCGGGGAGACCGAGGAAGTCGATACCCAGCGCGCTGCCGCCATCGTGCGCAAAGTCCGCTTCCTGGGTGTGCCACGCATCGTCTTCACCGGGGGCGATCCACTCCTTCGTCCGGATGCCGGTCTGTTACTGCGGCTCGCGCGTCAGGAACACCTGGAGTTGGTCCTGGCAACGCCTGGCGACGTGCTCACCTCCGGCTTTCTGCGCGCCTACGGTCGCTGGATCGATCAGGTTGCGTTCCCGCTCGACGGCCCGAACGAGGCGGTCTCCAGTCGCAGCAAGACCGCCGGCCACTTCCAGGCCATCCTCGATCACCTGGACTTGCTGGCCGCCCACCCGCGGATCGATCTCAAGATCGGAACCGCCGTCACCCGGCTCAACCTGGAGGCCATCCCCGAGATGGTGGCTCTCCTCGATCGTCTTGCGCCGACGCTGCCCAATCGATTGTCGGTCGACATCTACCAGGTCTATCCCTGCGCCCAGCAGGCCGCCGAATGGGCGGGGTTGGTCGTCAGCGATGATCAGTTTGCGGATCTGCGCAGCAACGTCGAAGTCGGGCGCCGGGATTACCGGGTCCGCTGGCTCGACCGGCACGCGCTGGATGGGTTGCGGCTGACAATCCTGCCCGACGGACGGCTGGCAGTGGCGGCCGGAGGACAGATTCATGACCTCGGCCCATTTGTCGAGATCCGCGACCTGGATGCGGTGCTTCCGGGGTCGGGGTTCCAACCCGCCCACCACCTCGAGCACGCGCAGAGTTGGTCCTCCCGACGGCGGGAGGAATCTCCGCCTCGCCAAAGCGAAGCCGTCGCCCACTAGGGCGACGGCTTGCCTTGCGTTGAGGTGGAGAAGGCTACGACTTCGCGCTTCGGCGCGCCAGGTAGTCCTCGACGAACAACAACCCGCTTGGGCCGGCGCGCCGAACGACAGACAGAAGCGCCTCCATCGACGAGACCTCTTCCAGCTGCTCGGCCACGAACCAGTTCAGGATCCCCATCGCCAGCCGGTCTTTCTCCTGCAGCGCCAGATCGAGAAGGGCGTTGATCTGGCGGGTCACTTCCATCTCCCAATCCACGGACAGCTTGACCGCTGCCTCGGCCGACCCGATGTCCGCTCGAGCCCCCTCGACCGCCGGGACCGCCACCCTGCCTCCCGCCTCAACGATGAACTTAGCGAACTTGAGGGCGTGTTCGCGCTCCTCCACCGACTGACGGTAGAAGAAGCTCGCCAATTCGGGAAGCGTTTCAGCGTCGAAGTAAGCGGCAATGCTCAAGTACTGATTCGAGGCGCCCAGTTCGCGCCCGATCTGCTTGTTGATCTCCGCCATGAGCTTGTCACTGATCAGCACCGCACACCTCCACAATACCCTTTACGGGTCGAATTAGTCTGTTAACAATGATACCAAACCAGGGGTCCGCCCTCACCCACCGCGCATGTAGTTCAGGGCGTACTGCGCGTCGAGGTAGTTGGGATTGACCTGCAGGGCAGCGGTGAGATCCTCGAGCGCGCCCCCCAGATCTCCCAGGCTGTAGCGCGCCCACGCACGCCACAGCCTCGCTTCCTCCGATTTCGACGTGCGGTACAACGTCGCCGTCGCCAGGTCAACTACATCCTCGAAGCGGCCCTGGTGGAAGTAGGCGATGTACGGGCCAAACTGGTAGCGTGTGAACCGCCAGGGCAACCCCAGGCCAAGCGCGGTATCGTACGCCTGCGCCGCTTCACTGTAACGCTCGAAGTAGGACAGATTCGTCCCCAGGTTGAACCAGGCATACGCGTCGCCGGGGAGGGCGGCGACCTCCGCCTGGCTGCGTTCGAGCGCCCGCTGGCGGTTGACCTCCGGATTCGAATCCTCAGCCATCAACTGAGCGATCGCCTCCGTGTCCTCCACGGGGAAGACCACCAGGAACACGTGGTTGAAGGCATGCCAGCTTTCGTCCAGATCGGCGTACGACACGGGCAGGTTGGCGCCGTGGTAGGTATCCTGGGTCATGAATTGGCGCGAGGCATCGTCATAGCCGGTGAGCAGTACGTAATGGGCCGCCCAGCCGCCCCCACCCTCCGACTCGGGCAGGATCAGGCTCTTCTCGATGATCACCGGGTACCCGGCTGCCAGGAACCGCTTGAGCGTATCCAGATCTGCGCCCACGCGGTACTCGGCGTTCAGCCAGCCGGCCCGGGTGCGGACGTAGTAGGCGAGTTCCTCGATGTTGACGTTCTTGTCGCCGGGGTCGGGCTTGAGCAGGCCGGAGACGTCACGCTGATCGCCGTCCCAGCCAAAGTAGCGCATCGCCAGGGTGAGGGTCGCCGGTCCGCAGTTGTTCCAGTCCTGCTTTTCCCAGGCGGGCGCCGGCAGGCTAACCGATGCGGGGAGCGGCGTCGAAGTCGGCTGCGGCGTGCCATCCGGTTGCACGGGAGTGTCAGTGTCGGCGAAGCGGGAAGCGGGGTAGGGGTCACGAATTCCGCAACCGCATGCGCCGGCGTGGGGAGTGTTTCGCCGGGATGCAGCCAGCCGGCCACGATGCCCGCTGCGGCATCGAACCTCCACTCCAGCCGGCCCTTCACCCAGGGGATCTGGTACGCGCCGAACAGCACGCTGCCCGTCAGCACCGCACCTGCCACGAACCAAGTCGCCGTCCTCCACCGCTCTCGCATCTGCACGGGAATTCTAGCCGACCCGGATGAGCCACCGGTGAGAGGCTCGCGGTTTCCTGCTAGAATCGGCCACAGAGATGGAGTGTCCATGACCGATACCACTTCGATCGTGATCTTCGGTGCCTCCGGCGACCTGACCTCGCGCAAGCTGGTCCCGGCGCTCTTCAGCCTGCACCGCAAGGGCCGCCTGCCGTCGGGCTTCCACCTGGTGGGCATGGCGCGCAGCGAGATGGACAGCGCTGCCTTCCGGGCCGAGCTCGAAGCCATCGCCGCCGGGAGCGACCCCGCCGCCTGGCCGCCATTCGCGGCACAGCTCGAGTATCTGCGCGGCGACCCGACCGACGCCGCGTCCCTGGCGAACCTGGAGGGCATCCTGACCGCCGCCGAACGCGCCAACGGCGGCGCGGCAAACCGGCTGTACTACCTGGCCACCCCGCCCCACGTATACGCCGACGTCGTGCTGCGCCTGGGTGCTGCCGGGATGGTCGACCGAACTTCCGGATGGCGGCGTGTGGTCATCGAGAAACCCTTCGGCTCCGATGCGGCTTCGGCGCGGGAACTCAATCGCCTGCTGCATCAGGTGCTGGCCGAGGAGCAGATCTACCGCATCGACCACTACCTGGGCAAGGAAACCGTCCAGAACGTCCTGGTCTTCCGCTTCGCCAACAGCATCTTTGAGCCGGTGTGGAACCGCAACTACATCGATCACGTCCAGATCACCGTCGCCGAGACGGTCGGGGTCGAACACCGCGGCCCGTTCTATGACCGCGTCGGAATCGTGCGCGACATGTTCCAGAATCACCTGATGCAGGTGCTGGCGATGGCGGCCATGGAGCCCCCGGCCTCTTTCGACCCGGAGGCGTTGCGCGACGAGCGCGTGAAGCTCCTGCGCGCCGTGCGGCCGTTTAGCCCCGTCGACGTCGACCGCATGGCGCTCCGCGCCCAGTACGAGGGCTACCGCGCCGAGCCCGGCGTCGCCCCCGACTCACGCACCCCTACCTTCGCAGCCGTACAACTCGCCATCGACAACTGGCGCTGGCAGGGCGTGCCGTTCTACCTGCGCTCGGGCAAGCGGTTGGCAGCCAAGGCCACCTCGATCGTCATCCGCTTCAAGTCCGTCCCCCACGTGATGTTCCCCTTGGCCCCCGGCGGCAGCATCCGCCCCAACTCACTGTCGATCTGCCTGCAGCCGGACGAAGGCATGCATCTGCAGTTCGAGGTCAAGGTCCCGGGCACCCTGGCCGAGATGCGCTCGGTCGACATGGAGTTCCACTACGCCGAGGACTTCGGCGCCGACGCCATCCCCGAGGCCTACGAACGCCTGCTGCTGGACGCCCTCAACGGCGACCCGTCCCTGTACACCCGCGCCGACTCGATCGAGCTGGCCTGGGCGTTGGTGGATCCGATCCTTCAGGGCTGGGAACGGCCGGAGGCGCTGCCTCTGCTGACCTATCAACCCGGGACCTGGGGACCCCCCGAAGCCGACGCGCTCCTGACGCGCAGGCGGCGCGCCTGGTCCACCGACTGCGTGCGGCATGAAGGCTGACCGGCGGACGCACGGGCAGGACGGGGAGGCAGGATGCCCGAGGCCGAATTGATCGTCTACGCCACCAGCTGGTGCGGGGATTGTCACCGCGCTCGCCGCTTTCTCGAAGAGCACCAGGTCGCCTATCGCTGGGTTGATATCGACCAGGATCCGGAGGCTGAGGCGCTGGTCAAAGCGGTCAACCGTGGCAACCGCAGCGTCCCAACGCTGGTGTTTCCCGATGGATCACTGCTCGTCGAGCCTAGCACGCTCGAGCTGGCGCGGCGTTTGGGGCTGGAGGCCTGAGGAGGGCGAATGGACAGGGACCTGCACGCATTCCTCGACCGCCTGGAAGCCGCCGGCGAACTGGCGCGCGTTTCCACCACCGTATCGCGCGATCTGGAGATCACCGAGATCACCGATCGCACCTGCAAGGGGCCGGCGCAGTCGAACCGCGCCCTGCTCTTCGAGCACGTCGCCGGCTTCGAGATTCCCGTGGCGGCCAACCTTTTCGGCACGCCACGGCGGATGGCCTGGGCGTTAGGCGTCGAGGATCTCAACGAACTGCCCGAGCGGCTGGGCGCACTGCTCGACCTACGCTTGCCGCAAGGGCTGGGAGGGATGCTCTCGCGCGGCCAGGACCTGCTCAACGCGCTGCGCGCCGTCGGCGTCGGCCCCACCCGGGTACGGCATGCGCCGGCGCAGGAGATCATCCAGAAGGACACGGCCTCGCTGGACTCGCTCCCGATCCTCACTTGCTGGCCCGGGGACGGCGGACGCTTCATCACACTGCCCCAGGTGATCACGCGCGATCCCGAGACCGGCGTGCGCAACGTCGGCATGTACCGGCTGCAGGTCGTCGACGAGCGCCGTCTGCTCATGCACTGGCAGCGCCACAAGGGCGGCGCCGAACACGCCCGCGTGGCGCGCGCATCCCGCAAGCCGACCATCCCAGCCGCCATCGTCCTGGGCGGCGATCCGGCCTCGATGTGGTGCGCCTCCGCCCCGTTGCCCCCGGACGTCGACGAGTACCTGCTCGCCGGCTGGCTGCGCGGCAAACCGGTAGAATTCGTCGAGGCCGTCAGCATCCCGCTGGACGTGCCGGCGCAGGCCGAGATCGTCCTCGAGGGTTACGTCGATCCGAACGAGCACCTGCCCGAAGGCCCGTTCGGCGATCACACCGGCTACTACACGCCGGTCGAACCGTTCCCGGTCTTTCACCTCACCGCCATCACCCGCCGCAAGGACGCCGTCTACCCGACGACCGTCGTCGGCATCCCGCCGATGGAGGACGCCTGGATGGGCAAGGCGACCGAGCGGCTGTTCCTGCCCCTGATGCGCTTGTTCCTGCCCGAGATTGTCGACGTGCACATGCCGCCGGCCGGCGCCTTTCACAACCTTGTGCTGGTATCTATTCGCAAGCGCTTCCCCGGACATGCCCGCAAGGTCATCCAGGGACTCTGGGGGCTCGGGCTGCTGATGCTGGCCAAGGCGATCGTCGTCGTCGACGAGTGGGTCGACGTGCAGGACCTGAACCAGGCCGCGTGGCAGGCGTTGGGCAACGTCGATTGGTCGCGGGACATCGTCGTCACCGACGGGCCGGTCGATCACCTTGACCACGCCTCGGTCCAGCACTCGTTCGGCGGCAAGATCGGCATCGACGCCACCGCCAAGCTTCCCGAGGAAGGGCACCCTCGCCCGTGGCCGCAGCCGGTCGGCATGAGCCCCGAGGTCAAGGCCCGCATCGACGAGATCTGGATGTCATTGGGATTGAAGTGAATCAAAGAGACGTGACAGGCGGCTTGGCCATCTGTCACATCGTGCGTTTCCCGTTGCGATAATCTATCCGCGTGCCGCCGGAGCCGGTCCGCTCAGAGCCAAGGGAGGCTGCCGTGCCCGAAACCCGGATTCCGGGATTGATGGCCAAACTCGAGCGTGGTCAACGCAAGTCGTCGGAGACATTTGGCCGGCTATCTCCGTCCCAGTGGGAGCGGGCGATCTACGAGGATCCCGCTCCGTGGACGGCGCGCAACTTGATCGCCCACTTCCTGTCGTCCGAGCTGGAGCTGCTGCGGCTGTGTCAGGACGTCGCCGCCGGCGGCCCGGGCGCGCCGGAGGGCTTCGACTACAACGGCTTCAATGCCGAACAGCAGCCGCACTTTGCATCCGTCCCCCCCGCGCAGCTTCTCGAGCAGTTGGATGCGGCGCGCGCGCGGACCCTCGAGTGGCTGGGAACGATCGATGAGACGGCGCTAGACCGTGTCGGACGACACCCGGCGCTCGGCGAGGTCTCCCTGGAGATCATGATCGTCGCCATCTACGGCCACCAACTCTTGCACATGCGCGAGCTGCAATCAAAGCTGGGGTCCGCATAGGCTTGCCGGGTACAGGCAACACACCACCTCACGCGTGGCAGAGGCGCATGTCAGGTGGTTGAGATTTCCTCAAGGACTTGCTGTCTGGGCCCCGGGCGGGCTTAGGCAAAGCGCGGGTCGCCAGTCCCCGGTTCACGCTCGGTGGTTCATGGCGTCACCGGGGTTCCCAACGGCGCCCGCCGCCGCGGGAGCGCCAGCAGGAGTGGAACGAGGGCGACTGCTCCCCCAAGCCAGGCCATCGCGTTGAATCCGACGGCGGCGAACACCAGGCCGCTCCCCAGGCTTCCGGCGGCCGAGGCGAACCCGACGAGCAGGTCGTTGAACCCTTGTGTCCGGGCGCGCTCGTCCGGCGAGAGCTGATCGGCCAACAGCGTCGAGCCCCCGACGAAGCACAAGTTCCACCCCAGCCCAAGCAGGAAGAGCGCCACCGACAGGGGCAGGACCTGCGGTGAAACGGTCGCCAGTGCGCACGCCGTCAACAGGCCGGCGGCGCCGACGGCGATCGTCGGCCGGCGCCCCCAGCGGTCGGCCAGCCTGCCCGAGACCACCGAAAAAGCGTACATCCCCAGCGTGTGCGCCGAGATCACCAGAGAGACCGATCCGAGCCCGTGTTCGTGGGCACGCATGTGCAGGCTGGTGATCACCATGACCATGACCATCACGGCCTGCCCGAGCACCATGGCGGTGACTGCCAGCCGCGCATCCGGAGCGGCCAGGATCTCCCGAAGGGGCCGCGCCCCTCCGGAGTGAACGTCGTCGACCGGCAGGAGTGCCGCCACACGGCGGCCGAGGTCGCGCGGATCCGGCCGCAACATTGCGAACACCACCGCCGCCGCAAGCAGGAAGAGCACACCCGAGACGGCGTACGCACCGGAAAGATCGCGCCGGCCCAGGCTTTCTGCCCATTTCCCGGCCGGGCCGACGAGCAGCGGGCCGAGAATCGCCCCGACCGTTCCCCCGAGGACAACGGTCGAGATCGCCCTTCCCCGCTCGGAGGGTGGATGGACCTCCGCTGCCGCGAACCGGCCGAGCGTCACCGCCGCGCTCGCCACCCCCATCAAGGCCAACCCGACGAGGAACATGAGGAAGGATCCAGTGTCCACCGCCAGGAACGCAAGCCAGCCGCCAAGCGCGCCCAAAACCAATCCCAGCACCAGGCCCCCCCGTCGGCCGAGCACGTCCATCAGGTATCCCCAGGCAAGAGCAGCCCCAGCCGTCCCCAGCAGATAGACCGATGAGGGGACGCCAGCCCACGCGGCGGACCCGGCGAGCTCCGCGCCCAGGATCGAGGCCAACGTGGCCGCAGCGATGAAGCCGGCAGACGACATGCTCTGCGCCGCGAACAGCACCCAGGTCAGCCGCCGAGCGGATTGGCTCAGTCCCTCCAGCGACCACTCTCCCGCAGCTCCAGCCATCCTGCGAGGTTATCATGGGGTTTGTGCGGCGACAATCTCTGAATACGCCGAGGCAGGGACGTGCCTCCGGCACCGGGTGGCAGCGTGATACAATGCGCCTGGTTCCCGGCGCCTCGCCGGGAGATTTCGTCCAGCGGACAATCTCCTCGATGCGCAGCCTCTCTCGCATCCTCGCCTTTCTCGACCTGATCAAGTTCGAGCACACCGTCTTTGCCTTGCCCTTTGCCTACCTGGGGATGGTGCTTGCGGCGGGTGGCTGGCCGGACGGGCGGAGTTTCCTGTGGATTACCGTCGCCATGGCCGCCGCACGTACGCTCGGCATGGGGGCCAATCGCCTGGCCGACCGCTGGATCGATGCGCGCAACCCGCGTACCGCCGGCCGGCCGCTTGTCACCGGCACCATCTCGCCCACCACAGCCTGGGCAGGGTCCGTCCTCGCCGCACTGCTGCTGGCGGTCGCCGCCTATCAGCTCGGCCCCCTGCCCTTCCGCCTGCTTCCCGGGGCCTATCTCTTCCTTATCCTCTACCCGTTCTCCAAGCGCCTGACACTGCTCTCCCACCTGATGCTTGGCATGACCGACGCCCTTGCCCCCTTGGGTGCCTGGGCGGCGGTACGAGGCAGCCTGACGCAGCCCTCCGACCTCCCGGCCTGGGTGCTGTTCGTCATCGTCACACTGTGGATCGGCGGGTTCGACTTGATCTACGCCATCCAAGACGTGGACGTCGATCGCCGCGACGGCCTGCACTCGTTCCCAGCGAGATTCGGCGTCCGTGCCGCGCTCCAACTCTCGGCGGTCGCCCACGCGTTGGTCAGCGCCCTTTTGGTCGCGCTCGGTTTGCTTCTCGGCCTCGGCCTGGCATACTGGGCCGGCCTGGCGATCACCATCGCTCTCCTGGCCTATGAGCACGCCATCGTTCGCCCTGATGATCTCTCACGCCTGAACCTGGCTTTCTTCAACGTCAACGGCGTGATCAGCATCACGTTGTTTGCCGGGACGTTGCTGGCTACACTTGTGACCCCTTAGGGAGGCTCCGGAGATGAAGCGCCTAATCCTGCTGACCGCCCTGCTCTCTGCTTCCGTGGGCGCCTGCGCCCAGCCTGCCGCGCCGACCACCACGCTGCGCATCGGCGTCTTGCCGATCCTCGACGCCCTGCCGATGTACGTCGCCCAAAGCCAGGGGACGTTTGCCGAGGAAGGCCTGCAGGTCGAGTTCATCCCGGCCGCCTCGGCGGCCGAGCGCGACCAGTTGATGCAGGCCGGCCAGATCGACGGCATGATCAACGACCTGGTGTCGACACTGCTCTACAACCAACAGCAGGTCCAGATCGTCATCGTGCGCTTTGCCCGCGTGGCCAGTGCCCAGGATCCCGCCTACCGCATCCTGGCCTCCGCCAGCAGCGGCATCACCGGCGTCGATGGACTGCGCGGAGTGCCGATCGGCGTGTCGGAGGGCACGGTCATCGAATACGTGACCGATCGTTTGCTGCAGGCCGAAGGGCTGACGGCAGACGAGATCAAGATCGTCGCCGTCCCCAAGATCCCCGACCGGCTGGCACTGCTCGGGTCCGGCGAACTACAGGCGGCGACGCTTCCCGATCCGCTTGCCTCGCTTGCACTTCAGGGGGGCGCGAAGCTGATCATCGACGACACGGCGCACCCCGAGTACGGCACCAGCGTGCTCTCCTTCCGCAAGGCGATCGTCGATCAGAACCCGGAGGCGGTGCGCGCCTTCCTGCGTGCGCTCGAAGCGGCAACCGCCGAGGTCAATGCCGATCCCGGAAAGTGGAGCACGCTGCTGACCGAGAACAAGCTCGTCCCCGCTCCGCTGCTTGGCGACTATCGGCTGCCCACCTTCCCCACCGCCTCCGTCCCCAGCGAGGCGCAGTACGCCGACGCGCTCGACTGGGCGACCACCGGCGGGCTGGTTACCGGAAGCGCGGCTTACGGCGACTCGGTTGATGGCAGCTTCCTGCCCTGACCTTCCGCGGCCCGGGCACCTCCGGGCTCGGATCGGGGATCGATGATCGAGGTCGATGCGCTGACCTTTCATTATCCGGACGGCACCGCCGTCTTTGAAGGCTTCACCTGGCAGGTGGCTGCCGGTGACGCCTGGGCGGTGCTCGGCCCATCCGGCTGTGGAAAGACGACGCTGCTCTACTTGCTCGCCGGTCTCCGGCTCCCCAGCCAAGGCGCGGTGCGGATCGGCGGCGAACGCATCCTGCGCCCGCGCCCGCGCACCGGCCTGATCTTGCAGGACTTCGGCCTGCTTCCCTGGGCGACAGTACGCGACAACGTCGCCCTCGGCCTGCGCGTCCGCGGGTTCTATGGCCCGGATGGAAAGCATGCCCCGGCCGGGGAGGCGGTGGTCGCCCGGCGCGAGATCTCGCAAGGCTGGCTGGGCCGGCTCGGACTGTCCCACGTCGCCGGCAATTACCCGGCGCAGATTTCAGGCGGGCAGCGGCAGCGCACCGCCATCGCTCGCACGTTGGCCCTCCACCCCGATCTGCTCTTAATGGATGAGCCCTTCGCCGCGCTGGATGCGCCCACGCGCGAGGATCTGCAGAACCTGACGCTGCAGCTGCGCGCCGAGACCGGCCTGACGACGATCGTCGTCACCCACACAATCGAGGAAGCCGCCCTGCTCGGCGCCCAGGTGCTCGTCCTGGGCGGTCTGCCCAACCGCGGGCCGCGCCTGGTTCCAAATCCGGGCGCCGCCGACCCCGCCTTCCGCTCCACGCCGGAGTTCGTCACGGCCTGCGCCCGGCTTCGTCGCGAGTTGGAGGCGGGCCGATGAAGCGCACGTCCGTCCTGCTGGCGGCCGTGGCGTTGGGCATCGTCTGGCAGATCGCCGCCTGGGCGCTGCATCGCCCGATCCTTCCGCCGCCGCTGGAGGTCTTGTCGGTCTTCGCCACCGAGATCTTTGGCGACCTGGGGCTTGATTTCCTGGCCAGCCTGGCGCGCGTCGTCGCCTCGATGGCCCTGGCGGTGCTGACCGCCGTGCCCGCCGGCCTGGCCCTCGGCCAGTCGCCCGCGCTCGACCGCGTGTTCTCCCCCGTGATCTACATTCTGTACCCGATCCCCAAGGTCGTCCTGGTGCCCGTCATCCTGCTGTTCCTCGGCATCAGCGACGTCGCCAAAGTGGTCATCATCTTCCTGATCCTGTTCTTCCAGATCCTGGTGCTGGTGCGCGACCAGGCTGCAGCGATCCGGCCCGAGCTGGTCGCCTCGGTGCGCAGTCTGGGGGCGGGGCGCCGGGCCCTGTTCCGCTTCGTCTACTACCCGGCCAGCCTGCCCGCCATCCTGACCGCGCTGCGCCAGTCGATCGGCACCGCCGTCGCCGTGTTGTACGTCGCCGAGCTCTTCGCCACGCAGCACGGCCTGGGCTACTACATCTACCTGCACGGCTCGACGCTGTTCGACTACCCGCGCATGTACGCCGGCGTCGTGGCGATGAGCCTGCTCGGTTTGGGCCTGTACTTCGGCGTCGATTGGCTACAGCGCCGCCTGTGCCCGTGGCAGTTCGCCCGGTGAGCACGCCCCTCGAGACGGCCGTCCTGATCGTCCCTCCCTTCGAGGTCCAGGCTTTTGCCGCTTCGTTGCGTCCGCGCGACCCCCCGAGGAGATGGTCCCACGTGCCCGCCCACATCACGCTGCTGTACCCGTTCGCCCCGCCGGAGGATACGGACCGCAGCCTGCCGCGATTGCGGAGGGCCCTGGCGCCCGTTCGCCCCTTTGCCGTCACCCTCGATCGCTACGGCCGCTTCCCGACGGCCATCTTCCTCGAGCCGGCCGATCCGAGTCCGTTGATCGACCTGTACGGGCATCTGGCCGCCGCTTTCCCGGAGTACCCGGCGTACGGTGGCGAGTTCGGCCCCGGGCTGCATCCGCACCTGACCCTGGCTCACTCCGAGGACGGTATCGGTCTGCACGAGCTCGCCTTGCGCCCCGCTCCGTCTTTCACCTTTCGGGTCGATCGACTGGTGGTGTACGCCGGGGCACCGGATTCGAGCGTGCCATATGTCCCGCTGGCGGTTGCACGCTTGGGGCGGGCGGAATGAGCGAGCTGACCGGCGAGGCCCGCACCCGCTACGTGCGCCGCATGTTCGGCCGCATCGCCCCGCGCTACGACCTGCTCAACCGCTGGATGACCTTCGGCCTCGATCGTCGATGGCGCGCCGAGCTCGTGCGCCGGCTGGACTCTGCCGCCCGCACCCCGTGTTCTCGACCTGGGGGCCGGGACCGGTGACCTGGCGTTCGAGGTCCTCAAGCGCCGGCCCGCGGCCCGCGTGATCGCCCTTGATTTCACACCCGAAATGATGAGCCTCGGCCGACGGCGTCCGGGCGGTGAGCGCGTGCAGTGGGTGGTGGCGGATGCGGCGCAGCTTCCATTCGCCGCCCGGACTTTCGACAGCGCGGTCTCCGGATTCCTGCTGCGCAACGTCCCGGACATCGATCGCGTCCTGTCCGAGGAACGGCGAGTCCTCAGGCCCGGCGGCCGTGTGGCCTCCCTCGATACCACGCCCCCGCCACGCTCCTGGCTGCGCCCGCTGATCGGATTTCACCTGCACACCGTCATCCCGCTGCTGGGCCGGATCTTGGCCGGAGAGTCCGAGGCGTATACTTACCTGCCGCAGTCGACCGAGCGCTTTGTCGACGCCGGCTCGCTCGCCGAGCGCATGACGGCCGCCGGATTCCACCGCGTCGAATTCACCCGACGGATGCTCGGCACCATCGCACTGCACTGGGGCACCCGCCCGACCGACTGAGATGACCGAACCTGGCCCCTCTCGCGTGATCGTGGCCCTGACCGGCGCCTCCGGCGCCATCCTTGGCGTGCGCGCCCTCGAACGCCTGCACACCCTCGGCGTCGAGACGCACCTGGTGGTCAGCACCGCGGCGCGCATCACCATCGCCCAGGAGACCGATCGCAAGGTCAGCGACGTCCTGGCGCTGGCCCATACCAGCTACGATCCGCGAGACATCGGCGCCACGATCGCCTCCGGTTCGTTTCCGGTACTAGGGATGATCGTCATCCCGTGTTCGATCAAGACGCTATCCGCCATCGCCAACTCGTACGCCGACGACCTGATCGTGCGCGCCGCCGATGTCACCCTCAAGGAGGGTCGCCCGCTGGTGCTGGTCGTGCGCGAGACGCCGCTGCACCGTGGGCATCTGCGGCTGATGGATCTCGCCGCGCAGGCCGGCGCGGTGATCTTCCCGCCCGTCCCGGCGTTCTACCAGCGGCCGGCGACGCTCGACGAGATGATCGACCACACTGTCGCCCGCGCCCTGCAGCGCCTGGGGATCTCGGACGCCGGCGTCGAGCCCTGGAAGGGCCTGTGACGCCACCGCCGGAGCCCGGGGATGAGCTTGATCCTGTCCGTGCCTTGCTGGACGAGACGACCACCATGGTCCTGGCGACGCGCGGGCCGGACGGGACGCCGCGCGCCACGCCGGTCTACTTTGCCGCCGAGCATACCCTGCGGCTGATCTTCCTCTCCGATCCGGACAGCGCCCACAGCCGGAATCTGGTCAGCGCCCCTCAGGCCTCGGTGGCGATCTACCCCGAGGAGAGCGACTGGCGCAGGTTGCGCGGCGTCCAGATGACGGGGCACGCGGCCACCATCGAAGGCAACGAGGCCGAGCTCGCCCGGCGGGCCTACGCGCGCCGGTTCCCATTCGTCAGCGAACTGGCGCGGGCCCTGGACGCAAGCCGGGCCTATGCATTCCGCCCATCCTGGGTGCGGCTGATCGACAACCGCCGGGGGTTTGGGTTTCAGCACGAGTGGAACCTGGGATGACCGGCCGCGATCTCGAGCGCGCCGCGCTGCGCGGCGAGCCATCGTACGTGTGGCGCGCCGGGCAGCAGCGCCGGCTGGAGATGATCCTCGCCGCCGCCGGCGAGCGTGCCGGCGGACGCGTGCTGGACGACGGCTGCGGCCTCGGGCTGTACCTGCAGCGACTCGCACCTAAGGCGCGCGTGGCGTGCGGCGTTGAGTTCGACGCTGCACGCGCCGTCCAGGCCGGCACGGATGGACAACGGGTCGCCCGCGCCGCCGGCGAGCACCTGCCATTCGCCGCCGGCAGCTTCGACCTGGTCCTCTCTCACGAGGTGCTCGAGCACGTCGCCGACGACCGGCAGGCCGTCGCCGAGTTCTCGCGGGTCCTGCGCCCCGGGGGCCGGGCTGTGATTTTCGTCCCCAATCGCGGCTATCCGTTCGAGACCCACGGCATCTACTGGCGCGGCCGCTATCGCTTCGGCAACATCCCGTTGGTCAACTACCTGCCGCGCCGCTGGCGTGACCGCCTGGCCCCGCACGTCCGCGCCTACTCCCGGGCCGATTTGGAGCGCCTGGTCTCAGGGCTCCCACTGGTCCCCGTGCAGCGGACAGTCATCTTCGGCGCCTACGACAATCTGATCGCCCGTTGGCCGCGTGCCGGCGCGTGGCTGCGCTCTTGCCTGCAGGCGCTCGAGCACACGCCCCTGCGAGCCCTGGGCCTCTCACATGTGTGGGTCATGGAGAAGAAGGACACGACCTGACGGGTGGTAGGGTTCGCCTTTTGTCAGGTCGAGGGTCGTCCTGTGCCCGCGCTACCGACATGACACGTGGCGATGCCACGTGTCTCATGTTTTCCGTCGGCCTTCAGGTGCTTCAGCGGCAATCACGTTCCGGGGGCACGGGGTAGATGCTCGGGAAGGCAACGAAGTCCACCGTCGTCTCGCCGAGCAGGATCCCCTGCACCTGTACGCGGTCGGGCTCGAAACGGTAGAGCGGCAGGTAGGCCCACACTTGTCGGGCGCCGTCTTCGTCAGACGGCAAAATGGCAGAGTACGCCCCTCCCGCACCGGTCTCTGTGACGGGTGAGGCATCCGCCTCGTCCGGGCCGTAACAGATCACGACGCCCGGCATTGCCTGCCCATACTGATCCAGCACGGATCCCGCGATCGTCGGGCGCGCGACGAACGCGCCGGTGTCGAATGTCCCAACTGCCGGAAACGCCGGCGTTCCGGCGATCCCCAGGTCTGCGGTTGGCAGCCGCGACCCGAGCCCCCCTCCACCAGGCAGTAATCCACAACTGCTGCAGACGACCGTCAGCATTGCGAGAAGGGCAAGTCGGCGCATGAGTCCACCTAACACCCTTGGAAGTAGCAGGCGCTCACCCACCAACAATTGTCAGCGAGCGGCCAGAAACCAGCGGCGCCTGATGATCAGCGCTCGTGCCTCGCCATGGGCCACGCCTGCGGGTTCCCGGAATCCTGGTGCGCATGCCACCTGACACATGGCGCCACCACTCATCAGGTGGTCACGCGCGCACACCCACGCGCTGGAGGGCCGTCAGCGCCAACAAAGTCACCCAGCGTGACGGCTCCTTCTTCTGGGCGAACTCCCAGCCTTCCCAGGCTTTCCAAACCGAGGCCGGCGTGATGCGTCCGGCCTCGTCGAACCAGGCGTCCAGGTGTCGCGCCATATCGAGCAGGCGTGGGTCGCCCCGCGTCCAGGGGAAGGCCGTCAGCACGTTGAGCACGTGCAAGAGGTCGTACCACACCAGCGGCGCCTTGGGCTTGCAGAAGTCGGTGCCCATGTAGAACATGTAGGCGTGATCCTGACGGCGCCGCGCCCACTGTGAGAGGATCGCCTCGGTGCCAAACCGGACTGCGTCTTCCTCGCGGTTCGAAGACTCGGACAGCGCCTTGAGCATCGCCAGGTTGGCGAATGGACACCGGTCCTCCTTGCGCCCGGGGCCGCGCCACCCGCCGAGCTCACGCGAGACTGCGCACGGCCAGCCGTTCTCGCGCACCAGGCGAGTGAGCGCATCCAGCGCCCGCTGCACGGCCGGTTCGTCCTCATAGCCGAAACGCAGCAACGCGTAGACGAGCAGCGGCGCATCGCACAAGGCCCACGCCCACGTGTCCTTCCCCGTCCCGCCATGCGTCGGCTGGATGCTCATGATGACCTGGAAGGGTCCCTCTGGTGAGACGTGAGCCATCACCCGACGCGCGATCCGATCGACCCCTGGATCGCTGCGTGTCAATCCGAGGTCTGCCAGGAAGGTGAGCTTGTGGATCGGGTGCCCGGCAGACTTGTGGCTGTTCAGCGGGGCGGCCGGCCACGCCTGCAGCTCACGCACCAGAGCCCGCACTTCCGGGCTGTCAATCATCCGGCGATGCGCCTCTCGCACTGGGAGCGAGCCGCCCTCGCCCAGAAGCCCAAGGCGCGCCTGAAGCTCCACGAATGGAGGTCCGGCCAGAAGCCAATCGATGATCGTCTGCATGGACGGCATTCCCTGTCGACTCCAAATCAGGCGCATCGGCCTCGATGGTCTGGGGCTGCGGATGCGTTCGTCCGCGCCCGGCCGCCCTCAGCCGGCGGTGATGTCGCCCACCTCCACGACATCCACCGGCACGCCGTCGATCTCCCCCGGCAGCACATCTTCCTCCGCCAGCATCGCCCGCGGAATCTTCTGCCGGACCATGATCACCAGCGCCACCTGCCGCTGACGCCGGCCGCCTCGCGTGCGCAATCCGACGCCGACCCCTACGACGTTGGCCCGGTGCAGCAGCTCGGCCTCATGGGCCTGGCGGACGGCCTGGGCCCGCTCCAGAGTCGGCTCCTCCGTGCTCACAGTTCCACCGCCAGGGCGTGCAGCACATCGTCGATCGGATTATAGAGCGTCACCTGATCCGAACCGGCAAACAACAGCCCCACGGCGCGGGGCCCACCAACCTCGACCAGGATGGAACCGGAGTCTCCCGGGCTGGACATCGGCGTGGTGACGATCTGGCCGGCGAACTGCGCCGTCCGGTCGCCGTACCCGACGGTGATCGTCGCCTCAAGTACCGAGATCTCGCCAGTCGTCAGGCCGGTCGAGCGGCCGGACTTGCGCACTTTGAGCCCGAGTTCGGGGGGTCGCGTGCCGCTCAAGGGGCCGATCTCCAGCACTTCGGCCAGCAGATCGTGCTCCTCATGCGGGCGGGCCACGGCGGCGTCGATCCGGTTGACGGCCAACGGGTCCTCCCGCCAGGCCTCCAGGCGGTGATGAAACCCGCCCCACGCCGCCAGCCGGTTGATCACTCTTACCAGGCCGCTCGCCACGGAGCAAGTCGACGGTTGGCGCGAGAACTGGATCTCGCCGAATTGTTCGAGTGCAGCGATCACGTCGGCCGGCTCGCGCCCACCGTCGGCCGCCCCCGGTTGCAGGATGGCGTCGCCCGGTTGTCCCTGGTTTGAGTTGGCCAGGACGTGGTTGTTCGAGAGCAGGAACACGTCGCCGGAGGCGCGGTCGCGCACGACACATCCGAACGTCCCGGCCGTGACGCGCACGTGGCCCAGGCTGACGCCGCCGGGCGCCGGCCGCAGGCGTGACGTGCGCGCCACCTCGGCCCGCACGTCTCCAACTTCGACGACATCGGTTGGGACGCCTTCGAGCTCGTCGGGGACAAGCTCCTCGGCTTCCAGGGCGGCCCGCGGAAGTTTACGCCGGACGAGGGCTGTAAGGCACAGGCGATTGCCGCGACGGCCCTGCACGGTCTTCCATCCGATGCCTACGCCGACGACATTGGGCATGGCCAACAACATCGCCTGCTGGTGGATCTGGACTTGTTTTACCTCGGCATGCTCCGACATGGCGCTCTCCGCTGGGGCGTCGATTCCAGTATAGGCGCAATTCGGAGTGCCGCGGGCCGGTTAGCGCGGCCGGCCGGCGCGTCAACCCTGCCTATGCCTTCGGCGTAGGGGGCAGTGGTCGCCGCGCCCCTACCTGCCTCCGCCGCAATGCCTACGAAGGAGCCCGCCTCGCAAAGCGCCGTAGGGGCGAAGCACCTTTCGTGCCGCGAAGCCCGGCGGCACACCGGCCGTCTCGCCCCGCCGAGGCGTTGGCGGTATCTCAGGGCGCGGTCATTCTCCGGACACAAGATCGAACGACGGGGCTCCCGACGACGCGTACCCGTCCATTGCGGCAAACCGTGGGGGCAGGGCATGCCGTGCCCCTACCCCAACCGACGACGGTGATATCGGCGGAACACGAATGCCGTCCGGGATACAGATCCCTCCCGGAACGCCATAGGGGCGAAGCATGGCTGTTCCATGCTTCGCCCCTATCCGAATGCGGAGATCGTGGGCCGAACGACCTAGCGTTGCGCGGCCGGCACCCATTCCCGGCCGAGTGCACCGGTGTATTCGGCGTCCGGGCGGATCAGACGATCCTCGCGCACCTGCTCGAGCACGTGCGCCGTCCAGCCTCCCACCCGCCCGACAGCGAAGGTAGGCGTGAACTGCTCGGCGTCCAGCCCGATGCCGTGCAGGACGAGGGCGGTGTAGAACTCGACGTTGGTCCTCAGATTGCGTCCCGGCTTCAGTTCCTCGAGCACGCGGAGCATGACCTCCTCGACCACACGGGCGTCGTCATACAGCTTGGCCTCGCCGGTCACGGCGAACATGCGTCGCGCCGCTTCGCCGAGCACGTCGGCACGCGGGTCGCGCACCTTGTAGACTCGGTGCCCGAAGCCCATGATGCGGCCCCCGGTGGAGATGGTTTCGTGCGCCCAGGTCTCGGCCTCCTGCGCCACGCTCTTACCGGACTTCGCCGCCCGCTGGCGGATCTCAAACACCATATCCAGCGCCGGGCCGGGTGCCCCGCCGTGAAGCGGTCCCTTCAGGGCGCCGATGGCACCGACGATCGCCGAAACGATGTCGGAGCGCGTGCTGGTGATCACCCTCGCCGTGAAGGTCGAGGCGTTCATCCCGTGATCAACGACCGTGTTCAGGTAGGTTTCCAGCGCGCGGGCGGCTTCGGGGTGCGGCTCCTGGCCGGTGAGCATGTACAGGTAGTTGGCGGCATGGCCCAACTCGGGGCGCGGGTCGATCGGCGTCAGATTCTTGAGCAGCCGCGAATAGGCCGCCGCCAGGGTGCCCATGTGGGCGACGATCGCCACGGCGCAACCCACGTCGACGGCACCGGCCGGGTGCGGCTCGCCCGTGCACAACCCGATCGTGTCGACCCCCATGCGCAGGCCATCCATCAAAGGCAGATGCCGGGCGGCGGCCTCGCGCAACACCGCCACCGCCGCCGGAGGCAGGTACCGCTGCGAGGCCATCTCGATCTGCAGGCGCTTGAGCTCAGCCATCGTCGGCAGGCGATCGTTCCACAACAGGAAGAGGACCTCCTCGAAGCAGGCGTTGGGAGCCAGCACCTCGAGCGGGTAGCCGGCGATGGTCAGCTGCCCGGCCTGCCCATCCACCTTGCTCAGCCGTGTCTGGGCAAACTTGACGCCCTCCAACCCTCGTACGATCTCGGACATACGTTCTCCTTGGCCGTGCCGTCCCGCTTCTCTTGCGCCGTGTGGCGCGATCGATCCGGCGGCTTAGGAATGAATTGGATGGCCCTCGGCCGCGTGGGCCGCTTCCATCAAGGCCTCGCTCAGCGTCGGGTGGGCATGTACGTTGCGCCCGATCTCGGCCGGGGTCAGCTCGAGCATGCGCGCCAGCGTCAGCTCGGGCAGCAGCTCGGTCACCTCCGGGCCCACCAGATGTGCGCCGAGGATCTCGCCATACTTCGCCTCGATCACCAGCTTCACCCATCCGGCGTAGTCGCCCAAACCCAGCGCCTTGCCGTTGGCCTGGAACGGGAAGCGCCCGATTTTGACCTCCAGCCCGCGCTCCTTCGCCTGCGCCTCGGTCAGGCCAAACGAGGCGACCTGCGGCTGCGAGTAGATTGCCCGCGGCATCGCCTCGTAGTCCAGATGCACCGATTCGGCGCCGGCGATGCGCTCGGCGGCGACGATACCCATCGCGGATGCGACGTGCGCCAGCATCAGCTTGCCGGTCACATCGCCGATCGCCCACACGCCGGCCACGTTCGTCGCCATGCGCTCGTCGATTTCGATCATGCCGCGTGGGCTGGTCTTCACCCCGATCTTCTCCAACCCCAGGCCCTGCGTGTTCGGCTTGACGCCGATCGCCACGAGTGCCTGCTCGGCCTCGATCGTCTGTGCCCCATCGGCGCCCGAGACTTTGACCTTCACGCCGGCGCCGCTGGCCTCCATCCCTTCCACCTTAGTGCCGACCAGCACGTGCATCCCGCGCTTGGTGAACACCTTGGCCAGTTCCTGGCTGGACTCCTCATCTTCCAGCGGCGCCACGCGCGGCAGCATCTCGACCAGCGTGACCTCGACCCCGTACGAGTTCCACACCGTGGCGAACTCACAGCCGATGGCCGAGGCGCCGATGACCACCACCGACTTCGGGAGCCGCTCCTGCATGATCGCTTCCAGATAGGTCAGCACGTGGGTGCCGTCGACCTGTACGCCGGGGATCATCATCGGCGATGCCCCGGTGGCGATCACGATATCCTTCGCCTTGAGCGTCGACTTGGCCCCGTCGGCGGAGGTGACCTCGACGGTGTGCGCGTCGACGAACGCCGCTGCGCCCATGACGACGTCGATCTTGTTCTTCTTCATCAGAAAGCCGACGCCCTTCACCAGCCGATCGGCCACCTGACGGCTGCGCTTGACCGCCGCACTGTAGTCCAGTTTCAAGCCCTGGACCTCGAAGCCGAAGTCCTTGCCGCCATGGCGCAGCAGATGGGCGATCTCGGCGTTGCGCAGGAGCGCCTTGGATGGGATACAGCCGACATTCAGGCACACGCCGCCCAGCCACTGGCGGTCGACAATGGCGGTCTTCTTGCCGAGCTGTGCGGCGCGGATGGCGCAGACGTAGCCGCCCGGGCCGGCGCCGATCACGATGACATCATAGTCTGGCATGCTGGGACTCCTCAGGCGAGGTCAGGTCGATTGTAACGCGTGGGCTGGCGCGTGTCACGGAGTTGGGCGATCCACTGCGGCTCAGTCCGTGCCCCAATTGCCGCAAGAAGGGGCTCGGGCGGATGAATTGTAGGGGCGAAGCAAGAGACTGCCTTGCTTCGCCCCTACGAAACCCGAACAGGCACCGCCAGGGAGTTGACCCGCCGCTCTACCCCCAGCCCTCGAGCACCTTGACCGCGTGACCCAGGAATCGATCGGCCAGCGCACCGTCCAGGATGCGGTGGTCGAAGGTCAGCGTCAAGTAAACCATCGGGCGAATGGCGATCACATCCTGTGTCCCACCGCCCGGCGCCGGGGCCTCGGCTGCCACGACCCGCTTCTGCACCGCCCCGACCCCCAGGATAGCGCACTGCGGCTGGTTGATGATGGGAGTAGCGAGCAGCGAGCCGCTCACGCCGTGGTTGGTGATGGTGAACGTGCCCCCCTGCACTTCATCGGGCGTCAGCTTGTGCGCCCGCGCCCTTACGCTCAGGTCGTTGACCGCCTGCGCCAGCGCCAGCAGCGAACGCTGGTCGGCGTCCTTCACCACCGGTACGATCAGTCCCTCGTCGCCCAGCGAGACCGCCACACCGACGTGGATCGCGCGGTGCAGCACGATCCCCCCTTCGCTCCAAGAGGCGTTGACGATCGGCACCGCCTTGAGCGCCGCCACCGAGGCGGCCACGAAGTAGGCTGTCAGCGTCAGGTTGACGCCGTCGCGGGCAAAGGCCTCCTTGTTGGCCAGCCGGTGCGCCAGCACGCGGCTGAGGTCGGCCTCCATCACCGTCGTGACGTGGGCGCTGGTACGGCGCGAGCGCAGCATGTGCTCGGCGATCGATTTGCGCACGGCGTTGAGCGGCACGATCGTCCCTGGCGCGGCCGCGGGGGAGGTCGACGCGGCCGGCGGCGTCGCGGGATACAAACCGCGCGATTCCTCCGTCGGTCGGAACAGCTCGCCAAGTCCCGGCGTCTCCCACGGCGCCGGTTCGCTCCGCCCCTCGACGTGCGCCAGCACGTCCTTCTTGGTGATCCGCCCGCCCTGTCCCGTGCCGCGGACTTCCTTCAGGTCGACGTTGTGTTCCGAGGCGATGCGCGCCACCACCGGCGAGATAAAGCCGAGGTCGCCGCGCCTGGCGTGCTCGGCTTCGTCAGCCTCGCCCGCCGGCGCCGGCGCGGCCGGGACGGGGCGAGCAGCCGGCGCGTCGGCCGCAGGCGCCTCCCCCGCGGCACCGATCACCGCCAGCAACGTTCCGGCACGCACCGTCTCGCCCTCGGGGACGTAGACGCGCAACAGGATGCCGCCGGCCGGGGCGGGGATCTCGGTGTCGACCTTGTCGGTGTTGATCTCGAGCAGCGCCTCGAACTCCGTGACGGATTCGCCGGCGCGCTTGAGCCAGCGCGTCACCGTCCCCTCGACCACCGACTCGCCCAACTGCGGCATGATCACGTTGGTTGGCATGCATTCCTCTTCCCCCTCCCCCTTTCAGGGGGAGGGTCGGGGTGGGGGTGGCTGCCGGCGATTGCAATCAGCGCCCCTCACCCCCGCCCTCTCCCCTCCGGGGAGAGGGGAGTCACTCCCTCCCCCTTGAAGGGGGAGGGTCGGGGTGGGGGTGACTGCCGGCGATTGCAGTCGGCGCCCCTCACCCCCGCCTCTCTCCCGCTCGCTGCACTCGCGGGACCTACGGCCCTCCGGGGTGAGGGAGTTCTAGTACGCCGCCAGATCGCGTATCGCCGCGGCGATCGAATCGACCGACGGCATGAACCAGTCCTGCATCGGATGGCTGAACGGCACTGCCGGGACGTCCGGCCCGGTCAGGCGACGGACCGGCGCGTCCAGGTCGGTGAACGCCTCGCCGGCCAGGATGGCGGCGATCTCGGCGCCGTACCCACCGGTCAGCGTATCCTCGTGCACGATCAACGCTCTGCCCGTCTTGCGGACGGAGGCCAGGATCGCCGCCCGGTCGACGGGCAGCAGCGTGCGCAGGTCAACGACCTCCGCCTGCACACCCTCCTTCGCTACTATCTCCGCCGCCTGCAAGCAGTAGTGGTGCATCATGCCATAGGCGAAGACCGAGAGGTCAGACCCGGCCCGGGTCACCTTGGCCGGGCCGATCGGCACGATCACCTCTTCGCCTTCCGGCACCTCGCCGCGGATCAGGCGATAGCCCTTCTTGGGTTCGAAGAACAGCACCGGGTTGGGATCGCGCACCGCCGCCTTGAGCAGGCCCTTGGCGTCATACGGCGTGGACGGGATGACGACCTTCAGCCCGGGGACGTGAGTAAAGAAGGCCTCCAGCGACTGCGAGTGATACAACCCGCCGCCGATCCCGCCACCATACGGTGCGCGGATGACGAGCGGCACGGTCCATTCGCCGTTCGAACGGTAGCACAGTTTGGCCGCCTCACTGACGATCTGGTTGAAGGCCGGGTAGATGAAATCGGCGAACTGGATCTCGCAAATCGGGCGCAGGCCGTACAGGGCGGCGCCGATGCCGACGCCGACGATCGACAGCTCCGCCAGCGGCGAGTCGATCACGCGCTGCGGGCCGTACTTGTCGTACAGTCCGAGCGTGGCGCGGAACACCCCGCCGCGCGGCCCGACGTCTTCCCCGACGATGAAGACACGGTCATCGCGCGCCATCTCCTCGTCCATCGCCTGGCGCAGGCCTTCGATCAGCGTGATCTCAGCCACGGCGCACGTCCTCGACGTAGACCGGAAAGGCGGCGTCGCTCGCCGGGGGGTAGGGCGCCGCCTCGGCTGCGGCCACCGCGGCGTCGATCACGCCCTTGGCCTCGTCCTGCAGCGCGGTGTCCTGCGCCTCGGTCAGCACCTTCTCCCCCAACAGCCGCAGACGGAACATCGCCAGCGGGTCGCGGGCCTTCATCGCCTCGATCTCGTCGCGTGGACGATAGGAGCGGTCGTCGTCATCGGAGGAGTGCGGCGTCAGGCGGGCCACCTTGGCCTCGATCATCGTCGGCCCCTCGCCGCGGCGGGCGCGGTCGGCGGCCTCGCCGACCACCCGGTAGACCTCGACCGGATCGAGTCCATCGACGATCACCCCCGGCAGGCCGAGCCCGGTCGCCTTCTCGGCCACGTGCTCGACGGCCATCTGCTTCTCCTGCCGCACGGAGATGGCGTAGACGTTGTTCTCGATCAGGAAGATCACCGGAAGTTTGTGCGTCGCCGCCCAATTGACCGCCTCGTACCACTCGCCCTGCGAGGTCGAACCCTCGCCGATCGTGGTGAGCACGACGGCCGAGTCGCCGCGCAGTTTGATCGCCAGGCCAAGGCCCGCAGCGTGCGGCGCCTGCGTGGCCACCGGGGAGGAATGCGAGACCACGTTGGCACTGCGGATCGACCAGTGCGATGGCATCTGCCGCGCACCCGACGATGGCTCGCCCTGCTTGCCCATCAGCCCCAGGATGAAGTCGAGCGGCGTCAGGCCCAGCGCCAGCATCATGGCCAGATCGCGATAGTAGGGAGCAAACCAATCCTTGCCGCGCTCGAGGGCAAAGGCCGCACCGACCTGCGCCGCTTCCTGGCCGATCCCGGAGATGTGGAAGGCGATCTTGCCCTGGCGGTGCAGCACCCAGGCGCGCTCGTCCAGGCGCCGGGCGAGCAGCATCACGCGATACAGGTCGAGCAGCGGCGGAGGCGGAAGGGGCATTCGTGTGCTCCAGTGGGGCGAGCGGGATCGTAGGCTGTCAGCACTCAGCTCTCAGCCGTCAGCGATCAGCATCTGGCCTTCAAGACTCCGTACACGGCATAAGAATGCATCAAGATCGGGCAAGATGCAATTCACGGAATAACCCCATCGCATGAGACGCTTTCCGGACGCCGAGAGCTTCTAGCTGACCTCTGCATTTCCTGTGGTCAGGCTTGACTGTTCTATTCTACCTTATTTGACCTGTATACTCCAGTAAGACACAAACCGCCTGGGAGACCGGCTACCGAGGTAAGCGGGCAATGTCAAGAGCAGGGATCATGCCGGTTGCTTCGGGTCTGCCTGGGCAGGGTACTTCAAGGCGGCGTGGCGGGTGCACAGCCAAGGCTCAAGATGGACAGCACCATCATCTGGGCCGGCTCATGACCTGCGCGTGCCGACCGGCGAATATGCGATAGTAGATGTGGGCGGGAAAGCCGCCATTTCTCACAACCCAAGGGGGTGCAGCATGAGAGCGAAGCGCACGAAATCCGGCCTGACTGTCCACGCCGTCGCCGGCACGCACGTCGTCCTGCTCGGCCTCGATCTCTCGTCAGCCCGGCGCAAGGGGTGCCTGGGCTTTGCCATCCAGCGCCAAGACCACACCGAGGATGAGACCTTCTGGCTGCGCGGCATGAAGACCTTCGAGGCGACCGATCCCGGGCTCGGGCCGGGCGGGACGGCCTCCAGCCGCGAGCACCCCTTTCAGACCTTCCAGTGGGCCGACTACTCGGCCAAGCCCGGCCACGACTACACCTACACCGTCATGCCGCTGCGGGGCAAGCCCGAGGCGTTGACCGAGGGTGCGCCGGTGAGCGTGCGCCTGCAGACCGAAGCCGAGGCCGGCGCCCGACACTCGGTCTGGTTCAACCGCGGCTCGATTGCCTCGCAGGAGTACGCGCGCCGGTTCCTCAATAAGCCCCCCAACGAGATCCCGGACGGCGCCGCCTATACCTGGCTGTCGCGCGGGCTGCTGGAAGCGCTGCTGGCTTTCATCGCCCGCGCCGACGGGCCGCGCTACCGCCTGGTGGGCGCCATCTACGAGTTCCAGTGGCCGGCTGTGCTGCACGCCATCCGCCTGGCTGCGCAAACGGGAGCAAGTGTCCGCATCGTCTATGACGCCATCACGGACGGCAACGGACCGGCGGAGAGAGAACCTGGCGGCAGTGCGCGACGCCGAGATCAAGGGACTCACCAAGGGCCGCACCGAGGGCAAGTTGATGCACAACAAGTTCTTGATCCTGGTGAAGGACGGGAACCCCCAGGCGGTGTGGACCGGTTCGACCAACGTCACCGAGAACGGGCTGTTCGGCCATTCGAACCTGGGCCAGGTGGTCGAGGATCCACGCGTGGCCCAGGCCTACCTCGCCTACTGGCAGGCGCTCGAGGACGACCCGACGACGCCGGAACTCAAGGATTGGACCGGCACCGACAACGCCGCCCCACCCAGCCCGTGGGTCGAAGAC
Organism: uncultured Chloroflexia bacterium; assembly: GCA_963743255.1. Lineage (GTDB taxonomy): Bacteria > Chloroflexota > Anaerolineae > Anaerolineales > E44-bin32 > DYJB01. Next base: position 312,403 of record CAVUPD010000009.1, read on the forward strand.
CAGACGGTGGTCTTCTCGCCCCGGCGCGGGACGGCCGTGCTGGACTGGTACGCCGAGATCGCCCGCGGTGCGCGCAAGGCGCTATTCATGACCTTCGCCTTCGGCATGCACAAGAATTTCACCCAGGTCTACCAGCGTGACGACCGCGTGCTGCGCTTCGCCCTGATGGAGAAGGAAGGCAACGGCGCCGGGCTGGCGGAGGGCCGGCGACAGATCGACCGGCTGCGCCGCCGGCCGAACGTCGTCGTGGCCATCGGCAACAACATCACGCTCAACAGCTTCGACCGCTGGCTCAAGGAACGCTCCAAGCTCTCGAATGAAGTCAACGTGCGCTTTGTCCACACCAAGTACATGCTCGTCGACCCGCTCGGGGCACACCCCGTCGTCGTCACCGGCTCAGCCAATTTCAGCCAGGCGAGCACCGACACCAACGACGAGAACATGATCGTGATCCGCGACGACCCGCGGGTGGCCGACATCTACATGGGGGAGTTCATGCGCCTATTCTCGCACTACGCCTTCCGCGAGGCGGTAAAGATCGCCCAGGCCAGCGGCGAGGATCCCGAGGTCTGGCGCCCAAACTTTCTGGCCCCCACCGACGCCTGGCAGAAAGACTACTACCGGGACGGGAGCGCCAGGTTCCTCCGGCGCAGGTACTTCGCCGGGAAGTGACTGCTGGCGCACCCGACGAGCGGTGTCGTCCGTTCTTCCCGCCCCCGATCACCTGATGTGGCACTCGCCCTCCGGCCGACTCGGACAGCCAACCTAACGCTGATCCCCGGAGCCCCCACATCATGAGACTCGCTCTGGGTTTCTGGATTCCCCCTCCCTGCCCGGGCTCCAGAGTTTACAATCTCCAGACGGGCACCGGATGTCCGTTGTCCCATTGCTGCCCTCCATGGAGTGCTTGCATGCCCAAGCCCACGACCTGCTTTGCTATCGTCGCCTTATCCGCTGGATTACTCTTGGCTGCCTGTGGGGGTTCGACGACTCCACCGTCCGCGCCGCCTCGGGCCAGCCAACCCCCGCCGCTCCCACCACCGAAGGCACGTGGTCGAAGCCTCACCGGCCGTCCCGACCCCGACCGACGCTCCGGCCGCCACACTAACGGCGCACCCCCACGCCCATCGCGACCCCCGAGCCGATCACGATTGACATCGCCGATCGCTTGCAGGTCATCCGGGAAAGCTACAGCCCCGAGCCCAACATGAAGACCTTCGTCCTGAAGATCAGCCCGGACGGACGAACAGCGGCCGTCGGAGGCTGTGAGCCGGAGGAAGACGGAAACTGCTACACGCGCACGGTCCTGCGCTTGATCGACATCGACACGGGCGCGACGCTCTTCAACCTCGAGCCGCTGGCGCCGGTGATCGACCTGCTGGTCTTCAGCCCGGATGGATCCGAGTTGGCGATCGCCGCCTGCGACCTGCCGCTGTACCTCGTTGGCGAATCGGACACTATCTGCGATGGCCGGCGACTGTGGACGGTCGACACCGCCACCGGCGAGATGCTGCACAGGTTCGGGGAGTTCCACTCCCGGATCACCAGCCTGGTCTGGAGCCCGGACGGCACGCGCCTGTACAGCGGCGTCGAGTTCTACAAGAAGTTCGACTTCGTCGACAACGAGATCTCTGTCTTCGATACGGCGACCGGCATGCGCCTGGGGATCATCGAGCCGGAGGTCGGCAACTGCTCCGAGCAGTGGATCGATGTGTCGCCCGACGGACGATACCTGCTGCTCGATCTGGCCGCCGACTGCGCGTACCCATCGTTCGTCCAGTGGTGGGATGTGACCGACGCGAGCCGTCCACGCTCCATCCACCAGGAGGTGCCGGCGCGCTACCACCGCCTGAGCCCCGATGGTACTCGTGTGCTCACGGTCAACACCATCGACAACACGCTGCGGCTGTTCAACATCGAGACGGGCGAGGCGGTCGCCGGGTTCCCGGCCGTCGCCCGCCAGTTCTACCTCACCCGGGTCGTGTATATGGACTCCGGCCGCCTGTGGCTGGAAATCGACGGACACCCGCAGTTCCTTGATTTGTCGAACGGCGAGATCCAGCCGGCGCCCGAGCCGGCGGAAACCAAAACGAACCGGTTCGTGTTCGCCCCCGACGGTCGGACGATCTTGAGCTACGGGTACATCGACTCGGACGGCGCGGTTACTTCGTCTCTGAGTTTGTGGGACATGGCGACCTGGCAGGAGGTCCCAGTCGCCGCCTACTCAACGCACGACCCGTTCGGCCTTGGCGGGGATCCGATCTTCAGCCAGGACCAGACGCGGCTGGTCCAGGTTCAGAGCGCTGGCGTGGGCTTCGTAGTGTGGGGGTCACGCCCGCCCGGTCAGGCCGAGGCCCTTAGCGCCTTGCAGGACTACCTCGGAATGCTGGCCGAAGGTAAGTATGCGGAGGCTGCCAGCCGATTGGTCCTGGAGGAATCGCCGGCCTGGAACACGATGGCCCTGGATCAGGCCTCGGTGACCATGCTCGTGCCCGAAGCGGATCTAGCGGACCCCGCCGCACTGCTCGAGCTGCTGTGCACCGATCCGGAGTACCCCTGCGCGCCGCTGCGCGACGTGACCCTCCAGGCGCAGGTGGATGAGGATACCTACCTGTTCGTCGTCACGTTCGAGGGTCCCGATGGGCAGGTTGCCGCGTGGCCGCTGTGCGCCGGTGTGCCGTTGTCGAGGTCCTGTTATCGAAGGGATGCCATGTTCGAGTATTACGTTCGCCGGCAGCCGGACGGAGGCTACAAGATCATCGGCGGGCTGCCGCCGGCGATCGATCTACGGACGATGGAGTGAGGGGGTTGGGGCGCGAGGAGAAGCGATCAGCTATCAGCTGTCAGCAGCTGGTAATTGGCAATCTAGCCGCTAGTTGCTAGTCGCTGGTCGCTGGTTTGGCCACCGGCAGACGATCCGCCACGATCTCTGCCACGTCGCGGACGGCGATCGTCCCGCCGGCGGTACTTGGCCGCATCGGTCAGCATGATCATGCAGAAGGGGCAGCCGTCGGCCAACGTCGAGGCGCCGGCGGCGGCCGCTTCGCGCAGCCGCTCGTCGCTCACCCGTCCGGCGCCCTGCTCCTCTTCCTTCCACATCTGCGCCCCGCCGGCGCCGCAGCAGAACGATTGGGCGCCATGGCGCGGGAGCTCGGCGGCCGGCGCGCCGGCCTGCTCCAGCGCCTGGCGCGGGGCTTCGAACACGCCGTTCTGCCGTCCGAGGTAGCACGGGTCGTGGAAGGCCACGCCGGACAGCTCTTCCGCCGACGCCGCCTTCAGCCGGCCGCTGGCGTACAGATCCTGGATCAACTGCGTGTGGTGAATGACCTCAAACGTGCCGCCGAAGGCGGGGTACTCGTTCTTCAGCGTGTGCAGACAGTGCGGGCAGGTGGTGACGATGCGGCGCGGGGCGACGCGGTTGAGCGTCTCGACGTTCGCCGCCGCCAGCTCGGCAAACAGGTACTCGTTGCCCGGACCGACGGGCCGAGTCGCCGGTGCATTTCTCCTCGGCGCCCAGCACGGCGTACTCCACGCCTGCCGCCTGCAGCACCGTGCGAAGGCCTGCGCCGTCTTCTGCGCGCGCGGGTCGGTGGCCGGCGCGCAGCCCACCCACCACAGCAGCTCCGGGTGCGGCTGCTCGGCGACGGTCGGCACCTTCAGCCCGGCCGCCCACTCGAGGCGCTTCGTCCGCCGCGATCCTCCACGGGTTGGCGGTGCGCTCCATGCCGCGGTAGGCGGTCTGCAGCTGCTCGGGAAAGGCGTTCTCCATCAGCACCAGATGGCGGCGGATGTCGAGGATGTCGCGCATCGGCTCGTTGCCCACCGGGCAGATGTCGATGCACGCCCCGCACGCGGTGCAGGCCCACACGGCCTCGGCGGGGATGGCGAAGTCGATCAGCGTCTGGCTGGACGGCCTCGCCGGCGGCCAGGCGCGTGCCCTCCTGGTTCAGGAAGTAGCGCTTGTTGATCTCGAGCGCCGCCGGCGAGAGGACCTTGCCCGTCTGGTACGCCGGGCAGGCATCCTGGCAGCGGTTGCACATGATGCACGCGTAGGCGTCCATCAGCCCCGTCCACGCCAGGTCCTCCAGCCGCGCCGCGCCGAACTGACTCGACGCTCTGGTCGTCGAAGTCGAGTCGATCGAGCTGGCCGATCGACGGGCGCTCGGGCTTGAGCAGGAAGTTCAGCGGGGCGAAGAACAGGTGCAGGTGCTTCGAGTACGGGAAGTAGGGGACGAAGGCCAGGATCAATCCCAGCGCCAGCCACCAGGCGACGTGCTCGCCGATCAGCAGCGCCCGCGGCGGCAAGCCGACCCACACGCCGGCCAGCGTCGAGGCGAACGGCTGCCAACGATCCGCGCCGTGCTGCGCCAGCGCCAGACTCTGCCCGATCAGGCGCGCGCCGACATGCAGCAGGATGAAGCCGCCCACGATGGCCGAATCGCGTTGGATCCCGGAGCGCGCCTTCGGGTGGAGGAGCGTAGCCTCGCGCGTCTTCAGCTCCGGCGTGCGCAGCACGAAGCGGCGCGCAATCAGCGCCAGCATGCCGAGCAGCACGCAAGCGCTGAGCAGGTCGGCGCCGTAGCGGTAGGCATCGCCCAGCGGGCCGGTCCCCAGGAAGGTGAACTCGGACAGGTACGCATGCAGGACGTCGCCCAGGTTGACGAGCAGGTAGTAGATGAAACCCCAGGCCACGAGGGCGTGGAACAGACTGGGAAGCGGCCGGGCACGAAAGACCGGTGAGAGCGAAACGGTCTTGGCCAACACGGCCGGCAGTCGGCGCGGGATGGCGCGCCAGTCCGGCCGGCCATGCCCGCGGCCCAGGATGGCGATCAGCCGCCGAGTGGCTTGAAGGGCAAGGATCAGGGTAACGAGGAGGGCGAGAAGGAAGGCAATCTTCTCGGGCAAGGAGAGCATGCAGGGACCCCGGTCAGCGCGATCTCCCCCGCGCAGGCAGTGCGGCGTCCGGGCCTTCCCCGTGCCCGAGCGCACGGGCGAAGTCTACCATACGGGTCGGCGGTGCCAACCGCCCGAAACGGACGAAGGCGCCGGGAGCGCCTTCGTTCAGCACCTCTGGGCTCAACAGGTTACGCGGCCGCGCGCCGCCAGACCGGTTTCCTCGGGCACGCCGAGGTGTGATCGGACCTCATGCAGACAGCGGCCGTAGCGCTTGAGCAGGTCGGCATCGGGGGCCTTGTAGCGGTGGAGCACCTGCTGTGCGCAGGCAACACAGCCGCGCATCGCACGGAATGAGTTGGTCTCGCACGACAGGCAGCCGTCCAGACGAATCATCAGCAGGGAGAAGGCCAGGCTCTCGGGGTGGTCCTCCGGCAGCGAGGCCACATGGTCGACCAGGTCGCTCCAGATCGGCCCGCGCTCGTTCCTCAGAGGAGAGATGGCATGCGGCGGGAACAGCAGCTCATTGTCGGCATACACGCGGGCACACTCCTCGACCTGGCACGCATCCCTGCCCGATTTGGCCCCATTGTAGGAGTCAGCCGCGCCCGGTCACGACGGTACTTTGGTACCACGGGGCGCCGGCATCTTTTCCTCTCCCACCAGATGTAAGGGAAGGGCGCCTCTCGCGCGCGCTTGGCGCTACAGGTGGGGGCACTCAGCGATCAACAATGATCGATTGGCGATGAGCGATTAGCAGCTAGCTGCTAGTCCTCAATTGCCCGGTGCGACTCGCTCCGGGTCGTTAGCTGGCTGCTCACCCACGTCTGCGGCCAGAACTCACCTGAGCACGTCCCGGACGCCGGCCAGCATCTGCGCCAGCTCGGCGCGGGACACGGCCGCCTCGGGACAGAACAGGAGTGCCGGAGTGGTCTGGCACGGCAGCAGCAACCCGGCATGCAGGACCGCAAAGGCTTCCCTGGCCTCGGGTTCGGACGTGACATCGGCCGCTGATGCGGTAGCGGCAGGCGAGAACAGCCCAGGTGCCAATGAGACGGCGAGGTGTGCGGCCTCGCGGCACGTCATTGACACTCTCCGGACAGAAGCGCAGGGGCGCGTCGCCGCAGGCGCTGAGCCAGCCTCGCGACCATGCGCTGGCGGCCGAGGCGGCATCCCACCGATCGGAGGGCAGGTCGGCAAAGGTCGGCGCCGGCCCGGCGGCCGGTTCATCGTTGCCCGCCAGGCGCGCCGCCATCACCGCCGCCTCCGCTCGCGTCGCCGCGTCCCACGGACAGAAGCGCCGCGGGGAAGCACCGCAGCCGGTCAGGATGCCCTCGGTCTGGAGCGACTCGATGGCTGCCGAGGCCGGATGCTGGAACGGCACATCGATGTAGGACGGGCACAAGCCGCGCGTAGGGTCCGTCAGGTGAAACCCATACGCGGCATCGACGTAAGTGAGCACGGCCGCCGCCAGGCCGCGGACCAGATTGGCCCGCGCCGCCGGTCGCAGGAGGTCGTAGGCTACTTCGAGCTGGACGGCATCGATCCAACCCCCGTAGAGCGACCCGTGACGGAAGATGGTGTAGCCGCCGTTGAAATAGGGATCGCCGTCCGGCAGGGGTTGCTCGGGCGAAGGTTCGGCCGCAAAACCGAGGCTGGTCATCAAACCGCCCAGGCTGAGCGGGCCGCGCACCAGGTCCGCATGCTCAATGGGACCGAGCATCGCGAGCTGGCGCAATGTCGAGCGTCGCACGAAGGAGGCGCGGTTGAGATGCTCGTCGTCCTGGCTCAGATCGTCCGCCGTCAGCCCGTAGCCGAATTCGATCCGGTACCCCTGGCGACCGTTGGTGTGCAGGTCGAGCAGCACGCCGCGACCGCACTGGTCGATGACCGCCTGCTTGGCCGCCAGGAGGAACCCGTGGTACTCCTCCCAGGCGCGGGCCGCCAGCGGATCGCCTCGGGCGCCTTCCAGTCGGCTGCGGTTGGCGTCCATTTTCGAGCGGTGGAGCAGGTTGACGATCAGGTGAACCGGGCGGCCGGTGAGGCGTTCGAGTTCCGCGGAGAGCTCCGCCCCCAGTTCATCGGCGAAGGGATCATTGTCGACCACGGCTTCCGGGCGATCCGGAATCGACTCGGGGCGCAAAGGGCCCGAATGAGGCAGGCTGAGGATGATCGGCAGATCGCCGACGTGGTACTCGACATACCCGGCCTGACCGGCGACGATCTCGCCCGGCGCGTAGCCGCCGCCATGGACCTCATCCAGAGGGATGACGGTCAGGGCGGCCAGCAGGGCCAGCAGCAGGGCGGGAAGTCCAACCACCTTCATCTGTCGGTCATTCCGATCAAGCGCTCCGTGCCGCCTCCATGTTGCACAGGATGTGCCACGCCGCGGACGCTCCGTTTAAGGGGTTGGGCGCGTCCCGGAATGCGGCCACCAGCCCGCGTTCTGAGCATGTGCGGGCTGTTGAGGTCGATCAGGCGAGGGATAGCATCATGAGACCCGGGCACCTTCCTATCCCTGGTAGGGGCGAAGCATGCCGGGGCAGGGTCGTTCACAGGTTCGTGCGGGCATGCTTCGCCCCTACGTCGTCCGGGGAAGGTCTTCGGGCCGCGACGAGGTGTTTCGGTTGCACGGACGTGGGCCGGCAACGGATTGTAGGGGCACGGCATGCCGTGCCCCTACCGGTTTCGGGCCAGGCGCGATTTCGGGCGGCCGCGGTTTCGTCGGAGCCCGGTAGGGGCGAAGCATGCTGAGCGCCGAGCTGTCTGCAATCGCAACGCGGGCATGCTTCGCCCCTGCGGCATCCGGGTGAAGGCTTCAGGCCGCGACGAGGTGTTTCGGTTCCGACGACGTGGCGCCGCACGGGAAAAGGGTGATCTCGCGCGGGCGCGAATTCGTCCGGTTCCGGTAGGGGCGGGCTATCATGCCCGGCGCGGTTGTTCGGTTTCGAGGACGTGGACGATGGAATGCGACGGATGAGGGGGTCAGGCGCCGCCGTCGCCGTAGGTCTTCGGATCCGTCGGCGTCTGGCCGGAGGGATCGAACACGTGGACGTACGTGCCCTCCTCCGCCCAATTGAACAACCAGTGGGCATCGGTGGGCGACAGGTTCACGCAGCCGTGCGAACCGGGGTAACCGTAGCTGGTGCGCCAATAGGCGCCGTGTAGGGCGCGCGCCTTATCGTAGTACATCACCCACGGGACATCCTGCAGAAGGTAGTAGTCCGAGCGGTCGGCTTCGAACGATCCGGACATATCGTCGCGCTCAAGCCTGGCATACACCTGGAAGGTGCCCGGCTGCGTCCACCACCCGGGCAATCCGGTCGTCACCAGCGTGGCGAAAACCAGCCTTCCCTGTTCGTAGACCGCCAGCGTCTGCTCGAACAGGTTGATCGAGATCCAGCGATCGGACTCGACGCCTTCGGGGCGCTCGGGGTCCGGTGTGACCGCGGCCACGTCCTTGGCCGCCACCCACGCCTCCGGACCGATCTTGGCCCAGGATAGATCCTCAGCCTCCGCCCATTCGAAGATCTGGACGACCTTGTCGCGAGTGCGCTGCCCCGTGATCGGGGCAGCGGTCCCGGGGGCTGTCCGGACGTTGGTCGTCCCCAGGATCCAGGCAAACGGGCGGCTCGGCGTCCGGCTGAAGGCGAGGCCGTGGAAGCTCGGGAGTTCGCTCTGCTTGCAGTCCGATCCGCCGCGGATGTACCCGCCCGGCGTCAGGTACACGGCGGTGTCACGGATCACCTGGCAATCGCTCCACGACACCCACACCAGGCCTGCGTCGATCCCCCCCGATCCGCCAGCGCCTGCGACGGCATCCTCAGGGGAGGAATACAGGTGCGTGCCGTCGCGATCGAGCTGGCGGTAGCTGAATGGCAGAAACCCGAGATCGAGGTCGAGCCGCGGCAATCGGCAGCGGCCGGAGGGGGCTGAGACCCTGGCGAGCGAGCTCGGCGCGGACGCTGCTCGGCCCGGCGGCTGGACAGCGGCGCGCATCTCGCAGTTGGGTCTGGGGCGAGCATAGAAAGGAGGGCGCCTCGGCGCTGGCGGTGGATCCCTTCGGGAGCGCAGCAAGGCGCGGAGCGCGCGAAGGCATCGACGCTGCGGCCGGTGCCGAGGCCATGCCGGCCACCGCACCCAGGACAATCAACCATCGCACGATCGCTGACGCGCTCATCAGACCCGGTCCCCAGACGGCCGATTGTAACAGACACAGCCTTCGGTCAGTCCGATGGCGGCTTCCTCCCGCGCCCCAAGCTCCGGCGGGACGCCAGACGCCCCGCGAGGTGCGAGGCGTCCGAAGGTGCCCGCAGATTCGCTCCGGCAGGGCGAAGGGCGAAACCGGCACCGTGGGCGGCCCTCTCAGCGCCGAGCGGCCACATCCTCGCGTGCGCGGTCGAGGAACGCCTCGACCGACATCGCGCCCGGGTTCTCGCCGGAGCGCAGACGCAGCGCCACCGCGCCGCTCTCGGCTTCTTTGTCGCCGACGACCAGCATGTAGGGGATCTTCTGCATCTGGGCATCGCGGATCTTGGCGTTCATGCGCTCGGTGCGCTCATCGACCTCGACCCGCAGCCCGGCGTCCTTCAGCTGTCGCCGCCGTCTGCCGTGCGTAGTCCACGTGCCGGTCGGCGATCGGGATCAGCATCGCCTGCACCGGCGCCAGCCAGACCGGGAACGCGCCGGCGTAGTGCTCGATCAGCACGCCGATGAAGCGCTCCATGGAGCCCAGCAGGGCGCGGTGGATCATGTACGGGCGGTGCTCCTGGCCGTCCTCGCCGACGTAGGTCATGTCGAAGCGCTCCGGCAGGTTGAAGTCGAACTGGATCGTGCTGCAGCTGCCACTCGCGGCCGATGGCGTCCGTGACCTTGAGGTCGATCTTCGGGCCGTAGAACGCGCCCCGCCCTCGTCCACCCCGTAGGCGACCCCCGCGCCGTTCGAGCGCCTGTCGCAGCGCCTCGGTCGGCGCCTCCCACTGCTCCGCCGTTCCGACCGACTTGTCGGGGCGCGTGGTCGACAGGTAGGCACTGGAAGTCCTGGAAGCCGAAGGCGCGCAGGATGCTGCAGGCAGAACGTCGAGCACGCGGTCGATCTCCTCCGGCATCTGGTCCGGCCGGCAGAAGAGGTGGGCATCGTCCTGGGTGAAGCCGCGCACGCGCATCAGGCCGTGCAGCACGCCGCTCCGCTCGTAGCGGTAGACCGTGCCCCATTCGGCAAAGCGCAAGCGGCAGGTCGCGGTACGAGCGCGTACGGCTCTTGTAGATCTGGATGTGGAAGGGGCAGTTCATCGGCTTGAGGAAGTACTCCTGCCCCTCGATGTCGACGGGCGAGTACATGTTCTCGCGGTAGAAGCCCAGGTGCCCGCTGGTCTCCCACAGGTTGGCCCGGCCGATATGCGGGGTGTAGACGAGCTCGTAGCCGCCGCGTTCAGGTGCTCGGCGCGGCAGAAATCCTCGGCGACCTTGCGCAGCATCCCGCCCTTGGGGTGCCAGAGGACCAGCCCCGGGCCGACGTCCTCGGATTGACGCTGAACAGGTCCAGCTCACGCCCCAGCTTGCGGTGGTCGCGCTTCTTGGCCTCCTCCAGCTGCCACAGGTACTCGTTCGAGCTCCTCGGCCGTCGTTCCAGGCCGTGCCGTAGATGCGCTGCAGCATCGGGTTCTTCTCGTCGCCGCGCCAGTAGGCGCCGGCGACGCTCAGCAGCTTGAGCGCCGCGGGGTTGATCTGCCCGGTGTGCTCGACGTGCGGCCCGCGGCACAGGTCGACGAAGGATCCGTCTTTGTAGATCGAGATCTCGGGCTTCACGTCGATCTCGGCTCCGTACTCGTCCCGCCCGCCGGCCTCCAGCCCGTCGATCAGCTCGATCTTGTACGGCTGATCGGCGAAGAGCCGGCGCGCCTCCTCGGCCGAGAGCTCCTGCCGCACGAAGGTCTGGTCCTCGGCGATGATCTGACGCATGCGCGCCTCGATCGCCTCCAGGTCCTCGGGGGTCAGCGGGCGCGGCAGGTCGAAGTCGTAGTAGAAGCCGTCCTCGATCGGCGGGCCGATGGCGATGCGGGCCTGGCCGGGAAACATCTCCATCACGGCCTGGGCCATCACGTGCGCCGCCGAGTGGCGAATGCGGTACAGCTCGGAGCTCTTGTAGTCTTCCTGCGGCATGGCCATCGTTTCCTCCCGACTCCGAAACAACAAGCTCCCACCCACTGGGGAGGGAGCTTACGCTCACACGGTTCCACCCAGATTAGCCCCCGGTCAGGGACCATCTCGGACAGCCGATAACGGGGCTGAGCCGTTCACCCTACTGACCCTGGTCGGGGGCGTTGGGGCCCATGCTCGCGGGGGGTTTTGGGCGGGGCGCCGCCGGGGGGACTTCCAGTCTCGGGTCCCCTCTCCCTGAGGCGCGCCGGTCCGCCTACTCGTCCCGGTCATCGCAGCGTGCTTCGATTGTGTGGGCGGTATAGGACTCGAACCTACGACCTTTGCGATGTCAACGCAACGCTCTAACCAACTGAGCTAACCGCCCAAGTCCTGCCATTATAACGACCCGAGACGGTGGATGCAATGCCTTCCTCAGGAGGAGCGGCCTGTGGCCTCGAGCACTCTGGCCGTGATCGGCCGCGCTGCTGATCCGACGTTCAGCCCACGGTCGGTCCGATCACGCACCCGCCTAGCGGGCGTGCGAGGCAATCGCCGAGGCGATATGCTCGGCATTCTCGCCCACCCCGACCAGCAACCCGGATTTCTGATAAGGCAACCAGGGCAGCCCGACAAAGAACAGACCCGGAAAGGTGGTGACCCCGCGCTGTTGCACCGGGAAGCCCTGGCCGTCAAAGGCGGCCAACTTCACCAGGCCAAAGTCGAAGTCATAGCCCATCGTCCATACGATGGAGCCGATCCCGGCCGAGCGGATGTCCAATTCGGAGACGGTCTCGCGTTCGTATCCGTCGCGCAGACACGGTAGGGTTTCCGGCGGGGCGTCGAGGCCGGTCCGTTCGATGTAGCCATTGATCATCCGGACCAGGTCGGCCTCGAACTTGTCGACCTTGGCAAGATTCTCCTGCAGGTCCGCGCCGACATGGAGCGTGTTTGACTCGGCCGCTGTGAGCCGTCCAAGCAGGACCACGCCGTCCCGGGCGAATTGGTGCAGGTTCAGGTTCCTTCCACCATCCCGGCCGGAGACCTGAGGGTTCCCTGCGAACCGGGCCGCCGGCGAGGGGAGCTGCGCGGGGGTGCGGTCCATGAACCCGGTCAAGAGCAGCCACTCGAAGATGTCCTTGCCGCGGTAGCGACGCGGGGCTCGTCCGGCACTTCCCACGGACAAGAAGACTTTGCGACCGCTCTGATACAGCTCCTCGGCGATCTGGCACCCCGACTGCCCGCTTCCCACAACGAGCACCGAGCCGTCCGGCAGAGAGGAGGGGTTCCGGTACTCACCCGAGTGAACCTGCGTGACCCGGCTTGAGATGTCACGGCTGAAGGTGGGCACCTTTGGACGTTGATACATCCCGGTGGCGATCACCACATGGCGCGCTTCCCAGGTGGCGTCCCGGGCCTGCACCCGGTAGCCCTCCCCTTCCGGTTCGCGCTCGATCGATTCGACGCGCACGTCGTAGTGGAGCGGCGCGTGAATGAGGGAAGCATAGCGCTCGAAGCGGGCGACAATCTCGTCGCGCGGCATGAATTCATCCGGTGCATCGCCCTGGTACTCGGCCCCCGGCAACCGGAAAGCCCAATTCGGCGTATTGAGGGTGAAGGAGTCCCACCGTTGGGTGCGCCAGGCGTCCCCCGGACCCGCGGCTTGCTCGAGGATGACGTGCTCGCAGCCCTGGCGGGTCAGGTGGTAGCTGGTCGCCAATCCAGCCTGTCCCGCGCCTACGATGATGGTTTCCACGCGCTCGGTCATTTGCACCTTTCAGCAGCTCGACCTGGTCGAGGACTGTGGAGTGGTATCCTCCCGGCCGGTACCCGGTGGAGCTCTACGGCAAGCACAGGGTTCGGCCCCGAGGATCGGTCAACACACGGGGCCTCTCCTTCCGGACGTCAGACCCAAGTCCACATGGACTCACAACTCTCGGTCGGGTGCAGGTCTACGGACCCGCCTCCCTGTCCCGCGCATTCTCCGCGGACAATTGGAGGCGGTCGTTTTCTGGCCGCGGCGAACTCACTTCGCGCCCAGCAGCTCCAGTGCGGCGGCGAGGATCGGGTCGTCCTCGATGGAATAGGTTTGCCAGGGCGCCACGACCTCCACATCCGGCTGTACACCGATGCCTTCCCAGCCGGCCTGCGAGACGGCGGGCACAAACCGCTCCTCGGCAATCCACAACCGAGACCCATCCTCGAAAGTGTAGCCATGCAGGGTCTCGACGTTGCCTACCGTCGTCTGCCCCACCAGCCGAGCGCGCCCCTGATCCTGGAGCACGCCAGCGAAGACCTCGCCGAAGCTGACGGTGTCCTCCCCGATCAGGACGACCAGCGGGACTGACTGGGAGCCCTGGACATCACGCGGCGTGATGCGGAGTGGTCGGGACCCGCTTCGGCTGAGAAACTCTCCCATATTGCCCGAGGTGAACAAGGACAGCATCGGCTCGGCGACGCTGCTCGATCCACCCCCATTCACGCGATTATCGATCACCAGCCCGTCCAGCGGGCCAAACTCCAGCAAAGCCGCTTCGACCTCGGCGGGGATTCGTTCGTCGAAGAAGCTCGGCAGGAAGAGGTAGCCGACCCGCCCTCCATCCGGAGCCGAGAGCAGCCGGACGTCAATGGCCCGGTCGACGGTATACCGGTGCCGCACGATGGCCACTTCACGGACGGGCTCACCCGGCGACGACACCGACACCACGGCCAGGCTGCACTCCGGTCCCCTCAACAGCCAGGGCAACGGGGCGCCGCCCTGCACCAGCGGTACGCCATCGATCGCCAACAAGTTGTCGTGCGGTTGGAGGCCGGCCTTCGCTGCCGGAGAACCGTCGTAAACCTGAAGCAGCGTGATCAGTCCCGCCTCCGGGATCCCCATCGCCAGCACGCCAATACCCACCGTGCCAACCATGCCGGCCAATTCAGCTTCCGAGGCGGCGACATCGACCGGAGATTCCACGAACGAGTGCTCATCGCCCAGGCCGCTGATAAGCTGCTGCAGCTCTGTGTAGAAGTCCTCGGTGTCCAGGCCATCGCTGATTTGCTGGCGCAGTCTGGCGCCTGCCGCCTGCCATTCCGTGCCCAGCTTCCCCGGAGCAACGTACACATCTTCGACGGTTCGAATGAGTTCCTCGGCGACGGCCTGCTGTTCGTCGCCGGTCAGCAGTGGGTTGGCTTCCGACACCGGGGTGGCCCCTGCGAGGGCCGGGCCAACGGTTGCTAGCGGAAGGCCCTGGCACTCGGCGGGGACGTAGGATGGGGTGAGCGGGGTGGAAGTCAGGGGGATCGATGTCGTGGTGGGAAGCACCGGTGTCGGAAGAGTCTCGGCTGTATTGGCCGCGCCCTGCCCGAGCAGTGTGCAGCTCATCATAAGAAGAAGCACGGCCGCAAGCAGTCGTGCCGCTCTTCCTGGCCGTATCCATTGTCCCTCTTCGTGGACGGGCATCGGTGCTCCGGTCTTCGGCAGGCATCCACCCCTTGGGACATCGCGGGGCACGGTCGGAAGCCTGAGGATGCGACCAGTCAACAGCCTGCGTCGTCCGGGCCGGCCCTCCGAGCCAGGAGCCGGGCTGTCGACCGATATACGGACTAAACTAATCCATTTTACAACCACAACCCGCAGACTGCCGTCCGGAGGTCCCGACCGCGCTACCCGGCGGGCAAAATTGGAGAGGTCGGAGGATGAGGGGCCACCTCCGGCCGGGACGCGGCCTGAGGCGGTCAGGCTGGGAGGGTGAATTTGGTTGGATCTTCGCTGAACTTGGTCCAGGCCAGGATCACCCGCGGCACGATTTCGAACAAGCCGCCTTCATCCCATTGGGTCGGCTCAGGCGAGTAGCCGAGATTGGCGTACTTGCCTCTGTACGCGTGCGCCAAACGCATGGTCAGCTCCGTCGGCGGCCGGTCGATCGCCCGCCCCGAACCTTCGACAATCACGGCGCGTTCGCCGCTCTCGAGGTGCAGGACGACCGCCGGATTGTGAGCCAGGTTGCGAGCATGCCGCGTCTCACCGCTGCCGTCGAAGTAGATCTTGCCATCGAGGTACACAGCCCACTTCGGAACAGCATGGGGTCGGCCGTCGGGGCGGACGCTGCACAACCAGTAGTGAACCGCGTCGTTCAACTGGCGCTCGACCCATTCCCACGCCACATGCGCCGTCGGGCGGTCTACGTACCCTGCCGGGAAGGTCGGGCGACTCACCATCGGTGTGGGCATGCAACCTCCTGGAGAGCAGATGGGCGCGCCGGGCGGCGCGGCTATCCTTTGACGTAGGACAGTTTCTCGGCGATCAAACCGCCCCGCACACGGTACAGGTCGACGCCGCGGATGTGCCCTTCGGCGCCGCGGGCATCCACCCAGGTGTAGACCCAGCGCATCACACACCGATCGCCGGCGGCGAAGACTTCCTCCGCTTCGAACCGGGCCGCGGATGATCCTTCCAGGAATTCTTCCCAGAAGGAGCCCACCGCGGAGCGGCCTTCATAGCGTGTGCCGTCCGGCGGCGGCTGTGTATTCTCGAAGACCGTGTCGTCTGTCAGGCATGCCAGCATGCCCTCCAGGTCACGCACATTTAGCGCCTGATGGAATCGCTGCACGACGTCGATCGCATCGCTGCCTGGCGAATGGGGCGTCATGGGGTCCTTTCCACACGCAGTGACGATGCGAGCATCGGTCTCAACAGATGAACCCCGCGCCGGCCGTCGGGAGGCGATGGCCAGGTGCGCCGAGTTGCCGCAAGCGTGCGGGTGCCTGTCGAACCCCCCACCCTCGCTCCTCCCCCTGATTGGGCTGGCTTTCGCGAGTCTAGGAATCCGGCAGGCGGAGGGGATCAGGGGCGAGGCATGCGTTAGGGGTTCTTCCGGCAGGCACTTACCCGCCGGCCAGGCGCTCCAGCTGACGTCCGATTCCTGCAACCCACATCCGGGCGGCCGCACGCCAGCGTGCCCGAAACCGGAGCGGCGTCGTGTCGAGCCAGGATCGTGCCGCCTGCTGCCCGGCGGCGATCAATCGATCGGCCTGCGAGAAGTCCCAGAAAGCAATCTCAGGGGGCGAATGCAGATCGAGCAGGTGGAGCTCGACCCCGGTCCGGCGGGCAAGGTCGATCTCTCGCGCGGTCATTTCCTCGATCCCCAGCGAGATCGCATAGCTGGCGATTCCGGTCATGCCATGCGCCGCCTGCGGCCCACCGAACAGGCTGACGACGTTAAGGGCCAGGATCTGGGTTGCGCCGCGTTCGATGGCCGCCAGCAAGGGGAGTTTGGACACCACACTTCCGTCCAGGTAGCGCCGCCCGCCGGCGCGCCAGGGCGGCAGGTAGGGCGGGATGGCCGTGCTGCTCATCGCCCCGTCGATCAGTCGGTCGTCGCCGTGGTCGCCGAAGGCGACCAGTTCGCCGGTCTCCATACACACGGCCATCGTTCGCGCCCGGATTCCGCGCCGCGCCTGCAACTGCCCGAACGTCTCGAGGTCCAGCCCCAGGCTGCGTGCGACGAAACGCGCCAGTGGTACGCTGGGGACCAGGCTGTCACGTTGGGTGACCAGCCGGCGGACACTGCCCAACAACCCGGGGGTTCCAATCTCGCGCAGGCTGACCTGTCTCCACGCCGATTGCACGCGTCGAGCTCCGCCCGGCGTGGGGTCGGAGGCCAGCAGCAGGCCATTCAGCGCACCGGCCGAGGTGCCGACAATGAGCTCGGGGAGGAAGCCGGTTTCCAGCACAGCCTCGACCGCGCCTGCCTGCAGCGCTCCGAAGTTGCCCGCCCCACTCAAGACGAGTGCCCGCATAGGATTCTCCGCGGTCAGTCACAGCGGGCGGCGTCTGCCGCCGCGCGGCGCTTGCGCTCAGCCTTGCGGTGTCGGGGTGTCGTCGATCTCCAGGTGGAAGTGGTGCAGGATGCGGTGCAGGAGCGGAGCCCCGATCACACCGGCCGCCATCAGGAAGACCACGCCGGAAAACAGCGCGTAGCCTGCGGCGAACAACTTTCCCGCGGTGGTCAGGATGGGATCGACCGGCCCCATCCCGCCCAGGATCATGGCCGCGTTCAACACGGCGTCGACCCACTTCAGGCCGGCGATAAAACGGTAGCCCAGGATCCCGATCCCCAACGCGGCGAGCAGGACGCCCATCGCCAGAAGCACATGGCGCCACAGCCGTCGAAGGAATCTTCGGCGATCGAGCAGGGGTTGGCCGCGTCGTTCGTACATGCTGTGTCCTCGCCTCGGGCGACGCCCGGTTTCGTGTCCCCTTCCATTATAGGGTCAGCCGGGCGGCCGGCCATGATGCACATGTTACAATCGCCAGATGCCCTCCGCCTCCAATCCGCTCGTGCCATCCGCAGAGCCCGCCTCGTCCGCCGGAAACAGCGGGGGTGAAATCCGGGACGACAGCCTGCGCTTCAAGCGCAGCCATGTCTACTCGGCGCTGATTCCCCTGGCCTTCGTCGTCGGGCTGGCGACCGGCTTCCTGTTCTGGGGACGCACACCCGCGCCGGCGGCCGTCGCCGCGGTGGGCGAGCCGCAGGCTCCGACTCGTTTGGAGGTCAGCGCGGACGATGACCCGGCACTCGGCCCGGCCGACGCACCGATCACGATCATCGAGTTCAGCGACTTCAATTGTCCGTACTGCAAGAAGTGGCATGCGGAGACCTTCCAGCCGTTGATGGCGGCCTATCCGGACCAGATCCGTTTCGTATACCGCGATTTCCCGATCACCAGCCAGGAAATCGACGGTGGCGGCCCAGGCGGCGCAGTGCGCCGGCGACCAGGATGCCTACTGGCCGTTTCACGATTCACTCTTGAGCGGAGGGCTCGAGCTGGGACGCGAGGCCTATCAGCAGTATGCGACCCGCCTGGGGCTGAACGTCGAGGGGCTCCTGGCTTGTCTCGATTCCGGGAAATACGACGACGAGGTTCAGGCGGATGCCCGCTACGCCGCCGGCCTGGGCGTCAGCGGAACCCCGACGTTCTTCATCAACGGTTTGCCGCTTGTCGGCGCACAGCCGCTGTCGGAGTTCCAGGCGGTGATCGAGAGCGAGCTGCAGGGTTAGAACCGGCTTCCTATCCGCTACCGGTCCATCGGCGAACCCCAAAGAACACCGCCACAGCCGCCGCCCAGGCCGCATATCCGACGGCGATCGTAGCCCCCGCTTTCCAACCTGCCCGTACTGCCACCCAGGCGACGATGACGAACACGACGGTGGGAAAGATTCCCCACAGCATCCCGTCCATGAACGAGACCACGCTGGCGCGGTCGTTGCCGGCCGCCTCGGAGACGATCCACAGCGAGAGCGGAATGTTGAGCGGCATCGTGGCAGTGATGGCCGCCAGCGTCCGCGAGTAGCGTTGGATCACCGCCACCAGGACGATGACCACGATCGAAACAGCAACCGGCAGCCAGCCTTCCCATTTCATGTAATCGTCTCCTGCTGAGGGGTTGTATCAAAGGGCGCACCCTGCTCGACCGATCTGGAGGAACTCGAGCAGTCGGGCCGAGAATGCTCCGGCGTCGTCGAGCGGCGTCACATGGCGTGAGCCGGGGAAGCGTGCGAGGCGGGCGCCCGGGATGTGCGCCGCCAGCTCCAGCTTGCAGCGCAGCGGCACGGTGGTGTCCTGTTCGCCGACGACGACGAGCGTCGGGGCGCGGATCTCCTCCAGGCGGGAACGCAGGTCGAAGCGGCCGACGGCGGCCAACAGCTTGATGTACGTCAGCGGCCGATTGCCCGCCAGACGCGCTGCGGCCGCGGCCCGAAACGCCTCCTGCCCCCGGTCGGGGAACAGGCCATCGGCCACACGGCGGCCGAGCTCGTCCATGCGTCCCGTGGCTGCCAGCCACGTCCGTTCGATCCCTCGGCGGAGCGAGCCACGCGTGGCCCGCAGGCGGGCAAAGGCGTTCACGGCGACCAGGGAGCGCACTCGCGCCGGCTCCTCGGCCGCCAACTGCAGCGCCACCGCCCCGCCCAAGGACAGGCCGACGATGTGCGCCGATCGAATCTCCAGCCGATCGAGCAGGAGACGGACATCGTTCGCCAGATCCGCGATCGTCGGCCACCCGGCGGGCATGGGCGATGCCCCTTGCCCGCGCAGGTCAGGAGCGAGCATGCTGAAATGCGGCAGCAGGCGCGGGCCGCTGCAACCCCCAATCCTCCCCGCACGATCCCAGCCCATGCAGCAGAAGGACGACGGGGGCGTCCTTTGCCGGAGACAGGTCCAGGCGGTATTCCGAGGCGGATGGGCGTTCGCGCGGCGGGCGGCATCACCGGGATCAGGGCCGAACCTGCACCTCGGCGACAACCAACCGGTGATCGGAGGCTAATGAGTCGGCGACCCAGGCCCGAAGGGGAGTCAGCCCTCGCAGCCAGACGTAGTCGATGCGCTTGTCGGGATCCAGAGCAGGGTCGGTCGGCGGCGGTGGTGTCTGTCCGAGCCGGGTGAAGGGGTCCTCGAAACCGGCCTGCACGACGGCCTGGGCGACCGGGCTGCCGTCCTCGGTGTTGAAGTCGCCCCCGAAGGACGCCGGCGTCCGGTCTCCGATGAATGCCAATGCCCCCATGATCTGTCCAAGCGTGTCTTCGTTCGACAGTCCCATCCAGATGCCGAAGGCGTGCACCGGCTTGTGGTCCAGTTCGAGTTGGACCCCCACGATGCCGGTTTGCTCCTGCAGGCTGCTCAGCAGGGCCATCGAGGTGGGCGCCGCGGGGCCTTTGTACAGCACGGCGATGCCGGTCAGGTGCTCGACCGTGGGGAGGTAAGCGACATTCATCCGCAGGCGGTGGGCCAGGTACAGCGCGTCATCCACGACGTAGCTCGTCATCCGGCCGGTGTCCACTTCCTGCAAGCGCGATGGCGTCGACCCCGGCTTCGGCGATGGCGTCGGCCATGTGGTCGAGATTGAAGTGCCACTCGGCGTCGTAGCCGTAGTGGATGTTGTAGGTCGCCACTCGCAGGGTGCCGTCGGACGGCAGCGCCTCGGCCGGCTGCGGCCAGACGGCGCCGAGGATGATCGCCAGGCCGCCCAGCCCGGCGAGGAGGGTGCGCGTCGGACGAGCGGAGAACTCCTGCCATGCCAACGCGACAGGGCGCTGGGAGGAGGCGCCGACCATCACCGCCACACACGCCGCCAGGTAGACGATCCACCCCATGCCGCGCATCTGCGGGACGGCGTAGGGATAGGTGAACGCGAACGCGTTGAGGAAGTTGAGGACGAGCACCAGCCCGAAGGCCAGGGCCAGCATCTGTCCGACCGAGCGCTGCCGCGGAGAACGTCCGTCCAGCACGATCACCAGGCAGCCGAGCGCCAGGATCGCCGCCAGGACGACCCCGACGGCGCCGATCAGGCCGCGTCCGAAGTAGGCCACCATCAGGCTGGCGGCGAGACCGCACCGGGACGCCCAGCCGGAGCAGCGGTCTCGACGCCAACCGGTTCCCGAGCTCGTGTCGCAGCCGCGGCACCGTCGGCAGAAGTGTGAGCACGAACAGCAGGGGCGCAAAGACGGCGTACGGCGCCCCGCTCCGAGCGCGCCACGCCGTTTGGAAGCGCGAGCAACGAAGTTCAAGGAACAACAAACCGCCCAGCCCGAGCGAGGCGCGGCACGCCGAACAGGTTCGCCTGGCGATCACCGACGGCTCCCATCCACGCCAGGGCCAGGGCGATGCCGATGATCAGTGCTGCCCACAGGATCTGGGCTGGCAGCCAGATGGGCTGCAGGCTGAGGTCAAACGTCTGGCCGACGGCGCGCAGGACCTGGTCGAGCGCCAACGCCGTGAGCAGCGATGGGAGGGCAAGCGAACGCCGTGCCGTCAGCAGGCCCGCCAGATACAGCCCGGCGGAAGCCAGGACGACCAACGCCCCCCAGTAGCGAAGTGATGCGTCATTGAAGGTCAGGGCGATGCGCGCCACCGCGGTCAAGCCGGCAAGGATCGCCAACCAGGCGTGGCCGGGGCTGCGCGGCGCCACCGCCGGAAGCGCCAGGGCCAGGAACACCAGGAGCACGCTGACGGGCAGCCAGGCGTCGGGCGACCCGGCGAAGACCTGGTCGTAGATGATGCCGAACAGCACGGAGAAGACGACCCGCAGCGCCTGCAGGAAGAACAGCATGATCGAGGTCGCTTCGACGGCGCGCAGGAACCGCGTGTCGGTCATCTGGCCGCCTCCCCTGAGCATCGTGCACGAACTGCGGGGGGATGATACCGCCAAACCCGCCCCGTTGGCGACGGGGGGAAGGTACAAATCGGCGACGCAGGAGCCCCGGGACATGCCGCGTGTGCTGGGGTGCCCTGAAACACGGGTAAATCCTGCCGGCGGTCGTCTGCCGTATCGGAGGCGCCCTCCAGGAGCACACCGGGCACATGGCTACACACGTAACGTCCACCGAGGTCGTTCTGGCCCTCCGGCGATTGGCGCGGTGGTGCTGTTCTCCCTCTTCCCCGTGGTCAACCTGCTCTCGAGCAATGCCGGGCAGGTGCAGTTGCTCTCAGCAGGGCCGATCGGCGATCGTTGTGGTCGCCGGCTCGCTCCTGGCGCTCGGCATTGTGCGGCTCGCACTCCACGATTGGCCCAGGGCGGCCCTGCTGGTCATCGGCGCGCTGCTCCTGTTCTTCAGCTACGGGCATGTGTACGACCTGGTGCGGCAGGTGGAGATCAGCGGCGTGGCGCTCGGCCGCCACCGTTACCTGATGCCCCTCTGGATTGGAGCGGGCCTCGTCTGGGTCTGGGTGGTCGTGCGGGTGGGGTCGACGTGTCTCGCCCAGATGGGCCCTTGCGCTTGGTGCTTTGACGTTGGTCCTCCCCGCCTCGTCCCTGGCCGTGGGGGTGATGCGGACGACGCTGGCCGTGCGACCGGGTGCGACGACGGACCTCGGCGGGATTGGGACGGCCTCCATCGAGGCATTGCCCGACATCTACTACATCATCCTGGACGGCTACGGCCGGTCGGATGTCCTCGCGGATCTCTACGGGATCGACAACACGGATTTCTTGCGCTTCCTGGAACAGCGAGGCTTCTACGTGGCCCCAGACGCCAGGAGCAACTACTCCAAGACCATCCTATCGCTCGCATCCGCCCTGAACATGCAGTACCTGGACGAGATTGTCAACACGCAGGGTCTGAAGTCGGCCAATCGTCAGCCCTTGATCGAGATGATCCAGAACGGCCTCGTCGCGCAGTCGCTCCAGACTGCCGGGTACCAGACCGTCGGCTTCGAGACAGGTTATCCGCCCACCGAATTGACAGGAGCCAATGTGTACCTGTCTGGTCCTGGGGGGGCTTCCTCTGCGTCCCCGCTCGAATGGGCGGCGCGTGGCGTGAACGAATTCGAGATCTTGCTTCTCCAGACGACTATGTTGCGCCCGGCCCTGGACAAGATCTCCGAGGGTCAGACCCTTGCCCGGAGCCTGATCAGCCAGCCCTATCGCGATCACCGCAGCCGAGTCCTGTTCACACTGGAACAGTTGCCCGGGGTCGCCCAGCTTCAGGGCCCGCACTTCGTCTTCGTCCACATCCTCGTGCCCCATCCGCCGTTCGTCTTCGGGCCCAGACGGCGAGGAGGTTGTCCAGACACGGCCTTTTCGCCTGATGGATATCGAGGAATACGACCCCGAAGAGTACATCGCGCGCTATAGGGACCAGCTCCTCTACCTTGACACGCTTCTCGAGCACTGCGATCGAGCGCATCCTTGAGAACTCGGAGCGCCCGCCGATCATCATCCTGCAGGGCGACCACGGCCCGGGCGCCCACATGAGCTATACCAAGCCGCTCACCAGCAACATGCGGGAACGCATGAGCATCCTGAACGCCTACCTAGTGCCGGCGGAGGTCGACGCGCCACTTGTATCCGTCGATCTCCCCGGTCAACTCCTTCCGCGTCCTGCTCAATGTCCTCCTCGGCGAAAGTCGGCCCCTCCTTCCTGACGAAAGCTACTTCACCCTGGACGACAGCCGGCTGTACAACATGATCAACGTCACGGACCGCGCCCGCTCGGACTCAGCGCGCAGCTCCCCCGATTGCCATAGGTGCCATATGCGTTGGTGCGTTGTTCCCTGGCCGCCAGGTGCTCGAGCCTTCGACTGACGGGGCGTTTGCTGGCTACGTGCGGCGACCGGATCAAGAGCGAGGCGCCCGTAGTCGCCGCGCTCACCCATTGCGTATGCCGCGGCCCCGCGGCACCGCCGAGGCTGGGGCCGCTCGGGCTAGTGGTAGAACGGCCTGAGCTCCGCTGCGGGCAGCGTGATCAGCCCCTCATCCCGGTCCCCGACCTGCGAGACGCGCGCCGGTTTGATCCCCACCAGGTAAGCCGTGTAGGCTGCCATCAGCGCGTCCAGTTGATCGTGGTCGTGCAGGCCGCTCAGCGGCAGGTCGCCGGTGAGCAGGTGGTGGCGAGTGATCTCCTCGAGTACGTGCACCGGATTGGCGACCTCAAAGCCCTCCACATACGAGGACCAGCTGCCGCTGCAGGCGTCCTCGAGCGTCCCCTTTAGGAACGGCCGCCGGCCGAGGAGCGCGGCGAAGCAGGCATGCGGATGGACTTCAATCATCATCCGATCGGTCCGCGAATTCGCCGGCCACGAATTGCGTGAACCCCATCGAAGACAGCCGCCGGTAGAGGGAGAAGCCCTGGCGCATCCAGGCCGGGGCGTCCTTCTCCTTGGCCGGCGTGTTGTACAGCCGGATGTTCCGCCGCCGGAGCTCGTATTCGCACACCTTCCACTGCCCCCACGTTCGGCTGCCGGGGCGAAGGTTGAATCTCCGGCGCACTTCGGCGCGCAGCATCAAGCCCTGATTGGGTGACTGCGGCGCGTCGATGGCCACGACGCCCGACTGCACACCGGCGATGAAGGCCAGCACGCTTTCCGCATCCCCCGAGTCCATCGCCACCAGCTTGAGATCGCGGTCGAGGGCTGGCGAAGTGCATCGGGCGTTTGCCTGCCGTGGGATCGATGCCGATGTAAAGAGCGTCGCTGAACAACATGCCTTCCTCCCTGTCCTAGTCTCCTGCCAGCCCCGCGGGCGCACCCCGGCGACCACGACGGACATCGCGGGCAAAGGCGTCCCATAGCTCCGGCGACGTGTGATAGGGCGAGAGCCAAGGCTTCGCCCCCGCCTGGCGCAGGGCAGCCTGCGCCGAGCGCCCGTCGACGATGGCCCAGGCGACGTACACCCAACGAGTGCGGTGGCGGCCCAGGCTGCTGTGCAGCAGGACCTTGCTGCCCGGCCCGCAGGCAATCGGCGACGAACCGGCCGGCCAGCCAGCGATCCTCCGGCGCCGCTTCTGCTTCATCGGCAATTCCCAGCCAGAGAAATGCGTGCGGCACGGGCCCCTGGAATGCGGCGGGCCCGCCGGGGCGCAGGTGCACCACGGCCGTGATCCCGGTTTGCTCGGCGAATTCACCCCAGGTCTGGGGGATGTGGTCGCCGCCGGCGGCGTAGATGCGATCCTCGACCCACGTCACGCTTGCCTTCCTCGTCCGCCCGGAGAGGAGTATACAGCCGCCGCTGGCGGGATCCACCGGCGGGGCGTCGTCCACGCCCCAGCTATGGTCCCGCTTGAAGAGAGGTTGCATCCGTCCTGGTGCGCATGCTGACACCTGTCTTTTGACGCCGCCGGAGCGCCGGTCTATACTTCCGTCATGAGCGCAGTGGACCCCATGGCTTCGACCGACGCAGGTCCTGGTCGTGATCGATCGTCCCAGGCCCGCTGCCGCCGCTCACCCCGGAGGCGCGGGCCCACTGCCCAGCGCCGGGGATCGCCCATGCCAGGACCGGCGCACTCATGACGCACTGGCGCGATCCTTGTGGTCCCATCCTAAGGAGGCTGCAGGCATGCCCGCGAAGACCAAGAAGAAGTCCATCTTCAAGCTGACCTACGCCACGATGTTCAATCCACCCGAGGAACTCCACCCGCGGTATGACGTGGAGCTGGCCAGGACCAAGGCTTCCCTCGGGCGCGAGTACGGCATGATCATCGACGGCAAGGAGGTCAAGGCGGCAGATAAGATCGAGCACCGGTCGCCGATCAACCAGGACTGGCGGCTGGCGGTGTTCCAGAAAGGCAACGCCGACGACGCCCGCGCCGCCCTGGCGGCGGCCCGCCGGGCGTTCCCCAAGTGGTCGGCATACGCCCTGGCAGCGAGCGCGTCAAGCTGATGCGCAAGGCCGCCGATCTGATCGACAAACGGATCTACGAGTTCGGCGTGGTCATGTCGCTCGAGGTCGGCAAGAACCGAATGGAGGCGCTCGGGGACGCGGCGGAATCGGCCGACCTGATCCGCTACGCCTGCGACCAGATGGAAGCCAACAAGGGCTACGTCGCACGCATGGGCAAGGACCCCTTCAAGGGCTACAGCGCCACGAACACCTCGGTCCTGAGGCCGTACGGCGTGTGGGTGGTCATCAGCCCGTTCAACTTCCCGTGCGCCCTGACGGCCGGCCCGGCCGGCGCGGCGCTGGTCGCCGGCAACACGCTGGTCATGAAGCCGGCGACCAACACGCCGTGGACGGTGCGGCTGCTCGCCGAGTGTCTGCGTGACGCTGGCGTCCCCGACGGCGCGTTCAACTACGTCACCGGCCCCGGGAGCAGCATCGGCCAGGAGTTGATCGACAACCCCGAGGTCGACGGCATCACCTTCACCGGTTCGTATGACATCGGCATGGGCATCCTGCGCTCGTTCGCCAACGGGCGCTATGCGCGACCGACGATCCTCGAGCTGGGCGGCAAGAACCCGGCCATCGTGTCGCGCAAGGCCGACCTCGACCGTGCGGCCATCGGCATCCTGCGCTCGGCGTTCGGCCTGCAGGGCCAGAAGTGCTCGGCCTGCTCGCGCGTGTTCATCGAGCGGCCGGTGTATCAGAAGCTGGTCGATCGCCTCGCCGACCTGACCCGTAAGCTCGTTGTCGGCGACCCGACCGACCGCAGCGTCTACACGGGCCCGGTGATCAACCGCTCCTCGTACAAGGACTTCCAGGACTTCTGCGCCGAGCTCGGCAAGTCCGGCAAGTTCCTGACCGGCGGCAAGGTGCTGACCGACGGCGCACTCGCCAAGGGGTTCTTCTGCGCTCCCACGCTGGTCGTCGATCTTGCCGCTCGAGCACCGTTTGTGGAAGTACGAGATGTTCCTGCCGATCACGACGCTCGCGCCGGTCGACAGCCTCGATCAGGCGATGGGCCTGGCCAACGACGTCAACTACGGGCTGACGGCGGGCTTCTACGGGAGCGAAAAGGAACCGCCTGGTTCTTCGACAAGATCGAGGCCGGCGTGACGTATGTCAACCGCCCGCAGGGCGCCACGACCGGCGCCTGGCCGGGGTTCCAGCCGTTCGGCGGCTGGAAGGGCTCGGGCTCATCGGGCAAGAATGCCGGCGGCCTGTACTACCTGCCGCTGTACATGCACGAGCAGATTCAGACGCTGATCAAGTAGTCCGCCCTCGCGCGGGGGCCTGCGGCGGATTGGCCGCAGGCCCCCGCTCTCGATCGCATGACCTTTCGCCTTGGCAGCGCCCTGATCCTGATTGGCCTGATCACGCTGGTCGTGTTCGCCCTCGGCCTGAGCGTGCAGCAGGCAGACGTGCGCGCCCTGCTCGGGGGTGCGGCGCTGTGTGCCCTCGGTCTGATTCTTCGACGGAGAGCGGCGCGATCCGCCGGCTTCGCCGGCCCGCTTCCGGATGCTGCGCCGCGCCCTCGGCCGCCCGCTCCCCCCGCCAGACGACGACGTGTGACGCTTGCGGGTATCAGCCCGTGAGCCAGGCCCGCCATTCCGGCGGATTCAGCCCACGGGGCGCACGGTGACCTGGGTCACCCGCAGATGGGGCCCTGCGGTTGTCAGCCGGCGAGTCAGCCCCACCAGTCCGGCGATTCGACCTTCACGGTGCGGTGGCTGGCAGACTCAGCTCCCATACCGTCGCACCATGTGACTCGGTGCGGCGAATCGTCTCGCGCACCACGGGGGCCTCGCGAGATAGGCACTGCATCCGATGACCCAGGCCAAAGCCTGCGGCTACCTGCCGCTCGCCACGCCCCTCCGCCATCGCGGCAGTTCATCCCACACGGCGCGTGTCGCCGCGGGCTGGCACGATGCCTGAGGCCAGGAGTCCGATGTGGGAGGTTGGGGTCTGGGGCTGTCAGCCCGAGAGTCGAACTTCGCCAGTCCGGCGATTCGACCTTCACGGTGCATGTAGCCGCAGCCTTTAGGCTGCGGCTTCCCCCGCATACGATTGCTGAGTGATGTAGACTCGCACGCGCGGCAACCGAGGGGGAGAGCATGCCTGATCCGGCGGACTCCGTCCGTGAGCAAACGCACTGATTGCCGCGTGCCGGGCATCGCGGTGAAGTGGCCGTCGCCACACGGCGCGGCTGGTTTCCGACGGGGAGCCGATCCACTGCCCCCGCGTAGCCCTAGCCCTTGGTCGATGCGCTCACCGCCTCGGCCGTCCAGCATGCGTGCTTTGTTCCCATCTATTGCGTTATGCCCGACCACGTCCACGTGATCCTTCAGGGGCCGGACGGCAGTGCCGATACCTGGAAGGCAATCGTAGCGTGTTCAAGCAGCGGTCGGGATTCTGGCTCGCAAGTCATCTTTCCGGCACACGCTGGCAGAAGGATTTCTACGATCACATCCTGCGGAGCGAGAACGAGGGCCCGCGACGCGTTGGTGTACATCGCGGCAAACCCGTTGCGCGCCGGACTGGTCCGCGTAGCCCAGCCGAGTACCCGTACACCGGTTCAATCGGCGACGAGCCTGCGGGGTCTCGCGACAGGTGGGGCCCTGCGGCTACCTGCCGCACGCTAGCGCCCGCCATTCCGGCAATTCACCCCTCACAGCGCACGTCACCACGGGCCGTCGCTATGCGTGAGGCCCTGCGGCTGCATGCGCGCGCGCGACGCCCGCCATTCCGGCACTCACCCCTCACGACGCGCGTCGACCACGGGCTGTCGTCATGCGTGGGGCCTGCGTCCGACGGCGCAGGCTGAAGCCTGCGGCCACCTGCGCGGCGACGCCCGCCATGCGGGCAAACCGCACCCTCACGGTGCGCGGATCCGCCGCTCCCCCGGAGTTGACATCCGGCCCCTGGGTGCCGTATGATCTCTTTGTCTATACAAAGGGGGACGCCCCCGGCGGCCTTCCGCCGACCCGGGCCGGCCCCGCCTGGGAGGTTGACACGATGAGCGACCCCCGCCAATACGTCCTGGCCATCGACCTTGGAAGCGGAGGGCCGAAGGTCGGCCTCGTCGACGACACCGGACGGATCTCGCCAGCGCGTTCGAGCGTATCCCGATCACCCTGTTGCCCGACGGCGGCGCCGAGCAGGATGCCAACGAGTGGTGGGCCAGCATCCTGCACACGTCCAAACAGGTCCTGGCGGAGGCGGCCAGTTCCGTCCTAGTCGATCGTCGCCGTCGCCTGCACCAGCATGTGGTCGGTGACCGTCGCCGTCGACGAGCACGGCAACCCCTTGATGCCGGCCATCTTCTGGATGGACACCCGGGGCGGCAAGTACAACCGCCAGATCGTGCGCGGGTTTCCCGAGATCGAGGGCTACAACTTGTACAAGCTGCTGCGCTACATCAGCGTCGTGGGTGCCCCGCCCACGCACTCCGGCGTCGACGCCCTCGGCCATATGCTATTCATCCAGCACGAACGGCCCGAGATCTACCGTCGAACCTACAAGTTCCTCGAGCCGATGGACTTCGTCAACTTGCGCCTGACCGGCCGGGCGGTAGCCACACAGAGCACGCTCTTCCCAATGATCCTCGTCGACAACCGAAGCCCGGACGCCACTTCCTACGATGCCTGGGCGGTGCGCAACTCCGGCCTCGACCTGGCTAAGCTGCCTGAGATCATCCCCGTCAACGGGCTGGTCGGACCCCTGCTGCCCGCCGTCGCCGCCGAACTCGGCCTCTCGCCCAAGACCGTCGTGATCGCCGGAGCACCCGACAATCACACCTCGGCCATCGGCAGCGGCGCCGTGCGCGACTTCGATGCCGTCGCCGTGATGGGTACGTCGGGCATGCTGTGCTGCCACGTCCCGTTCAAGAAGACGGATCTCAGCAGCATGATCACCACCATGCCCAGCCCGCTCCCCGGACGCCGCCTGATCTACGGCGACCTGGGCAACAACGGCAAGGTGCTCAATTCCTTCCTCACCAATCAGGTCTTCTGTAAGGACGCCTTCGGAGGCATGGAGCACTCGCCCGACGTCTACGAGCGCATGAACCAGACCGCCGAGCAGGCGCCGGCGGGGAGCGGCGGGCTGCTCTTCCTGCCCTGGTTCAATGGCACACTGTGCCCGAAGGAGGACGCCGCCATGCGCGGCGGCTTCCTCAACCTGTCGCACACCACCACCCGCGCCCATATGACCCGTGCCGTCCTCGAGGGGATCGCCTACAACTGGCGCTGGCTGCTCGGCCCGGCCGAAAAGTTCGTCGGCCGGCGATTCCCCTATCTGCGCCTGTCCGGAGGCGGCGCCTTATCCGACACCTGGGCGCAGATCATGGCCGATGTGCTCAACCTGCCGATCCACCAGCAGGCGGACCCGCGCAACGGCAACGTCCTCGGCATTGCCTGCCTGGCCTTCCTGCGCCTCGGACACATCCGCCTCGAGGACATCCCGGGCATGGTCAGCATCGCACAGGTGTTCCAGCCGCGCCCGGAGAACCGCGCCACCTACGACCGGCTCTTTACCCAGTTCCTCGTATGCCAGAGGAGCCTCAAGCCCGTTTTCCACGTCCTGAATCCTGCCAGCTGATGGGCAGCTGAGGAGGCTCCAAGATGACCAGCAACTCGCCCTCCGCCGCGTTCGGCGACCTGCATCCGTACAAAGACCGCTTCGCCGCACACACACAAATCCCCGCCCACGGCCGTCCGGCCGAGGAGGTCTTCGCCGAGCTCACCGCCATGGCCGAGGCGGAGAACCAGAAGTGGAATCGCGGCCAGGTCTCCGGCACGTTCTACCACGGAGGCATGGAGCACTACGCCTTTCTCAACCGCGTCTTCGGCCTGTACTCGCACGCCAATCTCTTGCAGCGCGACCTGTGCCCGTCGGGCACCAAGATGGAAGGCGAGATCCTGGCCATGACCGCCCGCATGCTGCACGGCGATGCCGTGCAGCAGCATCATCCGGGCGAGGAAGTGTGCGGCTCGATCACTTCCGGGGGAACCGAGAGCATCCTCAACGCCATGCTGGTCTATCGCGAATGGGCCCGGCGCGAGCGCGGCATCGCCAACCCGGAGATCGTCGCCCCGGAGACGATCCATCCCGCCTTTCAGAAGGCGGCGCACTATTTCGGTCTATGCCTCGTGCGCGTGCCGGTGCGCGACTTCCTGGCCGACGTCGACGCCATGCGCGCTGCCATCACGCCCAACACCATCGCCCTGGCCGGCTCGGCCGGCAACTACCCCTACGGCCTGATCGACCCGCTCGAGCAGCTCTCGGCGCTGGCGGTCGAAAAGAACCTGGGCCTGCACGTCGACGGCTGCCTCGGCGGTTTCATCCTCCCGTGGATCGAACGCCTCGGCTACGCGGTGCCGCCGTTCGACTTCCGCCTGCCGGGCGTGACGTCGATGTCGTGCGACACGCACAAGTACGGATACGCCCTCAAGGGCACCTCCGCCGTCCTGTACCGCAACCGGCACCTGCGCCGGTTCCAGTACTTCAAGACCTCCGAGTGGCAGGGCGGCGTCTACGTCTCGCCGACGCTGCAAGGCAGCCGCTCCGAAGGGCTGACCGCCGCCACGTGGGCCGCGTTGGTCACCCTGGGGGAAGCGGGCTACCTGGAAGCCGCGCGCGCCATCATGCAGGCGGCCGATACGATCCGCGCCGGAATCGCCACCATCCCCGAACTCAAGGTCGCCGGAGCCTCGACGTTCCTGATCTCGATTCTGTCGGAGGACGTCGACATCTTCCATGTCAACGACTACCTGTCCAAACTCGGATGGCGACTGAACGGCTGCCAGCGCCCGCCGGGGATCCACTTCTGCATGACGCTGCGCCAGACGCTGCCCGGCGTCGCCGAACGGTTCGTACACGACCTGCGCGATGCCGTCACCTACGCCAAGGACCCCGGACAGCCGATGGCCGAGAGCGGCGCCATGTACGGCCTGGCCGGTTCCGCCGGCGGCCGCGCCATGCTCGATGAACTCCTGCTGGACTTCCTCGATGCGACCTACGAGCCGTAGGCCAGCGGCCGTGAGCGCCGAGCGGTTGCTGTGAGGAAGCTGAAGGTCGACCCCTCCAGCGCCATCCCGCTCTACGTGCAAGTGAGGCAGGCCATCCGGGCGCGAATCATTTCCGGCGACCTGAAGCCCGGCGACATGCTCCCCGGCGAGGTGGCGCTGGGCGAGCAGCTCGGCATCAGCCGCCTGACCGTTCACCGCGCCATGCCGCGAGCTGGTCGGCGACGGGCTGCTCGTGCGCCAGCGCTCCCGCGGCACCTTCGTCGCCGTCCCGCGACGTGACAAGGTCCTGGTCGAAGGGCCGTTGTTCAGCCTGACCGAGGAGCTCACCCGCGACGGCCTCGAGTTCTCCAATCGCATCCTTGCCCAGGAGGTCGTTGCCGCCTCGGAAGGAATCGCCAGCGACCTGCGCCTCGAGCGTGGCGCTCCGGTCGTGCGGCTGCTCAGCCTGCGCACGGTCGGGCGCCAGCCGTTCGCCCTGGAGGAGATGCACTACCCGTTTGACCGCTTCCCGGCCATGGCGACGTTGGATCTGAACGACCGGTCCACTTACGCCACGCTCGAGGCGCGCTATCACGCGCACCCGGAGCAGGCTGTCGACCACATCACCGCCGGAACGGCCACCGCCGCCGAAGCGCGCGCCCTGGGCCTCAAGCCGGGCCGCCCGGTGTTGCGCGTGCGGTCGCGTATCGTATGACGCCGCCAGCCTGCCGGTCGAGTTCGACCGTGGCGACTTTCCTCGCCGACCGCTACCGGATCGTCGCCCGCGTGCTCGCGCCACTCCCTGCACGCCCAGGACACGCCCCTGCCTCCGATCGGTTAGACTCGGCTTCGCGCCTACGGCGCTCACTTCCCAGGAAAGTTTCCTTCGACGCATGACGGCCTCCACCCCCACCGGCGAGCTTCGCGTTTACCGCGATCGCTGGGTCGTCCTAGGCGCATAGATTGCGGTCGACACTGTCCTGCCCGGCCTGTGGATCTGTTATGCACCGGTCGCCAGCCTCGCCGCCAGCCTGTGGGGTGTGAGCGAAGTCCAGGTCGGGCTGTTGGCCATGACGTTCATGTACATCTACCTGGTGACTTCCCTGCCAACATCGTAGGCCCTCGAACGATTCAGATTCCGGAGGGCAGGGGAATTGTCCTGGTGGTGATAGGGATCGCCGCGGTGCTGCGCGGCGCCTTCGCCCTCGACGACCCGATCGTGCCGGCCACCGCCATCGGTGTGGTCGTCGTTCAGCCGTTCGTCGTCAACGCCTCGACCAAGCTGGTGGTGCGACGGTTTCCTGCCCGCAAGCCCGGACACGTCCTGGGTGTCTCCTTTGTGGCTCCGGTGATTGGCGTGACGCTCGGCTCCGGGCTGAACCCGACGGGGAGCGTATGCCTGACGCGGCTGGCGCCTGGCGGGGATAGAATCGGCCCGCGCCTCGCTGGACGAGCGGGGTGCGGAGGGCCGGGATGCGCATCGGCATCGTCTTCCCACAAACCGAGTTCGGGCACGATCCAGCCGCCGTGCGCGATTTCGCGCAGGCAGCTGAGGCGGCCGGCTACAGTCACATCGTCGCCTACGATCACGTCCTGGGAGCGAACCCGGATCGGCCGGGCGGCTGGTCCGGGCCGTATTCGTACCAATCCGCGTTCCTGGAACCGTTCGTGCTTTTCAGTCACATGGCCGCCGTCACGCTGCGCATCGAGTTTGCCCCGGGCATCCTCATCCTTCCCCAGCGCCAGACCGCCGTGGTCGCCAAGCAGGCCGCCACGCTCGACGTGCTGTGCGGTGGGCGGCTGCGCCTGGGCGTCGGGCTCGGGTGGAACGCCGTCGAGTATCAGTCGTTGGGACAGGACTTTCACACCCGCGGCAAGCGCCTCGAGGAGCAGGTGGCGCTGCTGCGGCTGCTGTGGACGCGGCCACTGGTCACATTCCAGGGCAAGTGGGACTCCATTGCCGATGCCGGCGTCAACCCCCTGCCCGTCCAACGCCCGATTCCGATTTGGTTCGGCGCCTCAGTCGACGCCGCGCTGCAGCGTGCGGCCCGCCTGGGGGATGGCTGGATGATGACCGGATTCAGACAGCCGGCCGAAGGCGCGGCCGGCGCTCGATAGGTTGGATGCGTTCCTTGCGAACGCAGGCAGGTCTCGCCCCGCCTTCGGCCTCGAGGGCGCGCATGGCGTATGGCAACGGCGACGAGACAGCCCTGGAGCAGCAGGTCCGAGGCTGGGAAGATCTGGGCGTCACGCATCTGGCGCTGAACACGATGGGCGCCGGACTGGAAGGACCGGGGCAGCACCTACGCGCCCTGCAGGCGTTCGCCGCGACCTTTGGAGCGGGGGGATGAGCGACGCGGCGGCCCTCGACGGTGTCGTGCTCCAATCCGGCGGTTTCCGCCTCCTGGGTGCGCTGCACCGCGCTGCGGGCCCGCAGCCCCGGCCGGCCGTCCTCCTGCTGCACGGCATCCCCGGCCACGAGATGAACCTCGACTTGGCCGTCGACCTGCGCGATCCGGCGTGCATTGCCTGCACATTCACTACCGCGGCTCGTGGGGCTCGGGCGGAGAGTACGCACTGTCTCAGCTGGTCCCGGATGCCCGTGTGGCGCTCGAGTGGCTGGCGGCCCACCCGTGTGTCGATCCGAGTTTCGCGTCGCGTTGGTCGGCATCAGCCTGGGAGGTCGGGTCGCGCTCACCCTCGCCAGCCAGGCCAAAGGCATTTGCGCGGTGGCGGCGCTATCGCCGCTGCTCGATCCGATTCGTCTCCCGCTCCCGCTCGAGCTCGCCCGCGAGTTCGCGCCGTCGCTCACCGGCGTCTCGCCCGAACAGTTGGCGCGCGAGTGGACAGCCGTCCCGGCGTTCGGCACGATCGCCCCTGCCTCGCCCGGACGCCTCTCCTGCTTGTCACCGCCGATGCCGACGAGGTCTTCCCGCCCGACCACTACGCCGATCTGCCCGCCGAACTTCAGCGACTGAAGCGTGTGCGCTTCCCGCTCCGACCACGTATACTCTGACGCTAGGGCGGGCTGCGCCATGTCGTCTGCGGCTGGCTGCTCGATCAATTTGACCGGGTTCCGCCGCTCGAAGGGCACGCCCGTAGCGCGTGGGCTTTGCTGACGCCGAAGGAGACACCGCATGCCAGCCTACGTGATCCTCGACATCGAGATCACCGACCCCAAGGGCGACGAGGATTACAAGCGTCTGGCGCCTCCAACGGTCGGCCGTATGGAGGGCGTTACCTGGCCCGCGGCGGGCAGGCCGAGGTGCTGGAGGGGAATGGACGTTGAACCGGTTGGTGATCCTCGAGTTCCCCGATCGTGCTCACGCCCGGCAGTGGCTCAATTCGCTGAGTACAGGCCGGCGCGTAGCCAGCGCCACCAGACGGCAAAGACGAAGATGGTCGTCGTCGAGGGCGTCGTCCCCGGTTGACCCACAGGGAGCATAAGGATGCCGTTCGAATCGCAAGCGACAGCACCCGAGGTCTTCGTCTCGGTAGACGTCGAAGCCTCTGGCCCGGCGCCTAGCCGGTATTCGCTTCTGTCCCTCGGCGCGTGCCTGGTTGATGATCCGGGGCGCACGTTCTACGCCGAGCTGCAGCCGGTTGGCGAGGCGGCGACGGCCGAGGCGAAGGCGGTGCACAACCTCGACGGAGAGGTGAAGCGCGACGGACTGCCGCCGGTCCAGGCCATGGAGCGGTTCGAGGCATGGCTTCAAGCCGTTCTGCCCGCCGGCGCGCTGCCCGTGTTCGTCGGGTTCAACGCCGCCTTCGATTGGATGTTCGTCGCCGACTATTTCGAACGGTTCCTCGGCCGCAACCCCTTCGGCCACACCGCGCTCGACCTCAAGTCCTACTACATGGGCCTGACGGGCGGTGCGTGGAGCGACACGACCAAGCGCGCCCTGGGCGAGCGATACCCCGACCACCCGCAGCTGACGCACAACGTGCTCCAGGACGCCATCGACCAGGCCGTCCTGTTCCGCCGCATGCGCGCCGAGCAGTTTCGGACCCCCCACGAATTTCCGTAGGGGCGAAACATGCCCACCACATGTATTGCGCAAACGGCGACTCTCGCCACGCTTCGCCCACACGATACCCGTGGAGGCGCCCAGACGAAAGGTCTATCATGCGCGCATCGCACAGGCATGGCGTGCTGTACGTCCTCACCGAATGATGATCAACAACCCCGCTACCCTACGGTACCCCGCATATTCCGCGTCGCCGTAGCCCGGAGCCACCTTTCATACCGTGTAGGGGCGAAGCACCGTTCGTGCCGCGAAGCCCGGCGGCACGCCGGTGCGAGACGGCATGCTTCGCCCCTACGATGTCCGCGGGGGCACCCAGACAAGTCACCTACCCCGCGGGGCGGGGACCCGCGATTGCGTGACCCCTACACCGATCTGCAATCACCGACCCTGAACCCAAACATGACCCCCCACGTTACGCGCCGCCCGCATTCCGGAACCCCCTTCAAGAACGTGTAGGGGCGAAGCATGCCCCCAGCTTACATTGCGCAAGCAGCGACATCAGGCATGCTTCGCCCTGCGCCTTCCGGGGACACTCCTGGACCATAGGCCTATGCCGGACATATCGTAGGGGCGGGTTTGAAACCCGCCCCTACGGAACTGCGATCAATCCCCTGCCCAGGCAAACGCCTCAGTCGCTGTATGAGCCTCTCCGCGCGCTTCTCGGATTTCTTCGTCTGAGAGAGCCGGCGGGGTGATGCCCAGCATGCGACAGGACAGCAGTGTCCCCGCTGTCGCCTCGATCGTTTCGGAGATCGCTGCGGCGTGCTCCAGGCTTTCAGCGGCGACAACCAGCCCATGGTTCTGCATCAGGATTGCCACCCCCGCGCCCAGGGCGGGGGCAACCGCCTCGGCCAGCGCCTCCGATCCGGGCATGAGGAAGGGCACCACGGGGAGCTCCCCGACCAGACGGGCCTCCAGCGAGATCGGAAGGAACGGCGTGCCAGTGAGCGCCATCCGCGTCGCCTGCGGCGCGTGGCTGTGCACGATGGCCCGCACGTCCGTGCGCGTGCGGTAAATGGCGCAGTGGACGCGCCATTCGGTCGATGGGCTCGGCTCATCCATATTGCAGGCCTCGCCATCCAAGCCAATACAAGCCATGTGCTCCGGCTGCAGGCCGCCCTTGGACCTGCCGGCCGGCGTGATCCAGATCTGGTCGGGAGACCCGAGGTCGCGCGCGCTGACGTTGCCGCCGGTAGCGGTGATCAGCCCGCGGGCGTACAGCCCGGCGGTCACCCGCGCCAGCAGCCGGGCCGTCTCGCTCACGGCAGGTTGAACACCAACGTCCCGGGCTTGAAACGGTGATCGACGGTGGCCTTCCCTGACGCGACGAGTACATACAGCACGTTCAGGGCGACAAACCTGTCCTTGAAGTGTCTGGTTCGGCTGAACTCCTCGAAGAGCTGCTTGGAGGTCAGGCCCTTCACCCCGCGGAATTTGTCTTCGACGTAGCTCACCGCGTCCGCCTCTACGATGTTGAAATTGCCCGCCGCAGCATCTGCCTTCTTGAACGACATCACCAGGAAGTGCCGGTGACCCTGGAAGATGTGGTACGTCTGCCGGGCGCCCTGACCTCGCCGACGTAGCGCAGCTCCGACAGGACCTCCTTGACGTTCATGGGGACCTCCGATCAAGCGTGGACCGAGCCATGTCGCTCGGGGGGACTTGCCTGGGAAATGGCCTCCAGCCGGGCGGCCGACGGCTCTCCCTCACTCTACGCCCAGCCGGCAGGCAGGACAAGCATCGGGAGAATCCCGGCCCACCGGCCGAAGGTCCCCGGCATTCTTCCCGGGGGGTCAGCCGAGGGTCCTGGTGGTCTTACAGGATCGAAGGCCCCGCCGTTGGCCCCGCATCGTTGGCGGGGCCGCTCCTTGGCGGGGCGTCGTGGGCGGGGTGTCTTGGGCGGGGGCATCTTCCCATGCCGAAGGCTCTGGTGAGCTTCCAAGGCTACCGCGAGTTGTTGGGCGGATCAAGCGCGCAGCGCCGGGCTGGTGGTTATCTGTCTCTCAACTGAAGCAAGTGTCGGTATTGCCACTGTCGTTCTTTGGCTACGGCATCATCGGCATGAGAGGGGCTGCTGGCCCTATGGACGGCCTGTACGGCATAGTTCGCAGCGCCGATGCAATGGGTGGGGACATGGGCAGTTGCCACCGCTTGACCTGCGGCCCGGGCCGCAGAGCGAGCGGCATTATCCTCTCCTACCTCGCGAGCAGCAGCATGAGATGCCAGCGAAGCCTTGCGTATCTCAGCCATCTTAAACACCCCGGTATTTATCCATGCCTGGAGTGCTTCGAGTGCATTCCGAGGGCGATGGTCTTCTGGATATTTTTCCTCAAAATAGGGCAGAACACGCTCAACACAATCAATGGCCCAGGCGCCCAGGGTCGTATGGTCGGTTCTTCCCGCAAGCGCGATCATCGACTCGTCTCTGCGTGTAACCGAGAATTCGGAGCTTGCCATGGGATCACCTTCTCACCGTCCGACGGATCAGGATCAGCGAGTTGTTGGGCCGCACCCCCGCAACCGATCTGCAACCGGACTTACGATTGCCGGGAACGCGTCTCCGTGATGTTCACGGCATTTAGCCATTGGGCCCAAGCGCACCCATACGCGTTCAAAGAGACGCATGGCGATCCGGTGCTTACAGAACCGGCGAGGCCGGTCAGATCCATGTTTAGGGCGGCGGCTTCTCGGTCTTCCGCCCCCGGACAAAGAGCGCACCCACCGGCGCGACCAGCATCAGGGCCGCCCCCAGGAGGGTCAACGCAAGGAAGATCTGGATCGCCTGATTCACGACGCCTGGCAGGACATCGACCGCCAGCTGCGTGCTAGCGCGTGATGAAGGTCTCTTCGCCACCGGCAGCCGGGGGTTGGGCGGAATGCTCGAGCCAGCCGCGCGCTCCGCTCATCAGGACCAAGCCTGGAATCGCAGCCAGCAGAATGACACATCCAGGACTGCCCAAACGCCCGAACCGATAGCTGAAGAGGGCAAGCAAGCCGAGGAGGAAAAGCGAGACTAGTCCCGAGATGGCAAGCGCCGCCCGAAGTTTGGCATGTGTTTCGGCGCTGATGAAGCCCAGTGGGCCGATCCCCCCTTCCAGTTGTGATTGCATGCCGGGGTCGGTCATCAGGTTTGCCAGCCCATCCTCCCCGTCATAGTAGATGGGCTCCGCCCACTGCTGGAAGAACCACAAGCGCACTTCTCTGGGGGTTTTCCCGGCGATATCCTCCGCCCGGACAACGATTCGCATCCCGGGGATGGGCTGCCATTCTCCGTTGGGCAACTCGGCGATTCTCTGCTTCACGATCCCAATGTCGCCGGCTTCATCCAACCCTCCCCCTTCGGCACTGTAGGAACTCGCCAGCGTCGTTGTCAAGAGGGCGATACCTTGCTCA
Source organism: uncultured Chloroflexia bacterium (assembly GCA_963743255.1). Taxonomy (GTDB): domain Bacteria; phylum Chloroflexota; class Anaerolineae; order Anaerolineales; family E44-bin32; genus DYJB01. The sequence continues at coordinate 351,003 of CAVUPD010000009.1, forward strand.
GGGGTTGTGGCCAGAACCAGGATGAGCGCCAGAAAGGTGATGTTCAACACGAACAAGAGAAGAATGCCGGTGAGCCACTTCGCATCCACGTGCCAGTAGGGGCGGGGCTTGAGTTCCTTCTTTGTACCCATCGCTGGCCTCCTCGAACCGAGTGAACAGCAACCCAGTGCCCTCGAGCTAGTAGGTCCCGCGTCAGGCCGCCGCGGGTCCCGCCGAAGGCCCCGCATTGTGGGTGGGGGTGATCTTCCAGGGCCGGAGCCCGCCGGAGGTCCCGCGTTCTCGGCGGGATTCGTCCCGGGGGTTCTTACCGGGATCCTGCCGATGGCCCCACGTTGTGGGCGGGGGTGATCTCCAGGGCCGGAGGCCGCCGGAGGTCCCACGTTACTGGCGGATTCGTCCGGGAGTGTGACCGGGTTCCTGCCGATGGACCCGCGTGTGTGGGCGGGGGTGATCTTCCAGGACCGGAGGTCCTGGTGATCGTCTCAGGACTTCAGCGAGTTGTCGGGCGCACGGGGCACCCGACGTCACAAGCCAAGCGTCTCCGCCGCCATTTGTTGAAGGTGCGCCGCATCTTCCTCGGTCACACCCGGGCCCAGATAGGGGTTGCCAACCGGCGTCCTCTGAAGGATCACCCCATAGAGTATGCAGGCTGCCAGGTAGGTGCCGGCTTCCGTTGGATGGCCATCTTGCGAGTATAGGGGCAGATCCGGCCTTTGAAGAAGGGAGCGGGCAAAGGCCAGGCCCGCTGGCGCCACCTCCGCAGCAAGCTGGGTACCGACCGCTTCGTACGCACTCGCCAGGGTTGCCGTCGTAACTCCCCCGGCGACACTATCGGGGCGTTCCCAGGTCATGAGAAGAACCGTCTTGGCGCCGCTTTCGCGAATCTCGATGTCGAATTCGCGGCTGAACTTGTAGAAGCTCTGCCAGTCCGTAACTGGCCGCTGACTTTGCTCCTGCAAGACGACGAAGGTCCAGCCCTCCTCGCGGATCTTGCGGGCCGCCGCACCGTCTTTCCAGTGATCCTCAAGCGTGTAACCGCCCGCAGCGATCCGCGAAACCCGGCTGGAGGGCGCCAGACCCTTGAATTCCTTGTCGATCCCACCGTTGAGAAACGTGTAGCTGTTCCCAATGAAGAGGACCCGTGTTGGATCTGTCTCTTCAGAACCACTTCTCCCTAAGCCACCGCCCGTGCACACGGCTAGCAAGAGCAAGGTCGTGCAAGTCCACAGGATGATGCGCTGGAGTTGCCTAACAGTCATCATCTTCAGAACTGCCACCCACAAAAGTGGAACCGAGCCAGTCAGCCGAAGGCATCGTGGAATAGCCCCACCGGCCTCGAGCTATCGAAGACCGTTCGTCCCGGATGGCTTCACCGGGATCCTGCGCACGTTGCAGGACAAGGTCCCGCGTTGCTACCGGGAAGCCGTCCGGCGGAGGCCGGCCTCCTAACTCTACGGCATGCTGAAGGGCCAGACAAGGTCCAAGTTCGGCCCAGCCCGCCGGGGTAGCCGAAGGCCGCCGGAGATCCTGCCGTCGGCCGTTCGCCCCGATGTGCTTACCGGGGTCCCGCGCACTGTGCGGGGCGTTCTGGGCGCATGTGCTCTTTGGCGAGATAAGCGAGTCGCTGGGCGTCCCCCTTAGGTAAGTCGGTCCCCTGGAGAAAGGACCCAGGCACTCGCGTGACGGGTAAATCCGATGCGCGGATAGTAGTCTGTGGCTGCAGGGGCGGGAGAGCAGAATGATCGTGCACCTGGGGCCAAGCTGCTCCCTGGTGTTACGGATCAATTCGCGCCCAATCCCCCTCCCGTTGAACGCCCTGATCGACCGCTAGGTCAGACAGGTAGCAGCAATACGTGAAATCGGTGACAGACCGGGCGACACCAACCAGACGGTCATTCTGCCAGGCGGTGACCACCAGATCGGCATGACGGAGCATTCCAGCAATGCAATCTGGATCGTCAACGGGCCTACGGTCGGCGAGCGAAGAACGACGGAGGACGTCTATGAACTGCTCAGGGGAAACGGTCTCCCCCGACCCTGTAGTCGGTCATGGCTCCTCCTCATCGGTGCGCCTAACAGCCTCGAGCTTTCGAAGATCCTGCGATCGTTGCAGGACAATGTCACACGTTGTCTCAGGGAAGCAGCCGGGGGGAGCGGGCATTCGCCCGCCAGAGTTGCAGCATGCACGCAGGGCCGAGCAAGGTGCCCCGAATCCACCCCCGTCGCGTCGGCCGTAGGCCCTGGTGGTCTTGCAGGATCGAAGACCGCCGAAGTCCCGCCGTAGGCCGTTCGCTCCGGATGTCCTTACCGGGGTCCCGCGTCGTTGGCGGGGCGTCTTGGGCAGGGGTGGCTTCCCAGGGGCGGATGCCCTGGGGATCGTCCAGGACTTCAGCGAATTGTTGGGCACCCAGGTGCTTCATTGAGGTGTTGGGGAGCGCTGCCTAGCTTTGCTTGCCAGGTAGCATCTCTCTGAGGAAGCTGAGCGTGCGTTCCCACGCCAGAGTCGCCGCTTCCTGGTTGAATGCGTCCTACTCGGTCACGCTCGAAAAACCAGTGTCCTGTCCCTTTGTAGCGATAGAACGTGACCGGTCGGCCGGCTGCTCGCAAGGCGTCTTCCAGCGATTTCACGTCAGCTTCGCGACTCGAATTCGTCTGCCTCAGCAAAGTGGCCAAGGTATTCAGCCTTCGAAGGTCCATAGTCCTCGGGGTTGGTGCCATAGAAGACTACGACCGCGCGAATCCGATCCGGATCGGCCACCGAGAGATCAACCGCGTAGGAGGCTCCAAGGGAAAACCCAATGACTGCGAGCCCTTGGCCGCTCACGGAGACACTGTCCGTCAAGAAGCCGACTGCGTCACCGATATCAGCCTTGGCTTGCTTACTGTCAAGTGTCTTGACCAGCCTCTTGGCATCCTCGATGGTGACAGCAACCTTGCCATGATACAGATCCGGGGCGAACGCGACAAAACCATTCTTGGCCAGCTGAGCGCTGAAGGCCTTGATGGTTTCGTTGAGCCCCCACCAGGGGTGCAAGACGAGCACGCCAGGCCCAGTGCCAGAAGGCGGAACTGCGAGAAAGCCCTGCGGTTGAGGATGTCTCATATGCACTCCTACCTGGGGTGAGTGTAACAGAGCCATCAGGAGACGGCTTTCCCCCGGTGCGTGACCTCGGAAGGGAGAAGTCTTGAATGTTGTGGTGATCGGGGCGGCGAGAGCACCCCTGGCCGCCCAACGGCACTGAGCTATCGAAGACCGTTCGTCCCGGATGTCTTCACCGGGATCCTGCGCTCGTTGCGGGACCACGTCCCAGGTTCCTTGTGGGAAGCTGTCCGGCGGAGGCGGGCGAGGCTACTTCCGCTCCAGCCACCGCCGGGGACCAAGGCAAGCCAGCCACCGATTCGGCGGGGTGGCCAAGTCAACTACTTGAAAACTCACCTTGGCGGGCGGCGAGCGACCACCTCTCCGCCGCGCTCGCCCAGTCGGCCGGAGGTCCTGGTGATTTCCCAGGGCCTCGGCGAGTTGTTGGGCGCCTGGCAAGGCACGTCCGAGACAATCAGTTGAGCCGAAGGTACGCCTCTCCCCCGAAGAGCGCCTCGTACTTGAGCACGTAGTCGGCGGGCTCGCCCTCGACCTCGAAGATGAGGTATCCCGCCTTGGTGGCGCCACCGAAGAACTCACTTCCCTCGAACATCCCGGGGACTCCGGCAATCAGGAGGCGGGGATTGTGTGCGATGCCGGATGTGTCCACCAGGGAAAACTCAAGCCCGCTGAGACGACAACTTGATTCGGGCGACAGGTTGCAGGAGGCGGCAATGCCAACAAGGATGTAATCCGCGGCGGGCTCGGGTGTGGGATTCCAGAGGCTACCGTCCCGGACGATGGCATCGGCTGGGAAGACCAGGTCCGTGATCGACAGCGACATGTCGTCGATCTGAACGGTATTGCCGAGCGGCGCGGGGTTGAACCGAGAAGCGCCGAGCGCGGGCAGAGTGGATTCGGCAGGCACCGCTCCGGCCCCTGAAGGCTGAGCCACGACGACTGGAGCAGTCCGTCCGCATGCGAGAACTGATGCTCCGAGAGCGGCAATTGCAGTGGCGACTACCTTCATAATGGACTCCTCGGCCGCCCTTCTTGGTGTCCCATCTTGTGGAGGGCGGTCGCAGTCAGCGACGATCCAGGCGCCCGACGGCTTCGAGCTATCGAAGACCGTTCGTCCCGGATGTCTTCACCGGGATCCTGCGCCGGTTGCAGGACATGGCCCCACATTGTTAGTGTTAGGCCACCGGCCAACAGCACGGCGGCCAGGTGTTACCGTGTCCACACCGCCACAACCGAGACCTGTTGTTGCGTCCCTGTTACGGATGTCCGAACTCCGGCTTTCGAGGCGCTCGGGGGCCGACGCCGGAGAGGTGCACATCCTGCCACTCCCCACGCGCCTGAAGCACTTCCGCCCGCTCCTGCGCGTCGTGCAGCTCTTCGATCATCCCGAGGTACTCGCCCGCGTCGGTCCAGATGGGCCGGATATACTCGTACAACATCCTTCCCCGGTAGTTGACCCAGCCTTCATAGTGGTCCAGGACTCCTGTCCGGATGTCCTCGATCAGCTTCTGCACGGCGGCGTCCGACTCATGCGGGTGGCAGCTGAAGACTGTGGACCCCAGGCGTTCGGAAGGCTCCACCTGGAGCATGAGTCCGGCGAGCCGATTGAATAAGACAATTCGATTGTCCTCGTCGATGAGGACCAGGCCGATGCACAATTGATCGGCGACCGCCCTCAGCACCCCGGATGTTTCGAGCATCAATGGCCTCGCTTTTCACCGCGCCAATAGTCCCTACTGTAGCTCAGCGCCGCGCTTAGCGCCTCTGCTGCCAGTAGATCAGCCGGCTACGTCGGGCTGTTCTCGGCGAGGCGAGTAGCCCTCGGCGGCCCAACGGCCTCAAGCAGTCGAAGACCGTTCGTCCCGGATGTCTTCACCGGGATCCTGCGCTTGTTGCAGGACAAGGTCCCACGTTGTTAGTGGGAAGCTGCCCGGCGGAAGCGGGCAGGCTCTCTCCAACTCTACGCCGGGCCACAAGGCAGAGCAAGCATCCGCTAAGGCCAAGCCCACCGGCCGAAGGTCCCCGGCGTTCTTCCCGGGGGGTCAGTCGAAGATCCTGGTGACTTTCCAGGGTCGGAGGCCGCCGGAGGTCCCGTTCTTGGCGGGATTCGCCCCGGGAGTCTTTACCGGGATCCTGCTGAAGGCCCCGCGCAGTAGGCGGGGGTGATCGTCCAGGACTTCAGCGATTCGTCAGGCCGCTGCCCTAACCCCGCACGTACCTGAGATGGGTGGCGGCGGGAGTATCGAGAGTGCTGTGGATCCGAAAGCCCGGTACAGGTTCGCGAAGGTTTTCGAACAGGCGTCTCCCGCCGGCGAACAGGATCGGCACCAAGGATACCTCAAGCTCGTCGATGACACCGAGGTTCAGGTATTGCTGGATCACGTCCGCGCCACCCGCAATGCGAATGTCTTTGCCGGCCGCGGATTGCCTGGCCTGAGCGAGCGCTATCTCCGGGCCACCGTTGACGAAGTGGAAAGTGGTCCCGCCAGGACGGACCCAGGCTTCACGCCTCTCGTGTGTGAGCACGTATACGGGAGTGTGAAACGGTGCTTCCTCCGGCCAACCACGCTCGCCACCCTCGAACATGCGCTTGCCCATAATGCTGGCACCGATGCGCTCCGTAGTGCGCCGAAGCATGTCGTTCACCGGGCCGGTCTCTCCTCCGGGGCCGAGCTTGAGGTTCTTGCGGAAGTATTCCTGGTTGAGATCCAACCCATCAGCGCGCCCCACTTAGCGCCCCAATCTTTGTATTCGGGGCTATCCCAATGCTCCAAGGTCATCCCTTCCGGTGCCATGTACCCATCAAGGCTAAGCCGATGTTTACAAAGATCTTGCTCACTATTCTTGTCTCCTCTCCTCACAGCTGCCTAACGGCCTCGAGCAGTCGAAGATCCTGCGCCTGTTGCAGGACGAATTCCCGCCGAAGGATGGCGGGGAGTATCGGGCGGGTGGATACTACAAGCAGCTGCACGGAGTCGCCGTGCTGCTGGTCTCGTGTTCAACCTCGGTAACCGACTCTGCACTGTCAACCGCGAGTAACGCCTGACGCTTATCCCGTCACCACACGAATGCTACGCCGCGCTTGCCCAGGATGTAGTCGTCAAACACCACCTTGCCGGCTTGTCCGCCATACCGAGACACACGTGCAGCGGCAGCAAGTGCTCCTCGCGGGGGTGACAGTAGCGTGCGGAGGGCGCCTTCTCCCATTCGATCAGGCGCTGATCCCGTTCGGCCTGGGGCATGGGCCCGACGCAGGTCTCGATCAGCCAGTCCTGAAAGGCGTCATTGGCCGGATCGGGCACATTGAACCCTTGCCAGGCGAAGGCCCGCAGGTTGTGGAACGAGAACCCGGATCCGATCACCAGGATGTTCTCCTGCATCAGCTCACTCAGCGCTTTGCCAAGGGCAAGATGCGCGCCAGGGTCAAGGCCGCGCAACGAGCGAGAGTTGAAGCGAGGGAATGTCGGCTTCGAGGGTACATCAGCTTCAGCGGGATGAACAGACCATGATCGAATCCGCGCTGAGGATCGATCCGAGCCGAAATGCCGCTCTTGCGCCAACAATGCGGCGATTCTGTCTGCAAGCTCGGGGCTGCCGGGCGCCGGGTAGGTAATGTCGTACGCTTCCTCGGGGAAACCGTAGTAGTCATAGAACATCGGAGGGCTGTATGCACCCAACAGGGTTGCCGCGTCTTTCTTCCCAATGGGCGCTGATGACCAGGATGGCTTCCGGCCTTCTGAGTTGCGATGGAAGCCCCAACATGAAGTCGACCATCGCTTGATGGCTTACGTCCCCGAGGATGGGCAAGGGACCGCCGCCATGCGAGAGATAGACGACCTGGGCCCCTTCCTCCGTGCTGGTTTCTTTCGTCACTGACCCAACCTCCGTTAAGTCTCTCCCCCCGCCCTGGCGTGTGGTGACACGCCGGTGCTCCCGCCGAAGAGCCTCGAGATTGGCAGTCCCGCTTTAGCTCCGCCGAAGACCGTCGTATCTGTCCAGCGCTTCAGTTAGTAGTTCGGCCGTTCTCGTTCTGCGCGATTGCCGCGGGGCCGTAAAGGACCAGCATTCGGCCTGGAAGGGCAACCACCGTGGATTGCAGCTGGGTTATCTGTAATAAACCGCAGAGAAGCAGCCGAAATTCGGCGGGATGTTGGACACGCATTGGTCGGACACGGCGAGGAGCACCCGTGCGTTTCCCCTCCCTAGAATCACACACTCCAGGTCCTGGCAGACATCATACGAAGTCTCCCCGCCCACCTGCAAGACCGTCCAGTCGTTCGTCGGTCCCGGCTTCCGATAGAACTCCAAGAATCCATCCTTGCTCACGCTGGAGGGCATGAAGTAGTCATAGAAGTCGTAGTCTGTCCCGACATTGGCGTGGTAGATCGCGTGCAGCCGGGAACCCGCGGGAAGGGGCAAGCCGAGATCCAGCTCCACGTGGAGCGCCAGATAATCGGCGGGCAGCTTGATTTCCTTCAACTGGTTGATCGAGGACAACTCCTCATTGATCTCCTGCACTCCGGAGATGTAGGTCCCGCCGCCGCCAGGAGAATAGACATTCCCGGTCAGCCGGATGTGGAAACGAAGCAGATAGTTGCCGTCTTGCGCCAGGATGATATCGCCCTGCGCCTGGTCGATTTTGAAGGTGCCCGATGGATCGGATTGCTCGTCGAGATCCGTTTCGTCGAACGTAAAGTGATTGGCCGGAATGCCCTCGAAATCCACCTGATCGATGAATTGGGCGCCCAAGACGGAATACTTCGGATAGCCCTCCCGCATATCCGCCGCACGCAGAAAGTAAGAGTTCTAAATTGCTGGGATCAGGTTCGAGCGAGACGAGCCAGAAGTCCTGATTGTAGTTTTTCTCGTAGAGCACGCCGTCGATCAAGTACTCGTCGGGCCGATGTCCATACTGAGATTTTTACCAGGTGATATGCACCCAAGGGGTCCTTGATGAAACCAATGCTGTCACCGGTCTCGATGACTTCCCCGCCGCCGGTGGTCCTATTTACCCTGGTCAGAATGAAGCTGTCCAGCTGGCGGTTGTCTCCGAGCGCGGCAGCGTCGAAGACGGGTTGCCCAGGCGTCGACGTCGGCGTAGCGGTTGCGGATGGTGCCGGAAGGGGCGTGCCTGATGGCGCCGCCGTCCGTGTAGCCGTTGCAGCCGGGGGCGAAAGAAGGGCTTCCGTCGGCGTGGCTGCGACTGTGCCCGAACTACTGCACCCTGCCAATAGCATGCTGGCCGAGAGAGACAGGCCGACCAGGGTCTTGATCATCTCATGCCCTCCATAAGTACTCTAGGTTTGCCGGTCGAGACGGCTTCCACCCTCGCCGGCGGAGGCGTGGCCCAACGGCCTCGAGCTATCGAAGATCCCGCGGTTGTGGCGGGAAGCTGCCCGGCGGAAGCGGGCAGATTTACCAGGATTGTGCGCCCTGCAGGCGGGCCGAGCAAGCTGCAATCAAGGCCCAGCCCGACGGGTCAGCTTCAGCGAGTTGTTAGGCCGCCCACCAGTCACGACTTACTCGGCGTGGAAACGACAATGCGTCGCGTGTTCTGTTGTGGCGATCCATATGTCTTCTGGTGAGGCGATCGCGACTGCTTCCACGGGATCGCTGTTGGTGACTGCAGGAGGCAACAACGGCAAGCCGTCGCGGCTGTCGTAGATCCTCCAAGTCGAAGGTTGATCCGCAGGCAGCCATGGCAAGAAGTGATACAGAACAGGGACATAGGCTTCGGCCGCTACCCAAACGGACCCATCGGCCGCAAGGGCAAGTCCTCTGGCGCCGTCGGTGAACGCGCCGGCTGTGGACTCCAGATCGTAGATGGTCAAGTCTCCGGAAGAAGGTTGATAGCGGGCGAGGCCGTCGTATCCGGCCATCCAAAGCGTTCCGTCAGGTGCGAAGACCAATTGATCAGCGGATTCGAACGGGGGGCCGCCCGCGAAGCGAAGGGACTCTGGAGATGACTGGTCAATGCGGACTACATTGCCGAGGAAGGGAGCCACCCATGGAGTGCCGTCAGGGGAGACGGCCACCGCGCTGATGATGTCGGAGGATGGGAGTGATGCCCAGGATCGGGTTCGGGGATTGAAACGTGACACGCCTCCGTACGTGGCAAACCACACCTCACCGCTTGGGGCGACGGCGATGTCGTACACGCTATCATTGACCAATCCGCCGGCGGAGGATACGGAAAACCATGTCTCGCCGTCAAACTTCGAGGCTCCGCCTTCAGTGGCGAACCAGACTTCGCCAGAGGGCAAGGGTACAATTCGGCGGACTTGGTCGTTGATGAGGCCGTTCGAGGTCCGAATGGGTAGCCATTCCGTTTGGCCGGGCCGGAGCAAGCGGAGCCCATCATTGAAGGTCGATACCCAGACTGAGCCGTCCGATGCGACTGCGATATCCGTGATGTCGTAGCGGTTGGCGCTCCCTAGCCGGCAAGGATTCGCATACCGGGGAAGGAGGACGCGGTGTGATGGTAGGGATGGTGGGTAGTTGTTGGAATCCGAAGGCGAAGGTGTTGCCGGAGGAGCGGACGCCCACCGTCGGCAGCGACGGGAAAGTAGCCTGGTAGCCTGCAGGCGTGTCAGGACGGATCTCGAATACCTCGTCCGGGCAGCCCGGCAGCCAGACGTGGAGAGAGGATTCGCCTCTCCAGTCCGAAGGGTAGCCATTGCCTCCCCCGTTCACGCGGAACGCGTGATCTCCAGGGAGAGGTGGCTCCCCGTCGTCCCGGGTGCCGTTGGCGTTCTGGTCGACCCAAGCTACTCCTGTGGCGCTCCAGACGCAATCGGGCGGGAACCCCCCGGTGATCGCCGCGATTGGCATCCCGCCATAGCGGATCTGGAACACGAGGATCCGGACAAGCCAGGCAGCCAGACAGAGCAGAGGAACCGCAAGGGGCAAGAACCACCAGCGAAAGCGGTGGCGAGGTCCTGGAACAGCCTGTCCGGTGCATGCCTGTGTGGTCGGAGGCTGAGAGACATATGCATTGCCAAGGCTCGCCTGGCCGCGTCCGCGACAAGGGGGTCTTCGTCGCGTAGTGCAGGCCTCCAGGGCTACCTTTGCCTCGGCAGAGATGCGAGGTGCAACGACGCAGCTCCTCACACGCGTCATAGCGAGCCGCCTGACGACCGCTCCTTATCTTCTTGAGCAACTTACTCTCGTCGGGCACGGCAATTCCTACTTGCGGGTATCCTGGCCAGGGCGGCCTAACGGGCCTCGAGCTAAGCTGCCCGGCGGAAGCGGGCAACTCTCCCCCACTCTACGCCCGGCCGGCAGGCGCTTCAAGCATCCCTGAATGCCCTGCCCGCCGGGTCAGCTTCAGCGAGTTGTTAGGCATCGGCCTTAACGAGCGCACGCTGCCGCGGATAATGAGCGGATAGACAACTGACCATACGAGCGAGAATATGATGGCTGCGAAGGTGGCCTTCTCCGCCGCGTCCGCCCAGGGGGAGACTTGCTCCACGGCCTTCTTCCTAGAGGCGACCTCCTTGTCAGTGTCGTCCACGTCAAGTATGGAAAGCGTCTCGGCAATTGTTGGGTGGGATGAAGCCGTTGCGAGGAAGGCTCTGATGGCATGCTGCTTCATGATGTAGTAGACGGTGTCTTTGGCAGTGACGTCTCCCAGGAGCCAGTGAGCCACCAGGCCGAGGACGGCCGCGATGACCCCATGGAAGGACAAGGAGGAAGAGAAAGATCCCGTCGAATCTGCGTCTGGCGACGGCCTCAGCCAGATCCCGGATATTGAGAAGAGCGAAACCGGAGATTGCTACAAACCAGACCAGTCGTGTAGCTGTTCCCTTGTTGATCTCGGCAAATACACCGAAATCGCGGGAGAGTCCGTCGGCGAACTCCCTGATCGTTGCGTGTGCGTAGTCGGTCGTGTTGCGCGGCTGAGCCATTGTGACCCTCTTGTGACTGATGGAGCGCAGGAACGCGCGTTGTGAACCCAGGCCGATGCCTAACATGCAATTCTACATCTCCTCCCCCCAGCTCCCCCGCCGATGCGGTATCATCAACCCAGCCCGCCCCCCCGGAGGACGATGTGCCCAAGACCGAGAAGCCCGCCGACGAGATCGCCCGCATCCTCGAATCGGCCCGGCGCCTGGGCGTCGAGCTCAACGAGGACGAGGCGCTGCAGTGGCTGACAGCTATGGCCGCCGGACCCGGCGGCGGGGACGTGGTCGTCGACATGCGCGCCGGGGTGTTCGGCCACCGGGTCACGATGCTCGACTTCTCCCCCGAGGAGCTGGCCTACTTCCGCCGCGTCGGCCAACTGGTCGAGTTCCAGGACGAGCCGGGCGTGGTCGAAACCGCCCTGGCGCTCTCCGGCTCGGCCGCCCAATCGAAGATCCAGTCCTACCCGGGCGACTGCGACTTTTTCGAGCGGGTCAACATCCGCACGGCCACGCGCCCCGAATGCATCGCCATCCTCTCGCGGTTGATCCGCGACAAAGCCCTCCAGACAGAGAAGGGCGCCACGCACCAGTTGATCGAGGTCAAATTCGGCTCGTTCCCGGCCGGGGTCGTCCGCGCCGGCCAGACGCTCAAACCCGGCAGCCCCATCAGTTGGACCCCGGCCGAGATCCGGGCCGGTAAGATCGAGCTCCAATCGTCCGACGGCGCGCCGCTCACGATCAACTGGGACCAGGCGGCGCAAGATCCAGGATGGACCAAACTCGACTGGGTGGTCGCCGACCCGCTGCGTGGACAGCTTTCCAACGCCACCAACATGCTCGACGTCACCTGGGAGGCTCCCGATGGAACGATCACGCCGCTCGACGGGTACCTCGATCCGTACTTCCAGGAGGTGTACCTCGAAGCCGGGTCGATCCCGATCTTCTCCAAGCTGGCCAAGCACGTCTCGGCCGACGCGCTCGATGAATACGTCGCCCAGCTGCAGAAAGAGGTCCACAAGTACCTGGGCAAGGACCTGAATTACGGCAAGGCCGCCAAGCGCATGTACAACATCTTCCGCCTCACCGGGCGCTACGAGGAGGCGGCCTTCATCCGCGAACTGTTCGACGAGCCGGCCACCGTCCTGTATCAGGTGTGGTCGCTGATCCGCACGCTCGACGACACGCTCGTCCCCGGCTCGAGCATCCCGCTCGAGGCGATCCAGCGCCAGGCCGACGTGCTGATCGCCGAGGTCCGCGACGTTCTCGAGGGGACGCAGGAGATCGAGATCGTCCGCCGGCTTGAGCGGCTGCGCGATACGCTCGGCGACGAAGCCGGCCGGCTGGCCTGGACGACGCAGGCCGAAGCCGCCCGCGGCGAGGTGATCAACCTGGTCAACAACTTCTTCCACAGCAAGCTGACCGGCCATCCGGCCATCCGCGTGTACATCGACGAACAGCAGCATCCCTGGAGGGCGCGATGGGCGGACTGATCGAACAGGCGGGCGGCCGCAGCCCGGAGCGGGCACTGAACCGGGCGCGAGAGGTGTGGGCGGAGAGCATGCTCCGCCCAATCGACGAGCTCGGGCAGGCGCTGCGCCAGCGCGAACCGATGGGCATCGCTCTGCGCGCCGGCTGCACGTTCGACGGTCACACGCTGCTGCTCGATTACTGGGGACAGCCGGTGCGCCTGACGTGGCCCGAACTGGCCGCCGAGCGCGTGGCGGACGGTAAGCCGTGCTCGACCTTCGACCAGGCGATGCTGCTCTACTACTTGGACTGCGCCGACGGCGCGCCGCTGGCTGACCAATGGATCGGATACCGCGAGCTGCCCGACGGCGCCTTCTACCACCAGGCCTATCAGGGCTACAGCGGCAACCGGCTTGCGCAGGCATTCGGCACTCGGCCGGAGGCCTTCGCACCCGCTGCGCTGGCACTGGGTGGCGAGCCGATCACCGGCCTGGGCACGACGGCCTTCGCCTTCCAACCGCTGCCGCGCATCCGCCTGGCAGCCGTGCTATGGCCGGGCGACGACGAGTTCGCCGCGCGCGGGGCGGTGCTATTCGACGCCGCCTCCAGCCATTACATGACGACTGACGGGCTGGCGCTGCTCGGCGGCGGGCTGGCCGGCCGGCTGGCACGCCCGGTGCCCGCGGGCTGACCACCCTGATCAATTCCCCCGGGGAGACATCGAATTGATTCAACCGCCGCGCTCGATCCTGGCCCAGGTCTTCGTCTCTCCCGATGAGCGCCGGCTGCGCGCCGGTTGGCGGCTCGTGCTGCAGTCGATCGTGCTGCTGATCCTGCTGACGCTGGTATCGATCGCCGTCCTGATCATCTCGTTCGTCCTCAGGCTGGACCTCAACCTCCTGCAACCACTGGCGCTCGTCAATCTGCTCCCCACGACCATCGCCATGACGTTGTCGGTTTGGATCGCACGGCGGCTGTTCGACCGGCGCTCGTTCGTCTCGCTCGGGCTCCAACTCGATCCCCTCGCCCTGCCCGATGTGGTAGTCGGCTTCCTGATCGCCGGCGTGATGATGGGCGTGATCTATGCCATCGAGGCCGCCGCCGGTTGGCTGCGTTTCGATGGTTGGGCTTGGCAAACGCTCCCGGCCGGCACGGTCGCCCTCGGGCTGTTTTCCGGACTGGTGGCCTTCACACTGGTTGGGTTTCAGGAGGAGCTGCTCCACCGCGGGTACATCCTGCAGAACGTGCGCGACGGGATGGACCTGCGCTGGGGGCTGTTGCTCTCGTCCGGCATCTTCGCCCTGATGCATCTGGGGAACCCGAATGCTACCTGGTACTCCATCCTCCCCGGGCTGACCGCCGCCGGGTTCTTTCTTGCCTTCGGGTGGGTGCGCACGCGCCAGCTGTGGCTGCCGATCGGTGTGCACATCGGGTGGAACTTCTTCGAAGGCATCGTCTTTGGCTTTCCGGTTAGCGGGATCGACGTCGTCGGGTCTGGTTCGCCAGACGCCAACCGGCCCGACCTACCTGACCGGCGGCCCGTTTGGCCCCGAGGCCGGCCTGCTCCTGGTGCCCGCCCTGGCAGTCGGCATCGGCCTGATCTGGCTCCACACACGGAGGCGCCTCGCCTCTTCGGCCGGCTGAGCCCGGTCCTTTCAGCGCCCTCCCCTTCCCAAGCGCTCCACCTCAGGGCGCATCCCCCATATGTGGGATGCCACCTTCGACGCTCCCCACAAGTCGACCCTTGACAGAATAGAACTGCTGTTCTACTCTCATTGGTAGTTAGAACATGCGTTCTTTCAACCAAGGAGGACCATCATGTCGACCTATGCTTCGCCCTCGAATGCGCTTCCCGGATCGGCACTGCCGGTTGACCTTGCCCGGCGCCTCGTCTCCCGGCTGTCGATCCGCCGTGCCACCGCCTTCGGGCTGATCATGCTCGGCGCGCTGGTGGCGTTCGAGTTCTTCAACTACGGGACGACCGAGTTCGCCCTGCGCGACCTGATGGGCGACCTGACCTTCGGCGCGGTGCGTTGGTCGGTGGTGCTGGCGCTGGCGTTCTGCGGGATGGACTTCGCCGGCATCGCCCGCCTTCTCACTCCCGAGAAGGGCCCGCGCACGTCGACCGAATCCTGGTACCTGCTCGGCGCCGTGGGCGGTCGCGGCGGCGATGAACGGCATGCTCACCTGGTGGGCCGTGTCGCTGGCGGTGCTGTCGCATCCCGGGCTGGGCAACGAGATTGTCGGCCGGCAGGAACTGATCCGAAGCGTGCCGGTGTTCGTGGCGCTGCTCGTGCTGCTGATCCGTGTGCTGATCATCGGGTCGTTTACGCTCGGCAGCGGCCGGTTGTTCGCCGCCGACGAGCGCCGCTCACAGCTGATGCTCCGGCCGCTGGCCGGCCGCTCGCAAGCGCCCTGACGTACGCGGTGCAAACGTTCCGGTGGGACGCCCGGTTCGCCGCGAGCCCGCCAACGTCCCGGCCCCGGCGTTCATTCACAGCAACAAGTCGTGATCGCCTCCTCCTCCCGCTCGCTGCCGCGGGACATGGAGCCCCCCGGGCTTGCAGGCATCGCCCGGGGGGCTCACCGCGCCGCTCTGGCTGGCGCGGGCAGTCCCACTCCTGCTGGCCGCCGCCGCGTTCGCCGCCGCAATCCCCATCGGTTCCACGCTGATCCAGCGGATCAACTCGACGCCTGCGTCGGAAACAGGGGTGAGCCAGAGCAGCCTCCCCGCGCTCTTCACGCCCGAAGTCCAGCGTTGGTCGTCCAAGATCGAAACCTGGTCGGCGCGCTACGGGTTGCCCGCGGCTCTGGTCGCCACGGTAATGCAGATCGAATCGTGCGGCGACCCAGGAGCGCATTCCGGCGCCGGCGCGCAGGGTCTGTTCCAGGTCATGCCTTTCCACTTCTCCTCCGGCGAGGCGGCGTTTGATCCCGAGACCAATGCACGTCGCGGGCTAGCCTACCTGGCCGGAAGCCTCCGCTTGGCCAAAGGACGCGTCGATCTGGCCCTGGCCGGGTTTAACGGCGGGCACTCACGAATCGCACAATCCGCCGAGCTGTGGCCCGATGAGACCCGGCGCTACGTCGCCTGGGGGTCGGCCATTTATGCCGACGCCGCATCCGGCCGTACGGATTCCCCGGCGCTCAACGCCTGGCTGGATGCCGGAGGGGCGCGCCTGTGTCGCGCCGCCTCGGCCGTTGACGCGTAGGGGCGGGTTTGAAACCCGCCCCACGTGCTCGCGTAGCCTCTTCACTCCTCGAACAGGCGATTCGCTCAGGCTGAAGCCTCCGGCTACCTGCCCGTCATCGAGCGGATGCTTGGGGGGAGGTCTGCTTCACGGCGCCTGTAGACGCAGCCTTTGGGCTGCGTCTTCGCCCTGGCCGCACGCGCCTCTCCCGACCGCACGTAGGGGCACGGCATGCCGTGCCCCTACCCAAACCGCGCAGGTGAGTCTCCCTGTCGCCCTCCAATTCCGGTGCGGGTTCTCGCGGCCGGGTGTCGATCGCCAGGGTTACACGCAGGCTGAAGCCTGCGGCTACCTGCCGCGAGCTAGCTGATCATCGTTTGTTGATACCCCTCACTGCGCGCGGCCGCGGCCGGATGGCGATCGCCGGAGATGCACGCAGGCTGAAGCCTGCGGTTACTTGCCGCAAGCTAGCTAATGATCGTTTGTTGATGCCCCTCACTGCGCGCGTGGCCGCGGCCCGCACGCGCTCCTCCCGACCACACGTAGGGGCACGGCGTGCCGTGCCCCTACCGGACCCGCGCGCAGGCGACTCTCCCATCCCGTTCCATGTTAATCTCGGCGCGGCTTGCCGCGGCCGCGTGTCGATCGCCGGGGTTGCAGTCCCCCCGAAATCGGGCGGCTCCTCGTTTGTGGCCTCTCCCCACGGCGCTGGTAGCCGCAGCCTTTCGGCTGCGGCCTCGCCTCGGCCGCAGGCAATCCCCTGGACCCATGGCACGGCCGGGGAATCGTGCGAGAATGGGCTGAGCCGACGCGCCCTGAGCCTTCCAAGAACACACGACGCAAGAAACGCGGACTCGCATTCGTCCGCGCAGGGGCCCCCGATCAAAGGAGCGGAGCATGTCTGCGGCTTTCAGCATCCGCAAGTCCACCAACGGCCAGTTCCACTTCAACCTCAAGGCGGCCAACAACAAGATCATCCTGTCCAGCGAGACCTACCGCAACAAGGGCGGCGCCCAGGCAGGCATCCAATCCGTCAAGACAAACTGCGCCGCGGACGGCCGCTACGAGCGCAGGAAATCGGCCAAGGGTCAGCCCTACTTCGTCCTCGTCGCCGCCAACAAAGAAATCATCGGACGGAGCGAAATGTACTCGTCCAAGTCGGCGATGGAGCGCGGCATCGCTTCGGTGAAGCGCAACGGGCGAAAGGCTGCCATCCGGGGCGAAGCCTGAGTTGTCATGCGCGGGCTACGAGACAACTCGGCGGCCGCCTCATGACGCCAGCCTCCCACATACTTGGGGCCCCCGTTCGATCGGCTGCACCACGGCCCATGGCTAAGCCCGCTCGCATTCTGTCCCCGCATCTGAAGATTTGCAGAGCGACGATTGCTGACGCCCCGGTCGTCGGCGAGATCACGGACCTCGCGTATGGTCGATACGTGCCGCTCCTCGGACGCAAGCCCCAGCCCATGACGGCCGATCATCAGTCGATGATCGTCGAGCATGCGGTCTGGCTGCTGGTCGACGAAGCGGGGCCGCTCGGCGTCCTGGAGTTGATCCCCGAGCCCGACTGCATCCTGATCTTCAGCGTGGCCGTCCACCCCGAGTCCCAGAGGCAGGGGCTCGGCCGCCAACTGCTCGAGTGGGCAGAGCGCGAGACGGAATGCGCGGGCCGCACCCGCATCCGCCTGTACACCAACGCACTCATGGACGATAACCTCGGGCTTTATGCTCGGCTCGGTTACACTGAGACCAAGCGCGAGCCCTACCTTGGCTCGACGCTGGTACACATGGCCAAGCTGATCGCGAACAAATTGCCCTCCGGGTGACGGGGCCCCGGAGGGGAGTGCGATCGCTCGGATCAACCGGTCGTGACCGGTCCCTAGGAGGTCGGTATGTTCGGATCACGGCAACAGCAGCTCTCCGATCTGGCCATCGCTTATCAAGCGTTCGTGGACGCCGCCGCAGCGTTGTCGCGCGAGGCGCTCCTGCGCTCACTCGGCGACTGGACGCCGCGGGACATCGTCGCCCACTTCATCGGCTGGAACCGAATCACGCTCGTCGGCTGTGCCGAACTGCGCGAGCGCGTCGAGCCCTTCTATTTCCACGACGGCACCAATGATTACCGCGTAATCAACGCCGGTTTCTTCCGTCGATTCGGCACTCGCGAACCCGATCAGTTACTGGGCGAGACGGCGGCCACGATGCAAGCACTCGTGATCTACCTGGGGACCGTACCGGAGGCAGAGTGGGATGCCGACACGGGGATCGTGCACTACCGGGGCGGCCCGGCGACGCCCGCCCGATGCGTCGACTCACTGATCCGCGACTACCGCAAGCACCGCGACGAGATCCTCGCCGCCCCGGCAAGGTAGGCACAAGCCTCCACATGCTGCGGCCGCCGCCCTCGCCTCTGGCCGCGGCGCGCGGCCAGGGAAGAAAACAGGCCCGCCTGGTCTAAGGCGGGCCCACGTCTTCCGGCTGTCGTCCTGCTTCGCCGCTTACGGACTCCGCGGGACATCCGCGCAACCGCTTCCACTTTGTGGAAGCCATACCGAAAAGGTGGTTCCCTTCCCAACCTCCGACGCGACCTCCAGCCGGCCGTCGTGGCTGCGCGTGATCCAGTAGGCGATGGAAAGCCCGAGCCCCGCGCCGCCCTGCCCGGTCCGCCGGCGCGAACGATCGACGCGGTAGAACCGCTCGAAGATGTGCGGTAGCTCATCCTGCGGGATGCCGGGGCCGGTGTCCGAGACCGTCACCCGCGCCCAATCCCCTACGCACGCCAGCCCGAGGGTCACCGTCCCGCCGGGAGGCGTGTACTCGATGGCGTTCGACGTCAGGTTGAGCAGCACCTGCTTCAGGCGGTCCCGGTCGCCCATCACCCGCGCCTGGTCCTCCTGGCCGAGCCGCACCTCGACCCGTTCCTTCGCCAGCACCTTCGATTGCTGGAAGACTTCCAGCACCAGCGTGTCCAGCTCGAGCTCCGCCCGGCCCAAGGGCAGCTTGCCCGATTCAGCCTGGGTCAGCACGAGGATATCTTGCACCAGGCGCTTCATGCGCTGCGTTTCACTGCTGATCGCCTCCAGCGACTCGGCGTCCAGGTGTCCCATCTTGCGCATCAGGTCGAGGTTGCCGAGGACGGTGGTCAGGGGAGTGCGCAGCTCGTGTGACACGTCGGCCAGGAAGCGACGCTGCGTCTCAAACAGATTCTCCAGGCGTTCGAGTGTTTCATTGAAGGCCAGGATCAAACGGCCGACCTCACCTTGCGCCGGGCCGCTGAGCGGAATGCGGCGTGACAGGTCATCGGCGCGTGTGATCTGGAGTGCCGTCTTGGTCACTTGTTCCAGCGGCCGCAACGCCGCCGCCGCCGTGGTCCATCCAACCAATGCTGCCAACATCACGGCCATCAGCCCGCCGCTCAGCAGCAACACCAGCAACGCGCGTTCAGCTTCATCGACCGTCGTCAGCGGGCTGGCCAACTGCATCGTACCTACGACCGTCCCCTCCGGCTGGGCCACGAGCGGATAGGTCAGCACGCGCAGGTGGATGTCCTCGAAAGTCACCTCGGAATAGGCTGCCTGGGCAAGCTCCAGGCGCGTCGGATCGAAGGGGGTCTCGGCCACCGTGACGTTCTGCACCACCAGATTCCCGCCGGTGTCCCAGATCTGGACGTAGACGTTCGCACTCAGGTCGAGCGCCATCGGGGGCAGGCGGATGCCTTCCACCTCGCGCCGGAAGGCCAGCCGGATTTCGTCGGCGGCAGAGTTGAGGGTGGCGTCGATCTGGCGGATCAAGCTCAGCGAGAGCAGAGCGTAGACGGCGAGGCCGAAAGCCAACAGGACCAACGCCAGGACGGCGGTATACCACAACGTCAGCCGGGCACGAAGCGTCACGCCGTCTCTCGGAGCACGTAACCCACGCCGCGCACGGTGTGCAGCAGGCGCGGTTCGTCTTCGGCCTCGGTCTTCTGGCGCAGGTAGCGCACGTAGACTTCGATGATGTTGCTTTCCCCGCCGAAGTCGTAGCCCCAGACGCGATCGTAAATCACTTCACGCGTCAGCACCTGGCGCGGGTGCTGCAGGAAGAGCTCGAGCAGCTCGTATTCCTTGGCCGTCAACTCGATCGGCCGCTCTCCGCGAAAGGCCTGGTGGGTCCCGGTATCCAGGCGCAAGTCGGCGAAGGTCAGGATCTCGGGGGCCTCCGGCTTGGCGCGCCGGAGGAGAGCACGCAGCCGTGCCAGGACCTCGTCCAGGGCGAACGGCTTGACCAGGTAGTCGTCGGCGCCGGCGTCGAGCCCTTGCACTCGGTCGGAGACCGCATCCTTGGCCGTCAGCATCAGGATCGGGACGTTGCTGGCCGCTCGCAGTCGCCGGCAGACTTCCAGGCCGTCGATGCCTGGGAGCATCCAATCCAGGATCACCAGGTCGGGCGGATTGTCGCGGGCCGAGGCCAGGCCGACGGTGCCGTCGATGGCGATCTCGACCCGGTAGCCCTCATAGATCAGGCCGCGCCGCAGGAAGTTGAGTATCTTCTCCTCGTCCTCGATGACCAGGATGAGTTCGCGCATGGTCGCCTCCGCCGCACGTCACTATCATACCCTCCCTGGCCGTTAAAGCCCCGAAGCCGCCCCCCGGGGCGGCTTCGGTTGCGCGTGCGTCTCGGTTAGATGACCTCGACCTTGGCGCCGGCTGCTTCCAACTTGCCCTTGGCATCCATCGCCGCTTCCTTGCCGGCTGCCTCGAGCACCTTGGCGTTCGGCGTCTCGGCCAGGTCCTTGGCTTCCTTCAGGCCGAGATTGGTGATCTGCCGGATGGCCTTGATGACGTCGATCTTCTTCGGGCCGAGGTCCTTGATCACCACGGTAAACTCGGTCTTTTCTTCCGCCGCCTCGGCCGCGACTGCTCCGCCGGCCGGCATCATCGCCATGGCCATCGGCGCCGCCGCCGACACGCCCCACTTCTCCTCGAGCTTCTTCGTCAGTTCTGCTGCTTCGAGAACTGTCAGCTTGCTCAGTTCCTCGACCAGCTTGTCCAGATCAGCCATTGTTCAGTGTCTCCTTCGATTCGATTCCTGATTCGCGGGCCCTAGCGGGCCCCTTCGACTAGGCCGCCGCCTCGGCGGGCTTGTCGGCGTAGGCCTTGACCACCGTCGCCAGCTGGCGCGCCGGGGTAGCCAGAAGAGTCGCCAGGCGGGTCGCCGGTGTGTTGAGCAGGCCGAGAAGCTGCGCCCGCAGCACGGGCAGCGGCGGCATGTCGGCCAGGCGCACCATCTGGGCGGCATCGTAGGCGACGCCGTTCACCACGCCGCCCTTCACCTTGACCTTGTCCGTCTCTTTCGAGAAGTCGACGATAGCCTTGGCCACCGCCAGCGGGTCTTCGGGGGCGAAGCCGACGGCGGTCGCACCCTGGAGCGCCTCGTCCGCCACCGTCAGGCCGGCTTCCTTCAAAGTCAGCCGCACCAGGCGGTTCTTGACGATATGGAACTCCCCGCCCAACTCGCGGACCTTGCGGCGCAGCCGCTCCACATCCTTCACCCGCAGTCCGGAGTAGCTCGCCAGCACGATCCCCTGGCTCTTGCCAACCAGGTCGCGGTAGTACTCCACCATCGCCTGCTTACGTTCCTTTGAGAATGGCAATTTCCCTCACCTCCTTTCACTGTTCGCGCCGCAAGCGCCGACGTGCTGCGGCCGGCAACGAAAAAGTCTTTGCTTCGCGTTCGAGCCGCAGCAAAGACTCTGGCAACCACCCGTACCCGGGACCGGAGGGGGTCGTTGAGCCTTCGCCTCGGCAGGAGATTAAGCCCCGCGCCTACGGGGCACCTGCGGTCTTGGGCGAAGCAAGTTGTCGGATACATCCCGCCGGGCGGGATGGACGAACCGTTGTCCCCGAACCTTACACGATGTTCGGGTCGATCTTGATCCCGGGGCCCATCGTGCTGGTCACGGTGATCTTGCGCAGGTAGGTGCCCTTGGCCGCCGGCGGCTTGGCCTTCTTGACCGCCTCCATGAGCGCCGTGAAGTTCTCCGTCAGGTTGTCGGCGGAGAACGACGCCTTGCCGATCGGCACGTGCAGGTTGGCGGTCTTGTCGACGCGGAATTCCACTCGACCGGCCTTGAGTTCCTTGATCACCCGCGGCAGATCGACCGCCGGGACCACCGTGCCGGCCTTGGGGTTCGGCATCAGCCCGCGCGGGCCGAGCACCTTGCCCAGGCCCGACTTGCCGATCTTGCCCATCATCTCGGGCGTGGCGATGGCGACGTCGAACTCGATCCAGCCGTCCTTGATCTTGGTGATCACCTCGTCGTCGGCGATGATGTCGGCGCCGGCTTCCTGGGCCACGCGGGCTCCCTCGCCCTCGGCGAAGACGAGCACGCGGACCGACTTGCCCAGCCCGTTGGGCAGCTGCACCGTGTCGCGCACCTGCTGCTCGGCGTGCCGTGGGTCCACCCCCAGGCGCATGTGGACTTCGATCGTGCCGTCGAACTTGGTGTACGACGTCTCGCGGCCAGCGTCAGCGCCGGGAGCGGCTCGTACAGCTTCTCGAGTTCGACCCTGGCGACTGCCTGGCGGTACTTCTTTCCGTGCTTGGCCATCATCGACTCCTTGTGGTGTTGGCGGGCCGCTCGATGCGGCCCTCCCACGTCAGTCTTCGACGATCATTCCCATGTTGCGGGCGGTGCCTTCGATCTGGCGCATCGCGCCTTCCAGATCGATGGCGTTCAGGTCCTTCATCTTGATTTCGGCGATCTCGCGGACCTGCGTCCGCTTGACCTTGCCGACCTTGTTCCGGTTCGGCTCCGCCGAGCCCTTCTCGACGCCGGCCGCCTTGCGCAGCAGGACCGGCGTGGGCGGGGTCTTCAGGATGAAGGTGAACGAGCCGTCGGTGAAGATGCTGATCTCGGCCGGCATGATCTCGCCCGGCTTGCCCGAGGTGCGGGCGTTGTATTCCTTGCAGAACGCCATCAGGTTGATGCCGTGCGGCGCCAGGGCCGGGCCGATCGGCGGCGCAGGATTGGCCTTGCCGGCCTCGATCTGCAGGCGAACGACGGTCTTGAGTTTCTTTGCCACAGGTGCTCTCCTTGAGTGGTGTTAGCGGGCGGGTTGGGCCGCCCTCCCACGCGGGCCGCTCGGCCCGCTTTCAGGCTTTCTCGACTTGCAGGAAGTCCAGCTCCACGGGCGTCTCGCGCCCGAAGAACGACACCATCACGCGCACCTTGGCGCGCTCCATGTCGATCTCGTCCACCGTGCCGATGAAATCGTTGAACGGTCCGTCGATGATGCGCACCTTCTGGCCGGCCTTGTAGGTCACCTTGACTCGCGGGGCCTCGGCCTCCATGCGCTTGATGATCTGGGCCACTTCTTCCGGGCGAAGCGGCGTCGGCTCGTTGCCCATCCCGACGAAGCCGGTCACGCCCGGCGTGTTGCGCACGACGTACCACGAGTCCTCGGTCAGGATCATCTGCACCAGGATGTAGCCGGGAAAGACGCGCCGCTCGACCGTGCGGCGCTTGCCGTCGCGGACTTCGATCTCTTCCTCGGTCGGTACGACGACGTCGAAGATCTTGTCCTTCATCCCCATCGTGTCGATGCGCTGCTCGAGGTTGTGGCGCACCTTGTTCTCGTAGCCCGAGTAGCAGTGGACCACGTACCAGTGCCGGTCGTCGGCCGGCTCCTCCGCCGCGGCAGGCTTGGCCGCCGGTTCCTCGGCCGCCGCCATCACCGGACGGAGCGGCAGGTCCGGAACGTACGGCGGGTACGGCACGGGTTCCGCCATCGGCGCCGGTGCCGCGGCCGGGACAGGCTCCGCCTGCATCGCGGCTTCGGCCGCGACGGGCTCGACGGTGGTTTCTTCTTCCCGGGGCACGTCGTCCCGGGGCTCCAGCTCGTGCTCACTCATTCGATCTACCCAAGGGTGAGAACCCACCCAACCAGGCGGGCAAACAGCAGGTCCATCGTACCCAGGAAGGTGCTCATCACGGCCAGGACGACCAGGACGACGATCGTCAGCTGCGTCGCTTCCGGCCGCGTCGGCCAGGTGACTTTGCGCAGCTCGGCCACGGTTTCCCGGAGCGTGCGGCTGATGGCATTCGGTTGCTTCTTCGCTGGTCATCGCCTCGTTCCTCCGGTTCCGCCGGTGCGTTCGTCGCGCCGGCCACCGTGCGATCTCAGGCAGGCCAGGCAGGAATTGAACCCACAACCCCCGCTTTTGGAGAGCGGTGCTCTGCCAATTGAGCTACTGGCCTACGTCACGCCCCGCCCCTACTTGGTCTCGCGGTGCAGCGTGTGCTTGCGGCACCGCGGGCAGTACTTCTTGAACTCGATCCGGCCGGGGTCATTGCGCCGGCTCTTCTCGGTCGTGTAGTTGCGCTCCTGGCACTCGGTGCATGCCAGGGTCGTCACCGGTCGGGTATCCTTCTTGGCCATAGATCATTCCTGCAGCCCGCGGCGGCAGGTCTCCTTCTATTCCAGAATCTCGGTAATGACGCCGGCGCCGACCGTCAGCCCGCCCTCGCGGACGGCGAAGTTCGAGCCCTTCTCCAGCGCCACCGGCGTGATCAGTTCCACCGTCAGATTCACGTCGTCCCCCGGCATCACCATCTCCACCCCGGTCGGCAGCGTGATCGTCCCCGTCACGTCCATCGTCCGAATGTAGAACTGCGGCCGGTACCCCGTGAAGAACGCCTTGTGCCGTCCCCCCTCTTCCTTCGTCAGCACATACACCTGGCTCAGAAACTTCTTGTGCGGCGTGATCGACTTCGGCGCCGCCATCACCATCCCCCGCTCCACGTCCGTCCGCTCGATCCCCCGCAGCAGCAGACCCAGGTTGTCCCCCGCCATCCCCTCGTCCAGCAGCTTGTGGAACATCTCCACGCCCGTCACCACCGACGTCACTACCTCGTCCCGCAAGCCGACGATCTCCACCGTCTCCCCGACCTTCACCTTCCCCCGATCCACCCGGCCCGTCACCACCGTCCCCCGACCCTTGATCGAGAACACGTCCTCGACCGGCATCATGAACGGCCGGTCCGTCTGCCTCACCGGCTCCGGAATGTACTCGTCCACCACCCGCAGCAGTTCCTTGATGCTGGCGTACTCCGGCGCATTCGGGTCCGTGCTCTTCGACTCCAGCGCCTGCAGCGCACTCCCCCGCACGATCGGCGTCGTGTCCCCCGGGAACTTGTACGCCGTCAACAGCTCCCTCAGCTCCAGCTCCACCAGCTCCAGCAGCTCCGGATCGTCCATCGTGTCGACCTTGTTCAGATAGACCACGATCGCCGGCACTTCCACCTGCCGTGCCAGCAGCACGTGCTCCCGTGTCTGCGGCATCGGCCCGTCCGGCGCCGCCACCACCAGAATCGCCCCGTCCACCTGCGCCGCCCCCGTGATCATGTTCTTGATGTAGTCACGGTGCCCCGGCATGTCGACGTGCGCATAGTGCCGCTTCTCGGTCTCGTACTCCACGTGCGCAATCGCTATCGTGATCCCGCGCTCGCGCTCTTCCGGCGCATTGTCGATCGAATCAAACGGCCGGAACTGCGCCTTCCCAAAAAACGAACAGTACTTCGTGATCGCCGCCGTCAACGTCGTCTTGCCGTGGTCGATGTGTCCCATCGTCCCCACATTCATGTGCGGCTTCGTGCGCTCAAACTTCTGCTTCGACATGATGGCGATCTCCTTGCGTCAGCATGCAGTTTCGGTTGGCACGTGAGCCCTCAATGGGAGTTGAACCCATGACCCCACCCTTACCAAGGGTGTGCTCTACCGACTGAGCTATGAGGGCGAGTTAGCTTTCAGCATTCACCATTCAGCTAGAACCCGCCGGCCAAGCATGCAATGCTGAAGGCTGACGGCTGATCGCTGACAGCTTCCTTCCCTGTGGGCGGTGAAGGATTCGAACCTCCGAAGGCGTCTGCCAACTGATTTACAGTCAGTCCCCTTTGGCCACTTGGGTAACCGCCCAACGACCCGCCGTTGCCGGCAGGCGATCCGGTCCGAGGCCCTCGGGCCGGGTCACGTGCCCTCAACGTAAGCCGACGATGGGACTTGAACCCATAACCTACCGCTTACAAGGCGGTTGCTCTGCCATTGAGCTACGTCGGCATGACGATAAAAACGCGCCCCACCTGCTCGGCGCATTCTGATCCTGGCCGGGGTAACCCACCGCCGACAACGCCGGATAAGTCTAACAGGGTTTGGCACCCCCGTCAATGTAACCCACCTATGGCGTCTCCACCCGCCGGCCTGCGTAGCCGCGTGCCGCCCAGGCGGCATATAGGGCCAGCGAGCCGGCCACGGCAGCATTCAGCGATTCTACCCGGCCACGCATCGGCAGCCGCATCAGCACGTCACACGACTGGCGCACCAACCGCCGCATGCCCTCGCCTTCATTGCCCACCACCAGGCCGAGCGGCCCCGCCAGCTTGACCTGATCGAGTTCCACCGACTCAGGGCCTCCGTCCAGCCCTACCAGCCACACGCCGACGCGCCCAAGCCGTTCCATCGCCTGCGCCAGATTGCCGCGGGCCACGTGCAGGTGCTCGCTGGCACCTGAGGAACTGCTGACCACCGCCGGCGTGATCCCGGCCGCTCGGTGCGATCCGAGGATCACCCCGTGCACTCCCACGGCTTCCGCCGTGCGCAGCAGCGTCCCCAGGTTCTGCGGGTTCTGGATCAGGTCCAGCAGCAGGATCAGCGGCGGCTCGCCTTTCCCCGCCGCAATCTCCAGGATCTCATCTACTTCGACGTAGGGGTAGGCGGCTACGGTCGCGGCCACGCCTTGATGCGAATCGGACTCGCGGTCGAGCTCGGCCCGGCGCACCTTACGTACCGAGACGGACTGGGCCGCAGCCAGATCGACCAGCCGCTTGAGGCCGCCGCGCGCTTCGGCGCCCTCGGCCACCTCCAACCCATCCACCGCCCGCCTTCCGGCGCGCAGGACCTCGTACATCGCGTTGCGGCCGAAGATGCGTTCACGCGCCCCGCCCTGCATCGTCTGCTCCCGCCTGGCTACCGACGGCGCCAGGTCGTCCCGCCCTTGCCGTCCTCGATCAGCACCCCGAGTTCGGCCAGACGGTCCCGAATCCGATCGGCGACGGCCCACTGCTTGGCCTGGCGCATTTCCTCGCGTACTTCGAGCAGCAAATCAACAAAGGGCGCCGCCGGCTGCGACCCTTCCTCCTTGTCCTTCAACTTAAGGCCGAGGACGCTGGCCAGAGAACGCAGACTGGCTTGCGCTTCCGTGAGCGCGCGATCTCCGGCGCCGGCATCGCGGGCCTGATTGATGGCCCGCACCAGCTCAAACAGGTGACTGAGCGCTCCCGCCGTGTTGAAGTCGTCATCCATGGCGGCTTCGAAACGACGGCGCGCCTCGGCCGTTGCGGTTGCCAATGTCGCCGCTGCCTCCACCGTATTCGGCGCCCCCGCGACCGCCGGCTTGAGCGCCGAACGCAGGCGCTCCAGGGCGCTCTCCGCCTGACGTACCACATCGTCGGTGTAGGTCAACGGCCCACGATAGGACGAATTCAGCACCAGCATGCGAAACGCGTCCCCGCTGTGCGCTCCCAGGAACTCATCGACCGTCACCAGGTTGCCCAGCGACTTCGACATTTTCTCGCCGCTCAACTGCAGCATCCCGTTGTGGATCCAGAATCGGGCGAAGGGCTTTCCGGTCAGGCTCTCGGTTTGGGCGATCTCGTTCTCGTGGTGCGGGAAGATCAGGTCGTTGCCCCCACCGTGGATGTCGATCTGCTCGCCCAGGTACTCCAGGTTCATCGCCGAGCATTCAATGTGCCACCCAGGGCGCCCTTTGCCCCACGGGCTGTCCCACTCCGGCTCGCCCGGCTTGGCCGCCTTCCACAGCGCGAAGTCCGCCGGATCCTGCTTGCGCTCGTCGATCTCCAGGCGGGCGCCGGCGCGCATCTCGTCCAGCTTGCGCCCGGACAGGCGCCCGTAGTCGACGTCGTGCGCCACCCGGAAGTAGACGTCGCCCCCCACAGCATAGGCGTAGCCCCGGGCAATCAGCGCATCGATCATGCCGATGATGCGCTCGATCTCCTCCGACGCCCGCGGGTACTCGGTCGCCGGCAGAACATTCAGGTCGATCAGGTGCCGGGCGTACTCTTCCAGGTAACCCTGGGCCAGCGCACGCGGCTCGACACCCTTCTCCGCCGCCCGTTTGATGATCTTGTCTTCGACGTCGGTGTAGTTCATCACGTGATGCACCTGGTAGCCGCGATATTCCAGGTAGCGCCGGATGACGTCGAAGACCACGGCCGACATGGCGTGCCCGACGTGCGCCCGGTCATACACGGTCGGGCCGCATACGTACATGCGCACCCGTCCGGGCTCGAGCGTCTCGAACGGCTCCTTGCGCCGGGTGAGCGTGTTGTAGATCGCCAGCGCCATGCCGCGCCTCCCCCTCAGCCCGCCATCGGCCGGGCGAAGATCATCCGCCCGCGGCGGTCTGCAGCACTTTGGTCACCGTCACCGAGACGGTCCGGCCGATCATCTCGCGGCCCGACTCGACCACGACCATCGTGCCGTCATCCAGGTAGCCGACGCCCTGCCCAAACTCCTTGCCCTCCTGGAGGACATGCACCTCGAGATCCTCGCCGGGCAGGTAGACGGCCTTGACGGCGTTCGCCAGTTCGTTGATGTTGAGCACCGTGACGCCCTGCAGCTCGGCCACCCGGTTCAGGTTGTAGTCGTTGGTCAGCACCGGGCAGCGCATCTGCTTAGCCAGGATGACCAATTTGTCATCCACCTCGCGTACGCCCTCGACGTCCACATCGGTGATCCGGAAGGGGATGCCCGGCTCTTTCTGCAGGCGGTTAAGGATGTCCAGGCCGCGCCGGCCGCGCTGCCGTTTGAGCCCGTCGGGGGAATTGGCGATGTGCTGCAGTTCGGCCAGAACAAATGACGGGACGACCATCGGGCCGAAGATGAAACCGGTGTGGGCGATGTCGGCGATCCGGCCGTCGATGATCACGCTGGTATCCAGCAGCACGCTCCGCCCACCGGACGGCCCGTCCCCCCCTCCTCGATCACCGTCGCCAGGCGGCTGCGCAGCAGACCGAGGATGTCATTCTGGCGCAACACGAAGATCGTCACGCTCAAGTACGTGAAAAAGAGGGCTCCGATGAACGGCAGCAGTTGGCCGAACGGCGCCGGCAGCAGCGAGAGGGGGAACGAGATCAGCGCCGCCACGATCAGCCCGACGATCAGGCCGATCAGCCCGGAGACCATCGTCTGCGCTGAGACTTGCGCCACCATCCCGCGGATGGCGCGCACCGGCCGGGTGGTCAGGAACGGGGTGATGACCAACCCCATCAGCGCGCCGACCATGGCAAAGACCGCTGCCCAAAGCTCAGGGGGTCCAGACGCCAGGTCCCCCAGGTACACGCCGAGGTAGATCCCCCCGACGGCCATGCCCACCATGCCGATGATGCGGACGATGAACTCAGCGCTCATACCTGCCCTCCAAAGCAAGCGGGGCGGACGCCGGTTTCGCGTCCGCCCCGTCTGTGGACGGGCGGCCTCTTGGTCATACACGGGGGGCCTGTGCCAACCACTTCCCGACACAGGGGACTCCCACTGGCTGAATGATCAAGAATGAAACCGGGGCCGCTCGGCGGGGATGATGGATGACGAATGACCGCCGCGCTTGCCAAAATCATCATACCATGCGCCGCGCATGAGAAGTCAACGCAGCAACCACTACCCGCGGCGTCGGCGAAGGTACGACCCTTGGGCAACGGCTCGGAACGCTGCGGCCCCGCGACCATGGTCGCGGGGCCGCAGGCGACCCTAGCGGAAGGGCTTTCGGAGTTAGGGCAACGCGCCCACAATGTCAAACGTGTCCAGGATGTGCTGGGCCACATCCAGATCGGCCTGGCTTGCAATCTGTACCTCGAGCCAGATCAGCACGTCGCCGGCATCCTGTTTGGGGACCGCCGCGAGGATCATGTAGTCCGTCGTGCCGCCGCAGCGCGTGTAGTAGTCGAAGGCCCCGCGGTAGTAGCCGTCGTCGTAGTCGTATCGGCTGTCGAGCTCACAATCCTTCAAGAAGCTCTGGCCCCGCGTCCAGTCCAGCACCTGGATGTGCCCGCCGATCCTCTCCTTGTCCCTCGTCACGTTGAACTTCACCCCCGGGGTGCCCCAACTGTTGTCGAACTCCTGCAAGCTGGGCGCGGCGAAGACGGAAGCCCAATTCGTTCCGCTATCCGACCACGGCTGCCCATTGACATCACTCCATGACACAGGGACTTCCATTTGGATCGCCCCTGTGTCGTCGGTGACAGCCGCAAAGTCGGTGTACGCCTCGCCTGCAGCTGGCGCTGCTCCGCCCTCGGCGCTGAGCTCGCTCGAGAAGGAGGAGGATGCCACCAGCGACTTTCCGTTCAACTGACCGGTGAGGACCTCGCTGGTCGAGAAGCGCAGGACGTCGATCGCCAGCGTGTCGGTGGGATTGTGCCCGCGGATGATGTCGCAGTAGTCGGCCATCGTGCCGTCGGTCGCCAAGACCACGTGCTCCAAGGAGGTGATGATGTCGCCGGCCTGGATGCCGGCCTCATCCGCCGGCGAGCCGGAGGTCACGGCCGAGACCCAGATGCCCGAGAGGCTGCCGTCGTCGCTGACCACCGCTTCGCCGTTGATGCCGATCGAGTCGATGTTCTTGCCGGTCGCCAGTTCATCGGTCACAGGCTTGGCCAGCTCGGCGGAGATCCCGAACACCTGCCGGGTGTCATGGTTTCCGGCGTAGTGAACCGCCACGACCTGGGCGTTGTCATTCACGACCGGCCCGCCGGAGTTGCCGGGGAGCGCCTGGGCGTCGTATTCGATGGAAGAGGCCACCGATGCCCAGCGCATCTCGCCGTCGGCCTTGGCCTTCGAGATTACGCCGCGGGTGAGGGTGTACTCGGGGTCACCCAGAGGGAAGCCCGCAACATAGATATCCATACCAACTTTGATGGGATCGGCGCTCCACTGCAGGAACGGATACCCGTCCCCCTCGATGTCGATCACGGCCAGGTCCGAGCATTCCGAGATCCCCAGAACCTTGGCGCTGAGCTGCCTGGTGGTGTCCCCGCCCACCCAGACCTTGAGCAATCCGGCGCCGGCCACGACGTGCTTGTTGGTGACGGCAAGTCCGGATGGGTCGATGATGAACCCGCTACCGCGGCCGGCGGCGTTGACCATCGTGCCGACCTGTGGGTCGACGAAGGTACCGACGGCTTCGATCTGAACCGTTGCGTTGACGACATCATCAATGGTTGAGACCGCCCCGCTCGAGGACGGCACGCCAGGCGCCCGCGTGCCCGCCGGCGCCTCGTTCTGGTCCGGCGCGGGCGTCTCGCCGCCACCTGCGGCGCAGGCCAGGCTGGCCACCCACAGCGCCAGAAGCGCAAGTGCAGGCGCAGCATTCCGGGAGGACAGTTGCGTTCGCATGCGTGAGCTCTCCTTCTTGGTGCGCGATGTCGATGATCGCAGAATGAGGGTAGTATAAGGTATATAACCTATCTGGACAAGATATGGCCGCCAAACTGTTCGATTGAAACGGTAGGAACTAAGTAGGGGGTGGTTGGACGGTTGGCCGGGGCGTCGAGAGCTCAGTGTGTCAGCGCCCTCACCGGAGTGAGCTGCCACGCCTCCCGTCTCGACCAGAGTGACGCCAGCAGGATCAGTCCAGGCTGGGTGGGAAGGCGGAACTCCTGTGAGAAAACCGGCTCTGGCGGGAAGAGCTGGCCGAGTGATGCCCCGGTCGTCAGGTTAAGCCACCATGGGGCCGATGGTGCCCGGGGTGACGATCGGAGCCTAATACTCGACCCGCTCGCCGCCGCTGAATCGAGGACGACCTGGCGGGCAATAGTGAACAGCACCGCCAGTCCGGTCAGCGGGTTCTCGATCACGCATGCCCTGCAAGCAAGCGAAAGGCGTCATACCACCGTCTGGACTCCTGGGCGCCGGGCCTCCCGCAGGCGCAAACTCCACGCGGTGGGGGCGCCGGAGAGATTTCGTACGGGCTTTCTCATCTTCATGACCCGTTGTCCCCGCACCGACACCCAGCGATCTCAGCCTGACCCGCTGAAGCGAAACGTCGCGTCCTGCGTCAGATCGATGCCGTACTCCTCGAGCAACGCATTGCCGTCGCAGTCCGAGAGCAGCATGTCATAGGCGCCGCTGGCGAGCGAGATGATCCGCTCGGTCCCCGGCCGGAGCGTCTCCTCCGCCCCCAGCCGATCCTGCCCCCAGTTCTCCGCCTGATTGGGGGCAATCTGGATGTAGCACACCTCCAGTCCGAACTCGTTCTTCAACGTGAAGTCGATGACCGAGTGATCGCCGCCGACGAAGATGGCGTCGGTTATCAGGCTCTCCCCCTCCACCTCGAGCACCAGCTCATACAAGCCGTCCCCCAGTCCGCCCTCGTCCATGACGCATACCCACCAGTTGCCGGCGTCGGACCCGGCCCAGCTTTCATCCAGGTAGCTACCACCTTCATCAAGCACACCGTCGACAAACCAATACGCAGACCAGTGCATGCCGTCGACCATGCCCTTGTAGTCCCAGAAGGCACACAGCTGGACGGAGCCGGCCGGAAGCGCGTGCCACTGATCCTTGGGTTGATCGTCCTCGGTCACGCCGTCCGAAAAGAGTAGATGATCGAATTCCGTCGCGCTCAGGTCGTACCCGCCGGAGGGCGGAGGCGCCAGCGGTTCGGCAACATATTGTTCCCCGCGTTCGGCCGCATCAATCAGCGCCCGGGCCAGGTTGATCGGGCGCAGCCCGTTGATGAAGCCTCCGATCGGCACGCAGGTATCGCGGTCATCGATCAGCCCATCGCGGTTGGTGTCCACCACCGGGCGGCAGTCGACGATGTCGCCCTCGGTCGAACCGCCCGAGGCGCGAGTCGGCACGCCGATCAACTGCCCGGCCGAGTTGACCGCCATCCCGCCTGAGTTCCCGCCGGCGATGGTGGCGTCGGTCTTGATCCACGCCCTGCCCTCCACGTCTCGCTCCGAGGTAAACCCGCTGACTGCACCTTCGGTGAACGTGATCGTTTCGCCTCCGATACCCGGATAACCGAGCACGCGCAGGTGGTCGCCGATCTCCACCTGGTCCGAGTCTCCGAGCGGGATGGATAAGAGATCCGCCTGCACCGGGTTGCCGTCCAGATCACTCACGATGCGGATGACCGCCAGGTCCAGGTCGTAGTCGGCCGAGGCGATCTCCGCCAGGTATTTCAGGTCGGGGGGCTCGTCGGTGCGGCCCGTGACCGCCACGCCAAGTACATCGTATTCGCCCAGGCGATCGTCGACCACGTGGCCATTGGTGAGGATGAGCCCGTCGGGGCCGATCACCGAGCCGGAACCGGACCACACGACATCGTAGCCGTCCCCAACCGTCTGCATGGCGAGGATCTGCACGGTCGCCTTTGCCAGATCGGCCGTCGTACCCTTCGGCGACGCTCCTCCGCCCAGGCTGCACGCCAGGCCGGCTAGGCTCAGCCCGAAAGCCACCAGCGCGATCTTGCGCGTGCCTCTCTCCATCGTCGGCCCTCGTCCTCGGAGGCGGCCTGACTCCCGGCCGCGTGTGACCCTGGTTTGCATTCTAGTCTAGTTCACCCCGCTGGGCCCCGAGGCATTGCTCGGAGGGGCGGGGACAGGTTCCCACGTCCAGCCTCCCCGAAGCGCCGCCGCGCTCGGCACCCTCTGCAGCGCAGTACAATGCGTACACCGCGTGCAGGCCACCGATGCGTATCCTGCTCACCAATGATGACGGCGTCGATGCCCCCGGGCTTCTGGCGCTCGCCCAGGCCATGCGTCCGCTGGCCGACGTGACCGTCCTGGCGCCCGACCACAACTGGTCGGCCTCCGGTCACGTCAAGACTTTGCACCGACCGTTGCGCGTTCGGACAACCGCCCTGGCGGATGGCTCCCCGGCGATGACCACCGACGGAGCGCCGTCCGACTGTGTCGCCCTGGCGATCCTCGGCCTGGTCGAGGTGCCGATCGACTTGGTCGTCTCAGGCATCAACCCCCACGCCAACGTCGGCCACGACGTCACGTACAGCGGGACGGTGACGGCGGCGATGGAAGCGGCGATCTCCGGCCTGCCCGCCCTGGCCGTGTCGCTGGACTCAGCGGAGGTTCCGTCGTCGGTCGAGGCCTACCGCACGGCGGCTGAGGTTGCCCGCCTGCTGGCCGAACGCGTGCTGCGCGACGGGCTGCCGCACGCCGTCCTGCTCAACATCAATGTCCCGCTGCGCATGCGCCAGGAACTGCGCGGCGTCGCCCTCACCCGACAGGGGCTGCGTGTCTACCGCGATGCCCTCATACGCCGGGAGGATCCGCGCGGCCGGCCGTACTATTGGATCGGCGGCGAAGCTCCCACCGGGATCCTCGAGCAGGGGACCGATCTGTGGGCGCTCTCCGAAGGATGGGTCTCCGTCACCCCCTTGCAGCTCGATCTGACCGCCTATTCAGCGCTCGAGTCACTCACCGCACTGACCCTTCCGTTCTAGACCCCGATCGCCATCTCGCCGCGATCCGCGCGTGCCACGGCGTGGCGCCCGGCGGGGCAGGCTCCGCCGGGCTGCGATAATCTGCCCATTGGACAACGCCAGGATGTTGGGGACTCTGGGCCGCCGGCTGGTGACTAGGCTGGGTCTGGCCGGTAGCCGAGGCGCTCGGGGTGCGTGTATGCCCGCAGGGTCGAGCGACGCACGTAGCCGACTAGCGTCAGGTTCCACGCTTCCGCCAGCGACACGGCCAGCGAAGTGGGGGAGTTGCGCGAGGCGATGATCGGGCAGCCCATGCGCGCCGCTTTGCGGAGCATCTCGGAAGATACGCGCCCGGTCGCCAGCAGGATCCGTCCGGCGGTGGACGTTTCGCTCAGCATCGCCATTCCGGCCAGCTTGTCGATCGTGTTGTGGCGGCCGACGTCCTCCGCCAGCAGCAGGATCTCCCGGCCGTCCGAGAGCCCGGAGGTGTGCACCCCGCGCGCTCGGGCGTGCAGGCTCTCCGGCCCGTGCAGCTTCCCCATCAGGTCAACCAGTGTCTCGGGCGTCGAGTGGGTATTCGACTCGATCGGCGGCAGGGCCTCGGATGGATCATGGAAAGTCGTTCCGCCGCCGCAGCCCGAGGTCAGGATCTCCCTGCGGGGCCGCTCCACGGCATGGTCGAGCCACACGTCCACGCAGCAGCCATTGCGGCTGACGGTCAGCGCCTCGACCTGGCCCATGCGCTCGAGCAGCCCCTCGTTCTTCAGGAATCCCAGCGCCAGCGCCGGCTGGTCGCGTGGCGTGCACATGATCGAGGCGAATTCCTCGCCCGTTCACGTACAGCCCAAGCAAGATCTCCCCGATCACCTCGGCGCGGACATGCGACCAGGCATGCTGGTACTCGAACCAGTGTGTCTCGGTCGCTCCGCCGTCCACGTCTTGCTCCCGTCCCTCACGCCGACGCCGTGAATCATCCCACACGCTCCGCCCGCAGCACAAGGGCCAATTCCCGCCCTGGTGCCGGCGGCGATCGTCCTGGCGGAAAAGCAGCGATGGCTGGCAGAGCCAGCCATCGCGTGGGAGTTCGACGGCGGCTAGCCGCGAGCCCGTTTGGGAACCTCGACGCGCACGGCGCACACCTTGTACTCGGGGATCTTGGCCTGCGGGTCGAGGCCGAAATCGTGCGTCAGCATGTTGGCTGGCGCCTCCCGCCAGTGGAAGGACAGGAAGACAGTTCCCTTGGGAACGCGTTGGCCGACGCGCGCCTGCGTCCGCACCTGGCCGCGGCGGCTGAGAATGACGATCGGGCCAGCGTCCCGGATCCCCAGCTCGTCGGCATCGGCTTCGTTGATCTCGGCGTAGCTGCGCGGCTCGCGCCACGACAGGCCTTCGCTCCGGCGGGTCATCGTCCCCGAGTGATAGTGGTAGAGCGTCCGGCCGGTGCTGAGGATCAACGGATACTCGGCATCCGGCTGCTCGGCCGGAAGCTGCGCGCCGACGACGGTCATCTGCCCTTTGCCGCGGCTGAATCCGCCCAGGTGCAACGTCGGGGTTCCCGGGTGTCGGGCATCCGGCACGGGCCAGGCCAGCCCGGCCTGCCGCAGGCGGTGGTGGCGTACACCGCGGTAGATCGGCGTGACCGTGGCAATCTCCTCCATGACATCCGACGGGGTGGCGAACTCCCAGAACTCGACCTCGCGGTCCAGGCCGCGCTTGCGATCGAGCTGCGCCCCGATCTCGGCCAGGATGAACCAGTCCGGCCGCGCCTCCCCGGGCGGGCGCACCACGGGCCGCAGCAACTGCACGCGGCGCTCCGTGTTGGTCATCGTGCCGTCTTTTTCCAGCGCCGCCGCCGCCGGCAGGATGACGTGCGCCAGCTGCGCCGTCTCGTTGAAGAAGATATCCTGCACGACCAGGAAGTCGAGATTGCGCAGCGACTTCTCGACGTGCTGGAGATCGGGGTCCGACATCATCGGGTTCTCCCCCATCACGTACATCGCCCTGACCTTGCCTTCGCCGGCGGCGTGCATCATCTCGACCAGCGTCAGGCCGTTGCTGGACGGCAGGTCCTCCAGGCCCCAGGCCTGGGCAACCTGCCGACGCTTGGTCTCATCTTCGACGCGCTGGTACCCCGGCAAGTATTCGGGCAGGCCGCCGACATCGCACGCGCCCTGAACGTTGGACTGGCCGCGCAGCGGGTTGACGCCCGAGGACGGCTTGCCCACCTGACCGGTGAGCATCGCCAGATTGGCCAGCATCTGCACCAGGGTCGGTGCCGATCGAGCGCTGGGTGATCCCCATGGCATACAGGATGGAGGAGTGCCCGCGCGGCTCGGGGAAGAGCCGAGGTGCCGAAGGCCCGTTCCCCCAGGGCATACAGCCGGGCGGCGCTCTCAATTTGCTCGGCCGGGACGCCGGAGGCCAGGCAGGCTGCCTCGGGCGTGAACTCGGCCAGGCTGTCCCGGAAGGCCTCGAAGCCCTCCACGTGCGCGTTCAGGAACTCTGCATCCGCCCAACCCTCGCGCAGGATGACGTGCGCCATCGCCAGGAAGACGTAGATATCGGTCCCGGGCTGCGCCTGCAGGTACAGCGTGGCATGACGCGTCAGCGGCACCCGCCGCGGGTCGATGATGATCAGGTGGGCGCCGCCCTTGACGGCGCGAATGACCTCGTAGCTGATGACCGGGTGCGATTCGGCCGTGTTGGACCCGGTGATCAGGATGCAGTCCGCGTGGCGGATCTCCCGAATGCTGTTGGTCATCGCCCCACTGCCGAACGCTGTCACCAGACCGGTGACGGTGGAGCTGTGTCAAAGACGGGCGCAGTGATCGATGTTGTTGGTCCCGATCCCGACCCGCATCAGTTTCTGGAACAGGTAGTTGTCCTCGTTGGTGCAGCGGGCAGAGGCCAGGCCGGCGACAGCGTCCGGGCCGTGCGCCTGTACCGTTTCGAGGAACTGCCCGGCGACGATGTCGACCGCCGTCTCCCACGAGACCGGCAGGAAGCTCTCCAGCCCGACGCGGCTGGTGAAGACCGACTCCTCCGCCGGCGTGAACGGCTCCGTGGTGAGCCCCAGCCGGTAGGCGAGGTCCCGCCGCACGAGCGGTTGGGTTAGCCGCTCGGGGTTGCCGACGAAGTCCCATCCGAAACGGCCCTTGACGCACAGGAATTCTCCGTTGACCGGCGCCTCCGGGAATCCCTGGGCGTACAGAATCTTGCCATCCTTGGTGGCGTAGTCGATCGCACAGCCCACGCCACAGTAGGAGC
Source organism: uncultured Chloroflexia bacterium (assembly GCA_963743255.1). GTDB lineage: Bacteria > Chloroflexota > Anaerolineae > Anaerolineales > E44-bin32 > DYJB01. Next base: position 388,427 of record CAVUPD010000009.1, read on the forward strand.
AGATCGTCCGCACATGTTCGAGCTCCCACTCGCGCCCCATGCCGATCCGGCCGCGGGGCATCAGGGCCGCCACCGGGCAGACCTGCACACAGTTGCCGCAGAAGACGCACGTCGAATTGGCCATCGCCCAGTCGAACGGCGTCGCCACATGGCTGACGAAGCCGCGGCCGGAGACCTCGATGGCGTTCGCCCCGACGATCTCGTCGCACACGCGCGTACAGCGGCCGCACAGGATGCAGTACTGGTGGTCCCGCACGAACATCGGGTTGTCGTCCTGGATCAGGCTGCGGGACAGTTCGAAGTCGAAGCTCGTTTCGGAGATGCCGTAATCGTAGGCGTAGCGCTGCAGGGCGCATACACCGTTCTTGTCGCAGGTGACGCAGCGCAGCGGGTGGTCCGAGACGAAGAGATCGATGATCTCGCGCCGCATTTCCGTCAGGCGGTCACTCTGGGTAGTGATCGCCATCCCGTCCTCGGCCAGCAGGCCACAGCTGGCGGCCGGGTTGGGCCGTCCGCCGATCTCCACCAGGCACAAGCGGCAGCCGCCCGAGGGATGCAGTTCGGGGTGATGGCACAGGTGCGGGATGTGAATGCCGTTGGTCAGCGCCGCCTGCAGGACGCTCGTCCCCGGCGGCACTTCCACCTTCCGGCCGTCAAGCGTCAAGGAAATCATGCCGTCGCCTCCCGATCAGGCAGCCCGGGTGGCCGTGCTCGGCCGCATGCTGCAAATGCCGGCCGGGCACAACCCTGCGTCGACGTGGGCGATGTACTCGCGTTCGAAGTAGCGCAAGGTGGTCAGCACCGGATTGGGCGCCGTCATGCCCAGGCCGCACAAGGACGAGGTGCGCACCGTCTCACACAGGCGCTTGAGCCGCTCCAGGTCCTCATGCGTCCCCTGGCCGTGACAGAGTTTGGTCAGGATCCCCAGCATCTTGCGCGTCCCGACGCGGCACGGGACGCACTTGCCGCACGATTCGTCCTGCGTGAAGGTCAGGAAGTAGCGGGCAAAGTCCACCATGCAGGTGGTGTCGTCCACGACGACCATGCCGCCCGAGCCCATGATCGCCCCGGTGCGGCGCAGGTCCTCGTAGTCGATGCGAGTGTCGAGCAGTTCGGCCGGGACGCAGCCGCCCGACGGCCCGCCAAGCTGCACACCTTTGACCGGCCGATCGCTCTTGCACCCTCCGCCGATCTCCTCCACCAGCGTTCGCAGCGGGGTGCCCAAGGGCACCTCCACCAGCCCCGAGGCGCGCACGTTGCCTGTCAGGGCGAAGGCCTTGGTGCCGCCGGACTGCTCGGTGCCGAGCGCCGCAAACCACGACGGCCCGTGCAGCAGGATCGAAGAGATGCTGGCGAACGACTCGACATTGTTGATGTTGGTCGGGTAGCCCCACAGGCCGGAGACCGACGGGTAGGGCGGGCGCATGCTCGGCGTGCCACGCTGCCCCTCGATCGAATGCATCAGGGCTGTCTCCTCGCCGCACACGAACGCCCCGGCGCCTTCCTTGATGATGAACTCGAAGTCCATCCCGCTGCCCAGGATGTTCTTTCCGGTGACGCCGTACTCCGCCGCCTGGCGGATGGCGTTGCGCAGCGCCTTGACGGCCAGGGGATACTCCGCGCGCACATACAGGTAGCCCTTGGAGGCGCCGATCGCCCAGGCGGCGATCAGCATCCCCTCCAGGATGCGGTGTGGGTCGCCCTCGATCATCGTCCGGTTCATGAAGGCGCCCGGATCTCCCTCGTCGGCGTTACACACCAGGTACTTGGGCTGCGCCGCTTGGCGGCGGGTGATCTCCCACTTGGAGCCGGTCGCGAACCCGGCGCCTCCCCGCCCGCGCAGCCGCGAGTCCTTCACGGCGGCGATGACCTTCTCCGGGGGCATGCTCAGTGCGTCGCGCAGCGCCATGTACCCGCCGTTGGCCAGGTAGTCGTCCAGAGACAACGGGTCGATCACCCCGCAGAGCCGCGTCGTGACCTTGGTCTGCCGCGCCAGGTACGGGAAATCGCCGTGATCCGACCGGCGGCTCAGGATCCACGACGGATCCACCCAGCGGCCCCCGCCTCCACCGAAGTGGCGGTCGAGCACCAGGCTGACCCGCTCCGGGCTCACCGGGCCGTACAGGACGGCCACGTCGTTGTCGATCACCTCGATCAGCGGTTCGTTGTGGCAGGCTCCCAGGCAGCCGGTGCGCTGCACCGTGACCGGGACCTGGCGTCGATCGACGTAGGAATTAACCGCCGTGACGACTGCCTCGGCCCCGGCCGCCAGACCACAGGTGGATGTGCCAATGCGGACTACGGTGCTCATCGCCCCTCCCTAGACCCTTGGCCGTTCCTGCGCCACGAGCTCCGAGAGGATCTCCCACGAAAGGTCCGGGGTCATCCGCCCGTAGGTTTGATCATTGATCACCATCACCGGCGCCAGGCTGCAAGCGCCCATGCACGCCACGGTTTGCAGCGTGAACAGTCCGTCCGCCGTTGTCTCGTCCTCGGCAATGCCGAGCTTCTCGCTGATGTGGTCGAGCATGGCCGACGAACGGTTGACGTGGCACGCCGTGCCCTTACACACCCGGACCTGGAAGCGGCCCGGGGCGGTGAGCTTGAAGACGTTGTAGAAGGTAGAGATGCCGTAGACCTGGCTGAGGGGGAACCCGAGCTCGCGCGAGGCGTACTGCAGGTGCTTGGCCGGCAGGTAGCTGTAGCGCAGCTGGATCTCTTCCAGCACCGTGATCAGCGCATCGCGCTGGCCGCGGTAGCGGTCGAGGATTTCGAGCAGATCAGCCGGCGGGGGCTCGGCCAGTGGATCGCCCTGGTAGTTGAAGCGGCGGATGGGGTTGGCGGAGACGCGTCGATTCATGGGTCTCGCTGTCCTCCCTTTGGCACGCGCAAAGCCCGCCGTTCCCTACCGATGGTAGGGGGAATACGGTCGGGGCACCCCTGGCAAGCAGACTATAGCACGCTCTGCAATCGTCTCCAGCGACATCTGTCACCCGAAGGGTAGGCGCTCTCACCAATTCCCCCCCGCACCAGCCACTCCGACCCGGTTTCTGCCTACCATCGGTCGGCGGGCTTTCCCCGAACGCGTGTTCGGCATGCAGCGGCTGCGGCCTCAGGGTTGCCAGCCCGTCCAGCAGTGGTTACAATCCGAGCCATGGCACTCGAGACCGGATCCCTGCTCCACGATCGCTACCGAATCGAAGGCATGCTCGGCAAAGGCGGGATGGGCGCCGTGTATATCGCCTTCGACCAGACGCTTCAGCTGCGGGTGGCCGTCAAGGAGAACCTAAGCGTCGGCCCCGATTCGGAGCGCCAGTTCCACCGCGAGGCGTCGCTGCTTGCCAGCCTGCGCCACCCGAACCTGCCGCGCGTCACCGACCACTTCCTGCTCGAAGGCCGGCAGTACCTGGCGATGGATTTCATCGAGGGCGAGGACCTGCACTCGCGTGTCCAGAGCCACCCCCCGTCGGTGGCGGAGGTCTTGCAGTGGGCCGACGCGCTGTGCGACGCACTCACCTACTTGCACACGCGCCAGCCTCCCATCATCCATCGCGACATCAAGCCCTCCAACGTCAAGCTTCAGCCCGACGGGAAACCGGTCCTGGTCGACTTCGGCCTGGCCAAAGAGTTCGACCAGTCGCAGACCTCCACCGGTGCGCGCGGTCTGACGCCCGGCTACTCGCCTCCCGAGCAATACGGCGGAGCGCGCACCGATGCCCGCACCGACCAGTACGCCCTGGCGGCGACGATCTACACGCTGCTCACCGGACGCCCGCCGACCGACAGCATCGAACGCATGCTCGACAAGGTCGAGCTGCGCTCCGCCAGGTCCCTCAACCCGGCCGTTCCGGCGTACGTGGATTCCGCCCTGACGCGCGCCCTATCGATCGAACAGGCGGCGCGCTTTCCGGATGTCGGCACGTTCCGCGAAGCTCTCGCCGGACGGCTGAGTGCAGCCACGGTACGCGTCGCGCCGCCGACGGTGGTCGCGCGGCCGCAGCGGCGTATCCCCTGGATCCCGATCATTGCCGGCGCGGTCGTCGTGCTGGCGCTGCTCGGGGGCGGCGGCGCGGTTCTCATTGGCGGCACTCTGCTGAACCTTGGGCGCTCGACGACGGCCACCCCCGAATCTCCGCTCGTCCTGGTCGTGCCTACGGCTACCGAAGCCGCTCTTCCGATCTCGTCTCCCACCTCGGAAGCGACCCCCGCACCCGCCGCCAGCGATACGCCGGTCCCACCAACGACATCCGCAGCCCCTCAGCTGGGCGGCGGTGGAGGGATCGCCTTCGTCAGCGACCGCGAGGACGGGCGCACGCTGCAGATCTGGTGGATGCTGCCTGATGGCAGCAACCTTCGCCAATTGACGTTCGGCCCGGGCGACAAGGCCCAGCCGCGCTGGTCACCCGACGGACAGCGGCTGTTGTTCGTCGCCCCCGGCGGAACGGATTCCTCCGGCAACAAGCTCGGCCTCGACGTCTGGTCGATGAACTTTGACGGCACGGCCATCACCAACCTGACCGCCGGCCTGGGCGACGACACCGACCCTGCCTGGTCGCCGGATGGGGCGCGCATCGGATTCGCCTCCACCCGGAGCAACAACCTGCGCCAGGTGTTCGTGGCCGACATTGCCTGCACGCCGGCGCCCGGCGGGTGCAGCCTGGGTAAGCCGCGCAACTACAGCTACTCGCCCGAGTTCAATGCCGTCGAGTACTCGCCGGTCTGGTCGCCCGACGCCGCGCGCCTTGCCGTGGCGGCGTCGATCAACGGTGCGCCCGGACGGATCTACTTCCACCCCGGTGTGCTTCCCGAAGGCGGGATCGCCCCCACGCCGTCGGTCTTCGACCGCAGCGACAAGATCGTCGGTGCCGACCAACTGGACTGGTCGTCTGATGGGGTCTGGCTGATCTACACCTGGAAGCAGCCCGGGTCGAACGAGATCTACATCGTCCCCGCCGACGACCCGAAGCGCTGGCAGAAGCTGACCAACACGGCCGGCAACAAGGAGCCGTCCTTCTCGCCCGACGGCAACTTCATCGTCTTCACCTCAACCCGAGACCAGAATCCTGAGGTCTATCTGATGCCCATCGGCGGAGGCAACGAATTGAATCTGACGCAGTCCTCGGCTACGCGCGACATGCAGCCGGATTGGCAGCCGAAGGGATAGCAATCAGCTGTCAGCGTTCAGCTTTCAGCTCTCAGCCTTCAGCTCTCGCCGCCGCACCATGCTCGCCCCGGCAAAGCACGCCTGCCTTGAATGCGATATGGCCAGCCTCACACCTGGGGACGCCAACCGCCAGGCCACACCGACTCCCACCGTCCCTGAACCCGCGCCAATCCAGTCGCTGATTGCCCACCGGGCAGCCGGGCCGTACACTTGGATACCTTCGCCTGTTACATTCTGCACGCCGCGGCCCTTGTAGGATCAGAACTGCATGCTGGACCCAAGGAGGATCTCATGCGAGCGCGTCGTCCCTCTCCGTTGATCTTGGTAGTTACTCTGCTGTCCTTCCTGGCCTTGGCCTGCGGGCTGCAGGGCACAGCCTCCCCAACGGCGGATCCCAACGTGGTCGCCCTGGCCGTGCAGCTGACGCTGCAAGCTTCCGGCGAGTCGCCCGGCGGCCCGCCTCCGGCGACGATCCCGCCGGCGACCGAGGCCGCCCCGCCGACCGCCGAACCTCCCGCCGTGCCGACGCCAACCGTTGCTCACGTCGCCTTCCCGGTGAACCCGGGCGGGACGACCAGCTTCATGACCGACCGCTCTTCGGCTGCACTGGCCGGTGAGCGCCGATCGATCGCCGACAACCTGGATATCGGGTTGCTCGAGCGTCCGTTTACCACGAACGTGATGGACTATCAGGGTTACCTGGACCTCAACCGCGGAGAAGTCAGCATTGGCGCGCCCTGGATCTATGTCTCGCTGTTTCTCGAAGGGGCGCCGCCCGCCGGCTCGACGGCGGTCTACGGCGTCGAGGTCGACGTGGATGTCGACGGCCGCGGCGACTACCTGATCGTCGGCGTGGCTCCGGCCAGCGCCGACTGGACGACGAACGGCGTGCGCATCCTGCGCGATACCAACAACGACGTCGGCAGCACACACCCGATGCTCGCCGATCCGCCCTCCGGCGGGAACGGCTACGACGAGCTGGTCTTCGACCAGGGGCAGGGAACCGATCCTGACGCCGCCTGGATCCGGCTGGCGCCGGGCAGCAGCACCAAAGTCCAGGTGGCGTTCAAGTACTCCGCCATCGGCTCACCGAATGAGTGGACCTGGGGCGTGTGGGCCGACGAGGGCGTGAACAAGCCCGAGTGGTTCGACTACAACGACCACTTCACCGCCGCCGAGGCCGGGTCGCCGACCTCAGGCAGCAGCCTGTACCCGATCAAGGCCCTGGCCTCGGTCGACAACTCGTGCCGCTGGGCCGTGGGCTTCACACCCGATGGCACCGAGCCGGGCATCTGCCCGGTCCCGCCCACCCCGACGCCCGTGCCGATCGGGTCGATCGCCGGCCGTGTGACCAACCTTGGCGGCGGCTTCACCGGCGGCACCGTACAGTTGGGCCTTGGGTCGTGCACGAGCTCGGGGTTCAAGACCACGTCCATCGGCTCAGACGGCTACTACAAGTTCACCGGCCTCAGTGCTGGGACCTACTGCGTGACGGTCGTCACATCGTCGCTGAGTCCATCCGCCCCGTACGGCTGGGCTGCAGTTGACCCGGCCATCAATCCGAACCCATACCGCACGGTCCCGCTTGCCAGCGACGAGCAGAAGACTGGAGTCAACTTCCGCTACGTCGATATCGTGGGCTAACGGCAGCACCCTGCAAGGAACGCGAAGAGCCCGAGGCAAGCCCCTCGGGCTCTTCCTGTTGTAGCAAGCATGCGGCCTGCACGGTGTGAGCCCTGCGTTCGTGGCTGCAACCGCGCGGCTCTTGCCAGGCTTCAGGCCTACCTGGCGACCTCGATCTGAACCGCCTCGCTCTCCCCGACGTTCCCGGCGTGATCGGTGGCGCGTGCCGTGATCGTGTGCTCGCCGGCTTCGGCCACCCAGCGCAGCGAATACGGCGCCGAGTCGGCCGAGCCGATCCGTTTGCCGTCGACGAAGAACTCCACCAGGCGCAGGCCGAGCTCGTCCGCCACTTCGGCCTCGATCACCAGGGATCCCCCCGCAGCCAGGACATGCGTCCCCGGCTCCGGCAGCACCAAAGAGAGTTGCGGCGGCGCGTTGTCGACGGTGACCTGCACCGCATCTGTGCTCACCTGCCCCTCGGCGTAGACCACGACAAGCTGCACCGAGTAGAGCCCCTCGAGCCCTTCGGTATCCCACGTTCCCAATGCACCGGAGGCGACCGCCGTCCGGCTGTCGGCCCCGATCTGCACCCAGCGCGTGGGATTGAGCCCCTGGCCGTACTGCAGCCGATAGTACTCAAACTTCGCGGGGTGGGCCGCCCCGCGCAGCGCTACCGTGCCGCGCACGTACTCGAACATCTCCGGGCGGCTGAGGTTGACGACGGACGAGCCGGATGCACCGGCCAAAACGGTGTCGTACTCGGTCGGCGGCTTCTCGATCCCGGCCGCCTGGGCCCAGGCGGCGGCCGCCGGCGGTGGGACGAGGTACACCCGCTCCTCGACCTGATCAATCGGTGTGAAGAGCGTCGCCAGCTTTCCCGTCTCGCGATTGACGCGCAGCGGTTGGTAGAGTAAGTCGTAGTTCGTCGGCTCGGTCCCGTCGATGAAGACCTCGCGCACGACGCGCGGGCAGTACTGCGTCGGCAGCAGGCCGGACGGATCGCAGACCTGGATCTCGCTTACCCCGGCCGGGATCGTCCAGTCCTCGGCCGGCAGGTCGCGCGTGGCGTACAGGAGCAGCGCGTGCCAGACGGGCGCCGCACCGTTCAGCGCGTTAACGCCCGACGGCAGCCCCTCGCCTTCGCCGCCCAGCCAGGTGCCCACCATCCGCTGGCGCGTCGCGCCCACACTCCAGAAATCCCGCCCTCCCGGCCTGGCATCGACGACCACCGTCGCCGGCCGACCAAGGTCGAGTACATCGGCCACGCCGTAGGCTTCGCGGCGCTCGGTTTCATCCGAGAGCACGTCGTTCATCAAGAAGGCCAGCGGCGCGCTCACCAGGGCGCGGCTCTGCGGGCTGGCCACGGACAATGTCCGGCCATCCCAACCCTCGATTCGCAGAGTGCTGATCGGCCCGATGCCGCCTTCGCCGGACCGTTCCCCGATCCAGCGCCCCTCATTGGCCAGAATGCCGTAGGCCGTCGTCAGCGAAGCCAGGGAGGCCTCCGCCGTGGTCGAATTGCCAGGCGTTTCCGGCTGAGTGGTCAGGTCGCCGGGAAGGTCCAGCCCCATCTCTCGTGCGATCAAGTTCACGTTCTCGCTTCCGGCGAGGGCAAACGTGCGTTGCGCCGCCGTCTCCAGCCCGCCCGCCAGCGCTGAGCGCATCCTTACCGGGCCGCGGTACGAGCCGGCCGTCGGATCTTCTGTGTCCGGAGGAAGGTCCAGCACCATCGTGCCCGGGCCGTAGCCGCGTGAGAATGCCGCCAGGTACGTGATCGGATAGAGCATCGCCACGGCCGGCCGCGGCAGGTCCGGGTCGCCGACCACGCTCAACACTTCGCCGGTTTGAGGATCGAGGATCATGGCCGTCAGGGCGTCGACCTGGTGGTCAACGCCCGCGTCGCTCGGCCGCAGCGGCGGCAGAAGCCCTGCCGCAACGCAGGGGGACCCATCGGCGGCCGCCACCACCGCGCCGGGGTCGCCGCCCCGCAGGCGCTGCAGATGCGTCGCCGCCACACATTCGGCCTGGAGCTGCAGATCGTGGTCCTCGGCGGTCAGGATCGTGAGCCCGCCCCAACGCGAGAATTCGGACCCCCAGGATCGCTCGAGGCCTTCCCACGCGTAGCGGCCGTAGTCTGAGCCGTTCCCCGTTGCAGGTGCCTGCGGGGTGAGGACGCCGTTGCTTTCGGCGCGCGCCCGGTCATGCTGTTCGGGCGTGATGAAGCCGGCGCGGACCATCGCACCCAGAACCTCATCCTTGAGCGCTGCGGCCTTCGCCGGCGCTTCGGCCGGATTGGTGGACGGATGAAGCGGGATCCCGGCCAGGATCGCCGACTCGCCCAGCGAGAGCTCGCCGGCATGCTTTCCGAAATACGTCAGGGCCGCGGCATCGATCCCGTAGGCCTGGTTGCCGTAGTCGGCGGTGTTCAGGTACCACTCCAGGATCTGGTCCTTGGCGAAGCGGCGCGTAAGATCCGCAGCCAGGACGGCGCTGCGCAGTCGGCGAACGGATTCGGACTGGGCGGAATCCTCCAGAGGCAGGAGCGTGTGCTCGACTAGTTGCTCGGACAGCGTCGGCGGGCCCGGGGTGCCCAGAATTGCACCCAGCGTCGCGCGCCAGTCGTATCCGGGATGGGTCCAGTACGCGGGATCCTGAAATGCCAGCGTCGCCTGGGCGAAGACCGGCAGGCGGTCCGGGGAGGCGGCCGTGATTTCCAGCCAGCGACGGTCGACCGCAGCCGGGTTCAACGCTTCGTAGATCAGGTACTTCCCGCTTCGATCATAGAGCCGCGCTGGCGGCAGTTCGAGGGCAGGCGCCGATCCAAACCGCAATTCGTAACCCTGGACGGCGGGCAGACCGGAAGTCACCTCGCCGAAGAGCAGCGCGCCGGTCACGGTGCCCAGACCGATCGTCAGCCCGAGCGCGCCCAGGAGCGCCAGGACCAACGCTCGCGGCCAGGCCGGCCCGCTTGAGCGTGCCCGCCGCCGGCGGAGGATGAGAGGGGTGGTGAGCATGGGGGGATTCTACCTTCGCGCGACGCCGGCCACAGGCCTGCAACTTCCGTGCCCGCCCTCGGCGTAAGAAACGCGCGCGGCCGGAGGGGGTCTCGGGCCGCGCCTTTCTACTTCCGGCTGCCTGCCGGTCATTGCCTCCCGCGTCAGGCCTGCGGTTTGGGATCGTTGCCCAGGATGGACTCGATGCGCTCGAGCACCTCGGACGTCAGCAGCCGTGGGACGCCGATGGCCTTGACGTTCTCGTGCACGTGCTCGACGCGCGTGGCGCCGGTAATCACGCTGGAGACCTGCGTCAGGCGCAGCAGCCAACCGATCGCCAGTTGAGGCAGGCTGAGGCCGAGATCGGCGGCAACGACGCCCAGCTTGCGCACCTTTGCCACGTCGCCGTCGTTCACGATCCCGCGCAGCCAGTTGAAGCGGTCGACCGACAGGCGCGCTCCGGGCGGCATCCCGTCGTTGTACTTGCCGCTCAGCAGGCCGGAGCGCAGTGGACTCCAGGTAACCATGCCGAATCCAAGATCGTCCGCCAGAGGGACCAGCTCATCCTCCACGATGCGGCGCACGAGCATGTTGTAGTGCGGCTGCTCCACCGCCGGGGGAAACCAGCCTGCCTGACGAGCGAGGCCGTGGGCGCGGGCGATCTGGCCGGCGCGCCACTCCGACGTCCCCCAGTACAGGATCTTCCCCTGGTGCACCAGGTCATCCATTGCCCGCACGGTCTCTTCGACCGGCGTCTCGGCGTCGTATCGATGGCAGAAGTACAGGTCCAGGTAGTCCACGCCCATCCGCTTGAGGGAGGCGTGGCAGAACTCGATCACGTGCTTGCGCGAAAGTCCTCTTCCGTTCGGGCCGTCGGAGGTCGGCCAGAAGACCTTGCTCGACAGCACAAGTGATTCGCGCGGCAGGTCGCGGATCGCCTGACCCATCACCACTTCCGCCCGGCCCCGGGCATAGATATCGGCATTGTCGAGGTAGTTGACCCCTTGGTCCACCGCTGCATGTACGATGTCAGACGCCATCCGATCGTCGATCTGATCTCCGAACGTCACCCAGGCACCGAGCGAGATCTCGCTCAGTTTCAACCCGGACATTCCCATGCGCCGGTAGTTCATCTTCGCCTCCAACGAACGTGGGACCCACTTGGTCCCACACCTGGCTCCCACAGTCCTCGACCAGTACTTTCGGATTATACCCTCCGAGCATTCGGGGGATGCTATAGTGGCCATGACTTCGGACTCCTGCCGGAGGGGACCGGTCGCGCACTGGGCGCGTTGTTTGCGTGGGCTTTTCGAGCTTGCGTCGGGCGGGTGAGGGGCTCGGCCCGCCGCGGAGAGGGTCACCCATGACGATCCTCTCGACAACGTGGAATTCCATCTCGGCCCTTGCTGTTCCCGCATCCAGGAGGTGCAGAATGACTCGAATGCATGCTTTCGCGGCGACGATCGCGCTGCTGGTCGCAGGCTCGCTGGCCTGCACTAGCGCCACGCGCTTCTTTGGAATCAACTCCGGCGGCACAGTGCCCGGCGCTGGGGAGGAGCTGGCCACCCAGGCCATCTCCACCCTCGAGCCGGGCGTCGAGCCGACCTCCGCGCCTGTGCAGCGCCTCGAGCTTCCCCCCACCCCGACCCCCTTCCACGTGACCGACGAGAATGATCCGCGCGCCATTCTCGACCTCGCCGACCCCGACTACCTCGACTACTTCGAGGTCCCGGAGAAATGGTTCGACTACGACACGCCAGGCCGCGCCGCCTACGGCGTCGAGGACAGCCGCCTGTGGGGACTGGACTACGAACCCGACGAGCTGTACAGCTGGTGGTCGTACACCGACAAGCAGACTGACCTGACCTATGCCGAAATCAGCGCCACGAACGGCGACTGCGTCGGCAAGGACGCCGTCGGCTTTGTGATCCACTCCAGCCCCGAGACCGCCGCCGGCGGCTACGCTCTGGAGGTCTCATGCGACGGGGCCTGGCGTTTCCTCAAGCACCGCGTCGGCAAGATGCCGCAGGAGTACATCGAGTGGACCGCGTCCGACGTCATCCAGACCGGCAAGGACGCCACCAATCGTCTCGGGATCTGGGACCACTTCGGCAAGTTCTACTTCTTCATCAACGGCGTGATGGTCGGCGAGTCCAGCGATGTCCCCCATCAGTATCCGGGCGGCACCTTTGCCTTGTACGTCAAGGCGGCGCAGACGTATAATCTCAAGGCGTGGTTCGACGATCTCGCATCCTGGGAGCTTCCCTTCGACCTATGACACGTCTGAGCATCGCCTGGTTTCTGATCGCCTCGGCGCTCCTGGCCGCCTGTAACCGGGCGGCCCAGGAGCCGCCGCCCAACGTGCTGGCGACGCAGGTGGCGTCGACGCTGACGGCAGCTCCGACGCTCCCGGCCAGCGTCACGCCGCCACCCAGCCCGACGCCTCTCGCCAGCGCCACTCAGGCTGTTCCGCCGACGGAGACGCCGACCGAAACGCCCACGCCGGGCGGCAGCCCTTCCCCCACACCTCCGCCCCTGGCGCCCGACGACCCGCGCACCGGCCTCAACCTGGCCGCACCCGACTACACAGACGACTTCAGTATTGCCTACAAGTGGGTTGGACCGGATGATCCCGGAACGGCCACGAATCAGGTGGAGTCCGAAGGCCTGACCGCTACAGACCACAAGGCCGATGGTTACATCTGGTGGAGCACCACCGACCAGCAGGCCGGCGACTCGTATGCCGAAGTGAGCGCTGCTGTGGGCACTTGCTCAGGAAAGGACGCGGCCGGCTTCTCGGTTCGCGTCAATGGCGACAGCTTCGACCAGGCATACGCGCTCGAGTTCTCCTGCGATGGTTCGTTCCGCCTGCGCCAATTCATCTCCGAGGCTGCCCCGGCGATGCTGATCGACTGGACCGCTTCGCCTGAGATAGTCAAGGGCCCCAACGTCACCAACCGCCTCGGGCTGCTGGCCAAAGGCTCCAAGCTCTACGTATTCGCTAACGGCAAGCTCGTTGGCCAGGTGGAAGATGCCTCCTATGCTTCGGGCACCTTCGGGCTGTACGCAAGCGCCGCTAGCTCCACCACGCTGACGGTGACCTTCGACGATTTCGCTGCCTGGTACCCCTGATCCACTACGGCTTGCCCTGCGACCGCAGCCCGGCAGGCACCTTCGGGTGCCTGCCGCCCTTTGTGGGCCCGCAGGTCCTTCGGTAAGATACGGGCTCCATGATCTCCACTGCGCCCTTCGCCCGAACGCTGCTGCTCGCATGCGCCGTCACGTTGGGCGGCTGCGCCTCCGCCCCACGCGCTTTCCCCACGTCAACGCCGGAGCCGCCGCCCACATTCACCGCCACCTTCGCCTTTCCGACCCTGATCCCAACCGCCACCGTCACCGCGATCCCCAGTCCAACTCATTCGCCAGCGACCGCCGCCGACGCCGGGCCGCTCCTGTTCCAGGCAGCCTTCTCTCCCGACGAAGGCTGGCGCCTGAGCAGCGACGCAGACGGGGGCGCAAGTCTCTCTGGAGACTCACTCATCATTGCCGTCAGCCGGCCGAACGCATCGCGCTACGTGCTCGCCCCTGGCCCCCCCGCCGTGGATTTCCGGCTCGAGGCGGTGGTCCGCGCCGGGTTGTGCAGCGCCGAGGATGAGGTCGGCATCTTGTTCCGCGTCGGCCCTCTGGAAGAGCACTACCGTCTTACGATCAACTGCCAGGGGCAGGTCCGCGTGACGCGCGTGCTGAGCAATGGGGCGGCCGTTGTGGCCGGCCCGGCAGACGCCCCAAGCGCTATCCCCGGCTCCCCTGCCGTGAACCGTATCGGCATCCTGGCGCGCGGAAGGAACTTCACTTTCTACATCAACGACGTCGAGGCCCTGCGCGCCGATGACCCCTACCTGCTCGCCGGCGGATTTGGGTTCTTTGTCCGCTCCGCAGGCCAGGGCCAGACGACGGCGGCGCTGACGGCGCTCAGCGTATACGCCCTGCAGCCTGAGGCGTCGCCCACACCGGCGCCCGAGTAACCGATGCCCGAGAAACGCCCGCTTCGCAACCGCCTGAATGACCTGCCGGCACGCCAGTGGCTCAAGTTCCAGAAGTCCTGGTTTATCCATGATCCGCCGCGGCGCAAGAAAGATGTGCTGCGCCACCCGGGGAAGTTCCCCGAGACGCTGGCGCTGGATTTCATCTCGTTCTTCACCAAGGCCGGCGCCTGGGTGCTCGACCCGATGGTCGGCACGGGGTCGACGGTCGTTGCCAGCCTGCGGGCGGGGCGCAACTCGATCGGCATTGAACTGAACCCGGAGTACGCCGACCTGGCGCGCTCTGTCGTGGAGCTCGAGCGGACAACTCTCGGGGAGTCGTCCGAGTCACTGGCGGCCGAGATCCTCACCGGCGATGCAGCGCACCTCGATGGCTTCGGGCTGCCGATCTTCGATTACGTGCTGACCTCGCCGCCCTACTGGGATATGCTGCACGCCCGCGGCGCCGAGGCGCAGCGCCGGCGGCGCTCCTCGCCGGAGCTGGATGTGACCTACTCCGAGGATCCGGCCGACCTGGGCAACGTGGCCGACTATCACGAATTCCTGCGCCGCCTGGTCCCGATCTACGCCGCTCTGCGGCCGCATCTCCGGCCAGGCGCCTACCTGACGATCATCGTCAAGAACGTCAAGAAGGGCGGACGAATCTATCCGCTGGCCTGGGATCTGGGCCACGCGCTCGGGCAGGTCTACACACTGAAGGACGAGCGAATCTGGTGCCAGGACGACATTCGCCTTGCTCCTTACGGCCTCGGCAGCGCCTGGGTGAGCAATACCCATCACCACTACTGTCTGCAGTTCCGACACGAGCCGTGACCTCCGGGCGCCGTCGGTTGCGCGCCCGAGTCATCCCGGTTATCCTATCGTCCAGACCCCATCGCCGCAGGCGCAACGCCTAGCACCCTCCGCCGGTCGCCTCGGCCGACTCCCGCCGCGGGCGCGCGAGGACCGGGAAGAACCATGTATCTGGCCATCGAAGGTGTCATCGGTGTCGGCAAGACCACCCTGGCCCGGCTGCTCCAGCCGGTGTTTTCCGCCGAGCTGCTCCTCGAAGCCTTCGAGGAGAATCCCTTCCTTTCCGATTTCTACAGCGACCGGGAGCGCTATGCTTTCCAGACCCAGATCTTCTTCCTGCTCAGCCGCTACCACCAGCAGCGCCAGACGGTCCCGGAAGTCCTGGCCCGCGGAAACTTGATCGGCGACTACACCTTCGAGAAGGACGCGTTGTTCGCCGAGCTCAACCTGCGCGGCGATGAACTCGACACCTACTTCCGGCTGCACGAGGCCCTGGCGGAGCGGGTTGTCCGTCCCGACCTGATTGTCTTTCTGCGCGTCGACACCGATGTCGCCATGGGCCGTATCGCCATGCGCGATCGTGCCTACGAACGCAGCATGGACCGGAACTACATCGGCTCCCTCAACCAGGCCTACGAGTCATTCTTCTCCTCCCCGCGCTCCTCCCCCGTCCTGGCCATCGACACCAGTCCGATCGACATCGTGCATCGGCCGGAACACCTGCGCGATATCGCCCAACGCATTCGCACGGCCCTCGGGATCGCACCGTACCAGCCCGAGCTGCCGTTCGACGGAGGCCGAGCCGCTTGATCATCACGCGCGCCAAACTGGTCGAACTGGCCCGACGCGAGGCCGAGGGCGCGGGCAGCCTCCGGCGACCTGGTCTCCGCCTACCTGGTGGGCAGCGTCGCCTACGGGGAGCCGCTGCTCGGCGGCACGGCCGACATCGACCTGGTTCTGATCCACACCGAGGATCCCGCCACCGACCGCGAGATGGTTCCGCTCTCGGCCGACGTCCACCTGGACATCGTCCATCACGGCCGGCAGCGCTATGCCCAGCCGCGCGGGCTGCGGATCGATCCGTGGATGGGCCCGGCGATCAGTGGCCCCGTGTTTCTGTACGACCCGCAGCATTTCTTCGAGTGGGCGCAGGCCGGCGCCCGCGGCCAGTTCTTCCGCGCCGACCACACGCTGGCACGCGCTCGCTCGCTGCTGCAGGCCGCACGCGACCGCCTGCCTCACCCGCTGCCCCAGCAACTGGAGCCGGGCACGCTGCTCGAGGCGGCTGTCGACGGCGCCAACGCCGCTGCCTCGCTCGCAGGAGCTCCGGCGGCCGGGCGGCGCATTCTCCTCGACCTCGAACGACGCGGACAGGCGCTCGGCCGGCCCGAGGTTAGCGAAGGGTTGATTCGGCTGTTCGGAATCGAGCGTGGGGACAGCCGGGCCGTCCCAGCCTGGGTCTCCGCCTGGGCCCGCGCCTTCGACGCCGCATCGTCGCTCACCAGCGACCCGCGGCTGGCCCCCTGCCGCCGCGCCTACTACCTTGCCGGCTTCCAGGCGCTGTCCGAGGTCGGACGGCCTGACGCGGTCGTCCTACCATTGCTCTCGATTTGGGAACGAACGCTGCGCGTCCTGGAAGCGTACGGGCAGGCCGCAGATTTCCGCGCCGCCTGGGAGGATGCACTTCACAACCTGGGGTTGCCCCCGGAGGCGCGGCAGACCCGCGCCCTCGAGCTCGAGAGCTACCTGGATGCCGTCGAGACGTTGATCGACGGTTGGGCTGCCCGCAACGGCGCCTGAACGCGGAAGAGGGAGGAGCCATGAAGAAGTTCGTCGCCGTGGCCGGCAACATCGGGGTCGGCAAGTCTACGCTGGTGCAGCTGCTCTCCAGCCGCCTGGCCTGGGAGCCGTTCTACGAGCCGGTGGGCGAGAATCCGTATCTGGCCGATTTCTACACTGATATGCGCGCCTGGTCCTTCCATTCCCAGGTCTTCTTCCTCACCCGCCGCCTGCGGGCCCATCGCCAGCTCACCGATCACCCGACTTCGGCCATCCAGGATCGCAGCGTGTATGAGGACGCCGAGATCTTCGCCCGCAACCTGTTCCTGCAGGGCAACATGGCGGAACGCGACTACCAGTCCTATTGGGAGTTGTATCAGGTACTGACCGAGTTCCTGCCGCCTCCCGACCTGGTCGTCTACCTGCGGGCGACGACCGATACGCTCCGGCACCGGATCGCGTTGCGCGGCCGGGGATACGAACAGCAGATTCAGCCCGAGTACCTTGAACAGCTCAACGCTCTGTACCAGGCGTGGATCGACAACTTCACGCTCTGCCCGGTCCTCACCGTCCCGTCCGATGACCTGGATTACGTCGCTCACAGCAGCCACCTCGATCTGATCGTCTCCAAGATGCGCGAGAAGCTCGAGGGGAAGGAAGAAGTGGTCTTCGATCCGGAGGAGGTGGCCCGGGTCAACGGCCGCTCATCGGACGGCGGCTGAGGCCTGCCAGCGACCCCCTTTGGGCTCTGCGGGGGGGGGTTGACCCTGCGCTCTGTGCTGTCTGAGGCGGCTATCCCCCTGCGAGACCCGCCGTGCTTGATTCCCGACCTCAAATCCTGTAAGATTTCCACAACAGAGCCATTCGGGCGACTGAAGCTGATCGCAGGGGAGCATGCCCGATGGACATTATCAAGGTCTCAGCCGAGTTCGCGCACATCGGCCGTTGCCGGTGCCATCGCCGGAGTCGTGCGAGAACACAAACGGGCCGAGGTCCAGGCGATCGGCGCAGGGGCGGTCAACCAGGCCGTCAAGGCCACGGCCATCGCCCGGGGCTATCTGCATGAGGACGGCATCGAGGTAATCTGCATCCCCGAATTCACGTCGGTCGAAATCGACGGCAAGGAACGCACCGCCATTCGCCTGGTGGTCGAACCCCGCTGAGCCTGCGCGATCGAAGAGTTATGGTCAACAAGCGAGCCCTGCATCCGCAGGGCTCGCGGCTTCACAGCCCGAGCAGGTCGCCGACGGTGCTCCCCTAGCGGGTGGGCAGCCGCGGCAGATCGAGCATCAGCGTCTCCAGCGTCAACTGGATGTTGGCATACCGATCCAGCCGGTCGAGCGCCGTTCGCAGGGCGCTCACGCCTGCCGCCAGACTATCGCGGCTGCACGAGCCCGCCAATCGCTCGAGATCGGCCCGTCGATCCGGGTTGGCGAGGTGATCCTGCGCGGCGTGAGAGACCAGCAGAGCATCCCGCCACAGCGTCAGCCATGTGCCCAGCAGTTCGCCCACCCTTCGCCGGACGGCTTCCAACTCCTCGTTCGACTTGCGCTTGCGCGCCCAGGCCTCGGCGGCGGCGAACCGCTCGCCGCGATTGGCGCTCAGCAGCTTGCCCATTTCGTCAAGCGCCGCGCTGCGCCGGGCCAGCTGCTCCGGGTCGGACCGCAGCGCCCGGCCCAGCCCCGGCCTGCCTGCCGAAAGCGCCGCCAGCAGCCGCGCTCGCTCGGCCGGTTCGCCATCGTCCTTGAGGGCTTGCTCGATCACCGCCGGATTGATCGGCCGCAGGTTGAGCACCTCGCAGCGCGAGAGCAGCGTGGGAAGCAGCCCGGCGCTCGATCCAGCCGTGAGCAGCAGGACCACCTTCTCTGCCGGCTCCTCGAGCGTCTTCAGCAGGGCGTTCTGTGCCGACTCGTTTGCCGCATCGAAGTCCACCAGTAGGGCGATGCGTCGCGCGGCCTGCCGCGGGGTGAGCGCCAGCTGTCGCTGCAGCTCCCGCACCTGGTCGATCTTGATCTCGCTGTCTCCCGGGACGAGGCGCACGATGCTCAGGTCGGGATGGGTCCCGGCGCGCATCGTCTCGCACGTGCGGCATCGCCCGCAAGCCTCGCCGGGCTCCGGTGCCTCCGGGCAGGTGAGCGCCTGAGCAAAGGCCACCGCCAGCGTGCGCTTCCCCACCTGGTCCGGCCCGGTGAACAAGTACGCGTGTCGGACGCCTCCGGCGCGTATATGTCGCCGGAGCAGATCGATCGCCCACGCGTGCCCCAGGATCGACCAGGCCATAACCGCATTGTAGCCCATCGCCGCGCGCTCGCCGGGCGGCATGGTATTCTAGGTGCAGGCGGAAAGCACTTGCTCCGCCCCCACCTCTTGCCCGTCGGTCCACGGACAGCCGCGTCTCGGTTCCATGGCTCCGGCGGAAGGGAATGGGTTTCGAGAACCGTCCTGAGTTCTTCCGTACCCTGTTGAGGATCCGGTCCCCTGGGGCCGCAACCATGCCTTCCATTATCGACCGATCTTCCCCCGTCCCGGCGTTCCTCATTCGGACGCTCCCCGTCTTCGGCGACGCCATCCTGGCGCCGATGGACGGATTCTCGGACCTGCCCTACCGCACCCTTTGTCGTCAGTTCGGCTCCGCCCTTAGCTACACGCCGTTCGTCAACGCCATGGAGATCCTCGCCGGCCAGCCCCGCACGCGCCGGCTGCTCGAGTTTCTCCCGGAAGAACGACCGGTCGTCTTCCAATTGTTCGACAGCGATGAGGAGCGGCTGCTCGAGGCGGCGCGCGCCGTGCTCGACCTTGGGCCGGATGTCCTGGACATCAACATGGGGTGCTCGGTCCGCTGCGTGTCCGGGCGCGGCGCCGGCGCCGGATTGTTGCGCGACCCGCGCAAGGTCGGCCGGATCATCTCCAGCCTGAGCCGCGCGCTGCCGATCCCGGTGACAGCCAAGATTCGCCTCGGGTGGGACGCCGGATCGCGCAACTTCCTGGAGGTGGCCCGCGCCATCGCCGAGGGCGGCGGCGCACTCATCGCCGTCCATGCCCGCACCCGCGAGCAGGCCTACGCCGGCCGCGCCGATTGGGACGCCATCGCCGCCGTCAAGGCGTCGGTGGCCATTCCGGTGATCGGCAACGGGGACGTCCAGCGCGTGGAGGATATCCAGCGGCTGCGGGACCACACCGGCTGCGACGGTGTGATGATCGGTCGCGGGGCGATCGGCAACCCGTGGATTTTTCAGCGGCGGGACCGTCGCCAGCTCCCGCCGGGCGAGATCGTGGCGACCGTCCGCCGGCACGCTCAACTCATGGCCGCTTATTACGGCGAGCGCGACGGCCTGGTACTCTTCCGTAAGCATCTGACGCGCTACCTGCAGCCGCTGCAGGTCCCCGAAGAGACCCGGGCGGGACTGCTGAGCACAACGGCCCTCCAGGATTTCGAGGGTTACCTCCACATGTTGGAGAGCGTGCCGGTTCCCGCGGCGGCCGATTGACGCGCGGCCTGCCGGTGCGCTAGAGTCGGGAATTCGCCCGCCCAGTGACCAAACGGGATCGCCCATGCCCACCCTTCTCGACCATCCGACGTTCCTGCGCATTCGCCGCAATCACGCCCTCGAGCATGCGACGATTCACCTGCTCAGCTCTAGGCCGGTGCATACCGCGCTTGTCGGACGCTCCGACGTGCGCGGTTTCTACCTGATGGGCGAGGTGACCACCGACGAAGTGGAGAAAGCCGTTCTGCAGGCACTGGCGCGCCTTCAGGCGGGCGAGGCCCGCCTGGCCATCCACCCCAATTGCGGCACCAACCTGGTCACCAGCGCCGCGCTGGCCGGCACGGCGTCGTTCCTCGTCGCCGGAATGTCACGTCGACGCCGGTGGAGCGACTGGCTCGATCAACTCCCGCTGGCGCTGCTGGCCGCCTCCCTTGGGCTGATCGTCGCCCAACCCCTGGGCACACTGATGCAGCGCCGGATCACGACCGAGGCGCGGATGGGACACCTGCAGGTGCTCTCCATCCAGCGGCTCCGCCGGCGAAGCCCCAGCCTGCACCGCATTCTGACGGTGAGCTAGATGGCCACCAAGCCCACCGTCTACCTGCTCCACGGCGATGATGCGCTGGCGCAGGAGGAGTTCGTCGACCGGCTGATCAAGAAGCAGGGCGAGCCATCGAATGTCTCCATGAACACGCAGCGCTTCTCAACCGATGGCGCCGGCGCACGCGGACCTTGCGCAGGCCTGCGCCGCGCTGCCCTTCCTGGCAGACCGCCGGATCGTGATTCTCGAGAAGCCCGCTCGCTGGGCGGAGGACACCGAGCGCTGGGCGCGCTTCCAGTCCCTGCTCGAGTTCGCTGCCCCCTTCGACGGCGCTGGTGTTGGTCGAGCCCTCGCTGCTGAAGGACAAGTCCTCGCTGCTGAAGTGGGCGCAGGCGCACCCACAGGCGGCGTTGGTGCGCGGCTTTGCTTCGCCGAAGGGCCGGGACTTCGAAAGCTGGCTGGTGCAGCGCTGTGAGGCGAAGGGGGGCTCAATCGAGGCGGGTGCGGCTCAGCTTCTGGCCGAGCTGGCCGACGACGACGCCGAACGGGCGGATCAGGAGCTGGCCAAGCTGCTCGACTACGTCGACTTCGCCCGCCCGATCCGGGCCGAAGATGTTGAGCGGCTGACGCCGTTTCACGGTCAGGCGGATATCTTCGACACCGTCGACGCCCTCGGCCGGCGCGATGCTCGGACCGCACTCGCCCGCTTGCAGCGCTTGCTCGAGGACCAGGACCCGCACTACGCCTTCGTCATGATCATCCGGCAGTTCCGCCTGCTGCTCCGCGCCCGCGAGGCGCTGGATGCCGGCCAGAACCCCGCCGAGAAGTCTCGGCGTTCACCCCTTCGTTGCCGGCAAGGTGACCGAACAGGCCCGCAATTTCACCCTCGTTGACCTGGAGAGGATCTACCACCGGCTGATGGAGATCGACGTGGCCGATAAGACCGGCCAGCTCCAGCTTGACTTTGCCCTGATCGGCCTGGTCGCCGCGGTAGCCGGCTGACGTTGCCGCGCATTAACCTTCGCGATCGTCGACCCCCATCCAGATGTGGCCGTGCAGCACCATCGGGCTCGGGCGGACATCGACGCCATCGACGCGGCCCAGGCTCGGCCCAGTCAGCATCGACGGATGGACGTAGCACACGTTGGGCACGCGGCCGTACTTGGTCCGGTAGTAGCTGGCCGCCGCCTGCACTCGAACGGGCATTTCCTTGTGTTCTTCGCCGTCGAACCACAACATCCCGACGTTCATTCCAAACCTCCCGCCGGCCACTGGACGTGCCGGGCCTGCCTTCCTCGGACCAATCTCGACCCTGAGTCGGGCCCTGTCTCATGCCCTAGGAAGGTAGCGCCCTTTCCAGGCACAAGGCCCTCATCTGGTTAAGCCTCTCAAGCACCTCATGGCCATGCCGGACAGACACCCCGGCGTGATTGGCCCGCTCTTGTCCATCCGTGAGAACATTTGTTCTATCAGTATAGTCGGTCTGCCTGAGGTCGTCAAGCCCTGGCTACCCCCAAGCCGGACCGCACCTGGAGACAGGCTCCAAGGGGCTGATTGAGGCATCGAAGTTACCGTTCCCCTGGGGTGTGCCCTGTCCGGCTCGTGCTCCGGCGACCTTCCGGACCGCTGTGCTACAATCACTCCGCCGTTGCGTGACATCGGCATGATCCAGCCCCGCCCCTCTCCGATCGCAGGCACGTGGTATCCCGGGACCCCCGAGGCGCTCTCGCGCTCGGTCGACGCGCAGCTCCAGCGCGCCGGCGCCCAGCGTCCTGACGGCGACGTCGTGGCCCTGGTTGTCCCCCATGCCGGTCACCGCTACTCCGGCGATGTCGCTGCCCAGGCTTTCCGGCTCGTCGCCGGCGCGGCCGTGGAGACGGTCGTCATTGTTTCCCCGATGCACCACCCCTACCCGGGCCGGATTCTGACCACCTCCCACCCGGCGTATGAGACCCCGCTCGGGCTGGTCGAGGTCGACGCCGAACTGGTCGCAGCCGTCGACACCAACCTCCCCGGCGGCCTGCACTTGGAGAGCATTCGCAACGACCCCGAGCACTCACTCGAGATCGAACTCCCATTCCTGCAGCGTACACTCCGGGCACCGTTTCGCCTGGTGCCCTTGATGTTGCGCGACCAGTCTTCCGAGACCGCCGAGGCGCTCGGCCGTGCCCTGGCTGAGGCGCTGCGCGGCCGCTCTGTCCTGCTGGTGGCCAGCTCCGACCTTTCGCACTTCTACCCCGACCCCCTTGCTCGCAAGCTCGATGCTTTCCTACTCGGCCGGATCGAAGCCTTCGACCCGCACGGGGTAATCGAGGCCGACGACCACGGCCAGGGATATGCCTGTGGGCGCGGGGCGATCGCCGCCGTTCTCTGGGCAGCGCGCGACCTGGGCGCTACGCGTGTCGCCCTGCTCGGGTACGCCAACTCCGGCGATGTCACCGGCGATACCAGCTCGGTGGTCGGCTATGGAGCGGCGGTCGTCCTGCGAACCCCGCATGCCTGAACAACCGCAGGTCATCCGCCCGCACCCTCCGGCGCCTGCCCCCAGGCCCCACACGGCACGCCATGCCGGCTGACCTGCTGCAGGACGTCCTTGGCCTCCTGGCCATTGTGCTTCTCATCCTGCTCAACGGGTTCTTCGTCGCGGCGGAGTTCGCCATCGTCCGCATTCGTCACACGCGGGTCGAGGAGCTCGTTGCCCGCGGCGATCGCAGCGCCCCGTGGATCCAGCGCGCCCTGCGCGAAACCGGTCGGTTCCTCGCCACCACACAGCTCGGGATCACGACGGTCGGGCTGGCTCTAGGCTGGCTGGCCGAACCGGTCATTGCCCGCCTCTTCGAACCCGCGCTCAACCTACTGCCGGTCCGCTGGCAGTCCGGGGTGGCGTACGGCGTTTCGGCCTCGCTGGCCTTCGCCCTGACCACCTTCCTGCTCGTAGTCTTCGGAGAGCTCACCCCCAAAGCGATTGCACTCCAGGATCCCGAGCGCATCGCCCGTCTCGTCGCGCGCCCGATCCTGGCAGCCGCCTCCGTGCTCCGCCCGATCACCTGGCTGCTCAACCTTACCGGCTTGAAGTTGGCGCGCAGCCTGGGTGCGCGCTCCGCCTCGGAGCAGGAGCTGGCGCACTCGGTCGAGGAACTCAAGATGTTGGTCTCGGCCAGCGCCGATAGCGGCGTCGTGCAGGGCGACGAGGAAGAAATGGTCCACGCCGTGCTCGACTTCGGCGATACGCTCGTGCGCCAGGTGATGGTGCCGCGCACCGAGATGGTCGCCCTGCCGGCCGATGCTCCGCTGGAGACCGTGTTACAGACCCTCACCGAGCAGCCGGTCACCAAACTGCCGGTGTACGAAGACGACCCCGATCACGTCATCGGCGTCGTCCACCTTCAGGATGTCCTGCCGGCCTGGCGTCGCCCGGACGCCGCCACCCGCACGGCGCGCGACCTCATGCGGGAGACCATGTTCGTACCGGACACGGTGCGCATCAGCGACCTGTTGCGTCGCTTCCGATCCCGCCGCCAGCACCTGGCCATCGTGCTCGACGAGTACGGCGGCACGGCCGGCCTGGTCACCCTGGAGGACTTGCTGGAGGAGATCGTTGGCGAGGTGCACGATCCGTTCGACCAGGAGGCCGAGATCCAGCCTCTGCAGGACGGCTCGATCCTGATCGATGGACTGACGCCGACCGAGGAGTTCAACGCGCGCTTCGAGTTGACGCTGCACGACCCGCACTACGACACGATTGCCGGCTACATCCTCGGCCGCCTGGGGCGCATGGCGCGCGTCGGCGACACGATCACGGCGGAGAGCGTTCGCCTGAGGGTCGAGTCGATGGATGGACTGCGCATCGCCCGCGTCTCGATTCGCCCGGTCCCACCTCCGGCCTCATGACCGTCTTCGCCGAGGTCGTCGTCGACGCCCCCCCTGTCCGGGGCGCCTTTCACTATCACCTGCCCCCCGATCTGGAAGGCCGCGTCGGTCCCGGACACCTGGTCATCGTCCCCTTCGGCAAGCGCCGCGTGCAGGGCGTCGTCACCCGCCTGCTGGACGAGGCCGAGGTCCCTGAGACCCGCCCGATCGAGGGCCTGGTCGACCCCGGCCCAGTCCTCCAGCCCGAGCAACTTGCCCTCGCCGCCTGGATGGCGGACCAGTATCTCGCTCCGCTGATCGACTGCCTGACGCTGATGCTGCCTCCAGGCCTGAGCCAACAGGCGGACCAGCGGGTGAGCCTGCTGGACATCTTGGCCCTCCCCCAGACCACGGCCGAGAAACGCGTTCTCGCGCTGCTTGCCGCGCGCGGCCCACTGCGCGGCCGCCAGTTGGACTATCACCTGCCACGCATCGATTGGCGCCGCGCCGTCGACACCCTGGCGCGACGCGGCGCCCTGGTGCGCGAATCAATCCTGGATGCGCCGACCGTCCGCCCGCGCCGCATCCGGTCGGTGATGTTGACCGCAGCCGCGCCTCCGGAGGCGTCCGCCCAGTCTCTGGGCGGTACGCCTGAAGTCTCGCCACCGCCGGAAGGCGGTGCTCGAGCTACTCGTCCGCGAACCCGGAAGCCTGCACGTCAACTGGGTGTACGCCGAGACCGGGGCTTCGGCCGACGACCTGCGCTTCCTCGAGGAGCATGATCTGGTCAGCCTGGGAGAGACCGAGGTGTGGCGTGACCCTCTGGCTGATGTCGATTTCGTCCCTGCGCAGCCTCCCGAGCTGACGACTGACCAAGCCGCAGCCTGGGAGCAGATCCTTCCGGCCTTCGACGCCGCGGCCGAGCCCCCGCGGCCGTTCCTGCTCCACGGCGTGACCGCCTCGGGCAAGACCGAGATCTACTTGCGCGCCATCGAGGAGACCCTGCGGCGCGGGCGGTCGGCCGTCATCTTGGTGCCCGAGATCGCCATGACGCCGCTGACGGTCGCCCGAACTCGTGTCGCGCTTCCCAGGCCGGGTCGGCCTGCTGCACTCCCGGCTGTCCGATGGCGAACGCTACGACACCTGGCGCCGCTGCCGCAGTGGACAGCTCCCGATCGTGCTCGGCCCACGCAGCGCCTTGTTTGCCCCGCTGCCCAACCTCGGGCTGTTGGTGCTCGACGAGGAGCATGACGAGTCGTACAAGGAACAGAAGTCGGCCGCCGCGCTACCACGCGCGCGCGCCGTCGCCATCGCCTACGCACGGCTCGTCCGAGGCGTGTGCATCCTGGGCAGCGCCACACCCGATGTGGAAACGACCTACCAGGCCGAGCATGGGCGGCTTGTCCGCCTGAGGCTTCCCCAGCGCGTCCTGGGGCACCGCAAGCGATTGGCGGGACAGGCCGAGCGCCTCGGCGTCGGCAGCCACTACCGGCAGCTTGAACGCCAGGCCGACGCCGCCGATCTTCCCCCGGTCCGCATCGTCGATATGCGCCAGGAACTCAAGGCCGGGAATCCGTCGCTCTTCAGCCGGCCCCTGCAGCAGGCGCTGCAGGAGACGCTCGATGCGCACCAACAGGCCATCTTGTTTCTCAACCGCCGCGGCGAGGCAACTTTCGTCTTCTGCCGTGACTGCGGATGGGTCGCCCGCTGTCCACGGTGTGCCATCCCGCTCACGCATCATCCCGGGCAGCAGGCTCTGCTGTGTCATCGCTGCGGCTACCGGCGTCGCGGCTCCGACCGTCGTGTCCAGACTGCGGCGGCCGCCGCGTCCGCTTCTTCGGCGCCGGCACCCAGCGCGTCCAGCAGGAGCTGGCAGAGCTGCTCCCGTCCGCCCGGGCGCTGCGTTGGGACTACGATGCGACGCGCGCCCGGGGCGCCCACGAGGTGCTGCTGGCGCACTTCGCCGGGCATCGCGCCGACGTCTTGATTGGGACGCAGATGATCGCCAAGGGCCTGGACCTGCCGCTGGTCACGCTCGTGGGCGTGGTCTCCGCCGATACCGGCCTGCATCTCCCGGACTTCCGCGCCGCCGAGCGCACGTTCCAGGTGTTGACGCAGGTCGCCGGGCGGGCCGGCCGCGGGCTGCTCGAGGGCCGGGTGATCTTGCAGACCTACCATCCGGACCACCCGGCGATCGTGGCCGCCTCGCGGCACGACTACGACGCGTTCTACCGGGACGAGCTACAGGGGCGGCGTCAGCTCGGCTACCCCCCCTTCCAGCGGCTTACCCGCCTCGTCTACCGCAGCCCGGATCCCGACCGGGCGCGCCGTGAGGTCGAGCGCGTCGGGCGGCTCCTGCGCCGCGCCCTCGAGGAGCAGGGTGACCCCACCGATCTAATCGGCCCGGCCCCGTGTTTCTTCGAGCGGCTGCGGGGTGACTACCGCTGGCAGGTCGTGCTGCGCAGCTTCGATCCCGTGCCGCTGATTCCCCCGGACCTGCCGCAGGGCTGGGTGATCGACGTCGATCCCGTCACACTGCTCTAGACGCGCCCGACTCATGGGGTTGAGGACGAAGAGGTATCGTTTCGCCCCCTCACCCCCCGCCCTCCCCCTACGGGGGAGGGGAGCCGCGCCCCCTCTCCCGTAGGCCCGCCGGTCCCCCGGTGTATGGGGGAAGAGGGCAGGGGTGAGGGGGCGATAAAACGAGATTCCCTGCCACCGGGACAAACGCCACGCGGCCCGATGGGCCGCGTGGCGTATCTATCTGCAACTCCCGGCGTCATCGGCCGATCACGTCGGAGGGCGCACCCGGCTGTAGAGCGCTTCACGGATGGCGGCGACCTGGCGTCGCATGGCATCGTCGGTTTCGAGCTGTTCGCCGATCTTGCCGCAGCCGTACATGATGGTCGTGTGGTCGCGGCCGCCCAGGGCATCCCCGATCTGCGGCAGCGAGGATTGGGTTTCCTCGCGAATCAAGTACATCGCGATCTGACGCGGCAGGGCGACATCCCTCGAGCGTCCCCGCCCCAGGAGAACCGAGGGATCGAGGTCGAAGTGCTCGGCCACGGCGGCGATGATCCGATCGGCCGTCAGGGCCCCGGGGCGCGGCAGCAGGTCGGCCAGGGCGATCTCGATCAGCTCCAACGAGAGCGGCTGGTTGCTCAGGTCCGAGTAGGCCAGGACGCGGGTGAGGGCGCCTTCGAGCTCGCGGATGTTGCTCTGCACGCGGCGGGCGATCAGCTCGAGGTGCTGCGATTCGACGCTGCGCCCGGCGCGTTCGGCTTTGGAGCGCAGGATGGCCAGGCGGGTCTCCAGGTCCGGCGGCTGGATGTCGGCCGTCAGGCCCCACTCGAAGCGCGAGCGCAGACGCTCCTCGAGGGTGACCATCGCCTTGGGCGGGCGATCGGACGAGATCACCAGCTGCTTGTCCTGGCCGTGCAGGGCGTTGAAGGTGTGGAAGAACTCCTCCTGGGTCGACTCCTTGCCGGCGATGAACTGGATGTCGTCGATCAGCAGGACGTCGATGCGGCGGTAGCGTTCGCGGAACGCCTCGGTGGTGTGGGAGCGGATGGCGTTGATCAGGTCGTTGGTGAAGTCTTCCGACGAGACGTAGAGCACCTGGAGCCCCTGCGCCGCCGTGGCATTGCCGACCGCGTGCAGCAGGTGCGTCTTGCCCAGCCCGACGCCGCCGTAGAGGAAGAGCGGGTTGTAGGCCCGCGCCGGATTCTCGGCCACCGCCTGGGTGGCGGCGTGGGCCAGCCGGTTGCTCGGGCCGACGACGAAGCTCTCGAAGGCGTAGCGCGGGTTGAGGTGGACGACCGAGGCGGCCGGAACGCGCGGCACGGGGGCCGCCACCAGCGCCGGCGCGGCCTCTTCGTCGGACGGCTCGCCCTGCCAGACGACAAAGCGCACCTCGACCGTGCGGCCCGCAAGCCCGGTGAGCACGCGCTTGACCGTCGAAAGCATTCGATCCTCGAGCCAATCGCGTGCATAGGCGTTCTGGACGCCCACGATGAAGGTGCCGTCTTCGTAGGCCAGAAGCTCCGCGTCGCGAACCCAGGTGTCAAACGTCGCCCTTGGCAGCTCCATCTGGAGTTGTCCAAGGGCCGCCTGCCACATTCGCTCCGCGTTCATCCGCTTCTCCCTGGAACCGGGACGCAAATTCCCCTAGGCGGAAACGCGCCCGTCCCGGTCCGGACTATCCTGTACCTGCTTCGTGTGGTGAACCGCCGTCGGGGAGACGGCTTCTTGCATTGATCAACGCAGCCCGCCCCGCGGAGACTTTCGCGTCGATCAACAGGTGCATTCTAGCAAAGCCTCGGCCGCGGTTCAAGTCGATCGACCAACGCTAACCCTAAAACAATCGAAGTTTTAAGACGCGGTCATGTTAACGCCGAACCGATGGATGATCGCCTCGCGCCACGGTCCGCGGCCCGACCGCACTCCGGACCCGCCCCACATCCGTTGCCGCGGTATTCAGCAGACCCAGATCTGGCGTAGAACACGCTGCGGTTACCGTCACGGTGCTCGGGTGCCTCGCACCTTAACGCCGGGCCCGACCGGCAACGCGTTTCATGCACGCAAGGAACAGGCAGAATCGAGCGTCGCTGTCGAGGCCTATTCGGACGCGGTTCGAATCGGCGTGCGGAAGGGCCAAAGACAATGCCTCGCGCACGCTGCGTGCTTCCATCACCTGCAGGCCCGGTGCGCCGCCGAGTTCGATGCGCGTGCTGCGCGGCACGATCGCGCGGCGAAACCCGAGCCGGGAGGCCCTCCCGCAAACGGGCCGGAAGCTGCGCCACGGCCCGCAACTCGCCTGACAGCCCGACCTCGCCGATCAGCACCAGGTCCGCCGGCAGCGCACGATCCCAGGTGGACGATGCCACGGCGGCAGCGATGGCCAGATCGGCGGCCGGTTCCTCGACCCGCAGGCCTCCGACGACGTTGACGAACACATCCTGCTCCGCCAGCCTCAGCCCCACCCGGCGTGTCAACACCGCCAGCGTCAACAGCAGCCGGTTCGGATCCACACCATTGGCCGTTCGCCGCGGGTGGCCGAACGACGTGGGGCTGGTCAGACCCTGCACCTCGACCAGCAGCGGCCGCGTACCTTCCATCGTCACGGCAATCGCCGAGCCCGGCGCATTGACGACGCGCTCGGCCAGGAACGCCTCGGAGGGATTCGGCACCTGCGACATCCCGGCTGCCCCCATCTCGAACACGCCGACCTCGGTCGTTGCCCCGAAGCGGTTCTTCACCGACCGCAGCAGGCGGTAGGCGTGGAAGGGATCGCCTTCCAGATACAGGACGGTGTCGACGATATGCTCGAGCACGCGCGGCCCGGCGATCGCCCCCTCTTTGGTCACATGGCCCACCAGGAAGATCGCCGACCCGCCGGCCTTGGCGACGGCTTGCAGGCGCGCGGCGCAGTCCCTCACCTGTGTGATCGACCCGGCGCTCGAATCCAGTTCTGGAAGGTAGACGGTCTGGATCGAGTCGATCACCGCCAGGATGGGGTGAAGGGACTCGACGTGCCCGACGATCGTGTCCAGGTCCGTCTCGCTCAGCAGGAACAGGTCGTTGGGGATTGCGTGCGCCTCGAACAGCCGCTGTGCGCGGGCTTTGATCTGCCGCTCCGACTCCTCCCCGGAGACGTACAGCACCGGCCCATGGTGGGCCACCTCGACCGCCACTTGGAGCAGGAGCGTGGATTTCCCGATGCCCGGTTCGCCTCCGACCAGGACGACCGAGGCCGGCACGATGCCGCCCCCAAGCACCCGGGAGAACTCCTCGATCGGCAGGGGGAGGCGCGCTTCGGCGTCGCCCTCAATCTCATCCAGCCGGTGCGGCGCACCGGCGCCCCCGCGACCCAACGTCACCCGGCGGGCCTTGGCCGGCGCCACAGCTTCGCCAACCATGCTGTTCCAGGCACCGCATTGCGGGCAGCGGCCCAATTCCCTGGCCGCGGTGCGGCCGCATTGCTGGCAGACATACTGGGTTCGCGCACGAGCTGGCATCCCGAGAACTCCCATGGCCGCCGGCCGACACGTCAGCGCCACCGCAATCGGCGGGGCCCTTGAGATGGGTCACCCGCATCGCCCGGCGGGCCGGTTTCAGGGGACGTACGGCGGCAGGTCGAGAACTAAGAACCCCCCGCCCGCCTCAGGTTGGAGGCGGAAGGGGAACTCCGATTGGTTTGGCATCTCCGTCGATGTCGCGCCGCAGCAGGGGCCGCGCACGAACTGCGACCCGTCCGGGAGGCTGAACTCGACATTGAACACCAGCTCTCCGGAGGAGGCGATCTGCGCCAACGCCAGGGAGCGTACCGGCAGACATTGCAGCAAACGGTTGCTGCATCCGTACCCGATCAGCCCGGCGACGTCACCGGGTTCGATCTCCGGGTTCCAGATCTGCATCGAATCCAGCGGGCCGCCATACAGTGCGGACGCCTCGGCGTACTCGCCGTCCGCCAGCATGCCCAGGAAGGACGATAGGGTCTGCTCGGCTGCCGCGGTGTCCGCCTCGTCAGGGGCCGACGGCGGGGACGAGCAACCCGCCGCCAAGATCCCGCCCAGGATCAAGAGCAGGCACAGCAGCTTAGATCGTGGGTTCATGCAGGGCTCCGTGAACACAACGCCTTCATTATAGGGCAGGCAAGCTGGCCCCCACCTGCTCCGATATGAGCAAGGGCGACCCGGCGGGTCGCCCTTGGTAAAGCCAGGTGAGACGCACGCGGGGTTAGGCGTCGCCCGCCGGAAGCGCCGCCTCGGCCTCGCCCTCCGGCTCGGCCTCGTCCAGGCGCAGGGCGATCTCGCCATCGGCGACGTCGACCAGCACCCGATCCCCGTTCTTGAACTCCCCCGAGAGCAGCGCGTCGGACAGACGATCTTCGACCTTGCTCTGGATCACGCGCTTGAGCGGCCGGGCGCCCATCTCCGGGTCGTATCCCAGATCGGCCAGCAGCTGGCGTGCCGCCGGGGAGGCCCGAAGGAGAATGGCGTGGTCGTGCAGCCGACTGCCGACCTTGGCCAGCTCTAGATCGACGATCTCGGCGATCTGCTCCTTGGTCAGTGCATGGAAGACGACGGTGGCATCGACCCGGTTGAGGAACTCGGGTCGAAAGACCTTGCGCAGCGCTTCGGTGAGGGTCTTACGCATGTCGTCATAGGCCAGACGCTGGTCGGTGGCCTCGTCTCGCGGCAAGGCGAACCCCAGCTGGGTGGTCTTGCGGATCAGCTCGGCGCCGACGTTTGAGGTCATGACGATGATGGCGTTGCGGAAGTCGACCTTGCGCCCGCGGGCGTCCGAGAGGTGTCCTTCTTCCATGATCTGCAGCAGCATGTTGTGCGCTTCCGGATGGGCCTTCTCGATCTCATCGAAGACCACGATCGAGTACGGCCGCCGGCGCAGCGCTTCCGTCAGTTGTCCGGCATCTTCGTACCCCACATACCCCGGGGGCGCACCCACCAGCCGGCTGACGGAGTGGCGTTCCATGAACTCGGACATGTCAATCTGCACCAGCGCGTCCTCGGTGCCGAAGATAAACTCCGCCAGCGCCTTGGTGAGCTCGGTCTTCCCGACGCCCGTCGGCCCCAGAAAGACGAACGACCCGATCGGCCGCTTGGGGTCCTTGAGGCCCGCCCGGGCGCGGCGCACGGCCTTCGAGATCATCTCGATCGCCTCGTCCTGACCGATGATGCGCTCGTGCAGTGCCGACTCCATCAGCAGCAGGCGGACGGATTCTTCCTGCGCGATCTGCGTCACCGGCACGCCGGTCCACATCGACACGACCTCGGCGATGTCTTCCGCCGTCACCTTCGGGCTGTCCTCGTTTCGCTCCCAGCCGGCGCGCAATTGGCTGAGCTTCTCTTCCAGTTCCGCCTCGCGCGTCACCAGCTCCTGGGCGTCGTCGAAGCGCGCTTCCTCCACCGCCTGGGCGTGCGCCTGGCGGGCGGCCTTCAGCTCGTCCATCGCCAGGCGCAGCGTCTTGGCCGCCGGGCTCTTGTACATCCGCACGCGCGACGAGGTCTCGTCGATCAAATCGATCGCCTTGTCGGGCAGGAACCGTTCGCTGACGTAGCGCGACGAGAGCAGCGCCGCCGCCTCGAGCGCCTCGTCGGTGATGATCAGCTTGTGGTGCTCCTCGTACGGCTTGCGCACGCCGTGCAGGATCTCGATCGTCTCCTCGATCGACGGCTCTTCGACCGTGACCGGCTGGAAGCGCCGTTCCAGAGCGGCATCGCTCTCGATGTGTTTGCGGTACTCGTCGAGGGTTGTGGCGCCGATGACCTGCAGCTCGCCGCGCGACAGCGCCGGCTTGAGGATGTTGGCGGCGTCCACCGACGAGCCGGCCGAGCCGGCCCCCACCAGCATGTGGACTTCATCGATGAACAGGATGGCATGCGCCGTCTTGAGCTCGTCGATCACGCGCTTCAGGCGTTCCTCGAACTGACCGCGGTACATCGTCCCCGCCACCAGCGACCCGACGTCCAGCTGCAGGACTCGCTTTCCGAGCAGCGGCTCCGGCGTGTCGCCGGCCACGATCCGCTGCGCCAGGCCCTCGACGATCGCCGTCTTGCCCACCCCCGGCTCGCCGATCAGCGCCGGATTGTTCTTCGTCCGCCGGGCCAGGATCTGGATCACCCGCTCGATCTCCATCTGCCGGCCGATCACCGGGTCGAGCTTGTTCTCCTCGGCCAGGGCGGTCAGATCGACCGCCAGTTGGTCGACCAGGGGCGTCTTGGCTTCCTTGTCCTTCGGCCGTGAAGCGGTGACGCCCTGGGCCGCCTTCTGAGGCGGCTGCGCCGGACTCTCCTGCAGCACGCGCCGCGTCTGCCGGCGAACCTGCTCAGGGGTGATTCCCAGCCGACGCAGGACCTCGATCCCGACGCCCTCCCCCTGGCGCACCAGCCCGAGCAGCAGGTGCTCGGTGCCGATGTAGTGATGGCCCATGCGGCGGGCTTCCTCGATCGCGTACTGCAGCACCTGTTCGGTCCCGGGCGAGAGCTCGACGTGACCGCCGCCCTGCCGCCCAATCCCGGTCAAACGCTCAACCATCTCCTTGACGCGCGCCGTGTCCAGCCCAAGCTCGCGCATGACGCGTCCCGCCACGCCGCCTTCCTCGCGGATCAGGCCGAGCAGCAAGTGCTCCGTGCCGATGTAGTTGTGATGCATCCGCTCCGCTTCTTCGTGCGCCAGGCTCAACA
Source organism: uncultured Chloroflexia bacterium (assembly GCA_963743255.1). Taxonomy (GTDB): domain Bacteria; phylum Chloroflexota; class Anaerolineae; order Anaerolineales; family E44-bin32; genus DYJB01. The sequence goes on from CAVUPD010000009.1 coordinate 421,905, forward strand.
CCCGCCGGGCACGCTGCGTGAAGCGCTCCATCTTGTCGGCCACGTTGCTGCCCTCCTGTCCGGGCGGCCAATTCGCCCCGAACATGTCTCATTCTACCAAACAAAGGACGTCCTTTACCGCCGGCTGCGTTAGCGTTGCGTTGGAAAACAAAAGGGCCGGGCCGTGTCGGCCCGGCCCAGGCGTTGACTAGGCCGCCGGATGGGTCTCTTCCTCCGGCTCGGGAGGCTTTTCCGGCTCGGGAAGGGTTTCCGGCTCTGGAGGGCTATCCGCTTCAAGCGGAGCTTCCGCCTCCAGGTCGGCGTCGAAATCCTCCACCGCGTCGGGCGCCGGGCGGGGCTCGTCGTCGCTCAAGTCGCGCATCGCCGATTGCCAGTCCATCTCGGCGTATTCGGCCGAGTTGACCCGCTTCAGGCTCAGCCCAATGCGCCGGCGCTGCTGATCCAGCTTGATCACGCGCAGCGACACGGTCTGGCCTTCCGTCAGCACTTCGCGCGGATGTTCCACGCGGCGGTCGGAAAGTTCCGAGATGTGGATCAGCCCTTCGATCTCGTAGGCTTCCATTCCCTTGAGCGTGGCGAACGCGCCGAACTTGGTCAGCTTGGTGATCTGGCCTTCCACCAGCTGCCCCTCGCGGAACTGCTCGGCGATCGTCTGCCATGGATCGGGCTCGAGCTCGCGCATCGACAGGCTGATGCGTTTGCGATCGGGGTCCACCCCCAGCACCTTGACCTGCACTTCCTGCCCGACCTTGAGCAGGTCCTTCGGGTGGGCGATTCGCCGCCAGGAGATCTCCGACAGGTGCACCAGGCCGTCCGCGCCGCCGATGTCGACGAAGGCGCCGAAATCGGCCAGGCTGATGACGTGCCCGCTGCGGATTTCTCCCGCCTTGAGTTCGGTAATCAGGTGCTCCTTGAGCACCTTGCGCGCCTCGCGCGCCGCCGCCCGCTCGGAGAGGATCAGCCGATTGCGCCGCCGATCGACCTCGATCACCTTGGACACGATCGGTTCCCCGACCATCTTGCCCCAGCGCTTGTCGGGCGTCTCGCCCTCGGCGCGCCGTCGCCGCGACAGGCTGACCTGCGAGGCGGGGATGAACCCGCGCAGGTGGCCGAGTTTGACGATCAGTCCGCCCTTGTTGTAACCGGCCACCTCGCCGTGCAGCGTCTCCTGGCTTTCCAGCAGCCGCTCGGCATCCGTCCAGTCGCGCTCTTCTTCGGCGCGCGCCAGCGAGAGGACCAACCCGTCCTCCCCCCCGCCGGCGCGGATGACGTACACACTGATCTCCGACCCAACCGCCAGCGCCTCGCGGATTTCAGGCGGAAGCTGTTCGAGCTCTCGGGCCGGGATGATTCCTTCCGACTTCGCACCGATGTCCACCAGGACATCTCCGTCGGAAATGCGGGCGATCGTGCCTCGACGTATCTCGCCTCGGCGGGGGGTCTCCATGTCCAGCGACTCTCCCCCGAGGAGTGCGTCCATCGGATGCACCTCCGGCGCCCCCGATTCCTTGGGCTGGCCGGGCTCGGACCCGATGGTCTGCGGATTTTGCTCCATGAACAACGCCTTCTCCGGATCAGGATGAGGGGATTATAAAGGTAGACCGTAGTCTTGACAACGGACGGCCCGCGGGCCCCGGCCGGGCCCTCGCCCCGGCGCGGTATAATGCCTTCGGAGCACCCCATGAGCGTGGTTTTCCCATTCACCGCCATCGTCGGCCAGGAGCGCATGCGTCGTGCCCTGGTGCTCAACGCGGTCAACCCGCGAATCGGCGGCGTTCTGATTCGCGGTGAACGCGGCACGGCCAAGTCCACCGCCGCCCGCGCCCTGGCCGCCCTGCTGCCCGAGGTCCTGGTCGTCGCGGACTGCCGTTTCGACTGCGACCCGAGCCAGCCGACCACCTGGTGTACCGAATGCCGTGAGCGCGTCGCCTGCGGCGAGGAGCTCCCCACCGAGATGCGACGGACGTCGTTCGTCGACCTGCCCGTCTCGGCCACCGAGGACCGTGTCGTGGGCACGCTCGATATCGAAGCGGCCATCAAACGCGGAGAGCGGCGCTTCGAGGCCGGCGTGCTGGCGGCCGCCAATCGCGGTCTGCTGTACATCGACGAGGTCAACCTGCTGGACGATCACGTCGTCGATCTGCTGCTTGACTCGGCTGCCCTGGGCATGAACATCGTCGAGCGGGAGGGCATCTCCTTCGCCCATCCCGCCCGCTACATCCTGGTCGGCACGATGAACCCCGAGGAAGGCGACCTGCGGCCTCAGCTGCTCGACCGCTTCGCCCTGTCGGTCGACATTCGGGGCCTCAACGCCCTGGCCGACCGCGTGGCGATCATTGAACGCAACCTGGCGTTCGAGGCCGATCCGGAGGGGTTCCGCGCCTCCTGGCTGCCGCAGGAGCAGGAACTCTCACGCAAGATCGAGGCCGCCCGACAGCTGATCGATCACGTCAGCTACAACAAACGCGATCTGCTGTCCATCGCCGCGCTGACCTCGTCGCTTCAGGTAGACGGGCATCGTGCCGACCTGGTCATCCTGAAGGCGGCGCGGGCGCAGGCCGCCTTCGAAGGCCGGCCGGCCATCACCGACCTGGACATCGCGCTGGCCGCCGAGCTGGCGCTTCCCCATCGACTGCGCCGCGGTCCGTTCCACCAGTCCGAGGTCAGCCTGGACGATCTGCAGGCCCGCATCGACCAGGCGCAGGCACAGGTCGGCGCGGCCTACGAGTCCGAGCCGTCCACCGAAGAGCAGCCGACCGATAAAAAAAAAGTGAGCCGCGTGGCGTAGCCCGCGAGGCGAGCGAGGACGAGCAGCGGCGCGGGCTGGCCGAACCGGCGGCGCAGTCGCCAGTTGATTCGCTCCAATCCAACTGGTGGGAAGGCGGCGAGAAGGTCAAGACCGGCGAGTCGTTCCAACCGCGTCGGCTCGAGGGCCAGCTCGACCGCATCACGCGCCGCATGGGCGGCCGCCGCACCCAAACGCGCACCGACCGCAAGCGCGGCCGCTACATCACCGCCCGCCCGGCCAACGGCGTCACGTCGGACATCGCCTTTGACGCCACGCTGCGGGCCGCTGCGCCCCACCAGATCCGCCGGCAGGAACAGCGGCGTCGGGTCGCCTTCGCCATCGAGACTTCCGATCTGCAGCGCAAGGTACGCGTTCGCAAGGCTGCCAACCTGATCCTGTTCGTCGTCGACGCCTCCTGGTCGATGGCGGTCGCCGAACGCATGTCGGCGACCAAAGGCGCCATCTTGTCGTTGCTGACCGATGCCTACCAGCGCCGTGATCGCGTCGGCCTGATCGTCTTCCAGAAGGACCGCGCCCTGACCGTCCTGCCCCCGACCAACTCGGTGCAGCTTGCGCAGCGCGCCCTGGCCGATATCCCCGTGGGAGGCAAGACCCCCCTCTCGGCCGGATTGCGCCTGGCCCTCGAGACGCTGCAGCAGGAGAAACTCGTCCATCCCGACGTCCTGCCCTTTGATGATCTTGCTCACCGACGGCGCGGGGAACGTCTCGATGGGCAGCCTGCCGCCTCAGGACGAAGCCCACCAGGTGGCCGACCTGCTCTGCGCGCAAGATGTGCGCACCGTGGTGATCAATATGGAGCACGCCGCCTTCGACCAGGGTCTGGCGCGTACGCTGGCCGAACATCTGGGCGGCCCGTGCTACACGCTGCACGAGCTCAAGGCCGAGCATCTCTACCGCACTGTTCGCAAGGAGCTGGACGCCGCATCGTCCCCCGGGTAGTCCAACTCCACGGAGGCAAGCATGGATCAACCCCTGGGCTATGACATCCGACTCTCCGTTCCGTTTTCCGAGGCCGAGGGGCGGGTAACCGAGGCGCTGAAGCTGGAAGGCTTCGGTGTGCTGACGCGTATTGATGTGCGCGCCACGTTCCAGGAGAAGATGGGCAAGGAGTTCAGGCCCTACGTCATCCTGGGAGCCTGCAATCCGCCTCTGGCGCACTGCGCGCTCGAGAATGATCCTCGGGTGGGCCTGCTGCTCCCGTGCAATGTCGTCGTCGAACAGCGGGACGATGGGGTGTGGGCATCGATCGTCAATCCCGAGGTGCTGCTGGCAGTCGGGCCCCTGGCGGACAACGCCCCCTTGTGTAGTGTGGCGGCCGAGGCTCGCATCCGGCTGGAGAGAGTGGCCTCCGCTCTGCGCCAAGCCCAGTAGGGAGGCGAAGACCGGCGACCCCGTTTACCCTCGCCTTGGGCTTGCCCTGGTTTTGTGGACACATTCGATGACGCGTAAACTGCGGTCAGGAGATGTGCCATGGGGAAGAGAATTCGGACGTACGGGCGTGAGTTCAAGGTGGAAGCACTGCAGCTCCTGTCCCGGGGCGGGAAGAGCGCTGCCGAACTAGAGCGGGAGTTAGGGATCACCAAGGGGATGCTGCTCAAGTGGCGGGATCGTTATCAGGTGGACGAGCAGCGCCAGAGTCTTGAGCCAAGCGACCTCGAGGCCGCTAAGGCTGAGGTCAGGCGCCTGAGGCGGGAACTGGAGGTGACGACGCAGGAGCGCGACATCCTAAAAAAAGCGGTGGCGATCTTCTCGCACAAGGGCGAGTGACGTATGAGTTCATTGCCCGGCAGAGCGGGGAGTATCCGGTGAGGCGGTTGTGTGGAGCACTTGGGGTGCCGCCCAGCAGCTACTATGCCTGGCGCAAGCGACCGGCCAGTGGCCATCAGCAGGCCAACCGGGGGCTGGTGGAGCAGATTCGGAGAGTGCATGCAGAGAGCCGGGGCACCTATGGCAGTCCACGGGTACACCAGGGGTTGCGGCAGCGGGGCGTGGTCTGTGGACGGCACCGGGTGGCGCGGCTGATGCGTTTGAGCGGGATCGTGGCGAGACGGGCGTCTCGGCGGCGCCCCACAACCACGCAGCGGCGGGCGGGGGCTCCGATCTGGCCGAACCGGCTGCGGCAGGACTTCCAGGCGGAGCGGCCGAACCAGAAGTGGGTAGCGGACATCACGTACATTGACACGCGGGAGGGCTGGCTGTATCTGGCGGTGCTCATGGATCTGTGCAGCCGGCGAGTGGTGGGCTGGTCCATGGGAGAGGATCTGAGTGCGAGCCTGGTGGAAGATGCCCTGGCCATGGCGGTTGGTCGACGGGACGTGGGGGAAGGACTGTTACATCACTCGGATCGGGGGTGCCAGTACACCAGCCACACCTATCAGGGACGGCTGGCTGAACTCAAGGCGCAGGTGAGCATGAGCGGCGTGGGCAACTGCTACGACAATGCGGTGATGGAAAGCTTCTTCAGCACGCTCAAAGCAGAATGCGCCACGTATCGCTTCACCTGCCGGGAGGAGGCACGGCGGCAGATCTTCGAGTTCATCGAAATCTGGTACAACCGCCAGCGGATGCATTCAAGCTTGGACTACCTGAGCCCAGCCAAGTACGAAAGCAGGCTGAGCTCAGACATGATAAGTGTCCATTGAATCGGGGGAACCTCAGGTGCCACTTAGTTGGCGGCAGGAGGGCGGGGGGTGAGGGGGCGAAACTCAGCTCTCAGATTGGCATCGCAGTCAGGGATATGGCCCGCACGTTCAGCGCGCATGCGCAAGCCTCTTGGCCTGCAACCGTTCGAGCCTATGTGTCAGGCGTGCCAGGACTTCGTCACGTCGCCAGTCCGCCGGCCAGTGGCGTAGCGCCCCGAGGGCCTCCTCGGTCCAGTACAACGCTTGATGCGCGTCTCGGATATCCCACTCGAAGTGTTTGGCGAGTTCCACGCACGGCGTGGGATCCGCCGGGGCTCGGTCATGCCATTCGGCCCACGCTGCCAGCGCCTCAGCTGCACGCCCCCCGCGTTTCATATACTCGGCCAGCCTGCGGAGCGCCTCGATGCGCAGTTCTCCATCCGACATGGCGACGGCGGACCGCAGCGCCGGTTCGGCCGGATCGACCCGCCCCGCTTGCTGGTGCCACCGTCCGACGGCCAGCGCCTCGGAGGCGGTGAGTAGGCTCGGGTCGGATTGTCGATGCCGACCGAGCACCTGGGTGGCGACCCCGACCAGCGAGAGCACGTCCATGGTGTTGTGGTAGATGACACGCTGCATGCCCTGCGTGGCGCCCGTCCGAAGATACTCCAGGTACATCCCGGGGATCAGTGCTCCGGGGATGTCGTCCTCGGTTCGGCGCAGGTGCAGGACCTGCTGCTCGATGGTACCCATGCGTGCAGTCGGGAAGCGAACGCGACCACAACCGGCGCGAGGGGTGAAGCAGATCGAGGTGGGGCGCCGCCATTAGATTGCGCCGCTGCCTCAGGCCGACGATGTAGCGCGAGCTCGAGCAGCGGCAGGTCGAACGCCTGACCATTGAACGTCACCAGCCCGGTGGCCGCCTCCAGGTCCTCGAGCAGCGCGTGGAGCATCGCCGCTTCCTCGGCCGGATCGCGCAGGAAATATTGCCGCAGGCGGAAGCCCTCGGCCGTGAAGGTCCCCACGCCAACCAGAAAGGCCAACGTGCCTGCCCCGCCGGCCAGGCCGGTGGTCTCCGTGTCGAGAAACAGAAGCCCGTCCATGCGCGCCTGGGCCAGCGCCGGCTGGCGTGCCACATCCGAGGCAAGCAGCGCGTCGTAGACCAGCAGATCGGACAATCGCCCCGGGCCGTGCTGGTGGTCGGACGGGTAGGAGCGCTGCATCCGGTAGGCGGTGCCTAACGGAGTAGCGATCTCTTCGCCCTCAAGCGTCCCGCCGACCGCGCCGCGTGCCGCGGCGACGGACGCATGCGCGATCGTCCTCCGGCCAAGCTGCCTCAACCGCCGGCGCAGATCGGATGTGTTGTTCATGGTACGGGGGGAGACCACGCGAGTCGGGATCGCCTGATTAGGCACATTCTCGACTCCGCACTTGACAGATGTCTATCTGTGAAGGATGTCACATATACCCGATGACCTTCGGTAGTGGAGCCCTCAGTCGAGGGATTGTACTATGGGCACCGGAGACGAGAGACGGGGCACCCCTACGCTCATCGCTGTCTCCTCCTTTGGCGAAGGCCTCCCCCGGGTTACCCCCCTCACCGCCCCGGGGGAGGCGCCTTTAACCCCCACGCGCGCTGCCAATGGCAGCGCGCTGATGTTTCTCGTGACTCCAATCGCATGGGACCGCTCCTCCACAGGTGGACAACTCATGTTGCTGAACGCGCCGGCTTGCTCTCTACTCGCTTCCTGGTCTCAGGTCGGAAGGAGGAGTGGGTGCTCGAGCACCGCACCTTGATCTTCGCCCCCTCACCCCTACCCTCTCCCTGCGGGAGAGGGTAGGGGTGAGGGGGCGACAGGATCGTCGCGGATTGGCGCCTGAGACATCAGATCTCGGAGAGGGGGTGAAGCGCGGGGGCTGCGAGCTTGCGGCCGGGCTGCGGGCCCGGGACAGTCTAGGTCGCCGCTATTCGGTCCTCAAGCCGGGAGACCTCGACGAAGCCCGCAAACCCGAGATTGCGATCGACGTTCCGACCCTCTTGAATCATTCCCTCGACACCCTGTCGGTGCCAATCCCAGCCCGCTTCGACCGACATCCGCCGCGCCTGCTTGCGGATCGGATCCGAGACTGTCGGCAGCAACTGCGAAGCGAAGGTCGCGGTGACCAGCGCCGTCCCATCCTCGAATCGCGTGTGGAACTTCACCCCCAGCCCGAAAGGATAGGCATAGGTCGGCGGCGCGATCCGGACGAGCAAGGGGAACGCCCCGGACAATCTCCAGGGCGGCAACAATGCCAACACCTCCCGGCGCAAGATCATCAGCACAGCCGTCGGAAATGCCGTCAGCGCCGAGTAGGCCGGTCCTGTCTCACGATAGATACAGACCTCGCCGAATCCGAGCCCAACCAGCCGGCTGATTGGCGCCGCGAATCGACGACGAACCCGATCGGCCATCTGCGAGTCCTGCACCAAATCATAGGAGATCGACATCATGCGGTGCGCGGGGCGGCTGTGGGCATCCGGGGAGGGGGATCCTGGCCAGCCCCGGCCGCGGTCAGGTAGTGACCGCCGGCAGGACGACGGTAAAGCGCGACCCCTTGCCCAGTGCTGAATTGACCCAGATGCGGCCGTGGTGGCTGTCGACGATCGACTTGACGATCGACAGGCCCAGGCCCGTGCCGGAGACGTCATCCGGCACATTCGAGGCGCGGAAGAATTTATCGAACAGGTAGGGCTGCTCCGCGGGGGGGATCCCCGGGCCCGTATCGGTCACGCGCAGGATCACCTGATCCGCCTCGGCCAACGCCTCGATCTTCACGCGGCCGCCGGCGGGGGTGTACTTCAGGGCGTTCTCGAGCAAGTTGCCGATCATCTGGCGCAGGCGGATCGGGTCGCCGTTGATCAGCGGCAGATCCTCCGGCAGTTCGGCTTCCAGTGCCAGTCGCCGGTTCTCGGCCACGCTGCGCAGCGTCTCGACGGCATAGCGCGCCAGGACCGCCAGCGGCGTGTTTTCGCGGGCCGAATCCAGCCCGGCCTCGATCCGCCCCAGGTCCAGCAGGTCGGAGATCAGGGCCGTGATGTGCTCGACGCTCGATCGCACGCGGCGAATGAACTCGCGCTGCTGGTCGTTGACTTCCCCGGTCCGTTCAATCAGCTCGACATAGCCGAGGATGGCGGTCAGCGGGGATCGCAGGTCGTGCGAAACGGTGGTGACGAATTCCGACTTGATCCGGTCGAGCTCCTTGAGGTGCGTGATGTCCTGCATCACCAGCGCCTGGCCCACGCCCTCGATCGGCGTGCGCTGGGCATTGACCACGCGGCCGTCCTTGAGCTCGATTTCCTCCCGTCGCGGGGCGTTGCCCGGGGCGCGCATCAACGCCAGGATCTGCGGATGATCGAGCGTCTCGACCAGCGAGCGTCCCAGAAGGGGCGTATGGGCTTCGAAGGCCACCGCCGCCGTGCGGTTGATCAGCAGCAGCCGGTTCTCAGGATCGACGACAATCACGCCGTCCTCCGTCTGCGTCAGAATCGTCTCCAACTGGACGCGTTCGGATTCCGAGCGGTTGTACAGCCGGGCATTCTCGATGGCGATGGCGGCATAGTCGGCCATGGCCATGACCACGGTCATGTCCTCCTTGGTCAGCGAGCGCCCGGCCTTGCGGTTGTCCACCCCAAGCACGCCGATCGTCTTCCCGCGGGCGCGCAAGGGGACATACAGCAGCGAGTGCACCAGGTAGGAGGTCTTGATCTTCTGCGGGGCGGTTTCGTCCAGGATCACCGGCTGACCGCTGGCGATCACCTGGCCTGCCAGCGAGTCTTCGACCTTGAGGCGGAAGGTGCGGGCGAACTCGTCGTCGAAGTTCATCGACGCCCGCATGGTCAGCTCGCCGCTCACCTCGTCCAGCAGCAACAGGCTGCCTTCCTCGGCCTCGGTCAGGCCGACGGCCAACTCCACCACGGTCGTCAGGACTTGATCCAGATCCAGCATGGCCGTGACCGTGCGGCCGATATGCGCCAGCGCCTCGAGTTCGTGCAGGCGGCGTTCGAGGGATTGGGCTCCGGCGCGCAATTCGGCTTGCGCCTTGAGGATGTCCTGGCCCCGTCGACCGACGGTCATGGCGCGCCCGACGGCCGCCAGCAGATGCTCGGCATCGAACGGCTTGACCAGGTAGTCGGATGCGCCGGCTCGCATGGCTTCCACCGCCAGCGTCTCCGAGCCTTCGGCGGTCATCAGGATCACGGGCAGCATCGGCAGATCGCGCTTCACCCGGCGAATCAGGTCCAACCCCTTCAGGCTCGGCATGTGTTCGTCGGTGAGTACCAAATCGGGGTGCAGCTCGCGAATCAGCGTCAGCGCCGACATGCCGTCGCCGACCGAGTACACCGTATACCCGGAGGGTTTGAGGACGGTCTGTTCGAGGAAGTTGCGGATCTCTGCCGAGTCGTCGGCGATCAGAATGGTTTCGCCCATGCTTCCTCAGCAGACGGCGGGGGTTACGTTCTGAACACTAACACGGCCGCCTGCGCCCCGGATATGGTACTTCCGTGGGCTCCCGGCCGCCGGCGCTCGGGCCTAGGAGGCGCGGGCGGGCGGTTCGCCCATTTGATGGAGGACGCTCTCGAGGTCGTGCCCGATGGCTTCAAGCGAGGCTCGCAGCCCGGGTTCCTGCACCACGCTCAGCAGGTGGGCGACTTCCTCCTGGATGTGACGCAGCCGACGGTCGAGCAGGCCCAACATCTCGTTGCTGGTGGGCACGCCGGTCTGGGCGTCTTCGATCGCCTTTTGCAGGCGCCGGGCACGTTCTTCCAGCGCCTGGAACAGACGGGCATTGACCAGCGAGATGGATGCGTAATCCGCCACGGCCTCGAGCATGGCCTGGCTGCGCTCGCTGAATGGACGGTGCTCCTGACGGGCGACGCTGATCACGCCGATCGGTTGGTCGCGAACCTTGATCGGAGCGATAAGCGCCGCCTTCCCCAGGCGCGCCATCTTGAACTTGCTCAGGCCTTCCCCGTAGATGTTCAGCGTCTCGCCCGACAGCAGGACCAGCGAGCTGACGCCGTCGTCCCAGGGATGGTGAAGCCGAGCCGCCACCGCCGGCGGAAGGTTGCGTTGCGCCCTCAGGATAAGCTGCTTCGACCGATCCTCGATCAGCAGCACCCAGCCCAGGTCCGCCTCGGTGACGTACAGGCTGCTGTCCACCAGCTTGCTGAACAGCTGCGCCTGGTTGGTCGTCGAGGTGACCGCCTTGCCGATCCCGTACAGCGTCGTCAGCTCGCGCACCCGGCGCTCGAGCTCCCGGTTGCTCTCGGAGAGCTGCTCCGCCAGCTGATGCCGCTCATGGCGCAGGCGGACCTCGCTCAGCGCCCGTTCGACGGCCGAGACCACCTCGGCCTCGCGCAGCGGCTTGACCAGGTAATCGCGCGCCCCGAGGCGGAAGGCCTGGATGGCGGCCGCCTCCATCCCCTCGGGCGCAGTGACCAGCATCGGGACTTCCATGCCCTGCGAGCGCATCGCCACCAGCAGGTCCTTGGCGCTCAGGCCGGGCAACGTCAGGCTGGCGACGATCAGGTCCGGGGAGAAGTTGAGGGCATGCTGGATCGCCGCGCCGCCGTCGTCCGCGGTCTGCACCAGGTACCCGAGGGGCTGCAGGACCTGGCGCGCCAGCAGATCGAGGACGTCCGGGTCGTCGTCGACCACCAGGACCCGGCCGCGCTGGGCATTCGGCATCATGCGATTATGATAGCACGGAAGGACGCATGCCGCCCGAGCGCAAGCGGGGTGAGAGCCGGATGAGTACCCGCTCCGCTCACCTTGACGCCGGCCCCGCGGCGAACATAGAATCCGAGGCGCGGCGAGAGGCTTATGGAGTACAAGGACTACTACAAGATCCTCGGCGTCGAACGCAAGTGCCGGTGAGAAGGAACTCAAGCGCGCCTACCGCAAGCTTGCCGTCCAGTATCACCCCGACAAGAATCCCGGCAACCCTGCGAGCCGAGGAGCGATTCAAGGAGATCAACGAGGCCTACGAGGTCCTCGGCGATCCGGCCAAGCGCGCCAAGTACGACCAGCTCGGCTCCTCGTATCAGGCCTGGGAGCGGACGGGCGGGGCGCCGGGCGGGTTCGACTGGTCGCAGTGGATGAGCGGGGCCCCGGGTGGCGTCCGCGTCGAGGTCGGCGACCTGGACGAGTTGTTCGGCGGCGGCTTCTCCGACTTCTTCCAGGCGATGTTCGGCGGGATGGGATCCCGCCCTCAGCCCGCCCGCCGTGGCCGCGACCTGGAACAGCCGGTGCAAATCAGTCTGGCCGAGGCCTACCATGGCGCCCGCCGCGCCTTCGATCGCGATGGCAAGCGACTGGAGGTCAGCATCCCGCCCGGGCGCGCGCAGCGGCACGCGCGTCCGCCTGAGCGGGCAAGGGGCAAGCGGACACTCGCAGGCCGGCGACCTGTATCTGGTCGTGGAGGTCGATCCGGACCCACGATTCGAGCGCCAGGAGGACGATCTGTCGGTGGAGGCGCCCACCGATCTGTACACCGCGCTGCTCGGCGGCGAGGTCATGTCCCCACGCCCGGCGGGCGATGTGGTGCTGACCGTCCCGCCGGGAAGCCAGCCGGGACAGACCTTCCGCCTGAAGGGCCGCGGCATGCCCCAGCTGCGTCACCCCTCCGTGCACGGCGATCTGTTCGCCCGCCTGCGCGTCGCCCTGCCTGCACAGCTTTCCCCGGAGGAACGCGGAACTGGTCCTCCGTTTGTCCAAGCTCTCCAAGCCCTAGCCCGAGATCGGCCTTCCGGCCGAAGTCTGTCGAACGAGGTAGAGATGAAACGTGGTGGTGCTCTTTTCCTGACGTCTTTGCTGCTGGCTGTCTTGGCCTGTATCCTTCCGACCACGGCCCCAACCGTCCTGCAGTCGATTCCGACGCTCGAGACGGTCGTCAACCCGATCGCGCCTCGCCCATCGCTCCCGGCAACCCGGCGGCCCCTGCCGCGGACCTCGCCGCGCTTTACCGGAACGTCGATCCTGGTGTGGTGACCATCTGGACCTTCGCCACGGTCAGCGGCACGCATGAGACCGCGGTGCCTATCGGCCAGGGCAGTGGCTTCGTCATCGACCGTCAGGGTCACATCGTCACTAACCAGCACGTGGTCGCCGACGCCGAGGAGATCGAGGTCGACTTCCCATCCGGTGCTCGCGCCTGGGCCGAGGTGCTTGGCACGGACCTGGACTCCGACCTGGCGGTGTTAAAGGTGGACGTCCCGGCGGACAGGTTGTTTCCGCTGCCTCTCGGCAACTCGGACAAGGTGCAGGTGGGCGATACGGTGATAGCCATCGGCAACCCGTTCGGACTGTCGGGCACGATGACCAGCGGGATCGTCTCGGCCATCGGGCGGACGCTTGACTCCGAGCGCGCTTCGCCCGGCGGGCAGCCGTTCAGCTCCGGCGATATCCTGCAGACTGATGCCGCCATCAACCCAGGGAACTCCGGCGGTCCGCTCATCAACCTTCAGGGCGAGGTCATCGGCGTCAACCGCGCCATCCGCACCGAATCGTTCACCGTGTCCGGCGACGCAGCGAACTCCGGCGTCGGTTTCGCCATCCCGGTCAACATCATCAAGCGCGTCGTCCCTTCGCTGATCGAGGAAGGGCACTACGATTATCCGTACCTGGGCGTCTCCAGTCTGAGCCAGAGCACGCTCAACCTGAACACGCTCAAGCGGCTCGAGCTGCCGGCCGACACGGTGGGGATCTACGTCACCTGCGTGACCGACGGCGGACCGGCGGACCAGGCCGGTGTGCACGGGGCGGGCGCCTGCGAAAACGGCGACCTGCTCCCCGGCGGCGACCTGATCGTCGCCATCGATGGACATCCGCTCGAAACCTTCAACGACTTGATCTCCTACCTGGTGAGCAGCACGCAGGTGGGTCAGGAGATCGTGATCACCGTAGTCCGTCAGGGAGAGGAGGTCGAACTCACGCTGAGCGTGGGGGCGAGGCCCTAAGCCCCACGCCAATTCACAACCGATCCGCGTTCCCGGAAGGTGCCCTTGCTCACCGAGCATGACCTTCAGGAGCTGGTTGGATTCCGGTCGCCCCATCCGGTGCTGAGCCTGTATCTCCACGTCGACCCGACGGCCGGGTCGAGCGACACCCACAAGCTGCGTCTGCGCCAGGTGCTCAAGGAACTCGGCTCCGCCGCGGCCATCGACGCGCAGGCGATCCTCCGTTTCGTGGAGCATGAATACGGCTGGTCCAGCCGCAGCCTGGCGCTGTTCTCCTGCGCGCCCGCCTCGTTCTTCCGCGCCTACGGGCTGATGGTTCCGCTCCGGAGCCGGGCGCGCTTTGTCGACCGTCCCTACCTCAAGCCGTTGCTGGACTTGCTGGACACCTATGGCGAGTTCTGCGTCGCCGTGGTTGAACATGCCGTCCGCCGTGTTCTGGTGGAGGGAGGCGAGATCGACGTCCTTTCACCCGAAGCCGGGGAAGGGATCCTCGGCGGGATCGGCACGTTCCTCCGATCTGAAAACCCGGCGCGGATCACCGCGCCGGGTGCCTGAGGTCTCGCCGCAAAGGCCGAAGGGCTATCCGCCCGATAGCGCCTTTTCCATCGTATCGAGTCCGTTCGCCAGTACCTCCAGGTCCCTTCGGGCCGCGAACGGATCGCTCTCGAGCTCACTGACGGCCAGCGCCAGACGCTCGCGCAGAATCTGTACGTCCGCCTGCTGTGAGCCGACGATCGCCTGCTCCAGCACCGCGAGCTGCCTGTCGGCGCTCGCCAGGGCCTGTGCGGCCTCTTGCGCCTCCCCGCCGGCGGCCAGGACGAGCTGCGCTTGCAGCGTACCCACCGTCGCTTTCAGCAGAGCGAAGCTCTGATCCAGTTTGGCTTGCCCCACCTTGAGGGCCACATTCTCAGCCCGAACAGCCTCCATCTGGACTACCTGAGCCTGCAGATCAGTCAAGTCCGCCTGGAGGACGCCTTGCTCTTGTTCGAGCACCGCCACTTGCTGCTGAAGCGGCCGGACCTGCGCCATCCAGGTCGCACCGAGCCCCAGGGCGAAGACCACCAGCAATCCCGTCGTCCAACGCAGCGACCGCGACCACCTAGACCTCGACGGTGAGGCAGGCGTGGGTTTGGGGATGGCCGGCTTTGGCTCGGCGCCGGAGGGCATCGGCTGTGCGACGGCCGGCGTGGACGGAACGGGAGTCGATTCGTTCATCACAATGCTCCTCTTCTTCTATCTGTGGGTCAGCGGGTCGTCGAGGTCGAAAGGACCGGCGCGTGGCCGCCTGCGTTTCGGGGCGACGAGCCTGACGGTTAGCGCACCGAAGGCGAAACCGCCGATATGGGCCCACCAGGCGATTCCGCCGAAGTCTCCGGCGGCGCCCAGCGTTAGCAGGCCGGACGACAACTGGGAGAGAAACCAGATCCCCAGGTAGATGAAGGCCGGGATCTCCACGAGCCAGGGAAGAACGATCAGCAGCACCAGCGTCAGGACGCGTGCCGAAGGGAAGAGGACGATGTAGGCACCCAGCACGCCAGCGATCGCGCCGCTGGCGCCGATCGTCGGGAGCGACGAGCCGGAGGCGAAGGCGACATGCGCCAGCCCGGCCACCACGCCGGATACCAGGAAGAACCCGAGAAAGCGACTGTGACCCATTCGGTCCTCGACGTTGTCGCCGAAGATCAACAGCATCCATAGGTTGCTGATCAGGTGGAACCAACTGCCGTGCAGGAAGATGGACGTCCCCAGCGTCAGCCAGCTCGCCGGGTGGGCAAACGACAGCCGTGCCGGCACCAGGCCGTACGCCAATGTCAGGCGCTCGAACGCCCCGGATTGCAGAGATCCCATGGTTACAAAGACTGCCACGCTGAGCGCGACGAGCGTCCAGGTGACAAAGGGACGCGAGCGGGAGCGGACGGTGTCGCGCAGAGGAAACATGGCTGCTGGTGAAAGACAATGGGCGGCTTTACGCCGCCCATTGTACCGGAAGTGGTCAGTCGGGTCAGCCGGGTCAGCCGGCGCGGACCTTGATCGTCTTGGCCTTGGCTTCCTCGGCGATCGGCAGCCTCAGCGTCAGCAACCCATTCTCGATCGTTGCCTCGGCCTTGGACACGTTCACCGCCTCGGGGAGCCGCAGGCGGCGCTCGAAATCTGCCGGGCACATCTCACGCATCAGGTAGTCGCGTTCCTCAGCCTCTTCGGCCTTGGGTGTGCCGCGCAGCAGGACGATGTCATCGTGGATCTGGATCTCGACTTCCTCGGGCTTGAGCCCGGGGACGGCGGCCCGGATCACGTATGCGTCGTCTTCCGTCGAGACATCGACGGGCATCCGGCGGCCACCATTGAAGCCCTGCGGGGCATAGCCGGCGAAACGGTGGAAGTGCATCGGGCGGGTCAGGTAGTAGTTATTCATCGTGTGTCCTCCAGAGTTACCAATGCGGGATCGCATGCATGGCCTCATACTAGTCTGGCCGCATCAGACGCCAGTCAGCGGCGTCTAGGAGAAGCGTTAACGGAGCCACTGATGTGCGTCTAATGCCCTTCCGATGCCGCTCCGATGCCGGCTGTCTAGAGTGAAGCTGACATCGATTACCTGCGTCCGGCATCAAGGGGGGGGTTGCCGCTTATGGACTCGGCGAGGCAGGCGCCCGGCGCCGGCCGCCGAATGTGAGAGTGAATCATGAACCTGGATCAATATACCGAAAAGGCCCAGCAAGCCGTCCTCGACGCACAGCGCCTGGCCCAGGAGGGCCGGCACGCGGCGATCGAGCCCCTGCATCTCCTGCTCGCCCTGGTGCGCCAGC
The DNA here is from genome assembly GCA_963743255.1 of uncultured Chloroflexia bacterium. Classification (GTDB taxonomy): domain Bacteria; phylum Chloroflexota; class Anaerolineae; order Anaerolineales; family E44-bin32; genus DYJB01. The sequence goes on from CAVUPD010000009.1 coordinate 438,138, forward strand.
CGCAGGGTGTGGTCGGCGCCATTGTCACGCGCCTGGCGGGCAGCACGGCCCTGCTGGTCGACGCGCTGGAGAAGGACCTCGCGCGGCGTCCACAGGTTCATGGCGATTTCCCCCCGACCTCCGGCTTGTCCAAGGCTGCCGCCGACGTCCTGGCCGCCGCGGAGCGACAGGCGACGAGCATGAAGGACGACTACGTGTCCACCGAACACTTGCTCCTGGCGCTGGCAGCCGGGCCGGAGGCCGCCCGCTTGCGCGGCTTCGGGCTGACGCCGGAGACTATCCTCCAAGCGCTCAATGCCGTGCGCGGCTCGCAGCGCGTGACCAGCCCCCACCCCGAGGAGACCTTCGAGGCCCTCGAGAAATATGGGCGTGACCTTACCCAGCTCGCCCGCCGGGGCAAGCTGGACCCGGTGATCGGCCGGGATGAGGAGATCCGGCGCACCATCCAGGTCCTTTCCCGCCGCACCAAGAACAACCCGGCGCTGATCGGTGAGCCCGGGGTGGGCAAGACGGCGATCGTCGAGGGCCTGGCCCAGCGCATCGTCAATGGCGATGTGCCCGAGGGCCTGAAGAACAAGCGCATCGTTCAACTCGACCTGGGCGCCCTGGTGGCCGGGGCCAAGTACCGCGGTGAGTTCGAAGAGCGACTCAAGGCCGTTCTCAAGGAGGTCACCGACGCCGCCGGCGAGGTGATTCTGTTTGTCGACGAGATGCACACCGTCGTGGGCGCCGGCGCGGCCGAGGGCGCCATGGACGCCGGCAACATGCTCAAGCCAATGCTGGCGCGCGGCGAACTCCACCTCATCGGCGCCACGACGCTCGACGAGTACCGCAAACACGTCGAGAAGGACGCCGCCCTCGAGCGCCGCTTTCAGCCCGTGCTGGTGGAGGAGCCGAGTGTGGAAGACACGATCAGTATCCTCCGCGGCTTGAAGGAGCGCTACGAGGTTCATCACGGCGTCCGCATCCAGGATGCCGCCGTGATCGCCGCCGCCACGCTCTCGCACCGCGTCATCGCCGATCGCCATCTCCCGGACAAGGCCATCGACCTCATCGATGAGGCCGCCGCCCGGCTGCGCACGGAGATCGACTCCAAACCGCAGGCCCTGGACGAAGTCGACCGCCACCGGATGCAGCTCGAGATCGAGCGCCAGGCGCTGAAGAAGGAAAAGGACAGCGCCTCGGCGGAGCGGCGGACGCGCCTGGAGGCCGAATTGGCCGACCTGCGCGAGCAGTCCGACCAGCTCCGCGCCCGCTGGGAGAGCGAGAAGCAGGCGATCGCCGCCCTGCGCTCGCTGAAAGAGCAGATCGAACAGACGCGGAATGAGATCGAGCAGGCCGAGCGACGCGCCGACCTGGAAGCCGCGGCACGCTTGCGCTACGGCACGCTGCGCGATCTGGAGGCCCGCCTGAAGGAAGGCGAGCAGCGCCTGGCCGGGTTGCAGGCCTCGGGTGCTCTTCTCAAGGAGGAGGTCGACGCCGAGGACGTTGCCCAGGTCGTCGCCCGGTGGACCGGCATTCCGGTCTCACGATTGCTCGAGGGCGAGATGGAGAAGTTGATCCACATGGAGGACCGGCTGCGCGAGCGCGTGGTCGGGCAGGAGCCGGCGCTGCAAGCGGTGGCCAACGCCGTGCGCCGTTCTCGCTCCGGGCTGCAGGACGTCGACAGGCCGATCGGGTCGTTCATCTTCCTCGGGCCGACGGGCGTCGGCAAGACCGAGCTGGCCCGCGCCCTGGCCGCCTTCTTGTTCGATGACGACCGCGCCATGGTGCGCATCGACATGGGTGAGTACCAGGAGAAGCACACCGTCTCGCGTCTGATCGGCGCGCCCCCCGGCTACGTCGGCTACGAGGAGGGCGGGCAGCTCACCGAGGCCGTGCGCCGCCGGCCGTACTCGGTCGTCCTTCTGGACGAGATTGAGAAGGCGCACCCTGAGGTGTTCAACGTCCTGCTCCAGCTCCTCGACGACGGCCGCCTGACCGATGGCCAGGGCCGCACCGTCGACTTCCGCAATGCAGTCGTGATCATGACCAGCAACCTTGGAGCCGAATTGTGGGCAGATGCATCAGCCTCCGAGCGCACGACCGAAGACCAGGTGCGCGGCCAGCTCACGCGTCACTTCCGGCCGGAGTTCCTCAACCGCGTCGACGAAGTGGTCGTGTTTCACCGCCTGACGAAGGAAGACCTGGCGCGCATCGTGGAGATCCAGCTGGGCCGCCTCACCCGCCGAATCGAGGAGGCCGGGTTCCACCTCGAGGTGACACCGGAAGCGCGTGAGCACCTGGCCGAAGCCGGCTACGATCCGGTGTACGGCGCTCGTCCGCTCAAGCGGGTCATCCAACGGGAGCTACAGGATCCGCTGGCGCTTCGTCTGTTGAAGGGCGAATTCCGGCCGGGGGAAACGATCCGCGTCGGCCCCGCGGAGGGCGGTCTGACGTTCGCAGCCGTCGTGGAGGGCGAGGCGATTTCGGCCTGACGACTCGCCTCAGCCAGCCTGTTGTTCGCGGATCAACCCCCACCCCAACCCTCCCACTTTCAGGGGGAGGGAAGGGAGGGGGTATCTTCATGGGGGAATCAGCATGCCCGTGCGCCGTCCCTCCACGCAACCACAACCCGTTGCCCCTGAGCTCCTTGGTCACGCCCGCGAATCGCATCAAAGGCCCACGGCAGCGGAGAAGGAGCTGTGGGTCGGTCTGCGCGCACAACGCCTCGGCGCCCACATCCGCCGCCAGCACCCGATCGGTGACCCGTTCATCGTGGACTTCTTCTGCGCGGACGCTGGCCTTTGCATCGAGGTCGACGGCGACACGCACGCCGATCCCGGGCAGCCCGAGTACGACGCGGCGCGTACGACTTGGCTCAACCAACGAGGTTATCGGGTGATTCGCTTCACGCATGCCGATGTCTTTGAGAAATCTCGCCGGCGTGCTCGAGACCATCCGGTCGCCGTGTCAGGAAGAGAGGGCGAAGGGAACTGCCAGATCGGCGCGTGGGCCGTGGGGCGCACGATCACTCCAGCTCGTACCGCAGCACCTGCGTCCCGTTCACGACCCACAGCCGCCCCTGCTCGTCGATCGTGATCCCGAATGGCGGACCCTGGACCTCGATCCGATGGACGAAGCGCCCGTCGCGTTCGAAAACCTCGACGCCCCACGAGTCGCCAATGTAGACGCGGCCCTGCCCGTCGACGGCGATCGACAGGGGCGCGCTCAGTTGGCCGAGTTCGTTACCGGCGCTGCCAAACCGGTTGACATAGCGGCCTGTGGCGTCGAACCGCAGGACGGCGTTGTTGAATTGTCCGAGCGCCAGTAAATCACCGCGCCCGTCGGCGGCCACACGCGTGCTGAGTTCCGAGTCCCCCGTCTGGCCGCTCACCGCCAACTCGATGACCAACTCCGCATGCCCGGCGCCATCGAAGACCACGAGGTCATCTCGATTCCCGTACCATGCCGCCAGCAGGCCGCCCCCAGGCAGCAGGACGATGTCCTCGAACTGCTCGCCCGGCACATAGACCACCCCCTCAATCTCGGCACCGCTCATGCCGTCGCGCACGACGATCCGGCCGCGCTGGACGGTGTAGACCACGCCGTCCCGTCGGACGGCCAGCCCGGTGAGCGGGAACTCGCGGTCGGCGAACCACTGCGTAAGGAACGCGCCGTCCGGGGCGAAGGCCTGGATCCGGCCCCCCTGATATTCGCCCACATAGATGCGCCCATCGGCATCCAGGCCGATGCTCCGGGCATCGGTGAAAAGCCCGGCGCCAATTCCTTCGCCGCCAAAGGACAAATCCGGCTGGAGCACCGGCTCTTCCAGAATGCCCGGAAGCACCGTCGAACCGACCGCCGCACCGATGCCGAGCACCAATCCCGCCACGCCGATGCCGACCGCGACCAAGGTCAGGGCGATGACGGCCACGACAATTCCCTTGCCGGCACGCGCCGCGGCGGCACGTGTCGCGCCGTCGGTCTGGATGCGAATGACGACCGACGCAGGTTGCCGCCGCTCGCGCAAGGCGTCCGGCACCACGACCGTTGTGCCGCAATGCGGGCAGCGCACGCTCGCCGCCGGGGCCTTCTCCAGGCTGATAGGTGCACCGCAGTTGGGACAGTCGAAGTCTTCGGGCGTGCCTGTCATCTCAGTCGCCTCATGTAGCCAAGTTCGCATGCCTTGCGCCCGACGCTCCCGAGGCGCCACCCCCTCCCTCCCCTCCTCCCACAAAGGTCGTGGGACCTGCGGCCCTTCGGGGGAGGGTCTGAGTGGGAGTCACCGCCTCAAGCGCGCCGCGTAGTCGGTTTGAATCCGGTCGTACTCTTCATCCATCAGTGGAGAGGAGATGACGAAATCCGCCGTCGAGCGGTTGCACGCCGTCGGGATGTTGTACAACACGGCGATGCGCAGCAATGCCTTGACATCCGGGTCGTGCGGCTGCGGCTCGAGCGGGTCCCAGAAGAAGATCATGAAGTCGAGCGCCCCTTCGGAGATCATCGCTCCCACCTGTTGATCGCCGCCCAATGGACCACTGAGCAAGCGCGTCACCTCCAGGCCGAGCTTGTCGACGATCATCTTCCCAGTGGTGCCGGTGGCAAACAATTCATGCTTGGCCAGCGTCCCCCGGTTGTAGCGTGCCCACTCGAGCAGGTCCTGCTTGCGGTTATCGTGCGCCACCAGGGCGATCCGCTTGCGGGTCCCGATTGGAATCACCTTCCCCATCGGCTCCTCCCCTTCGTCTGACTCGCCACGCCTCCCGGCATTGTCACTCCCTCGGCGCGGTCACGAGGATCGCCGGGGGGTTCTCCAAGTGCTTCTTCACGGCGCACTGGTTGGCTGCCCGCACAACGGCCACGCGGTACTTGTCCGGGAAGTCCGCCGGGAGCAGGATCTCGATTTCCACCTGATCCGTCATGCCCGTGGCCGGGTTGCGTTGCGTGCGCTGGATCAATCGAACGCCTTCGCTGGAGAGGCCGCGTTGGCGCAGGAAGCCGAGGACGTAGATCCCGGCGCACGTTCCCAGCGACGACAGGAACACGTCGAACGGTGTCGGCGCCGAGCCCTCACCACCGCCGGCCGGCGGCTGGTCGGTCTGCACCACATACGTCCCGAAGCTGGCGTTCACTCGAGCGCCGCCCGGAAAGGTAATCTCCATCTCCATAGTGCTCGCTCCACTTCCGGGCGTGTGGCTTGACGGTGCACCCGGTTCATCGGCAGGGACAGCCCCACGGCGATGTGGTCGCCGCCGCCGGGTGGGGCCGTCCGGGGTGGGAAATCGGTGGGGCGGCCGGCGGCCGCCCCACGACACGTCGAAGGGGGTCAGAAGCCCAATGCCCTGAGCGGGGCGTACAGCAGGTCGGGGTAGTAGGCATCCAGCAGGAACAGCAGGCCGACGCACAACGCCATCAGGAGCAGGCAGCCGCAACCGGCGAAGATCCAGCGCCGGGCACCAGCTTTCTCGGCCGGGACGACCTCTCCCTCGATTGCGGCCGGGGCCGGCATTGCGGCAGCCGCAGGGCGCGGCGCGGCGGGCGCAACTGCCCGTACAGGCGGAGCCGCAGTCGCCTTGCCTACCGGAGCGCCCATTATGGTGGCGGCCAATTCCGGCGAAGTCGACTCGAAGGTCAACGTCACAATCTCGCCCAGACCCAGCAAGTCCCCGGCATTCAAGACCCGGGGCGCCGCCAGGCGGTCTCCGTTGACGAACGTTCCGTTCGTCGACCCCAGGTCCTCCAGCACGTAGCCGGCCGGCGTGCGGGTGATCCGAGCGTGCTGCCGGGAGACCTCCGCGTCCCCAAGGACGACGTCGTTGGTCACATCTCGGCCCATCATCGAGACTTCTTTGGTCAGATCAATCACCACGCCAGGGTTGGGTCCAGTTCGGACGATCAGGCGGAACGCTGCCGCGGGCATACAGTCCTCCTTGCAGGGCGATGCAAATCAGGGTTAGTCTACAGTTTGGGTGTTCCGGCGTCAACCGGGCTCTTGGGGGCAGGACGCACGATCAAACGCAAGCCCTGGACGTCCATGACCTGGACGCGCTCCCCGCCGGCGATGGCGGACGCCCCGGTCTCCACCTCGGCCGACCACAGCTCGCCGCCCACCTGCACTGTCCCTGCCGGCGCCAGCGTCGTGCGCACCTCCCCCATGCGTCCAACCAGGACTTCCCGTCCGACCTCGACCGGGCGTCGATGCGCCCGCAGCACGAATGTCAGCATGACGAAGAAACCGGCCGCGGTGAGCAGGCCCAGGCCCACCACCAGCGGCACCGAGACGCGTTGGAAGGAAGGCGTACCCGGCGAGTTGAACAACACCAGCGCCCCGGCGATGAAGGACGCCACACCGGTAAGCGTCAGCGCTCCATGGGTTGGGGCTTTGAGGTCGATCACGAACAGGACCAGCGCCATGACAAGGAAGACCAGCCCGAACCAGTTCACGTCCAGGATTCCGAGGCCGTAGCCTCCCAGCGCCAGGCAGACGACCCCGATGAACCCCGCCGCCCATCCACCCGGGCTCGAGATTTCGATCAGGATCGCCTGGACACCGACGGTCATCAGCAGCAGGACGATGTTCGGGTTGGTGAGAATCTGGAGCAACTGTTCGGTCAGCGTCTGGGAGATCGCCTGGGGAAACGCCCAGGCGGTCCGCAGGACATGCTCCTCCCCCTGCACTTCGACGGTCGATCCGTCGAGTTGACGGAGAAGATCGGGGATGTCGTTGGCGATGCGGTCGACCAGTCCCGCCTGAAGCGCTTCGCCGGCCGACGCGGCGGTGGCCAATTCGATGGCCGCCTCGGCCAGCGCAACCGCCAAAGGTCCCCGGCGTTCGGCCAGCGCTCGCGCCTCGGCCTTCAGAATCTCCTTGACCTTGGCAGATTCCGTAGCCGCCAAGTCCTCGCCCTGCCCACCCACGGGGCTGGCAGCGCCAATGGCGGTTTCGGGCGCCATGGCAGCGGCGTGTCCGGCCAGGACCAGGATTGTCCCGGCGCTGCCGGCGATAGCGCCACGCGGTGCAACGAAGACGATCACGGGCACCCGGCTGCCGCGTATCGATTGAACCATGCGGCCCATCAGGTCGATCGATCCACCCGGGGTATCGAGTTGAAGCACCAGCGCTTCGGCCCGGCGCGCCTCCGCCAGCCTCAGCCCACGGTCGAGATACTCTGCCATCGCGGGCGTCAGCGGGCCCCGGGCCTGGAGCACCAGGACCACGGCCTCCGATTGCGCCTGCGCGTGCGGCCTCGCCCCCAGCAGGAGCGCCGCCCCAAGGATCCAGCCCATCCACCCGAGTCGCCGAAGCATGCCGTTCTCCCAACCTCATTATACGGCGGCGAAGCAACCCGACTTGTCGCCGGGAGGGTTCGCCTTATAATCACGCTGCAGCCATCGTCCGCGGTGGAGGCCGAGAAGGACCTGCCATGATCGTCATCGAGCGTTCAACGTTTCGCGACGAGAGCGGGGCCATCAGCCTGGAGAACCGGCTGCGCGGCGCGCTCGAAGTTCGGCCTGCGCTGGCATGGCGAGATGGAGGCCCAGCAGACCGTCACCCAGAGGCTGGCCAAGAGCCTGGGGGACGAGCACGTGCTGGTCCGGAACCAGATCGTGCCGGGCACCGATGTCATCATCCCTCTCATCCTGCTCAGCCCCCAGGGCGTGCGGGTGCTGGTGCCCACGCCGATCCGCGGCATCTATCGGGCGAAGCTGGATGAATGGCTGACCTTTGACGGCGGCGCTCGGCGCTTCAAGCGCGTGCGCCCCAACCTGCAGGGGATCTCCCTCAACATGGCCGTGCAGCTGCTGCGCTTCCTCAAGAGCCAGGGCTACCCGCTGCCCGAGATCGAATCGGTCTTGCTCTTCACCAATCCCCGGACGCACGTCGACACGGCGCGCCCGAGCGTCCGCATCGTCCTGGCGGACGCCATCGACCACTTCGCATCCAACCTGCAGAAGTTCCCGGCCATCATGGACGGGGAAGACATCGGCGCTGTGCTCGAACTCGCTCGCCTCGCCCAAGCCGGCCGAGCCCGTGGCTGAGGCCATTTCGGCCGCACCCGCCGGTCTGGCCGAGGTCGTGGCGCAGCGCAGATCCGAGGCGCAGGCGGAGTTGGCCGCGGCGCACGCGACGCAGGCTCCGTCGCAGCCCTCCGAACTTCTCGAGGAGGAAGAGGCCTGGGCCGCCGGGCCTTCGGGTGCAGTCCCACGTGTCCGCCCCGGAGCAATGCGCGCCGCCCATCGCGCTCCATCGCCTGCGTCTTCCGCTTCGCAGGCCGCCGAGGCCTTTGTCGATGCGCCGATCGCCGCCCCTCGAGCCGCTGCCGCGCCCGACCTCCCGTCGGCGACACGGCGGAATCACGCGTCGCCAGTGGGTGATCCTGCTGACCATCCTCATCCTTGGCGAGGTGATCATCGTGGGGGCATTCGCCTACGTCCTGATCTTCGGGATGCCGTTCGGTTAGCACCGGCGCCTGGCCGAGGGCTACCTTGCCTCCGCGTCTTTCCATCATCCTTCCGGCCCACAACGAGCAGGACCGTCTTCCCGACAGCCTGACCCGCATCCTGGGGTTCCTGGCGGCGCAGTCGCTCGAGGCCGAGATCCTCGTGGTCGAGAACGGCAGCACCGACCGCACGGCCGAAGTAGCGGAGACGTTTGCCCGGACTCACCCCGGCCTGCGTGTCCTGCGCGAGATCCGGCGCGGCAAGGGCCTGGCTGTCCGCCGTGGGATCCTGGCCGCCACCGGCGACTATCGTTTCATCTGCGATGTCGATCTGTCGATGCCCATCGAACAGGTGACGCGCTTCCTGCCGCCGGCCCTGGCGGACACGCCGATCGCCATCGCCTCGCGTGAGGCCCCCGGTGCGGTTCGCTATGACGAGCCCGCCCACCGCCACTGGGTCGGCCGGGGCTTCAATGTGCTCGTCCGGCTGCTGGCCGTTCCCGGCCTGCATGACACACAGGCCGGCTTTAAGTGCTTCCGAGCCGATGCCGCGGAGGAGCTCTTCCGGCTCCAGGTCCTCGACGGCTGGACATTCGATGTCGAGGTGCTTTTTCTGGCGCGCCGCAGGGGCTACCGCGTGGCCGAGATCCCGATCCCCTGGTACTACGTCCCCGGGAGCCGCGTGCGCCTGGTCCGCGATTCAGTCGCCATGCTCACGGACCTGCTGCGCATCCGTTGGTATGCCGCCCGCGGCCGGTATGGCCCTCCACGCTGACCCTCCCGCCTGGCCCGATCTCCTCCACGAACAGCAATTGTGGGGTGGCGGAACGCGCCTGGTCGCCGGGCTGGACGAAGCCGGCCGCGGGGCCTGGGCGGGTCCGGTCGTCGCCGCCGCGGTCGTGCTCCCTTCGGATCAGGTCGACCTGCCGGATCTTCTGCGCGGTGTGCGCGATTCCAAGCTCATGACTCGCCGGCAGCGGGAGCGCTGGGCAGCCAGCATTCGCGCCTGCGCCCTGGCCGTGGGCGTCGGCGAAACGCCGGCCGAACAGGTCGACGCGATGGGGCTGATTGCCGCCACGCGCGCCGCCATGCGAGCCGCGCTGGCGGCGCTCTCCCTTTCCCCGGATCATCTGCTGATCGATCACCTCCGACTGACCGGGGTTCGCATGCCGCAGACACCGTTGACGCACGGCGACGCACGCGTCCTTTCGATTGCCGCGGCGTCCGTGATTGCCAAGGTGAGCCGCGACGCGCGCATGCTCGAGCTCGACGCGGCGTATCCCGGCTACGGGTTTGCGCAGCATAAGGGCTACGGCACCGCGCGCCACCGACAGGCCCTGGCCGACCTTGGGCCGTCGCCCATCCACCGCCGGACGTATTCCCCGGTCGCCCTGCGCTTGCAGTTGGAACTCCCGGCCCGCGCCTAGGCGCCTGGCGCTCCTCCCAAACTCCGACCATGCGCACAACCGCCTCAAGCTTGAGGGGATGCGGATGGTGGGGCGCGGAGGACCTACGGGGTGAGGGTCGGGCTGCCACCCTTAGCCATGCGGGAATGCGCTGAGCAAAGCCTCACGGGCCAGCCTTGGGCGGGGCAGTCTCCCGGCTTGGCAGCGCCTGAGCCGGTGTCCCAAGCCCATGCGACCGGGTGTGGGGCCTCAGGGGTGCGGCAGCCAGATGGTGAATGTGCTGCCCTCGCCGGCCCGGCTGTGCACGCTGATGCGGCCCTTGTGCCGGCTGAGGATCTCCTTGCAGATCGAAAGCCCCAATCCGGTGCCGGGCGTCCCCATCCGCCGGCTGGCGGTCCCGCGGTAGAAGCGCTCAAAGACGTGCTCCACTTCGTCCACCGGAATCCCCAGCCCGGTATCCGTCACACGGAGCGTCACCCACTTGACGCCGTCGTCGGCGGCCACCCCGGTTCCAATGGACACGCGTCCGCCGGGGAGCGTGTAGTTCATGGCGTTGGTCATCAGGTTAGCCACGACCTGTGAAAGCATCCGTTCATCCGCCAGCACCCCGGGGAGATGATCATCCGGTAGGAAGCTCAGCTCGATCCGACGCTCGTCGAACAGCCGCTTACGATCGGCAACCAGTCCGCGTGCCAATTCATTCAAATTCAAGAACACCGGCTGCGGCGGATGGGTGCCGGCATCCAGGCGTGAGATCGCCAGCAAGTCCTCAATCAAGTCCACCAGGCGCTCGGTCTCCCGATTGAGCGTTTCGAGGTACTCGGCGAATCGTTCCCGGTTCGCCTGGCCGATCAACTCCAGGTACAGGCGGATGTTGGTCAGCGGCGTGCGCAGCTCGTGCGAGACGTCCGCCACGAACTGGGTCTTAAGGCGATCGGCTTCCGTGGCATGTTCCAGCGCCTCTGCCAGCCGCGCCGTCCGCTCGGCGACCGTCTGCTCCAAATCGGTGCTGTGCCGCCGCAGCCGGTCGTACAGGGCCGCATTCTCGATGGCCACCGAGACCTGGTCGGCCAGCAGCGAGAGCAGCCGGGCGTCGTCATCGCTCAGGCCGTGCAACACCGGCAACTCGACGTTCAGCACGCCGATGACCACGTTTCCTTTGTGCAAGGGAACGACGATCTCCGATCGCGTGGTGGCGATCGCCACGACGTAGTCCGGATCGAGGCGAACATCCGGAACCAGGGAGGTCCGGTCGGTCCGGGCCACCCGACCGACGATCCCTTTCGAAAGCGGGATGTGCAGTCCGACGGCGCGCTCATATCCCTGCGCGGCGCGCGTGATCAGCTCCTCGCCCTCCACAAGCATGATCTCGACGTTTGGATAACGAAGGACCTCGGCCACCTGCTGGCAGACCTCTTCGAGAAGCGGCTGCATCTCGAGCCGTCGATTGATGACCTGGGCCACCTGCTGCACCACCACCTGCTCCCGATATCGACGCTCCAGCTCCTCGAATCGATTCGCGTTCGACATCGCCAGGGCTACCTGCCGGGAGATGGCCTCCAGCAGATTCAGGTGCTCCTGGGTGAAGAATTCATCGCCCAGAATCGTCATCACGCCCAGCAGGTGATCTCCGACCAGCAGCGGCGCGCTGATGGCGCTGCCTCCAGCCTCATCCACCCCCGGAAACTGAACCCAGCGCGCGTCGGCATGCACGTCGTCCACGCGGCACGCCTGGCGGCGTTCTGCAACCCAGCCTTCCAGGCCGTGTCCCACGCGCACATCGAGCCGCTGGGCCAGGCCCTCCAACGCCAGCCCGTCGTCGCGGCAGCTGGCCATGAGGCGAAGGTTCCCGCTGGACGGGTCGACGAGGAAGGCGCTGCCGGATCGCCCGCCGAGACTCTGGGTGGTCATTCGGACGGCCTGCTCCAGGATGGCGCCGGGCTCCACCATGGAGGCGAGCTCGCGGCCGAGATCGACGAGCAGGCTCAGCTGCTGGCGCTCGGCGTCCGCTTGGGCAAACAGGGAAGCGTTCTGCAGGGCCAGCGCTGCCTGTTCGGCCAATAATTGGAGGTCGTCGAGTTCGTCGTCGGCGAAGTGCCGCGGTTGATGGAAGGCGAGGTTCATCACGCCGAGCACCTGGGCGCCGACCCGCAGGGGCAAGCCGACGATCGCCCCACCCCATTTCCAGTCCCGGTACAGAGGATCTTGATCCACCGACGGGACGACGATGCGCTCCCCGCCGCACGCCACGCGCATCGTCAGGCCGTCGGCCCGGGGCGCCGAGTACGGTTCATGCTGTCCGGCCTCCGACCAACGCGCAGCGCCGAAGCTCAGGCGTTCACCGTCATACAGGAAGATGTGGCCGTCATCCCCAGAGAACAATTGGAGCGCGTGCTCCAAAACGGATTCCAGGACGGCGTTCAGCTCCAGCCGCGACGTCACCGCCAGGCTGGCCTGGCGGAGCGCGGCGAGCGTGGCGCTGCGGTGCTTCTCCGCCTCGATCGCCTCGAGCCGGGCGACCGCCAGCGCCACCAGGGCGCCGGCCTGCTCGCCGAGGGCGATCTCCTCCTGCGTGAACAGGTGCGGCTGATCGAATCCAAGGAACACCGCGCCATAGCGGCGTGCTCCGACAACGAGGGGCACGATCAGGACGGACGGTGTGGGGAAGACGGCGGCCAGCCGCGGGCTGAGCAGGCCGCTCTCGGCCACCTGTTCGATCGCCAGAGCCTTTCCGGCCTCGAGCGCGCTGGCCGTGAGCGTGCGTTCGCCCGGGTGGGCGCGCAGCCGGGAGATCGCCTCCAGCATCGAACCGCGCGCCCCCTCGTGAGACGGGATGCCGAGGACCGGATCCCAGCGGGTGAGCATGCAGCTGTCGGCATTGAGCAGCTCCGGCATGCGCTGGGTGAGGACATCGATGAATTCGGGACGGCTCTCGGCGCCGATGGCGGCCAGCGTCAGCTCGTGCAGCAGGCTGAGTTGTTCCACCCGCTGCCGGCCTCCATCGATCAAGCGCGCGTTCTCGAGCACCAGCGCCGCCTGGTTGGCGAAGAGCTGCAGCAGATCGAGGTCCCCCGGCGTGAACGGCAACCTCCGTTCGTCGCGCAGAATGTCGATCACGCCGATGACCTCACCTTGCCAGATCATCGGCGCCGCCAACACCGCATAAAAGGGTGCGTCGGGTGCGTAGGCGCCCGAGCGGTTCGGCCAGGTGCGGTAGTCGGGGACGATCAGCCCGTGTCCGGTCGCGGCCGCGCGACCCGCCGCCCCGTCTCCATACGGCAACTCCACCCCGCGGATGTCGATCGGCAAGCGGAAGGCGGCGGTGCCGCGCAGCACCCGGCGCTCGCGCGTCGCACAGATACAGCCCGCCTGAACTGCCGTCAATGAGCTCGACCGCTCGCTGCAGCATCCGCTCCTGGAGCAGGGGCAGGTCGCGCAGCGAGATCATGTCTTGCGTCATGGCGCGCAGGATATCCAGTTGATGCAGGCGCTGCGAATTCAGCCGCTCCGCCCTCAAGCGGCCCAACCCATGCGCCAGATCATCCGCCACGCCCTGGAGCAGTTCGATCTCGTCACTGGAGAACGCACCTGGCGCGTCGGCATACACCGCCAGGCCGCCCACCACCTCGCCGCCGGTACGCATCGGCAGGCCGATGATGGACAGGTATCCACGCGGGACGGCCTCGCCCCGCCACGGTTCGAATCGCTCGTCCGTCCGCGTGTCGACCACAACGTGGGCGCGGTTTTCGCGGATGGCGCTCCCCATCGGCCCCAGGCCGGTGGGCGACTCATCCCACGTGATCGTCACCGTCTCGAGATACTCCTGTCCGTTTCCGGCCTGCGCCGCCGGGAAGACGACCCGGTCGCCTTCCCGTTTCAATCCGATCCACGCAAAACGGTAGTGCCGCGCCCCGACGAGCAAAGTGCATAGGTCCTGCATCAGCCGGTCGGGGTCGACCGCCTGGACGATCAGGTGTCTGGCGTCGGTCAGGATGCCCAGGGTTTGGCTGAGGCGGGTGACCGTCTGTCGCGATTCGGCCAGCGACCGGCGCAGATCGAAGGTCTCCTTCACCACCGAGAGCGCCGGCCGGCCTCCGGCTGCGGTCTCCCCACGTCGCTCCCGACGCGCCAGCCAGGCATGGAAGACAATCGCCAGGGGCAGGATCACAGCCGTCGAGAGCACCGACCCGCCGACCTCGGAGGCCAACAGACCCGACCTCCCGGCCGGAGGGCCCGCGCCGAGCCCAAACAGCGCCGTCTGCACAATCCCCCCGGCCAGCAGCGCCAGGGAACCGGAGATCCATCGCGGCAGGCTCCGGTTGGCGAGGAATTGGTAGACGACAACGACGGTGTACAGCCCGACCGTCATCGCCAGCAGCTCGGCCAGACGCGCGCCGCCTCCCAGGAGGAGCATGCCCGCCAACCCGCCGGGGATCGACACCCACCCCAGTTGCACCGCCAGCCCCACCGCGAGCGGGATGGCGACACCCCAGACGAGGCCGCTCGAAAACAGGTTGAGGATCAACAGCGTGGCCTGCGGCGTCCCCTGTGCAGCGTAGACGATCAGCGTGCTCAGCAGGATGACCGGGGAGATCAGACGCGGCGTAAGGGTGAGCCCTCCGACCGATAGGTGCAGCAGTACCCCGCTGGTCGTGGCGGCCAGGGCATACATTGTCCCGCGCCATACATCGAGGACGGCAAGCGTGCGCAGGTAGACAGTCAGGAAATCTCGGCGGTGCCGACGGTCCCAGCGGTGCAGCAGATGCGCCAGGCCGGCCAGGGCCCAGAGTCCGGGGAGCAGCCAGACAAGCAAGGCGACGGGCCCTCTGCGGAGAAGGGCTGCCGAAGGGCAACCGCTCGGGATTATACTCTCCCTCCCTGGCCACCACCCGGCCTCGGACGGAGAACAGGATGGTTTCGGATCCTTTCAGTGCCGTTGCGACGCTGACGACCCCTCACGGCCGGTATGAGATCGCGCGGCTGGATCGCCTCGAGCAATCGGGGATGTGCACGCTCGCGCACCTGCCATTCTCCCTGCGCGTATTGCTGGAGGCCGTGCTGCGCCAGGTCGATGGGCGAAGTGTCACCGAGGCCGACGTCGTCGCCCTCGCCGGCTGGACACCGACGGCCGCCCGACGCCCCGAGATCCCCTTCCTCCCGGCGCGCGTCCTGATGCAGGATTTCACCGGTGTGCCGGCCATCGTCGACCTGGCCGCCATGCGGAATGCCCTGGCACGGTTGGGTGGCGATCCTTCGAAGGTCAACCCTCGCATCCCCGTCGACCTGGTTGTGGATCACTCGGTGCAGGTCGATTTCTTCGCTTCGTCGGAGGCGTTGAATCGCAACGCCGAGCTCGAGTTCCAGCGCAATCGCGAACGCTACGAGTTTCTGCGCTGGGGCCAGCAGGCCTTTCGCCAATTCCGTGTCGTCCCCCCGGCCACAGGCATCGTGCATCAGGTCAACCTGGAATACCTGGCGGGCGTCGTCCTGACCCGCGAGGGTCGCGCCTTCCCCGACACGCTGGTCGGCACCAACTCACACACCACCATGGTGAATGGGCTGGGCGTGGTCGGCTGGGGGGTAGGTGGAATCGAGGCCGAAGCGGCCATGCTTGGACAGCCGGTGGTGATCGTCGCGCCGGATGTCGTCGGCGTGCGTCTGCACGGGCGGCTGCCGGAAGGGGTGACGGCGACCGACCTGGTGCTGACCGTCACCCAGAGACTTCGCCGCCACGGCGTCGTCGACAAGTTCGTCGAGTTCTTCGGCCCCGGCCTGTCCGAGCTCACCCTGCCCGACCGGGCGACGCTGGCCAACATGGCGCCCGAATACGGCGCCACCATTGGCTTCTTCCCCGTCGACCAGGAGACGCTGCGTTACTTGCGGCTGACCGGCCGGCCCGAATCGACCGTCGACCTGGTCGAACGCTACTGCCGCGAACAACAGCTCTTCCGAACCGACACGATCCCCGATCCGTCATACTCCGAAGTCGTCGACCTGCCGCTCGACTCGGTCGAGTCCAGCCTGGCCGGCCCGAAGCGCCCCCAGGACCGCGTGCCGCTCTCCCAGCTGCAGGCCTCTTTCCAGCGGACGCTGATCGCCCCTGTGGCCGAAGGCGGTTATGCCGTTTCGCCCGAGGCGACTGCGCGCCGCGCCCGTGTCGGGACGAACGGTTCGGCGGTCGAGATCGGCCACGGCGCGGTCGTCATCGCCGCCATCACTTCTTGCACCAACACGTCGAACCCCTCCGTGCTGATCACCGCCGGACTGCTTGCCCGCAACGCACTGCGCCGCGGCCTGCGCGTCCCGCCGTACGTCAAGACCAGCCTGGCGCCGGGCTCGCGCGTGGTATCCGACTACCTGCGTGATGCCGGGCTGCTCGAACCCCTGGCCGACCTGGGGTTCAACGTCGTCGGCTACGGCTGTACGACGTGCATCGGGAACAGCGGCCCCCTCCCAGGTGAGGTTGTTCGCGCCATCGGGGAGGGCGATCTGGTCGCCTCGGCGGTGCTCTCCGGCAACCGGAATTTCGAGGGGCGGATCAACCCGCACGTCCGCGCCAGCTACCTGACGTCGCCCCCGCTGGTGGTCGCGCTGGCCCTCGCCGGGACGACGGATGTGGATCTTATCCACAACCCACTCGGGATCGACGCTCATGGTCAACCCGTCTTCCTGCGCGACCTGTGGCCGTCAACGGCGGAGGTCCAGGGGCTCATCGAGCAACACGTCCGCCCCGAGCTCTTCCGCCAGCGTTATGCCGAGGTGTTCTCCGGCAATGAGACGTGGGCTGCGCTGCCGGTCAGCGTCGGCGACCTGTATGCCTGGGACCCGGCGTCCACCTACATCCAGGAGCCGCCTTTCTTCGAGGGCCTGACGCGGGACATTCCACCGCTGCAAGACGTGACCCGGGCGCGGGTGCTCGCCCTGTTGGGCGATTCGGTCACCACGGACGCCATCTCGCCCGCCGGGGCGATCCCGGCCGACGGGCCGGCCGGTCGCTTCTTGATCGAGCAGGGCGTGCCGGTGCGCGACTTCAACTCCTTCGGCAGCCGTCGCGGAAACGACCGGGTGATGACGCGTGGGACGTTCGGGAACATCCGCCTGAAGAACTTGCTGGTCCCGGGGGTCGAGGGCGGCGTGACCGTTCATTTGCCCGACGGCGAGCGCATGAGCATTTACGACGCCGCCCTGCGCTATCGCGCCGAGGGCGTGCCGCTGCTGGTCATCGCCGGCAAGGAATACGGGACCGGTTCGTCACGCGACTGGGCCGCCAAAGGCCCGCGGCTGCTCGGCGTACGCGCCGTGCTGGCCGAGTCGTTCGAACGCATCCACCGCTCGAACCTGGTCGGCATGGGCGTGCTGCCGCTGCAGTTCCTGCCCGGGGAAACCCCCCATAGCCTGCTGCTGACCGGTCAGGAGTTCTTCAGTCTACATGGGCTGGCCGAAGGGTTGACGCCCGGAGGGCTGGTGACCGTGCGAGCCGAACGTGAGGCCGGCGCCCTGGTCGAGTTCAAGGTGCGCGTGCGCATTGACACCCCCCTGGAGCTCAAGTCCTACCGCCATGGCGGGATCTTGCATGCAGTCGTCCGGCAGATGCTCAAGGCATGACATCGACTTCGGAAGTCCTGCGGACTTCCGAAGTCGTGAAGCCGAAAAGAGAGAGGCGAGCCAGCCGGCTCGCCTCTCTTCTGCCTCAGTGTAGGACCAGCCCGGAGGGCTGCTGACTTGCCCGGATAGCCACCTCCTCCCTTCCTTGACGGAAACCCGGAGTTCGGCTGACAGTTGGCCCTTTGGCCAATTCCATTCTAGGAGGAATTCCTGCGCCAGCGCGCGGCTTGAAAGGGACCTGAAAAGCGCGCTGGCGATAGCGCCGCCGTCTTGCCTCATCCAGTGCGGCCCACCTCTCGCGCGCCTTTCATCCATTCGCCCGCTCTTGTCCGTTGCGGCCGGGGTGTTGTCCGTCCACCGCCGGCGGCCTACAATCCATGGCACGTTCGCAGCGCCTGGAGGCCTGCATGGCTGCCATCGATCACGATCTCGACCCATCTCCGCGGCTGCTCCTCGGCCCCGGCCCCAGCATGGTGCCTCCCCGCGTCTTGCGCGCCATGGCCACCCCGCTGGTGGGACATCTGGATCCTGATTTTCTCGCCATCCTGGCCGACATTCAGACGCTCCTGCGCCAGGTTTTTCAGACCCGCAACCGGCTGACACTTGCTATCTCCGGTACGGGCACGGCGGCCATGGAAGCGGCTCTGGCCAACCTGGTGGAGCCGGGCGACGCGTTGCTGGCATGCGTGCACGGCTTCTTCGGGGATCGGTTGGCGGAGATCGCGCGCCGGCAAGGCGCTGAGGTAGCCAGGCTGGAGGCACCGTGGGGCCAGACGCTCGAGGTCGACCAGATCAGCCGCGCTCTGCAGGCTCATCCCGCCCGGATTGTGACGCTGGTGCACGCGGAGACCTCGACGGGGGCCCGTCAGCCGGACATCGGCGCCGTGGCCGAGGTCTGCCACCGGCACGACGCGCTGCTGGTCCTCGACTGCGTCACTTCGCTGGGCGGGCTGCCGGTCGAGGTCGACGCCTGGGGCGTCGACGTGGCCTACGGCGCATCCCAGAAGTGTCTGTCCGCCCCGCCGGGCCTGGCGCCCATTACGGTCGGCCCGCAGGCGGAAGAGAAGCTACGAACACGCAAGACGCCAGTGACTTCTTTCTATCTCGACCTGTCACTGCTCGACAAGTACTGGAGCGAGACGCCGACGTACCATCACACGGCGTCCATCAGCCTGGCCTATGCACTGCGCGAGGCACTGCGCCTGGTCGACGAGGAGGGGCTGCCGGCGCGCTTCGCACGCCACCAGCGCAACGCCGAGCGGCTTTGGGAGGGGCTGGAGGCGCTGGGCTTGCCCTTGCTGGTGCCGCCGGCGCTTCGACTCCCGAGCCTATCCACCCCTGTCCTGCCCGCTGGCCTGGACGATGCCGGCCTGAGGCGGCGGCTGCTGCAGGACTTCAACATCGAGATTGCGGGCGGATTCGGGCCACTGGCGGGCAAGGTGTGGCGCATCGGGCTGATGGGCTATTCCAGCCGGGCGGAAAATGTCATCACGCTTCTGGGCGCGCTGGCTGAGTTGCTGGGAACGTAGTAGCGTCGGGTGGTTCCGTGCTGGGCGATCCCGGGAGAGCAGTCCGGTGAGGCAGTGATTACCTGCGTGTCCATCGGGGTGACTTGCGTCCGAGCCGTGTGGCATAGACCGCCAGCCCACCGGCGGCGGCCAGGAGAAGCAGGCCGAGAATCCCCAGCGCCGTCGACCGGGTCCCGCCGCCCTCGCCGGAGTTCACCAGTGCGGCGCTCGGCTGCGCGGCGAACTCGACATAGCGCGTGTCGCCCGGATCGATCCGCACGGGAACGCTCATGGCGGTCGTCGGGTTGTAGTCCGGCGGGACGGCCGCACTGACGTTGTAGTCGCCGGTCTGCAGGTCCGGGACGCAGTGGCTGAGCGGCAGGCCGTCCTCGGAGTACTCGACGGCCGTTGCGAACTCCGCCGCCAGCTGCCCGCTGACGTTGGCAATGCTCACCTGGCCCCCGCCAAGCGGAGGTTCGTCGGCGTCCAGCTTGGCATTCCCGTTTTCATCCACGAACAGCAGAGCGCAAATCTCAGCGGTGCCGAAGATCGGCGTGGGGGTCGGTGGGGGCGCAGTGGGTGTGGGAGCCGCGCCCGCTGCAGCCGTCGGCTGGGCGGGGCCGGCGTAACCGAGCAGGAGCTGCGCTCCCGGCACAATGAAGTCGTTGATCGCCAGGCCGTTGAGGGCGCGCAGTTGTTCCACGCTCAGCCCGGACAGTGCGGCGATCGTCCATAACGTGTCGTCCTGCTGGATGATGTAGATGATCTTGCCGTCGGGGCCGGGCGTCGGCGTGGCGAACTCGCCTGCCTGGGCCTCCGGCCGCGCCGCCCCCCCGGCCAGAGCCGGGACGCGGATTGCCATGGCCGCTAGCAGCAGCACCGGGACGGACAAAGCCAGGGTTCGAAGGATCGATCGCACGGCGGTGCCTCGTCTCGATTATAGCCCGTTCGCCGACCGCAGGACTCTCTCGCCATTCGGGCTTGCACGCCGAACTCTTCCTCCCCCTTCGGGGTTCTATTCCCTCCGCAGGGTGATGACCGCCACCTCCGGCGGGCAGTTCAAGCGAACGGCGGGTTCGATCAGCCCGACCCCGCGGTTGACGTACACCGGGCCGCCGGGGGATTGCACTAACCCACGGGCGTACGTTCGGCCGAAGCATGACGGCAGCACGAGTGGCCCGATCCCTGGAAGGACGACCTGTCCACCGTGCGTGTGGCCGGCAAGCGCCAGGTCGACGGGGCGTTCGGTCATCCACTGCATGAAATCAGGGTTGTGCACCAAGAGCAGGCTTGGTATGCTCGGAGGGATGGCGGCGAGGACGCTGTTTGCCGCTTGCCGGGCGGGCGCATAAGCCTCACGCAGGTCCTCCCACCCCCCGTCGTCGCCAAGACAGCCGAGCCCCGTGTCTTCCACTCCGATGATCCATACAGTCATCTCGCGGATCTTGATCTCCAGCCCCTGATTGCGGAGGACGTGGATCCCCGCAGCCTGGAGCGCCCCAGCGACTGCGTCGGCGCCGTTCCAGATATCATGGTTCCCGAGCACGGCGAATCTTCCTCCGGGGGATTCCAGGCGCGAGAGCTCTTGTGCGCACGCCGTCGCCCAGCTTGCTGAGCGGTAGACGTAATCTCCGGTCAGGCAGACCAGGTCCGGCAGATACTCGTTCGCCGTATCGACGGCCTGCCGGATCCATTCCGGCTCGACGATCTCGGACGCGTGCAGATCGCTCAAGTGGGCGATGCGCAAACCGTCCAGCGCGCTTGGCAGGTCAGGTAGATGCAGGTCGAACAATGTGACGTCGAGCGCACGCGGCGCCACGAACCGCAGGTACCAGGCACTCCCCGCGGCCGCGGCGGCCAATCCCGCCAGCGTGACCCCCGTCAGCCGCAGGGCCTCTCGACGCGAGAGCCTCCGAGGCACTTCACGCTCAGGCACGTCCATCGAGTCGCTCATCGTTCGTGGCAGCCTCCTCACCGGTGCCTGCATACCCGCATGTTATACTGCCGCGCGAGGCGATCGCCATGCCGCTCGATATCCTGATCGGCGCGCAGTGGGGGGACGAGGGGAAGGGGCGCATCACCGACCTGCTGGCAGCGCAGGCCGACGTGGTGGCGCGCTACAGCGGCGGCGACAACGCCGGCCACTCGGTCACCGTCGATGGACGCCTGTTCAAGCTGCATCTGATCCCATCCGGAATCCTCCAGCCTCACGCGCGCTGCGTCCTCGGCCACGGCATGGTCCTCAACCCGGCTACGCTCGTCGAAGAGATCGACTCGCTGGCGTCGGCCGGAGTCGATCTCTCACCCCGGCGCCTGGCCGTCTCACTGGCCGCGCATCTGATCACGCCGGCTCATCGGGCACTGGATGGCGCCGAAGAGAGCACCCGCACCGGCAGCGCCCTTGGGACAACCGGGCGCGGCATCGGCCCGGCCTACGCCGACAAGGCCTCCCGCCTGGGTCTGCGCGCCGAGGCGATGCAAGATCCCGAGACCTTCGCCGTCCTCGTGCGCGCGCACGCCGAACGCGCCGCCCGGCTGCTGGAGAGTTTCTATCATCTCCCCGCTCCCGATCCAGCCGAATCTGCCCGCTCCTACCGGGAGCTCGCCCTTCGCCTGCGGCCCTTTCTGGCCGACACTACCGCACAGCTGGCGGACGTGCTCGGGGCCGGGAAATCCATCCTAGCCGAAGGTGCACAAGGCACGCTGCTCGATTTGGATCACGGCACCTATCCGTACGTCACTAGCTCGTCCTCCACTGCCGGCGGCGCCCTGCTCGGCCTGGGCATCGGGCCCCGGCACGTGCGACGCGTCATCGGCGTGGCCAAGTCGTTTCAGACGCGCGTCGGCGCCGGCCCGTTCCCGACGGAGCTCAGCGGGCCCACGGCAGACTCGCTCCGCGGCACCGGGTCGCACCCCTGGGATGAGTTTGGGACGACGACCGGACGTCCGCGCCGTGTCGGCTGGCTGGATTGCGTTCTGCTGCGCTACGCCGCGCGCCTCAACGGATTGACGGACCTGGCAGTGACCAAACTCGACATCCTCGGCCAGCTCCCGTTGCTCCGGCTCTGTACCGCCTACCAACGGCAGGGCACGCGGCATGCTGACCTCCCGGGGCTTCCCTCCAGCCTCGATGACTTCGTGCCCGAGTATGAGGACTTCGCCGGCTGGCCGCAGGATGTGTCCGGCGTCACCGAATGGGACGCACTTCCACGCGAGGCCCACACTTACCTCAAGCGGATCGAGGCGCTTCTCGGTGTGCCGATCCGCTGGATCTCGGTGGGCCCCGAGCGAGCGCAGGTCGTCGTGCGCGAGGCGGTTGGATGACCGCGCCGGGTTGGCTTCGCCGCTTCACGCCGGCCAATCTCGCATTCCTGTTGATGAACCTGGTCGGCCTGGCCTTCTTCCTCTACCCCTTCTGGGCGCCTACGCTCCCGGCGACTTCGCAGTCGCGGGCTGCCCTTCTGTTGTTCAGCGGCGCGGCCAGCTTGGTGTTGCTGGCACTGATCGCCGAAGCACAACATGGTCTGACCCTGCACACCATCGCCATCCTCGGTGCCCTCGTCGGGTTGAATACGGTTCTGCGGGTGATCGACAACGTCGTGCCGCTGCCGGGAGGGTTCTCGCCGGTCTACCTGCTGATCTTGCTCGTCGGCTTCACGCTCGGCTCGCGGCTGGGCTTCATGATGGGAGCGCTGACGATGCTGGTCTCCGGACCGCTGACGGCCGGCGGCATCGGCCCGTGGACTCCTTATCAGATGCTGGCTGCCGGCTGGGTCGGGCTGGGCGCCGCCTGGCTGCCCCGCCGCGGCCCGCGGCTTGTCTGGCTTGCAGTCTATGGCGCGGCGTGGGGTTGGGCGTACGGCGCATTGACCAACTTGTACTTCTGGCCCTACGCCATCCAGGCGCCCGACCTGGCCTGGCTGCCGGGCCTCGATCTGGCCCAGACCCTGACGCGCTACGGGCGCTTCTACCTCGTGACCTCGCTTGCCTGGGACAGCATGGCTGCCGTCGGCAATGTGCTCCTGGTCGCGCTGCTCGGGGCGCCGCTGTTGAAAGTGCTCGAGCGCTTCCAACGGCGGGCCTACGTGATCTGGGAGCCGGTCGAGGACGGCCTGCGGGTATAATCGCCGCATGCCTCGCCCCCGCCGGCGGTCGGCGGCCATCGGTTGCGGTGCCGCCTTCGCCCTGCTTGCCCTCGCGGCCGTGGTCTACAACCTGCCCTTCGTTCAGGACCGGGTTGGTTGGCGCGTCAGCGAACTGCGCGCCCGCATCAAGTACGCGTTGTCGCCGCCCGAAGAAGCGGTCTTCACCCCGGACCCGACCTTGCAGGCGATGGTTCAGACGACGCTTTCGGCTCTGACGCCGACGGCAACGCAGACGGCGACACCCGGCCCGACGCTGCCTCCGACGGTCACCCCGACACCGACGACTGAACCTACGCCACTCCCGGCCAGCATTCAGCTCAAGGGCGTTCGGCACGAGTACCAGAAATGGAACAACTGCGGCCCGGCGACACTGTCGATGGCCCTGTCGTTCTGGGGCTGGCAGGGCGACCAGCGCGATACTGCCGCGTACCTCAAACCCAACCCGGGCGACAAGAACGTCATGCCGTATGAGATGGCAGGCTACGTCGAGGACGAGACCGACTTGAGCGTGCTCGTGCGCGTCGGCGGGGACCTTGACCTCCTCAAGCGCTTCATCGCCGCCGGCATCCCGGTGGTTGTCGAGAAGGGGTTCGAGGGCGCGGGGTTCGACGGCTGGATGGGCCATTACGAGGTCATCACCGGCTACGACGACGCCCGGCAGCGCTTCACCGCCCAGGACTCCTACATCATGCCCGATCTGCCGGTCACTTACGCCGACCTGCTGGCCAATTGGCGCGCCTTCAACTACCTGTATCTGGTTGTGTATCCCCCCGACCGCCAGGCCGAGGTGATGAGCCTCCTTGGACCGGATTCAGACGAGGCCGCCAACAATCAGGCGGCGGCACAGCGGGCATCCGATGAGATCTTCGCCTCGTCGGGGCGCGATCAGTTGTTCGCCTGGTTCAACCGCGGCACGAACCTTGTCCAGCTGCAGGATTACGCCGGTGCCGCTCTGGCCTATGACGAGGCCTTTGCGCTGGATGCGCAGCTGGCGATCACCGATCCCAAACATCGCCCGTATCGCATGCTGTGGTATCAGACCGGGCCGTACTTCGCCTACTTCTTCACCGGGCGCTACGGCGACGTGATCGATCTCGCCACGCAGACGCTGGTCAACGCCAGCGAGCCGACGCTCGAGGAGAGTTGGTACTGGCGCGCCCGGGCGCGCGCCGCGATCGGCGACACGGCCGGCGCCGTCGACGACTTGCGCACGAGCCTGGGCTACCACGAGGGCTTCGCCCCCAGCCTCGAGCTGCTGCAAGCATTGGACGCCGCGCCCTGAGGCATCGTCGGCCGATGACGACTGGAATCGTTCGCTCCACCCGCACGCCCTCTCTCTCGCACGTCGCCCGGTCCTCGCTCCTCGTCGCGGCGTTCTTCGCGCTCGACAAGGGCCTCGGGTTCGTCCGCCAGATCATCATCGGGCGCCAGTTCGGCGTCAGCGCCGAACTGGATGCCTTCAACGCCGCCAACAACCTCCCGGATCTGCTCTTCGCCTTGATCTCCGGCGGCGCGCTGGCGCTGGCGCTGATCCCGGTCCTTTCCGACGTGCTCGAGCGTCAGGGCCGCCCCCCGATGTGGGAGCTGTTCAGCCGAATCGGCAACTGGGCTTTTCTGCTCACCAGCGGGCTGGCGATTGTCATCGCCGCCTTCGCCGGCCCGATCGTGCGTTCCGAACTGGGCATCGCCCCCGGTTTCACCCCGGACCTGCAGGCTCTGGTGGTGAACCTGATGCGCCTCAACCTGATCGCCACGCTGGTCTTCTCCCTCAGCGGCCTGGTGATGGCCGGGCTGCAGGCGAACCAGCACTTCCTGCTGCCCGCCATGGCACCGGTCTTCTACGACCTCGGCCAGATCTTTGGCGCGCTGGTGCTCGCCCCGTCGGTAGGGCTGGCTCTTGGCCCGCTCAGGCTCCCGACGGCGGGATTGGGCGTTCACGGTCTGGTGATCGGCGTCATCCTGGGCGCCGTGCTCCATCTGGCAATCCAAATTCCGGGCCTGCTTCGGTTTCGGTTCCGCTGGACGCCGCGGCTCGGGCTGCATCACCCGGGGTTGCAGCAGGTGGTGCGCCTGCTCGGCCCGCGCATTCTGACCATCGGCGCCTTCAACCTGATCTTCATCGTGCAGGACAATCTCGCCTCCCGTCTCGGTGTGGGCGCGGTGACGGCGCTGGCCTTTGGGTGGCTGATCATGCAGGTGCCGGAGACGATCGTCGGCACGGCCCTCGGCACGGCGCTCTTGCCGACGCTTTCCGAACACGCCGCCCGCGGCGACGATCGAGCGTTCGAGACCAGCCTCGCCCGCGCCGTGCAGGTGCTGCTCGCATTCTGCCTGCCAGCGACCGTCATCCTGGCCATCGTGATTCGGCCCCTGGTGCAGGCCGCATTCGGATTCGATGCCGCAGGGACCGATCTGGTCGCCTGGGCGTCGCGCGCCTATTTGCTAGGCCTGACGGGACACTCCCTGCTCGAGGTGGCAGCGCGCGGTTTCTATGCGCGCAAGGACGCACGCACTCCCTTGCTCGCTTCGCTGCTCAGCGCGCTGGTTTTCGTCGTCGCCGGCCTTGGTCTGTTTCGGCCGCTGGGCGCGCCCGGAATCGGCCTGGCCAACAGCCTGGCGTTCAGCCTCGAAGCAGGGCTGCTCTTGCTCCTTTTGTCGCGGCGGTACCCCTCGCTGGGCCGCCAAGCCCGACCGCTGACGCGCATCTCGCTTGGGACGGTTCTCGGTGGGGTGTGTGCCTGGTCGATTCTCGGTCTGTGGCCGGGTGCGCCGGTGCTTGGCGCCGCGGCGGCCCTCGCCGCCGGCAGCGCGCTCTCGATCGCCTTCGTCATCCCCGAACTTCGCTTGTTGCGTAGTCTGTAGACGACACCCTCAACCGCGGTTCCATATCTGGCGAGCTCTTCCCGAAGTGACAGCTGCCATACCCAGGCAAACCGAAGTCGCGATTCCCTTGCGACATGGTCGTCCTCAGATGTACGGGGGATACGGTAGGCACGGCGGCCCCCGGTTAGAGCCCGCTTCAAGCCGCTGGGCGGATGACCAAGATCGGTTGCAGTCTTGATCCGGCGGTCGATCACCGACCAGGGGGCATCCGGAATAAGTGCCGGGCGCGCCAGGCCTAGCCGAGCGGCGTCGCAATTGACCCGTCACCCGGCGAAGTCATTCCATGCTCTTTCCCTGTCCGGCTTGAAGGGCAGCCCTTGCTTCTGCGGCCGGTCACACGCCTCGTCGAATTCCTGGCGAGTCTATGCTGATCGGTACATCAGGCTTCGGGTTGGGTTCGATCGGGACGCCGAATACGTGGGCGATCCGCCGCAATGAGAGAATCCTCTACCGGCGGTCTGAGCTGCTCGGGCCTCGAAGGGGATGTCGAGTGCCGCAAGGGACAACACCGCCGGCGGTGGGATGCAACCCACGAAACCGGCCAAGACGACCTTGATCACGAGGAGCAACCGATGTCGCCTTCTGATGTCTGCCGCAGGCGCTCCTGGAAATCGGCGACCTGGACGGTTAGGTCCAGGAGGGGAAGATTGGATTTCGACGTCCCGGTCTCACCGACCCCGTCAGCAGAATTGCCGAGGGCAGACAAAGGAGGACGTGCTTGGCAACATGAGTTCAACTGGCGGCAATGGCGGCTCTAGACATCCGCCCGAAGCCCGGCCTGAGGCCTCCAAGAAGAGACGCGGGGTAGAGAATGCCGAGGTTCCAGGGCTTTATCCAGAGTCGGGAGAGCACGGGACGCGACACGCAGTTCAGGAGGGACAGGCCTCCCCTCTGCGGGAGTCTGACCGAACTTCCTCAGCAACTTAGAGACGGGCGACTCCGCCTCAAGGCTATTCCTTCTGATAGGGCGTTCCATCAGCGGCGGGCATTCGCGATCGTCCGATGAATCCCGCCAGCACAATCATGGTTGCGATGTAGGGGGCCATGGCGAGGAATTCCGAAGGGATGCCCACCTGAAGGATGGAGAGTTTATTCTGCCAGGAGTCGAAGAACCCGAAGATAAGCGATCCCAGGAACGCTCCTCCAGGGTTCCAGTTGCCAAAGATCATGGCAGCCAGTCCCAGGAAGCCTTTCCCGGCACTCATGCTCTCTTGAAAGAAGCCGATCTGGCCAATGCTCATGTAGGCACCGGCAAAACCGCCGATTGCACCACTGACCAGTACGCTGACGTACCTCAGCCTGAACACGTTGATGCCCAGGGTGTCGGCAGCCTTTGGGTTCTCACCCACCGCACGAATGCGCAAGCCCCACTTGGTGTATCTATAGAAGAAGTGGGTGAAGAGGATCAGCAGGAACATCAAATAGATCACGGGGCTTTGATTGAACAGGATCGGCCCAACGACCGGGATGCGCCATAACGCAGGGTATCGGCAGGGAGGCAAGGATCAGCACCCGAGTTGTTGAGAGCGGGATTGGGATTCAGGAAGGCCCGGTAGAAGTAGTTGGTGATACCCAGGGAAAGGATGATGATCCCGGTCCCGCTGATGATCTGATTGATCCGGTAGCGGATCGAAAGGACCGCATGCAACGCGCCCAGGAGCATGCCGGCCAGGATGCCCGTTAGAAATCCAAAGATCAGGCTGTGGGTCACACTGGCAACGACAACGGAGATGAATGCCCCCATCAGGATCATTCCTTCAATGCCAATATTGACCACACCAGAACGTTCAGAGTAGATCCCGCTGAGCGCCGCCAGCGCGATGGGAGTGGCCGAGATCACGCTGCTGACCAGCATACCGGTCAGGTTGAGCGAATTATCCCGGGCAGCCCAGATCAGGAAGATGATGATGCCAAGGCTGATCATGGTGATCAAGACCGAGTTCGTGTGCCTCTTGAAGCCTTTGATCAACTGCCAGACGCCTGCCAGCCCGACCACGATCGCAACTAAGAAGATGGATGTCCAGGTCGGGATGACGAGGTCCGGCGCGAGAATATCCACTCCGGCACGCTTGCTGGCGAGCACGAAAGTGGAAACCATGCCTGCGAGTTCCGATCAGGAGCAGGAGAAGCGCGGCTGCTTCGACCAGCAGAAATATCCCAACGGTCGCTCTTCTCTGGCTTCCGCCCTGGCCGATGCTATCTTATGCTTACCGCCTGTGACATGGACATCTCCTCACGCCTTGCTTACCATGGGTGCGGCAGGCTTCTTCTCACGCTGCGAAGAGCGAAAATGGTAGAGGCCGCGGATGATCTCGGGGGCAGCAACGAAGACGATGACCATACCCTGGATGATGCGAATGATCTCTACCGGCGTACCGGCCACCACCTGCATGCGGGATGCCCCGCCGCGCAGGAAGGCGAAAAGCAGCGAGGAGAGCACCACCCCGAGAGGATGGCTGTTTCCCTAACAGTGCCAAGGCGATGGCGTCAAAGCCGTAGCCAGGGGAAAAGGAAGGCATCATGCGATGGTCTACGCCCAACAGGTGGATGGATCCGGCCAGACCGCAGAGCATGGCGCTGATGACCATGGCCAGCACCATCGTCTTTTTTACCGAAATTCCAGCGTAGCGGGCTGCCCTTTCATTCGACTCCCACCATGCGGAGCTCCATGCCAAAGGGGGTCTTCCACAACAACCAGTAGACCAAGACTGCCAGCCCGAGGGCGATGAATATCCCCCAGTGGAGACGCACCGGGCTAGGGAAGATGGTCGCCAGGATTGCGGTCGGGAGGACGTTGGGCGTGGCCGGAGTACCCCCACTCTTCATGGGCCCATTAAGCAGGTAATCCATAAGGCGGTAGGCGATGTAGTTCATCATGATGGTGTTGATGACTTCATGGGCTCCAAATCGGGCTTTCAGAATGCCCGGGATAAAGCCCCAAATCCCCGCTGCAACAGCTCCCGCCAGCATGGCCAGGGGTGCGTGGATGAACCAGGGCAGCCCGTGGACTGCATAGCCGACGAAGGCGGTCGCCAGGCCGCCGATATAGAGCTGTCCCTCAGCGCCGATGTTGAACAGGTTGCACCGAAAACCGATCGCCACCCCCAACCCGGCCAGGATGTACGGCACGGAAAGCAACAGACTGTCGCCGACCGGCCGGATGGCGGACAGCAAGTCCTTGCTCTCTCCGGTTGTGATCCAGATGCCCAGTTGCCTGGAGATTTCGCCCGGATTTCCGAATGCCCCGAGGAACATCGCAGAATACGCGTCTCGGATGGTGGTCCAGGTCTTAGCCAAAGCCCCCAGGGGATCGTGGAAGAAATTGCGCCAGGCCGCCAGGCAATCCCCATTGGTGAAGGCGACGATCAGCCCCCCGATCACGAGGGCGGTGAAGACGGCCAGGACGGGTATCAGGACAGTATCTGAAAGACCTTTGCGGACGAACAGCCGCCGCCAAAAGCCGATTGCTTGTCCTTCCTCAGGGCTTGGTTTGGGTTGGCTCCGCGGACGCCTTGCTCAAAGGGGACCTCCTCTGTGGTTAAGCGACTTCCGCCTGCGTCTTCGCACGGATACCGGCCATCAGGAGGCCAAGGCCCTCTTTGGTCGCATCTTTGGCAGGAATGATATCTAGGATCTTCCCCGCCGAACATCACGGCAATCCTGTCGGAAAGCCCCATGATCTCGTCCAACTCAGGTGAGACCAAGAGCACAGCGCAGCCCTCGTCCCGTTTTCTCACAATCTGCCGGTGAATGTACTCGATGGAACCGACATCCAGGCCGCGGGTCGGTTGCGAGGCGATCAACAACTTGATCGGGCGGGAGAACTCGCGCGCCACAATGACCTTCTGCTGGTTGCCCCCCGACAGGGTGGAAGCCGGGATGGTGATGCTGGGGGTGCGGATATCAAATTCCTTCACCCGCTGCTCGGCCGCCTTCATGATTTCGCCGTTGTTCAGGTTGAGACCGCGGGTGAAGGGAGGTTCATAATAGGTATTCAACACCAGATTGTCCTTGATGGGAAAGGGCAACACCAATCCGTCGCTCTGGCGGTCCTCCGGCACATGCGCCGTACCGGCCTCCCGAATTCTGCGCGGCGACGCCCGTGAAATATCCTCGCCCATCAGGTCCACCTTGCCAACCGTACAAGAGCGCAGGCCGGTGAGGGCTTCCACCAGTTCCTTTTGACCGTTGCCCTGCACGCCCGCCACTCCCAGGATCTCCCCGGCCCTGACTTGGAAGGAAACCCCGTTGACGGCCATCAGGTGACGGTCATCCATCACATGCAGGTCGGCCACGTCCAGGACCACCTCCCCAGGATTGGCGGGTTCTTTGTCCACGGTCAGGATCACTTCGCGCCCCACCATCATGCTGGCCAACGAGGCTTCCGTGGATTGAGCGGGCGTAGTCGTCCCGACCACCTTCCCGTTGCGGAAGACGGTGATGCGATCGGCGATCTCCAACACTTCCTTGAGCTTGTGGGTGATGAAGATGATCGATTTGCCCTGCTCGATCAGGGCGTGTACGACCTTGAAGAAATCCTCCGCCTCCTGCGGCGTAAGGACGGCCGTCGGCTCGTCGAAAATGAGGATGTCTGCTTCGCGATATAGAACCTTGATGATTTCCACTCTTTGTTGGACGCCGACTGAAAGGTCTTCAACCATGACCTCCGGCTCGACCTTGAGGCCGAAACGGTCAGAGATTCCAAGGATCTGCTTCGATACTGCTTTTCCGGTCCAGGATCCCCGCGCGATTGGTCAACTCGACCCCCAGCATGACGTTCTCGGTGACGCTAAAAACGGGGATCAGCATGAAATGCTGGTGGACCATCCCGATCCCGAGATGGATGGCATCGTGCGGGTTGCGGATGTTCACCTTCGAGCCGCGGATGAATATTTCGCCCTCATCGGGGGAGTACAAGCCGTAGAGGATATTCATCAGGGTGGTCTTGCCGGCGCCGTTCTCCCCCAGGATGGCCAGAATCTCCCCCTGGTTGAGGGTCAGGTCGATGCGGTCGTTGGCCAGCACACCCGGGAAGGTTTTCGTGATTCCGCGCAGTTCGAGGATCGGAGGCATAGACCCGTCCTTGCTGCTAGAGGATGTTGATGTCGCGAGAACTGAGCCTGATTGAAACAGGTGGTGCCCGATTTTCATCCGGCACCACCTGTTTAGTCCTGCTATTCTATTCTTGCTGGATTACTGAGCGGCCGGATATAGACCACCGGGGCACCATGCCGGATAGGAAATACAGCCCGCGTCGGTCAGTGTCCCATCGACCATCTTGGCCTTCAGGGCGTCGACCTCCGACAACAGTGCGGCCGGGATCTCGATGCCTTCGCCGAAGGCACCCAGTTGGACACCCTGATTGGCCATTTCGCCAATGTAGGTGCCGCAGCCATCGAAGGTTCCTTCCATGGCGTTCTTGATGACATCGTAGTGGACCTGAGCCATGTTCTTCATGACGCTGGTCAGGATGACACTCTTATCTTCAGGGAACTGAACGGTGCCATCCGTGTCCACCCACATGCCGAGTCCGCCGCGCTCCTTGGCGATCGGCCAGACGACGGAACCGATCAGGCCGCCGACGCCGATGACAATGTCAGCACCTTCGTCGAACAGGGAGGTGGCAGCCTGCTGGGCAACGGACATGTCCGTGAAGTTGTTCGTGAAAGTACCTTCGCCGGTTGCATTATCCCAACCGAGCAGTTTCACAGAGGTCCCGTGAGCGGCGTTGTAGGCATCAATGCCCATCTGCAGACCAACACCAAAGATGGTTACGGTCGGGATCTTGGCACCACCGAAGTAGCCAATCTTGCCGCTCTCGGTCATGCCGGCGGCGAGGTAACCCGCCAGGTAGGCAGGCTGGTCGGTCTTATAGATCTCACCCATGACATTGGGGATGCAGGCAGCATTTCCGGGGGTGCCTTCAGGGACATCGAAAGCATTCGGATAGGCGTAGTCAGCGATCACGAACTTGAGATCAGGATATTGGGCTGAAACCTCGGCCAGATCTTTGGCCAGGAAGAAGCCGGCCGCGATGATCAGATCATACCCCTCGCCGGCAAACGTCGTCAGGTTGGGCGTGTACTGGCTGGCTTCGGTGGATTGAGCGTACTGCACTTCGGCACCCAGGTCCGTGCCAGCTCGCTGGATGCCTTCCCACTGGGTCTGGTTGAAGGACTTGTCGGCGATACCAGCCGTGTCGGTCACGAACCCGACCCGGAAGGGAGGCGTCGTCGGCTCAGGCGGCGGAGGCGGTGCATCGGTCGACGGGGCCGCAGTCGGCTCCACCACCGGCGGTGCCTCGGTCGGCGTTGCCTGGCCGCACGCGCTCAGCACGAAGGCCATGGCGATCAGCACCGAAAGGACGGCGTAGATCTTCTTCATCTGCTCTCACTCCTTGTTTGGATTTCGGGAAGAGGTCTCTCCCGGACTGCACGTGAGGATCCGCGCTTGCTCATCTTGGTGTCTAGGGCGTTTAGGGCGTCGGTCACCCCTTTCCCAGGCGGGGGGTGCCCCCTGGCCGAGTGGTCTTGCTAGTGTAGCACGAGACCCAGACCCAGGCAAACGGGCTAGGTCTGCGTCTCTTCCTCCAGATTGCCGTAGTCAAGCACCTCGCGTGCCTGGGCGCCTTCCTTGGCAGGGCCCGATGATCCCCCGCTCTTCGAGCAGGTCGACCAGTCGGGCGGAGCGTGTGTACCCGATCCGCATGCGCCGCTGGAGCAGCGAGATCGACGCCCGGCGCATCCCGCGTACCACCTTCACCGCCTCATCGAACAGTGGATCGACGCCTTCCTCGGTCTCGGCCTGCAGGTCGTCCCACAGCGGGGCCTGCTTGAGCGGCCCGGCAAGCGCCGGGCTCTCGGCGGGCGCCGTCTCGACGGTGGGCGCCGGAGCCGGCCCGGCGGACTGGCTCCGCCAGAACAGGATCAGCCGGTTGAGCTCCGCCTCCGAGACGTAGGCGCCCTGCATGCGGATCGGCGCCGGGGAGTCCGGAGAATGGAACAGCATATCGCCGCGTCCCAGCAGGCGCTCCGCCCCCGGCTGATCGAGGATCACCCGGCTGTCCACCGATGACGCCACGGCAAAAGCAATCCGCGCCGGGAAGTTGGCCTTGATCAGCCCGGTGATCACGTCTACCGACGGCCGTTGGGTGGCGATCACCAGATGGATACCGGTCGCCCGTGCCAGCTGGGCCAGCCGGGTCAGCACCCGCTCGGTCTCATCCGGCGCCAGCATCATCAGGTCGGCCAGCTCGTCGATGACCACCACCAGGTAGTTCAGCCCGCGCTGCCCGGCGGCCTGCATGCGCGTGTTGAATTCGGCGATGTTGCGCACGCCGTCGCGGGCGAACCGCCGGTAGCGCTCGTCCATCTCGCGCGACACCCACTGCAGCGCCGGCACCACCCGCTCCAGATCCACCACCACCGGTGCCAGCAGGTGCGGGATGCCGTTGTAGAAGGTCAGTTCGACCCGCTTGGGATCGACCATGACGAATTTCAGCGCCTCAGGCGAGTTCTGCAAGAGCAGGCTGGCGATCAGCGCATTGACGCACACCGACTTGCCCGAGCCGGTCGTGCCGGCGATCAGCAGGTGCGGCATCATCACCAGATCGGTCGAGATCGGCCGGCCGGAAACGTCGCGCCCCAGCCCGAGTCGCAGCGGCGGGCGCAGCTTGCGGAAGGACTCCGCCTCGAGCACATCGCGCAGTGCCACCAACGAGATCTGCGGGTTGGGCACTTCGATTCCGACAAAGCCCTTCCCCGGGACGGGCGCTTCGACGCGGATCGACTGCGCCGCCAGCGCCAGTGCCAGGTCGTCGGCCAATGCGGCGATCTTCCCGACCTTGACCTTGACGCGCTTGCCGCCGCGGACGTCGACGAAGGCGGGCTCGACGCCGAACTGCGTGATCGTCGGGCCGCGGTTGATCTCGACCACGCGCGCCGGCGCCCCGAAGGCCGCCAACGTCTCTTCGATCAGCCTGGCCCGTTCGCGGCTGAATTCCTCGTCCGCTTTGCCTTCCACTCCCGGCTCGAGGATCTCAGCGATCTCCGGCAGGAGCCATTCGTGCGCCGGCAGCGCGGGCTCGGTCTCGACCGCCGCCTCGATGGGTGTCATGCCCGCCGAAGCAGGTGCGGCCCCCACGCCCGAACTCTCAGGGCCCATCGGGCGGGCCGGCCTGACCGCCGGCATGGGGGTGAAGGTGGCCGCCGGCACGCGACCGTCCGACGTACGTTCCTGCGGGCATGCGGCGGACCCGCCTCAGGATCCGATCTCCATACCCGACGACCTCCGCCACCGACCACCCGGCAAACAGCATCACCCCGGCCAGCAGCCAGGCCGCCAGAACCACAACCGTGCCGGCGACCCCCAAGGTTTCAATGAGCATACTGAGCATCGTCGCGCCCAGCAGGCCGCCGCCGCGCCCCTGGTCGGCCAGCTGCATCGCTTCCACCCGATCCGCGGGGAGCAGGACAGCGTGAAGCAAGATCAGCAGCCCCAGATAGAGCATCGCGCTGCCAACTACCTGCCCCGGCCGTACGTCGGGGAGCCGCGCCTGGAACTTGCGGAGCACGAGCCACAGCCCGGCAGCCGCCAGCGCCAGCGGGACAGCGAGCAAGCCCCAGCCGAAGACCGTCCGCAGCAGGCCCAGCCAGGCACGCGTCAGCAGGCCCTCAGGCGCCAGGAGGCTGACCACGGAGAACACACCCAAGGCGATCAGCGCGACACCCGCAACCTCGACGCGATGCACCTGGATGAAGTCGAGGGTTGCCTCGAGCCACTCGGGGCGCGTGCGAACTGGAGCAGGCCCGCGGCGGGGGCTGCCTGTTCGGCTGGATCGGTTCGGGGATGAACGGCGAGGGGGAGATGCCGGCCCCCGGCCATCGCGCGCGGGCGGTCTTGAGCGAGCCAAGGGGAATCGCCTCCCGTCGCGGATTATAGCATGCGGGTCCCGTGGTTCTCCCGCTCGCCGCCGGGCAGGTGCAGGCCACGCCAGTCCGGTGTACCCTGAGTTTACTTTCAGGAGGCGACGATGTCCCGATCGACCCTCCGACCTCCGGACGCACGCTTATTCCGCGCTCTGTATGCCGTCGGGCTCGGCCCGATCGTCGGGCGGTTGATCCTGCTGCTGACGACCACGGGCCGCAGGAGCGGGCGCAAGCGAGTGACCGCTCTGCAATACGAAGTGGTGGCGGGCGAGTACTGGCTCGGTTCGTCGCGCGGGATGCGTGCCGACTGGGTCCGCAATCTGGTCGCCGACCCAATCGTCGAAGTCCAGGTTCGCTCGCGGCGCTTCCGA
The DNA here is from genome assembly GCA_963743255.1 of uncultured Chloroflexia bacterium. GTDB lineage: Bacteria > Chloroflexota > Anaerolineae > Anaerolineales > E44-bin32 > DYJB01. The sequence goes on from CAVUPD010000009.1 coordinate 473,406, forward strand.
GGACGGGCGGAAGCGGTCGACGACGCGCAGCGGGTGGCCGATTTCCTCGAGCTGCGACTGGAACGGCACCCGCGCATGATTGGCCGAATACTTCAGATGGAAGGATTGCCGGCGCGTCCGAGCCGCCAACAGCTGGTAGCCTACGCCGCGCACCTGGCACTCGTCATCGTCCGACCTCTTGACGGGCGATGAACCCGCCGGGAATGCCTGGACCCGCGATGCTACAATGATGCCGTGAGCGACCCACGCGACCTGCAGGTCCTGCGCCTCACCCACTTCTTGCGCGACGTCCCCGACGAGGCCCTCGAAGTCTGCCGCCGCCCAGCTGACGCACGAATCGTTTGCCGGCGGTGAGGACATCGTCGTCCAGGGATCCGGCCCCGATGCGTTGTACTTCCTGCTCGAAGGAACGGTCGAGCTTGCTGCAGCGTGACGCACGCGGCGGCGAGCAGCGGCTCGCCGGCCTGACCCCCGGCGACACCCTTGGCGAGGTCGAAGTGGTCTACCGACTTCCCCGCCAGGCCACCGCCCGGGCCGCCTCGGCCTGCACGCTGGCGCGCTGGGAGACGACGCGATCTTTCGGCCTTCGTCAGCCAGCACGGCACGGCCCTGGCCAGCCTGCGCTTCGCCGCCGCCAGCCGGCGCCTGGCCTCACGCTTGCGTTTCGGTTGGCTGGCTGAGGGCGAGATCGTGTATGCCGCCGTCCGCAAGCACATCGTTCTGCTCTACCAGGCCTTGCTCGTGCCCGTCGGCCTGACGATGCTTGGCCTCCTGTTTGCATCCTGGGCCGTGGACACCTCCAGTTCGCTCCTCGGCTGGATTGCAGCCGGTGGATGTGCGGCCGGGCTGCTCTTCGGCGCATGGAAACTGCTCGACTGGAGCAACGATTACTACATCGTGACAAACCGGCGCGCGCTGTGGCTCGAGAAGGTCGTCGGGGTGTACGACAGCCGGCGCGAGGCGCCGCTGCACATGGTGCTGTCCGTCAGCCTGCGCACCGACGCCATCACGCGCTCCCTGGGCTACGGCGACGTGATCATCCGAACCTATACCGGGCAGCTTACCTTCCACGGCGTCGGCAACCCGATGGCCATGGCGGCCATGGTCGAGGAACACTGGCGGCGGGTTCAACACCAACGGCAGATGGCGGACCGGGAGGTGATGTCACGGACCCTCCAGGAGCAGGTCGGCGCCGAGGGCGCACCGCCCTCTGCTTCGACCCTGCCCGTTACCGCCGAGCGACCCAGCCGCCAGGTCGGCCTCGATCACTGGACGCTGCAGATGCGCTTCGAGGACAAGGGCGTCATCACGTACCGCAAACACTGGGCGGTGCTGCTGCAGTCGATCGGTCTGCCGTCCGTGCTGTTGCTCGGCATCGCCGGCTTGCTGGGGGCAAGCCTGAGCGGTTCGCTGACGCTGTTCGACCCATTGCTCTCGGTCGTCGTCCTGCTCGGCTTGATCGGCGTCGTCGGGCTGTGGTGGCTATACCAGTACGTCGATTGGGCCAATGACATCTACCAGGTCACGCCGACCCAGATCGTCGACATCACCCGCAAGCCGTTGGGTACGGAAAGCCGCGAGGTCGCTCCGCTGGAGAACATCCTGGGGACGGAGGTCGACCGAAGAGGGCTGGCCGGCCTCCTGCTCAACTACGGTACCGTCACGGCGTCGGTCGGCACGGCCGAGTTCAAGTTCCAGGGTGTGTTCGACCCGGTCGGCGTGCAGCAGGATATCGTGCGAGCGCAGGAGGCTATTCTGGCCCGCAAGCGGGAGAAGGAAAGCGGCCAACGTCGAGACGAAATGGTAGAATTACTGCGCCTGTATGAGAAAGAGATCGCCTCCCGCCGAACTCGGCCGGAGGCCAGCGAGCCGTCACCGGATGACCCCACGTGAGATTGTTACCCTGCCGGACCCTGTGCTGCGCCTCAAGGCGCGCAAGGTGCCCGCGGTTACCGACGACGTCCGTCAACTCATCGATGAGATGGTCGAGACGATGCGGGTGGCCCCGGGCGTCGGCCTGGCCGCGCCCCAGGTGGGCGACAGCCGGCGCGTGATCGTCATCGAGTACGCTGAGCCGCCCGAGCAGGAAGGTGAACCGGCCCGGCCTCCAAAGCTCTACACCCTGGTCAACCCGGAGATCGTCCGGCATAGCCCGGATCAGGTCGCCGAAGTCGAGGGCTGCCTTTCCATCCCCGGATACATCGGCGAAGTCGAGCGCTTCGAATCGGTCACCGTCAAGGCGCTGAACCGTCAAGGCGAGGCGGTGCGCATTAAGGCCGCCGGCTGGCTGGCGCGCATCTTTCAGCACGAAATCGACCACCTCGACGGGACGCTGTTTATCGACCGGGCGAGTGAGGTCTGGAAGGGCGAAGAGAAGGACATCGAGTCGATCGCCGCCGACTGACGGTGGCCGTCCCCCTGACGCTGGCGAGGACCCCGGGGTCCTCGCTTCGGTTTCACGCCCGCACAGCCCGGCATGCTACAATCCAACCGCCCATGCTCCTCCAGCACTTATCCCTGACCAACGTCCGCAACTTCGTCCGCCTCGAGACCGAGGTGCCTCCCGGCCCGACGCTGGTCGTGGGGGCGAACGCGCAGGGCAAGACCAGCCTGCTCGAGTCGGTCTACTACCTGGCGCGCGCCAGTTCGCCGCATGCACAGAGCGACCGGCAGCTGATCAACTTCCTGGCGATGCAGGAGGCTACACCCTTCGCCCGACTGGTGGCTGAGTTCCGCCGCGCCGACCGGCTGCAGCGCGTCGAGATTCGTCTCGTGCTCGCGCCCGCCGCACCCGGCGTGGAGTCCCGGCTGCACCGCGAGGTGTTGCTCAACGGCGTCCGCCGCCGCGTCAGCGACCTGGCCGGCGGGCTGCACGCCGTGCTTTTCCTGCCGCAGGATCTGCGCGTCCTCGAAGGCCCGCCGTCCGAGCGCCGCGCACACCTCGATTCGACTCTGGCGCAGGCCGACGCGGCCTACGCCGAGGCGCTGTCCGAGTACGGCAAGGTTCTGGCACAGCGCAACGCGTTGCTCAAGCAGCTCGGGGAGCCGGGCAACCACGCACCCCAGCTCTCCTTCTGGGACGAGGAACTGGCCGAGCACGGTTCCACGTTGATCCGCGGCCGTGCACTGGCCCTCGCCGAGCACGACCGCCTTGCCTCCCCGATCCACCGCGATCTCACCCGCGGGCGCGAGACGCTTCACCTCGAGTACCTGCCCAGCTACGATCCGCTCCCGGCGCCCGGCGGACAGCTCGACCTCCCGCTCCAGGCCGTGCCCGATCGGACCGTCGTCAGTCGTCAGGCGATCCGCGACGGCCTGCTCCGTGCCCTGGAGCGGCAGCGTCCGGAAGATCTTGCCCGAGGCTCCACGTCCCTCGGCCCGCACCGCGATGATTTCCGCTTCACCTCCAACGGCGTCGACCTGCGCGCCTACGGCTCGCGCGGCCAGAATCGGACCGCCATGCTGGCGCTCAAGCTGGCCGAGGTGGAATGGCTGCATCAACGCACGTCGGAGTGGCCGGTCCTGCTGCTGGATGAGGTGCTGGCCGAGCTGGACGGGGAGCGTCGTCAAGACTTGCTGCAGCGCGTCGCCGCACTGCCGCAATCGATGGTCACGGCAGCGGACATCGAGATGTTCGGCGCGGACTTCCGCGGCAAGGCGACCGTCTGGCAAGTGAAGGCCGGTGCGCTGCGTCCCGGCTTGCCTGACGCCCAGGCCGATCTGGGCTAGCCGAGACGAAGCGGTCGACCGCGCGGCTCAGTCCAGCGGCCGTCGCGCCGGCTGGCCCGCCCGACGCGGGTATTCTTCCGGCGTGGCGGCCGTCTTCTCCATCACCACCAGATAGCGGGTCTCAGGGATGCGCGGCAGCTCGACCGCGATCAACTGCTGCACCCGGCCGCCGAGCAGACGCAGTCCCCGTTCGGCGGCTTGCGCCTCGGCCGGCCCGGTCTCGCCTTTCTGCGCGATCGCCCGTCCCCCCAATCGAACCAGCGGCATCAGGTATTCCGCCAGCACTTGAAGGTGGGCCACGGCGCGCGCCACCGCCCAGTGGTACGCCTGCCGGTGCTCCGGCATGTTGCCGACGTCTTCGGCCCGGCCGTGGACCACGCTGACCGCTTCGAGCCCCAGGCCCTCGACGACGTGCCGGCAGAACTCGGCCTTCTTTCCTGTCGCCTCCACCAGCGTCACCGGCATCCAGGGCAGGACGATCTTGAGCGGCAGCCCCGGAAAACCGGCGCCGGTCCCGATGTCGATCATCCGCTCGCCGGGTCGCGGCTTGAGCGCCAACAGGCAGCTGAGTGAATCGAGGAAGTGCTTAACCTCAATCGACGCCGGATCGGTGATCGCCGTCAGGTTGAAGCGCTCGTTCCAGGCGGCCAGTTCGGCCGCATACCAGGCGAAGGCATCGAGCTGTCGGCGCGAGAGGCTTACGCCGAGCCGCGTGCGGGCGACCTCCTGCAGACTCGGGAAATCCGTCGCGGTGACCATTCAATGTGCGCGGCGCAGGGTCAGACAGGCACACGTTTCCCCGACCAGCAGCCTGCGGAAGTTGGTTACCGGTTGGGTGCCGAATTCGGCCAGTTCGTCGAGTTGGTCGGGGAGCAGTGCCCCAAGCTGTGTCAGCACCGCCAGCGCCGCGCGCCGACCGGCGCGCTGCCCCGGCGGACTATCGGTCAGCTTACCCGGATCCCCATCGGCGATCTTGATCGCCACGCCCAGGCCGGGCGATCCCGGGCCAAGGCCGCCGGGCAGGATCGCCATCCCGCGGAAGCCTTCGGCGCCTCCCTTGGAGAGGATCCGTCCGCCGGCGGTCTGCATCAAGCGCGTATCGAAGCGCCCCGGGCCGTCGACCATGTCGGGGTTGGTGATCATCGCCTCGACGATGCGTCGCACGGCGCGCTCCCGCTTCGTCGGCAACCCGGAGGGATCGGCAAGGCGCGCGTAGCCGGTCGCTGCCGCCGCCAGCGGCACGGCAAAGGTGGGCACCGAGCAGCCGTCGATCCCCAGCAGCACCTCCGCCGGCGTCAGACCGCACAGTGCACTGAAGGCCTCTAGGATGAGTTCCTGCACCGGATGATTGGGATCGATATAGGTCTCGAGCGGCAGGCCCAGGAAGCGGGCCTGCGCCAGCATGCCGGTGTGTTTTCCGGAACAGTTGTGCCGGTTGGGGGTCAGCGGTTCCCCGGAGCCGCGCATGCGGTTCCAGGTCTGGGGGTCATAGGGAGGGTGCGTCCCGCACAGCAGGTGCGACTCTTCGAGTCCCACCTTCGCCTGGATCGACTCGGCCATCGCCTTGTGTGCGTCGGTCCCGGCGTGCGAGGCGCAGATCAGCGCCAACTGCCGCGGCGTCAGGCCGTAGGCATCCAGCCCGCCACCCTCGACCAGGGGGAGGGCCTGGAAGGGTTTGGCACTCGAGCGCAGGAAGGTCACGGCCTGCGGATCGCCGACCCAGGCCAGCAGCCGGCCCGACCGGTCGGCGACAGCCGCCGCGCCGTAGTGCACCAATTCGACCACACCGCCGCGCGTGACTTCGACGACCGGCTCGTACCACGCAGCCTTCATGGTCCGCCTCGTCCCCGGTGGGGGCTCAGTCCTCGTCCGCACTCCAACGGCTGTACAGGCGCTCGAGGCCGGCCTGCAACCGCAGGTGCGCATGCTCGCGCCGCGCGGCGGAGATCCGGTAGCCGCGCATCAGGCTGGTCGCCAGCGTGTCGGTCGCTTCGGCCACGGCGCCGCGCGGCCGCAGCTTGCGCAGACGCTCCTCGACGCGTTCGAGCCACCCGGTCATCTGGCTGAAGGCTCGGCGCTCGATGACCCCGTCTCGGGACGAGACAAAAGTGAAGCCCTTGAACGCCGGGCGCGAGGCCTGCTGCAGCGTCTTGCGCCAGGCGTCCAGATCGGCATCGCCCAGGTAGGCCGGCTCGTTCAGCCAGACCGCATCCCCGATGAAGACCACCTTCGATCCCGGTACGGCGACCCAGATCGATCCCGGGGTGGGGCCCGGCTGGTGGAGCAGAAGCACCTCCCGCCCTTCAAGATGCAGGCCGAACTCCTCCGAGAACGTCAGGTCGGGCACGGCCTTATTGACGCCGATGATTCGCTTCAGGCGGTCGGCCTCGGCACCGATCGGTCGCGTGCCACCCTTGAAGGTATCCGGCCAGGCGCCCATCACCAGCCGCGTGTGGTCGTGGGCCAGCACCGGTAGATCGAACCCGCGCGCCCCGAGCACCCGATCGAGATGGTGATCCAGCAATGCCAGGAATCGCGGCCGCCCCTTCTCCCCGAGCTGGCTCACCCATTCCCGCCCGTCCTCGACGCGAATCGGTGCATCGATCAGCAGCAGGCGGCCGCGCGAGGCGATCGCGCCGACCATCACTCCGGGGTACTTGCTTTCCAGGTAGATGCCGGAAGAAACGGAACGCATGGGATGTCTCTCGGTCGGACGAGGGATAAACTGGCCGTCGAAGCCGGAGCCGGCCTCGGCGGCGCGGGTATTATACCGGCAGGGTGAACGAGAACGTCGCCCCCTGCCCGAGCTCACTCTCCACCCAGATCCGCCCCCCGTGCGCCTCGATGGCCAGGCGGCAGAAGGCCAGGCCCAGTCCCAGACCCTTCGAGTAGCCCTCCTGGTGCAGGCGGGCGAACTTGTCGAAGATGCGCACCTGTTCGCGGGCCGGGATTCCCGGACCGGTATCGCTGACGCTGACGCACACCTCGCCCGGCCGCCGCGTGGCGCCGACGGTGATCTGCCCACCGCCCCGCGTGTACTTGACCGCGTTCTCCAGCAGGTTGATCAACACCCGCCGGATCATGTCGACGTCGATCTCGAGCGGCGGAAGATCGGCAGGCGCCAGGCTGAAGTGGAGCATCTGCCCCTTGGCCTCCGACACCGGATGGATCTCCTCGACCGCTTCGGCAATGATCGAGTTGATCGAACCCTGCGCTCGATGCAGCACCGCCTTTCCGGCTTCCAGCTGTCCGACGTCGAGCAGGGATTCGACCAGGCGCGAGAGCCGCCGGCTGGAGCGCAGGCTGATCGCCAGCACCGACTGCAGCGCCTCGTCCTGGGGCGGGATCGACGACTGCAGCACTTCCAGACTGGAGATGACGTTGCCGAGCGGGGAGCGCAGGTCGTGGAAGACCATCGACGTCAGGTCCGCCCGCAGTTCGTCCAGCGCCTGACGTTCGGTGATATCACGCAGGATCCACGTGAGCAGCGGTTGACGCCCGATCTCCACCCGGGTCACATGCACCTGAACGGGTACCGGATGGCCGTCGGCATGTGTCACCCGGGCGTCGTAAGCGATAGCACTCCCGGCGCCGATCTGTCCCAGGTCCTCCGGCAGGCGCTCTGAATCGGGGATATGCAGCGAGAGCATCGACCGCCCGAGTAGCGCCTCACGCTCGTACCCCAGGAAGGTCCCGGCCCGGCGATTGGCGTCCGTCACCGTGCCGGTGAGGTCGCTGATCAGGATCGGGTCGACGTTGTCCTCGAACAGCGCCGCATAGCGCTGGCGCGCTTCCTGCGTGGCTTCGAACAGCTGTGCGTTCTCCAGGGCAATGCCCGCCTGGTCCCCGATCACCCGCAGCAGCGCCATGTCCTCCGGGGTGAAATGGTTGCCGCCGGGATGTCCCAGCGTGAGCACCCCGGCCACGCGGTCACGCGCCATCAGCGGGACGCAGGCGGCGGAATTGGACTCGCCTTCGCCGTCGCCGTCGTTTCGCCGCAGCCAGCGCGAGTTCGAGCCGCGTGTCCGGCACGATCGCCGGCTGGCGGTGCTCCACCACCCAGCCCGCCAAACCCCGCTCGAACGTGTCGGCCAATTGCTGGGCGGTGTGCGCGTGGATCTTGCCTCCGTAGGCCAGCGCGCCTTCGCTGACGCGGCCTTCCTCGTCCAAAACCAGCAGGCTGCCGCTGGTTGCCCGCACGGCCCCCAGTGTTAACTGCAGGATGCGCTCGACCAGCGTGTGCAGGTTGAGTTGTGCCGCCAGCTCACGGCTGATGGACGAGAGGCGTTCAAGTGACGTCGCCGACGAATCGTGTGTTCGGGCCTTGGCCGGCATTACATTCCCTTCAATCCCGTGGCGGTGTTGAAAACCACTACCCGCTCGCCCTGGCGGACCTCGCCAGTCTGCACCAGGTGCCGCAGCCCGGCGACGGCCGCTCCCCCCTCCAGGCACAGCGCAACACCCTCCATCCGGGCGACCTGGCTGGCGGTCTGGTTCAGGTCCGTCTCCCCCACGGAGACCGCCGTCCCCCCTGATTGTCGCACAGCCCGGAGAACGGCGCGGTCGGCGTACGGCCGTGGCACCCGCAGGCCTTCGGCCCGGGTCGAGGCCATCGGCCACGCTTCGATTCGGTCGGCGCCGGTCTCGATCGCCCGCACCAGCGGCGCGCAACCCTCAGCCTGAACCGCAACCAGCCTCGGCCGTCGGGCGCCGATCCATCCGAGTTCCTGAAGTTCGTCAAAGGCCTTGGCCAAGCCGACCAGGCCGGTGCCACCGCCGGCTGGATACACGATCACTTCGGGCAAGTCCCAGTCGAATGCCTCGGCCAGCTCGAATCCCATCGTCTTCTTGCCCTCGACGCGGTACGGCTCACGCAGCGTCGCCAGATTGAATACCCCTTGTTCCCGCGCCATCCGAGAAGCTTCCTGACCCGCCAAGTCGATGAGCCCATTCACGGAAGTGACCTGCGCTCCGGCGCGCTCGGCTTCGGCCCGGTAGGCAGGGTGCGCATCTGCCGGCAGGATGACGTACGCCGTCAATCCGGCGCGCGCGGCGTAGGCCGCCATCGCTCCGCCGGCGTTTCCGGCTGTAGGAACGACGACCTGGCGGATCCCGAGCTCGGCTGCGCGTGAAAGGGCGACGGCCATGCCCCGGGCTTTGAACGATCCGGTCGGATTGAGGCCTTCATCTTTGATGGAGACGTGCTCGAGTCCGAGGGAGGCCGCCAAACGCGGGGCGGGCAGCAAGGGAGTATCCCCTTCGCCCAGTGTCAGCCGGTAGCGGTCATCCTCGACGGGGAGCAGCTCCGTCCAACGCCAAAGTCCGGAGGGGCGACGGGCGATTTCGAGCGGGGTGATCCTGTGCGCCAACCCGCTCAGGTCGTAGCGGGCGAAGAGAGGCGAATCGCACTCCAGGCAAACCGTCTGGATCTGGTCCGCGGGCAACCGCCGGTGGCACTCCGGACACTCCAGATCGAGAACGTGGCCCATGGCTGGCGGAGTATAGCATGGGGCCCTTGCGCCCTTGCGCCAGACAGCGCGTCGCTCAGGGGGAAGCGAGGTGGGTGCGGCCAGCAGGTTCTACGGATCCGCGGCCCGTCTTCGGGCCGGTGTGGGCAAGCCTACTCGACGTACACTTCCACCCGCTGGCGCTCCTGCTCGTCGACGATATCGATGATCTTCCCGGTCACTCCCCGGCGGATCGACTTCCTCCAGCTCGTCCATGCTGACGCCTTCCATCTCGGGCACGAAACGCGCCCCCATGCGCAGCCCAACGTTGACCAGGCTGATCGGCAGGTTCACGTTGACCTCCGTCTTGCCTGAGTCGATGTCGGTGACGCGCACCCTCAGCCAGCGTCCCTCTCCCGGCGACGACGCCGCCCGCTTCCGTTCGGCCTTGGCCAGCGCGGCCAGCAGGCGGGCGCCCTCGTCGGCGGAGATCTTGGTCTCCTCAATCATCTTCAGGATCTTCAGCCGCTCTTCTGACGTCGCCATGCCTGCCTCCCTACTCGAAGTTCACCCGGACGTGCTCGCCGCCGGCAACGTCAGCCACGTCGATCACCAGATCCCGATCCGACGCCAGTTCGGCTTCGAGCGTCAGCAGCAACTCGTCGATCGAGATCGTGTCCAACCCGTGCGCCCAGGGCCGCGCGATCTTGATCATCCAGCCGGCGGCGCGCACCGGGATCGGGACCCACAGCTGCAGCGGCCGGTTGTTACGGTTGCGCACGCGCACAACGACCCACGGCGACGTGCTGCTGGCCGATGCCAGAACTGTCAGCAGAGTTCCAAGGAGCAAGAGCGGTACGGCCAGCAACCACCACCAGCCTCCGAGCGACCCCAGCCATCCGCCCCCGCCGAGGAATGCCATCCCTGCAGCCAGGGGGGTCAACCACCAGTTTTGCGACCGGCGGGGCTTGCTCGCCCGGGGTACCGGTGGTTCCTCCAGCCGTCGAACCGCTTCCTGCACGTCGATGCGCCCCTCCTCCAGTTCCTGGAGCACACCGAGTTGAGTTGCATCATCGCTCATGGGTCGATCCTTGGTTCGGGCGCGGACCCGTTCGCCGAGGCCGGCCCCGAGAGGTCGAGCGCCATCCATGTCAGCGTCCGATCCGGCCGGAACCCGAGCTCCCACAGATCCGGCTCGGCTTCCCCGGCGGGGAATTCGAGAGTGCCGCCAGACCCGTCCGGGAGCTCCGACAGAGCACGGGCCAGCATGGCTTTCTCCACCCGGCCGCGATGCTCGGGGGTGACAATCAACAAGAAGCGAAACCCGGAGGTCAGCCGGGCGTGCGCCGAAAGGCTGGCCTGCAGGACAGCGTCCGGGCTCCACACCCAGTGACGGGTCCAATCCAACCTGATCGCGGATGGCACGCCAGTGCCACGAAAGACACGTTCGTCGGGTGGGAATGGCCACCAGAATCCATCCGAGAGCACTCGGCGTCCCAGGTCCCACTGCTCGCGCCATTCCGGGAAGGCCCTCGGCCTCAGGCCGTCGAGTGCCATCAGGTGCGGGCGCGGGAGCCCGCGCGGCCGAATCCAGTTGGTGCGGGTCGAGGTGACGCGAAACCCGAGGGACCGGTACAGGCCGCGGGCGACGTCGTTTGAGCGGTCGACCTGCAACACCAGCGTCTCGGCCTCCCGCTGCCGCGTCAATTCGATCGCCGCCCGCACAAGCGCACGCCCGATGCCTCGCCGCCGTTCGTCCGGATGGACGGCCACGTTAGCGATCACCCAGCGGCGCGGCTCGCCTTCGACCGCGAGCAGGCTGAGGTTGCCGACCACCCGCCCCGACTCAAGCCACACGAAACCGTCCGGGGTGGCGCCGGGCGGCAGGAAGACGCGACCCAGCACCCAACCCAGCCAGCCGGCGCGACCCAGCAGGCGCATATCGCGCAGCATACGCTGTCCGGTGGAGTCCAGCTGCCCGGCAAAGGCCGTCTGGACGACTTGAGCCACGCCGGCCAGATCGCGCCGCGGATCAGTCCGGCGCAGGCCGCTCTCAGCGCCGCGCGCTCGGGCAAGGGCAGCGGCGGTCACGCACCGCCCTCCATCGCCCGGAACAGCTGCTCAGCCTGCTCGACGGTAATCGCCCCACTCTCGACCATGCGCAGGATCGCCAGCCGTTCTTCGTCGCCCACCTCTGTGTTTCCGGCGGGTGGTTCTCCGAAGCTGATGCGCACATCGCGCGGCCGGCCGGCCTCCACCGCGCGGCCCAGTCGATGGGCGCGCCGACGGGCCTTCCCCATCGACTCCCGGATGTGCGCGGCGATGTCATCCCGCATCATCCCCGGCATCCCGCGCAGCCGCTGGCTGCGCTCGATGTCGGCCAGAGCCGTCTCGACTTCGGCTTCGATGCGCGCCTCCAGGTCCTGCCTCCACTCGTCGTTCAACCCGGCGCCCCCTCCTCCGGTTAACTCCAGTCGCAGATCCCCGCCGCACTCCAGGTCCAGCGCGGCCTCTCCGCCGCCAAGTTGTGCCGAACCCGTGGTGCCGACGGCGCGGGCATGTGATGGCAGGCCCATGCGCACATCCCCCTCGGCCCGGTAGTTGACCAACACCGACGCATCGGGCGGCAAGCGGCAGGTCAGGTCGCTGCCGGCCTTCACGCGCGAGTGCGAACCCGGTGGAGGCGTCAGCTCAGCATGCACGTCCCCGTGTGTCTGCACCCGGACGGCGCCGCGGACGTGGCGCAAGAACAGCGAACCCTCCACTTGCCCAAGCTCCAGATCGGCCTGCAGGTTCTCGATGCGGGCATCGCCGCCGATCCACTCGGCCGCCAGCGGCCCGCCGGCCTGGACCAGCCGGACGTCTCCGGCGACTCGTCCCAGCCGCATCGCCCCGATGCCGCGCAGGTTCAGGTCGCCTCCTACGGTGTTCAGGCTCGCCTCACCCGTCATCCCGCTCAGGCGCGCGTCGCCGCCTACTGCGCCGACCTCGATCCGCGCCCTGTCGGGTACAAACAGCAGGCACCCGACCCGAGAAGAGACGACGACCTCGTCGCCCTCGCGCGTGACGGACAGGTCTCCGCGTGAAGGCGCCTGGGCCTCGAGCGTGCCTCCGCTGCGCCCGACCACGCGCAGGTCACTGCCCACCGACTGAATGCGCACGCGGGTGCCTTCCCGACCTCGAACGTGATCGTTTCCATCCTCGCCGCCCTCCCGCTACCCGGCTTCCAGCGTCCGCATCGCTTCCTCAGACGTGATCTTCCCGCTGGCCAGATCGTCGAGTACCCGGTGCCGCTCCTCATCCGTGATCGCTGCCTCAGATCCAACCGGGAAGCCCATCTGGCGAATGACCTCGCTCAACCTTGCCCGCAGTGTGGGGTACGAGAATCCGACCTCGCGTTCCATCCGGTTGAGCTTGCCCTCGCAGCGAACGAAAGTCTCAACGAAAACAACTTGCTCCTGCGTCAAACGTCCCAAGGGGCCGGCCTCGAAATGCCCGTCGATCGTCGTGTCGCACTTGCGGCAGTGCAGGCGTGTCACCGCCAGCGGGTCACCGCATACCGGGCAGTTAGTCAGCAGGGTGTTCATCCAGGGCCTCCGCGGGGACTCCGGAGATATCGAAGATTGAGTTTCATTTCTTCGCGTGATTTTGGCATAGGAGAGCACGTGAGTCAAGGAGGATATTGATATAGTTTATGTTTGGTTCAAGACGTTGAACTAGGGCGGCCCGGGGCCACCGGATTCTCTTTGGCGGCTGATAGAATCGCACGACCGCCGCCCGGAACGCGGGCACGGCCGGCACCCCAGGATCCATGACCCACCTCTCCCCAGGCACGGCCCCCCTGGAACGACATGACCTCCGGCTGGAAGGCATGGCCTACGGAGGCGATGCCTTCGGCCGCGCCGCGGACGGCCGAATGGTCTTCGTCCCCTTTGCATTGCCCGGCGAGCTCGTCGCCGTCCAGGGGGTGGAAGCTCACGCGCATTGGTGTCGGGCCCGGCTGCTCGAAATCTTAGAGCCCTCCGCCGATCGTGTCACGCCGCGCTGCCGACATTTCGGTGCCTGCGGCGGCTGCCACTATCAGCATATTGATTCGACGGCCCAGCCGGCGATCAAACACGAAATCGTCCAGACCCAGCTCGAACGACTGGGGGGATTCCGCGACCTGCTGGTCTCCCCCACCGTGCCGTCCCCCTCGGCGTGGAACGCCCGCAACCACATGCAGTTCAGCCAAGCGCCCGACGGCCGCCTCGGCTTCCAGGCCGCCCGGTCCCACGACATCATCCCGGTAGACGAGTGTCACCTGCCCGATCCGGTGATCGGTGACGTCTGGCCCGCTCTGCACCTGGAACCGGTCCCAGGTTTGGAGCGCGTGGCGCTGCGCACCGCCGGTGACGAGACACAGATCATCTTCCACGCGGCGGACGACCCGGACGTGGAACTCGATCTCGACCTGCGCGCATCGGCCGTCTGGCTGAGCCCGCATGGCTCCCACGTCCTGGCCGGCGACCCGGCGTTGATCTTCGACGTACGTGGCCGGACGTTCCGCGTGCATGCCGGATCGTTCTTCCAGGTGAATTCGGCCCTCACGCCCGTGTTGATCGATCTGGTCCTGGAGGGCCTGCAGTTGGTCCCCGGCCAGACTGTATTCGATCTGTACGCCGGCGTTGGTCTATTCAGCCGGTTCGCGGCGGAGCGCGGCGCACACGTGCTGGCGGTGGAACAGTCCGCCTCTGCCTGCGAGGACTTCGCCTTCAACCTCGACGATCTCGAGTTGGTGTCCCTGTACCAGGCCGGCGTCGAACAGGCGCTCCCGGCACTGCTCCCTCACCCCGACGCCGTCATCGTCGATCCTCCCCGGTCGGGCCTCGGCCCGGAGGTCGTCACTTCCCTGATCGCCCATTCCCCGGAGCGTCTGGTGTATGTCTCCTGCGACCCGTCGACGCTGGCACGCGACGGACGGATGCTGGACGCAGCCGGCTACAGGCCCGAGCGCGTTACCCCGGTCGATCTGTTCCCGCAGACCTTCCACATCGAGACCGTCTCGACCTGGACGCGCTGACCCCGGCCTGCGTCCGGCGAGGTACAATCCCTGCGCCGCACCAGTCGAGTGCGGCTTCGCTTGCCAGCCTGCCGGAGAAACCAACCTTGGACGTGACCTCTCGACTCGAGCTCGCCATCGAACTTGCCCGGCGCGCCGGCGAACTGCTGCGCAGCGGCTACGGCCACGCCGGCACCGTGCGCTACAAAGGCCCGATCGATCCCGTCACCGAGTACGATCTGCGTTGTGAGGCGCTGATCCGTGATGGCCTGCGCGCCGCCTTTCCCGAGGACTCGGTCCTGGGCGAGGAGGGCGGCGGCAGCGGCCACGGCGACGGCCGCTGGTTCGTCGACCCGCTCGACGGCACCGTCAACTTCACGCACGCCATCCCGATCTTCGCCGTGTCGATGGCATTTGAATTCGGCGACCGTCTGGTGCTGGGGGTGACTTACGACCCAATGCGAGACGAACTTTTCCACGCCACCGCCGGTGGCGGAGCGTGGCTCAATGATGAGCACCTGCGGGTTTCCGAAGTCGAGCAGCTCGATCGCGGCCTGCTGGTCACGGGCTTCCCGTACGACATCCGCTCGGCGCCCAACAACAACCTCGGCCACTACGCCGCGTTCGCCATGCGGACCCTCGGGGTTCGCCGTCTCGGGTCCGCCAGCCTCGACCTCGCCTACGTGGCAGCCGGACGGTTCGACGGCTACTGGGAGTACGCCGTGGAAGCGTGGGACATCGGTGCGGGGATCCTGCTGGTCGAGGAGGCCGGCGGCCGCGTGACCCGGGCTGATGGGCAGCCGAATCCGCTGCTGCCCCCGGCCTCGATCCTGGCGACCAATGCGCGGCTGCACCCGGCCATGCTGGCCGTGCTCAATGGCGGCGAGGATTCAAGTTAGAGGCAGAGCAACTACAGGAAAGTTGTGCCGGCTGGAGCCAGCCAGCGCGCGTTAGCCGCGGCTCTCGGCGCGCTGCAGTCGCTGCGTCAGGTCCTGAGGATCAGCACGCGCCGTCATGTCGAGGCTGAGCGGCGTTACCGAGACCACACGGTCAATGCGCAGGGCGTGGACGTCGGAGTCCTCTTCCAGCCCCTCGGGCATTCGCACCTGGTAGCTCACCAACCCAGGTTGGTCCAACCGTTCGCGCTTCGGCGGAGTGGGCACGTAATACTTGCGGTGGGAGAGCCGCGTCACCCGCCACGGGGTATCGGGCGTGGCGCCCAAAGGCACGTTGACATCCAGCACGTGCACATCCGGAGCGCCTTCCCACTCGAGCAGCAGGCGTGCGAAGACGGCGGTGAAGTGCGCCGCGGCGGCGAAGTCGATCTCGCTCGAGTAAGAAAGGAAGAAGCTGCTGTCAGTCTCCTGGGAGACGGCCAGCGCCGGGACTCCGAAGGCTGCCCCCTCCATCGCCGCCCCGATCGTTCCTGAGATCGAGATGCCGGTGGTCACGTTCTCCCCGTAGTTGATGCCCGCTACGACCAGATCCGGCTTGCGCGGCGTGAGCTCGAAGATCGCATGCTGGACGGCCTGCGCCGGAGTCCCACCGACGGCGTACACCTTCCACGTCTTCCCGCCGACGGTGACCTGCTCCTCGTGGATGGCGCCGTCGGAGGTGATCGGCATGCTGCGGCCGGTGCCGGTGGATTGCTCGCGGGTGCGGCGACGGTCACAAAGCCGACGGAAGATAGCGCTTCGGCTGCCGCCCACAATCCCGGGGAGCGGATGCCGTCGTCGTTGGTCAGCAGGATCAGCGGTCGTTCTTTCTCAGTCACGTGTGGCTTCTCCGCTCGAATGATACCACCCGGCACGGCGCATGCTCGCGTCAGCCGCGGCCCTCAGCTTCCGCTGCGAGCTGATCGAAGAAGGCGCACAGCACCTGGTGGCGCACTTCGCCGATGCGGCGCGCCGGCTCGGTGTAGAGCCGCTCGCGCACCCGCCTCAGTTTGAACAAGTACTCATGGTAGGCGCTATGAAGTTCGTCCGCCTCCGTTTCGCCGCGTTCGAGGAACGATTGACTGGGGACGGCATAGATCGGCGTCCCGGCCTGCAGGGCGTAGCCGATCGTCCGCGCCGCTCCGAAAGCGCCCATCACATCCAGCTTGTCGGCGTCGAAGAGCACCTGCGCTTCCAGCGTCTGCGGCCGGTCGTGCCCGCGGAAGCGATGGGCGCGGATGCAGTGCTCCACGGCCTGGATGCGCGCCTCCGGCCAGCCCTCGTCCGTCAGCACGCGTCGGGCCATGCCGGCCAACTCCTGCTCGTGATTGAGGCGGGCAGCGCCCGACTCCGGGTGCGCACCGGCGGCGTCGTGCAAGCAGCGCCGCAGCGCGAACGATCTCCCGGTCGGCGCCCACCTCATCCGCCAGACGCTCGGCCATGCGCAGGACGCGCAGTACGTGATCGAAGCCGTGCACGGGATCGTGCGCGGGCGACCAGGCTCGTGCTTCCTCAATCGTCGGCATTCCCGCCTCCTGCATGGGGGTTCAAGATCGTCGACACACGCGGGCCATGGCCGCCCGGTGAGCTGCTGCAGCGCCGTCCGCAAGCCCGGCCGTTCGAACAGCACCTCTCCCGTCGCCCCGTCTGCCACCCTGTGCCCGGCCTGCAGCACGATCGCCCGGTCGGTGATGGCGGCGGCGAATTCGACATCATGCGTGGCCACAACCACCGACAGCCCAGCACGCTTCCAGCCTCGGACCCGGCGCGCCAGCCCCGCCTGCGAGAGCGGGTCCATGCCCAGCGTCGGCTCGTCCAGCAGCACCACTCCCGGCCGGGCGATCATCACCGCTGCCAGGGCCGTACGCTGCCTTTCGCCCGCGGAGAGATCCCGCGGATAACGGTCTGCCAGCGGGGACAGACCGAACGCCTCGAGCATCGGATCCGGGAGGTACTCGGCGACGGGCGGCAGCCCATGGTAGCGCAGCGTGGTGAGCAGTTCGTCGCGCACCGTCTCGGCGAACAGGAAGGCGGATGGCCATTGCGGCAGATACGCCACCGCCCGCGCGCGTCCCGCCACCGGGAGGGAATGGATCGCGCGGCCGTCGATTTCGATCTCGCCTCGGTGGGCGAGCAGTCCCATCAAGCAGCGCAGCAGCGTCGTCTTTCCCGACCCGTTTCCCCCGAGCAGCGCCAATGCCTCTCCCTGCCGGACGTCGAAACTGATCTCACCCAGCGCGAACCCTGCCGGGTACTCGAAGCTCACCCCCCGGCAGGTCAGGCGCCGGTCGCCGGTCGACGCTTCGTGCGTTGGACGGTCGATCATCAGCAGCGTGCTCCGCAGCCGTTCCCGGAATTCCTCCGACAGGCCGGCGGGCAATCCCAGGCGTCGTTCGGCCTCGATGAGCGGTGGGCCGTATTCGAGCTGCGGGATGACATCGCCCGGTGTTCCCCAGGCATCCAGCGTGCCCCCCGGCCCCAGTGCCGCCACCCGATCGGCTTCCGGGAGCATCCTGGCCAGCCGGTGCTCGCTGATCAGCGTCGTCAACCGATTCTCGCGCCACAGGTCGCGCAACCAGTCGAAGATGCTCCGCGCGCCGTCGGCGTCCAACTGCGAGGTGGGTTCGTCGAGCACCAGCACGCGCGGCTCACGCACCAGCGCCGCCGCCACCGCCACGCGCTGTTGTTCGCCGCCCGAGAGCTGCTCCAACGGACGGTGGACCAGCGGGCCCAGATCCAGCCGCTCGATCGTCGCTCGCACCCGGCGTCCGATCTCGTCGCCGGGCAGGCCCTCGGCCTCCAGGCCGAAGGCCAGCTCATCCATAATCGAGCGTGTGACGAAGCGCGTCGCCGGTTCCTGGAAAGCGGTCCCGACGATTCCCGAGAGCTCGTACGGGCGGTGGGTGCGCGTGTCGCAACCGGCGATCCGCGCCCGGCCGGAGAACCGCCCTCCGTAGAAGTGCGGGACCAGGCCATTGATTGTCCCGAGCAGCGTGCTCTTGCCGGAGCCGGACCGACCGGTGAGCAGTACGGTCTGCCCCGGATCGACGTGCAGACTGACGGAGCTCAGTGCCGGCCCCGCCGCATGCGGGTAGCTGTACGTCAGTCGATCGAGGTCAATCATGGTCAGTCAAGACAGCGGGCAAGCACAGCAAGGCCACCCCCAGGCCGACGGGCCAGGAGAAGAGCGGCCACACGGCTCGCGGATACGGCTCATAGGTGAGCAGCGCCGGGACGAGTGCAATGAGGACGATCACCGCCGCCAGTACTCCGAGGCATGCGCCGACGACCAGCGTGTCTGCGCCCCTCCAGGTTTCCGGGCGATAGCGGCTGCGGGTTCCGCCGCGCGTTAGGACCGCCAGGAGCAGGGCCGCACCGACCGCCGCCAGCCCGGCCGCGATCCACACCCTGGACGGTGCGAGCCACCAGATGAAGACCCCCGCGGCGAACAGGCCGGCGCCGGCCCAGGCTGCGACGCGCGGCCTGCCTTGCGGACCTTCCGCACCCCAGCCGCGCGTCGCCAGGCCCTCACCCACCGTCATTGCCAACTCGAGGCTGAGGATCACCAGCGGCGTCACGATGCCACGCAGATCGCGGAAACCGCGCGGCGAGTGGCCGCGCACCTGCTGCGACTTCGCGCACCGCCTCGAACGAGCGGCGCGCCTGCGGGGCGAAGTTCATCGCGATCGAGGCGATGATACCTGCAGGGGTGAGCCCGGCAGGCATGCGCCGCAGCAAGTCGGTGGGACTGAGGAGCAGGCTGAAGGTCATCATCACCTGCAGCAGGCTGGCCAGCTGCAAACCGGCGATCGCCCCAAACAACAGCGCTTCCAGGGTGTATGGGCCGCCGACCCAGCGTACGGGGAACTGGAAGAGTACCGTCTGGCCGGCGCGGCTGAAGACGAAGTTGAGGACGGTTGGGAAGGCCATCAATCCGGCCATCAGGCGCAGCGTGCCGGCCGAAGGACGCTGGCCGGTGGCGCGCCAGCGCACGGCCACGCCCGCCGCCGCGATCAGCATCAGATAGAACGGATTGCGGGCCAGCAGCGCAACACAGCCGGCGCTGCCAGCCCAGATCATCCAGGTCACCGGGTTCAGGGCTCGCTTAGGGATGACGATGTCTCCCAAGGGCGTGCGAGGAATCGTACTTTCGCCCTCACCCCCTAACCCCCTCTCCGCTGGCGGAAGCCTCTAGCATGATGGAATGTAGCGGAGAGGGGGTGGAAAGTGTGGGGGATGGGGGGAGCAATGCTCCCCCCATCCCCCAGGAATCCCATTCCCTCCCCCTGCGAGATTCCTGGGGCCGCGAGAGTCTGCCCAAGCAGGGGAGGGGGAAGGGGTGAGGGTTCGACGGACATGCGTGCTTTGTCCACAACCGGCTAGGCGCGGCGCTTTCGAAGCGCGCTCGACACAAGGATGGCAGCAGCGACTACGCCGACACCGACGAGCCCGATCGCCAGCCACGGCGTCCCCGCAGGGACTGCAGTGTCCCGCCCGCCGACGAGTGCCAGCGCCGGGATCGCCTGGACGGTGGCAAGCAGATTCTCGGACGATGTGGCAGCGTTGAAGATGAACGCTCCGCTCGGAACCTGCAGCGCCAGCAGCGCCTGATCTGGGTCGTTCCACGCGGAGAGGTCCTCTCCGGCGGCGACGAGGGCCTGCATCACCAGTGCCGTCGAGTTGGCATCCGTCGCTTCGCCAAAGGCGCTCGGCTTCTGATACGTCCAACCTCCGTCGTCATTCTGGACCGAGCGGAAGTACTCCACGGATGGAGCGATCTCCTGATGCCGACCGGCGGCGATCAGCGCCAGGACTGCCATCGCCGTCGTGTTGCTGTCGCCGGCGCCGGGGGCCGTGTCACCATTGAACGAGTAGGTGCCATCGTCCAGACGCGTCGCCAGCAGGCCGGCGATGGCGCCCTCCGGCACCGGCTCGCCGGCGGACGACAGGGCCTGGAGGGCGAGCGCGCTGTCGAACGGTCCTCCGCCGAACAGGCCGGCCTCTTCCGAAAAGTCGCCGAGGATTCCCGCGATCAGGTCGACGCCGCCGAAGGAGCGCGGGTCCGCGCCGGCGGCGATGGCAGCCAAGGCAAGCTTGGCAAACGCACCGGCCCCGGCGATCGACCCTGAGACTGCCGATTGCTCCAGGAAGTCCCGAGGGTTCTTCCCACTTGCAGCAGTCCAGTCGCTGGGCGCCTGTCCGAGCGCGGCGATAGCCAGAAGCGCATCGGCGGTTGCTCCCGGATCACTGCCGGGGACGAAACCGTTCGAGAAACCGCCGTCGGTCTGTTGTTGAGTCCGCAGCCACGCGGCCGCTGCCTGCATCGGGCCGCTTGGCTTTTGAGCCGCGGCGGCCGTCGGCCAAACCAGGCAGCCGGCAAGCGCGGCGGCTAAGACGAATCGTCGAGTCACGTCGATCCTCCTGAGGGATGGAATGCGAGCCATGGATGGAAGAAACAAAAGGCCTTCGCTCAAGTCCTTGAAGCGAAGGCACACCGGGGTTGATGCATGAGCGCCACCTCCTTTCCGCGAAGGGGAACGATGGGCAGGGTGGTGGCCGGTATCCTGGCTTGGACGGCCGGGCCGTGGAGCGTTCACACGACCGCGAGCTCGCCCTTACAGTTGCGGGACAGCGCCGGACTTCCGCCACGCGTACGCGCGGTCACCGGCTTCCCCGTGGGAGGCCTCTGCATCCGGGCAAGAGGCCGCCGCCACCCTCGTCTCGATTGACGGCGAGTATAGCGCGCCGGTGCCGATGACGTCAAGCTTCCCGCTCCGTTCCCCGTCCGTGCAAGAAATGCCTTGGCGCCATCCGCCGCAGCGTGGTACAATGCTTCCACATCTTTTCTTCCCTTCTCCGTTCGGAGCAGTCCTGCGTGGCCAAGCACACTACGGGCGTTGTCCGCTGGTTTGACGGATCCAAGGGCTACGGATACATCCACGCTGAGAGCGGCGAGCAAGTGTTCGTCCACTACAGCGCGATTACGGGCCAGGGTGCCCCGCTTCTCGCCGAGGGCGAGCGCGTGGCCTTCTTCCTGGAACAAACCGTCCGCGGCCCCCAGGCATCCGACGTTACCCGCCTGAATTGACGAACGCAACCTCCGCCACTGCTGCCACCCCGAACGGCGATCGCGCCGCCGGGGCTTGGTCCTTTGGCGCGCCGGACGGAGCGGGAAGAAGCAAACGAGGAACGACTGAATGTCTGACACACCTGTACGGCTGATCCCTCTCGGAGGTCTGGGAGAGATCGGCAAGAACATGATGGCCGTGGAGGCGGGCGACGCCATCCTGGTCATCGACACCGGGATCATGTTCCCGGAGAACGATATGCTCGGGATCGATTACATCATCCCGGACTTCAGCTACCTGCGCGACAAGAAGCACAAGGTGCGCGGCATCGTGGTCACGCACGGCCACGAAGACCATACCGGCGCCATCCACCATGTGCTGGACGAGATCGGCGCCCCGATCTACGCCACGCCCCTCACCCGCGGCCTGCTGGAGTCCAAGCTCAACCGCAACGCCCAGCAGAAGGCGACGGTTCACACCATCCAGGCGGGCGAGAGTCTCGAAGATCGGGCCCTTCGGGCTCGAGTTCTTCCACGTCTGCCACTCGATCCCCGATGGGGTCGGGCTGGCCATCGACACCCCGCAGGGCATGCTGATCCACTCCGGCGACTTCAAGTTCGATGAGACGCCGGTCGACGGCTGGCCGACGGACTTTGCCAAGCTGACCGAACTGGGCCAGCGCGGCGTGCTGGCGCTGCTGTCCGATTCGACCAACGCCGACAAGCGCGGCTGGACGCCGTCGGAACGCGTGATCGACGCCGCCTTCGATGACGTCTTCCGCCAGGCCGACGGGCGGATCCTGATCGGCACCTTTGCGTCGCTGATCTCGCGCATGTCGCAGGTCGCCGCCGCCGCCGAACGTTACGACCGGGTGATGGCCTTCGTCGGCGCCAGCATGATCGAGAACGCCAAGATCGCCCGACGCCTGGGCTACCTCGACATCCCCGAGGAGCGTATCGTCTCGCTCGACCAGGCGCTCGGCATGAAGCCTTCCCGGGTGGTGCTGATGTGCACCGGGACGCAGGGCGAGCCTTCGTCCATCCTCGGCCGGCTGTCCGCCGGCACCAACCGACAGTTCGAGATCCGCACCGGAGACACCGTCGTGCTCTCGTCGCACCCGATCCCGGGCAACGAGGAAATGGTGCATCGGACGATCAACCGGCTGCTGCAGCGCGGGGCGGACGTGATCTACGATGCCATTGCCCCGGTCCACGTTTCCGGCCATGCCAGCCAGGAGGAGCAGCGACTGTTGCTCCAGACGGTGAAGCCCAAGTACTTCGTCCCGATCCACGGCGAGCTGCGTCACCTGCGAGCGCACGCCCGGCTGGCACTCGAGACGGGCATCGAGGCGTCGAACATCGCCGTAGTCGAGAACGGCACGGTGATCGAGTTCCACAAGGGTCGCATGAGCATCGGCGAACGCGTCCCCGGCGGGTATGTCTTCGTCGACGGGCGCGGCGTGGGCGATGTCGGGCCGGAGGTGATGCGCGAGCGCGAGACGCTGGCGCGTGACGGTTTCGTGCTGGTGCACGTCCAGATCGACGCCAAGACCGGCCGCCTGCGCGGCGAGCCGCAGATCACCACCCGTGGGTTCGTCGTCGTACGCAACGGCGTGTCCTTGCTGGACACGGCCCGCTCACGCATTCGAGATCTGGTGAACTCAGCCAACGGGAACGACCTTCAGACACGCCTGGAGCGCGATCTGGGCAAGTTGTTCTTCGGCGAGACCCGTCGGAACCCGATGGTGCTGGTGGTCCTCTCGGGCAGCTAGCGCCCGGGGCGCCCGTCCGGCAGGGCTATAATCGCCTCCTGATGCGTGCCTTGCACTGGATCTCCGCTCTGGCCGTCAGTGTTCTGCTGGCAGGCTGTTCCGGGCTGCCCTTTGCGCCGGCAACCCCGACGCCAATTCCTCCCACGCCGAGCCCGACCCCCGAGCCGGTCGTTGCTCTCGTCAACGGCACGGCGATCCGCGTGGCGGACCTTGAGCAGGAAGTTGCCCGCTACGAGGCCGCCCAGCGCTCGCTTGGCATCGACCTTGCAACTGTCGGGGACTACCGGACGGTGATCCTCAACGCCTTGATCGACCGGCGCCTGCTGGCCGAGGCTGCCCGCGCTTCAGGGGCCAGCCTGGAGGCAGCCGAAGTCGAAACCCGGATTGAGGCACTGGCCGCCGAAATGGGAGGCTCCGACGTCATGGGCGCCTGGCTGGCCGCCAATGGATACTCGCTCGAGGGACTCAAGTCTGCCCTGGGCGAAGAGATCCTGGCGGCGATCACGGTCCAGCGCGTCGCAGACGAGGTGCCGGCCACGGCCGAGCAAGTGCATGCCCGGCACATCCTGGTCGCCGACGCAGCGCTGGCGGCGGACCTCCAAGCGCAGCTGGCCGGTGGAGCGGATTTCGGCGAACTGGCGCAGTCGTACTCGCTGGACCTGAGCACGCGCGTGGCCGGAGGGGACCTGGGATGGTTTGCCCCGGGGACGCTGACGACGCCGGAGGTGGAGGCTGCCGCTTTCGCCCTGCAGCCCGGCGAGATCAGCGCCGTCGTGCAAAGCACGCTCGGGTACCATCTGGTTGAAGTCGTCGAGCGCCAGGATCACCCGCTCGACCCCGAGACCTGGCGCCGGTTGCGCCAAGAGGCCGTCGAGGATTGGCTGACCGATCAGCGGTCTCAGGCGGTGATCGAGATCGTCACTACGCCTTAGGCGGGCTTAAGACGTTCGCCGGCAGGGCAGGGAGAGAGACCGATGGAAGGCTACGAACCCCGAGGTCCCGGCATTGGTGGGCTGTTCATCAACCTGTTGACGCTGATCGTCGTCGTGGCGACGATTGCGATCGGCGCAGCCTTCGGGGCCGTCTTCCTCAACCCGTATTTGGTGGAAGTGGTGAACCCGTACCTCCCGGTGAAGCTCGTCCCGCCGCCGACGCTGCCGCCAACTCTCGGCCCACCGACGGCGACCAATACGCCGGAGATCTATCTCCCGCCCACGTGGACGGCGACGCCCACGGTGACCGAGACGGCCTCCCCCGAGCCGACGGAAACGCCGGTCCCGACCGCGGCTCCCACGGCCACGATGACCCCGGTGATCACCGTCACGCCTTCCGGCGCCGCCATCGTCCCGCAGCCGGACAGCCCCAAGTTCACCACCAACTTCGCCAACACCAAGGCCTGCCAGTGGATGGGCGTAGCCGGCCAGGTGTTTGACAATGAGACCAAGGGTGCCGTCACCGGATTGGCGGTGCGGATCGGCGGGCAGTTGAGCAGCATCTCATTCGACCTGACCAGCCTGACGGGCAGCGCACCGGCCTACGGGCCGGGCGGCTACGAGCTCGTCCTCAGCGATCACCCGATCGCCAGCACCAAGACACTCTGGATTCAGATTCTGGACACCGCCGGCGTGCCGCTCTCGGACAAGGTGTACTTCGACACTTCCGACAAGTGCAACGAGAACCTGGTGCTGTTCAACTGGGATCAGACGCGCTGAGCCTGTCGGTCCCGGCCCCGCAGAATCACAACGCCCCCTGACGGGGGCGTTGTTCGTGTCGGGAAGTGCGCTGCCTGCCGACCGATCAGCCGGCCAGCACCGCCGCCAGACGCTCACACACCAGGCCGACCTGCTCGCGGGTCATCACGCCGGAGAACGGCAGCGCCAGGCTGCGCTTCCCCAGGTCTTCGGTGACCGGGAAATCTCCCGGCTGATAGCCGAACTGGTCGACGAAGAACTTCTGCAGGTGGATCGGCGAGAAGTATGGGCGAGCGGGGATGCCCTTCTGATCCAGGGCCCGGATGACCTCGGTCCGATCCACGCCCGGCGCCAGCCGGATAACGTACACGAACCAGCTGACGCGGGTGGTCGTTGTGGCCAGCGGCAGCATCTCGACTTGCGGCATCGCCGCCAGGCTCTCGGCATACCACGCCGCCACGGCCTCACGGTGGGCCAACAGTTCGTCGAAGCGTCGCATCTGGGCCAGGCCCATCGCGGCGCTCATCTCGTCCAGCCGGTAGTTGTAGCCGAGGTAGGTGTGGTCCAGCCAGGTATCGCCGGGGGCGCGACCCTGGTTGCGCAGCGCCCGCGTCATCGTGGCCACATCGTCGCGATCGGTGACGATCAGCCCGCCTTCCCCGGTGGTGATCTGCTTGTTGGGGTAGAAGCCGAAGACACCGACGTCGCCCAGATGGCCGGCTGGCAGGCTCTTGTATTCGGCGCCGAGCGCTTCGCACGAGTCCTCCAGCACCGGGAGCGCGTGCTGGCGGGCGGTGCGATTCAGCGTGTCGTAGTCCGCCGGCTGGCCGAACACATCCACGGGCAGGAGCGCCTTCAGGCGCTTACCCTCCGGGACGCCGCGCCGCGGCAGCCAGCGCTGCGCGGCATGTCCGCCCTTCATCAGACCGGCGGCCGCCTCGGCCACCAGGTCCGTGTCGATGTTCCCGGTCTCCGGATCGACGTCGACGAACACCGGCACGGCGCGTTCGTACAGCAGCACGTTGGCCGAGGCGACGAACGAGAAGGGGGTGGTGATCACCCGGTCGCCGTCCTCGATTCCCAGCGCCCGGACACACAGGTGCAATCCCGACGTGCCGGAATTGACCGCCACGGCGTGGCGCACGCCCACGCGTTCGGCGACGATCTGCTCGAAGGCCTGCACCTTGGGCCCCATGCTCAGGTTCGGCGTGCCGACGACCTCGAGCACCGCCTCACGCTCGGCCGGCGAGAGATCGGGGGAAGACATGGGGACGAGATAGGCGTCAGGCACTGGGAGATCCTTTCGTTGGCATGAGCCTTCAGCTTTCAGCGATCAGCACTCAGCCAGATCCGCAATCCTGCGTCCCTTGGCGGATTGTTGAAGCTGAAAGCTGAACGCTGATAGCTTGGTTTCGGTTATCCGGCCTCTTCGCTTTTCGCCGGCCACACCATCCCGGCGCGCACGATGCCGCCGGCGGGAACGTCCTTCTTCACCACGGCGCTGTTGCCGACCCGGGCGCCGTCGCCGATCGTCACGCCCAGGTTGACGGTAACGCCCATGCCGACCAGCGCCGACTCGCCGAGCCGGACGCCTCCGGCCAGCAGCGCACCCGGCGACACGTTGGCATAGGCTCCCAGCCAGCAGTCGTGCGAGACGACGGCCGAGGTGTTGACGATCGCGCCAAAGCCGATCTCGGCCTCGCTGCCGACATACGCGTGCGGCATGATCTGCACGCCCGGCGAAAGTCTGGCGCTTGGCTCGACCAAAGCGGTCGGGTGCACGACGGCCGGGCAGCCGAATCCAGCCTCGATCAGCCGGTGAAAGACGCGCACGCGACTGCGGGCATCGCCAATTCCTCCGACGGCGTTGGCGGCCAGCCGGATTCCCTGCGCCAGCAAGCCGGGGAGCGCCTCCGCACCGCCGAGCACCGGAAGGCCAAGCACCTGCGTCCCCTTGGCCAGCCCGTCATCGACGATGCCAATGACCTCGTGCGTCCCCATGGCGCGGATCGCCTCGATCACGGACTTGCCGTGCCCCCCGCCCCCGTACACGATCAGCCGCTGATCGGCCGCCGGTCCAGTCCCGGGTGCAGCTCCCTGAAAGCAGATCGCGCACCTGGGCCTCCGTGATCAGAGGTCCGATCGGGAGGCGCGTGAGCGCCATCCCGGTCGCCCGCGCCAGCGCCAGCGCCGGCGCCGTCATGCGCAGCCCTTCCGGCAGCGGCGCCTCCGCCGCGGGCCTCTCGACCTGCGGCGGTTTCCAGTCCGACTTCGGCGCCAGCCAGCACAGTCGATCGCCGGCGCGGAGCAGGTCTCCGACCGAAGCGCGCAGCCCGGCCACGTAGCCAGTCGCCTCGGCCATGACCTCGACCGACGACTTGGTCGTCTCCAAAGACACCAACGGCCGGCCAGGCTCGACGTGCGTGCCTTCCGGCGCGTGGATCGCCGTCAGGCGCGATTCCGGCTCGTTGGGGTTCAGCAGGGGTACGAGGACAGGGACGGGTTCACTCATCGGGTCACGCCGCTGGGCAAAGTGTATCAGCAAGCCCAGCCTGCATCCAGCCGGACGGCCTGCACCGGCGAACGCATCAACGCAGCAGCGCCAGCGCCGCGGCGACGATCCCGTCGACGGACGGCAGCACGGCAGCTTCCAGCGTGCGCGCGGCCGGGATGGGCAGATCGCGCGACGCCACACGCCCGGCGTGCAGCCCCGGTCCGAGCGCTTCCAGCGCGGTGGCGATGACCTCGGCGCCCCAGCCCAGGCTGCGCGTGCCTTCTTCCACTGTCAGCAGGCGATGCGTCTGCTTCAGGCCGTCCAGCAAGGGCGACGGATCGAACGGGCTGAGCTGGGTGTAGACCAGCAATTCGCCAAAGACCTCATGTTGGAAGGCGAGCGCCTGCAGCGCCTGACGCGCCTGCTCGGCCGGGTAACCGTAGGAGGTCAACGTCACCACAGGCGGCGGCGCTCCGGCGATGCGCACACGGTAGACTGGATAGCCATCACCCAGTGCCCGGATCTCCAGCTCCGCTCCTTCGCCCGGCGTCAGCAGCGGCGCGGCATACAGCAGCTTGTGCTCGAGGAACAGGACGGGGTCATCATCCGCCAGCACCGCTGTCCGCAGCAGCGTACCGGGGTCGCCCAGCGCCGTGGCCGCCACCGTTCGCAGTCCGGGAGCTCCCATCACGTGTTTCTCGAGCGACTGCGAGTGCGTCGGCCCGTAGCCGCGCCCGCCGCCCATCGGCGTGCGCACGACCAGCGGCACGCGCACCTGATCCCCGGTCATCCAGCGCAGCTTGGCGGCGTGGTTCACCAGTTGGTCGGCGGCCAGAAGCAGGAAGTCGCCGAACATGATCTCGAGCCACCGGCCGCAGCCCGCGCAGCGCCATGCCGACCGATAGGCCGACGATGCCCGCCTCGGACACGGGCGTCGTCAGCACCCGATCGGGGAATTCGGTCGACAGCCCGCGCGTGACCTTGAACGCCCCGCCGTACGGGTCGAGGACGTCCTCGCCGAGGACGCGGACTTGCGGCGACTCGGCCAGGCACGACCGAATTCCATCCTGGAGGGATTCGAGGACGGTGGTCATCGCCGATCCCCCAGCGCCGGCGTCATCTCCCCGGGTTCGGCAGGGGCTTCGGCCTCGGCCGCTCGGAAGGCTTCGTCGACGGCCGCCCTTGCCTCTTGCTCAACTCGCCTCACCTGTGAGGCGTCCAGGCGTGCAGCGTGCAGGGGGAGCGGATCATTCTTCCGATAGCGCTCGACCTCCTGCGGATCGCGGGTGTCATCGCCCTTGGAGTGGGCCGAGAAGCGGTACGTGTGCAGGATGAGCGCCTGGGCGCCGGCCCCGCTGCGGGCGGCGTCGATCAGCGGCTGCGCCAGGCTGCGCACCACCAGGACATCCGTGGTGTCTTGTTCCAACACGGGGATCCCGAAGGCCGCAAACCGGCCGGACAGGCTGCCCGCCAGGTGTTGTTCGATCGGCGTCGTCTGGGCGTAGCGGTTGTTCTCGACCACGAAAACGATGGGCAGCTTCCACAGGGCGGCCATGTTCAGGCTCTCGTACACCACGCCTTCGCCCAGCGTGCCATCCCCGAGGAAGGCAATCACGATGGCGTGCATGCCCCGTTCGCGTTCGGCCAGCGCCATTCCCACGGCCAGGGGAACGGTTCCTCCCAGGATCCCGCTGGCGTAGAAGTCCTTCCAATGCAGATGCTGGCTTCCACCCCGGCCGCGGCAGACCCCGCTCCCGCGGCCCATCATCTCGGCCGCCAAAGCGTCCATCGGCCCGCCATAGGCCAGGAAGTGCCCGTGGCCGCGGTGGTTGCTGACGACCACATCGCCCGGCAGGCTGCAGCTCAGGACGCCCACTCCATCGGCCTCCTGGCCGATGGCCGTGTGCGTCGTGCCGAAGACCAGCCCGCGGGTGAAGCTCTCCAGGACACGCTCCTCGAAGACTTCGAATCAGGAGCATGCGCCGGTAGAGCTCAAGGGCGTCGTCGCATGGGTTCACGGTAGTCCCTGGTGAGAATCATTCCGCCGCCCGCAGACCCGGGCGGCGGGAGGAATGGATGCGGACGCCGGAGCCAACTAGCTGTTCTGCTTGGCGAACTCTTCCTTGACGATCAGCCAGGCTTCGTGCCCGGCGGTGGGAACCTTGGCGACCGCAAAGTAACGGGTCTTGCCCTTGGCGGTCCTGGTCTCGATGCGCCAATCCGTGCTGGCGAACTTGCTGCGAGACTTGACGTCGTAGAAATTGAGCTCCGGCTTCATTCCCATCCTCCTCGGCGTTGCCAGCTTCTCGGGCGGTTCCCCGCTCACGCATACTACCCGCCTTCACGCTTCCAGGCAAGTGCCCAATCCGACCACATGTTCTAGGTTTGGCTTGAACCCTCTTCAGGCCCGCGGAATTCCTGTGCGGTGGCAAAGCCAGGCTGGGAGATCCCTTCCCGCCGCAGATACCTTCCACGCGGTCAGGGCCAGGATCCTTACGTCCAGCCTCAGCGACCAGTGGTCGACATACCAAACATCCAGGCGGAACTTGTCCTCCCACGAAAGGTCGTTCCTGCCGTTGACCTGCGCCCAGCCGGTGATGCCCGGCAGGACTTCGTGACGGCGGGCCTGTTCAGGTGTGTAGCGATCGAGATACTCCGTGAGCAGGGGACGAGGCCCCACCACGCTCATTTCTCCGCGCAGCACGTTGATCGTGTTGGGCAGGTCGTCCAGGCTGAAGGAGCGCAGGGCCCGGCCGAAGCCGGTCATCCGATCGGCGTCCGGCAGCAGGCGCCCGTCGCCGGCGCGGGCGTCGGTCATCGTGCGGAACTTGTAGAGCGTGAACGGCCGAGCGCGATAGCCGGGGCGAGTCTGGCGGAACAGGATCGGGGTTCCCAGCCTCAGCCTGATCAGGATCGCCAGGAGAGCCAGCAGCGGGCTGATCACCAGCACGCCCGGGATCGTCAGCAGCAGGTCGAAGGCTCGCTTGCGTTTCGGGGATCCCAGCCGGGAAGAGCGCCGCGCTCACCGGCGGCCTCGCTGCGCAGCCGCCTGGCGCATCACCTGTTCGAGCCCGTCAGCCAGCGCCCCCCGGTCGAAGCGCTTGGCGACAAAGGCCCTTCCCGAGCGTCCCATGGCGCGCCCTGCGGCCCGATTGGCTGCCAGGCGGCGGATCGCTGCCGCCAGCGCGGCTGCATCCCCGGGCGGGACGAACACGCCTGCCCTGGCTTCCTCGATCACCTGGCGGATGGCGCCATCGATCGCCAGGACCACCGGCCGGCCGGCGGCCATGTAGTCGAACACTTTGTTGGGGTAGGTCGTCTTGTAGACATCCAGCGGTTTGAGGATGGCGATACAGGCGTCGGCCGCCGCCAGCGCCTGGTCCATCTCATCCTTGGGGACCGCCGGCACGAAGTGCAGATTGCGCAGGCCGAGCGTGCGGGCCCGCGCTTCGAGCGCCGGTCGTTCCTTGCCATCGCCCAGCAAGACGATCGCGATCTTCGGTTCGTCCTCGAGCATCGCTGCTGCGTCGAGCACGACGCCCAGGTCGTTCGACAGGCCGAGCGCGCCGGCGTACAGGGCGATGAACTTGCCCTGCAGGCCGTGCGCTTTGCGGAAAGCAGCTCCGGTCGACTGCGGGTCGAACATCGAGACGTCGACTCCGTTCGGAACCAGGTCCACCTGCCACGCGCCGCGCTGCAGCACGTGCTCGACATATCCGGGCGAGTTGACCACCAGCCGGTCGGCATGGCGGTAGAGGAATCGTTCTAGCGCTTCAGCCAGCGCGATCAGCGGGCGGTTGCGCAGCACGCCGACGGCCACGGCGAACGCCGGCCACAGGTCGCGCACCTCGAAGACGAAGGCCGCCCGCTTGAGGCGCGCCACGAGCCAGGCCGTGGCGCCTTGAAACAGCGGCGGCGTCGTGCCCCAGACGACGTCCACGTCGCGCACCTGCAGTCCGGCGGCGAACGACGAGAGCATGAAGCTGAGGAAGCTCAGCACGCGATGGAAGAACGAACGGTGCCAGGCGCGGTAGGTGGCGCAGCGGCGGATGTGCACGCCGGCGTCATCGATCCACTCCGCCGGCGATCCGGAGCCGGCCTCACCGGTCAGATAGCTCACCTGGCCGGCAAGGATCGTCACCCGGTGGCCGCGCCGCGACAGCCAGCGCGCCAGCTCATGGTGCCGCGTCCCGCCCGGCTCACCCAGCGCGGCGAAGGCTTGATGGATCAGCAGGATGTGCACGGCTGAGATCCAGGACGGTCGTCACCCAGCGCGACGCGGCTTACGGCGCAGGCGCCGTCACCCGGCACGTTCCACTCCAGGTCCACGGCGCCGGTGCTCGCGCCGTCCAAGGCGAACCAGGTGATCAACCTGAGAGGCAAGAGTCCCCTTCAATTCGATCTCCAGGCGCAGCGCCGGCTGACGTTCGGCATACGTCCACGCCACCCAGCCCTTGACCTGTGCCTTCTCCGGCCGTGGCGCTCCCGGCGATGAGTTCGCCGCCGCGGTACAGCGCCGCGGATCCCCCGGTGCGGCGAATAGGATTTCCGCGCGCAGGCGCGGGTAGCGGATGCCCAGGCTGGCCGGGGCGCAGCGTCCACTTTCCGTCGGCCAACAGCCAACCGAGTCGGGCCGTGTGCTCGCCGGAACCGAGCAGGTCATCGACCACAAGCCACAGTTGCGAGGAGCGCGCACGACCGTGCGCCGGTGGCGAACGTCGATGCGCCGATACCCATCGTGCTCGGCGGTGATGGCCTCCAATCGGCCGTCCGGCGGAGCGCCAGCGTCCAAGCACGCGCGCCTGGGCCCACTCCAACCACAGGAAGGGCCCGCCGCGCCGCATCGGTTCCTGATCATCGACCAGGACCGTATTGTGGGCCGCGGCGTAGGCCAGCGCGTTGTCCCATGGCGGCAACGCGTTGTACAGGTAGGTGCCGGCATCGATCGCCACCGGCTGGCGGCGGGAGCGCAGGTCGAAGTGGAGTTGGTCGGAGTGCCCCGGCCGCGAGGTGAAGCGCGCCGAGCGCAGCAACCCGCGCGACACGTCGCCCGTCAAAAGAAACAACCCGGCGTCTGGCAGGTCCATCGGAACTGGGGCGTCCGCGGCGCCCGGCTTCGCCGGCGTTTCGATCCCCAGCCAGACGCAGGCCTCATCCCACGCGCCGGACGGGTAGAGCGCGCGCTCATCCAGCAGGCAGGCCGCAGCCTGAAGCGCCGGGCGGAAGTCTTCGAACTCGCCGTCACTCAATGGAAGGATGTAGGCCCCGTCATTCGGCCCGAAGTTTGGCGCATGCCCGTCGGCAGGATCGACGAGCTCACCGAGGGCGCGGCCAGCCGCCGGATCGACTCCAGCGCTTCGGGTGGCAGAGGTTCCTGGTTGTGCTGTGCCAGGCTGGCGGCCCACGTGGCGGCCTGAAGCGCCAGGCGGTGGTAGTTGGCCGAGTGCTGCACGTACCCGCCGTCGGGAAACACCTGCGTGCGCAGCGCATGCAGGAGCACGCTCGAGACCGGTCCGTTTCCAGCCGGCGGCCGCCTCGACCTCCGGGAAGAGCACGCCGGCCGTGTACAGGCCGACGCCCTCGACCAACAGGTGGTTGTTGCGCTGGGCGCGGGCGTAGTCGAGCGTCGGCGGGATGCGCGCCGCGTGCACGACGATCATCGTCGCCAGCCGGGCGATGCGCGACGCCTTGCGCTTCAGCCACGGCGCCAAGCCGTAGAAGGCGAAGGTCAGCGCCATCAGGCGCACGGCGACTTCCTGCGCGGAGATCCAGTTTGCGCCGGCGTTCGGCTTGTTGGCCTGCCTCCACGAGAGGATCAGCTCCCAGCAGGCCTCGGCGTAGGCGTCCTGTCCCGTGGCCCGATAGGCGCGCACCATCGGGTAGACCCAGCCGAAGCGCGACGGCTCCCAGAGCAGCTTGATGTCTCCGGGCACCTGATCCAGGCGCGTCGCCGTCCAGTGTTCGGTGAGGTCGAGCGACGGCGGAGGCGCATCATCGGCCAGCGGCGCCAGGGCCGACCAATCCGGCGGCGTTCCCAGCCAGACGGCCGGCTGTCCGAAGACTCGGAACCAGCCGTCCCGCACGTCATCCGCTTCGGCCACCGCCTCCGCGGAGTGGTGCAGCACCTTCGAGAGATCGTCCGAGAGATCGCGGATGGATCGAAGAAGAAGCGTGGGGCGATGAGCGACTGG
Organism: uncultured Chloroflexia bacterium; assembly: GCA_963743255.1. GTDB lineage: Bacteria > Chloroflexota > Anaerolineae > Anaerolineales > E44-bin32 > DYJB01. The sequence continues at coordinate 506,773 of CAVUPD010000009.1, forward strand.
CGGTACGCGGCGTAATCTTCCGGATCGGCGGAGGCGCCGGGCCCCAGGGCACGCGCCAACAGCGGCTCGTCCCAGGACGAGACCCGGGTCCGCGCCTGGACCCATCCGCTGCGCAGCTTGATCTGGTAGAGCACGTAGCGCGCCAGGGGTCGGAGTTCAGACCGCGCGCGGCGTGGATGACGATTCTGGCGCCGGCTCATTGCGCCGGGCCGAGCGGCTCGAGCGTGACCGGCTTACGCGTGCGCAGAGCGTCCACAGCGGCCAGCGCCGCCAGGCCGGCGGCCATCAACTGGTCATACGCGATCGGCGGCGGGCCAGCCGGAGCGAATCGCAGCCGGTGAACGCCTCCCACTCCGCTTGGTGCCCCTTGTCCTGTCGCAGCCATGACCGCTGCACGCGACGTCGGCCGGCGTGGTAGGTCTCGAGGCGCCGGAAGTCGTCCAGCACCGCGGCGCGGCCGCCGCCGAATGCCTCGACGCGCTCTTTGGGCATCGAGCGATCGCCGCACGCCAGGTAGGCGATCGTGCCCACCGAGCCATCGGCGAACTCGAGGCTGATCAGGACGTTGTCTTCGCGGTACTGGTCACCATCGGGCAGCCCGACCGCCGACACGCGCACCGGCAGCGCGCCGACCAGGAAGGTGACGAAATCAAGGAAGTGACACGCCTCGCCCAGCAGCCGGCCGCCGCCTTGTTCGGGATCGTGGAGCCAGTGGTTCGCAGGCAGCACGCCGGCGTTCACCCGGTAGTGGACGGCCAGCGGCGCCTCGGTGGCGCGCAGGAAGCTGCGCATCGCCAGCGCCAGCGGCGCAAAGCGCCGGTTGTAGCCGACGGTGAGCAGCCGGTCCGAAGACTGAAGCGCGGCGGCGATCTCCGCCAATTGATCGCGCGTCAGCGCCAGCGGCTTCTCACAGAAGACGTGCTTCCCGGCGCGCAGCGCGGCGACGGTCTGACGCGCGATGATCGGCGTGCCGCGTCAGGATCGCCACGGTGTTGATCGACGGGTCCGCCAGGATCTCCTGCTCGTTCGCCGCGGCGTACCGGAAACCGAACTTCCGCCCGGCGGTGGCACCGCTCAACCCGGCCCCCGAGGCGATGCCAACTCGGTCGATGCCTGGTACGCGCTTCAACGCCGGCAGAAGCACGCCCGTCGCAAAACTGCCCGCACCCAGCACGCCGAGCCGGACATCCGCATCGGCTCGCACCTGCTTCGGGCTGAGCTCGACCCGCGATGCCGGAGCTTCCTTCGTTTCCGGATAGGTGAGGACGACGCCCAGGAATGCCGGATGCTCGCGGCCGGTGATCACGGCGTAGGCTTCGGTGGCGCGCTCGATCGGGAAGCGGTGGGTGATCAGCGGCCGCAGGTCGAGCCGGCCGGCGGCGAGCAGGTCGACGAACGCCTGCAGGTTGCGGCCCTCGGTCCAGCGCACGAAGCCGATCGGGTAGTCGATGCCGGCTTCCTCGTACAGCGGATCGTAGCGCCCGGGGCCGTACGACCGCGGACGCGCAGGCTCAGTTCCTTCTCGTAGTACGTTCGGCGCGGGATTTCCAACCCGACGTTGCCGATGACGACCACGCGGCCCCGATCGCGCGCCAGCTTCCCGGCCAGCTCGACGGGATCGCTCGACGGCGAATCGGCGCAGACAAGCACGACGTCGAAGCCGCGGCCCTGCGTGGCAGCCAGGGCGGCGTCTTCGGCCGCGTCGCGCAGCGCGCGCGCGGAAGCCCATCTGCTGCGCCCGCTCGACGCGTCCCTGATCCAGGTCGATGCCGAAGACCCAGGCGCCTGCCGCGCGGGCCAGCGTCGCCGCCAGCATCCCGAGCAACCCCAGGCCGATCACGGCCACATGCTCACCGACCTGCGGCTCGGCCAGGCGCCACCCGTGCATGGCGATGGAACCCAGCGTGGCGAACGCCGCGTGCTCGAGGTCCACGCCGTCGGGCACGTGCGCCATCAGGTTTTGAGGCACGAGGGCATACTCGGCGTGAACTGCGTGTCCGCCGCCGGCGCAGGCCACGCGGTCTCCACGCGGGAATCCTTGCAGTCCATCGCCGACGGCGACGATGACACCGGCGGACGAGTAGCCGAGCGGGAGGGGTTGATCGAGGCGGTTCTGGACGGCGTCGAACGGTGGTGAGCAGGCCTTCGCGGCGAACCTTGTCAGAGGTCTGGCGCACGAGGTCGGGCCGCGAGCGGGCTTTCCCGATCCAGCCCTGCCCGGCGAACTCGACCAGCATGCGCTCGGTTCCAGCCGAGACCACCGACGCGAGCGGTCCGCACCAGCGCCATCCCCGGCCCCGGCACTGGAACCGGAACCTCGATGACGCGGGTTTCCCCGGAGCGCATCTCTTGGACGACCTGCTTCATGCTGATAGGAGAGGCCTTCGCATCCCCGCGGCACGTGGGCGCGGCTGGCGGCATTATAGCACCGGCCCCGCTTCGACCACCTGATGGTAGAACGCCTCGGCCTGCTGCATGCAGACCGGGTAGTCCGCCCGCTGGCGGATGACCTCGACGTTGCGGCCCGCGGCGGCCTGACGCAGACCGTCGTCGTCCAGCTGCGCGCAGGATCGCCCACGCCAGGCTCTCATCGTCCGCCGGATCGACGATCAACCCGGTCTCGCCGCGCACCAGCCACTCGCGGATCGATTCCAGATCGCCGGCGATCGGGAAGCAGCCGCAGGCCATCGCCTCCAGCAGCGTGTTGGGCGTGCCGTCGTGCGTACTGGGCGAGACGCTCACCTGTGCACGTCGAAAGAGCGCCGCCATCTCGGCCGGTTCCAGCGACGGGAGCAGCCGCACGGAAGAACCGACGCCCAGGCGCTGCAGCCAGCGCTCGGCCTGTGGGTCGCCGGCCATCGTCGGGCAGACGAAGACGACGCCGGGCTTGCGCTGCAGGACCCGCGGGATCACCCGGAAGAACGTGTCGCTGCGCACGTAGGCCCGGAAGCCGCGTGGGTTGATGACGATCGGCGCGACGCCGGCCGCACGCGGCCGACATTCGGTCGGTTTCATGCTCGGGCGCATCACCGGCAGGGAAGAAGACCTCCCGCCGCACCCCGCCGTTGCCGGGCAGCACGATCGACGGACGACCGCCGGGAAAGCCCGACGCGTGGCCAGGGCCAGCGCCTGCAGTCGCTGTGCAGCCCGGTTGCGGCAGCAAGCGCTCGCCGCGTCAAATGCAGCATCCAGGGCGAAGACGGTGCGTGCAGGGTGAAGTCGTTGCCCCAGGTCGAGATCACCAGCGGGCGGCCGCCTCAACCTGCGCGGCTGCCATGCCCTCGAATGGGATGCGCATTGCGTGCACCAGATCGGGGCGGACCCGCTCCACCACACGGCGAACTCGCCGGCAGCCGCTCCGACGGTCAGCGGCCCCAGCCAGTGGCGCAATGCCAGCGCAGGCGAAGCCCACTTGCGCCGGCGGTGGTACGGCCGGATGTCGGCTGGGCTACACGACCGCTGAACGCAACCGGTACCACCTGAAAGGACGCCAGCCCTTCGATCGGCGCCGTCGGAAAGCTCGAGGCCCAGTGCACCTCGTGCCCGGTGCGAATGAAGTGCTCCACCCAGCTCCGGGCGATCGGGCTTCGGGCATCCGCGTAGTAGAGCAGGCGCACTCAGGCCCTCCGCCGCGTCGTCGCGCACCGCGCGGTGACGAACGCGTCCGTCATCGCATCCAGGTTGAAGCGCGTCTGGGCCAGCCGGAACGACGCCGCACCCATGGCCCGCAGCTGATCGTCATTGAGCCCCATCGCTCTCACCAGCGCCGCGCGCAGCTCGGCCAGATCGCCGGGGCGCACGAGCCAGCCGTTGTCCGGCGTGACCATGTCCTGCTGCGAGCCGTCGCCCTGTGCGGCGATGGCAGGCAGCCCAGCCGCCAGCGCCTGCTGCAGCGCCAGCCCTCCGTCCCCGGCAGGATGAACAGGTCCGCCCGCGCATAGGCTGCATCCAACGCCTCGCCGCGCAGGTCGCCGAGAAAGCCCACGTTGGGCAGAGTGGTTGCCGCCAGCGCTTCGAGGCGCGCTCGATCGGGACCATCGCCGGCGATCAGGATCTCGGACGCGGGTCGAGGATCGCGGCAGGCCTCGAAGAGCAGATCGAGGCGTTTGCGTTCCTGCAGCCGCCCGACGAACAGCAGTCGCAGCGGCCGATCGCGTCGAGGTTGGCGCTCGGGCATCTGCCACGGCGCCGGCGTGG